>JAGHZR010000010.1 GCA_017745295.1 Novosphingobium sp.
CGAGCGCAGCGAAGCAATCCAGAGTCGCACAGCACCGCTCTGGATTGCCGCGGCCCTTACGGGCCTCGCAATGACGATTGGAGGAAAAAGCCGCCCTGCCCCGGGCGGCTTTTTCTTTGCCGCCAACCCTCGCTTTCGCCGCCGTCAGATTTTCTATCGCCATTTCGGACCGGCTTGCTTGACTGGCCCGACCTCTTCTCAAATAAACAGGCTACGCGGCTTTTGATCGGGATGCAGCTTGCTCCGCGTTACCAACGGCTAAAGCGCGCGACGCTCAGGCGACAACGCCAAGCTTCGTGATCCCTCATCAAAGAGGTGAAAACGATGCCGAACCCCACTACCGATGCCGATCGTGCCGATCTCAGGGAGGCGGAACCGGTTGCCGCCGCGACCGACGATTTCTGGAACGTCGAGGGTATCGTCCAAGAACTGGCGGAAATCCGGCGCGGCTGGCGCACGGCCAACATGCAGCATGCCGAATACGGCGTGGAGGGCTTCCCCTCGCGCGTGCGGCTGGCGAAAGTGGCCGAGGAACTCTGCGGCGCGCTGTTTCCGCTGAGGCTCGGGCCGGACTTCGTGCGGCTCCACAACGAGGAGACTTTCGTCACCCAGTCCCTGCAGATCGCGCTCAGCCGCCTTCAGGCGCAAGTGCGGCTGGAACTCTACTACGGCGCAGGCGGGCAGAGCGATGCGGCGGAGCAGCGGGCGAACGCCATCGTGCTGGAATTCTCTCGTGGCCTGCCCGCGATCCGGCGCCTGCTGGACCTCGACATCGAAGCCGCCTTCCGGGGCGATCCGGCAGCACGCAGTCTCGACGAAGTGCTGATCTGCTATCCCGGACTGCTAGCGATCATCCACCATCGGCTCGCCCATGCCCTGCACGGGCTGGGCGCTCCGCTGGTGGCGCGCATCCTCTCGGAAATCGCCCATGGCAGCACCGGGATCGATATCCATCCCGCAGCCAGGATCGGACGCGGCTTCTTCATCGACCACGGCACCGGCGTCGTGGTGGGGGAAACCGCGATCGTGGGCGACAATGTGCGCCTTTATCAGGGGGTCACGCTGGGCGCGAAGGACTTCACGACGGAAAGTTCGGGCGCGCTCATCCGGGCGCAGCCGCGCCACCCCATCGTCGAGGACGACGTGGTGATCTACGCCGCCGCCACGATCCTGGGGCGGGTGACCATCGGCAGGGGTTCCGAAATCGGCGGCAATGTCTGGCTGACCCACAGTGTGCCGCCCCATAGCCGGGTCTCGCAGGCACGCGCGGTCGTCACCAGCAGCCAGACGGGGAACGCGGTTCCGCCGCCGGGGCCGCTCAACTGAATTGCGAAGATCGCGGCATGGCTGATGCCGCGATCTTCGCAAAGGGCATCACCTCAGAACAGCGCGAGAATGCCGCGCGAGGGGTCGACGAGGCCTTCCCAGATCATCTTTCCGGCCACGTAGAGGATGACCATCAGGCCGACATAGGCGATCCAGCGATAGCGCTCGATCACGCGGGCCAGCACGTTCGCGGCAAGCCCCATCAGCGCCACCGACAGGATCAGGCCGATGGCGAGGATACCGGGATGGTCGCGCGCGGCACCGGCCACAGCCAGCACGTTGTCCAGGCTCATGCTGACATCGGCCACGGCCACTGCCCATGCGGCAGCGGCGAAGGAGCGCGGCGCGGCCTTGGCGACGGGGTCGTCCTCTCCGCCAACGTCCTCGCGCAGTTCGCGCCACATCTTCCACGCCACCCAGACCAGCAGCAATCCGCCTGCGAAGACGAGGCCGACGATCTGCATCAGCTGGGTCACGACGAGCGCGAAAGCGATGCGCAGGACGAGCGCGGCCAGCACGCCGATCAGGATCACCTTGCGGCGCATCGCGGCGGGAAGCCCGGCGGCCAGCGCGCCGACGACGATGGCATTGTCGGCCGCCAGCATCACGTCGATCAGCACCACCTGTCCGAAAGCGGCGAGCGCGGCGGGCGAGCCGAGGTTGGAGAAATCGGCAACGATGTGCTGCCACAGTTCGGTCATGCGGAAAGGTTCCTGTTGGTCCAGGCGCCGCGAGCGGTCGCCACGAGAAAGTCGGGATAGCTCCAGCCGATAGCGGCCGCAGCGAGGGTGGAAAGGCTGTCTTCGTCCTCGCGGCCCGGTCGGCCGGAACCGGTGAGGTTGGGCTTCGCATTGACGTCGAAGAGGAAATAGCGGCCCGCGGCATCGGCGCGGCAGTCGATCCGCATCGGCGAGCGGATGGCGAGAAGCGCGCCCGCCTGCTCGCAGGCCTCGGTCACGGCCATGATCGCCGAATTGGCCCGCTCCCACGGGGTCATCGCCGCGCTGTTGCGGCTGACCGGGACGTCGCCGTTATAGGGCGCGACGTCTCCGATCTGGTCGAAGCGGCGCACCGGCGGCAGCGCGAAAGGTGCGGTCGCACCCTCCCGGCAGGCGGCGGGCATGACGGTCACGGTGATCTCCTGCCCCGGCAGGAACTGCTCCAGCATGATCGCCGCGCCGAAGCGGCGGCTCTCGGCCAGATCGCGGACTTGCGCGGTGAGTTGCTCGCCGCTGCGGGCCACGCCCACGCCCTGACTGCCGCGCCCGCGCAAGGGCTTCACTACCAGCGGGAGGCAGTCCGCGAAGGGCGCAAGTTGCGCGTCCAGATCGCCGTCGCCGTCGATCAGCCACGAGCGCGCGACCGGCAGGCCTGCCGCCAGCAGGCGGGCATTGGTGGCAGCCTTGTCGTCGATCGCCTGCATCGCCTGCGGGTCGGGGCCGACGATCCAGGCCTTGCGGCTGGCCGCCTCGATCGGGTGGCCTGCGAAGACCACGGTATTGGCCCAGAGCAAAGTCGCGCCCGCCTCCAGCGCGGCGGCGATGCCTTCCTCGGTATCGGGCCAGACCCAGTCTAAGACGCGCATAGGATCGGGATCGCCCACCGGCGTCGCCAGGGTGCAGCCCGCCGCCCGCAGGGCGACGCCGATATCGGCGCCGCTGTCGGAATAGCCGCCGGGCTTGGCCTCCTTGCGGGCGCCGTCGATCACCGGCGGTTCGAGCGCCTGATAGAGCAAGGCGATGGTCTGTTCACGGGGATCAGGCGCGGTCATTAGTGGCTCCCATGATACGGAAGGACAGCGGCGCGCCGACGATGACCAGCATCACCCGCACGAGGTGGTGAACGATCACGAAGCCCGCCTCCAGCGAGAGGCTCAACGCGACCATGCTCATTTCCGCCACCCCTCCGGGCGAATAGGCCAGCGCGACGAGCGCCGGGTTGAGCCCCGTAGCCCAACCGATCGCAAAGGCCCAGACGAAGGTTACAAGTAGCAGGATCGCCGTCGATCCCGCCGCCAGCAGCAGGGTTCGGCCCAGCGTCTTGAGATCAAGACCGACGAAGCGGCAGCCGATAGTGGCGCCGAGGCCAACTTGCGCGGCGGCGATGGCCCATGCCGGGATGTGGAAGTCGGAAAGGCCGGTCAGGTGCACCAGCGCACTGACGAATAGCGGCCCCATCAGGTGCCACGCGGGCAGGCGCAAGGCGCGGCCGAGCAGGCTGCCGACGATCACGCAGCCGAGGCCCCAGAAAAGCAACGGCCAGCCGGTCGCTTCGGTCAGCAGCGGCGCGGCGAGCGGCGGCGCGTGGACGTCTGCCTCGAAGGCGCGGATCAGGAACGGCAGGATGAAGACGACGAGGAAAATGCGCGCGCCGTGGATCAGGCCGATCATGCGCTCCTCGGCGCCGCGCTCGGCGCCCATCAGCACCATCTCGGCAATGCCTCCGGGCATGCCTGCGAAGTAGGCGGTCGGCGGGTCGAAGCGGGCGACGCGGCGGAAATAGACGACGCAAAGAAACGCCGCGCTGACGAGGAATAGCGGCAGAAGCGCGATCGGCACGATCCACTCCGCCGCCTGCCTGAGCAGACCGGGATGGAAGGCGCTGCCGAGCACGACACCGATCACCGCCGACATCGGGCGGCGCGTGGCCGAGGAGGCAGCGATGGGCAGACCGGCGATGCTTCCCGCCGCGCAGGCCGTCATCGCGCCGAGCACCCAGGGCAGCGGCGCTCCGATCGACCAGAACGCAGCGCCCCCTGCCGCGCCGAGGGCCAGCGCGGCGAGGAAGCGCAGGATCATGCGGGTATCAGCCAAGGCCTGCACGCTCCCCGTCATCCATGAATCGTCATTGAGAGTCCGTCATCCTGAACTTGTTTCAGGACCCATTCCTCGGCCTCAACCGGAGGGTTGATGCGCTTGCGGCATTCGCGGTTTGCTGTCCAACCCTCCGGCCCCAACCGCCCGATGGACCCTGAAACAAGTTCAGGGTGACGGGGTGTGAGGTAGAGAGCGAAGGGGGCGAACGTCACGCCGTCATCCCACGAACGGGAACGCCAGAACCAGCATCCCCACGACCGTCATCACCAGACAGCACAGCGCTGCCGGAACCAGCGTGAAGCGCTGGTGATCGGCGAGGTCCACGCCCGCAAGGCTGACCAGCAGGTAGGTCGAGGGCACCAAGGGGCTGAGCAGGTGAACCGGCTGCCCCATCAGCGAGGCCCGGGCGATGGCCATCGGCTCCACGCCGTAATGCGCGCCCGCCTCGGCGAGGATCGGCAGCATCCCGAAGTAGAAGGCGTCGTTGGAGATGAAGAACGTGCCCGGCAGGCTGATGAGCGCCGTGATCGGCGCCATGTAGGGGCCCAGGAACGGCGGGATGAAATTCACCACCTCGCGGCTCATCGCCTCGACCATGCCGGTGCCCGACAGGATGCCGGTGAAGATGCCCGCCGCGAAGATCAGCGAGACCACCGCCAGCACGTTGCCCGCATGGGCGGCGATGCGCTCCTTCTGCTCCTTCACATGCGGGTAGTTGGCGATCATCGAGACGGCGAAAGCCAGCATCATCAGGATCGGCAGCGGCAGCACGCCCCAGACCAGCAGCACCAACAGCGCGACGACAAGCGCGGCGTTGAACCAGATCATCTTCGGACGGCGTGCCTCGGGCCACTGCGAGACGGCGAAGTCCTCCAGTTCCCTGGGCGTCACAGCTTCGACGCGGCCGATGCGGCGGCGTTCCTTGCGGCCGAAGTGGATCGCCAGCAGGATCAGGAAGGCAAGACCGGCGATCATGCCCGGAATCAGCGGCAGGAAGAGAGTCGAGGGATCGAGCTTCAGCGCACTGGCGGCGCGCGCGGTCGGCCCGCCCCAGGGCGTCAGGTTCATCACCCCGCTCGTCACCATCAGCAGGCAGACGAGGTAGAGCCGGTTCATGTCGTAACGCTTGTAGAGCGGCAGCATGGCGGCCATCGTGATGATGTAGGTGGTCGAACCGTCGCCATCGAGGCTCACGAGCGCGCAGAGCACCACCGAGCCGATCAGGATCAGCATCGGATCGCCGTGGACCAGCCGGATCAGGCGGCCCACCAGCGGATCGAACAAGCCGGTGTCGGTCATCGTGCTGAAGAACAGGATCGCGAAGAGCAGCATGACGCCGGTGGGCGCCAGCTTGGTCAGGCCCTCGATCATCATGTCGCCCAGCCCGGCGTGGAAACCGGCGAGCAGCGCGAACAGCGTGGGCACGACGACCAGCGCGACCAGCGGGGTCATCCGCTTGGTCATGATGAGCGTCATGAAAGTGGCCACCATCAGGAAGCCGATAAGGGCGAGACTCATGATTGTCCCCGAATGTCTGTCATGGATGGATGGGACGGATCAGAACGTGACGCCGACGCGGGCGGTCAAAGTCTGTCCATCATCTTTCCCGGTGTAGGCACCGGCGGTATTCTGCGTGTTCCAGTGAATCGCGTTGACCTGAAAGCGGGTGAAGCTGTTGAGATACCAGTTCACGCCCAAGGTCGCCGCCCAGCCCTGTGCGGGGGTTACGATGTCGTCGAACGCCAGGTTTTCGTAGCGGGCGGTCAGTTCGATCGCGCCGGGGCCGCCTTCGAACACCGGGCGCAGCACCTTGGGCTGGCCGAAGCTGCCAAGGCGCGGGTTGTAGGGGGGCAGGTCGCCGGTCAGGAACCAGCCGCCCGAAACGCTCCAGGCGCGGGTGACGAAATCGGGGCGGCCATTGTCGAGCCGCGCATGGCGCTCGCCCGCCTCGCCCATGATCCAGAGCGGGCCGGAATAGCCGCCCAGTTCCACGCCGTAGCCGGTGGTGCCGGTGCCGCCGGTCAAGGTGCCGGTCGAAAGGCGGAGCGCGCCGTTGAAGCGCCCGCCGATCACCGTATTGCGCGTCAGCGTATTCTTGCCGGGATGGAGCATCTCGTCGAAGCCCCACACGCCGAGGTGCAGCACCTGACGGTCGGACTTGATCGGATTCCAGTGCGCGCGGGCGAGCACGGTGCGGTTGTCTGAGGTGGACTGGTCGCCGTCGATACGGTCACCGGTCAGGGTCAGCGAGGCGTGGCCGGTCTTCCAGAACAGGCGCGGCATCACGCCGAGGCCGTAGAAGGCGCGCTGCGGGATGATCGCGGTGGCGACCACCGAACGCTCGGTAAACGGCGTCGAATCCGAGCCGGTCGAGCCTTCGAAGCTGCGGTCGTTGAACAAGTGGCCGACGCGCACGTCGTAGTCCATGCCCGGCGCGATGCGGTTGCGCCAGCCCATGAAGGCGGTGACGACATCGACCTCGTTTTCCGAGAAGTCGGTCTCGAACTGGTAGAAGAAGTGGGTGCCGACAGTGCCTTCCAGGCCCATGCGCAGCGCGCGCATGCCGGTGGTCGTAAGGTTGCGGCCGCTGTACTTCGAGCCAGTGGTGGTGCTGACATCGGTGATGATGCGCCCGCGCGGCTTGAAGCTGAACATGCCGTCGGCGGAGTGGAACACCGGCAGGCCCGCGCCCCATTCGGTGCTCACCCCCGAGGCCAAGACGGCGGCGGCACGCACGCGCTCGATATCGCGCTCGGCGGGTCCGGGAGGAAGCAGCTGCGGCGCATAAGGCTGCGTCACCACGACTTGCGGAGCAGGTTCCGGTGCAGCGGCAGGCGCTTGCGGAGCCGCAGCCATGACCGGAGCCGATTGCCCGGCCTCCAGCTTCTCCACCCGCTGGCGCAGCGAGGCGATCTCCGCAGCCTGCGCGCGCACGAGTTCGGCGAGGTCTTCCTTCGTCGGTTCCTGGGCCAGCGCCGGAGTCGCCGCGACCAGGGCGACGAGCGCAGTGCCCGATGCAAACATCTTCATGGAGTCTTGTGTCCGGAGGCGAGGACCGCGTTCCAGTCGCGCAGGAAGCGCTCACGGGTCAGGCGATCGAGATTGACGAGAAGCTGCGGACCGACGCGCACGGGGCGGGCCTGTCCGGCAGGAAGGCGGTGGGAAGCGGGCACGTCGGTGCGCACCGGCCAGAGGCTGTGGCGGGCAAGCTGGGCCTGTCCGGCGCGGGAGAGCAGGAAATCGAGGAACAGGCGCGCGGCAGCCGGGTGGCGCGCTTCGCGCGAGATGAAAGCGATGCGCGAGGTGACGATGGTGTAGTCGCGCGGGAAGACGACGCCGATGCTGGGATCGCGCCGCGCCCGTTCGAGCGCGTAGGAGCCGATCACGTTGTAGGCCATCGCCAGCTTGCCCGAGGCGACGCCCTGCAGCATCTCCTCGGTATGGGTCATGAGCACCGGGCGCGTCGCCGCCATCGCCTCGACGAGGCTGCGGGTGTCGCGGGTGATCTGGAAGTCCTGCGAGAGATAGAGATAACCGACATTGGAGCGCGCCGGATCGAAAGTCGCGACCTTGCCCGTGAAGGCGGCGCGGCGACGGCGCAGCAATTGCTCCAGCTGCTGGTGGCTCTGCGGCACTTGCGCCGCCGGAACCAACTTCCTGTTGTAGACGATCCCGATCGGCTCGGCAGTGACGCCGAAGCCCATGTTCTTCCACACCGCCGTTTCCGGCAGCGCGGGCTTCTCGGGGCTGGCATATTGCTGCGCGTAGCCGTCGTTGATGAGCTTGACCTGCTGGTCCATCGCCGAGGACCAGACGATGTCCGCCGAGTAGGTCTTCGCGCGGACTTCCTGCGTGTAGCGACGATAGAGCTCGGCCGAGCCGAGATCGGCATAGAGCACCTGGATGCCCGGATAGAGCCGCCGGAAGGCCGAGACCACCGGCACCATCTCCGCCTTGTCGGCATTGGCATAGATGCGCACGGTGCCTTCGGTGCGGGCATCGGCGATGAGGCTGTCGTAGGAACGCGGGTAGCCCGCCGGACGCTGTATCGGCCGGCTCGGGCGCTGGGCATCGGCAGGCGCGGTCATCGCGGGAAACGCGACTGTCGCTGCCAGTGCCAGAACCGTGATGAAGCTGCGCATTCCCGTATCCTCTCGCTTTCCGCATCTGATGTCGGATAAGCTGCCGGGCATGGTCTACGATCCGAAGCTGTCATCCACCTTTCACCAAAAAGTGCCCCCATGCGCATCCTGATCGTCGAGGATGACGCCCCTCTCGCGCGCGGGGTAATCTCTCTGCTGCGCGCGGCAGGCCACGCGATCGACCATGTCGCCAGCGGCGAGGACGCGCTTTCGGTGGCGGCGACGGAGCCTTACTCGCTGGTGATTCTCGACGTCGGCCTACCCGATATCGACGGATTCGAAGTGCTGGCCCGGCTGCGGGCGCGCGGCGATCAGGTGCAGGTGCTGATGCTCACCGCCCGCGACGGCCTCGACGACCGGGTGCGGGGGCTGGACCTCGGCGCCGACGACTACTTGCGCAAGCCTTTCGACGTCGAGGAACTGGAAGCCCGCGTCCGCGCGCTCGGGCGGCGGCGGGGCGGCGATGCCGCGCCGGAAATGCGGATCGGTGCGATGACCATCAACCGCTCCACCGGGCGCGTCGAAGTGGGCGAACGCCTGATCGAACTGCGCCGCCGCGAATGGGCCGTGCTGGAAGCGCTGGCCGCGCGCGCCGGGCAGATCGTCTCGCGCGAGACCTTGCAGGCCGAAGTCTTCGGCTTCGACGATCCGGTCGGTTCCAATGCGCTGGAAGTCAATGTCACCCGCCTGCGCAGCAAGCTGGCGCCGGACGGCCCGGCGATCCGCACCGTGCGCGGGGTCGGCTACATGCTCGACCGTTCGTGACGGCCGCCGAGGACACGACCAAACGAGCGCTGTCGCTGCGCCGCCGGCTCGGCATCGCGATGCTGGGTCCGCTGGTGATCGCGGCACTGGCGCTGGGCGTGATCGGCTGGGCGCTGATCTCCGATGTCGTGCGCCGCACCAACGACCGCGTGCTGGGCGGCGCGCTGGGTGCCATCGCCGAGACCGTGCAGGTGGAGCGCGGCGATGTCACCCTGGACCTGCCGCCCGCCGCCTTCGGGATGCTGGAGAATTCCGAGCGCGACAATGTCTACTACCGCATCGCCGTGGGCGACGAACTGCTGACCGGCTACGCCGACCTGCCCGCGCCCGACCTTGCGAGCCTTTCCACCGAAGAGCCGCGTTTTCGCTATGCCGAGTATCGCGGCCAGCGCATTCGCATCGGCGAAGTGCGGCGAGACCTGCCGCGCGTGCAGGCGCCGGTGGTGGTGCAGGTGGCCGAGACGCTCGACAACCGTAATGCCCTGCGTCAGCGGCTGATGACGGCGCTGCTGCTGGGCGAAGTGGTGCTGGTCGGCTTCGCGCTCGCGCTGATCCGCCCGGCGCTGGGCTGGAGCCTGCGCCCGCTCGCCGAACTGCGCGCCGCCATCGAGGCGCGCGACACCCGCGCCGCGCCGGACCTCTCCCCGCTGCGCACCGGCCCGCTGCCCGCCGAGCTGCAACCGCTGTCGCGCTCGTTCGACCGCCTGCTCGCCCGGCTCGACGATGCCACCAGCGCCATGCGCCGCTTCACCGCCGATGCCTCGCACCAGATGCGCACTCCGCTCTCGGTGCTGAAAGTGCAGGTCGCGCTGGCCCGGCGCGGCTCGGACGAGGCGCTTCAGGAAATAGACGAGGCCACCGACCGCCTCGAACGCCTGCTCACCCAATTGCTCACCCTGGCCCGCGCCGACGAGGCCGGCACGCTGCCGCCGCTGGAGCAGGTCGATCTGGTGGAAGTCAGCCGCCGGGCAATCTCCCGCCGCATCCGCCAGGCGATCGAGGCCGATGTCGAACTCCTGCTCGACAGCGACGAAACTGCCGAATTCCCGGTGCCCGAATTTCAGGTATTGGGCCATCGCTCGCTGGTCTACGAGATGCTCTCCAACCTCGTCGACAATGCCATCCGCTACAACCGGCCCGGCGGCAAGGTCACCATCGCCTTGCGCAGGGACGAGGCAGGCACGCACCTGATCGTCAGCGACGACGGCCCCGGCATTCCCGCCGGACAGCGCGCGCAGGCCATGGCCCGCTTCGCCCGTCTGCAAGGAGAAAACGGCCCGCCCGGTAGCGGCCTCGGCCTCGCGATCGTGCAATCCTCTGCCGAGCGACTGGGGGCAACTCTCAAGCTGGAGGACGCCGGGCCGGGCCTGCGGGTCATCGTCACCTTCGGTCAGGGCGGTTGACAGCCCTGACCCCACCGCCTAGCCGGGAAGCCATGACAAGCATGCTCGCCCTTGCAGGAAGCTATTACTACCGCTGATCGGCGGTGGACCTCTTGTCGTTCTCAACCGCTGCGTGACCAGCGGTTGACCTCTTCCCAGCAAGACCATGGTTACGGCAGCCCTCATCGAAGGCTCCTACTCGTGGATTTCCCGGAACGTCGTCAGTCGCAGCAGGCCCCCTCGCTAGGGATCATCGGATTCGGTGCTTTCGGGCAGCTGACCGCGCGCTATCTGCGGCCCTGGTTCCGCATCCTTGCCGCCGATCCGAATATTGCCGAATCGCCGATGGAGGGCGCAGCGATGGCCGATCTCGGCGCGGTCTGCCGCTGCCATCTGGTGGTGATCGCGGTGCCGCTGACGGCGCTGGCGGAGGTCTGCCGCGAGATCGCACCGCTGCTGCGGCCCGGCACGGTTGTCATGGACGTCTGCTCGATCAAGGTCCGGCCCGCCGAGATCCTGCTGAGCGAACTGCCGCCCCATGTCGACCTCGTCGCGACCCATCCGATGTTCGGCCCGCAGAGCATCCGGGCGGGCACGAAAAGCCTGAAGATGGTGATCTGCCCGCTACGAGGCCGCTCGGCCGGACGCATCGCCGCCTTCCTGCGCAAGCGCTTCGGGCTGTCGATCGTGCTGACCTCGCCCGAAGAACACGACCGGGAGGCGGCCTTTACCCAAGGCCTCACCCACCTCATCGCCAAGGCCCTGCTGCGCATGGATCCCTTGCCCGAGCGCGTGACCACGCGCAGCTTCGACCTGCTGCGGCAGGCCGTGGAAATGGTGCGCAACGATGCCCCCGGCGTCAGCCATGCCATCGAAAGCAATCCCTTTTCCGCAGAGGCCCGCAGCCTGTTCTTCGCGGAAATGGAGACTCTGCGCCTCAGCCTGGAACCAGCGCGCCCGACAGCCTCGCCCGCAGTTCCCCCTCCGTGAGGATCTCGATCCTTCCGCCCGCCCGGCGCAAGTCCTCGGCCTTGCGATACTGCGCCTCGGCCGTCACCCAGCGCCCGAGACTATGCCGCGCGCTGACGACCAGCAACGTCGTGGTGGTGCCGACACCGGAGACGATGCGCGCCCCCTCGCCCGCCAGGAACTGCGCGAGAATGCCGTCGCGGGCCTCGCCGAGAATGGCCACGCGCTGCCCCCTGAGCGGACCCTGCGCGGCGGCGGTGGGCACCTTACGGGACTTGTCGGGCTTCGCCATCCAGCCCGCGAGGTCGATCCCGGTCTCCTCGATGGCGCGCACGATCACCATGCCCGCCGCCCGCGCGTCGCTCAGCGCGTCGTGATGTCTGTGCCGCAGGCCAAGGTGCCGCGACAGCACGTTGAGCCGGTGACTGGAAAGCTGCGGCCAGGCCCGCTTGGCGACGCGGACGCTGTCCAGCCAGGTCGTCTCGATCGGGGCGAGTTCGCCGATCCGGCAGGCCGCCGCCAGCGCGCCCTTGTCGAAGCCCGAATGCGCCACGGTGACGCGCCCGGTCAGGTGCCCGGCAATCGCGCCGTGGATCTCGCCGAACGTCGGCTTGCCCGCGACATGTTCGGGCGAGATGCCGTGGATGCGGATGTTGAAAGTGGAAAATTCGTCGCAGGGATCGACGAGCGTCTCATAAGCGAAGACCTCGCGCCCCTGCCGGAACCCGACGATGCCGATCTGGCAAATGCTGCTGACACGCGCGCAGGCGGTCTCGACGTCGACCACCACGAAGTCGGGTTCTTCGGTAGGGAAAGCAGGGTCAGGAGCAGGGAGCGGATCCGAATCCGGAAATTTCATGGCGCGCGGTGTAGCAGGCCCGGCTCGTCATCGCGACCATCAACAATAGGAACATTTGAAGAACATTTTGATTGCGTCGGCGCGCGCATTCGGACAGTCTAGTGGCTCAACGCTGACTCGGAAGAACAAGGTTTTCGCGAAATGCCCGCGCTCGAAGTGGCCGAAAAGCTGACGATTCTGGCGGATGCCGCCAAGTACGATGCCTCGTGCTCCTCGTCCGGGGTGAAGAAGCGCGATTCGAAGGACGGCAAGGGCATCGGCTCGACGCTCGGCGGCGGCGGCATCTGCCACGCCTATGCGCCGGACGGGCGCTGCATCAGCCTGCTCAAGGTCTTGCTGACCAACAGCTGTATCTTCGATTGCCACTACTGCATCAACCGCAAGTCCTCGAACGTGCGGTGCGCGCGCTTCACCGCAAAGGAAGTCGTGGACCTGACGCTCGATTTCTACCGCCGCAACTATATCGAGGGACTGTTCCTCTCCTCCGGCATCATCCGCACGCCCGACTATACGATGGAGCAGATCGTCGAAGTGGCCCGCTCGCTGCGCGAGGATCACGATTTTCGCGGCTATATCCACCTGAAGACCATTCCGGATGCCGATCCGGCGCTGGTCGAAGCAGCGGGCCGCCATGCCGACCGCGTCTCGATCAATGTCGAACTGCCGACCGTCAGCGGCCTTCAGCGCCTCGCACCGGAAAAGTCGCAGACGCGGATCGAGGGCGCGATGGGCACGATGCGCGCCGCCATCGAGGACGGCGCCGATGCCCGCAAGCGCTTCCGCTCCGCCCCCGTGTTCGCGCCCGCCGGGCAATCGACGCAGATGATCGTCGGCGCCGATGCCGCCACCGACCGCGATATCGTCTCGCGCGCGGCCACGCTTTACGACCGGTTCGACCTCAAGCGCGTCTATTATTCGGCCTTCAGCCCGATCCCCGATGCCAGCACCGTGCTGCCCCTGCGCCGCCCGCCGCTGATGCGCGAACACCGGCTCTACCAGTCGGACTGGCTCATGCGCTTCTATCACTACTCGCCGCAGGAAGTGAGCGCCGCCGCCGATCCCGCCACCGGGATGCTGCCGCTCGACATCGACCCCAAGCTCGCCTGGGCACTGCGGTTTCGCGACCGTTTCCCGGTCGACGTCAACCGTGCCCCGCGCGAGATGCTGCTGCGCATTCCCGGCCTCGGCATTAAGGCGGTGGACGCCATCGTCGCCGCCCGCCGCTGGCGCACGCTGCGACTGGACGACGTGGCGCGCATGACCGTCTCGGTGAAGAAGCTGCGGCCCTTCATCGTCACCGCCGATTGGCGGCCGACCGCCCTGCTCGACCGCGCCGACTTGCGCCCACTGCTGACGCCGCCCGCCCGCCAGCTGGAACTCTTCGCGGCCTAACCATGCCTGCGGTCCGCCTCGAAACCGAGGATGATTTCGACGGTTGGCGCGCCGCCGCCCGCGCCCTCGCGATCGAAGGCGTAGCCCCGGAACAGGTGGTCTGGCAGGTCGGCGACCACGCGTCCGATCTGTTCGCCAATCCGGGCGGTGACCGCGCCCCGCCCTTGCCGACCATCACACCCTTGCGCGTGTCGAAGCCGTTCCTCGAACTGGCCCGCGATGCCGCGCTCCATAGCGAGCCGGAGCGTTTTTCGCTGCTCTACACCCTGCTCCTGCGACTGCTGAACCGTCCGCAGGCCCTGGAGGACCGTGCCGATCCGCTCATTCGCCGGATCGAAGGCCTCGCCCGCAACGTCCGGCGCGACAGTCACAAGATGCACGCCTTCGTCCGCTTCCGCGAACTTGCCGATGGGGACGGTTCGCGCTTCGTCGCGTGGTTCGAGCCGGAGCATCACATCCTGCGCGCCAATGCCGGGTTTTTCGTCGATCGCTTCACCAATATGCGCTGGTCGATCCTGACCCCGCGCGGATCGCTGCACTGGGACGGCGCGGTGCTGAAAGAAGGCCCGCCCGCCACCCGCGCCGATGCCCCCGGCGACGATCCGGTCGAGGGCATATGGAAGGCCTATTACAGCGCGATCTTCAATCCGGCACGGGTCATGCCCCGCGCCATGCTCAAGGAAATGCCGCGCAAGTATTGGAAGAACATGCCGGAAACCGCGCTGGTCCCAGAGCTTATCGCCGGCGCCCGCAAGCGCGAACTCGGGATGATCGAGCAGGCCCGCAGCACGCCTGTTCGCGGACGAGGCCCCGAGTCTCTCGTACTGCTGGCCGAGGAAGCGGCAGGCTGCCGACGCTGCCCGCTGTGGCGCCCCGCCACCCAGACCGTCTTCGGCGAGGGCCCCCACGATGCCGAGATCATGATCGTCGGCGAACAGCCCGGCGACCAGGAAGACCTGGCCGGAAGGCCGTTCGTCGGCCCTGCCGGTGACGTGTTCGACCGCGCCATGGCGGAAGCCGGGATCGACCGCATGCGGGCTTACGTGACCAATGCGGTGAAACACTTCAAGTTCGAGCCGCAGGGCAAGCGCCGCCTTCACGCCCGACCGAACGTCGGGGAGATCGAGGCCTGCCGCTGGTGGGTCGATCAGGAACGCGCCATCGTCCGCCCGCGCCTCGTCATTGCCATGGGCGCCACGGCAGCCCGCTCGCTGACCGGCCGCGCCGTCGCCGTCGGACAGGAACGCGGACGCGCCGTCCCCCTGCCCGACGGCACCCCGTGCTGGGTGACGGTCCATCCCAGCTACCTGCTGCGGCTGCCGCCCGAAGCGGACACTGAGGCAGAGTTCGCCCGCTACGTCGCCGACCTTCGCGGCGCCGCAGCGAGTCTTTCGGCCATGACGTCATGACTCGCCCTGTAACCTATAATCGCCATCCACACGGCGTTTCGAAGCAACGATTTGACGCAAATCACTCCGAAACGGAGAGAATTGGGTTAGCCCTTATCCCGCAAGTGCGAAGGCCGGACACGGCGCGCACCTCTGGAGGAATGACATGAAGGTCTACACCCTGCGGTTCTTCGAGGACGAACACGGTCTCGCCAGGAGGCTGGAATTCAAGGCGCCGGATATTGCCGGAGCCGTCGCCATCGCCCAGCGCGAGGCCGCCAAGCGCAGCGCCGAACTCTGGGAAGGTGCCCTCAAGCTCTGCACGATCGGCCGCTCCCGCCCCGAAATGGCGATCTTCGCGGTATCCTGAGCCACGCTAAACGGGAAAGCGGCCGGGCACCAGTGCACCCGGCCCATCACTGATTTTTTCAGGCGACCTTGAATAGCGAGGCCTGCGCGGCCAGCCGGTCCACCTCCTCGGTTAATCCGCGCGCCGCGGCGGAGGCCTGCTCCACCATCGCGGCATTCTGCTGTGTCGCGATATTCATCGCGCCGATCGCCGCCGTGATCTCGCTGACCGATGTGGCCGAGGCACGATTGCTGCGGGCCATTCCGCCCAGCAGGACATGGACTTGCGCCACGTCCTCGGCGATGCCCTCGAAAGCACCGTCCACCCGCTCCACCGCGCCGAGCGCAGCGACGATTTCCGACTGGGTGACGGTAAGTTGCTCACGGGCGCTGCGGGCTTCCTCCTCCGAACGCTTGGCCAGCGCCGAGACGAGATCGGCCACGACCGCGAAACCGCGACCGGCCTCGCCCGCCCGGCCCGCCTCGACGGCGGCATTCATGGCGAGGACGCGGGTCTGGAAGGCGATCTTGTCGAGGCCCTCGATCACGCCGTCGATATTGGTCGCGCTGTCCGAGACCCGGCGCATCGCATCGACCGCTTCGGCAGCCACCACGCGGCCGCCGCCGACCGTGGCGATCGCCTCGTCGGCGCGGGTAACCGTTTCCGCCGCTGCCAAGGCACCGGCCTTGAGGCCGTTGTCGATTTCCAGCAGCGCCGCCGAACTCTGCTCAAGGCTGGCGGCGCTTGCCTCGGTCCGGCGGGCCAGATCTTCCGAGGCCTGGGCAATTTCGAACGAGCTGCCGCGGATCGAAATCGTGCTCTCGCCCGTGGCGCCGATCAAGCCGCGCAGCTCAGTCAGGGCCGCATTGTAGTTCGTGCGCAGGCCTTCATACGTGCCGGGGAAGGCATGGGCGATCTCGGCCGTGAGGTCCCCGGCGGAAAGCTGCGCCAGGCTCCCGGCCAGGCGTTCGACCACCTGGCGCTGCTCCCGATCGGCCGCTTCCTTGGCGACAGCCGCATCGCGGAACACCAGCAGCGCGCGGGCGATGCCGCCGATTTCGTCCGGCCGTTCGGTATCGGCGATCTCGGCATGGTTGTCGCCCTTCGCCAGCCGCATCATCGTCGCGCTTGCGGTTTCCAGCGGTGCGAAGAGCTTGCGGGCGCCGCGCATGCAAAGCGCGGCGGCGATCACCGCAACGACGACGGCGAGCAGCAGGATGTGCCAGCCCAGACTGTCGACATTGCGATAGAAATCATCGGCGGAAACGCCCACGAAGAGCACACCGATCACTTGTCCGCTGGGGTCCTTGATCGGATCGTAGGCGGTGAAATAGCGGGTGCCCAGAATGTCGGCCTCGCCGCGATAGGGCTGGCCCTTGCCGAGCACGGCATCCTTGACCGGCCCGTCCGCGAGCCGGGTGCCGATGGCACGGCTGCCGTCCTCCTTGAGGACATTGGTGGCCACGCGCATGTCGCCCATGAAGATCGTGGCGGTACCGCCCACCAGTTCCTTCATGCGATCGACCGCGGCGTTGTTGTCATTGAGCGGCGTACCGCCGACGTAGAGCTTCCCGTCTCGGACCGCATAGTCGGGTCCGCTCCGCTGGAGCACGGACCAAGCCACGCGCATGTTGGTGTCCAGCCGCTCCTCGCCTTGCGCGCGAGCGTCCTGCACGAGCAGCAGGCGGGTGCCGATGAAGAGCACGGCCGAAAGCATGACCAGCGCGCCGACGGTCATGAGCGTTACTTTGGTCGATAGATTCTGCCTGTTCAGAAAGGCACGAAGTCGTGTCATGGCATTTCTCGTTTGGGGGGAGGCGAGAGAAAGGCACCGCAATGCTCGGCGCCGGGACTGATCCTCCCGTGCCGAGCGCGATTGCAATCGTTATAGAGGCCTTGCGCCTGAAACCCGCCGGAAACCGGCGTTTTTTAACATTTTGCAACAATGTTGCCGGAAAGATGACGCAGCACCCGCGAACGCGACTCAGGGGCGGGCGAAAGCTTTTCGATATCGCTAACCTGCGATTTTCTCATCGGAAATTCTCGAACATGGAAGCACGGGAAAGAAGCATGTCCGCTTCGGCAGTATAATAGCCGGTCGATTGAAGACATATCGGACCGATATCATCCATTTGATATGAATATGAAATCTTCCGAGTTACGCTCATTTGTCCAGTCGAGTGCTCTGCAATGGGTTCATTCCGGAGCCAATTCCCCGAAGACGAAAGGAACTCCGTAAGCAACTCTCAGATTACGATTGCAAAATCGCCGCGATTTTCCCGCCCGTGCGGGTCGGCAGCAAAGAGAGGTGCAAAGGTGTTGAGGACTATTCTAGCCGCAACGGGCCTGTCGGCGGCCTTGCTGGTCGCAGCACCGGCCCAGGCCGACATCACCGGAACCATCAATGCTACCCTGACGCTACAGGCGGGGTGCATCATCAATGGCCAGAACTACGACAACGGCTCCGCCAATGTCACGTTCGGCACGCTGAACTTCGGGACGCAGAACACGCTGTTCACGCAGGTCGATGCCCAGGTGCTGAGCGGCGCCACCGGCTTCACCATCCAGTGCAGCAACGGCGTCACCCCGTCGCTCTCGTTCCGTGCGGGCCAGCACGACGGTTCCGGCACCGGCACCGGCGTTCGCGCCATGCTGAACACCACGACCGCCGGGCAGTTCGTCACCTACAACCTCTACAGCGATGCAGGGCGCACCACCGTGATCCCGATCGGCGGCACGATCGCGCTGTCCAGCACCGGGGCGGCGCAGACGGTGAACGTCTATGGCCGCGCCTTCGGGGCGGCGGGGCTTTCGCCGGGCACCTATACGGATATCGTCACGGTCGTTCTCGTCCTCTAAGGCGATATCGCCGCCCGTCATGACCGTCGCCCACCCCCTTGGGGCGAGGAGGGTTGTTTCACCTGTCCGCCTCGCCCGCCTGGCCGTCTTCGGCGCTTGCGTCGCAGCGCTGCTCCCACCGGGCGCCGATGCCGCCACGACCGGGCAGTTCGACGTCACGGCAACGGTCACGCCCGGTTGTCTGGTCGACGGGCTGGGCGCCAGCGGCAATGCGGGGCAGATCGGCACGCTGGACTTCGGCACCGCCTCCACGTTCTCCACGCAGCAGCGCACGGCGACGTCCACGACCGGCCAGACCATGCGCCTGCGCTGCACCCAGGGCGTGACCTTGCGGATGACCGTGGACGGCGGCACCCACGCCAGCAGCGGTCAGCGCAACCTCCAGCGCGGTGCGACCGCCTCGCGCGTTCCCTACAGCTTGTGCAGCGATGCCGCCTGCACCCTGCCGATCGCCATCGGCACCGCCGTCAACACCGCGATCACCACGAGCAACAGCGAGGACGTGCGCCTGCCGATCTACGCCCGGCTGACCCTGCCCGGCACACTGCCGCCGGGCACCTACACCGACACGCTGACCGTCACTCTCACATGGTGACCCGCCATGCCCCAAGGAGCCAGCCGATGCACACGATCTTCCGTTTCTTCGGCCGGTTCCTCAGCTCCGCGATCCTCTCGGCACTGGCCCCCCTCGCTGCCGGCGCGCAGTCGCCGGGATCGCTGCTGATCTGGCCGATCAGTCCGGTGATCGAGGGCGACGCCCCGGCAGCGGCGCTCTGGCTGGAAAACCCCGGCAAGGCGCCGATCACGCTCCAGATCCGCATCTTCGCCTGGACCCAGCAGAACGGCGAGGACCTCTACGGCGAGCAGAAGGATATCCTCGGCACCCCGCCGATCCTCAGTATCGAGCCGGGCCAACGCCAGCTGATCCGCCTGACCCGGCTGGTGCCGCCGCCCGGCGTGCCGGAAAAGCCCTACCGCGTCATCGTCGACCAGATCCCGACCACCGATCCCGCCGCCGCAACCGGCAGCCAAGGCGCTGCGGTGACCTTCCGCATGCGCTATTCGCTGCCGCTGTTCTCGCTTGCGAAGACCGGAGACGGCGCGAAGAAGGCCGTTCCCCCGCCGCCGCAGCTCGGCTGGAGAACCGGAACCGACGGCCAGGGCCGCTACCTCGAGATCCGCAACAGCGGCGCCGGACACGCGCGGCTCAGCGATGTAGCCTTTGCCCGCACCGGCAAGCGCTCCGGCCTTGGCGAGGGCTTGTTCGGCTACGTCCTGCCGGGCGCGACGATGCGCTGGCCGCTCCCCGAGGGCACGGACGCGCAAGGAGACCTGACGGCGACGCTCAACGGCAGGGCACTGGCCCATATCGAGCGTCTGCCGGAATGATCCGCGGATGCCCGGAGCCGAGCCATCGCGGAGACGCCCGAAGCGAGTCCCGGCCGGGATCGCCACCGGCGTCGTCGCGCTGTTGCTGGCGACGGACTGCCTCGCCGCGCCCGATGCACCGGACGCCCCCGATGCCGCCCCGCGCGCCGACTTCTTCTCCGATCTTCCGCCGCCGGTCGACCGCGCCGATTTCAATGCCGACCAGACGCTGCAACTCGAAATCTACGTCAACGGCATGGCCAGCGGTGTGCTAGCCTCCGTGCTCAAGCGCGACGACCGCTTCCAGCTCCGCACGGCGGACTTGCGCCGCGCCGGGATGGTGCTGCACACGACCGATGACAAGCTGTTCCTCGATACGCTGGACGGGGTGAGCGCCGACTACGATGCCGCGCGCCAGCAGTTGCACCTTACCGTGCTGCCCGACTATCTCCCGACCCAGCAGATCGGACCGCACGGCCGCCCCTACGAGCGCGCGAAGCGGGACAGCGGCGCCCTGCTTAATTACGATGCCTTCCTGACCGGGGGCGGCGGCCTTCCGCTGCAAGCCTCGCTCTGGCACGAGGCGCGGGTGTTCGGGCACTTCGGCATGGTCTCGACCACCGGCGTCGTCAGTACCTCGCCGGGCAATAGTTCCGACGACCGCCGCCACGGCCCCTACATCCGCTACGATACATATTGGCGCTGGTCCGACGAGCGCAGCATGACGACCGTGGAAGCGGGCGACATCATCACTCGCACCCTGCCCTGGGCGCCTGCGATCCGGCTGGGCGGGGCGCAGATTTCCCGCGATTTCTCGGTGCGCCCGGATATCGTGACCTATCCGCTGCCCGAATTCGCCGGCAGCGCCGCGCTGCCTTCCACCGTCGATCTCGTCGTCAACGGCCAGCGGATTGCGGGGAGCCAGGTCAATCCCGGCCCCTTCTCGCTGGGCACGCTGCCGCCGATCAACGGCTATGGGCAGGCCAACCTGATCGTCACCGACATGCTCGGGCGCAGCATCGCCACCTCGATGCCCTTCTACGTCAGCAGCGCCCTGCTGCGTCCGGGGCTGACCGAATATGCGCTGGCCGCAGGCTCGTTCCGCCGCAACTACGGCATTCGCAATTTCGACTACCAGGGCCTCGCCGTCAGCGCCTTCGCCCGGCACGGGCTGACCAGCGCGCTCACGCTGGAACTGCGCGGTGAGGCGGCGGAGGACATGCGCCTGCTCGGCGCCGGAGCGGTGTTCCGGGTGGGCGAGCTGGGGGTGGTCAACGCCTCCTACAGCCGCAATTTCGGGCAGACTTCCGGCGGTGAGCTGACGGTCGGCTACGAATACCAGGCGCGGCGGTTCTCCGTGGGCGTGCGGCACATCCGGCACGATGCGGATTACGTGGACCTCGCCCTGCTCGACCAGCCCTATCGCCGCGGGTGGGAGCGCCAGACTTCCGCCACCGCCAGTTTCTCGCTGGGCGGCGGCGGGACGCTCGGCCTCGGCTATTTCGACCTTGCCCGGCAAGGGGCCGACAGCGGCAAGCTCGCCAACCTCTCGTGGACGGTGCCGCTCTGGCGCGAGAGCCGCCTCTATGCGGGCGTTTCGCGCGACTTCTCCAGCAAGAGCTGGTCCGGTGCGCTGACGCTCACCGTGCCGCTCGGCACCGGCTATGCCAGCGGCGGCGTGGCGCGCGATCAGGACGGACGGACCGGGCTGACGGCAGACTACTCGCGCCCGATCCCCACCGAGGGCGGCTTCGGCTGGAACGCCAGCGTCTATGGCGAACCCGGAGACCAGCCCTACTTGCGCGGCGACCTTGCCTGGCGCACCCAGCCGATCCAGCTGCGCGCCGGGGCCTATGGCCAGGGCGACTATACCGGATGGCTGGGGGCAAGCGGATCGCTGGTCTTCATGGACGGCGCCCTCTTCGCCGCCAACCGCGTGACCGACGCCTTCGCGCTCGTCACCACCAATGGCGAGCCGGGCGTGCCGGTGCGCTACGAGAACCAGCTGATCGGCGAGACCAACCGCGACGGCCGCCTGCTGATCCCCTCGGCCAGCGCCTGGTATCCGGCCCACTACGACATCGACACGCTGTCCCTGCCGCCCAGCGTGCAGGCCGACGTCGTCAGTCGCCGCGTGGCGGTGGCGGCGGGCAGCGGCTATGTCGTGCGCTTCCCGCTCGACCGCACGACCGTCGCGCGCGGCGTGCTCGTCGACACGGCGGGCAAGCCGGTTCCGGCCGGTTCCGTCCTCCTGCTCAACGAGAAGACGCGGACTTACGCAGGGTGGGACGGGATGATCTTCCTGGAGGGCGTGGCCGCCGAGAACGCGCTGGTGGCGACTTTCCCCGAAGGCGGCACCTGCCGCGCCCGGTTTGCGGCGAGCCTTCCCGCCGAGGATATTCTCGACATCGGAACCGTGACATGCCGACCGTAAGCCGCCTCATCGCCCTGTTCGCCACCACGCTGGCGTTCGTGCTGCTCGCCGCCCGCGCCGAAGCCTGCACCGTCTCCGCGGGCAGCGCCAACCTGGGCGGCGTGAGTTCCTACACGGTCGGCACCACGTCCCAGCAAGGCAGCGGCTCGGCCGGTTTGCAGTGCGACATCACGCTCGCCTTGCTGGCCACACACTATGTGGGCCTTCGTGTCGAAAATTCCACGCTGCTGCTGACCGGACCTGGCGGGCTGACGATTCCCTATATCCCATCGGCCACGCAGAACGGTGCCGCCCTGCCCTTGAACACGTTCGAGAACATCTCTTCGACGCCCCTTCTCAGCCTGTTCTCCGGCACGGGCGGCACCGTACCGATCTACATACGCACTACACCGACCACGGCACTGCGGGCCGGGGACTATACCGGCTCCTTCGATCTGCGCTGGTACTATTCGATCTGCACCGTCGGGGTGGTCGCCTGCATTACCTTCGACAACAGCCCCGGGCTCGTACGCCCGCTGCTGACTGCGCCGACCAACTGGGGGACAGGGGTGGTCGCGCGCATCACGGTAACGCTCACCGTCCAGAACGACTGCATCATCAACGCACCCGCCGCCGGGTTCGGCTCGGCGCCGCTGGTGGGCAGCTTCAACCCGATCACCCGCACGATCCAGATCCGGTGCAGCGCGGGAACCTCCTATACCGTGGGCCTCGACGACGGCGCCAATGCCAGCGGCGCCGTGCGCCGGATGCGCTATACGTCCGGCTCGACCTCCAGCTATCTCAACTACGAGATCTACAAGACGACCTCCTCCACCGAGCGCTGGGGTTCGGTTGGCGCTGCAAGGCGCGCCAGCGGCACGGCGGAAACCAATCCCAACATCTACGATTCCGTGACCACGCAGGGCTATACCTACCGCGCCGCGATCCTGCCCGGACAAGTCACCCCGCCCGGCGGGACCTACACCGATACCGTGCGGGTCGACGTGGCGTTCTGATCGTCCTCGCGCGGGGATTTCGCTCTGCGCCGCAGACGCCGCAGCAGCGGCACTTCGATCAGGTGATGGACGAAAAGCCCGCAAGCGAGCGCGCTTGCCATCAGGAAGGCGTAGCAGGACGCGAGATGGGCGGCGGTGTCGATCCCGCTGCGCAGCCAGACCTGCCAGGCCACGCCGATGCCCAGCAGGTGGAAGAGGTAGAGGCTGTAGGACGCCTCGCCCAAGGCGACCGGCAAAGCCGGAACGCGCCGACGCGCCTGCCCCTCCCAGACCGCAAGCCCCGCGATCAGCAGCGCGCAAGGCACGCCATAGGCCAGCCGGGCGAGATTGCCGTAGCCGTCGATCCGGCCCAGCACCTCCATCGTTCCGACCAGTAGCAGCAGCCCGGCCGCAGCCAGCGCAAGCAGCCCTCCGCGCCCGATCCAGCCCCGATCGACCGCCAGCGCCGCCCCCATGCCGAACAGGAACTGGAGGTTGAACAGGCTGGCAAAACGCGGCAGGCCGAGGTCCGGCACCAGTCCGATCCCTTGCGCAAGCCCCCAGATCAGCCAGAGCGCAAGGCAGGCCAGCCCAAGTCTCCGGCTCACTATCAGCAGCGCAAAGGCGGCGTAGAACAGCATCTCGTGCTGCAAGGTCCAGGCGACGCCGAGCAGCGGGTCCTGCGTCACCGGCAGCAGGCTCGCCGAAAGCGCGACGCGGGCCAGCGTCACTTCACTGCCGTGATGCGGCAACATCAGCGCGATCGTCGCCGCCAGCGCCACCCAGTAGATCGGCAGGAGCCGCGCGAACCGCTGCCAGGCATAGCGCCCAAGCGCCTGCGGGCGGCCGATGTCCTGCCGGTGGACATGCAGGATGATGAAGCCGGACAGCACGAAGAACAAGTCTACCCCGGCATGGCCGGGCTGAGTAAAGCGGGTGATCGCCGATGCGTCCACCGCCTGTCCGAGGTGCCGCGCGGCGTGATAAGCGATGACCGCCAGCGCCGCGATCCCGCGCAAGGCCTGGATGCCCCGGAGCTTCGGCGTGCGCGCGCCGCTCATGCTTCAGCGCTCCGGCGGCGGCGGAACAACTGCGATCCAGCCGTCCCCGATGCGCCGGAAGTCCATGTTCCCGACCGGAAAGCCGGAGGCGCGCAAATGGGCCGAGACCGCCCCGGCGTCGAACTGCTGCTTGCTGTCATGCTCGCCCCAGAACACCGTCGGACAGCCTCGCGCCATATCCCCCGATCCCGCCGGAGCAACCGAAAAGCCGAAAGAGCGCGCCACGTATCGATAGGCGAAAGGCACGACCTCGGCATTGTCGCGCGGCAGCATGGCCATGACTTCGGCATTCCAGAACGGGTCGGTATGCACCACCGTCCCCGGACAGCGCGCGACTTCCTGCGCGATCGCCCGGCCCGTGGTGAACCAGCTCACCCGGTTCACTGCCAGCGGCACGTTCTGGACAAGCGCGAGCAGCGTCGCCGCGAACCCGGCCAGCAGCACGAGCAGCCGCCAGCGCGGCGACAGGCCTTCGAGCAGCCGCCCCCCGGCCAGCCCCACGCCGACCGAGACCGCCGCGACCAACGCCATCAGATATTTCTCGATCAGGATCGGCCGCAGCATGTGCAGCGCAATGAGGCCGCCCGCCGCCAGCACGACACCGGCCGCCAGCAGCGCCAGTGCGCCAGCCTCGCCGCTTGGCCGCTTGCCCCGGAACACATCGCGGCCCAGCAGCACTGCTCCCGCCAAGGCGCCCGCCAGCACCGGCAGATTGGCCTCCAGCGTGCGCAGCAGCGCCCATTCCACCGACCAGCGCGCGGAATCGAAGCCCGGCTCGATCCAGAACACTTTGGTATTGCTCAGCCAGACCGGAAGCTGGAGCGCGGTGATCGCCGCGAAGACCAGCCCGGCCACGGCGACCGGCACGCCGACCGCGCGCACCTCCCGTCCGTCGCGGCGCAGGGCAGCGGCCATGAGGAACGGCAGGGCCAGTGCCGCACAGGTGAGCGAGGTGATGATATGCGTATTGAACGCCGCAAGCGCGGCGATCCAGAACACCGCCTGCCGCCGCGTCGAGCCTGCCTCTCCGGTCAGCCGGATCGCGCAAAGCCCCAGCCCCAGCACGGTCGCCGCGCAGAGCGAGAGAAAATAGGACCGCAGCTCGCTCCCGGCGATCAGCGACCACGGGTTGGCGGCCAGTTCCAGCACCAGCACCGCCGCGGCAGGCGCGAGACGCGGCACTTCGCGCACGATGGTCGCGCCGCCCGCCAGTGCCACGCAGCCGAGCGCCCCGTTGAGCAGGCGATGATGCGCGATCGAGCCGAGCCACGCGGTCATCCGCGCCAGCACGTAATAGAGCGGCGGATGGTTGTCCGCGAGCCAGCTTTCGCGCAACGCGCCCGTCCAGGGTACGCCGGGGCGGGTCACGAACTGGGTGTAGAACTCGTCGTACCATGGCCCGCGCTGAAGACAGGTCCAGACCAGCGCGCAGCCGAGCAGGAGCAGCGTGGCGAGAACCAATAACCGGCTGGACGAACGGATCAACGACAGGCCCCGCAACTTGCTCGCCCGCTCCGGACGCAGGCAAGGCGTCTAGGCAGGTTTGGCGAAGGAAGCGTTAACTTGCCTTCGGCCCCGCGCCAAGGGTCCGTCGCCGGAAGCGATTGAAACCCGGCCGCTCTCCGCGCTACCACGATGCCATGCGGAGATATCTGACCCTGGCCCTCGCGGCGCTTTCCTCCTGCCTTTCGGGCATGGCCCTCGCCAACGATTCCTCGGCGCAACTGGCGGCAGGCGGCCTCGTCCTGACCCGCAGCGACACCATCGAGATGCAGACCGAGGATCTCGAAATCTCCCGCTCGGCGGTCAAGGTGCGCTACACCTTCCTCAACACCAGCGGCAAGGACGTGGTCAGCCGCGTCGCCTTCCCGCTACCGCCTGTGGGCGGTCGGGAGATGTTCGAGATGGATGTCTCGATTCCCCTCGATTCCTCCGACAATTTCCTCGGCTTCACGACCCGCGTGGACGGCCAGCCGGTCGCCATGGACATGGAACAGAAGGCCATGGTCGGCACCGTCGACCGCGCCGCCTGGCTGCGCGCGCACGGTATACCGCTGGCCCCGCACCTCGGCCCCGCGCAGGAAGCGCTGGAGCGCCTGACCCCGGCCGACAACGCCGAAGCCCAACGTCTCGGACTGGTCGACGAGGATGGCTACCCGGCCTGGAAGCTGGAGACGACCTATCACTGGCTCCAGAGGTTCCCGGCGGGCGTGCCGGTGGTGGTCGAGCACCGCTACCAGCCCTCGGTCGGCGGCACGGTGGCCACCCTGCTCGGCCATGAGCCGGAGGCTGAGACCGTGCGCGCCTATTGCGTCGATGCCGCCCTGCTCACGGCCATGAACCGCGCCGCCGCCCGCGACATCCATTATTCGGAAGGCTGGATCGACTACATCCTCGTCACCGGCGGCAACTGGAAAAAGCCGATCGGCAAGTTCCGCCTCGTCGTCGACAAGGAGCGCCCGCAGGACTTCGCCAGCTTCTGCGGCGACGGTGTCCGCAAGATCGCCCCGACCCGCTTCGAAATGACCAAAACCAACTGGCGACCGGAAAAGGACCTCTCGATCCTGTTCCTCGAACGCCGCACCGAAGAAAAGTAAGGCCTTCCTTCAAGACCGCCCGCATTATGAAATCTCAACGGGCCGCCGCCTGACTTCGTCTGGAATTCACACGCGCCTCTTTTTAATTTTCGAGGCATCGGCCCGGTCATTCCGAGGCCGATTGTCTACGTAGCTTTGAGGAGCGTATCGTGATCGAATCCCTAGGCAATGCGGAGTCCGATCAACACGGATCCGTGCTCTATGTTGGCCAGGACCGGGCCGGGCACTGGCTGGTCCAGGAAAACCACGGCCTTCTGGAAGGCCGGTTCATTTCCCGCGACGCCGCCTGGCGTTTCGCGCGCAGCGAAGTCCATGGCTTTCCGGGCGCGGTGATCGCCTTGGCGACGGAATGGCTCGTGCCCGCGATCCCGTTCGAGCCAGTGCTCGAACGCGCCGCCTGACGGGAGCATCGACCATGCCTTACGCGCTTTCGCTGAAGGGTGCCTCGCCCTGGCCCGCCGTGTCGATCACGGCGGCGCTACGGCCCCTGAAAATCGCCGATGCTACGTGTGATGATCCCCGCTGGCCCGCGCTCTCCGCCCGGCTCGACGAACTGCGCGAGCGTGGGCGACGCGCCCTGCGAATCGTCCACGTCCCGTGCGGCGACGGTTCCCTGCTCATCGCAGCGGCGAGACGGGCAAGGTCGCTCGGCTTTCTCTCGATCGAGGCCCTCGGCGCGGATGTCGATCCCGAGTACATCGAACGCGCACGCCGCCAGGCGTGCCTTCACATGGACTCCGCCATCGGCTTTGCCTTCGAGGTGGCGCCGCCGCTGGCAAGGCTCGAAGCGGAGGCAGAATTTCCAGCCGATATCGTGCTTTACCAAGCAACGGCAGGCACGCCGAAAGCCCTTCTGGAGGCAGCGAGGCGCGCCGGCGATCTCGTCCTGCACGCGCGGTTTTCCGCATGACGCGCCGGGACTTTCGCTGGCGCGTCCTCGGCGCGGTGCTCTTTGTCGGCGGGCCTTGTCTGGCGCTGCTGACGCCGGGCCGGGCGACCGGGCCGCATGGCCTCGTCACCGTGCTGTGCCTCGTGGCGACGCTGCTGGGCCTCGTCCTGTTGATACGGGGCCGGAAAGTTGCGCTGGCCCTGCGCGTCGAGAACAGCCCGCATCGGATGTTGCCCGCGCTGCTGCACGAACGGCGCCTGCAGCGCCGCAGGCGGCGGGACTGATCGCTCCATCGAAAAAGCCCGGCATCCCCCGATGCCGGGCTTTTCCGCCCTGTCAGAATGCCGCCGTGACCGAGGCGACGACAGCGGCATCGGCGATCGAGCCGGTGCCGTCCTGCCCCTTGCTGAAGTTCGGCTGGAGCCGCGCGGCATCGGCGCCGCCGATATCGGTATCGACGTAGGACACATTGAAGGTCAGGTTGCGCCAGGCGGCGTCCAGCCCGAGCGACCAGTCCCAATAGCTGCCGGTGGGCGCGACGCTGGTGCCGTTGGGGCCGAGGCCGGGATTGCCGTTCGAATGGCCGAGATGCGCCTTGGCCGTCAGCGGCGTTCCGGCAATGGCGAGCGCACCGTCACCCCAGAGGTAGAGGTTGTCCTGCTTCTGCCCCCGGCTACTAGGCGCTTTCGAGACGTTGGCGAGGGCATATTGCTTCGGCGCATAGGCCACGCCCGCCGTCAGCGTGGCCGGGCCGGCGATGCCGGAGAGCTTGACGTAAGGCTCGGCGAAATCGGTATCGTCCGCGCCGCCCGGATACATGTACCAGGTCAGGCCGACATCCAGAGCGGCATGGTCGCCCAGCTTCGCCTTGTAGCCGCCGATCAGGTCTAGTTCCATGTTGGCGCCGCCGAAGGTGCCCCAGCCCGAAAGGTTCGACGCCCAGGTTCCGGCGTAGAGGCCGCTGTCATGGGCGATGGTGAGGCCGCCCTGAACCGCCATGCTCTTGTCCGACTGCGAGACGCCGCGGAACCGGTAGTCCGAGGTCAGCGTGGCGGAGCCGGAAACGGTCACGACGCTCGGCGCCGCCTCTTCCTGCGCCTGGGCCGCCAGTGGAGTAAAGCCGACGAAGAGAGCGGCGAGGGATACGATGGATTTCATGATGTCCTCTTGCGTTCTCCGCCGGAGCGGCGGAGCGATTCGAGGACGCCCAAGTAGAGCAGGTCCGCATTTGATATCGAGAGCGGGACAAGAGCGCCCGCATAGTGTTTTCATTACTTCATGTGTTGCAACGGGGCAGGCTCTTCCTGTCGGAACAGTTCGAACAGGCGCGGTTCGATCAGCCCCGCGCTCCAGCGCCCCGGTACGGCGACCTGCTGCCAGAGTCCTGCGCCCACGAAGAGGAGCGCATTGCCGGTCACCAGCAACAGGAGCAGCAGCGCGCAAAGGCCCAGTTCGGCGGGCGTCGCCGCCCGCGGTGGATGCGCATGAACGCTGCTGTAGAGCCGCGAGCCGACGAACCAGGCAGCGCTCAGCAGAGTGCCGCCGCCGAGCCGCAGCAAGAGCCGGGCTGCGAGAGTTTCATGCCATGTGGCCATCGTGCACCTCCTTCGGGAGGCACACCATCTAAAGACACGCGCATAGCAATTCGAGAGCGGCAAACGGCCCCCGGCATAGAGATTTCACAATGTCGCTTTCAGGGCTGCTCTCAGGGCCGCGACGCCGTTTTCAGGCCGCGTCTTCGGGCAGGCGCAAGCGGTAGCCTATGCCCACCTCGTTGCTGATGATCTGCGGGCGCTGCGGATCGGTTTCCAGCTTCTGCCGCAGCGACCGCACCAGCACGCGCAAGTATTCGACATGGCGCTCGGATTCGTTCGGCCAGACGTTCACCATGATCTGGTCGTGGGTGATGACCCGCCCCGGAAACTTCGCGAGCTGCGCCAGAACCGCATATTCCTTGGGCGTGAGGTGGACTTCCTTGCCCGCCTTGGCGATCCGGCGGTTCATCAGGTCGATGGAAAGGTCCCCGGCAGTCACCGCCGGAACCCCGCCGCCGCGCGTCATGCGGTTGCGCAAGGCCACGCGGACGCGGGCCAGCAGCTCGTCGGTGTCGAACGGCTTGGTCAGGTAGTCGTCGGCGCCGAGATCGAGCGCGGCGACCTTTTCCTCGGTCGCCTCGCGGGCGGACACGATGATGAGCGTGGTGTCGCTCTGCTGCTTGATGATCGGCACGAGTTCCAGCCCGTCGCGGTCCGGCAGGCCGAGGTCGAGCAGGACGATGTCGGGCCGCTCCTGCCGCAGCCGGTCGAGCGCCTCGCGCCCGTTCACCGCCTCGATGACATGGTAGTCGGCGCGGCCCAGCGCGGCGAGGATGAGGCGGCGGATCTGCGGCTCGTCATCGACGATGAGGACCTTGTGGCGGATGGTCATGGTACGTCCCTATCTTCGAAGTTGCCTTCGAAACTCTTGAGGATCAGCGCATCGGGAATGCGGATGGTAAAGCAGGCGCCCGGCGGGTCCTCGTTGTTTGAAGCCGCGACCGACAGCCCCATGGCCTCTGCAAAGCCCTTGACGATGGCGAGGCCGAGGCCGGTGCCGTGGCGCACCCGGTCCGATCCTTCGAGGCGCGTGAAGGTCTCGAACACGCGCTTTTCCTGACCGAGAGGAATGCCCGGTCCCTGGTCGATCACCGAAAGCAGCAACATGTCCGGCACCCGGCGGCCACGGATCAGGATCGGCGTGCCGGGATCGGCATAGCGCCCGGCATTGTCGAGCAGGTTGATGAGGCAATGGTGCAGCAGCACCGGATCGACCCGCACCAGCGGCACGTCGGGCGGAATGTCGAGTTGCACCGCATGGCCGTGCAAGGCGGCGCGGGTATCGTGGGCGGCCCCGGCCACCGCGTCGAACAGGTCGGTCGGCTCCGGCTTCATCGGCAGGGCACCGGCCTCGACGCGGGCCATGTCGAGCAGGTTGGCGACGAAGCGGTTGAGGCGCAGCGCTTCGGTCTCGATGGCCTCGGCCAGTTCGCCGGAGGGGTGCTGGCGCATCTCCTTCGCCGCCGTCAGGATCGTGGTGAGCGGGGTGCGCAAGTCATGGCTGACCGAGGAAAGCAGCGCCGAGCGCAGCCGGTCGCGCTCGCCCACCGCCTGCGCCCTGAGGTTCTCCTCCTCCAGCGTCAGGCGGTCGAAGGCGATCGAGGCCTGGTCGAGCAGGCTCATCAGCAGCGGCAACTGGTCGGAGCGCAAGGGATCGGCGGCATCGGTGCGGGCGATGCCCAGCACGCCGAGGACGCCGCGCCCGGACGCGGCGGAACTCCGCAAGGGGTTGAACAGCCAGTCGGAGGCGGTGAGCGTGGCCGAACCGCGCCCGGCAGACTGGTCGTTCTCCATCGCCCACTGCGCGGCGGCGCGCTCGATCTGTTCGAGCCGGTCTTCCGGCGGCAGCGCGGCGGCGAGTACCGGGCCGTCGGCGGAAGGCAGCAGCAGCACCGCACGCACATCGAGCAGGCGGGAGACTTCGGCGCAGATCGCCTGCATCAGTTCCTCGCGGGTGACGGCGGCGGTCAGCTGGCGCGAGAAGCTGGCGAGCGCGGCATTCTGGCGCGCGCTCGATCCCGCCAGATCGGCCTGCGCGCGGACCCGCGCGGCAAACTGGCTGGTGACCACCGCGACGCCCAGCAGCACGAGGATCGAGATCACGTTCTCGGGATTGCTGACGGTCAGCGTGCCCGTCGGCGGCAGGAAGAAGAAGTTGTAGGCGAGACTGGAGGCGAGACCCGCGAACAGGCCCGCGCGCAGGCCGAACGTCGCCGCCGCGAACATCACCGGAATCAGGAACAGCAGCGCGATATTGCCGAGATCGAGCGCTTCCAGCAGCAGCCGCCCGATCACGGCCATCGCCGCCACCATCAGCAGCGACCAGAGGTAGTCGGCGGGATTTCCCCAATGGCCGCGCCGCCGGTGCCGCGTCTTGCGACCCGGCACGGCCGCCTCGCCCGAGGGCAGGACATGGACCGCGACATCGCCCACCGAGCGCACCAGCCGGTCCACCACCGAACCGTGGCGCATCTCGAACCACCAGGTGCGGCTCGACTTGCCGATGACGATCTGCGTCGCCCGCGCCTCGCGCGCGAACTGGCGCAGGCCTTCCACTACGTCGGTCGCCGGAATGCTGGCGGTCGAGGCGCCCAGCCGGGTGGCGAGCGCCAGCGTATCGGCGAGCTGGCGACGCTCTTCGCCTGTGAACTGGCGGTGGCGCTGGGTTTCGATATGCACGGCGGTCCACGGCGCCCGCAGCGCGTCCGCCATGCGCTTGCCCGCGCGGACCAGCCCGGCGGCATGCGGCAGTTCGCTGACGGCGACGACGATGCGCTCGCCGACGGCAAAGCTACCCGCCAGCGCATTGGCGCGCACATGCTCCAGCATCTGCGCATCGACCGCCTGCGCCGCGCGGCGCAGCGCCAGTTCGCGCAAGGCGGTGAGGTTGGTCTTGGAAAAGAAGTGGCCGAGCGCCCGCGTCGCTTCGCGCGGGATATAGACCTTGCCGTCCTTCAGCCGCTCGATCAGTTCGTCGGGCGGAATGTCGACGACTTCGATCTCCGCCTGTTCGAGCACGAAATCGGGCACCGTCTCGCGCACCCGCACCCGCGTGAACGAGGCGACGACGTCGTTCAGGCTCTCGACGTGCTGGATATTGATCGCGGAATAGACGTCGATCCCGGCGTCGAGCAGTTCCTCGACATCCTGATAGCGCTTGGGATGGCGGCTGCCGGGCGCGTTGGTGTGGGCGAGTTCGTCCACCAGCACCAGCGCGGGCGCCCGCGCGAGGATGGCGTCTATGTCCATCTCGCCAAGGCTGTGGCCCTTGTGTTCGACATTGCGCCGGGGGATCACTTCGTGCCCCTGCACTAGTGCCTCGGTTTCGCGCCGGCCATGCGTCTCGACGACGCCCACCACCACGTCCACCCCGGCATCGCGCCGCTGGTGGCCCTCGGTGAGCATTTCCCAGGTCTTGCCGACACCGGGCGCGGCGCCGAGGAATACCTTCAGACGGCCACGACCCTCCTGCGCGGCGGCGCGCAGGAGGGCTTCCGGAGAGGGTCTGTCGTTTTGAGTCACGGGGTCTGCTTAGCGCCGATACCGTCCAGTCGTCGATTGAGTTCGAACACGTTTACATGTGGTTCGCCGATGAAGCCGAGCAGCGGCCGTTCGACGCTCTGGTCCACGAGGCGGCGGACTGCGGCGGGATCGAGGCCGCGCACCCGTGCCACGCGGTCGGCCTGATAAGCGGCGGCTTCGGGCGTGATGTCGGGGTCGAGGCCCGAACCCGAAGTGGTCACGAGATCGGCGGGGATCGGCTTGCCGGGTTCGGCCGCCTGCATCGTCGCGACCTGCTCCTTCACGCGGTCGTGCAGGACTTGCGAGGTCGGACCGAGGTTCGAGCCGGACGAGGCCAGTCCGTCATAGCCTTTGCCCGCCGCCGATGGGCGCGTCTGGAAATAGCGCTCCGAGGTGAAGGCCTGACCAACCACGGTCGAGCCGACGACCTTGCCGTTCTCGGTCACGAGACTGCCGTTCGCCTGTCTGGGGAACAGAAGCTGGCCCACGCCGGTCATCGCCAACGGATAGCCGAGGCCGAGCAGCGCGGCAAACAGGCCGGTCATCACGAAAGCAGGGCGCAGCGAGGATAGGATATCATTGTTCATGTCGTCGCCTCCTCAGGCGAGGCCCAGGCCATTGACGGCCAGGTCTATGAGTTTGATGCCGATGAACGGTGCGATCAGCCCGCCGAGGCCGTAGATCGCCAGGTTGCGCGCCAGCAGCGGACCTGCCCCCATCGGCTTGTACTTCACGCCCCTGAGCGCCAGCGGCACGAGGCAGGGAATGATCAGCGCATTGAAGATGATCGCCGAGAGGATCGCGCTCTGCGGGGTCGCAAGGCCCATCACGTTGAGTACGCCCAGCCCCGGATAGAGCACGATGAACATGGCCGGGATGATCGCGAAGTACTTGGCGACGTCGTTGGCGACCGAGAACGTGGTCAGTGCCCCGCGCGTCATCAGCAGCTGCTTGCCGAGGCCGACGACCTCGATCAGCTTGGTCGGATCGCTGTCGAGATCGACCATGTTGCCCGCCTCGCGCGCGGCCTGCGTGCCGGTGTTCATGGCGACGCCGACGTCCGCCTGCGCCAGCGCAGGGGCGTCGTTGGTGCCGTCGCCGCACATGGCGACGAGCTTGCCGCCCTGCTGCTCCTTGCGGATCAGCGCCAGCTTGTCCTCGGGCGTGGCTTCGGCGAGGAAGTCGTCCACGCCCGATTCCGCCGCGATCGAGGCCGCCGTCAGCGGGTTGTCGCCGGTGATCATCACCGTGCGGATGCCCATCTGCCGAAGCTCGCCGAAGCGTTCGCGGATACCGGCCTTGACGATGTCCTTGAGGAAGATCGCTCCCAGCAGGCGGCCGTCTACAGCCACGGCAAGCGGGGTGCCGCCGGCGCGGCCGATCTCATCGGTCACGCGGCGCAGCTCGGTGGCGGCAGCGGTCGTCCCGGCTTCCGGATTGGCGCGAAGGATCGCCTGCACCGCGCCCTTCTGGATCACCCGGCCGCCCGTGTTCACCCCGGAGATACGGGTCTGCGCGGTGAAGGGAATGACCTCGGCGCCTTCGGGCAGTACCGCCGTGGTCAGCCCGAACTTCTCGCGGGCGAGGACGACGATCGAGCGGCCTTCGGGCGTCTCGTCGGCGAGGCTGGCCATCAGCGCGGCTTCGGCCAGTTCGCCGATGTTGACGTCGCCCACCGGGCGGAACTCGGTGGCCTGACGGTCGCCGATGGTGATCGTGCCGGTCTTGTCGAGCAGCAGGACATCGACGTCGCCCGCCGCCTCGACCGCGCGGCCCGACTTCGCCAGCACGTTGAAGCGCACCAGACGGTCCATCCCGGCAATGCCGATGGCCGAAAGCAGCGCCGCGATCGTCGTCGGGATCAGGGTGATGAGCAGCGCCGCCAGGATCGAGACCGGCACCGAACCGCCCGCATAGCTGGCAAAGCCCGGAATGGTCGCCACCGCGATCAGGAAGATGATCGTCAGGCCGACGAGCAGCAGGGTCAGCGCAATCTCGTTAGGCGTCTTCTGGCGCTCGGCGCCTTCGACCAGCGCGATCATCCGGTCGAGGAAGCCCTGCCCCGGATTGACGGTGACGCGCACGCGAATCTCGTCGGAGATGACGCGGGTGCCTGCCGTCACCGCCGAACGGTCGCCGCCCGCCTCGCGGATGACGGGGGCGGATTCGCCGGTGATCGCGGCTTCGTTGACCGAGGCGACACCGGAGATGACTTCTCCGTCCGAAGGGATCAGGTCGCCGGTCTGCACCAGCACCACGTCGCCCTTTTTAAGCTGGCTGGCGGGCACGTTGTCGAAACGTGCACCGTCAGACTTGAGACGCTTGGCGGTCAGTTCTGCCTTGGTGGCGCGCAGCGAGGCCGCCTGCGCCTTGCCGCGCCCTTCGGCCAGCGCCTCGGCAAAAGTGCCGAACAGCACCGTCAGCCAGAGCCACACGACGAGCTGGAGCTTGAAGCTCGCGGCCAGACCGTCATGGCCGACGATCAGCAGCACCGTCAGCAGCAACGCGACGACGGCGGTGGTGAACATCACCGGGTTGCGGATCAGTTCGCGGGGATCGAGTTTGCGGAAGGCATCCCCGATCGCCGGAACGATCAGGTCTGCCGTGAAAAGAGAAGTCTTTGAGGACCGGGCCATATCGGTAAGTCCTTAGAAAAGCTGGCCGCGGATCATCGCGAGATGATCGGCGATGGGACCAAGCGCGAGGCTGGGCAGGAAGGTCAGGCCGCCGACGATCAGCACGATGCCGATCAGCAGGCCGGTCCAGAGCGGCCCCGTGGTGGGGAAGCTGCCTGCGGTCTCGGGCGTGTACTTCTTGGCGGCGAGGCTGCCTGCCACGGCCAGCATCGGGATGATGATGAAGAAACGGCCGATCCACATGGCCACGCCCAGCATGCCGTTGTAGAACGGCGTATTGGCGGACAGTCCCGCAAAGGCCGAGCCGTTGTTGGCGACGGCGCTGGTGAAGGCGTAGAGGATTTCCGAGAAGCCGTGCGGCCCCTTGTTGAGCGGTCCGGCAAGACCCGCAGGCAGCACCGAGGCCACCGCGCTCATGCCCAGGATCGTCAGCGGCAGCACCGCGATCGCCAGCACGGCCAGCTTGACCTCGCGGCTCTCGATCTTCTTGCCGACATATTCCGGCGTGCGTCCGACCATCAGCCCCGCCACGAAGACGGCGAGGATGGCGAAGAGCAGGAACCCGTAGATACCCGCGCCGACGCCGCCGATCACGACTTCGCCAAGCTGCATGTTGAACAGCGGGATCATGCCGCCAAGCGCGGTGAAGCTGTCATGCATGGCATTGACCGCACCGCAGCTCGCCGCCGTGGTGACGACCGAGAACAGCGACGATGCGGCAATGCCGAAGCGGACTTCCTTGCCCTCCATGTTGCCCCCGGCAATGCCGAGGTGATGGAGCACGGGATTGCCCGCAGCCTCCTGCCAGTAAGTCACGGCGGTTCCCGCAAGGAACAGCGCCATCATCGCCGCCAGGATCGCCCAGCCTTGGCGCGTGTTGCCCACGGCCTTGCCGAACGTATAGGTCAGCCCGACGCCGATCGCGAAGATCGACAGCATCTGCACGAGGTCGGTCAGCGCCGTCGGGTTCTCGAAGGGATGGGCCGAGTTGGCGTTGAAGAACCCGCCGCCGTTGGTGCCCAGCATCTTGATCGCCTCCTGCGAGGCGACGGGGCCGAGCGCGAGCGTCTGCTTCACGCCTTCCAGCGTCGAGACATCCACCGAAGCGGCCAGGGTCTGCGGCACGCCGCTGGCGATGTAGAACAGGGTCAGCACGATGGAGAGCGGCAGCAGCAGGTAGAGCGTCACCCGCGTCATGTCGGCCCAGAAGTTGCCGATTCCGGTCGCGCTCCGGCGGGCGAAGCCGCGAAACAGCGCGAAGGCCAGCGCGATGCCGGTCGCGGCCGAAAGGAAGTTGTGAATCGTCAGCGCCAGCATCTGCGACAGGTTCGACATCGTCGATTCGCCGCCGTAGCTCTGCCAGTTGGTATTGGCGCCGAAGCTGATCGCCGTGTTGAAGGCGAGGTTCTCGCTCACCGCGCCGTAGCCCAGCGGGTTCAGCGGCAGCAGCGCCTGCGCACGCAGCAGGACGTAAGTGAGCAGGATCAGCGCGGCGTTGAAGATCAGCATGTGCACGGCGTAACGGCGCCAGGACTGGTCCTCTTCGGGATCGATCCCGGAAAGCCGGTAGAACCCGCGCTCGACAGGCCCGAACACTGCATGAAGCGGGGTGCGGCGCCCTTCGTAGAGCGCGTGGAGCCACAGCCCCATCGGCTTGGTAAGCGCCAGCAGGATGCCGACGAAGGCCGCTATCAGCAGCCATCCCTGTACGGTCATAAGGGCGCTCCTAGAAGCGTTCGGGCCGCGCGAGCACGGCAACGAGGTAGACGAGAAGGCCGAGCGCGGTGAAGCCCGCCAGCCAGAGGTCGATGGTCATTTGCGGCTGCCCCTCATGCCTTGTTGCACAGCGCGGCGTAGCCAAGGCTGGCCGCCAGTAACGCGAGGGTCAGGCCGATCCAGAGGATGTCCTGCATGGGTATTGCTCCTGCAAGCTCACGTCGCGGGAGGCGCGGCATGAGTCGAATGCAGCAGACCCATTAGGATAATCCGCCGTTGAAATTCGAGACGAGCTGTTCGGCGATGGCGTAGTATTTGCATATGAATCAGCATTTGATTCAGCATTGGATTTCGTGTTTCGACTTCGCCGCGCAGGCGCTATCGGAGGCAGCGATGTTCATGCCCCCCCATGAAGCCCCGCCCAACGCCCTGTCCCGCGCCGCCGCCCTGCTCGAAGAGGATGCGGACTACCGGGTGCTGCGCCGCCTCCGCACCGTCTCGCGGTTCCATGCGCCGCGCCCCGGCGTTCCCTGCTGGGTCGGCGTGGCGGTCGATGTCGAGACGACCGGGCTGGACAACACCTCCGACCGGATCATCGAACTCGCCGTCCAGCGCTTCCGCTTCGACGAAGCCGGGCGGATTGTGCAGGTCGGCCAGCCCCGCGTCTGGCGCGAGGACCCCGAGTGCCCGCTCGATCCGCGCATCACCCAGCTGACCGGCCTGACCGACGAGATCCTGCAAGGCCAGGCGATCGACGAGGCGATGGCCGTCGAGATCCTCGGCTCGGCGGACCTGATCGTCGCGCACAATGCCGCGTTCGACCGGCCGTTCATCGACCGGCGCCTGCCGGCCGTTGCCGGCAAGGCCTGGGCCTGCTCGATGGCCGAGCCGGACTGGCTCGAACTCGGCTTCGACGGACGGGCGCTGGGCTATCTCGTCTCGCAATGCGGATGGTTCTTCGAGGGCCACCGCGCGGAGAACGACATCCTCGCCCTCCTCTACCTGCTGGCCCACGATCTGGCCGACGGCCGCACCGTGCTCACCGACCTGCTCGCCCGCTCCGAGCGGCCCAGCTTCCGGGTGAACGCGGTGGACGCGCCGTTCGAGGCCAAGGACCGCCTCAAGGCACGCGGCTATCGCTGGAACGCGGCGATGCGGTTCTGGTCGAAGGAAATCGCCGAAGCCGAGCGCGAGGACGAAGCTATCTGGCTGGCCACCGAAGTCTATACCGGCCATGGCAGCCCGGCGTTCTTCCCGGTGACCGCCAACGATCGCTACAAGATCGCATGATCTTCGCCCATTCACCTCTCCGGCAGGAATCCTTCTGATGCTGCGTTACGTCCTTCCAGCCCTCCTCGCGACTTTCGGCGCCGCGCTTCCGGCACGGGCCGAAGACCGGCTCAGCATCGACATCTACGCGATCCCGTCCCGCCCCGTGGTCGATGCCGTGGCGAAAGCCAGCCGCGACCTGGCCGGGCGCGGCATGACCACGTTCTACGCGAAAGGGCAGGCACCCCATGTCACGCTCTACCTCACCCAGTATCCGGCGGACGCCGCGCCCCGGCTGAAAGCCGCCGTGGCTGCCGCCGCGAAGGGCTGCAAGGCCGTGCCGCTGACCATCAACGGCACCGAGCGCACGGCTTCCAACTGGCTGTTCCTGCATGTCGAGCGCAGCCCCGAGCTGCAACGGCTGGCGGACCTCGTGACGCTCGCCGCCGAACCGCTGCGCGATCGCACCGTCACGCCGCCGGGCTGGATGAGCGCCTATCCGGCCAAGCTACCCGCCTTCGAGCGCTACGGCTCGCCCAACGTGTTCATGCAGTTCGAGCCGCATCTGACCCTGCTCGCCAACGAGAACAACCCAGCCCTCGCCGCGTTCACGGCCGACATGGCGCGCACCCCGCCCGCGGCGCACGGCGAAGTGGAAGGGATCGGCATCGGCCTCGTCGACGGTGACGGCCAACTGGTGAAGACCCTGGCCGAGTTCCGCTGCACCGGCCGCTCCTGAATCCACGGCGCGCCGGCGCTGCCACAATACCATTGCGTTTCAGAAGGCTGGAGGCATAGTCTGCCCCATAAAGCCGGCCCTTAAAGCCGGCATGAAAGGGCATGAGGACGTGGAGAGCGAAAACGATACCGCGATGTCGTTGGCCGAGATCGCCTCGGACCCGCGCTACCGCGAACTGGTCCGCCGCCGCGCCCGCTTCGGATGGATCCTGACCGGGGTGATGCTGGTCGTCTTCTTCGGCTTCATTCTGGTGATCGCCTTTCGCAAGGACCTGCTGGCCCGGCCGATCGGCGACGCGACGACGACCTGGGGCATCCCCGTCGGCCTCGGGGTGATCCTCGTCGGGATCGTGCTCACCGGCCTCTACGTCCTGCGCGTAAACCGCGATTTCGATCCAATGGTAGAGGCGATTTGCAAGGATGCCGCGAAGTGAAGGGCGGTCTCGGCGCCGCTGCGCTCGCGCTGGCCTGCTGCCTTCCCGTCCCCGCTTTTGCCGATGCCCTGACCGGACAGACGCAGCAGCAGGCCACGAACTGGCCCGCGATCCTGATGTTCGGGGTCTTCGTCCTCGCCACCCTCGGGATCACGCGCTGGGCCGCCAGCAAGACCCGCACGACTGCGGACTTCTACACAGCAGGCGGCGGCATCACCGGCTTCCAGAACGGACTGGCGATCGCCGGCGACTACATGTCGGCGGCCTCGTTCCTTGGCATTTCGGCGCAAATCTTCGCCGACGGCTATGACGGCCTGATCTATTCGACGGGGTTCCTGGTCGGCTGGCCGATCATCCTGTTCCTGCTGGCCGAGCGCCTGCGCAATCTCGGCCGCTACACGTTCGCCGACGTCGCCTCGTTCCGCTTCGCCCAGACCCCGGTCCGGCTCTTCGCCGCCTCCAGCACGCTGGCCGTCGTGCTGTTCTACCTGATCGCCCAGATGGTCGGCGCGGGGCAGCTCATCAAGTTGCTGTTCGGGCTGCCCTATTCCTATGCCGTCGTGATCGTCGGCGTGCTGATGACGCTCTACGTCCTGTTCGGCGGCATGATCGCCACCACCTGGGTCCAGATCATCAAGGCCGTGCTGCTGCTGGGCTGCGCCACGCTGATGGCCTTCGCCGTGCTGGCGAGCTTCGGCTTCTCTCCCGATGCCCTCTTCGCCCGCGCGGTCGAGGTGAAAACAGCGCTGGCGAGCGAGGCTGGGGCCGATGCGGCGACGGCGGCGGCTAAGGGGCGGTCGATCATGGGGCCCGGCAACTTCATCAAGGACCCGGTCTCGGCGATCTCCTTCGGCATGGCATTGATGTTCGGGACGGCGGGCCTGCCGCATATCCTGATGCGCTTCTTCACCGTTCCCGATGCCAGGGCCGCCCGCAAGTCGGTGCTCTGGGCCACCGGCTGGATCGGCTATTTCTACATCCTGACCTTCATCATCGGCTTCGGCGCGATCGTGATGGTCGCCACCGAACCTGCCTTCCTCGATCCGGCGACGGGCGCCCTGCGCGGCGGCGGCAACATGGCCGCGCTCCATCTCGCCGATGCGGTCGGGGGAGACCTGTTCCTGGGCTTCGTCTGCGCGGTAGCCTTCGCGACGATCCTTGCCGTCGTCGCCGGACTGACCCTGGCCGGCGCCTCCGCCGTCAGCCACGACCTCTACGCCTCGGTCCTGCGCAAGGGACAGGCGAGTTCCGAGGACGAACTGCGGGTATCGCGGCGGACGGTGCTGGTGCTCGCGGTCGTCGCGATCCTGCTCGGCGTCCTGTTCGAGAACCAGAACGTCGCCTTCATGGTCAGCCTGGCCTTCGCGCTGGCCGCATCGGGCAATTTCCCGGTGCTGCTGCTTTCGGTGCTGTGGAAGGGCTGCACGACGCGCGGGATCGTCTGGGGCGGCTCCATCGGGCTGACCGTGGCGCTGGTTCTGACGGTGCTGTCCCCGGCGGTCTGGGTTTCGGTGCTGGGGCACGACACGGCGATCTTCCCGTTCACCTCGCCGACGCTGTTCTCGATGCCGCTCGCCTTCTTCACGATCTGGCTCGTGTCCCGCCTCGACCGCAGCGGCCGCGCAGCGGTCGATCGCGGGGGCTATCTCGAACAGCGCGTCCGCTCCGAAACGGGAATTGGCGCCGCCACCGCCAGCACCCACTGACCGCGCCTCCCCTTGCGCCGAGAGGCTTGCCCGCAGAGGAGAAAATCATGCTACGGTGGGCCTGATCGGCAACGAACGGCACCTGCATTCATGATGAAGCGTTTCACATCGGCATCCACGGCAGGCTTCGGCGCTGCGCTCGCGCTTATGGCGCTGCCCGGGCCGGTCCTGGCGCAGGAAAGCCTCGAACGGCTGATCGGCCATGTCGCCCCCGGCGAGGACGGCGGCGTGCAAGTGGACGTGCGCCTGCTCAATACCGGCACGGCTGCCGTCACCGCCGAACTGCCCGAAACCGTCGAGGCCCGCCTTTCCCGTCCCGGCGCCTTCGGCCGGGGCCGCACCGTCACCCTGCATCGCGACACCGCAACGCCCGCTGCGCTCCCCGTCGCACCCGGCAGCTTCGCGAGCGCCCGCTACCGGCTGGCGGCCCCGGACGTCGCCGACGGCGCGCTGCTCTCGGTGCCCGGCTGGGGCGGCCAGTCGGTAACGCTGGCCATGGCTCCGGCTTCCACGCCCACGGCTTCCCCGAAAGCGGCGGAAGCCAGGATCGCCGCCGCCGATGCTGCCCCTGCGCAAGTTCCCGCCACCCCGCCGCCGAGCGACCGCACGGTGGGCAATGCCTTCATCGAGAACATGAGCGCCTACGAGCCGATCTACGCCGTCTACGGCCCCGGCACCAACGACGAGGCACGTATCCAGCTCAGCTTCAAGTACCAGCTGTTCGGCAGCCGCGCGCGGGCGGACCGGCCCGCGCTGGGCGACGGCCTCTACTTCGCCTATACCCAGCGCATGTTCTGGGACCTCGGCGCCAATTCCTCGCCGTTCCGCAACATCGATTTCCAGCCCGAGGTCTTCTACATCACCCCGCCCAAGGCCCTGTCGGACAAGGCCACGGTCAGCGCGCAAGTGGGCCTCCGCCACGAATCGAACGGGCGCGACGGCCTCTCCTCCCGCAGTCTCAACACCGTCTACCTCGCCCCGGCGGCAGCCTTCTCGCTGGGCGGCGATCTCCGTCTGACCGTCGCACCGCGCGCGTGGTTCTATGCCGGCGACCTTTCGGACAACCCGGATATCCGCCGCTATCGCGGCAATACCGGGCTGTTCGTGGAGATCGGCGAAGCGGACGGGCTGCGCCTGTCCTCCTCCAGCCGCTTCAACTTCGGCAGCGGCAAGGGCGCGATCTCGGCGGACCTGTCCTATCCGCTGCGCCGCCTGCTGGGCGGCGGGCCGGACTTCTACCTCTTCGCGCAGAGCTTCGCCGGCTATGGCGAGAACCTGCTGGACTACAACCGCCGCATCACCCGCCTGCGTCTCGGCGTGGCTCTCGTGCGCTGACGGCGCCCTTCTATCCGGCCGGGAGCGGCGTCCATTTCCGGTCCGACGCGGCATCGTCCAGGACGGTTTCGACGAAGGCCATCGTCCGCAGCCCGTCCTCGACCGAGGGGAACGCGGCCGCCGCATCCTCACCCGCGATGCACTGCGCGAAGGCGCGGTAGAGGTTGGCGAAAGCCTCGATATAGCCTTCCGGATGCCCTGCGGGCGTGCGCAGGCGGCGCAAGCTGGACTCGGCAAGACCCGGCCCGCCCGCGCGGACGATCTCGGTGGGCCGATCCAGCCAGCGCAGCACTAGGCTGTTCGGCTCCATCTGCGACCATTCCAGACCCCCGCGCTCGCCGTGGATGCGCAGCTTCAACCCGTTCTCGTCCCCGGCGGCGACCTGGGTGGCCTTGAGCACCCCGCGCGCGCCGTGATCGAGGCGGAGCAGCACGCTGACATCGTCGTCGAGCCTGCGGCCGGGTACATGGGTCGTCAGGTCGGCACAAAGTTCCTGTACCCGCAGCCCCGAGACATGTTCGGCAAGGTGGAAGGCATGGGTGCCGATATCGCCGAGACAGCCGCCCAGCCCGGCACGGGCGGGATCGGTGCGCCATTCCGCCTGCTTGTTGCCGTCACGGTCGATCGGCTGGCTGAGCCAGCCCTGCGAATATTCGACCTGGACCAGCCGGATCTTGCCGAAATCACCGCGCGCCACTCGGGCGCGAGCCTCTTCCACCAGCGGATAGCCGCTATAGGTGAAGGCCAGCGCGAAGTGACGGCCGGAACGCTCGGCGGCCTGCGCGATCGCTTCGGCCTCTGCCATGTTCAGCGCCATCGGCTTTTCGCAGAAGACGTGGAAACCGGCGTCCAGCGCGGCAATCGCCATGGGCGCGTGGAGGTGGTTGGGGGTGACGATCGACACCGCATCCACCCGCTCTCCTTCCGGCAGGGCCGCTTCCGCCGCGAGCAGGGCTTCCAGCGAGGCGTAGACGCGGTCCGGCGCGATACCCAGCCCTTCGCCCGAACGGCGATTGCGTTCGGGATCGCTGCTGAAGGCCCCGGCCACCAGTCGCCAGTCCCCATCCAGAGCAGCCGCCGCGCGGTGGATCGCCCCGATGAAGGCACCCTCGCCGCCTCCGGCCATGGCGAGACGCAAAGTCCGTGGCATCACCCTCTCCTTTTTCTTCGTATGCGATAAGACCCTCAAATTCAGGCCTTGATCCGATATGATTTACCGGTAAACGTTAGGCAACGAGAAAAAACGCAATACGAAATATGGAGAGTCGAGGATGCGCATGACAGCAAGCCTCTGCCTGATATCGATCGCTGCTGCGGCGGCGACGTTTGCCGTGCCGGTCATGGCCCAGACTGCACCTTCCGCCTTCAACGCCTGCCGCGCATGCCACAGCGTGGAGAAGGGCGGAAAGAACGGTATCGGCCCCAACCTGAACGGCGTCGCCGGCAGGCAAGCCGCTTCGGCCCCCGGTTTCAACTATTCCCCGGCGCTCAAGGGCGCCAAGCTGCGCTGGGACGACCAGAGCCTCGACACGTTCCTGGCCGCGCCCGCGAAGAAGGTACCCGGAACCCGCATGCCGATCGGGACGCCCGACCCGGCCAAGCGCGCGGCGATCATCGCCTATCTCAAGAGCCTGAAATGACGGAAAATAAGGCCATGCGCGGTTCGGCGATCTTCCTCGCGCAGTTCATGGGCGACGCCGCGCCGTTCGACACGCTGGACAATGCCGCGCGCTGGATGGCCGAAGCCGGTTACAAGGGCATCCAGGTGCCCAGTAACGACCCTCGCTGCATGGACCTCGCGCTGGCGGCGGAAAGCCAGGACTATTGCGACGAACTGGCCGGGCGCTGCCGCGAGGCGGGGGTCGAGATCACCGAACTGTCCACCCATCTTCAGGGCCAGCTGGTCGCGGTTCACCCTGCCTACGACGCCGCCTTCGACAATTTCGCGCCGCCCGAACTGCGCGGCAAGCCCGCCGAGCGGCAGGCCTGGGCCGTCGATCAAATGAAGCTCGCCGCCAGGGCCAGTCGGCGCCTGGGGCTGTCTGCCCATGCGACCTTTTCCGGCGCTCTGGCCTGGCCCTTCGTCTACCCCTGGCCGCAGCGCCCGGCGGGTCTCGTGGCGGAAGCCTTCACGGAACTCGGACGCCGATGGCGGCCCATTCTCGATGCCTTCGAGGATGAGGGCATCGACCTTTGCTACGAACTCCATCCGGGCGAGGACCTGCACGACGGCTTGACCTTCGAGCGGTTCCTCGATGCCGTCGGCGGCCATGCGCGGGCCAATATCCTCTACGACCCCAGCCATTTCGTGTTGCAGGCGATGGACTATCTCCAGTTCATCGACATCTATCACGACCGCATCAAGATGTTCCACGTCAAGGATGCGGAGTTCAATCCCACCGGGCGGGCGGGCGTCTACGGCGGCTATGCCGACTGGGTCGATCGCCCCGGCCGCTTCCGTTCGCTGGGTGACGGCCAGGTAGACTTCACCGGCATCTTCTCGCGCCTGACCCAGTACGGATACGCAGGCTGGGCCGTGCTGGAATGGGAATGCTGCCTGAAGCATCCCGAGGACGGCGCCCGCGAAGGCGCGCCCTTCATCGAGGCGCACATGATCCGCCGTCCGGAACGGGCGTTCGACGACTTCGCGGGCGGCGGCGATCCCGCCGACAACCGCCGCTGGTTGGGGCTATCCTGACGCTAGGCCAACAGACGCAAGACTGACACGACCCCGACAACAGATAATACGCGGGGCAAACGGGTAGAGGATCGGGCATGACGGGCGTAAACCGGCAAAGACTGTTCTGGCTGAGCGTGCTGGCGCTCTTCACCGCGTCGATGAGCGCAGCGCTGCGCGCCGCCGTGGCGAGCAGCCTCAAGGCGGAATGGATCGATCCCGTCGCGCCGATCGCGGCGGGGGAAATGATCGGGGCGGCGCTGGGATCGGCGTTCCTCGGCTTTTCGATCACCGTCTTCGTCGTCAGCGCGGTGCTGGACCGGATCGGCATCCGCCGCGTCCTGATCGGATGCGGCATAGCCTTCCTGATCGGCACGACGCTGATCGTCGGCGCGGGCCTCTTCGCCAAGGGCATGGCCGTCTACCATCTGGTCTGGCTGGGCATGTTGCTGAGCGGCATCGGCTGGGGCTTCGCCGAAGCCTCGATCAATCCGCTGACCGCGCGGCTCTATCCCGAAGACACCACGCATCGTCTGAACGTGCTCCACGCCTGGTATCCCGGCGGGCTGATCGTCGGCGGGCTAGCCGGGGTGTTCCTGGCGCCGCTGCTGCCCTGGCAGGCGATCATGGCGCTGGTCTATCTCCCCGCCGTCTTCGTCATCCTGATCGGCGCGACGACCCGCTTCCCCGAGCCTCCCGCCGCCGCCGGCAGCCGGGCGATGAAGGACATGATGCTGGAAGTGGTGCGCCGCCCCAGTTTCTTCGTGTGGTTCGGCGCGATGTTCCTGACCGCCTCCTCGGAGCTGGCACCGGGCCAATGGATCGACGTCGCGCTCAGCAACCGCGTCGGCATGCGCGGCATCCTGCTGCTGGTCTACGTCAGCGCGCTGATGTTCGTGTTCCGCCACTTCGCCGGACGGATCGCCGGTCGCCTGTCCAATCCGGGCCTGCTCTGGGTTTCGAGCCTGCTCGCCGCGATCGGCCTGTTCCTGCTGTCGCAGGCGCAGTCGCCGGTTTCCGCGATCCTCGCCTCGACCGTCTGGGGCCTCGGCGTCTGCGCCATGTGGCCGACGATGCTGGCCTCGGTCGCCGAACGCTATCCGCGCGGTGACTCCTGGGCGCTGGGGCTGGTCGGATCGGCAGGCGCGCTGGCAAGCTTCTTCGTCCTGCCGCGCCTCGGCGAAATGTTCGACCAAGCGAAAGTCGAGATCGCGGGCGGACCGGAAGCCTTCACCCGCTTGAGCGGCGCCGCGCTGCGCGCGGTGGAAGATGCCGCCGCCTCGCAGTCCTTCGCGCGGCTGACGTTCGTGCCGCTCACCCTGCTCGTGGTGTTCGGCGCCGTCTGGCTGGCCGAACGGCGCTCCAGTCACCCGAGCGCTTCCGTCGCCGAGGGTGCGGCATGAGCCTGACCCGTCGCGGCGTGATCGCCACCGGCCTTGCCGCAACCGCTGCAGCCGCTGCCCCCGCTCTCTCGGCGGCGACCGGCAAGGGCGGCTCGAACGCCGCGCATTTCTCGCTCGGCTATGCCCCGCACGAGGGCAGCTTCGCCAGCCGGGGCGGCCTGCTCGAACAGATCGCCTTCGCCGCCGACCAGGGCTTCCGCGCCTGGGAGGACAACGACGCGCGCAAGCGGCCGGTCGAAGAACAGCAAGCCATGGCCCGCGCCCTGTCGCAGCGCGGCATGACCATGGGAGTCTTCGTTGCCAGCATCCCGAAATGGTCGGACTTCCGGCCCCTGCTCGGCGGCAACGACGACAGCGAGCGGGAGGCTTTCCTGGCCGATATCCGCACCTCGATCGAGGTCGCGAAGCGGCTCAATGCCAAGCATATGACGGTTGTGACCGGCTTCATGGACCGCAAGGTGCCCGAAGCGATCCAGACCGGGCGGATCATCGACTGCATGCGCCGCGCCGGAGACATCGTCGCGCCGCACGGATTGACGCTGGTGATGGAGCCGCTCAACACCCGGACCAACCACCCCGGCGTGTTCATGCAGTCGATCGCGCAGGGCTATGCCGTCGCGCGCGGGGCCAACAGCCCCGGCGTCAAGGTTCTGGCCGACCTCTATCACGAGCAGATCCAGTCCGGAAACCTGATCCCGACGCTCGACGCCTGCTGGGCGGAAGTCGGTTATATCCAGTTCGGCGACAATCCCGGCCGCAAGGAACCGGGCACCGGCGAAATCAACTACGCCAATATCGTGCGCTGGCTGCGCGCCAAGGGCTATGCCGGCGTGATCGGCATGGAACACGGCAATTCGCTGGCCGGGCGCGAGGGCGAAGAGCGGCTCATCGCCGCCTATCGGGCCATCGACAAAACATAAGCAAGGGGAGCGAGAGGATGAAGATCATCCCGATCGGCGTATTGCTGGCCGTCACTATCGGCGCCTGCTCATTGGTCGAAGCGCAGGACAAGCCGGGGTTCAAGGACACGCCGATACTGCCCGGCGGCCCATGGCATGTCCATGATCCGGACCGACCGGCGCCCAAGGTCATCACGCCCGCAGCCGCGCCCGGCGGCGCGCCGTCCGATGCGGTCATGCTGTTTTCCGGCGCCTCGCTCGACGCCTGGCGCGGCGAGCGCGGCCCCTGGACGGTCGAGAACGGTGTCATGACGGTGCCCTCCCGCGCGAAGAGCGGCGGCGAGAACAACCTGATCTCGAAGCAGGAGTTCGGCGACGTCCAGTTGCACCTCGAATTCCGCTCGCCCAGCCCGCCGCAGAAGCATTCGCAGGACCGGGGCAACAGCGGCATCTGGTTCATGCAGCGCTACGAAGTCCAGATCCTCGACGGTTACGGCAACCCGACTTACGCCGACGGCACCGTGGGCGCGGTCTATGCCTGGAAGCCGCCGCTGGTGAACCCCTCCCGCCCGCCGGGCGAGTGGCAGAGCTACGACATCGTCTTCGAGCGTCCGCGCTTCGATGCAAGCGGCGCCCTGCTCCGCCCGGCCTATGTCACGGTGCTGCTGAACGGCGTGCTGGTGCAGAACCATCAGGCGATGCTGGGCACGACCGCCTGGCGCAAGGTCGCGCAGTATTCGGCGCACGCAGACAAGGCGCCGATCCAGTTGCAGGACCATGATTCCCCGGTTTCCTTCCGCAACATCTGGGTCCGGCCCCTTCCGGAAGAGGCCCCAAAAGAAGCCAGCGCCCAGGACCTGAAAGGGGTACAACGATAATGGATCGCAGAAACGCGCTCGGCGGCATGCTCGCCCTGTTCGGCGCCCAGGTTTTCGCCCCGCTCGCCCGCGCGGCGGGTCTTGCCGCCCCTCCGGTAATCGATCAGGGCGTGCCGCGCCTGCAGGTCTTCACGCCGGACCAGCGGGCGCTGATGACCGTCCTTTGCGAACGGGTCATCCCCACCACCGATACCCCCGGCGCCATCGCCGCGGGCGTTCCCGCCTATGTCGAGAAACTGCTGGCCGACTGGGCCCTGGCGGAAGACCGCCGGCCGATCCTGTCGGGCCTCGCGGAAATCGATTCCCGCAGCTGGCAGGACTACAAGGTCCCCGCCGTCCAGGCCAAGCCGGAGCAGCAGGACGCCCTGCTGACCCTGGCGATGAACGACCAGATTCCCGATGGCGAGGAGTTCTTCAAGGCGTTCCGGCAGATGGTGATCGTCGGCTACTACACCTCCGAGATCGGCATGACGCAGGAGCGCGAGTACCTGCCCGTCCCCGGCGAATACAACGGCGCCTTCCCCTATTCTCAGGTCAACAAGGTCTATTCGGCATGATCCTCAATCGTCGTTCCATGATGCTGGGCGCCGGCGGTGCCGCCGTGCTCGCGGCCCAGCCCCTCGTTGCGGGTCTCGCCCGCGCCGCGCAGCTTCGCAGCATCGGCCTGCAACTCTACACGGTGCGCGAACTCTTCGCCGCCGACCCGGTCGCCACGCTCGAAAAGGTGGCGAAGATCGGCTACCGCGAGGTCGAATATGGCGGCGGCGGCTACGATACCATGGACCATGCGCTGCTGCGCAAGACCATGGACCGGCTCGGCCTGAAGGCGCCTTCCATCCATGTCGGCTACGATGCCCTGCTGGACACGTTCGATGCCAGCGTCGCCATGGCCAAGACGCTGGGCGCGGACACGATCGTCCTGCCGTACATGGTCGACAAGTACCGCAATGCGGAAGCCTGGGACGCCGCGCTGGTCAATATCAACCGCTTCGGCGAGCAGTTGAAGGCAGTCGGCCTCGGTTTTGCCTACCACAACCACGACTTCGAATTCACCGTGAAGCCGGACGGCGTCAGCCTGTTCGACCGTCTGGTGAAGGCCTGCAACCCGGCGCTGGTGAAGATCGAACTCGATCTCTACTGGGCGATCCATGCGGGTCAGGACCCGCAGGCGCTGATCCGCAGCCTCGCGGGCCGCATCTACGCCTATCACGTCAAGGACATGCGGCCCGACCGCAGCATGACCTCGGTGGGCCTCGGCACGATCGACTTCGCCAGCATCTTCAAGCTCAACGGGCTTGCCGGGGCGCAGCACTTCTACGTCGAGAACGACCAGTCGCCCGCGCCCTATCTGCCGGACATCACCAAGAGCTTCCAGACGCTCAAGGCGCTCAAGTTCTGATTTTCCGATCAGGGAGAGGATCACGATGGCTACTACGGACAGGTTCGATGCGATCGTCATCGGCTCGGGCATCAGCGGCGGCTGGGCCGCCAAGGAATTGACCGAAAAGGGTCTGCGCGTGCTGATGCTCGACCGCGGCCACATGGTCGAGCACGTCGACGACTATACTTACGACGGCAAGCCCGCCTACGAAGTGCCCGCGCGCAACATCATGCCCGATACGCTGCGCGACAGCGACTACTTCATCGCCCAGCACGGCTATGTCGCGCCCAGCAACCAGGCCTTCTACAACAACGACCGGCTGAATCCCTACGACTACGGCGAAGGCAGCAAGTTCTACTGGATCCGCCCGGCTGCCGTCGGCGGCAAGTCGCTGATCTGGGGCCGGTGGAGCTTCCGCTGGAGCGCCGCCGATTTCGAGGCGAACAAGCGCGACGGCATTGGCGGCGAATGGCCGATCGGCTATGACGACCTCGCGCCCTGGTACAGCTATGTCGAGAAATACATCGGCGTATCGGGATCGCGCGAGCACCTCGACTATCTGCCGGACAGCGAATTCCAGCCGCCGATGCCGATGAACATCGCCGAAAAATGGATGAAGCAGCGGCTGGAATCGGCCTTCCCCGGCCGCAAGATGATCAACGCGCGCCTGTCCAACATGACCGAGGACAAGCCCGAGCAGAACCGATCGAAGTGCCAGCTGCGCAACCAGTGCGGCAACGGTTGTTCGTTCGGCGCCTATTTCTCGACGCAGGCGGTCACGCTGCCCGCCGCCCGTGCGACCGGGCGCCTGACGCTGCGCAGCGATGCGGTGGTCACCAATCTCGAATACGATCCGGCCACGAAGAAAGTCACCGGCGTCCGCTTCATCGATGCCAAGACCGGGCAGGCGGAAGTGGTGCGCGCGAAAGTCGTCTTCCTGAACGCTTCGACGCTCGGCTCTGTACAGATCCTCATGAACTCGCGCGCCGAGGGCAGCGAGCGGAGCCATTTCGACACGAGTGGGACCTTGGGCCGCTATGTGATGGACCATATCTTCCGCGTCGGCGTGAAGGGCGACATTCCCGGCATGGAGGAATTCATCGAATATGGCCGCCGCCCCGGCGCCATCTACGTGCCGCGCTTCCGCAACAACGGCAGGGACGAGGATCTCGGCTTCCGGCGCGGCTACGGCTATCAGGGCGGGGCCTATCGCGAACCGTCCAAGCCGGTCGGCTTCGGCGCTGCGATGAAGGAAGGCATGCGCCGCTACAGCGGCTGGAAATTCCAGATGGGCGCCTTCGGCGAATGCCTGCCCTATGAGGACAACCGCGTCTCGCTGAACCCGAACAAGGCGGATCGCTTCGGCCTGCCGCTGATGCGCTTCGACGTCACTTTCCGCGACAACGAAATGCGCATGATGGCCGATGCCCGCGAGCAGGGCGAAAAGATGCTGCGCGCAGCGGGCCTCAAGAATGTCGAGAGCAACGTCAAGGAGCATGTGCCGGGCGATGCCATCCACGAGATGGGCGGCGCGCGCATGGGCGATGATCCGCGCGCCTCGGTGCTCAACAAGTGGAGCCAGGCGCACGACGCCTCCAACCTCTTCGTCACCGACGGGGCGCAGATGGCGTCGATCTCCTGCGTCAATCCCTCGCTGACCTTCATGGCCCTGACCGCGCGGGCAGTGGATCACGCGGTGAAGGGCCTGAAGGCGGGCACGATCTGACACGGGCCGCACGCGGGTTTTCAGCGCTGTGAAGGCGCTGGAAACCCGCTATCGGAGCATATGGAAATACGATCCTGATGGCGAGGCGCAACGAAAACGGCGTGACGATCCGCGCGGTCGCGCAGCGCGCAGGCGTGTCCGCCATGACCGTGTCCAACGTCATCAACGGCGCCGGACGCGCCAGCGCGGCGACGGTGGCCACGGTCCGGGCGGCGATCGCGGAACTGGGCTATATTCCCAATCTGGCCGCGCGGCGGCTCGCCAAATCCCGCGCAACCACCGTGGGCCTGCTCTACAGCGACCGGCGCACGCCTTTCCTCGATGCCGTGCTGGTAGGCGCCCTGCGCGCGACCAACGCCCACGGCCTACAACTGATCCTGCGCGACGGCGGCGGCGTAAGCCGGATAGCCGCCGAACGCATGGCGCAGGACCTCGTGCGCTCCGGCGCCGATGCACTGCTGCTGATCCCGCCCTTTGCCGAACAGCTCAGCGGATCGGCCATCGTGCCCGAACTGGGCGTTCCGCTCGCCGCGATCGCCACCGGCACGGCGATGTCCGACATGACCACCGTCCGGATCGACAACCGTGCCGCCATGCTGTCGCTTACCGGCGAGGTCATTGCCGGGGGGCACCGGCGCATCGCCTATGTCGCCGGTCCCGATCAGTACAGCGTCGTCGCGGCGCGGCTCGACGGTTTTCTCGCGGCGCTGCACGATGCCGGTCTCTCCGAAGAACCGGACCTGATCGAGCGGCACGGTGAATTCGACTACGCCTCGGGCCAAGCTGCGGCGCGCAGGCTGCTGTCCCTGCCCGACCGACCCACCGCGATCATCTGCAGCAGCGACGACCTCGCCGCCGGTGTCGTCGCCGAGGCCAACCGCCTGGGCCTGCAATTGCCTGCCGACCTCACGGTCACGGGCTTCGACGACACCATCCTGGCCTCGCGCATCTGGCCGCCGCTGACGGTCGTGCGCCAGCCGGTCGAGGACATGGCCTTCCGCGCCGCCCAGTGCCTGATCGCCGCGCTCGGCAAGATGCAGACCGGGGTGAGCGACGAGATCTTCGATCACGCGATCATGATGCGCCAATCCATCGCACCGCGGCCCGCGCCATGATCCGTTACGCCCCCACCTTCAGCAAAAGGAAAGCTGCACCATGGAAGCAAGCAGACGGGAACTGGCGGCCATGATCGCCCTGGGAAGCACCGGCATCGCCCTGTCCGCGACCGGAGCCGAGGCGGCGACCACGCGCCCCAGGCTGGTCCACCACGTCTTCTTCTGGCTCAAGCGGCCCGGCTTGCAGGAGGATCGCGACCGGCTGATTGCCGGTCTGCGCACCCTGCGGGGCATCCCCGTGATCCAAAACCTCGAGATCGGCATCCCGGCCAGCACCGAGGCGCGCGATGTCGTCGATGCCAGCTACGACGTGTCCGAACTGATGTTCTTCGACAGCGTGGAAGACCAGAAGTCGTATCAGGACCACCCGCTCCACCTGGCCTTCGTCAAGGCCTGCGAGCCGCTCTGGGCGAAAGTCGTGGTCTACGACATGGCCGTGGTCAGGGAATAACGACCTCTCAGACGAGGTCGTTCAGCCGCGGCGCCATCTTGGGGCCGTGGGCGAAGGTGGCCGCCGCCTTCACCGCCTCGGCGCTCGGGCGGATGCCGGTGTAGAGCACGAACTGCTCGATTGCCTGAAGCACGATCACTTCCGCGCCGGAGATGACCGTCTTCCCACCTGCCAGCGCGGCCTTGATGAACGGGGTTTCGGCAGGCTGGGCAACGACGTCGAAGGCCACGTCGCAGGCGGCGATCTGGGCGGGCGTGAAGGCCAGTTCCTCGGCCTGCGCGCCTTCCATGCCGAGCGGGGTGACGTTGACCAGCATGGCCGCACCCGCCTCGGGCAGTTCGGGCAACCAGCGGAAACCGTATTGCGCGGCCAGCCCCTGCCCCGCCTCGGCATTGCGGGCGACCACGGTGCCCTCGCGGAAGCCGAGATCGCGCAGGGCCGCGACCACCGCCTTGGCCATGCCGCCGCTGCCGCGCAGCAGGAAGGGCGTCGCCGGATCGATACCGCGCCGGGACACGAGGTCGCGCACGGCGGTATAGTCGGTGTTGTAGCCGGTCAGCACGCCGTCGTCGTTGACGATGGTGTTCACGCTGTCGATGGCGCGGGCGGAATCCTCCAGCCCGTCCAGCAGCGGGATCACCGCCTCCTTGAACGGCATGGAAATCGCGCAGCCGCGAATGCCCAGTGCCCGCAGGCCGCCGATGGCGGCGGGCAGATCGGTGGTGGAGAAGGACTTGTAGACGTAGTCCAGCCCCAGCAACCCGTAGAGCGTGTTGTGCAGGCGCGATCCGGCATTGCCTGGGCGGGCGGAGAGCGACATGCACAGGCGCGTGTCGCGGCCGATCGATTGCTTCGCGCTGAAGTCGGTCATGGTTGGTCAGGCTCCGATAGGCTGGTTGTTGGCGGTGCGAGGGCCGCTCGATCCGCGCGCGATGAGGCGACCGGCCAGCACGACCTTGCGTGCCGGGGCGTCGGGATGGTCGAGGCGGTCGAGCAGCATGGTCATCGCATTGCGGCCGATTTCCTCGACCGGCTGCTCGATGACGCTGAGGCCGCCGCCGACGAATTCCATCCAGTCGTTGTTGTCGAACCCGGCCAGTGCGATATCGGCGGGCGCTTCGAGGTTCAGGTTACGCAGCGCGCGCAGCACGGTCAGCAGCATGACGCCGTTGCTGGCGACCAGCGCGTCCGGGCGGACCGGGGCCGAGAGCAGGTCCGTCACCACGCGCTCCGCCGCATCGGCGGCGTGGGGCATCTCGATCGTCGTGACATCCATGCCAAGTTTGCGCGCGGCCTGTTCGAAACCGGCGCGGCGCTCGGCGCCGGTGCTGCTGGCGGCACCGAACAGTCCGGTGACGCGGCGGTGGCCCTGCGCGTGAAGGTGCGCGACCAGTTCGGCGGCCATGCGCTCGTTGTCGAGCAGAACACTGTCCAGTCCGGCAGAGGCCAGGCTGCGGTCGATCAGGACGACGGGGAAGCCCGGCTCCAGCCGCTCGGCCTTTTCCACCCATTGGCGGCAGGGCGCGAAGATCACCCCGGTCACGCGTTCCTCGTGCATGAGTTCGAGGTAGGCAGCTTCCTTGGCCGGGTCCTCGTCGGTATTGCACAGGATCACCCGCAGCCCGCGCGCGGTGGCGAGGCTTTCGATGGCGCGCGAGACGGCGGTGAAGAACGGGTTGCGGATATCGGCGACGATCAGGCCGATGGTATTGGTATGCTGCGAGCGCAGGCGCCGCGCGGCGAGGTTGGGGCGATAGCCGGTGGACTTCACCGCGGCGAGCACCCGTTCGTGCATCGCGGGATCGACGCTGCGCCCCGAAAGCACCCGCGAAACGGTGGCGGGCGAGACTTCGGCGACCCGCGCCACGTCCTTGATTCCTACTGCCATCCGCGTTGCGCCATCCGGGAAATCGTTCTCACCAATCAGGGCGTCATGGCCCTCTCCTGCCGAGGACTATGCATCACGTCATCGCATGATCGCAAGCATTCTCTTGACAAGAGCCTTGAGAAAACGTTTTCTAAGCATGTCACGGACTCGTTATCAAAACGGTCAGGAGAGGCCTGAAATGCTCGCAGATGCGCCCGCCTCGGGGGTCGAGGATCTCGTTCGAATCGATGCCAGCGCGGCAGACAAGGTCGATGCGATTCGCCAGGTCGGCCAGCTACTGGTCGCCGCCGGCTGCGTCGCCCCCGGATACGAGGAAAGCATGGTCCGCCGGGAAGGCGTGGCAAACACGTTCCTGGGCGCGGGCGTCGCGATCCCGCATGGCCTTGGCGAGGACAAGGGGCTGGTCCGCCGCGACGGCGTGGCGATCCTCCAGTTGCGCGACGGGGTGGAATGGAACCCCGGCCAGCGCGCCCATCTGGTGGTCGGCATCGCCGCCAATTCGGACAGCCACATCGCGATCCTGCGCCGCCTGACCCGCCTCATTCAGGACGAGCCGCGGCTTGCCGCACTTGTCGCCACCGACGATCCGGCCGCCTTTTCCCGCGCCCTGTGGGAGGACGGCGAGGCTTCCGCCCCGTCCGAGCCGGCGGCCGACTATGCTGAAACCACCGAATGGACGGTCGATTACCCAACCGGCCTCCATGCCCGCCCCGCTTCGGCCTGGGTCGAAGCGGCGCGTGCCTCTGGCGTGCGCCTGCGCGTACGTCACGGCGGGGAGAGCGCCGATCCTCGCAGCCTCGTTTCCCTCCTCCAACTGGGACTGCGTGCTGGCGATCGGGTGACTCTCTCCGCCGAAGGGGCAGGCGCGCGGGCGGCGCTGGACAGCTTTGCCGCCGTGGTCTGCCGCCTGACCGCGCGCGAGAAGGAAGACGCCGCGCGCGCCGCCGAGAAGGCCGCCGCGCCGATCCGGGGCTGGAAGCCCGAGGGCGAAGTGCAGATGGTCGCGGGCGTTGCCGCCAGTCCGGGCCTCGCCATCGGCAAGGTCCATGTGCTTTCCGCGCAGGAACTCGACGTGCCCGACCGGCCGACCGATCTGGCCAGCGGCGGCACCCAGCTGAACGATGCGCTCACCCGCACCCGTGCGCAAATGAAGGCGCTGATCGACGATACCACCCGCCGTCTCGGCGCAGAGGACGCCGCAATCTTCAAGGCGCAGGCCGAACTGCTGGGCGATACCGACCTCATCACCCTCACCTGCCAGCTCATGGTCGAGGGGCACGGGGTCGCATGGTCGTGGCATCAGGCGGTGGACCGGATCGCCGGGCAGCTTTCGGCGCTGGGCAATCCGGTGCTCGCCGCCCGCGCGGCGGACCTCCATGACATCGGCCGCCGCGTTCTGGCCGAGATCGATCCCGCGCTCGCCGCCGGTTCGCTGACCGATCTGCCCGAAGAGCCTTGCGTGCTCGTCGCGGCGGATCTCTCGCCTTCGGACACCGCCACGCTCGATACCGCGCGCGTCGCGGGCATTGCGACCGCGCTCGGCGGGCCGACCTCGCACAGCGCGATCCTAGCCCGCACGCTCGGCCTGCCCTCGGTCGTCGCGGGCGGTGCGGACCTGCTGGGCCTCGCCGCCGGAGCCACTGCCATCGTCGATGGCGACAGCGGCCGCGTCTGGCTGAATCCCTCCGAGACCGACCTGGGTTCCGCCCGTGCGTGGATCGCCGCGCTCGCCGAGAAGCGCGCCGCCGAAGAGGCCGAGCGCGGCAAGCCCGCCCAGACCCGCGACGGCCACCGCGTGGAGATCGCCGCCAACGTCAACCGCCCCGATCAGGTCGCTTTCGCGCTGGCGCAGGGCGGTGAGGGTGTCGGCCTGATGCGCACCGAATTCCTGTTCCTCGAACGCGGCGACAGCCCCGGTGAGGACGAGCAGGCCGAAATCTACCGCGCCATGGCCGAGGCATTGGACGGTCGCCCGCTGGTCGTGCGCGCGCTCGATATCGGCGGCGACAAGCAGGTGCCGCACCTCGACCTGCCGCGAGAGGAGAACCCCTTCCTCGGCGTGCGCGGCGCGCGGCTGCTGCTGCGCCGCCCGGACCTGCTGGAGCCGCAGCTTCGCGCGCTCTACCGTGCGGCCAGGGCAGGCGGCGATCTTTCGATCATGTTCCCGATGATTACCTCGGTCCACGAACTGATCGCCTTGCGCGCCCGCTGCGAGGAAATCCGGCTGGAACTCGATGCTCCGACGATCCCGGTCGGCATCATGATCGAGGTTCCCGCGGCCGCCATCCAGGCGCGTTCGCTGGCAGCCCATGCCGATTTCTTCTCGATCGGCACCAACGATCTCACCCAATATGTCCTCGCCATCGACCGGCAGAACCCGGAACTGGCAGGCGATGCGGACAGCCTGCACCCCGCCGTGCTGCGCATGATCGCAGCGACGGTGGAAGGCGCAAAGGCGCACGGCCGCTGGGTCGGCGTCTGCGGCGGCATTGCCGGGGACCCCTTCGGCGCGGCGCTGCTGGTGGGGCTGGGCGTCAGCGAACTGTCGATGACGCCGCGCGACATCCCGGCGGTGAAGGCGCGCATTCGCGGCGCCAGCCTCGCAAGCCTGCGCGCTCTCGCCGCCAGGGCGCTCGACATGGAAAGCGCCGGCGAAATCCGCGCTCTGGACGCGCCAGGAATCGAAGAGGAGGAAGGCTGATGCGCACTCTTACCGTCACCTTCAACCCGGCCATCGACCAGACCGTCATGATCGACAGGCTGATCGTCGGCGAAGTCCACCGCGCCCGCTCGGTGCGCCAGAACGCGGGCGGCAAGGGCGTGAATGTCGCCAGCTGCCTCGCCGACTGGGGCATGGCGGTTTCCGCCTATGGCCTGCTCGGCAGCGACAATGCCGCCGCTTTCGACGCGCTGTTCGCCGCCAAGCCCATCGAGGACCGCTTCATCCGCATCGCCGGGGCCACGCGGGTCAACCTCAAGCTGGTCGACGCAACGGGCACGACCGATATCAATCTCGACGGGATCGCCATCGATGCGGGCCGCGCCGAGATGGTGGCGGCGACGATCTGCGAAGCCGCGCGCGAGGGCGATCTGGTGGTGCTGGCCGGAAGCCTGCCGCCGGGCTGTCCGCCGGACAGCTACGTGACGCTGGTGGCGCGCCTGCGCGCGGCGGGGTGCCGGGTGGTGCTCGATACCAGCGGGTTGCCGCTGAAGTGCGCGCTGACCGCCGATGTCCTGCCCGATGTGGTAAAGCCCAACCGCGACGAACTGGCGCAGGTGCTGGGTCGTCCTCTCCCCGACCTGGCGGCACTTTCCGAAGCGGCCTGCGAACTGCACGCGAGCGGCGTTTCGCTGGTCGTCGTGTCGATGGGCGAGGAAGGGGCGCTGTTCCTCTCCGCAGAAGGCGCGGCAACCGCACGCCTCCCGATCGCGCAAGTGGCGAGCACGGTCGGCGCCGGGGACGCCATGGTCGCCGGGATCGTCGCGGCGCTGGGCGAGGGAGCGGACCTTGAGCGTACCGCGCGTCTCGCCACCGCCTTCGCGGTCGCCAAGCTGGGCATGGCCGGGCCGAACCTGCCCGATCTGCCGACCGTCCACGCGCTTGCCGAAGAAGTCAGCGTCACGCCCTTCATGCCGCGCGGCGGGATGGAGCAGCAGAAAGCCACAACGGGAATTGGGGCCGGAGAAGAATAATGGCCAAGCTCTACGCAGTTATCGATGCGACGGATTCCGCCGTACAGGGCGTGCTCGCCGGGGAAGCGCTGCGCAAGGCGGCGCGCGCCGAGGGCCGCGATATCGAAATCGAGGTGCGTACCGGACAGGGCGTGCTCAACCCTCTGCCCGAGGAATTGCAGGCAGGCGACACGCTGCTGCTGGTCGCGGCCAATGACGAGGCCGGAACCGCGCTGCCGCTCGCCCCGCAGCGCCGGGTGACTTTGGAGGCGGTGCTCGCCGATCCGGCTGCGGCGCTGGTGCCGGACTCGCAGGCCGCCACCGATACGCCGCGCGTGGTGGCGATCACCTCGTGCCCCACCGGCATCGCGCATACGTTCATGGCGGCAGAAGGCCTTCAGGAAGGCGCGAAGCAGCTGGGCTATCCGATCCGCGTGGAAACGCAGGGTTCGGTCGGCGCCGGTTCGCCGCTGACGGCGGAAGAGATCGCGGCGGCCGATCTGGTCATCATCGCCGCCGACCGCGAGGTCGACCGCGGGCGCTTCGCCGGAAAGCGGGTCTTCGCATCGAGCACCAAGCCCGCCATCTCCGGCGGCAAGGCGCTGATCGAACGCGCGCTGACCGAGGCCAAAGTGCAGGGCGGCGCGGCTTCCACCGAGACCGCCGGTGCCGCTGCCGAGCGCGCCGGTCCCTACAAGCACCTGATGACCGGCGTTTCCTTCATGCTGCCCTTCGTGGTTGCGGGCGGCCTGTTGATTGCCATGGCTTTTGCGCTGGGGGGCATCGATGCCAACAGCACGGCGGCCGAGGGTACGCTGGCGGGCGTTCTGTTCCGCATCGGCGCACAGGGCGGTTTCGCGCTGATCGTACCGGCGCTGGCGGGCTATATCGCCTATTCGGTGGCCGACCGCCCCGGCATCGCGCCGGGCATGATCGGCGGCATGCTGGCCGCCAACCTCGGCGCGGGCTTCCTGGGCGGCATCGTCGCGGGCTTCATCGCCGGTTACGGCGTCGAGTGGCTCAACCGGATCATCAAGCTGCCCAAGAACCTCGCGGGCCTGAAGCCGGTGCTGATCCTGCCGCTGCTGGGCACGCTGCTGACCGGGCTACTGATGATCTACGCAGTCGGTACGCCGGTCGCCGCCGCGCTGGCCTTCCTCACCGAGTGGCTGCGCTCGATGCAGGGATCGAGTGCGATCCTGCTCGGCGTGATCCTCGGCGCGATGTCGGCCTTCGACATGGGCGGTCCGGTCAACAAGGCGGGTTATGCCTTCTCGGTCGGGCTGATTTCGAGCCAGGTCTACACGCCGATGGCCGCGACGATGGCGGCGGGCATGGTGCCGCCGCTCGCGGTGGGCCTTGCCACCCGCCTGTTCCGAGACCGTTTCACGACCGAAGAGCGAGAGGCCGGAGGTGCCGCCGCCATGCTGGGCCTCGCCTTCATCACCGAGGGCGCGATCCCCTTCGCCGCGCGCGATCCGTTCCGGGTGATCCCGGCGCTGATGGCGGGTTCGGCGATTGCCGGAGCCATCTCGATGGCGGCGGGTGCCGAACTCAAGGTGCCGCATGGCGGCGTGTTCGTCCTGCCGATCCCCGGCGCGGTCACGCATCTGGCGGTTTACGGGCTGGCCATTCTGGCGGGCGTGCTTGTCAGCGGGGTCCTCGTGGGCCTGCTCAAGCCGCGCCGGGCCTCGGCGGAAGCGGCCGCCGCCTGACAAAATTGCGGCCCAGCGAAAGCACGGGCTCAAGCGAGGATTTCATTCGATGCGGTTCGCACTGCTCAAGGGCGCCTGCTGCGCAGGCGTCGCCGCCCTTTCCTTGTCTGGCGCCATGGCACAGGAGGCGGTTTCCGAAGACACAGCGGTTACAGAAACGCAGGCCGAAGCCCCCAAGCCGTGGCAGCCGCTGGCCAATGACGGCGTAACCCTTGCGCTCAGCTACACCGGGGAGGCGGCCACGAATGTCACCGGGGGCCTGCGCCGCGATGCCGCCTATGCCGGGCAGATCTATGTCGGCGCCGATCTCGACATGGATCGTATTGTCGGCATCGGCGGCGGTACGATCCATGCCGCGATCACCAACCGCCATGGTGACAGCCTCTCGGCGCTGGCGCTGGGCAACAACACTTCGGTTCAGGAAATCTGGGGCACCCAGAACACCCACCTCGCGATCCTGACCTGGGAGCAGAAGCTGCTGGACGACCGCCTGATGATCGAGGCGGGACGCAGCCAGGCGAACATCCATTTCCTGAACGCGCCGATCTATTGCAACTTTCAGGGCAACTCAGGCTGCGGCAATCCGACGTTCGTCTTCAAGAACAGCAACTTCACCTATTTCCCGGCATCGAGCTGGATGATCCGCGCCAAGGCCGAAGTCCTGCCCCATGTGACCGTCCATGTCGGCGCCTACGAGGTCAATCCGGACCGCAAGCGCGCCAGCGACCACGGTTTCAACTTCAGCGCGAAAAACGCCACCGGCGTGATCGTGCCGTGGGAACTGGGCTACTCCAATGAGGGCAAGGGCGTGCGCCTGCCCGGCCACTACATCGTCGGCGGCTGGTTCGACCGGGGCGACTATGCCGACCCACTGCGCGACGATCAGGGCGGCATCGCCATCCTCACCGGGCGCGATGCGCAGACCCACAATGGCCGCTCCGGCATCTACTTCCGCTTCGACCAGCGCCTGACCCGGCCCGACCCCCATTCGGAACGCGGCCTCAGCGTCTTCGGAGTCGCGATGACCAATCTGTCAGGCCGTGTCGAGGAAAGCCACTTCTTCGACCTGGGCGTGGTGCAGACCGGCACTTTCGCCGGGCGCGATGCCGATACCATCGGCTTCATGCTCAGCGACCAGCGTTTCAGCGACCTCGCCATGGAGCGCATGCGCGCCGCGCGGATTTCGGCGGGCGGCGACGGCAATATCCACCGCCACCAGTACATGATGGAACTGGCCTATGGTACCCAGCTCGGCCCGGCGATCCGCCTCTCTCCCAATGTGCAGTACGTGCTCCACTCCGACCAGACCGGCGCGCCCTTCCGCGTGAGCGACATCAAGGACGCGCTGATCTTCGGCTTCAAGTTCACGGTGGACGCCCCTGCCCTGCTGTCACGCTGAGGCGCGTTCGGCCCAGTCGATGGCGGCATCGGCGACGTGTTCCCAGCCTTCGTCCAGCAAGGTCCAGTGCGAGCGGTCCGGAAATTCGATATAGTCGGTCCGGGTCGGCGCGCGGCTCTGCTTGCGATGGATCGCACGGGTCATTCCGGCATCGGCGATCAGGTCCTTGCCGCCGCCGATCAGCAGCAGCGGGGGGCGCTGCGGGTTGCTCCAGTCGATCTTCATCGGCTTGACCACGCCGTCCCAATAAACCCTGCCCGGCGTTGGCACGATGTAGCGATCGTAGGCCGCCTCGGCCTTGTCGGCGGGAAGCGTCTGGGCGAAGCGCCGGGCGAAGAAGCGGCGCGACATGTGTTTCGCCTTGCCGCGGCTGAACGGGTCGAGGAACACCGGCAGCGACGACACCAGCGCATGGGGAAAGATCGGCACGCCGGGGGTCGGCGCCGGGTCGATCGCCACGCCCGCAAGGCCCAGCCCCCGGTCGAGCAGGTGCTGCACGAAGACCCCGCCCAGCGAATGTCCGATCAGGATCGGCTGTTCCGGCAGCGCGCGGATCACCGCTTCGTAGTGATCGACGATCCGGCGCTGGCCCAGTGTGCCAAGCTCGGGATGCGGCCCGGCACGCAGAGCGGCGGGAATGCCTTCGTCGAGCGGCCAGTCGGGCGCGAGGACGGTGTAACCGCGCGCTTCGTAGCGGGCCTTCACATGCTCCCAGCTCCGCGAATTGAGCCAGGCGCCGTGGATGAGAACGATGGTCTTGCTCATGGCAGCGTCTCCTTCAGCAGCCGTCACGCCCTGTACCGGTCGACGTAGCGGTCGGCGGGGCGGTTGCGGGACAAGTTGGGGCGCAGCGCGCGGCGGGCGTCCAGATAGGCGTCGAGGTCGGCGGTCTCGGGCAAGGCGGGAATGGTGATCGTCTCGCCGAGGTCCAGCCCCTTCAGCGCCGCGTCGACCATGTCTTCCACGTCCATGACCATTTCGGCGGGCAGGCTCGCCAGTTGCTCCTCGGTCCAGATCGGCGTGCGGGTGATCCCCGGCAGCACCGCCTGCACCTGCACGCCCTTACTCCCGAGTTCGACGTTCAGCGCCTCGGTAAAGGCAAGCACATAGGCCTTGCTCGCGGGATAGACCGCCGTGAAACCATCGGGCATCAGCGCCGTCACCGAGGTCATGTTGACGATCGTGCCGCTGCCAAGTTCGGCCAGGCGCGGGGCGATGGCGGCGGCAAGCCGGGTGACGGCCAGCACGTTGAGGTCGATCATGCCGGTGAGATAGGCCGGGTCGGAACCGACGAACGTGGTCTCCCCGGCGATCCCGGCATTGTTGACGAGGCCCGTGATCGCGCTGTCCTCGCGCAGGCGCCGTTCGACGCGGGCGAGGTCTTCGGGTTTCGCGAGATCGGCGCCGAGCGTCTCGACCTTCACGCCGGTTTCGGCACTCAGCGTTGCGGCCAGCGCTTCCAGCCGGTCCGCCCGGCGGGCGACGAGGATCAGGTCGTGGCCGCGACGCGCGAGACGATCGGCATAGACCGCGCCGATACCGTCCGACGCGCCGGTGATGAGGAATGTGCCCTTGGTCATGTGCATGTCCTTTCGTGGATAGGTTTCGTGGGAGGTTTTAGGCGCGGATGAAGTCGAGGAGATCTGTGTTGAAGCGGTCCTGATGCGTCTGGGTCAGACCATGGTCCGCTCCCTGATACACCTTGAGCACCGCATTCGGCACGATCTTCACCGTCTCCAGCGCCGAGGCGCCGATCGGCACGATCTGATCGTCATCGCCGTGAAGGACGAGCGTGGGCACGTCGAAGCGGGCGAGGTCGCGATGGAAATCGCTTTCGGAAAAGGCGCGGATCGAGTCGAGCTGGCCCTTGAGGCCGCCCATCATGCCCTGCCGCCAGAATTCCTCGCGAATGCCTTCCGAGATCGCCGCGCCTTCGCGGTTGTAGCCGTAGAAGGGGATGGTCAGGTCGCGGAAGAACTGGCTGCGGTTGTCGAAAGTGCCCTTGCGGATGGCGTCGAAGGCATCGATCGGCAGCCCGCCGGGATTGGCCTCGGTCTTGAGCATCAGCGGGGGGACCGCACCGATCAGCGCCACTTTGGCGATGCGGGCGGTGCCGTGGCGGCCGATATAGCGGGTCACTTCGCCGCCGCCGGTCGAATGGCCGACCAGGATGGCGTCGTGCAGGTCCAGCGCCTCGATCAGTTCGGCGAGGTCGTCGGCGTACTGGTCCATCGTGTTGGCGTTCCACACCTGGTCGGAGCGGCCATGGCTGCGACGGTCGTGGGCGACGGTGCGGAAGCCTTCGTTGGCGAAGAAGACCATCTGCGCGTCCCAGGCGTCGGCCGAAAGCGGCCAGCCGTGCGAGAAGACGATCGGCTGGGCGTCCTTAGCGCCCCAGTCCTTGTAGAAGATGCCGGTTCCGTCCTTGGTGGTGATCCTGGTCATGTCCCTTTTCCTTTCTCGATAGGGCCGTTGCACCCCGTGAGAAGAGGGATAGACTGCCCCGCGAACCGGCAGGATCGGCGGTTCCGACATAAAACAGGCCAAAACCGACAAAGAGGGAATTCGGGCATGTCCGTGCCGCCGCGTATCCGGGCCGAGATCGGCCTCGTCCTCTACCCGAACTGCCAGGCGGCGATGGTCCACGGGATCACCGACCTCTTCGCCATCGCCTCGCATTTCTCGGGCCAGCGCGAAGGGCCGGGGCTGCGGGTCAGCCACTGGACGATGGAGGGCGCGGATACCTTCGCGCGCAGCTTCGATACGCATCCCGGACAGGACGGCAGCCCCGCGTTCCTCATCGTGCCCGGCCGCCTGTCCGGCCCGGCCGATGCCGAGGAGGCCGCGCCCTATGCCCGCTGGCTGCTCGACCGGCACGGCCACGGCGCCACTCTCGCCTCGACGTGCGGCGGCGCCTTCATGCTGGCGGCGACCGGGCTGCTCTCCGGCCGCCCCGCCACCACCCACTGGCTCTTCGCAGACGCCTTCCGCACCCGCTTTCCGGACGTGCGGATGGAGCCGGACAAGATGGTCATCGAGGACGGCGACATCATCACCGCCGGAGGCCTGATGGCCTGGACCGACCTCGGCATGCGGATCGTCGACCGCCTGCTGGGGCCGACGGTGATGATCGAGACCGGCAAGTTCCTGCTGGTCGATCCCGCCGGACGCGAGCAACGCCACTACAGCAGCTTCGCTCCGCGCCTGACCCACGGCGACGAGGCGATCCTCAAGGTCCAGCACTGGGTCCAGAGCCGCGCCGAGCGTCCTCTCAGCGTCCCCGAGATGGCCGGACAGGCAGGGCTGGAGGAGCGGACCTTCCTGCGCCGCTTCAAGGCGGCCACCGGCATGAAGCCGGTCGAATATGTCCAGAACCTGCGCGTCGGCAAAGCGCGCGAGCTGCTGGAATTCACCCGCCGTTCGGTGGACCAGATCGCCTGGGCCGTCGGCTACGAGGATGCCACGGCGTTTCGCCGCGTGTTCCATCGCATCCTCGGCCTGACGCCCGGCGAATATCGCACCCGCTTTTCCAGCGGCGCCGAACTGGAAATCGCCGCCTGAGCTACCGGAGGTCGGCCCAGTTCCGGCTCCGGTTTTGGCCCCGGTTCCGGCCCTGCGCGCCCGTGCAGGCGCTTGAACTTTAAGACCAAGCCCCATAGGCATCCGCCATCACAGAGAGCCGCTTGCATTGGGAAGGCTCCATTGCCGGGAAAGTCTGGTTGCGTCGCCCCCTTGCAAGTTCCTTCGGTGTGGTATCCGGTCTGGTCGCGGCGGCGACCGGCGCCCATGCGCAAGTCACGCAAGTCGATGTTCCGGCCCTGCCTCTCTCCGCCGCCGTCGGCATGCTGGGACGGCAGACCGGCGTCGAGATCCTGCTCAACGCGCCCGGCCGAGAGCGGCTGCGCACCACGGCCGTCCATGGGCGCCTTTCCGCAGGGGAGGCGCTGGCAAGAATGATCCGCGGGCTGGACCTCGCCGTCCGCCGCGCCTCGCCCGGCGTCTATGTCATCGTCGCCGCTCCGGCCGGACGGCCTGCCAAGGTCCAGTCCAACTCGTCCCCCCGGCCCGAGCCGCTGGAAATCCTGGTCTCCGCCCGCCGCCGTCCCGAACGCGAGGAAGACGTGCCCTTGCTTGTCGGGCATGTCGACGGCGACACGCTCGACAAGGCGGCGCTGCGCACGATCGCCGACGTGGCCCGCCTCACCCCCGGCTTCATCGCCACCGGGCAGACCAGCAGCGCCACCCCCTTGCTGGTGATGCGCGGCCAGCGGCGCTCGATCAGCGACGAGAACCGCCTGCCGCTCGTCATCTATCAGGACGAAATTCCGCTGCCCAACCAGGCCGCGCTTTCGCCGCTGTTCGACATGGCCTCGGTCGAAGTGCTGCGCGGCCCGCAGGGCACGCTGTTCGGCCGCAACGCCACGAGCGGCGCGGTGCTGCTGCGCACCGTCCAGCCCGGCACGGGCGCGGCATCCTATCTGGAGGCGGAGACCGGCAACTACGGCCTCTCCCGGCTGGAGGGCGCGGTCGAACTGCCCGCCAGCGGACCGTTCACGCTGCGCCTCTCCGGCCAGCGCATGCGCCGGGGCGGCTATACGCGGCTGCTGGCGGGAGGCCGCGCCGATAACGTGCACAGCGACAGCCTGCGCGCGATCCTGCGCTTCGATCCGCCCGGCCCGCTGCGATCGACCACCAGCTTCGACATGCTGCGCGCCGAGGAAGTCGGCGCCGCGCTGATCCTGGCAGGCGTCTATCCCGAGGGCACTGTCCGCAATGCCGCAAACGCCCCCTATTTCGATTGCGGCGCGGGCGCCTGCGACATCGACAGCTATTACGACACACAACAGGGACTGGGACGGCGCACCTCGCAGTCGAGCCCGGCACTCTCGTTCGGCAGGCACTTCAAGGGACTGGGCAACGTCACCGAATATGGCGACGAGGACCTGCTGTTCCGCAATATCGCGGGACTGCGCTCGACCAGGGTGCATTACGAACTCGACGGCGACGGCACGCCGCTGCCGATCAACGATTCCGTCACCGTGTCGCACCTGCGGCAGATCACGGAGGAGTTCCAGATGCAGGGCCGCAGCGGCAGCCTGCGCTATATCGTCGGCCTGTTCTATCTGGGCAGCGCGCCCGACGGGCCGGTACTCCAGACGGTGTCGCGCCTCGTGCGGCCGGACAATCCGCCGTCGCATATCGCCAGTTACCAGACCTTCCGCAGCGGCGCCCTGTTCGGTCAGGTCACGGCGACGCTCGGCGGCGGCTATGTGGCCGACGTCGGCCTGCGCTACACGCGCGAGACGATCTCCGGCTGCTCGCTGCGCGCGGTCGATGCCATGCCACAGAACGAGAGCCAGTGCATCGCCGAGAACGGCACCCAAGCACGCTCCCGCTTCGGTCGCCTCACCTGGACCCTGTCGCTGATGCGGAAATGGGGAGACCACAGCGTCTATCTCACCAGCCGCCGCGCATTCCGCTCCGGTGGCTACAATACCCCGGCGCTGGGCGGCAGCCTGCGCCCCTACCAGACCTTCCGGCCGGAAACCCTCACCGACATCGAAGCCGGTGCGAAAGGACGGTGGGACATGGGAGGACTGTCGGGTTCCTATGCCGTCGCGGCTTATGTGGGCCTCTATTCCGACGTGCAGCGCGCGCTGTTTCCCGATGTCGACTACGACGGCGACGGCGACCTGAAGACCGATCCTATCACGCTCTACGTCAACAGCGCCCGCGCGCGGGTAGCGGGGCTGGACGGCGATCTCTCGCTGGACCTCGGCGCGCGGACCCATGCGACGGTGAGCGCCTCCTGGATCGATACGCGCTATACCAAGGTCATCGCGCCCGCCGCGCTGACAAGCCTGCTGGGCAGCGATCCACTGCACAACCGCTTCACCTATACGCCCACCTTCAGCGGCACCGTGACGCTGTCGCACGAAATCGACTTGCCGGGGCGATTTGGAGTGCTGGAACTGCGGGCCGACTACGCCCATGTCAGCAGCGTGCGCTTCAGCGAGCGCCTCACCGAAGACTTTGCCCGGCAGCCTGCCTACGGCCTGCTCGGCGCCTCGCTGAACTGGATGCGTCCGGCGGGCCTGCCGCTGGAATTGCAGCTCTGGGGCCGCAATCTGACCGACCGCTTCTATGCGAGCGGCGGGGGAACGCTCAACCCGGCCTATACGGCGGCGACGGTGATCCCCGGTCCGCCGCGCACGATCGGCCTGCGACTGCGCTACACCTTCGAATAAGCGCAAGCGTCAGGGCGCGACGAGTTCGGCCCTTGTCGCGCTTTCGTTTTCCACGCGGGCGATGCCTGCCGCTTCCAGACTTTGCAGGAAGCCGCGAGTCACGCCGATGCGGAAAGTGCCGCTGATCGGCAGGCCCGCCAGCGCCGGGCTGGAGACGATGATCTCCTGCGGGCTGTAGCGATTGATTTCCGCCACCGCCTCGGCCAGCGGAATCCGGTCGAAATCGATCACCCCCTTGCGCCAGGCCAGCCGCCGCTCGACCTCGACCGCCCCGGTGCGATAGCCGCGCCCGTTCCAGACCAGCTCCTGCCCCGGCAGCAGGATAGCCGACTGCGCAGGCCTGCCGTCCACGGCGGGCATGTCGACCCGCACGCGCCCTTCGGCCAGAGTCACATCGACACGCCCGTCGGTATCGCGCACCGCGAACCGGGTGCCCAGTGCCGTCACCGCGATCCGGCCCGCCGTCACGACGAAGGGCTTGCGGGGGTTCTTGGCGACTTCGAAGAAGGCTTCGCCGCCGCGCAGGGCGGTACTGCGCCGGGTGTCGCTTTCGGCCACGGCCAGCACGGTCGCGGTATTGGCGGTGATGACCGAACCGTCGGCCATGCGCAGCGTGCCCTGCTGCCCGACGCCGGTGGACAGCTCGCGGCTGTCGGCCACGGTGGGCGCCGCCGGGGAAACGGTCTTGTACTGCTGGAAACCGAACGCGCCGCCCAGCACCGCCAGCGCCATGGAAGCGGCGATGGCTGGGCGCACCCAGGCCTTGCGCCTGCGCCGGTTGGCCAAAGCGCGTTCGCGGATTTCGAGGATGCGCGCTTCGGTGCGCATGGCGCCGGAGCCGTCCCAGGCCCGCTCGACCCTGGCCCAGGCGATGCGGTTGGCCTCGTCCCGCGCGTGCCAGCTTTCGAAATCCTCGTAGTCCCGCGCGGTCGCGCGCGGGGAGCGGAAGATGCTGAAATAGGCCGCCGCCGTCGCTTCGGGCGAATCTATCCGCTCCAGCGCATGGGCGTCGAACGGTGTCGGGTCGAGGGGCCGGCTCATGGCAGGTCCCTCGCGGCCAGGAAGCGGACGGCCTTCATGAGGTGGCGCCCGACCGCGCTGTTGGAGATGCCCAGATGCTCGCCGATGGCATCGTAGGACATGTCCTCGAAGCGGTGGAGCACGAAGGCGTCGCGCGTCATTTCGGGCATGTCTTCCAGGGCATTGGCCAACCGGTCCACGTCCTCGCGCCCGCGCAGCACGCGTTCGGGGGTCAGTTCGTCGACCGGATGGAAGGCCTCGGTCAGCTCATGATGCGCGCCGCGATGACGCACGCTGTCGCGCCGGGCGCGGTCGGTCAGCACGCTGGCGGCGACCTGGAACAGATAGCCCTCGACATTGGCGATGGGATCGGCCTGCCCGCGTACATGCATGCGCACCAGCACGTCCTGCACCAGATCGTCGACGTCACCCGGCTGCGCGCGCTTGGCGATGTAGCGGCGCAGGGCGGGAACGTGCGCGGACAGGTCCGGCCCCTCGAGACGGCCCGTTTCCTGCCGGTTCGGCGATGTCCTGCGCAGCGAGAAAATGAGTCCGGCCTTCCGTGTCGAATGCCCGGCTTCCTTAGCCTCCGGCGGCCCGGCGCGTCACCCGGAATATTTTTTCATCGAAAGCGAATGATCCGCGATGCGCTGCGTCTTGCGACTATCGGCCTGCGATCAGGGACAGGCCGGATAAAAGGGGAAATAAAAAATGACCTGTCGCAGCCTTTCGGCTCTGCTTCTCGCGTCCAGCATCCTCGCCGCCGCCGCGCCTGCCCAGGCGCAAGTTCAGAATCAGGCCCAGTCGCTCGACCAGCCGGGCGGCGACATCGTCGTCACCGCGCGCCGCCGCGAGGAAAGCGCGCAAACCGTGCCTGTCTCGGTCACCGCCTTCAACGCCGAAATGCTGCGCGAAAAGGCCGTCGTCAGCACCCAGGACCTGACTTACACGACGCCGGGTCTCAACGTCGCGCCGCAGACCTCGCGCGATACCCCCTCGATCGTCATTCGCGGCCAGCGCCGCGCCACGGCGGGCGCCTCGGCTCCCTCGGTCGTGACCTACTTCGCCGACGTGCCGCTGCCCAACGAAGGTTCGATCGTGCCGACCTTCGACATCGGCTCGATCCAGGTGCTGAAGGGGCCGCAGGGCACCCTGTTCGGCCGCAACACCACCGGCGGCGCCCTGCTGCTCTATCCTGTCGCGCCGGACTACGATCTGGCCGGTTACGGCCAGGTCACGCTCGGCTCCTACAACGAGACCACGTTCGAGGGCGCGGTGAACGTGCCGATCGTCGATGACCATGTGGCACTGCGCGTCGCTGGCCAGATCGCCCGCCGCGACGGCTATACCAAGAACCACGGCAACGGCGGCGACCTCGACGACCGCCACAACGACGCCTTCCGCGCCTCGCTTCTGTTCGAACCCGTGGACGGCCTGAAGAACACCACCGTGTTCGACTGGTACCGCGCGCGCGAGAACGGCACCGGCACCGTGCTGAGCGGCGTCTACCCGAACCCCGCCGTCAGCGGCGGCGGCACCGCACGCACGGCGGCCAACCGCCCCTACTTCGACTGCGGCGTCGCCGGTTGCGACATCGACATCGCCCTCGCCGAACAGCAGGCGGCAGGCGTCCGAGACATCAGCACCAGCATCGATCCCTACTCGAACCGCACGTTCTGGGGCATTGCCAACACGTCCGAGCTGGAAGTGGGCAAGGTCACTTTCAAGAACATCTTCGGCTACCGCCGCAGCAAGGTTGCCGCCGCCCGCGACATGGACGGCACCTATCTCGCGCTCTACGACGGCATCTCGAACACCAACGTCAAGCAGGTCTCGAACGAGTTCCAGATTCTCGGCTCGCTACTGAACGACCGGCTCGACTGGATCGTCGGCGCCTTCTATCTCAAGAGCGACCCGAGCGGCGTCAACGGCAGCGTCACTTACTCTGCGGTGATCCCCGGCAGGACCTTCACCTACAACGAGAACTACAACACTTCGACCAGCAAGGCGCTGTTCGGCCAGGTCGGCTATGCCTTCGGCGGCTTCGCGGAAGGCCTGCGCTTCAACGGCGGCTTCCGCTACACCTGGGACAAGTCCTCGGGCTGCTCGGTGGCGACGCTCGACACCGCCGCCCACATCGGGCCTGACGATTGCGGGACTTCGGGCGGCAAGACCGGATCGGAAAGCTCCAAGGCGCCGACCTGGACGCTGGGCTTCGACTACAAGGTCAACGACGACCTGTTCCTCTACGTCACCAACCGCCGCGGCTACCGCTCGGCAGGCTTCAACCAGAGCGGCATGTCGCCGTACTTCGACGGTTTCGAGACCTTCAAGCCGGAGAAAGTCACCGACTACGAAGCGGGGATCAAGTCGAGCTGGGAACTGGGCGGCGTGAAGGGCCGGTTCAACGTGGCGGCCTACACCAGCAAGTACAGCAACATCCAGCGCTCGATCTTCCCCGGCGCCGACTTCGACGGCGACGGCAATTCGGCCAACGATCCCAGCAGCCTGATCATCAACGCCGCCAAGGCGACGATCAAGGGCACCGAATTCGACTTCTCGCTCACGCCGACGAGAGGCTTAACCCTCTCGGGCTTCGGCGCCTATACCGATGCCAAGTACGACGAGTACGACGCCCCCGCCGCCTTCATCCCGCTGCTGGGCAACAACCCGGTGAACAACAAGTTCTCCTACACCCCCAAGTGGACCCTGGGCGGCGGTGCCCGCTATGCGACCTACCTCGGCGACTTCGCCGAAATGGTATTCAACGCCAACTGGTTCCACAGCACCAAGGTCTGGTACGTCGAGCGTCCGCTGGACACCAACGGCATCCAGAAGGCCTACGACACCGTCAACCTGAAGCTGGACTTCAACAATATCGAGAACCGCGGCATCGACCTCGGCTTCTTCGTGCGTAACCTGTTCGATGTGACGTATGCCGCTGCGGGCGGTGTCGTCACGCCGTCCGTCACCTCGACCACGCTCGTCTACAACGAGCCGCGCGTGATCGGTGCCCAGCTGCGCGTCTCCTTCGGGAAGCGCTGATTCCGAGTGCCGGCCCCCGCGCGGATACGATCCCGCGCGGGGACACCCTTTCGATACGACCTACCATGGGGATAGCCTGATGAAATCCTTCGTTCGTACCGCCCTGTTCCTTCTCGCCGCAGGGGCCTCCGCGCCCGCGCTCGCAGGCCCGCTTGCCGAGGCCGACCGCACCGCGATCCTCGCCGACGTCGATCGCGGCTCGGCGGCGATGGCGCGCAATGCCTTGCAGATCTGGTCCTGGGCCGAAGTCGGCTTCCAGGAGACCAAAAGCTCCGGCCTGCTCCAGAAGGACCTCAAGGCCGCAGGCTTCCAGGTGACGCCGGGCGTCGCCGGAATGCCCACCGCCTTCGTCGCCAGCTTCAAGACCGGCGATGGCCCGGTCATCGGCATCCTCGCCGAATTCGACGCCCTGCCCGGCCTCGCCCAGGCCGCCGAGCCGGAACGCCGGGTGATCGACGGCGTCGCCGGGCACGCCTGCGGCCACAACCTGTTCGGCGCCGCCTCGATCGCCGCCGCCATCGCCACCAAGAACTGGATGGTCGCCCACGGCATCAAGGGCGAGCTGCGCGTCTACGGCGCGCCTGCCGAAGAAGGCGGCTCGGGCAAGGTCTTCCTTGTCCGCTCGGGCCTGACCAAGGACGTTTCCGCCATGCTGCACTGGCACGCTGGCGACGGCTATAGCGCCATGCAGGGGCACGCGCTGGCCAATGTCAGCGCCAAGTTCCGCTTCCACGGCGTCGCGTCGCACGCCGCCGCCGCGCCCGAGCGCGGCCGTTCGGCCCTCGATGCCGTCGAGGCGATGGACAATATGGTCAACATGATGCGCGAGCATGTCCCGCAGGAAACCCGCATTCACTACGTCATCACCGATGGCGGCAAGGCGCCCAACGTCGTGCCCGAGACCGCCGAGGTCTACTACTACGTCCGCCACCCCGACCAGCAGCAGGTGGCCGAGATCATGGAGCGCGTGAAGAAGGCCGCCGAAGGCGCGGCGCTCGGCACCGGCACCACGGTCGAATACAACCAGATCGGCGGCACTTTCGACCTGCTGCCGAACGACACGCTCGGCCATGTGATGTACGACAACCTGAAGCAGGTGCCGCTGCCCAGCTACACGGCGCAGGAACAGGCCTTCCTCGACAAGATCGGAGCCACGCTGCCCAAGGGCGGCCGCAAGCGCGAGACCGGCGTGGCGCCTTATTCCAGCGGCGAGATCATGTCGGCCTCCACCGATGTCGGCGATGTCAGCTACACCACCCCGACGGCGGGCATGTCCGCCGGGACCTGGGCGCCCGGCACCCCGCCGCACAGCTGGCAGGCGGTCGCCGCCAGCGGCAACAGCGTCGGCACCAAGGGCGCGGAAGTCGCCGCCAAGACCCTGGCGCTGACCGCCGCGCAGCTGTTCCAGAGCCCGGACACGCTGGCCGCCGCGAAGCAGGAACTCGACGAACGGCGCGGGCCGGACTTCGTCTACCGCTCGCTCCTCGGCGACAAGGCACCCTCGCTCGATTACCGCAAGGCTGGTTCGTCCAAGGACTGATCGCCTTTTACAGAATTGACCGGACCCATCCTGACCCCGGTTCCGCTACTCCAAATCCGGCGGAACCGGGGGCTTTTTTTGGGCTTCACGCACTCCCTTCGAAAAGAGAATTTCCTATGTCGCGTCGCCTGACGACTTTCATCGTCACCGGGATGGTTTCCGGCGTCTGCGCGGGGTTCGCCGCCAACCGGCTCGTCGGCGATACGCCCGAGACGGCCAGGGAAGTGGCGGGCTACTTCCACCTGCTCGCCGACGTCTTCCTCCATCTCATCAAGATGATCATCGCCCCGCTGGTGTTCTCCACGCTGGTGGCGGGCATGGCGCATATGGGGGACAGTAAGGCGCTGGGCCGGATCGGCGGGCGGGCGATGGCTTGGTTCCTCACCGCCAGCCTGCTGTCGCTGGCGCTGGGCCTCATCCTCGTGAACCTGCTGACACCCGGCGAGGGGCTGCACCTCGTCCGCAGCGGCGGCGCCTCGACGATCGACGCCGAATCGCTCAACTTCCGCGACTTCGTGCTCCACGTCTTCCCGACCTCGATGGTCGGGGCCATGGCGGAGAACTCGATCCTGCAGATCGTCGTCTTCTCGATCTTCGTGGGCGTGGCGCTCACCGCGCTCGGGGAAGAGGCCAGACCCATCGTCACGCTGATCGAGGCGATGGTGAAAATGATGCTGACGGTGACCGGCTATGTCATGCGCATGGCGCCGCTGGCGGTGTTCGGCGCGCTGGCGGCGGCAGTGACGACCGAGGGCATCGGCGTTCTGGCGACCTTCGGGCGACTGGTCGGATCGTTCTATCTCGCGCTCGGGACGCTGTGGCTGCTGCTGGTCTGCGCCGGGGCCCTGTTCCTTGGCAGGCGGATCCTCACCCTGCTGCGTCTGGTGCGCGAACCCGTGCTGCTGGCCTTTTCCACCGCATCGTCCGAGGCCGCCTATCCCAAGATGCTGGAGCAGCTCGACCGCTTCGGCGTGCCGCGCCGCATCTACAGCTTCATCCTGCCGCTGGGCTACAGCTTCAACCTCGACGGTTCGATGATGTACGCCACTTTCGCGACGCTGTTCATCGCCCAGGCCTACGGCATCGACCTGCCGATCCTCACCCAGATCACGATCCTGCTGGTGCTGATGGTTACCAGCAAGGGAATCGCCGCCGTGCCCCGCGCCTCGCTGGTCGTCGTCGCGGCGACGCTCGGGCAGTTCGACCTCCCCGTGGAGGGCATCGCCTTCATTCTGGCCGTCGATCACTTCATGGACATGGGCCGCACCGCCACCAACGTCCTCGGCAACGCCATCGCGACGGCGGTGATCGCGAAATCCGAACAGAAGCTGGAGGCGGCGCAAGGCGCATCCCTCGAATGCGCCGCCCCGGCATGAAAACGCAGGGAGAAGCGCTTCGCCAGAGCGCTTCTCCCTTCTGCCCTTACCCGGCGGGTTCCTCGCCCGGCATGTCACGGCGCCCATATCGCGCATAGAGCGTCGGCAGGACGAACAGCGTGAGCAGGGTCGCCGAGATCAGCCCCCCGATCACCACTGTGGCAAGCGGCTTCTGCACTTCCGCGCCTGCCCCGGTGCCCAGTGCCATCGGCACGAAACCGAGGCTGGCGACAAGCGCCGTCATCACCACCGGGCGCAGGCGCTGGATCGCGCCGGAGCGGGCCGCCTCGGCCCGTTCCATGCCCTGCCGCATGAGGTCCTGGATCGACGAAACCATGACCAGACCGTTGAGCACGGCGATGCCCGACAGCGCGATGAAGCCCACCGCCGCCGCGATGGAGAAGTCCATGCCGCGTGCGAACAGCAGCAGGACGCCGCCGACCAGAGCCAGAGGAACCCCGGTGAACACGATCGCCGCATCCCGGATCGAACCGAGCGCACCGTACAGCAGCAACAGGATCAGCGCGAAACAGGCCGGTATCACCAGTTGCAGCCGCGCCCTTGCGGAAGCCAGATTCTCGAACTGGCCGCCCCATTCCAGATAGCTGCCTGCCGGAAGCCGGACCTCGCCGGCAATCGCCGCTCGGGCATCTTCGACCACGCTGCCGACATCGCGGCCCCGCACATTCGCCTGGACGACGACGCGGCGCTTGCCGTTCTCGCGGCTGATCTGGTTCGGGCCGTCGATGACGCGGATGTCGGCAACACTGGCCAGCGGCACGAACCCTCCTCCCGGCACCGGCACCTGGACCTGCTCCAGCACGCCGATATCGGCACGCTGCGCTTCGGAAAGGCGGATGACGATCGGGAAACGGCGATCGCCCTGGAAGATCGTGCCCGCCTCGCGCCCGCCGAGCGTGGCCGTGACGATATCCTGCACGTCCTGCGCGGTGACGCCGAGGCGCGCCATGGCATCGCGATTGGCGCGAATGTCGAGCATGGGAAGTCCCGTGGTCTGCTCCACTTTCACGTCCACCGCCCCCGGCGTGCGGCGCAGCACCCCGGCGATCTTCTCGGCCGTGGCATTCATGGCATCGAAGTCTTCGCCGAAGACCTTGACCGCGATGTCGCCGCGCACCCCAGCGATCAGCTCGTTGAAGCGCATCTGGATGGGCTGCGTGACCTCGTAGGCATTGCCCGGGAACCTGTTCAGTTCCTTTTCCAGCCGGGCCACGAGGGCCTCCTTGGTGAGCTTCCTGTCGGGCCACTGGTCGCGCGGCTTCAACATCACGAACATGTCGGTGGCATTGGGCGGCATCGGATCGGATGCCAGTTCCGCCGTGCCCGTCTTGGAGAAGACGAACCGCACTTCCGGCTGCCGCGACAGCATCCGCTCGATCGGCACCTGCATCGCCTGGCTCTGCTGCACGGACGTCGCGGGGATGCGCAAGGCCTGGATCAGCAGGTCGCCTTCATCGAGCTGCGGCAGAAAGACCTGTCCCAGCGACAGGAACGCGGCGATGGCGAGGACAAACCCGCCGATCCCCACGCCCACCGTCATGCCCGGCCGCTTCATCGCCTTGTCGAGACCCGGCGCATAGCGCGCCTTGAGCCAGGCCATGATCCGGCCTTCCTTCTCCTCCACGCGGTTGGAGAGCCAGATCGCGATCGCGGCGGGCACCGCGGTCAGGGAGAGCACGAAGGCAAAGGCCAGCGCCATGATGACCGTCAGCGCCATCGGCACGAAGGTCTTGCCCTCCACGCCGCTGAGCGTGAGCAGCGGGATATAGACGAGAATGATGATCGCCTGCCCATAGACCGAAGGCCGGATCATCTCGCGGGCGGCGGCAGCCACTGTGGCAAGACGCTCCTCCACGGTCAGCAGACGCCCGTTGTCGTGTTGCCGCTCCGCCATGCGCCGCAGCGCATTCTCGACGATAATGACGGCGCCGTCGACGATCAGCCCGAAGTCCAGCGCGCCGAGGCTCATGAGGTTGGCCGAGACACCGGCCCTGAGCATGCCGAAGCCGGTCAGGAGCATCGTGATCGGGATCACCATCGCCGCGATCAGCGCCGCGCGGAAATTTCCGAGCAGCGCGAAGAGCACGACGATGACCAGCAGCGCCCCTTCGCCCAGATTCCCCGCGACGGTCCTGATCGTCGAATTGACGAGCTGCGTGCGGTCCATCACCGGCTGCACGATCACGTCAGGCGGCAGCGAGGCATTGATCTCCTGGAGGCGATCCGCGACTGCCGTGGCGACCGTCCGGCTGTTCTCGCCGATGCGCATGATCGCGGTGCCGACGACGACCTCGGTGCCGTTCTCCGAAGCCGAGCCCATGCGGATGGCCTGCCCGGTCCGGACCTCGGCAACCTGGCCAAGCGTGACGGGAACGCCGCCGCGCGTCGCGACCACGACCTTGGTCAGTTCGCTGGCGTTCCGGATCAGCGCGTCGGACCGCACGGCCAGTCCTTCGCCGTTGCGGTTGACGAAACCGCCGCCCACGCTCGTATTGTTGCGCTCCAGCGCGGTGGCAAGGTCGGTGAGCGTGATGTTCATCGCCGCCAGACGCTGGACATCCGGCACGACCAGGAACTGCCTGGCATAGCCGCCGATGGAATCGACCCCGGCAAGCCCTTTGGTGTTCTTGAGGAGGGGGGCGACGATCCCGTCCTGCGCGGTGCGAAGATAGGTCGCCTTGTCGGTCTCGTCGGTCAGGCGTTCGCCTTCGGGGGTGATGTAGCTCCCGTCCGGTTGCATGCCGGGTTCGCCGGGGAGATGCTTGTCATCCTTGCGGTGTTCGAGGCGGACGGTCCACATGTAGACCTCGCCAAGCCCGGTGGCGATCGGTCCCATCTCAGGATTGACCCCGGCGGGGAGGTTTTCCTTCACCCCGGTAAGGCGCTCGCCCACCTGCTGGCGCGCGAAGTAGATGTCGGTGCTCTCGTCGAACACCGCGGTGATCTGCGCGAAGCCGTTGCGGCTCAGCGAACGGGTATGTTCGAGGCCGGGAATACCGGCCAGCGCGGTCTCGATCGGGAACGAGACCTGCTTTTCGACCAGTTCCGGCGACAGTGCCGGGGCGCGGATATTGATCTGCACCTGATTGTTGGTGATGTCCGGCACCGCGTCGATGGGGAGCCGGTACAGGGCGGCGGCGCCGACGATGGCGGCAAGGACGGTCAGCAGCAAAACGAGCCAGCGCTTGCGAACCGCCCAGTTGACGATGGGGGCGATCATCGGCTCAGTCCTCGTGCGCCGCTTCGCCCTTGCCGAGTTCGGCCTTGAGCGTGAAGCTGTTGACGGTGGCGATCTGCTCGTTGCCCTTCAGGCCCGACCTGACGATCACGGTGCCCCCGGCATTGTCGCCGAGCGTCACGGGCACCGCCTGGAACCCGGCCCCGGTGCGCACGAAGATCACGCTCCTGCCCGCGACTGTCTGGATGGCGGTGCTGGGCACGCGCACGGCGCTGTCGCTGCCCTCGCCATTGAGCTGGACCGAAGCCGTGACCGGCTCGCCCACGCGCCATTGACCGCCGCGATTGTCGAGCGTGGCCATGACCGGCACGAGCCGGGTCTGCGGATCGAGCGCGGGGGAAACGAACGTCACCCTGGCGGTGGCGCTGCGGCCGGCTGCGGTAACGGCTACCGAACTGCCCGGCTTCACCCGCCCGGCATCCGCCGGTTGCAGGCTCAGCGCAAGCGAGACGCTCGACAGATCGGCGATCCGGTAGAGTTCGGCATTGGCATCGACGGTCTGGCCGAGCACGACGCTGCGGGCGATCACCTGCCCGGATATCGGCGCGGTAATACCAAGGCGGTTGAGGCCGCCCCCGCCGACACCCGCCGCCGAAATCTGGCCCTGCGCCTGCCGGTAGGCGATCCGGGCTTCGGCGGCCGCCGTGCGCGCCGCGATCAGGTCCTGCTCGGGCGAAACGCGCTGGGCGAACAGACGCTGCTCGCGGGCCAGATTCGCGTTGGCCAGGGCAAGACGCGCGCGGCTTGCCTCGACTTCGCCCTTGAGCAGGGCGGCTTCGCGGCTCTCGATCACCGCGAGAATCTGGCCGCGCCCCACCGACTGGCCGAGATGCCGGTCGAGCGCCACCACGCGCCCGCCGATCGCCGCGGACACGACTTGCGTGCCTTGCGGATCCCCTTCGACGATCGCCGGCAGTTCGAGCGTGCCCGAACCGCCCACCACCGGACGGCCAAGCTGGATGCCCGCCGAGGCGATCTGCTCCTGCGTCAGCGTGACCTTGCCGTCATCGGCATGGGCGGCCTCGCCTACCCCTTCTTCCTTCGGAGCGGCATCCTGCGAACTGCCGCCGCCACAGCCTGCAACGGAAAACGCCAGTGCGGCACAGGCAAACATGTAAAGCTTCATGACGATCAATTCCCCCCCTGAAATGCGACGGCAGGCGCGGTCAGGCGCTCCAGCTGCGCACGGGCATTCTGATAGGCGGCCAGCGCATCGATGGCCGAGACGCGCGTCTCGGCGAGCGTGCGTTCGGCATCCAGCAGGTCGAGTTGGCCGAACTTGCCCTCGCGGTAGCCGATGCGGGCGATCCGTGCGGCCTCCTGCGCGGCGGCCAGCGCCGGACCAGCAGCCGCCCTTGCCGCCGTGGCGGCATTGTCGGCTTCGGCCTGGGCATCGGTGATGGCCTGTTCGATATCGAGCGCGCTGACGCGGCGCTGTGCCTCGGCCTGGGAACGCCGGGCGCTGGCCTGCTCAAGCGCGGCGCCGCCATTGTTGAACACCTGCAGCGGGATCGACAGGGTGAACACCGCGGCGAAGTCGTTGCTCGCCTCCAGTCGCCGCACGGAAGGTCCTACGTCCACATCGGGCACCCGGTTCGCACGGGCCAGCCGGACCTCGGCATCGGCGACGGCCAGATCGGCATCGGCCGCCGCCAGCGCCAGCGTGCCCTGCGGATCGACCGGTAGGCCCGGTCCGTAAGCATCGGAAGGCAGGCGATCGAGCAGGCCCCCATCGAGCGCGCCAGTCAGGGCGCGCCCCATGCGCCGTTCCAGATTGATCCGAGCGGCGCGGGTCAGGCGGTCCTGCTTCTCGACGTTCGCCTCCGCCGCTATGCGGGCGACATCGGCCCGCTGCTGTTCGAGCGGCGAGGCGCGGCCCGCCTGCACGCGAATGCTCGCGGCCCGGAGCGCATCACCGGCGATCCGGGCCTGGTCGCGTGCCGTTGCCAGTCGGCGTTCGGCTGCGATTGCCGCGACGTAGAGCCGGGTGGTCTGAAGCCGCAGGTCGGCGGCAACGATCGCGGCCTGAAGCTGCGTTCTGGACAGTTCCGCCGAGGCCGCCGCGACGCGAGCATTGCGTTTGCCGCCCCGCTCGAGGGTCTGCAGGAAACCGACCGTCGTCTCGTTGCTGCGAAGGCCGTTGTAGGCCCCGGTTCCGGCGACATTCTCGATCTGGGCCTGCGCCACGGGGTTGGGACGCAGCCCGGCGACGCGCCGCCCGGCCTCGGCGGCACGGATGCCGGCCCCGGCGGCGTCGATGGCGGGTCCGCTTCCGCCCGCTGCCGCAACGGCATCATCGAGGGTGACTGTTCGGCCCGAAGACTGCACCGCGCGCGGCAGCGCAGTGTCCTGCGCCTGCGCGACGGCAGCGCACGACGTGGCGGCCAGCAAAGCCGCTATGATCCTGTACATGAAGGTGTTCCCGATTGAAGAAGGACAGGCCTCGGCCGCAGATGCGCGCGCCGGAGCCGTTCGAATTCAATCAGGCAATGGGAGGTCGCAGATCAGGCCCGGCGATCCACCGGCCGAGGCCCTGCGAGCGCGCAGCGGGAACGCATTCCTTCAGCGCGCTGCGAAGCTGGGGAACTAGGTCCCGGGACGGCAGGAAGGAGGCACCGCCATGACAGTTCGCGTGGTGGTGCGGCACGCCCTTGTCGGCGTCGCCCTGCGATTGGTCCGCGTCCCCTTCGTCGTGGACGTAGCCGGAACATTCCATCGTCACCGGACCTGAGATCTCGGCAGCATGAAGGGCAGCGGTCGCCAGAAACGACGACAGCAGCATCAGCAGCAGAGAAACGCCCCAGCGCGACATGGGAGCGCCCATACCGCATTCGTGAGGCCCTGTCATCTCGAAGTCTTGCCCGTCGCAAGGCGGTATTTTCGCACGGTCAAAGCGCGGGACGTCCCGGTCTTCGTCTCAGGAGCGCGCTTTGGCCACGGTGCCCTGAAGCTCCGGAAAACACTCGCGCGCAAGGCTTTTCCACATGGGTTCCACGGCATCCTTCCAGTCGCCGAAACCATAAAGAACCAGAGTGCCGTCATGGCGCGCCTCGAACGACATGAGCGGATTGGTGGGAGTATCGACATCCTTGGCCACGCGGAAATCCACCTTGCGACCGAATTCCACCGAGAGGTTTTCGCTCACCCCGACATCGTCGAACTCGGTTTCGACACAGGCCGCAACCTCACCGATGGGACGATCCGAATGCGCCTTGATGGAGGCCGAGACCGAAGGCAGCGCAGCCGAAAGCAGGATAGCGGCAAGAAACATGACGCGTTGATACCACGAGTGGACAGATGGCCCAAGGCCGCCCGTCAGCGGGCAGGGCACCTGGCGAGTATGACGTTCAAGGGGTCAGGCAAAAGATCCGGCAAAGGATCAGGACGGACTTCCAAAGAAATGGTCGATCACATCCCGCGCCAGTCGGGCAGGCTTGAGCGTGGCGGCATCGAGACAGCACCAGCTGGACTTGACCTCGGCGAGGACTTCCTCTCCGCGCTTGATGATCGTTTCGTAGAAGGCCCGTGCGCCCTGGACCTTTTCCAGCAGCACGGTGGCGATCACGTCGTCCCCCAGGAACGTCGGCTTGCGATAGGTGATCTCGTGCTTGAGCGCGACCCACAAGTGCTGGCCGACCACGTCGGTCGGCGCGATGGCGCGCCAATGGTCGAGAACCGCGTCCTGCACCCACTTGAGGTAGCTGGCGTTGTTCACATGACCCATGAAGTCGATGTCTGCAGCATCGACGCCGATGCGGAACTCGTGGGGAATCGCGGTGCTCACGGCAAGACTCTAACAGAACTGCGGCCCGCGCAGCAGACAAATATCATCGCTTTCGGATAAACCCGGATAATTGCAGAGCCGCGACAGCGGCAGGGATCGCCGCCAAGGTCCGGACGACCATCCCTGCCCGCGACCGTATTTCCGTTACAGCGACTTGGCCATGTTGAGATGGGCCGTGACGGTCGGAATCAGTTCCTTGGCAAAGGCCTGGAGCGGCGCGGAATCCCCGCTGGCGGCATAGGCCTTGAGCGCCGTCAGAGTCGCCTGATGGGCTTCGACCTGGGCCTTGGCATAGGCCTTGTCGAACTCGGCGCCGGTCAGCTTGCCCAGCGAATCGACGGTCTGCTCCTGCGCATCGCTCAGCGTGGCGGAAGGCGTGATCGCGGGAGAAAGCTTGCCGGTGACGCCCTTGAGCTTTTCGGTCGAGGCCGTGTGCGCATCGATCATCTTGTTGGCAAACCGCTTCACCGCCGCCGAGCTGCCCTTGGCCACGGCCAGCTTGGAGGTCTCGATCTCGAAGGCGTCGCTTGCGGCGGCCGTGTTGGCGAAAGCCTGCGCCGGACTTTGCGTGGCCGTGCCCATCGGCACGTCCGCGCCCGGAATGGCGCCGGGAACGACGCCGGTTGCCGTGCTCGTGGCCACGTCGCTGGTGGCCGGCGCTTCTTTCTTGCAGGCCGTCAACGCGAGGGCGGCGAACGAGACGGCGAAAAGTACCCGGTGCTTCATGGTGAGTTCCTCTTCCAGACTATGCCTCTGCGTGAACCATCTTCTCCGCCGAGCGTTCCCGCACAGGCTGCTTCCGGTCGCCCGGACCGGCAAAGCATCCTTTCCTGCCAGGAGCATGACTATGGGAATCCTCGGAAACATCTTCGACAAGGTCTTCCATCGCAAAAAGGCGGAAGCTGCCCCCGCACCTGCCCAAACTGCCCCGACGGCGCCTGCCGCAACCACATCTGCCAGTTCCGCGCCTCCAACTGCCCCGGCACCTGCGGCCGAGCCTGTCGATGTCGGCGCCGTACTGGAGGAAATGGCCTCGATGAAGGCCGACCATGGCGGCAACTACAAGACCTCGATCGTCGACCTGCTGAAACTGCTGGACCTCGATTCCAGCCTTGCCGCACGCAAGGAACTGGCGGGCGAACTGGGTGTCCACGTCGCCGCGGACGGGTCGGCGGAACAGAACATCGCCCTCCACCGCGCGGTCATGGACAGCCTTGCGGAGAACGGCGGCGTGGTTCCGGACAGCCTGCGCCAATAGCCGTCGCGCCAACAGGATCGGATCGCGGGCGATCGGCGAAACCGATCGCCCCGGTTCCTTGGCGAATCCGGCCCTTTGATGTGTTCAGTTCCTCAACATGTTCCAGTCGTCATCGCCGCCCTTTGCCCGCAGGACATCGAGCGCGGTCTGGACGTGGATCGCGGCAAGGTCCTGCCCGCAAGCATCGAGACGCCCGACCGCCTCCTGAAGCAGGGCAGCAATGCTGCGCAATTCAAGGATAAGCTGCTCCTGGTTGGTGAGTGCCATACAGAACCGTCTCTCCCCCTGGCCCTGACGCCAAGGCTAAGCGATCGGAGACGCTTCACCAAGTGGAATTACGTATGATTTATGGCGAACATCAGACGATCCGTGCCGCGCGCCTGAGATAGTCGTGCATCAGGGAGGCGCCCTTCTCGGTCAGGCGGATGTCTCCGCCCAATCTGTCGCTTCCCGGTGCGTGAAGGACAAGCCCTTCTGCTTCAAGGACATTCACCCACCGCTGGGTCGTGTTCCAGGATACCGTGCGGCCAGGCATGGTGCGGCTTTCGGACTGCCCGATATAGAGGTCGAGAAGGATGTCCCATGCGGGATCTCCAAAGAAGTCCGCACCGAACACGTCATCCCGCAGCCGCCGGCAGCTGCAGATGAACTCCGCCATCGGCACCAGATCGGCAGGTTCCAGCGTATCCTCGGGGTCGTCTTCGCCCTCGCGCTTCAGCAACCGGCGCGCCAGAACCGCCAGCTTCGGCGCGACGCCGGCGGCTTTCCCTTCCCGCAGTTTCCTACCCATTTCCCCCGCTTCTCGATTCCGCGATCGCAGCTCATACCGCAGTTGCGAATGCCGTAAGCGCACCATGCTGACAACGGCGCAGCGGCGATAGATGGCGAGACTGCAAAAAGTTAATCAGCAAGGCTTCAGCGACGACGGGCGGCGGCGACCAGCGCGTAAGTCGTCACGCCGCTGATGGCCAGAGCCAGCACGAAGCCCGCGATCGCGCCCCACTTCGCACCGATCGGCCCCAGAAGAAACCCGCCGAGCGCCAGCCCCATGAGCGGGAGGACCACCAGGGCAAGGCAGCCGATTGCGAACATGGGTATTTCTCCTGTCAGGTTGCGAGGCCCTTGCGCGCCCTGTCCTGAACAGAAGCTTTCGGTCCTTTGCCGGTCTTTCCCGCGCCGCCGTGAGCCGCCACCCGCGCCCAGATCGAGGCCGAGACGACCACGACATCCCTCCCGTCACGTCATGAAGAACTCGATCGGCACGACCAGTTCGATGGCCTCGCCCTTTACGTCCTGCGGCGGTGGCGGCAGCGGCTGCGCCCGCTTCGGCAGGGCCAGCGCCTCCGTATCGAGCGAGCGGATGCCGGATGAACGCTCCAGTTTGACCGAAAGCACTTTGCCCTGCCGGTCCATGACGAAGCGGATGTAGGGCACGCCCTGCTGCCGGGCGAAATGGGCGTCGCGCGGATAGCGCTTCACCCTGTCGAGGGCGCCGAGAACTAGGCCCTGCCAGGTCGGCTTGCCGCTCGACACCTGCGAGGCGGGTGGAGCGGGCTTGCTGACCGGGGCCGTCGTTTCCCTGACCGGCGGGCCGGGATCGGGCGGGCTGGGCGGCGAAGGCGGCGTGGCGGCGATCACGTTTGGCCCTGGAACGGCTATCTTCGGCGCCTCGGTTTCCGGGGCCTTGGGCACGGGTTTGTCCTTTTTGACCTGCTCGGGGCCGGGAGCAACCTCGCGAACGGGCCTGGGCGGGGCAGCAGGCGGCGCGACGTTGAAAGCGCTGATCGCGGGCGGCGCCTGGGGGGCGATGTAACGGGTCCAGGTCAGGAGGGCACCCGCAAGGACCAGCAGTCCGATCGCGATCGTGCCGCTCAGCCCCAGCAGGCGGGTGCCCAGCGGCATGGGCAGGTCCGCATAGCGAAGGGGCGGGGCGAAAGGCTCGGAACCGAACGGCCGATCCGGCGAGGCGAGGCGTGGGGGAACGGCAAGGGCAACGGTCATCGTGTTATCCGGTCGGCAGAGCAAGGATGGCGACCCGGCAGATCAGGCCGAGGACGAGGACGAGGACGAGGACAAGGAGGCCGGCCCGTCCAGTGTGGAGACCCGCCATCGCTGGCGAAACGACGAAGGACGGGCGGCATCGCTGCCGCCCGTCACCGTCATGGGGCGATTGCCGGTCACGTCGGCCCGCTCAGAAGGCGTAGCGCACCGTGCCCATCACGTTCCTCGGCTGGCCATAGACGCTGAGCGTATACATGCTGACGTAACAGTGCCTGTCGAACAGGTTGTTGACGTTGACCGAGGCCGAGAGCTGATCGTTGAACTCGTACCTCGCCAACAGGTTGGCCACGGCATAGTCGCCCTGCGCGATGCGGAAGGTCTTGTAGGGATAGTAGGTCGCGCTGGTCCAGTTGACGCCGCCGCCGAGCGTGAGCGGGCGCTCCGCCACGTCGAACTTGTAGGTCGTCCACAGCTTCACCGTATCCTTGGGGATCTGGGTGAGCGACCGCACGCCCTCGGCATCGCGGGTGACGACGTGGGTATAGCTGGCCGAGACATTCCAGCCCGGCAGCACCTCGCCGTTGACCTCCGCTTCGATGCCCCGCGTCTTGGCGCCCTTGACCGGGCGGTAGGCCTGGACGTCCGTCGTGCCCGGCACGAGCAGGCCGTCGTCCAGTTCGCCCACGTTGTCGCGGACCACCTGATAGAGCGCGACGCTGGCGTTCAGGCGGTCGTCGCGGAATGCGCCTTTCCAGCCGATCTCGTAGTTGGAACCGATGATCGGCGCCAGCACGTTCCCGTCCCGGTCCAGACTGCTCTGCGGCTGGAAGATGTCGGCATAGCTGGCGTAGAGCGAATGATGCCGGTCGAGATCGACGACCAGCCCGGCATAAGGCGTGAACTTGCCCCGCGCCCGCGTGTCGCCATATGTCGAGCCGCTGCCGCTGGGCAGCAGTACCATGTAATTCCGGTAGTCGAAATTGGTGAGGCGTCCCCCGAGGATGACGTTGACGCCGTCGACAGGCTTCAGCCGCGCCGAAGCGTTGACGCCCTGTTGCTTATAGTAGAAATACTGCGTCAGTGCGGGCGTATAGCTTACGGGCTCGGGGAACTGATTGTTCCAGGTGTAGTAGTTTATGACTTTGCTGCCCGTGCCGGATGATGCCGCATAGTCATTGTAGTAGCGGTTGTAATTGTAGCTGACATAGAGCTCGTGTTCGCGGCCGAACAAGTGCAGCGGGCCGGAGAGAGACGCCAGGACGCCCTGCTGATCCTGCTTCGCATAGCCGTAGGAGGCATCCACCGTGGCCGCCCCGGTTTCCTCGTTCAGGCTCGCATTGACCGAACTGGGCTGATAGCGGGCGCTTTTGAAATGGCGCTCGACCGTCATGAAGTTGGCGTTGGCCTTGAACACCCAGTCGTGCGGCAGTTGCTGTTCCAGCGCCAGCGCATAGTTGTAGGTGTCGAAGTCGTCTCCGCCCCAGGGCGCGCCGGTGCTGTAGGAGCGCGGAAAGTTCGTCTGCTTGCCATTGCTGAAGACACCGGGAACGCCGGGCGCGCCGCTCGGACGGTAGCGTTGGTAATCGATGCTGCCGCGCACCAGCGTCGTGTCGGTCACGTCGGCCTCGATCACGCCGTAGAGCAGGCTGCTCTTCTGGCTGTAACCGTCCATGAAGGTGTCGTTGTCCTGCGCCATGGCGACGGCGCGGGCGCGGATGGCGCCGCTCTTCACCAGCGGACCGGAAATGTCCGCCTCGGCACGGAAGAAGTTCCACGAACCGAGGTTGGTCTGGAGATAGCCCTGCAATTCGCGCGTGGGGCGTTTGCGGATCAGGTTGACGAGGCCGCCCGGATCGCCCGCGCCGGTCATCAGCCCGGTGGCGCCGCGCAGCACCTCGATCCGGTCGTAGAGCGCGGTATCGAGCGCGGTCTGGGGCACGGTGCGCGTGGTGTTCTGCACTTGCGTCAGCACGCCGTCGTACTGGAAGCTGTTGACCGCGCCGCCGCGCGCGGAAATGCCGAAGCGCTCGCCGCCGTCGCGGGTCAGGTTGATGCCCGGTGTCTGCTGGAGCACGTCGGTTATGGAAACGAGGCGCTGGTCGTCCATCCTTTCGCGGGTGATGACGCTGATCGACTGCGGCGTCTCGCGCAGGGTCAGGGCAAGTCCGGTGGCCGTGCTGGCGGGTGCCTTTGTGGTGTAGGACCGGGTCCCTTCGGTGGCCGAGGCATCGCTGGAATAGGGCGCCGCCGCGGCTCCGCCTTCACCCGCGCCCGCGACCCGCACCGGCCCCAGCTGGATGGCATCGCCGCCCGCGCTTTCCGGCGCCCTGTCCAGCGCGACCGAGCGGCCGTCGATCTGTCGCCAGGTCACGCCGGTTCCGGCCAGGAGGCGGCTCAGCGCCTCGAACGATCCCATGTTGCCCGACACGCCAGGACTCTGCCGCCCGGCCAGCACCCCCTGATCGGCGGTAATCCGCAGCCCGGACTGCAAGCCGAAAGCAGTGACGGCACCTTCCAGCGACTGGGGCGGAATATTGAACTGCGCCTTCGCCTGCGAGGACAGCGCGCTTTGCGCCATGGCCGGCAGTGCGGGCAGCATCGCCGCGGCGCTGGCCCCGATCAGCAGCGCCTTGAGGATCGACTGTGCTCGCCCGGCGTGGGACGAGGTTGAAACTTCACGCATGAAACCCCCGAATGATTTTCGCTCGAACACGGCTGATGCACATGACTTGCAATAGCCGTTCATTCAGGTGACGAACCTTGGGCGGGCAGCGTCTCACACTCTGCGAAAATTCTTTTTCGGATGACGATCAGGCCGGCGTGACGATGATTATCCAGGGGGTGATCCGGGTCATCCGCGCCCCGCCCGAACTCAGCAGCGTCCGCAACGAGCCGACCGGGTCGGCGAGATCGTAGACGCCCGTGACGCGCGCCGATTTCAGCACATCGTCGCGCACGAAGATATGGCCCGGGAAATGGCGCCCGAGAAGTTCGGTCACCTCGGCGATGCTGGTGTTGCGCACGGCAAGACGCCCCGATCGCCAGGCCCCGATCTCGAACGGGCTGACCGCGACCACGCCGTTTCTGCCGGTCTCCCGGTCGATGGTGAGGCGCTGACCGGGCCTGAGCGCCACTGTCAGCGGCCTGGCCCCCGGTCGCTCGACCCGCACCGATCCCCGCGCCACGCTGACGTCCAGCGTTTCGCGCGTCATCCCGACGTCGAAGGCGGTGCCTGTGACGGTCACCGTCATGTCCGCCGCCTGCACGGTGAACGGGCGCGCGGTGTCATGGGCGACATCGAAGAAAGCTTCCCCTTGAAGCAGGCCGATGCGGCGATGCCTGCCCGCAAAGTCCTGCGTGATCGCGCTCTGCGCGCCCAGCGCGATCCGCGATCCGTCCGCCAGTGCGAGGGCCCGGTTCCGGGCGGTGCCGCTCGTCTCGTCCGCGCGCAGCTGGATCATGACCTGCGGCCCGGACAGGACCGCCACAAGCGCTGCCGCCACCCCGCCGAGGGCGACACGCCTGGCGATGCGCGGGCCAGTAGAAAGCGCGTGAGAGCCTCGCCGCTTCGCCTTCCGGTCCGCTGCTACCGGCACTGGCGGCAGGTCCGGCCCGGCCGTCCGCCAGTCCGCGACATGGGCGGGCGGTGTCTGCAAGGTCAGCCGAACGCTGCGCTCCAGCAAGGCCCATGCGTTCCGGTGGGCGGCGTCGCTCTCCAGCCATGTGTCGAACCGGGCGCGAAGGTCCAGATCGTCCGGCGCGTCCTGAATGCGCAGACGCCAGTCCGATGCCTCCGCCAGCACTGCGTCCGACAGCGCTTCCTCTCCGTGTCCTGCAACAGGTGTGGCCGTCATGAATGCATCGCCTCGTCGAACCCATGAACAAGACGAGCCTCGCGCGCGCCCGTCTCGACTTGCGTTTCAAACTGCGTCTCAACCGGCATCGTCTTCCCCCTCCGGCCCCATGCGTTGGACGGTGCGCATGACATGAATCATCGCGTCCTGCACCAGCCGATGCGCCGTCGCGCGCGAAACGCCGAGATGCTGCGCAATTATCGTCGAGGACATCTCTCCGAACACGCTCATTTCATAAGCGCGCCGTTTCTTCTCCGGCAAAGCGGCCAGGGTCGCCAGAACGAGGCGCGCCTCGTCACCGCAGAGCAGTTCGTCCTCGGCTGACGCGGCAAGGGGCTGCGGATCGCGGGTCAGGACATAGGCCGCATTGCGGCGCTGCTCGGCCGCATCCCGCCGCGTCCAGTCGATCGCGATGTTGCGGACGATCCGGTAGAGATAGCCGACCGGCGTGCGCAGCCCCAGCAGCAGGGGCGGGCGTGTCGGCACGAAGCGGAAATAGGCCTCCTGCACGACATCCTCGGCACTGTCGCGGGAGCCGACGATCGGCGTCGCGTAGTCGACCAGAGCCGGCCGATGCTCCGCATAGATGCGCAAGCGGGCCTGTGCGCTGTTCAATGTGCGACCTTCTCCGACCGGCTAGCGGGTTGCAGACTACGCGCCCCCATAGATTAATGCGAATAAGTTGCAATAGCTGCTTCAGCCTGTCGTCCGTGCACGAAAAGGCGAAACGATCCTGAAAGCGATTGAACGCTGGCAGGTCACGCTTCGACTTATGCACGCCTTGCCAAACGCTTCGATCCATCTAGACGCTGTTCCATTAAGATATTGATATTTGAGGTATTTAAGATGGTGCTTAGTCGGCAAAGATGCGAATTGCTGGCCGCCTTGATAGTTGCTCCCATCCTGCTTCTGGCCCTCGGGTGCTGGGAGCATTCACGGGCGGGCGAGGCTATCGCCTATTTCGAAGGGATGTCGCAGGAGCTGCCCCGGAAGGTCGCCGAGCTGCGCGCATTGGCGGCCAGTGACACCTATGCGTCCGTCGATCTGGGAGACGAGGTCCGCTACGCACCCGGACTGGCGGCAAACATGCTGGAGGAGATGCAACCTGCCGCGCAGCGGGGGCTGTTCCTCGCCCGTTTGCAGCCCTTTCTGGCGCTTGCGGCCATCGTCGGCGGCCTGCTTGCCCTTGCTGGCGGCGTGGGCGGCCTGGCGTTCGCCGAGATCGCGGCGCGACGGGCGAGAGCCTCGCGCGACACTCTGGTCGCCAGTTTCGCCGCGCTCCAGCGCGCCCTGCCGGTCATCCTGGGAACGATGGTCGTCGGCCTGTCACTGGCGATCGCGGCCAGTGCCGCCTTCGAGGCCATCGGTCTGGTCTCGTCGGTGCACCTCACGAAGGGGGACATCAAGCTGACGATCGCGGCGGTGGTTCTTGGCGGCGGCGCGGTCATGGTGGCCTGGTCGGCCGTGCGCTCGCTGATGAAGATCGGCGCGCTCTATACGCCGGAGGAAGGGGCAGTGCACGGCCGCCTCCTGACCGACCGGGAGGCCCCAGCCCTGTGGCGCTTCGTGCGTGAAATAGCCGATCGCCAGCTGGCCGTCTCGCCCGATGCGGTGATCGTCGGCATGGAGGGCGGCTTCTTCGTCACCGAGCAAACCTTGCGCCTGTCGCCGGGGGAAAGCCGGGTCTCCGGCCGCACGCTCTATCTGCCCGCACCTTATCTGGCCTTCCTGAACGAGGGCGAGACTGCGGCCATCGTGGGTCATGAACTCAGCCACTTCACCGGCGACGATACGCGCTACAGCCAGCTTTTCGCACCGCTCTACGCTGGCATGCAGCGCACGCTTGCCGCCATCGCGACGGAGGCCGGCAACATGATCCTGCTGCGCGGTCCGCTGCTCTACGCGGTTCATGCGATGCAGCGCTTCGATCACGGCGTGCAGCACTGGAGCAGGCTGCGCGAGTTCGAGGCCGACCGGCTCGGGGCGGGCACCGAAGGGCGCCGCCATGCCGCTTCGGCGCTCGTGCGGACCACCATCGTCGCGCCGCCGGTCAGGATGGTGCTGTCGGAAGCCTTCGAGAACCCGGAGCAGGCGGAACCCGATCTGGTCGGCGCCATGGTCGGGCAGGTAGCGCAGCGCGGCTGGCCGGATGTGCGCGATCATCTTGCGGATTCCACCTCGCACCCGACCGACAGCCATCCCCCTACCTCGGAGCGCATCCGGCGGCTGGATGTCGCCGTCGACGAGGCCTTGCTGGAAGAAGCGCTGCGGCCGCCGCAGGGCGCCTCCGCCTGCGCGGGCGAGCGGCTGGTCGCGGACTGGTCCGGTCTCTGCCGGGAATTGAGCGCCGACTTCGTCGCGCAGGCGCATACCGCGCATGGCGAGCACCGCGCCTTCCTCGAGGAAACCGCCGCGGCCGTTTCCGGGGAGGCGGTAACCTTGCACAACGATACCCGGCTCATGGTCGGCTTCCAGTTCACCGCGACCGTGGTGCTGGCTGCAGCCGGAATAGCGGCCTGGATCTTCCGGATGCCGCTGGGTCTGGCGGGATCGCCCGCCGTGATCCTGACGGGCTCCTGCCTGATTGGCGCTGCTGCCACGCTCCTTGCCGGGATCCTGGTGAAGCGCAGCAGCAAGGTGCCGTACCTCGTCCTGCATCCGGATCGTCTGGCAACGCCGCGACTGAGCGAGGCCGTCGCCTGGAGCGAGATCGAGGAATGGACCGTGACTTACGGCAATCGCTTCGGGCTCGACCTCGTGCTTTCCGAAAATGCCGTGCTTCCGCGCGTTACCGGCGCGGGCAGGTTCACCAAGGTCCTTCGCAAGAAGCGGGAACTGCGCATCGGCGGTTACGGGGTGCGCGGGATGAAGGTCGATGCCTTTGCAGAGCTGGTCGGAAGCTATATCGCTGCGGACAAGGCCCGGCGCGCCTTGGGCAAGTCCTGAGCAACAAAGAATTTTCTCAAAGAGACAGGGATCTATCGTGACAAAACCCGACCACTTCCGCCGACGCTCCGCTCTTGCCGGCGCAGCACTCGCCATCGCGCTTGTCGGCAGCACCCAGGCATCCTCCGCCGAAACGCAGGAAGATATCGCCCAGTCCATGGGCGAGGCGAAAAGCGGGTGTTCGCAGAAGGAATTCAACCAGTTCCTCGACGCGTTCATCGCCTCGCCGGCGGTACGCGCCAAATACACCGCGCCGCAAGTCGAGCAGCGCGGATTTGGCCAGCCCGCGAAGGCGACCGGCCGCAGCCTTCCGGCGAGTGCCTACCAGTCGTTCAATGTCTCGCACGTGGATTGGCAATTCGCCGACACCGCCTCCGTCGCGCGGTGGCAGGCCGACCCGAACAAGCCCTACACGGCGCTGGACGTGAAGTTCGAGGATCTGCCGGACGGCAGTTTCAAGTTTACCTATCAGCCTGCCATCCTGCGTGACGACGACGAAGGCGACGGCTGGACCGTGGAACGCCACATCGGCAAGCCCGCCGCCTACCTGTTCGCCTGGCGAAGCGGCTGCTGGCAATTGACGCAGGACTTCCGCTGAGGGAAAGCCGGGGACGGGCAGACGATGCCCGCCCCGGCGAAATCGGCGCGCGTCTGCTGGGACATTGTCAGCCCGTTCCCCTCTTTCTGGACCGTCCTCCGCCATGCGCGATTAGCGGATGGACACGGGCTTATTTAGCGCTACAATCCAGCAGCACCATGGGTTCCAGAGCGGGTTATCCATGGCGACGATACACTCGCAGCGGCCGGTCTCAGCCTTGCCTATTCGCGGGCGGCACTTATGACTGGAGCGGTATGACAAGCGGCACGAACACCCGAAAACGACGGCGCGGCGGCGGCGGCCCCACGATCGCCGAAGTGGCCGAACGCGCGGGTGTGTCGACGATGACGGTATCGAACGTGCTGAACAACAGACCGGTCGTCCAGGCCGATACCCGCGACGCCGTGCTGAAGGCCGTGAAGGCACTGAACTATACGCCGAACAGCGCCGCCCGCGCCCTTGCCAGTGCCGTGACATTGCGCATCGGATTGATGCACAGCGATACGGAAAGCGCACTGCTGAGCGCGGTTCTGGTCGGATCGCTCAAGGCTGCCGCCCGGCTTGGCGCGCAGCTGATCATCAACTCCTTCGATCCCGCCGATCCCCTCGGCGGCGTGGAAGCATTCCTGAAGACCGGCCTCGACGGACTTCTGCTGCCGCCGCCGATTTGCGAAATGGTGAGCGCGGCCGGAATTCCGGAGCGATACGATACCGCCATGATCGCCCTCGCTCCGGGTAGCGAACTGCGCAACATGGACTGCGTGCGGATCGACGACGAACAGGCCGCCTACGAAGTTACCCGCATCCTCCTCGAAAAAGGGCATCGCCGCATCGGCTTCGTCACGCTGCCCGGCGCGCTGGTCGCCGTATCGCGCCTGCGCGGCTATTTGCGGGCGCTCGGCGAGCAAGGGGTCATTCCCGACATGAGCCTGGTCTGGGAGGCGCGTCCGACTTTCGACGCCGGGCTTGCACTCGCCGAGCGCGTGCTCATCGGCGAGCGGCAAGTGACGGCGGTGATCGCGGGCAACGACGACATGGCGGCCGCATTCGTCAACGTCGCCTTGCGCAACAACCTCTCCGTTCCGGGCGACATCTCGATCATCGGCTTCGACGACACGCCCATCGCGGTGAAGATCTGGCCGGCCCTGACGACCGTGCGTCAACCGCTGGCGCTGATCGCGGAACAGGCCACCGAAAGGCTGATCCGCAATCTTCGCGAAGGCACCGGCAAGGGCACCGGCAAAGTCGAGGCCAGTTACGTGGACTTCACCGTGATCGAGCGCAATTCGGTCGGCTGCGTGCCGAAAGACTAAAAGAAGGCGGCGGCGGATTTGCATCCGCCGCCGCCTGGGCAATCGGCTCGGGAGGAGGTTTCGGCCGGTCGCCCCAAGGTATCAGGTCAGTTCCGCATCGGGCTGGCGCGACGGCACCGCCAGCTGGAATGCCGGCAATGCGTTGCAGGCCGCTTCGATCGCAGCGATCCGCGGAAAATCGAAGCGCGCCCCGAACCGCCGTGCATTGCCGAGCTGAGGAACCAGGCAAATGTCGGCCAGCGTCACTTGCTCGCCGAAGCAGTACGGTCCCTCGTTCGCCGCGATCAGTTCCGAGAAGGCCTCGAGGCCGCTCTCGATCACTTCGCGCGCCCAGCCGGACACCGCTTCTTCGTCGAGTCCGCGCCCGCGCAGCATGTCCAGCACCTTCAGGTTCTGCAGCGGATGCACCTCGCAGGCTATGACCTGGGCCGCAGCCCGCACCTTGGCCCGCTGGACCGGGTCCGCCGGCAGCAGCGGCGGATCGGGCCGGATCTCATCGAGATATTCGCAGATGGCAAGGCTCTGCGTCAGCGTCTCGTTACCCACTTCCAGGCTGGGCACCAGCCCCTGCGGGTTGAGCCTGAGGTAATCCGCCGCGCGCTGCTCGCCCGCGCGCAACCGATACGTCCGGCCGGTCCATTCCATGCTCTTGAGCGCGAGTGCAATGCGCACACGCCAGGACGAGGAGGAACGCCAGAACGTGTGAAGGACCAGCGGCTCAGGCACCGGCGGGCGGTCCCACCGTCACCACGGTGTCGCTGAGCCCCGCAACCGAGACGACGATCTCGTCTCCGGGAACCACGGCGCCGACACCGGCGGGCGTGCCGGTGTAGATGAGGTCGCCCGGTTCCAGGCGGTAGGCGTTCGAGAGGAAGGCGATCAGGTCCGCCACCGGATGGATCAGGTCCGCCAGGTCGGCTTCCTGCCGGACCGCGCCGTTCACGGTCAGCCGGATGGTGCCCTCGTTCAGCGGGCCGGTCTCGGCGATCGGATGGATCAGGCCGAGCGGCGAGGATTGCTCCACGTTCTTGCCGGCATCCCAGGGGCGGCCCTTGGCCCGTGCTTCCAGCTGAAGGTCGCGGCGGGTCATGTCCAGCCCGGTGGCATAGCCGTAGACATGGTCCAGCGCATCCTCGGCGGCGATGCCGCGGCCGCCCTTGCCGATGGCCACGACCAGTTCCGCCTCATAGTGAAAATTCGCCGTGACCGGCGGATAGGCCATGACCGCGCCGCTGGGGATCACCGTTTCCGCCCATTTGGTGAAGTAGAACGGCGCCTCGCGATCGACCTCGACGCCCATCTCCTTGGCATGGTCGGCATAGTTGCGGCCGATGCAGAACAGGCGGCGCACCGGGTAATCGTGACCGTCGCTGGTCTTCGCGATGACGGGCGGCAGCGGGTCGAAGAGATAGGTCAATGGTTGAACTCCCGGTAGAGATCCAGCTTCACTTGCGAAGCCTTGTCGGAATAGGCGAACAGCACCAGCTCGGATGCCGCCCGAAAGCGGTGGGGAACCCAGGAAGGCACCACGACGACGTCGCGCGGCTTCAGGGCGATGACCTCCTCGCCCAGCAGCAGTTCGCCGCCGCCTTCGCAGACCACGAAGACGGTGCCGTCGGTGGCCTGGCGGGTGCGGCTCTCGAAGCCGGCGGGCAGAAGACGGACATGGGCCGAAATCGTGGAAAGCACCGGCCCGCCGTCTGCCGGATTGGTGAATTCCAGCGCATGGCCAAGGTGCGGGTCGATGTCGCCGCTGGACGCCAGGGCCTGGAGCGCGGGCCGCCAATCGGCATAAGGGTAGTGGAACAGCGGTCGGCCCGCCGGTCGCCGGTCTGCCGCGCTGCCGCGCATCGGGCGCATGTTGTGGCCGTAGCGCGCCAGGGTATCGCCCGGCGGCGCGGTTTCGGGGTGCACGGCGGTGCCGAGACGCTCGGCGAAGCTGGCATCGAACAGGCGCACGGTCGGGATGTCGAGACCGTCGAGCCAGATCATCGGGGCGTCGCCGGCATTGCCGTGGTCGTGCCACTGGTACGCCGGAGTCAGCACCAGGTCGAACTGCTCCATCATCGCTTTCTCGCCATCGAGCGCGGTGAAGGCGCCGCTCCCTTCCATGACGAAGCGCAGCGCGTTCTGGGCGTGGCGGTGACAGGGCGCGACTTCGCCCGGCAGGATCAGCTGGAGCCCGGCGTAGAGGCTGGGCGTGATCGCCGCCTGTCCGGCAATTCCGGGATTTTCCATGATGAGCACCCGGCGCTCGGCCTGTTCGGCGCTGATGATGTCGCCCGCGCGCATCAGAAATGCGCGGGTCTCGTCGTAGTCCCAGCGCCATGGACGGGCCGGGGAGGCCGGTTCGGCCAGTACGAGCGCGTGGAGGCTCTCCCACAAGGGCTGAAGCCCCTGCGGCGCCATCGCCGCATAGAGCGCTTCGAGCTGGGAACGTTGATCGTTGGCGCCTGTCATGTCGATCTCACCACTTGAGCTGTTCGAGGCCGCAGAACGGATCGACCGGGCTGGTTCCGGTGAAGGGAGCCTCACCGGTCAGCCGGCGGACCGTCTCGCGCTGCACCGGCTCGATCGAGCTATAGGCGTTGACGCAAGTCTGCATGTGCGGCGCATCGAACAGGTAATAGGGCTGGCCGAACGAGACCAGCGCGGTCGGAATCTCGCGCGGGTACTGGGTCATCGCCTTGCGATTGCCGCCATGCAGCTTCACGAAGTCGAGGAAGATGCGCGAAGCGCTCGGCGTCGCTTCCTGGCCGACGAGATAGAGGACGAGGTCGGTATCCTCGCGCGTCGGCATCGCCTCGGAATCGAAGCTGCGCACCTCGAACCCGCGCTGCTCCAGTTCCGCGATCAGCGGGCCATAACCGCGATCGAGCGAGCCGTCCCAGAAGCTGAAGCCTTCCTCGGCGATCACCGTCACGCGGCGGTGCCGCGCCGGATCGAGCGGCAAGAGGTTCTGCACGTCCTTGACCAGGGTAATGCTCTGCCCCGCTGCGGCGCGGGCGGTTTGCGCATCGGCAGGGCTCTGCAAGGCGTGCTGCATGGCCTCCAGCGGCAGAAGCCGTTCGGCGGGTTCCTGCAAATGCAGGCCAAGACGCGCCTTGAGCGTGAGGATGCGCGTGACCGCTTCCTCCAGCCGCGCCTCCGAAAGCAGCCCCTTGCGCAGGCCATCGAGCATGAAACCGTAGTCGCGCTCGGGAGCGCGGCTGAACAGGAACATGTCGCAGCCGTTCTCGATCACGGCGGGGACCGTTTCGGAGCGCTCCATCCAGCTCGTCAGCCCGCCCATGCCGGTGGCGTCGGAAATGATGAGGCCCTTGAAGCCCAGCTCGCCCCGCAGCAGATCCTCGTTGAGCAGGCGCGAGACCGTCGCGGGCTGGAACGCCTCGCGACCGGCATCCGGCATGCGCGCGCGGATATAGGCGGGAAACGCGATATGCGCCGACATCACCGTCATCACCCCGGCCCCGATCAGGGTGCCGTAGATGCGGCCGTAAAGCGCGTGCCATTCCTCGACCGACAGCGGATTGACGCTGGTGACGAGGTGCTGGTCGCGCTCGTCGAAACCGTCGCCCGGCCAATGCTTGAGGCAGGCGGCAATACCTTCCTCCTGCAGGACCCGGGCATAGACCCCGGCCTGCGCGAGCACGCGCGCGGGGTCCGATCCGAACGAGCGGGTGCCGACGATCGCGCTGCGGAAGGCTTCGTTGATGTCCACCACCGGACCGAACGACCAGTCGTAACCGAGCACCCGGCTTTCGCGCGCGACCAGGCGGGCGACCGCTTCGGTCGTGGCAAGATCGTCGCAGGCGGCAAGGCCCATGATGTTGGGCACGGCAGTGGCGAAGGGATAGCTGATCGTTCCGCCCTCGATGTCGCCGGTGAAGATCGGCGGCACGCTGGCGTTCTCGACCGTGAACATCGTCGCCTCGCGGAAGGCGGCAAGGTCCGGCCGAGGGAAGCGATTGATGCCGCCGGGCTTGAGCGCGAGCAGCGGGGCCAGTTCCTCGCGGCTGTCCTGCGAGGTCGAGAAGACGAAGAGCTGGCCGATCTTCTCCTCGGTGCTCATCGCGTCGCGGGTGCGCTCCACCCAGGCGCGGGCTTCGGCGTCGACGGCGATGGGGTCTTGCGCGTCGAGGGCGAAATCAGTCATGGGCCGCTCCCGAGGTCACGGCCACCGGACCGCGCTTGAACGGCGCGAAACGGGCGCGGGCTGCCGCGAGACGGCCGCGCATGTCCTTCAGCACGTCGGGGTGCCGATCGGCGACGCTGTAGTTTTCGGCCGGGTCGGCGCTCAGATCGTAGAGCTGCGGATACTTGGGGTCGGTCGGGCGGAATCCGGCCAGGAAATAGTCGCCGGAGACATATTTCCAGCGCTGGGTGCGAATCGCCACCGGGTCTTCATTGTTGAACAGGACAAGTTCCTCATGGGGAGACTGGCGCGCGCCGCCGAACAGGACCGGGGAGATGTCCTTGCCGTCCAGCTCCGCCTCGGGCAGAGCGACGCCGGCCAGCGCGCAGCAGGTGGGGAGAAAGTCTATGGCCATCGCGATCGCGTCGCTGTGGCCGGAGGCGGAAATCGAACCGGGGCACCAGGCGATCAGCGGCACCTTGCTGGCGCCGTCGTAGCCGCCGCCACCCTTGCGTTGGCGCAAGGGACCGCTCGATCCTTCGTACCAGGGGCCATTGTCGGAAGTGAACAGGACGAGCGTGTCGCGCTCGATCTTGAGCTGGCGCAGCAGGGCGAGGATGCGGCCGACCTTGTCGTCCACTTCCTCGACGGAATCGCCATATGCACCCGCATCGGAGCGACCGGCGAAAGGCGCCGGTGGAAGGCAGGGAAGATGCGGCGCGCTCAGGGCCAGCTCGACGAAGAACGGACGTCCGGCGTTTTCGCGGATGAACCTCTCCGCCTCTTCGCAGAAGATCTGCTGGAGCGGGGTGATCTCGGTCGGGGCCTGCGAAGCGTCCTGGCCGGCTTCGGCGCGGACCAGCACCAGCGGGCTCATGTCGTGGCTATAGGGAATGCCGACGAAGCGGTCGAAACCGTGGTGCGTGGGCAGCCAGTCCGGTCCGCGATGGCCGAGGTGCCATTTGCCGAAAAGTCCGGTCGCGTAACCGGCGGGCTTGAGCGCCTCGGCGATGGTCACTTCGGACTTGGGCAGGACCCGGTCGTCGTTGTAGAGGATGACCTTGTCGCCAAGGCCGGTACGTACCGGATAGCGCCCGGTCAGCAGGCCCGCACGCGACGGCGTGCACAAGTTGGCGGCGGCATAGAACTCGGAGAACGTCAGACCCTCGCGCGCCATCCTGTCGATGTTCGGCGTGGCGATGCCGCGCGCGCCGGTCATGCCGAGGTCGCCATAGCCGAGGTCGTCGCAGAGGATCACGACCACGTTGCGCGGGCGGCGCGGGCTGGCGGCCATGGCGGCGCTCGCGGAGCAGGCGGCCGCTGCGGCGACACCGGATGCCAGGAACTTGCGTCGATCCAAGGCGCGATCCTTCAAGAAGCGGCCGGGCGCAAGCGCCCGGCCAAAGGTGGGTCTCAGAAACGGGCGCCGAAGGTCGCGCCGAAGTAGCGGCTGGAGTCCTTGTTGTAGGTTCCGACCAGATCGTAGGGATTGGCGGTGGTGGACATCAGCGAGTTGTGGCCGATGCTGGTCAGGTAGTTGGTGTCGAACAGGTTCTTCACGAAGACCGAGATGCTGTAGCGCTGGTCCGGCGTGGAGACGCCGACCGTGGCATCGACCAGCGTGTAGGACGGCTGGCGGGTCAGCGGATCGAGTTCCGACGTGAAGTACTGCGCGCTGGTGAAGTTGACGCCAAGCTGGGCGAAGGCGTTGAACTTCTCGCCTTCGTAGTCGTAGCGAGGGGCCAGCGTGATGCGCCAGTCCGGGCTGGCCTGGAGCGGACGGTTACGCAGGTTCTGCTGGGGCGTCGCGCCGGCGGCGGCGCGATAGCAGATATTGTACGGGGTCCCCGTCATGACCGGTGCCGCAGCTTGCAGCTGAAGCGGGCAGTTGAGGCCGTCGATGTTGATGCGCGACTGCGCGTAAGTGACGCCCGCATTGACCGAGAACGAGTCCGACGGACGCAGGGTGGCCTCGATTTCGAAACCGCGACTGCGCGACGAGCCGGCATTGGTGGTGACGAACTGGATGACGCCGGTGGTCGGATCGGAGCGGTTGGCCTGGACCTGGAGGTTCGAGTAATCCGCCTGGAACAGCGCGGCCGAGAAGGTCAGGCTGCGGTCCGACGTGCTGCCCTTGAAACCGATTTCGTAGGCATTGACGTGCTCGGGCTGAATGGCCCTCTGGTTCGCCAGATCGGCCGAGATTTCCATCTCGTAACCCAGGCCCTTGTAGCCGCGGGTGTAGGTTGCATAGACCTGCGCATTGCGGTTGAACTCGTACTGCAGGCCGGCCTTGCCGGTAACGGCGGTGTCGTGCGCCGAAAAGCTGCCGCTGTTGCTGGCATTGCCGGGGAACACGGTGTCGCCGGCGACGATCGGGGCGGTACGCGTGCCGCTGTTGGTGCCCTTCTCGTACTGGACACGAATGCCGCCGATCGCGCGCAGGCCGCCGACGATGCGGTAGTCCGCCTGGCCGAATGCGGCCACGCTGTCCTGCTTCAGGCGGATGCGGCTCGATGCGGACTGCCACACGATGTTGGCGGTCGTGCAAGGCTGGCCGACGATACCGGCCCTGCAGCGAGCGCGGCGGCGGTCGAACGGACGCACGATGTCGCTGTGCATGTAGAAGGCGCCGACCACGTAGTTCAGGTCCGACTTGCCGTTGTTGGCGATGCGCAGTTCCTGCGACCAGGCGCTCAGATCGACGATGCCGTGGTTCTGGTTCCAGAACGTGTAAGGCGCAAAGGCGGCCGTACCGAGGAAGATCGGCGACGTCGAATTGATGCGGTCGATCGGCTGGTTAACGTCGAGGTCGTACTTCTGGTAGGCGGTGATCGAGGTGATCGAGGCAGCCCCGAGATCCCAGTCGGCCTGCAACGAATAGGTCTGCGACTTGCTGTTCGCGTAAGTGTCGGTGTCTTCGTTGATCTTACGGTTCTTGCGGCTGGCGTCGATGGGACCGACGACCTGCTGGAGCACCGGGTTGACGATCGAGATGAGCGTCGAGCCGCAGCAGTCCGCGTCGGTCTTCTTGTATTCGCCGGCCAGCAGGAAGGTGAGGTTGTCGGTGGCATCCCATTCCAGCTTGCCACGCACGCCCCAGCTCTTGGTGCCGTTGACCCACTTGTCCGTGGCGATATTGCGCGTCACGCCCTGGACGTCACTGTAGTAACCCGAGACGCGGGCGCGCAGAGTATCCGTGATGGGGCCGGAAACGGTGCCGCGCGCACGATATTCGTTATGCTCGGCGATCGTGACGTCGCCCTTGCCCTCGAACTTGTCGGACGGGCGCGCGGTCGTCACGCTGATGACGCCGGCCGAAGCGTTCTTGCCGAAAAGCGTGCCCTGCGGTCCGCGCAGCACCTCGATACGCTCGATATCCGCCAGCTCCGAGAAGCCCTGCGCCGAACGCACCGCCACGACGCCGTCCACGACCACGGACACCGAGGATTCCACGCCCTGGCCGAACAGCGCGGTGCCGACGCCGCGAATGCGGAAGCTGGTGTTGGTGGGGTTGGCGCCCTGCTGGAACGAGAGCGAGGGAATGGCAGTGACCAGCGAGGTGGTATCGTTGATCTGGCGCGCGGCAAGCGCATCGGCGGTCACCGCAGTCACGGCCAGCGGCACGTCCTGCAGGCGCTCGGAGCGCTTCTGCGCGGTGACGACGATGTCACCGGTCATGTTGCCTGAGGTGTCGGCGGCATCTTGCGCGAACGCCGGTGCCGAGACGGCAAGCGCTGCGCAGAGCGCGGTGACGGAAACGCCGGACGCGCCGAAAATGGCCTTAAAAGACATGTTATTCCCCTCCACTTGGGCTCCCCGGCATCTTTGCCGTTCGGACACACACCGAACGTTCGCGCCGAGTTCGAATCACCTGATTCCTGTAACGCTAAACTCCATCAGGGCGGGAGCTGTCAACGATTTATTTTACCGCTAATATGGCTGTGTTACAAATAATGACGACAACTGCGGCTTTTTCCTCGTGTTACCGAGGCAATGCGACATCGGTCAGTGTCGCGGGGGCTGATTGACGCTATGAAAGACGATGTTCACCCGGCAAAAGACGGTTGACATTCAGCAAAACACTTGCTGTTTTAGCGTTAAATATGGTTGCGAAACACGGCAGCCACACATCTGCGGAGAGGTTCGTGAGGGAACAGTTGGAAAGCGAAGGCCGCGAGTGGCCGTCGCCCAAACGGGCTTGGTTCGCAGCAGGCATGCTGGCTGCGGCAAACACCCTTGCTTTCGTCGACAGGCAGGCGCTGGCCTTGCTCGTGCAGCCGATCAAGGAAGACCTGCAAGCCTCCGATACGGCGATGAGCCTTCTCTACGGCCTCAGCTTCACGATGTTCTACGTGCTGGTCGGCATTCCCGTGGCGCGGCTCGCCGATCGGGCGAACCGCCGCAACATCGTCGCCGGCGCAGTGTTCATCTGGAGCATCGCCACGGCTCTCTGCGGCCTGGCACGCAGCTTCGGCACGCTCTTCGTGGCGCGGATCGGCGTCGGCGCTGGTGAAGGCGGCCTTAGCCCCGCCGCCTATTCGATCCTCGCCGACTACTTCCCGAAGGAACGCCTGCCGGCGGCCATGGGCGTCTACCAGATGGGCATCTATGTCGGCGGCGCCTCCGCCCTGGTGCTCGGCGGCTTCATGGCGAGCGTGGTGCCGCCGGGCAGCCTCGTCATCCTGCCGCTGATCGGCGCGGTGAAGGGGTGGCACCTGGTGTTCCTGATGCTCGGAATCCCCGGCGTCCTGTTGTCCGGAGCCATGCTGCTGGTGCGCGAGCCCCAGCGCATGGGCCTTGCCGGAACCCACAAGAGCCCGCCCTTCTCCGAACTCGCCGCGCATGTCCTCCGTCACTGGCAAGCCTATCTGGGGATCAGTTGCGGGTTCGCCCTGATGATCCTCGTCGGCAATGCCACCGGGGCCTGGATTCCGGCTTTCCTCGAACGGAAATACGGCCTGACGACCGCCCAGATCGGCGGAATTTATGGCACGATCACGGCCATCTGCGGCGTCAGCGGGACTTTGGCCGGCGGCTTCGCTGCGGCCGCCCTGCGGCGGCGCGGTTTCGAACGCGCCAACCTGCTGGTCGCGCTCTTCGGTTTCACCGCGCTGGTCCCCGTCACCACGCTGTTCCCCCAGGCTTCCACGGCCACACTCTCGCTGGCACTGATCGGTACGATGAACTTCCTGGCGGGCTTTAACTTCGGCGGCGGCCTTGCAGCTCTTCAGGAAATCACCCCGAACCGGATGCGGGCTTCCGTATCGGCAGGCTATATGCTGATGGTAAACATGATCGGTGCGGCGGGCGGGCCCTTCGCGATCGCGCTGGTCACCGACTATTGGTACGGCGATCCCGCCGCCCTGCCGAATGCCATCACCATCGTCTGCGCCGTGGCCTCGCCGCTGTCGATTGCGGCACTCTTGCTGGGTCTGCGCGGCTATGGCCGCGCGATCAAGGGCACGATCTGAGATTGCGCGGGCCATTGGCGGGAAAGAACAGGATGACGAACCGCATGTCGAAGCTGAAGCGCATGACGCATCTGGCCTGCACCGCAGCCCTGATCGCCACTGGAACGCTCGCCGCTCAACCGGGCCTGGCCAGGGATCGGGCTGCCACCGTTCCCGGACAGGCGCGACCCGATATCGTGCTCATCGTGCTGGACGATACCGGCTTCTCGGATATCGGCGCCTTCGGCTCGGAAATCCGCACCCCCAACATCGATGCGCTTGCGGCGGGCGGACTGCGCTACAACCACTTCGACACCAAGGCGGTCTGCTCCCCCACCCGCGCCGCCCTGCTGACAGGACGCAATCCGCAGACCGTGCGCATGGCCGACCTTCCGGCGCGCGTTCTCGATCCCGCCGACATGACCCGCGACCGGGGCGAGCTTCCGCAGAACGCCAGCACCATCGCGCAAGTTCTGCGCCGCACGGGCTACGCCACGCACGGCTACGGCAAATGGCATCTCGCGCCCGAGGATGAGGACGGCTCGCCCGGACACAACGGCTCCTGGCCGCTCCAGCGCGGTTTCGACGATTTCTACGGCTTCTTCCTGGGATGGTCGGACCAGTACCACCCGGACCTGATCGAAGGGAACCGCCAGCTCCCCAAGCCCGACCGCCCCGGATACCATTTCTCGGTCGACATCACCGACCATGCCATCCAGGCCCTGTCCGGCGATCGCGCTCAGCCCCAGTTCGTCTATCTGGCCTTCGGCGCGGCCCATGCGCCGATCCAGGTGCCCAAGGCCTATATCGACGCTTACGCCGGTATCTATGAAAAGGGCTGGGATGCGCTGCGGGAAGACCGTCTGGCGCGCCAGAAGCTGATGGGGATCATGCCGCCGCAGGCCCGGCTCTCCCCCCGCGCTGCCGGCGACCGTGCCTGGGCGGACCTGACCCCGATCGAGAAGACCGTCTTCGCCCGCTTCATGGCGACCTATGCCGGTTTCATCACCCATACCGACGAGCAGATCGGGCGGCTCGTTCAGCACCTCAAGGACACCGGCCGGTTCGACAACACGCTGATTATCCTGGTGTCGGACAACGGCGCTGCGTCGGAAGCCGGGCAAAAGGGTTCGTTCGAGCGGATGTACCGCCCCAACACGCTCACCCCAGAGCAGATGCTGGCACGTCTGGACGAGCTGGGTACGGACAAGACGCAGAGCGAATATCAGCGCCCCTGGGCCTATCTCGGCGCGACGCCGTTCAAGCGCTACAAGATCTGGCCGCAGCTCGGCGGAGTCCGCACGCCGATGGTCGTGAGCTGGCCCAGCCACATCCGCGACGGCGGCAAAGTCCGCACGCACTATGTCGACGCGGTGGACATCGCCCCGACTCTGGCGGCAGCGGCGGGCACGGCCTTCCCGAAGGCGATCGAGGGCCGCGCGGAAATCGCCGTGGCCGGAAAATCGATCCTGCCCACGATTGAAAACGCCGCCGCGCCGGCCGCTCGAACCGTCCAGTATTTCGAACTGCGCGGCAATCGGGCGATCACCCAGGGCAAGTGGCGGGCGCTGGCGATCCATCCGCGCGACGGGGACTTCGCGCAGGATGTCTGGCAGCTTTACGATACCGAAGCCGATCCGGCCGAAAATCACGACCTTGCGGCATCGATGCCCGCCAAGCTCAAGGAAATGCAGGCGCTCTGGTGGTCCGAGGCACGCAAGTATTCCGATCCTCCGCTTGCCGAGGCGCCGAAGCCTTATCGTTATCGCGAAATGTTCGACGGCAGCGGAGACCGCGTTGCACCGTCCGCTGGTCAGGAGCCGAAGTAATGGCACGATTTTCCCTCTCGCTGGCCGCGCTTGCGCTGGGAACCATGATTGCGGGCCTGCCGCCCGCTGCCGCCCAGGACAGCGCGCGGACCGACACTTTGGCCACGGCGCTGGCCCCCACCCCCGCCCCGCGCACGTCCGGCCCCCCCAACATCATCCTGATCCTGGCGGATGACTTCGGCGTGGAAGGCATCAATGCCTATGGCGGCGAATATCATACGCCAAATGTCGACCGCCTGGCCACCGAAGGCACCCGCTTCGACAATGCCCACGCCATGCCGCTGTGCTCGCCCTCCCGCGTGCGGCTGATGACGGGTCAGGAAAACTGGCGCAATTACGAGGCCTTCGGCTATCTCGCTCCCGGCCAGCGGACGTTCGGCAATGTCATGAAGGACGCCGGCTACGTCACCGGCATCGTCGGCAAGTGGCAACTCATGGGCAACGGGTTCGACGGCCGCGTCGGCATAACCCCAGAGGCCGCCGGGTTCGACGAGAGCTACCTGTGGCAGCTTCAGGCGCTCACCGCCAAGGGTTCCCGCTACTGGGGGCCTACCCGCGCCGGCAACGGCACGGCGAAGATCAGCGAGGAAGGTTTCGGCCCCGATTTCGACAGTGCCAAGGCGCTGGACTTCATCTCGCGGCACAAGGACAAGCCGTTCTTCCTCTATTATCCGATGGTCCTGGTTCACAACCCCTGGGTCCAGACGCCCGACTCGATGACGGCGGAGGGCGCGAAGGATCGGTTCAACGGCATGGTGTCCTATATGGACCGGCTCGTCGGCGACCTGATGGCGCGGCTGAAGGCTGAAGGGCTGGACCGGAACACGATCGTCATCTTCACCGGCGACAACGGCACCAATCGCCAGATCACGTCGATGCGCGACGGCCATCCGGTGCGCGGCGGCAAGGGCACGACCGCGATCAACGGCACCCACGTCCCCTTCATCGCCTGGGGGCCGGGCGTTCCCCAGGGCAAGATCAACGCGGCGCTGGTGGACTTCACCGACCTGCTCCCGACTTTCGCCGACATGGCGGGTCAGCCCGCGCTCGCCGGCAAGGTCGATGGCGTGAGCCAATGGCCGGTCATCGCCGGCAAGGCGGGCAGCGCGCGCGGTTCGATCTTCATGCACTATGCGCCGATGTGGCAGTTCAAGCCCGAGCGCTTCGCTTTCGATGCAACCTGGAAGCTCTACGGCGATGGCCGCTTCGTGGCGATGGACCCGATCTCCGGCGTCGAGACCGAAGTCCCTGCCGACAAGCGCAAGGGCGAAGCGGCCCGCCGTTACGCGGCGCTGCGAAAGGTGCTCGACGAGACGAAGGACGGGCCGCTCGACCCCACGCGCTATCCCTGGTGCGAGGGCCAGACCTCGGTCGATCCCGGCAAGCCCGCCACGGTCGCCGGCTGCGGCAGGACGCCAGGAGGAGAAGAATGATGCGACGCGCCCTCATCGCCGCGATGCTCGCAGGCGCCGCCACCCTGTCCGGCTGCGCGGCGAACGCCCCCGGCGTCCCCCCTGCCCCGGCGGCAAAGACCGTCGCTGCCGGCCGACCGAATGTCGTCGTCATCCTTGCCGACGATCTCGACTGGGCGGACGTCTCGACTTACGGCCGGGCCGACGTGCCCACGCCCAACATCGATCGCATTGCCAGAACCGGCGTCGCCTTCTCCAGCGGTTATGTCGCCGCATCGGTCTGCGCGGTCAGCCGCGCCGGGTTGTTGACCGGCCGGATGCCGCAGCGCTTCGGTTTCACCTACAACATCAACGACGAGGGGGACGAAGGCGCCGGCCTGCCCGTCGGCGAGAAGACGATGGCGGACCGCCTGCGTCCGCTCGGCTACCGGACCGCCGCGTTCGGCAAATGGCATCAGGGCTCGGATCGCCAATTCTATCCCACCGAACGGGGCTTCGACGAGTTCTTCGGCTTCCTTGCCGGTGAAACCAACTACGTCGATCCGAAAACGCCCGGCATCGTCACCACCCCGACCAAGGCGGACAAATACGTCATCGGCCCGCGCACCGGCAACCACGCCATGGTGGAAGGCCCCGATGCGAAGCCGGCCGACGATTTCGGGCGCTACCTGACCGACCAGATCACCGATCGGGCGGTCGATTTCATCGATCGCTCCGCGTCCGACAAGGATCGGCCGTTCTTCGCTTATGTCGCCTACAATGCGCCGCATTGGCCGCTTCAGGTGCCGCAGAGCTATTACGACCGTTTCCCCCAGGTGAAAGATCCGGTGCGCCGCACCTACATCGCCATGATCGCGGCGATGGACGACGGGATCGGCAGGATCCTCGACCGGCTGGAAGCGCAAGGCGTGCGCGACAACACCATCGTCGTGTTCCTCTCGGACAATGGCTGTCCGGAACGCTTCGGCTTCTGCAACCCGGACCATCCGTGGGGCGCGGGAAAGTTCACTTATCTGGAAGGCGGCGTGCGCGTTCCCTTCGTGATGTCCTGGCCGGCAGGCCTCAAGCCGCAGGGCATCAGCGACAGCCCGGTCTCTTCGGTGGACATTGCCGCCACCGTGCTGCACGCCGCCGATCCCGGACGGTCCCTGCCCGCCGAGTTCGACGGACGCGATCTCGTGCAGACGGCGAAACACCCCGATCCGGATCGTCTGCTCGTCTGGGGACAGGAGCCGGTCTATGCCGCAAGAAGAGGTTCCCGCAAGCTCTGGGTCTCGCACGACTGGAACACGTCGCACCTCTACGACCTGAACAGCGACCCGGCCGAGATGAAGGACCTTTCCAGCAGCGATCCGGCCGGCGCCGCCAGCCTCTCGGCCGAGATCGAGCGCTTCCGCACGGCTCTCCCCGATCCCCGCTGGAAGCTCCACTTTACCCGCAAGACCACCGTCAACGGTCGCGAGACCGAATGGGTCTATTGACGAGGAACCTCGATGACAAAGAACACCGTCCTCGCCCGCGCCCTTGCGGGTGCCGCCTGCTTTGCGGCCATGGCGATTTCAACGCTTCCGGCCTTGGCCAAGGCCCCCGCCGCCGCGCCCGCATCCCAGGACGCGCGCCCGCGCAACATCATCTTCGTTCTCGTCGACGACTTGCGCTACGACGGCATGGGCTTCCTCCAGCCCGGCCTGCTCAAGACCCCGAACATCGACCGCATGGCCAAGGAAGGCACCTACTTCCCCAACGCCGTGGTAACCTCCTCGCTGTGCAGCCCCAGCCGCGCGACCATCCTGACCGGGCAGACCGCCCGCAACCACGGCATCGTCGACAATAACGACGCTTCCGAAGCCGGGCTCACCTATTTCCCGAGCTATCTCCAGCAGGCCGGCTACGACACCGCCTTCTTCGGCAAGTGGCACATGGGAAGCAACAGCGCCGCCCCGCGGCCCGGCTTCGACAAGTGGGTCAGCTTCATCGGTCAGGGGAACTACTGGCCGGCCAAGGCGACCACCGCCCATTCCTCCCCCGACCTCAACGTCGACGGCAAGGACGTGCCCCAGAAGGGCTACATCACCGACGAACTGACCGACTACGCGATGAACTGGCTGGCCAGGGAGCGTGACCCGAAGAAGCCGTTCTTCCTCTATCTCAGCCACAAGGGCGTCCACTCCGACCCGCTGCCGCCGCCGCGCTACGCGCATCAGTACGACAAGGCAAAGTTCTCCCTGCCCGCCAGCGCCGCCAACACGCCCGAGAACAACGCGGGCAAGCCGGTCTGGGTGCAGAACCAGCGCAATTCCTGGCACGGCATCGACTTCTTCTACAATGCCGACGTGCCGATGACCGAGTATCTCAAGTACTACTACGGCACCCTTTCCGCGATCGACGACAGCCTCGGCCGGATCATGGACTATCTGCGCAAGAACAATCTGGAGAAGGACACGCTGGTCGTGTTCACGTCCGACAACGGCTACATGGTCGGCGAACATGGCCTGATCGACAAGCGCAACGCCTACGAAGCCTCGATCCGGGTGCCGCTGGTGGTCTGGGAGCCGGGCACGGTTCCGGCCGGCAAGGTCAATCCGGGCCGCATCCGCAATCTCGACTTTGCACCGACCTTCCTCGACGTCGCGGGCGCCAGCCGCCCCCAACAGTTCGAAGGCACCAGCGCATGGGACTTGTGGGAAGGCAAGCTGGCCCCCACCGACTGGAAGCCCGGCGATTTCACGTATGAATATTACTGGGAATACAACTTCCCGATGACGCCGGGCACTTTCGCCATCGAGCGCGACCGCGTGAAATACATCCAGTATTACGGCGTCTACGACACCGACGAACTCTACGACCTCAAGACCGATCCCGAGGAAATGCACAACCTCGTCGACGATCCCAAGTGGGCGGCAAGGAAGCAGGAACTGCGCATTGCGCTCTACCAGCAACTCGCCAACCGGGAAGGAAAGCACATGATCCCTTATGGCGCCCGCCTTTCGACCGGCGCAGTGCGGCGCGACGTGAACGGCACCCGCGCTGCGGACTTCCCGGCGTCGTGGTACATCAAGCCGAACCCGACCGACCGGCTCGACCCGATCCTCCCCGACAGCCCCGCCAAGCTCAAGGCCCAGGCCGAAGGCAAGCCGCTGGTCTATACCCCGCCACTCGGCGCCGAACTGAAGAGCCAGATCGGGAGCACCGGCAAGTGAGCGCCGTTTCGCGCCGCGCCGTGCTCGGTTCGATCGCCGGGGCGACGACATTGGCCGCGACGGGCACGGCCGCCCGCGCCGCCGCTCCGGTCCAGCGTCCCAACATCCTGTGGATCGTGAGCGAGGACAACAACCCCTACGTCGGCGCTTATGGCGACAAGCTGGCCCACACGCCGACGATCGATGGACTGGCCGCCAAGGGCCTGCTGTTCCGCCACGTCTATTCCAATGCCCCGGTCTGCGCGCCGTCGCGCTTCGGCATCCTGACCGGCGTCTACCCGGAAAGCTGCGCGCCCGCCAACCAGATGCGCGCCATCGGCAAGCTGCCTGAACAGTTCAAGACCTATCCGGAACTGATGCGGGCGGCGGGCTACTTCTGCACCAACAGCGCGAAGACCGACTACAACTGCAATGTGGACCCCAAGGCCGTCTGGGACGCCCAGGGCAAGGCCGCGCACTGGCGCTCGCGCGAGAATCCGGGCCAGCCTTTCATGGCGGTCTTCAACTATGAGACCACCCACGAATCCAAGATCTTCACGCCCACGCCGGGCCGCGTGACGCCGGACATGGTGAAGATCCCAAGTTTCCTGCCGGATACGCCGGGGACCCGTCAGGATTTTGCCAGCTATTACAACCTGATGGAAAAGATGGACGGCCAGCTGGCCGAACGTCTCGCCGAACTGGCGGCAGACGGTCTCGCCGAGAACACCATCGTCTTCCACTATTCCGACAACGGCGGGGTACTCGGGCGGTCCAAGCGCTACTGCACCGAAGAGGGTCTGCGCTGCGAGATGGTGGTCTACGTGCCGCCCAAATGGCAGCACCTGATGCCGGGTCGCCCCGGCACCGAGCTCACTTCGCCCGTGAGCTTCATCGATCTCGCCCCGACCGTATTGGCGATCGCCGGCGCGAAGCAGCCGCCGCAGATGACCGGCCAGCCGTTCCTCGGCCCGAAGGCAAAGCCCCAGAAGTATGCCTTCGGCATGCGCAACCGCATGGACGAGCGGATCGACTTCCAGCGCACCGTCACCGATGGCCGCTGGCGCTACATCCGCAACTACATGCCGCATCGCCCCCTGGGCCAGCACCAGGCCTTCGCATGGCTGGCCAAGGGCTATCAGGAATGGGAGCAGGCCTATCTCGACGGCAAACTGACCGAAGTCCAGGCGCGCTTCTTCCAGCCGAAGCCGTTCGAGGAGCTCTACGACCTCGGGGCCGATCCCGAGGAACTGGACAATCTGGCCGGTAACCCTTCGCATCGGGCGATCCGCAAGACGCTAAGCGCCGCGCTCGACGGCCATATGATCGCGATCCACGACAATGGCTTCCTGCCAGAGGGCATGGCGGGCGAAGGCTGGGCCGAAAGCCGCGACCCGGCGGTCTATCCGCTCGGAAAGGTCATGTCCCTCGCCCGCACGGCCGGTCTCGGACGACTGGAGGGCCTGCCCTCCCTGCGCGCCGCGCTTTCCGACCAGGTGGAAGTGCTGCGCTACTGGGCCGGCATGGGACTGCTCATCCTGGGGGACAAGGCGGCCCCCGCCAAAGCCGACATGCTGGCCGCTCTGGCCCGCGAGACCTCACCCCACGTGCGCATTCAATTGAGCGAAGCGCTTGCAAAGCTGGGTGAAACCGGCCCTTCCCTCGCCGCGCTCGTCGATCTTTCGGACGAGGCCCAACCGTGGCAGATCCGCCTTCATGCCCTGAACGCCCTGACATTCCTGGGCCCGGTAGCCATGCCCGCGTTGGAGAACGCCAGGAAAGCGATGGGTGGAAGCAACGAGTATCTCAAGAGCGCGGGCAAGTATCTGACCCTGAAGCTGACCGGAGCCTATACGCCGGCGACGCAGATCTTCGACTGGGAAGGTCTCATGGCCCGCCTCAAGAATGGTGGAGCGCCCTAGTTGCTTCCGGCAGCCGATACCCGAACCCGGGGAAGCCGCTGACACGCGCGGCTTCGTTCGGCGGTTGCGCAACCATGAGCCGGTCTTCGGCGTCACCGCCTGCCACTGCGAACTGAAACCGGGGCGACCGCTTGCCGGTCGCCCCGGTCAGAACCCGTTACGAAACGAGGCCGGAATGTTCGCCCGGCCCGCCGGTTTGCCGGAAACGGCCGCCGTGATTGCGGTTTCAGCGAAGGACTTGGAACGGTATCACGATACGCCAACCCCGCTATCGGCAGTCAGCACTTCGATGCGGGCGTTCATGAAGATCGGTTGGGCGAGGTTGAAGAAGTTCGGCGAGGTCTTCATCACCGCCTCGTGGATGTCGCGGAACTGTTCGATGCTGCCGTTGCCGCCGATGCGCACGGTATAGTCGAGCTGGCGATAACCGGCCGGAACGCTGTCGTCGAGCCCCAGGAATCCCCGAAGGTCGAGCTGTCCCGTGGTCTCGATCTCCAGCCGGTCCAGCGCGATGCCACGCACCGCGGCCTGGGCGACGTAGCCCACGGTCATGCAGGCGTTGAGGGCCGACATCAGCAGTTCCTGCGGGTTGGGCGCGCTGTTCGTACCCAGCAGCTCTTCGGGCTCGTCTGCAATGATCTTGAAGCGCCTTTCGATCCTTTCGCCGGCCATTTCATAGGCTTCGATCACGGACTCGCTGCGCGTCCGTCCCGACCAGTGCGTGGTGACACGGAAGCCGACGCGAGCGGTGGCCGGATCGGACCGAATGGCGGCGACGACATCGGAAAGGGTCGCAAGATCGATGCCGTTGATGACACCTGGAAGTGCATGGTCCATGATGATTTTCCTTTCTTTGCAATCGAGTAATCAGGCGTAGGCAGGGGCGATGGTGTCCAGCCGGGCAACGAACTCGGGTGAGAGCCGGGCCAGCGTCTGGCGGAAGCGGGGATGGGCCATGCCCGAACCCAGGAAGGTCCAGCGCGATGCCTGATGCTGCTGCTCAACCAGCCGCTTCCTTGTGTCCGGCGCCAGCGCGCCGATCCGGCACTCCAGCACGGCGACGTTCATCGCCGCCTGCTGGGCCAGCCCGCCGTCCAGAAAGTCGACGATATCGAGATAGCCGCGAAATCCGGCCTCGATCTCCGCAGCATCGAGGCCTTCGGCCAGTGCCTCGACCATCAGGGTGTCTAGCCGCGCATGCTGCGCTTCCTCCATCCAGTGGTGGCGCAGCAGGCTCTTGAACCGCGCCTCGATCTGGCGATCGGCGTGCACGGATTCGCGGTAATGGGCCTGCGTCATCCACTCGATATGCAGAATGACCAAGGCGACCGAGAGCGGCGCATGCGCCATGACCGCGCGCCCGATGGCCTCGGCCGGACCGATCACCGGGCAAGATCCACCGAAGCCGCGCGAGAAGGTATCGGCGAAGCGGCGGAAGAGGTGGATATGCTTGGCCTCCTCGCCTGCGAATTGCAGAAGCGCGCGCACGCGCAAGTCGTCGCCGTTCAGCAGCGGCCGGGCATGGTCGAGCACGAAGGGCAGGATGAACTCCTCGACCAGCCCGAACAGGGCCAGGTATTCGTGCGCCCTGATCTGGTTGAGGAGCAGGCGCTCGCGGTCCGGGAGGCCGGAGCCACCCGTTCGCGCCAGGGCTTCCGGCAGGAACGGGCGGGTGAAATCCAGCTCGGCATCGTCTGGCAGCACGTCGTCGAGTTGCCAGGCGGCCTTCTGCGACGATGCAAGCACGTCGCCGTAGGAAAAGGGTGCGTACATGGGCGGTTTCTCCGCTGAGGACGATGTTGCCGTCAGGCCAGCGTGAAGGCGCCGGCGAGGGGGCCGACGGCAGTGCTGACGGCGAAGCCGGAGGTCAGCGCTGCCAGCAGGCTGAGCGCGGCGCAGCGGGCGAATGCTTGAAGGGCAGTGTTCATGGAATGGGCCTTTTCGCTTTGATCCCCGGCCCCCGATTGGGCCGGTAGGAATGTTGTGCGGCGGCCTCGTGAGAGTCGGCGTGGGAAGCGGCGTGGAAATTGGCGTTTGAAGCCCGATCTGCTAATTTACCACGCGCGGATGGCTGCCGGGGGGCAGCAAGGAAGGGTGGATGAAGGTGCGGATTGCCCTTGATCTTGTCGGTCCCATGGCGCTGCGCCGCGAGGGCGAAGGCGTTTCGCTTCCTTCTTCCCGCAAGACGCGGGCGCTGCTCGCCTATCTGGCCGCCACCGACCGCCCGGCAAGGCGGGAGCACTTGTGCGGCCTGTTGTGGGACCTGCCTGACGATCCCCGAGGCGCGCTACGCTGGAGCCTTTCCAAGATCCGCCCCCTCGTGGACGACGCGGATCGCGTCCGGCTGATAGCCGAGGGGGAGACCGTCTCGCTCGATTGCTCGGACATCTGCGTGGACTGGCGCCGACTGCGCGAGGTCGCCGGCGGCGATGTTCGCAAGGTCGGCTCGGAAATCCTCGAAGCGGCCGTCGCGCCGGAGGGAGAGTTGCTGGAAGGCGCGGAGATGCGGGCCTGCGACACGTTCCAGGGCTGGCTGGTGGCGATGCGGGAGGATACGCGCCGCTGGCAACTGACCATCCTGCGCGAACTGGTCGGCCGCTTTGCGGAACAGCAGGAGCGGCGCGAGCAGGCCCTTGCACTGGCGCGGCGCTGGTCGGCGCTCGATCCCTACGACGCGATCGCCCGCACCACGATGATCGACCTTCTGCGGTCAAGCGGGCGGGTGCAGGAAGCGGAGCAACAGCGCGGCGCGGCCATTCGCGCACTCGATGCGGCCGAATTGCGGGTTCCCGGGCAGCTTCGCACCAGGATCGGACCATCCGGCGCCAGCGCCCCGGCGAACGCCAGGCTAGAGGGAGAGCCGCCCCTGTATCAGCAAGTGCGCTTCTGCATGGCCAATGACGGAACCGGGCTGGCCTATTCAAGCGTCGGCAGCGGTCCGCCGCTCGTGAAGACCGCGAACTGGCTCAACCATCTCGAACACGATTTCGACAGTCCCGTCTGGCAGCACTGGATACGTAATCTGACGCAGTACCGCACCCTGTTCCGCTATGACGAGCGGGGTAACGGGCTGTCGGACTGGAACGTCCACGATATCGGGTTCGAGGCTTTCGTCGACGATCTTTCCAGCGTCGTGGATGCGGCCGGGCTGGAGACCTTCGATCTGTTCGGCGTGTCGCAGGGATGCAGCGTGGCGATCGCCTATGCGGTGCGCAATCCGGACCGGGTTCGCAAGCTTGTCCTCTACGGCGGCTATGCACTGGGTTGGGAACTGCGCGACACCCCCGACGAAGTGGCGATGCGCCGGGCGATGGTCACGTTGACCGGCACGGGCTGGGGCAGGAACAATCCGGCATTCCGCCAGATGTTCACCTCGCTCTTCTTTCCCGACATGCCGCCTCACGCGGCCGATTGGTTCAATGAACTCCAGAAGGTTTCGGCATCGCCGGAAAATGCCGTGAGGCTTCAGGAAGCCTTCGGGAAGATCGATGTGCAGGACATGGTGCCACGGGTCGTAACGCCTACCCTGGTGCTTCATTCGGACAAGGATGCGGTTATTCCGTTCTCATCGGGAAGAAGCCTGGCGGCGGCTATTCCCCATTCGCAATTCGTGCAGCTCGACAGCCTCAATCACCTGGTGCTCGAGGACGAGCCGGCCTGGCTGCGAGCCGCGAGCGCGATCCGCACTTTCCTGGAAACCGAAATCCAATCCGGGAGGTGAGGCTCCGATCGACGGAACCGCCTTCGCGATCGAGCGGCACAGACAGACCGGCTACCCCAGCAGGACGGACGGTGCCATCAGCAGAGCGCCGACAACGAACGCGCAGCCGACCAGCCCCCACCAGGAAACCCCTCTCGCCGCAACGCCCCAGGCGCCGCGCAATCGCGATGCGTAGATGATGATACCCGTCACGGCCAATCCGGTGAGCAGGCACCCGCACAGGAACCAGACGATCTTGCTTGCAAGGCCGCCCCATGTGCCAAAATGCAGCGGATCGGCCATCTCCGAGATGCGTTGGTGGGCAGACAGGGCTTGTCCTTCGATCCTCGCCACGACGCGCGATGTGTCTGGTTCGACCCAGACGGCATTGGCTTTCTCCGTGGTCAGCCAGGATTGCGCTTCTCCCTGAAAGCCGACCGCACCGACACCGGGAAACGGATACTGAACGCGGCGAATATCGAGATCCGGGAAGCTTTCCCTCGCCCGTTCCGCCAGGCGGTCCAGCGCTTCGCCGACTGGCTGTGCCTGCGCACGCCCGGTCTGCGGCGCCGGGTCGAGGGGAAACAGCACCGGCGCAGATGCCCCCAGCAATTCTACGAGATACCAGAGGCTCGTCACGATCACGAGGGACAGGAACCACAAGCTCCACAAACCCGCCAACCGGTGGAGATCGCCGCTGGCGGTGCGCCAGTCTCGCCAGCGGGGCCGACGCAGAAAACCGCGCCAGAACTTCTTGTAGGTGACCAGGCCGCTTACAAGCGAAGCCAGCAGCACGAAGGCGAAGCCGGTGACGAGGGGCAAGCCGATAGCCACCGGCAGCATCAGTCGGCGATGAAAATCGCGCAGGAACCGCTGGGCGCCGCCGAAACCGGCAACGCGGTTGATCGTGCCGGTTGCCGGATCGACGAGGACGCGGCGCCTGTGGCCGTCCGGGGCTTTCATCACGACGACGGTGGCGAACCAGGGATCCGGGCCGCGTTCGATCAGCTCGATCCGGCCGCCGGGAACGGCGGCCAGGGCATTGCCGGCGATCGTGCCCCAGCTTGCCTGAGACTGCCGCCCCGGCGAGGCCCGCATGGCCGGATCGGCAAGCCAGTCTATCTCGTTGCCGATGACGGCCAGCGTTCCCGACAGCAGGATCACCGTCAGGAACACCGAAAGCTTGAGGCCCAGCCAGGCATGAAGGCGCCACCAGCGCGAACGCGGTTTCGGCGCCTTCTTTCCGGCGAGGACAACGGATTGCGGGTTCACGGCGATCAGAAGCGGTAGCCGACCGTTCCCGTGAACGTCTGCGGATCCCCGTAGCGACAGGCGTTGACGCCACTGGAAAGGCAGGAGGTGTACTTCTTGTCGAACAGGTTTCGCGCGTTGAACGCGAAGCGCCACGGGCCGGGCGACCACTCAACGATCGCATCGACCAGCGCATAGGCGGCATTGTCGAACGAGGCACCAACGATATTGCTGCGCCCGACGTAGCGTACCCCGGCCCCGGTCTTCACGTTCGTCAGGCCCAGTGCGCCCAGCCGATAGTCCGCAAAGGCCGAAAAGGTCTGGCGGGGTACGAAAGTCGGCCGCTGGCCCTGCTCTCCGGGATTGTTGGACCGCGTGATCTCGGCGTCGAACCAGGCATAGGCCAGCAGCAGGTTCAGATCCTGCAAGACTTCCGCCTGCGCTTCCGCCTCGAAGCCGCGCACGCGTATTTCGCCGGTCTGAACGCTGAAGCCAGAAGCCTCGGGCCGTGTGTCCGGGGTCAGCACGTTGGTTTGCGTCAATTGATAGGCAGCGGCGCTGAGCAACAGCTTGGAACCGGGCTTCTGGTAGCGGATGCCCGCCTCGATCTGCTCTCCCCGACTGGGCACGAACCGGCCGCCTTCGAAGGTCGTGCCTATCTGCGGCGCGAACGACCGGGCGTAACTCGCATAAGGCGCAAGGCCGTTTTCACCGGCGTGGACCAGGCCCGCACGCCAGGTGAACGCATCGTCGTTTTGCTCGGAATCGACTCCGGTGGCGCGCAATCTGGTGCGGTTGCGGCTCCAGTCCTGACGGCCGCCCAGAACCACGATCCATTCGCCCAGTCGCATCTGGTCCTGGAAGTAGCCGCCGATCTGGCGGCTGCGCACGTCCGCGCCGCGATTGCGGCTCTGCCGCATGTCGACGACCGGCACGGCGCCGTAGACCGGCTCGTAGATGTTGATCGGCGTGACCGAGCCGTTCTGGAAGCGGTCGTTGCGGTAGGTCGGCAGATAGACATCCAGACCGGCCATCAATTCGTGCCGCACCGGACCGGTGTCGAGATCCAGGGCGATGCGGTTGTCGGTCGATAGCGCCGTGGTCTTCTCGCGCCGATAGCTCACCGTACGGGCGAGATTGCCCGCTGTCGTCACGGCGCCTACCTGAAGATAGTCCCAGGCCAGCTTGCCTTCGTAGTACCGCAGCGCGCTTTCGAAGCGCAGACTGTTGGAGAAGCGGTGGCTGAAACGGTATCCGGCGGTCCACTGATCGGCATCGTAGCGGTCGAAATCGGGCTCCCCGACGAACCGGTCGCGGGCGATCGCCCCGAGGGGAAGGCCTTGTCCCGTCACCAGCTGAACGCTCAGCGGCGCGGCGAAGTTCATGCGGATTTCCTGGTAGCTGCCAAGCAGCGTCAGTTCGGTGCCCTCACCGATACGCCAGGTCAGGGCCGGGGCGATGAAGCGCTTGTCGTCTTTGATGTAATCGATGTCGGTATGGGAATCACGGATCAGACCGGTCAGGCGAATGGCAACGCGGTCGTTCAGAGGCCCGGTGAAATCGGCAGCCAGCTCCTTGCGCTCGAAGCTGCCGTACTGGGCGCGCACTTCTCCGAAGCGCGTGAAGGAGGGGCGCTTGCTCACCGCATTGATGATACCTCCGGGGCCGAGCTGGCCATAGAGCACCGAGTTCGCGCCGCGCATCACTTCGAGCCGCTCCAACGCGTAAGGCTCGATACCGCCTCCATAGGTCGATGCCTGGGGCTTCAGGCCGTCCAGCAAGATGCTGCCGTCGGCCGTATTTACCGGAAATCCGCGAAGATAGACGTTGTCCGCCGAACGCGCGAAGCTGGCCGGCTGTGTCGCCAGGCCGGGGGTATAACCTAGGCTCTCGCTGATCGTCTTGGTGTTCATCGTCTCGATGAAGCGGGCATCGACCACGGAAACCGACTGCGGCGTCTCCAGCAGCACGGCCTCGGACTTTCCGACGGACACGGCGTTGTCGATGCGCGCGGTGACAATAATCGAATCCTGGCCAGGTTCGCGCGGCGTTTCCTGCGAGATGCGCGACACCAGACGATGGCCGCCTTGACCGTCCGACTGCGCAGAAAGGCCGCTCCCGGTTAACAGCAACTCAAGCGCCTGCCCGATCGGGAATCGCCCCTTTACACCTTTCGTACGCTTTCCGCGCACGAGATCGGCATCGGCGGATATCATCGTGCCCGCCTGCCGTCCCAACCGCGCCAAAGCGGCACCGAGCGGTCCCGAAGGCACATCGAAGCTCATTGCGGCGGGCGCTTCCTGCGCCGCTGCCGCGGGCAAGGCGGAGAGGGAAAAACCGGATAAGAGGACGATAGACGCAGCGCTGCGCACAAGGCCGGACCTGAGAATAGACATGAAACTTCCGCCAATGAATTGCTTTCACTGAACGGGACGGTTGAACGCGCCGAATGGCTCATCCTCATGAAAAATTATCGCGGTTCGATCACCAGCGTATCATCGGGTTGATACCTGATCGTGAGGCCGGCAGCGTCGGCCACACCGGAAAGTGCGCGATCGGGTTCGCTCAGGGGGTAGCTCCCAGTCACGTTCCGTCCGCGCAATTGTCCCGGATCGAAGCGGACTGGATGCTTTCTATAACGGGCGATTTCCGAGAGGACCTCGTCAACGGGACGGTCGTCCACTTCCAGCCAGCCACTCGTCCAAAGCGATGCTCGGGCAGGATCGATCCGGCCGAGTCCGATGACACCGGCCGGGGTGATGCGCGCCTGTTCGCCGGGGCCGAGCGTTCGGCAAGCGTCCGGCAGATCCGATGGACAAATTCGCACATGGGATTCGGTTACCATAACGCGCGTGCCTGCATCATCGCGGCGCACGGAATAGGCCGTGCCCAGCGCTGTCGCTGTTCCATCTACGGTTCGGATAACGAAGGGACGATCCGGTGCCTTCGCGACCGATACGAACACCTGTCCGCGGGCCAGTTCGACGATGCGTTTGGAGCGCGTCATTTCGACTGCCACCACCGCGTCCGTATCGATCACAAGGTTCGAGCCGTCTTCCAGCGCCACGGTTTTCACCTGACCCTTCGCGGTTTGGTAGGCTACCATATGGTCCTCGCTGGCCGTAAAGTGAGCCGCACTCCATCCCGTGACCACCAGCATCGCGACAAGAACAGCGGCAGCGGCCGTGCTTCGGCGCTTCATACGGGCCCGCGAGACCTGCCGTAGAGCGGCGTGTTCCAGATCGCCTGCTTCGTCCAGTGACTGATCGAAAGCCCGTATCGCACTCCATGCCGCCCGGTGCGATGGATGCGCGCTTTCCCAGGCACGGAAGTCGGCCCGATCTGCATCACTCACCTCTTCGGAGTCGAGAAGCGCCGCCCAGCGCGCGGCAGTTTCGATCACTGCCGGTTCGATCACTGCCCGGCCTGGCTTGTGTTCAGTCGGCATAGGCCAGGATTACGCAGGCTGAATAAGCCGCAGCGATGTGACGCTTGACGGTGCTGATCGAAATTCCAAGTCGTTCCGCGATATCCGACTGACCAAGCCCTTCGATTCTGCGTAGCAGGAAAGTCTCCCGCGCTTGTACCGGCAAGCGTTCGAGGACACGCAGCACCATATCGAGGAACTGTGCGGCTTCGACGATGCGTTCCGGTGTGATCTCCTCGCCGTTCACGCCATGGAGCGCCTGCGCATCGATGATCGCGCGTTCCACATCCCGGCGGCGGACATCGTCGACAAGCAGCCGTCGCGCAATAGTCGCAAGGAAGGTACGAGGAGTCTCGATCCTGAGTTCCGTCGATTTCTCGACCAGGCGGCAGAAGGTATCCTGCGCCAAGTCCGCAGCACGATGCGGACATTCCGTTCGACGGCGCAACCAGGCACGCAGCCAGTCAACATGTTGGTCGTAAAGCGACCCCACATCGATCGCTGCATGTGCACGCGGCATTAGCCCCCCTTGCTGTCGCCGCCCAAAGTAAGCGAGAACAGTTGGTCAACTAAGGTAAATGCAAAGCATTCGCAATATCCATTGCCGCGGCGCCCCAAATGCTACCCCCAAAAATTCAAATGACTCTGGGTGCATGGAGTGGGACACAGCGGGATGCACGACCACACCGCGGGATGATCAAAAATATTTGATGTGTTTGGGAAAGTGTTCGCCGGTGGATGTCACCGGACAGAGCGGGACATTCGGTCCTGTGCGGTGTTGGTTGCGGGGGTAGGATTTGAACCTACGACCTTCAGGTTATGAGCCTGACGAGCTACCGGGCTGCTCCACCCCGCGTCATCTGTGTTGTGCGTTCATTTGGAACGCGAAGAGGGCCTGCGAGGGCCCTCTTTGGGGCACGTTAGTGCCCTTTGTCATTGTGATGGGTTTTTCAGCACGCCGGCTTCAATGCCTGGCGACGTCCTACTCTTCCAACAGTGACCCACCCGATCCCATCTCGAACTCGGCCGTGAAACCTGACAGCGCCAATGGTACTAACGCTCAAGCGTTGGAAGAGTAGGACGTCGCCAGGCATTGAAGCCGGCGTGCTGAAAACCCATCACAATGACAAAGGGCACAACAGTGCCCCAAAGAGGGCCCTCGCAGGCCCTCTTCGCGTTCCAAAAGAACGCACAACACAGATGACGCGGGGTGGAGCAGCCCGGTAGCTCGTCAGGCTCATAACCTGAAGGTCGTAGGTTCAAATCCTACCCCCGCAACCACATCCAGTCCCAAGTCTACCGTCCCGCTACGCCCGTAAGCGTCCGCTCGGCACCGTCGGTGGAAGCGGTAGCCAGTGAACGATTTCGATCTAAGATGTTCCTCTGCTTGGGAGCCGGCACGACCGTGGCGTCGATGATCTGCCCACCCAAGACGAGATAACCCCTCTCGCAGCTTGTCGATCGCCTTGGCCTTGACCAGGCTCTCAGGACACCAGCGTCAGCTTCCTGACCCCAGTCGACACCGCAACGTTCGACCGTGTCGAAGTCGTGCGCGGCGCCAGCGGCTTGCTGAAGGGCGTGGGCAACCCGTCCGCGGCGATCAACCTCGTGCTCAAGCGCCCGACCAGCGAATTGCAGGGCTATGCCTCGGTCAGCGCCGGATCGTGGAACCGCTATCGCGGCGAGGCGGACATCTTCGGCCCGCTCAACGCGGAAGGCACCCTGCGCGCCCGCGCTGTCGCCGCCTTCGAAAGCCGCGACAACTTTTCCGACTATTACCACAAGGAAGCCCAGACCTATTACGGCATCCTCGAATACGACCTGACGCCGGACACGCTGGTCGATGCCGGGATCGAGTACCAGTATTCCCATACCGACGGTTCGACTTACGGCGCCATCCCGCCGTTCCGGTCGGATGGGACGCGCTTCATCGCGAAGCGGTCGTGGAGTCCGTCCAGCAAGGGGGCCTATCTGGATAGCCAAGAGCCGCAAGCTCTTCGTGGACGTGGAGCACGATTTCTCGCCCGACTGGCAGGCCCGCATCCGACTGACGGATTCGCGCCTCATCCGGGACATGCTGGTGCGCCAGATCTATGCGGCCGTCCCGCCGAACCGGCAGACCGGCATGGCGCCGATCTACAACACGACGCTGACGCCCGACCGCAAGGCCAAGGCCATCGATGCCCAAGTCACGGGCCATGCCGATCTTGGCGGTTGGGACGCAGATTTCGTAGCCGGCTATTCGCGGACCCGCGGCGTCCTGCACCGCACGGATACGACCAAAAATGAACCGACCATCCTGCTGGCCAATTGGAATGGGGAATTCGCACCGCTTAAGGACTGGTCCGGCGCTTCGGTCGTCCAGCGCCGCACTACGGAGCGCGAAAGCAGCCTCTACGGCACTGCCCGCTTGCGCCCGCTCGATGGCCTTTCGGTGATCCTCGGCACCAATTTCACGACGTACAAGCTGCGCGACGTCGTCAACGGCACGCTCAGCCGCAAGCTCGATGAAAGCGGCAAGTTCGTGCCTTGTGCCGGTGTAGTCTACCACTTCGCGAAGAACCTCTCGGTCTATGCCAGTTACACGCAGATCTTCTCACCCGCCTCGGTCTACGACGCCGACGACAAGGTCCTCGATCCGGTCACCGGCAACAATTACGAGGCCGGAATCAAGGGCGAGTTCCTGGGCGGCAAGCTCAACACCAGCATCGCCGGGTTCCTCATAAAGCAGAACAACGTGGCGGTCGCCGTCCCCGGTGCAACGGGCCCAGCCATTGCCCAGACCGCCCGAGGACAGACCCGGCGATACGCTGGAACTGGCCGTTCCGGTCGAATTCTTCATACGTTGAACGCGATCCGGGTGAACGTCGGCAGGAAACCGCCCGGATCCCTTTGACCGTCCGGGGCAGATTGCCGCGCGCAAGCGTTACGTCATCCCGTCAACCGGCATGGGTGATCTCGGCGATGATGAAACTTGCGCTTCCGGGACTGTCCTCATGCTCCAGCGGAAGCCCGATCTGGCGCAAGGTGACGTTCCGGGCTTTATTTCCTTACGCCATGGCGCACCGCCGAATATGCGTGTAGGACGCAGCCGTCCAGGAGGCGACTGGGTAGCGTGTGACGTCTTCGTCCTGCGTTCCGATTCCACGCGCACCGTTCTTAGAATCCACCGCGCGAAGTGAGCCTGCCCTACTGATGGATATGCCCGATCCCACCCTTAGCGACCTCGGTTGGAGAGCGAGTTTCAGCAGCCAACTGCGTGAGGACGAACGCGGCGATGAACTTTGCCCGGCGCGTGTCATGGCGGTTCATCGGGGCTGGATAGAGGTTGCAGGTAGCGGTCTGGCCGGGATGATCCCCTCCGCACTGCCATCAGCGGAAGGTGCGGAAGACCGCGCCACGGTGGGGGACTGGCTGATCGTCGATCGGGCAAGGCTGGAGCCGGTCAGGATCCTGGACCGCATCAACCTTTTCAAGCGGCAGGCCCCGATGGACAAGCGTCGCCTCCAGTTGATCGCCGCTAACGTCGATACGGTGTTCGTGGTCACCTCGTGCAACCACGATTTCAATGTGGCGCGGCTCGAGCGCTATCTCGTCATGGCGCGTGAGGTTGGCGTGACGCCGGTGGTGGTTCTGACCAAGGCCGACCTGGCGGCCCAGCCCCAGGAGTTCGTGGACATCGCCCGGGGGCTGCAACCCGGCCTGCAGGTTGAACTGATAAACGGGCGCGACCCCGGCAGCGTTGCGCGGTTGGCGCCGTATTGCGGCAAGGGCAGGACCGTCGCACTGCTGGGCTCGTCCGGTGTCGGCAAGTCGACGATGATCAACAGCATGCGCGGGTCGACCGACATCGCGACCCAGCCCATTCGCGAAAACGACGGCAAGGGACGGCACACGACGACAGTGCGGCAGATGCACCGCCTGAATGGTCCGATCGACGGGGGCTGGTTGATCGATACGCCTGGCATGCGCGAGTTCAATCTTCCGGAAGCCGCTGACGGGATCGCCGAAGTGTTCGACGATATCACCGCGTGGACGCAGCAATGCCGCTTCACCGATTGCAAGCACGTCTCCGAGCCTGGTTGCATGGTACAGGCGATGGTGCGCAGTGGGACGCTGAGCCCAGCCCGGCTGCAACGCTGGCGCAAACTGGTTCTTGAAGATGCCGGAAATTCACGGAACACCCCCCGGCGTCGACTGGGTTCGACCAATGCCGTCAGAAGGAACAAGACAAATGGCTGACCTGTATCTCAAGGCTCTGGAGTCCGAGCGCAGGAGTTTGTGGGCCGAATGCCGTTTGAAAGGGCTTTCGAAGGACACACCGGAACGGCTCCGGATTGCCGAACTCGACAAGCTTCTGGCCGAGCACAAAGCGAAGAAGGCAAGCTAGGCGGTAACGGATCGGGACCAAGGCGGCGAAGACGATCTGCAAATCGCCTGGCCCAATCCGCGAATGACTTTATCCGAAGGACCGGTATACGGCGGATCCTTCCATCTTTTGCGTAGGTTTTAGAGAATGGCAGCATACAAGGAGCCGGGCATCGAAGCTCGGCGTAACGCCGCGGCAGAGGCGCGGGCCAAGGCATTGGCGAAACTGAAGGCAAAGCCTCCGATTGATCCGGCGGTTCAGGCGGAACGGATTGCGAAGGCGCAGGCGCGCGAACAGGCGCAGGCCGAGAAACGTCAGGCGGCAAAGGAAGCTCGCGAGCAAGCCGCGTTGGACAAGGCGGCACGGATCGCAGCAGAGCGGCCAGCGCCGGAACCTACCGAAGCGGAGCGAAAGGCGGCCCGCGACGCGCGTTACGCCGCTCGCAAGGCGCGCAAGAAGTAATGCACCTGAATGCCCCCCGCCCGGCGAGCGGGGAGGTCACCTGCGCGTGAGCACGCTCCTCTCCGACCTCTTGCCTGGCGAGGAACTGGTCGACGTGGCTCATGTGCCTGACGGTGCGCGGCTGCGGCTCGTTCGCAAGGGAAGCAATTTCACCATCCTGCTCGACGACAACGAGCTCATGAACAGTTATAAATACGCTTCGGAAGAAGCGCTCGCGACGATGACCTGCGAGCGCCTTGGTCGCAGAGCGGACCTGCAGATGCTTATCGGCGGCTACGGCATGGGCTTCACGCTGCGCGCGGCCCTTTCCACGCTCGGGCATGATGCGGCGGTGACCGTGTCGGAGATCGTGCCGGAGATACTGGACTGGGCCGCTGGGCCGATGCGTGTTCAGACCGCCGGTTGCCTCGACGATCCTCGCACATCCATCGTGCATGAAGACGTAGCGCTGCTGATCGCGGGTGCGAGGGGGGCTTACGATGCCATCCTGCTGGATGTCGATAATGGTCCGGAAGGGCTTACCCGACAGGTGAATGATTGGCTCTATTCGCGATCCGGTCTGGAGGCGGCAATGTCGGCGCTGAGACCGAAGGGGATTTTGGCAATCTGGTCTGCAACCCCCGATGCATCGTTTGCAGCGCTTCTTTCAGAAATTGGATTTTCGGTAGCGGTCGTTCCCGTTCCTGCGAGCCCGATCCGGCCATCAGACAGCGACGAGATAGAACATGTCGTTATATTTGCTCAGCTTAGATAGAAAATAGCGGCAGTAGCACCACCCGGTGCCCGGCCCGTGGAGCATGCGACCCGATCGTCGGCTAGGCGCGGTGATGCGGGATCCGAGCAAATTCGCTCATGCAAGTCTGGCGGATCAACGCTGGGCTTGAGGGGCAAATCCGGAGCGGCAAGTGCCGGCTACAATGGCGGACGCCGTTACCGGACAGGTAGGGTTAGTTGGATTTGGCGTTCAGCCATCATGCAGGACGTTCGCCATTCGTTGTTGCGCATGAGAATTAATCGCAATAATGGGCGTCTCGATCGTTCCGGTATCAGCGGGCACGAAAGGATGCCCGTTGAAGAACCACAAGTCGCCAGCCCCTGAATTCGAAACGCCCATGATGCGTGCCTACATGGCGCATCGTCCAGCGCTCGTTGACTATGCTTCGAAGGTCGTCGGCAATCGCGAACAGGCCGAGGACATCGTTCAGGAAGCCTGGTTGACGCTGTCACGGCGTGGCGCGGAAAATGATGTGCGCGAGCCGCTCGGCTATTTGCGTACGACCGTCCGAAACCTCGCTATCGACGCGCTGCGGCAACGTGTCCGGGAGTCCCGGTTGATGGGCGGTGATCTGGAAAGCGCGGCCCGTACCGCGGTCGACGGGCAGGCGAATCCCGAAAAGACAGCTTTCGTCCGGCGCGATCTCGCGTGTGTGATGGGCGTGCTGCGCAGCTTGCCGGAGCGCCAGCGCGTGGCGATCGAGATGTATCGGTTCGCCGACTACAAGTTGCGTGAAATCGCGGATCATCTGGGGATTTCCGTGTCGCTTGCCCACGTGTTGATCGCAGACGGCCTCGCGGCCTGCACCACAAGGTGCGGTATCGGCCGGGGGAATTTTTCATGAGAAACTTTTCTCTGGAAAATCGATACGCTGAAGCGTCTTGCTCTCATGAGGTTTGCGCGGCGCTCGTTTGGGAAGCACACCGGACGGCTGAAGCTGTTGTCCGACGTGGAATCGAGCTCGCCTGTGAGCGATAGTCCGCGCACCGCCGAACAGCAGGCGGCCGACTGGCTCATTCTTCTGCGTGAGGAACCGGAGAGCGCCTCGCTACAGGGGCGGTTCGAGACCTGGCTCGATGACGATCCCCTGCATGCCTGCGCATGGGTTGCCGTTTCCGAGAGCTTCGAGACTATCTTCGAAGTCGGGCCGGAACTTGATGGTCAGTGGCGAGAGGTGGCCATAGCGCCCCTGCGTGCGCCACGGCGGCAATGGCGACAGCGCAGCCCTGGCCGTTTAGCAGCCCTTCGGTCGGGCCGACTTGTCGTGGGTGCAGTCGCAGCGGCGCTGGCACTATGGTTCGCACCTGCTGCCGTGCTGCACCTGCAATCCGACTATGTGACGGGGCCCGGTGAACTTCGCGGTGTGACGCTGGCGGATGGCAGCACCGTGAACCTGGGGCCGGGCAGTGCGCTTGCCGTCAGCTATAGCGACAAGGCACGTTCGGTCCGGTTGCTGGCGGGTGAGGCCTGGTTCGATGTCGCCCACAATCCCGCAGCGCCCTTCTGCGTCATTGCCGGTGACGTGCGGACGACCGTGCTGGGAACCAGCTTCGATGTCCGGCGCGTCGGCAGTGCGACCGCGGTTTCCCTGAAACGGGGGCGCGTGCGGGTGACGACTGACGGAACTGCCAGGGACCTGTCGCCCGGCCAATGGGTTCGGGTTGACGAGGCGCACAGGGTTGAGGCTGGTGTGGATGATCCGGCGCTGCTTGGCGCGTGGCAGGGGGGAGCGATCATTGCCCGCAACCGGCCGGTTGCGGAAGTGATCGACGAACTGCGGCCGTGGTTCGGGGGGCGCATCGTGCTGTTGAACCGTGCGCTGGGGGGCAGCCGCATCGACGGTGTCTTCAATGCCCGTGAACCTGAAAGCGCATTGGCGGCGATGGTCGCGCGCGCGGGCGGCAAGGTGCAGCGCATCACGCCGTGGATAATCCTGATCTCCTGAAAATCGGGGATTTCCGGAAATCTGCGGAAATTTTTCTCGCGGGTTGAAATTTTCTTTGGAAAATCGGGCGCGGCGGTCGTCTCACTCTGACCAACCGGTTTGTGCAATTGCATCGCAATAGCGTCAAATCCGTTTTTCAGGAGATTCGATCGATGCGTGGGGCAGTGAGCAACAGGGGAACGAAGCGGGCCGTGTTGGCTGCCGCGCTCCTGGCAACCTCGGCAATGGCCATGACGGCGACTGCCGCCCCGGCCGCGGCCCAGAACAATGCGGTGCGTCGCTTCGATATCCCCTCGCAGCCGCTGCTCCGCGCTATCGCGCAGTTCAACCGCCAGTCGGGCATCCAGATTACCGCCGAAGGCGGGCTTGTTTCGGACCGGGCCACTTCGGCGGTCGCCGGTGTTTTCGAAACCTCTCAAGCGCTCGGGATCATGCTGTCGGGCACCGGTCTCGGCTGGCACTGGATCGACGAGCGTACTGTGGCGCTGGAGCCTCTTGCGCAGGCCGCGAGCGGCAACGTGCTGGTCGCCTCGTTTGTTGCGGGCGGTAACCAGGAGGCGGCGGCGGCGAATGAAACCGGCGCTCAAGTGCTCCCCGAAGTCGTGGCCGATGGCGAGCGCGCCGATGAAAGCTACGTCATGGGCACCGGAGCGGAAGCCGGAACCACACGCATCACCGAAAAGGAAATCCGCGCCCGAGCGCCGGGGTCGGGCGATGCCAACCAGCTTCTGAAGGCGATGCCGACCGTTCAGTTCCGCCGCGACGAAAACATGGCCACGCGCGAGGATATCCAGGATATCCGCCCTTCCGATATCTCGATCTCGGGCGGGCGCTTTTATGAGAACCTCATCACCCTTGACGGCATCGATGCCAATGCGCGGGTCGATATCACGGAAAACAAGACGGCTGACTATGCCGAACCGACAGGCGCATCCGCGCAGGCGCTCTGGGTAGATACCAACCTGATCGGCGAGGTGACGCTACGGGATTCCAATGTCTCGGCCGAATATGGCCGCTTCACCGGCGGCGCGCTGGATATCAAGACCCGTGCCCCGAAGCGCGAGTTCGGCTTTTCAAGCTCGGTATCCTACAGTTCCGACGCCCTGACCAATTTCAGGATTTCCGATGGATCGCGCGAAAGTCTGGACGGGGAGCTTCCGGCAAAGCCTTCGTTCGAGAAGTGGCGCTACGGCGCGACTTTCGACCTTCCCGTCAGCAGCGCCATCGGTCTGCTGCTCGGCTACAACCGCTCGCAATCGCGGGTGACCTATACCAAGGCGGCAGCCTACGGCGGCAAGCCTTACGGCCAGTCCAGCACCAGCGACAATTTCCTCGCCAAGGCAGACGCGGACCTTGCCGGAGACCTGAAGCTGACGGGGCAGTTTTCCTACACGCCTTACGAGAGCGAAGCCGAGGTCGACAACTCCATTGATTCGCAGATGGTGTCGCATGGTGGAGGCGTGACCAGCCGGCTTGAACTGGCGAAGTCGGGCGAGACCAACTGGTCGCTCTCCGCCAGCTTTTCGCACAGCGACACCAGCCGCGACGCACCGGGAACCCTCTATACCATCTCTTCGTGGACCGATGTGGGCAGCGGGTGCTCCACCTCGACCAACTGCGTGATCGGCAGCTTCGGCGATATCCGGCAGTGGCAGAACAATTATGCGCTGACCGGGCGCTGGTCGACGCCGCTTGGGCCGGGCCGTCTTTCTGCCGGTTTCGATTACCAGCGGATCGAGGCGATGCGCAGCCGCCTTGAGGACAACTATTCCTACCGGGGAACGACGGCCCAGTCCGCGGCCGCCACTATTGTCTGCGCGCAGCCGGACAGCCTGACCTGCACCACCGGCGAATACGCGCTGACGACCTCTTCGCTTTATCAGGCCTATCGTGCCCGCGTGAACCTCGACAGCGTGTCGGGCTGGGCCGAGTACAATGCGGAGATCGGCGATTTCACGCTGCGCGGGGGACTGCGCTATGATTACGAGAGCTTCCTCGGCAACCACAACGTCTCGCCGCGTCTTTCGGCCACTTACGCGCTGCCGTGGGACGGCTGGAGCGTCACCCTTGGCGCGAACCGCTATTATGGGCGTTCCATGCTGGGGTATGCCCTGCGTGAGCAGTACCCGGACAACTATGTCTATATGCGCAAGGGTGTCACGAGCGGCGGGCTCACCACGTATTCCGACGCAGACTGGTATTTGTCCTCCACCAGCCATTCGACCAGCTATTCGGATGGCAAGAAGAAGACGCCCTATTCGGACGAACTTTCGGCCGCGCTGTCGGCACGCATTCTTGGCGGCAACCTGCGGATCAAGGGCATTTATCGCGAAGGGCATGACGAGTTTACCCGCTCTGCCGGTGAGAAGGTGACCAAGACGCTCGATAACGGAAAGATTTCGACCTACACGCAGTACGTCGTCGCCAACGACGGCTACAGCAAGTACCGGGGCGCCTCGGTCGAATGGGTGCGCAGCTTCGGCAAGCATTCGGTCGCCTTCAATACCAACTTCTCGAAGACCACGTCCAGCAACGACACGTATTTCGTGGAAGTGGACGATGACCTCGCCAATCTGATGGTATCGTTCCAGGGCAAGGTTCTGAGCTATTCCGAACTCGTCGCGCTCAACCAGCGTCCAGACATGGCGGTGCCGTTCATGGCCAACATGACCTGGACCGCGCTCTGGCTGGACGATCGGATCACCACCAACGTCAACTTGCGCTATACCGACAAGTTCAAGCGTATCGCGGATACCGGCACCAATGAGACGATCGACGGCATCAGCTACGACGTCTACGACTATGTGAAATATCCGCGCTCGATCGACGTGAACCTCAACGCGCAGGCCGAACTCGTTCGTTCCAGCTACGGCGTGCTGACCGCCGATGTGCGCGTGGCCAACCTGTTCGACCGGATTCCCTCGCCGAACAGCACTGCTACGTCGCAACCTTATCAATATGGACGCTCGTTCTGGGTCGGTCTCAACTACCGGTTCTGATCCTTTCGATGTTCCGTTCTCTCAACCTGCCGCGCCTTGTGATGACGCTCGCGATCCTGGTGATCGCGGGGAGTGTCGCGGGGCGTGCGCAGCAGGCAGGCGATGGCGGCAATCCGCAGGCGGGGGCGCTGCGGGCGCTCTATGCGGGGGCGCCGGACACATGGCCGTGTCCGCGGCTGGGGGAGGGCGCGCGTTTTACCGAGTTCGGCCCGCTCCCCCGGCTTCCGGAACCCACGCCTCGCGAAAAGGCGCTGGCGGATATCGGCAAGCGCATGTTCGACGATCCCGCGCTGTCGCGCTCCGGGCAGATTGCCTGCGCCTCGTGTCACAGTCCGGAACTGGGAATGGGGGACGGCTTGCGCACCGCATTCGGGCATGACCGGCAGCGCGGGCGCCGAAATGCCCAGTCGCTTTACACCGCTGCCTGGATGGCCCCGTTGTTCTGGGACGGGCGCGCCGCGACCCTGGAGGAACAGGCGCTCGGCCCCATGCTCGACGCCAGGGAAATGGCGGGCACGGTCCGTCTGATCGAGGTGCGCATCAACAAGGACAAGGGTTACCGCACGGCCTTTCGCGCACTGGGCGGCCATCGCCGCCTGACCTTGCAGGACGCCGCCGCCGCGCTTGCGGCGTTCGAGCGGACCTTGCGGCCACCGCGCTCGCGCTGGAGCCGGGTCATGGAACGGGGCGTTGCGGTCTTGACCGATCAGGAACTCGAAGGCCTGCACTTGTTCCGCACCAAGGCGGGCTGCGCGGCCTGCCATAGCGGACCGACGCTGAGCGACGGGAAGTTCCACAATCTCGGCATCAGCTTCTACGGGCGGCCTCGCGAAGACCTCGGGCGTTATGAGGTGACCGGCGATCCGGTCGACGTGGGCCGCTTTCGCACCGCCTCGCTGCTCGGGACGAACCGGACGGCGCCTTACATGCACAATGGCCTGTTCCCGACGCTGGAAGATGTCGTGTCGCTCTACAATGCCGGAGGGGGCAGGGACCGGCGCAGCGACCAGGCCGGGGGCAAGAACGACGTGCCCGCGCCCATCCACGATCCTTTGCTGACGCCGCTCAAGCTCACGCGCGAGGAGCGGAATGCGCTTGTCGCCTTCCTCAAGGTCCTGTGATCGTGAACACATCGAATGCAGCGACAGGCTTGCGCACGCGCCAGTGGCAAAGTGGCGGGGCTTGGGCACGATGAGTTCCCGGATCACATCGGCATTTCTGGCGATATCCATTCACGCTGCCGCCGCGCTCCTGTTGCTGGCCGTGTGGCGCACGCCAGAGGCGGGGGTGCAAGGCCCCGTCGGCGGCGAGCATTTGACCACCCTATCGCTTGCCGCCGCGCCGGACGATGCCAGCGAACCGCAACCAAAGCAGGAGACGGCGGCGCGCGAGGCGGAGAGTGTGGCCGAGCCGGTGGCATCGCGGGCGCCGTCCCTCTCGCTGCCGCCGTTACGCCCCGTGGCTTCTTCGCTGCCGCTGCCAAGGCCGGTCCCGCTTGCCGAGGGCGGGGGAAAGCAGGGGGCGGAGAGTCCGAATGCGGCTTCGGTGCCAGCCTCGCCGCAGGCATCGGTCGCGGCAGCCGACGATGGCCGTCCTGGCGATGCATCCCCGGCATCGGAGGCGTCCGCTCCAGCAAGGTCCAGCACGGGGAACAACAGCTACGCCGTCAAGGTTTTCCGTCACATCCTGCGGAAGAAGGAATTCCCCTCCCGCCTCGCCCAGGCGGGCATTCGCGGGCGGGTGCTCGTGCGTTTCAACCTTACGGGGGCGGGGGAAATCACCGACATCCTCATCGTCAAGAGCAGCGGCGTTGCCGCGCTCGACGGGCTGGCGCTGGAGCAGATCCGCGGCGCTGTCCCTTACCCCCGTCCGCCGAAGGAGCTGAGCGCCGCGCAGCTCCATTTCATCGTGCCCATGACCTATCGCCCCTCGACCTGAACGCCGTCGTTCGCGCCGATCGGCGCCAGCCCAAGCCCTTTCAACCATCATGCCGGTGAGCGGGAAGCGGACTCATGACCGCTATCCCGCCCCGGGCTTGCAGCCTCTCCAACGGAGCCTCGCGCCAGACCATGAAGACCTCGCTCGTTCCCATCGTTTTCCTTCTCGCCGCCAGCCCCCTCGCGGCGAGCGAGCCTGCCCGCGTTGACGACACCTCATGGGCGTTCGAAAGCAGCGATGTTCCCATGGATGCGGGTTTCCGCGTCGGCCGCCTCGCCAACGGCATGCGCTATGTGCTGCGCCGCAACGGCATGCCCGCCGGTACGGTGGTCGTGCGCATGGACGTGAATGTCGGCTCGCTGGACGAAGCGCCCGGCGAGCGCGGTTTTGCGCACTTCCTCGAACACATGGCGTTCAACGGATCGCGCAATGTCCCGGAAGGCCAGATGGTGCCCTTGCTGGAGCGGGCGGGGCTGGCGTTCGGGTCGGACACCAATGCTTCGACCAATTTCAATCGCACGCTTTACAAGCTGGACCTTCCGCGTGCGGATCGCGGACTGCTCGACACGGCGCTGATGCTGATGCGGGAGACGGCGGGCAATCTCACGATTGCGCAGGATGCCGTGGCGCGCGAACGCGGCGTCGTGCTGGCGGAAATGCGCGACCGCGATTCACCGGCTTTCCGCAGCACTGTGGACGGCATGGAGTTCTTCTATCCCGGCTCGCTCTACACGCAGCGTCTGCCGATCGGCACGACCGAAACGCTGGAGGCGGCGACGGCCGCCTCGCTCCGGGCCTTCTATGAGCGCGAATATGTGCCCGCCCATGCGACGCTCGTGGTCGTGGGCGATATCGATGTCGATGCGGTGGAGGCGGACATCGCGCGCCGCTTCGGCGATTGGCAGCCGCGCCCTGCCGAAGCCCAGCCCGAAGCCCAGCCCGGTGCGGGGCCGATCGATCCCGCCGATGCCGACCGCGTGCGTATCTACACGGCCCCCGCCTTGTCCGAACATGTCACGATCCAGCGTAACGGTGCCTATATCGATGAGGCCGATACGCTGGAAAACCGCGAACAGGCCGTTCTGCGTGCAGTGGGATATGCCATAGTCAACCGGCGCCTGAGCCGTCTCGCCAATGGCGCCAAGCCTCCCTTCCGCAGCGCCAGTTTCGGAACCGGCGATCTGTTCGACACGGCGCGCGCGACGGTGCTCGGCATCAGCACGGTCGATGGCGCGTGGCAGGCGGGCATGAACGCCGCCGGTCTCGAATACCGGCGCGCGCTGGAGCATGGCTTCACGGAGGCCGAGGTGGCGGAGCAGGTCGCGCGGCTGCTGACCGGGGCGCAGAATGCCGCCGCCTCGGCAGAGACCCGCAGCAACAAGGGGCTGGCCCAACTGGCGCTTGGATTGGTGGATGGCCGCGTCGTGCCTTCGACGCCGCAATCCGCGCTGGAGCGCATGGAAGAACTGGCGCCCCGGATCACGCCCGAGGATGTCTTGCAGGCGATGCTTCGCGAAGCCGTCCCGCTGGAACAGCCGATGATCCGCTTTACCGGGCGAAAAGCGCCCGAAGGCGGCGAGGGCGCGCTGCGCGCCGCATGGGCCTCGGTGCAGCAGGCGAAGATCGGCAAGGGCAGCGAGGCGAAGGCACTGCCCTTCGCCTACACCACGTTCGGTCCGGCGGGGCAGGTCGTCAGCGACACGCGATCGGATCTAGGCATCCGTCAGGTTCGTTTTGCCAACGGGGTCATGGTCAACTTGCGCAAGACCGCGCTTGAGCAGGGGCGCATCCGTTTCAGCCTCGCGCTCGACGGCGGCAGCCGGCTGAATACACGGGAAAATCCGCGCGCGACCCAGCTTGTATCCAGCCTCGCAGGTGGCGGCCTTGGTCGTCACGGCGCCGACGAACTGCGGTCCATCCTTGCCGGTCGCAGTGTCGGCATGGGGCTGGGCAGCGGGGAGGATTCCTTCGATGCCGGGGGTGTCACCACCCCGCGCGATCTGGAACTGCAATTGCAACTGCTGGCCGCGCTGATTACCGATCCGGGCTATCGGGCCGAGGGTGAGGTTGGCTATCGGCAGTCGATCGACAACCGCTTTGCCCAGATCGACGCGACTCCCAGATCGGCCTTGCAGGCGCAACTGGGCAGCATCACCAGCAGCGGCGATCCGCGTTTCTCGCTGGGATCGCCCGACGACTATCGCGGCCTATCTTTTGCCCGCCTCAAGGCCGATATCGGCGATCGCCTTGCCCACGGCGCGATCGAGATCGGGCTGGTCGGCGATGTTGACGAGGACACTGCGATTGCGCTGGTCGCCCGCACTTTCGGTGCGCTGCCCCAGCGCGAAACGGCCTTCGGCACGCATGACGGACAGCCGCCGCGCATTTTCCCGAAAGCCTCTGCCCGTCACGTAATCCGGCATAAGGGACCGGCCAACCAGGCGATCCTGCGGTTGCTCTGGCCCACCCGCGACGATGCCGATCCGCAGGAAGTGGCCAGGCTTGAACTTCTCCAGGCAGTCATGAATATCCGGTTGACCGAGCAACTTCGCGAGAAGCTGGGCAAGGCCTATTCGCCGGGGTCGGCCAGCTTCATGTCGCATGCCTGGAAGGGCTACGGGTACTTTCAGGTCAATGCGTCGATCGATGCCGTCGATATCGCAGGGACCCGCGATGCCATCGAGGCGGTCGTTGCCGACTTGCGTGCAAACCCCGTCGATGCCGACACGCTCAAGCGGGCCCGCGAACCCGTACTTCAGCGGCTTGCCAATGCTCTCAAGAGCAACGGCGGCTGGATGAGTCTTGTCGCACGGTCGCAGTCAGACTCCGAGCGCGTCACCCGGTTCGAGACGGCGCGCGGCCGTCTGCAATCCGTAACCGCAGTCGATCTGCAACAAGCGGCGGATCGCTATCTTCGTGCGAATGATCGCACGGAGGTTCTATCGATCGGCGAGAACGTGGTCGGAACACAAATCGGGTTCGTCTCCGGCGCCCTCAACGTCCGACACCTTTGAGGTGGTCGAACCGGATCGATCATCCTTTCGATCGCGCTCTGGCGAGCCTTGGCATTGGCCAGGCGCGCCGCGGTATTTATCCAGCCAATCGGCACTCCGGGCGCGTTCAGGCGTTCTGAAGCCTATGGCTGGTTTCGACGTTTCTTTCGATCTCTCCTCGGTTGCGATCGTGACGGGTGGCGAATCCGGCATCGGGCGCGCGACTGCAATAAAACTCGGTAAGGCTGGGGTCCCGGTCGTGCTGACCTGTTTCTCGGATTCGGGAGCGGCCGACGCGGTTGTCTCAACGATTGTCGATAGCGGAGGCAAGGCGGCTGCGGTGAAGGCGGACGTGAGCGACGAGCAGGCCGTTGACGCTCTGTTCCAGTTCGCCGAACACCGTTTTGGAATGGTTGATCTCCTTGTCAATTCGGCCGGCCTGAACATGTCCGGCGTCATGCTGCGCGACATGGCGCTGGCTCAATTCGACCGCCTGATCCGCGTGGATCTTCATGGCCCGTTTCTTTGTTGTCGCCGGATGGTTCGCGCGCTGGACGCCGCAGGCCGCGGAGGCCGGATAGTCAACGTGTCTTCCATCCACGAACGCGCGCCGCGCCCTGGCGCGGCCGACTACGATGCCGCCAAAGGCGGTCTCGCGCAGCTCACCGCCACTCTCGCCCTCGAACTCGCGCCCCAGCATGTCGCGGTCAATGGCATCGCGCCCGGCATGATCCTAACGCCGATGAACCAGAACGCACTCGACCATCCCGACGAACTGCGGCGCAAGGAAGCCGCGATACCGTGGGGCCGTGCCGGCATGCCGGACGAGGTGGCCGATCTCATCCTGTTCCTGTTGTCCCCCACCGCGGATTACATAACCGGAACGACGGTGACGATCGACGGAGCGCTGTCGCTCACCGTTGCCCAGGGAGCCTGACCTCATGGTCGCCTATGTCGTTGAGGACCTGCAGGAGGTGACGCTCGATGTTACCGGGCCGGGGGGACGGCTTGCCCATTACGACCTGATGAGTCCGTTCGTCTGGACCGAGGACGATACCTATCGCATGCTCCTTCGCGTGCTGCCTGATCCGTTGGGACCGAACGATCCTACCGGCGTCATTTGGGGCGGCGATTCGCGCGACGGGCGGTATTTCCGGATGCACGACACACCGGCAATCACGCCCGTTCCCGGCCGCGACGATGCCGGCGGGTGCGAGGATCCTACGGTCGTGCGCGGCGAGGACGGCGCCTATCTCGTTTTCTACACCGGCGTCAATGTCGCACGCGACCAGGGGGCGTTGCTGGTGGCCAAGGGACCGGAGCTTACGGACCTCCACCAGCAGCGGGTCATGCTCAAAGCCCCGGAGGGCGAAGGAAACATCAAGGAGGCGACGCTCGCGCAGGGCGCGGATGGCCGTTTCAGGCTGTTTTATGAATATGCGAAGGACAATGCCTCGCGGATCGGCCTGGCGGTGGGACCGACTGTCGAGGGGCCGTGGACCGTCGTCGATGACCCGTTTTCCATTCGCGAAGACAGCTGGGACAACTGGCACCTGTCGACCGGACCGATCGTCCAGCAGGACGGGCGCGACCCGGTCATGTTCTACAACGGCGCAACGATAGACGCCCGGTGGCGGATCGGCTGGGTCAGCTTCGCCCCTGATTTCAGCAGGGTGACAGGTCGCGGACTCGAACCGATCATTCTGCCTCCCCCGGCGAAGAGCCGAGATGCAACGGACATCGCCTTCGCAGCCTCTTGCGTGATCGTCGGGGAAGCTATCTGGCTTTATTATTCGCTGGAGGACAAGATGCTGCGGCGGGCGCTCGTGCGTAGCTATTTCTAGGGACAGGACCTGTTAAACCTCGATACCCGCTAAGACCGATGCGCCCACACGATCCTGTCCGCCATCTGCATCGCCGCAACCGTCATCGTCTGGATCGATGAGTCCTGATCGCGCGACCATGGTTACGCCCTTCTCGACCAGCGGCGCGAACGGCGGCTCTTTCATGTGACGAGATAAGGGGCGACCCGCAGGCCGCCCCTGTTTCGCTCAGTACCTGAAGCCGAAGCTCAGGAAGAAGCTGCGTCCCGGTTCCGGGAAACCATCGGTGAGCACGTAGTAATCGTCGAACAGGTTGCGCACCCCCGCGCCCACCTCGATACCTTCGCGCAGCGCATAATTCACCGTGAGATTGGCCTGCACGTAACTGCCGGTGCGGTAATAGCGCGTCCCCGCCGTGTTTACCGTCCAGCGGTTCGAGGCGATGTCGGCATTGGGCAGCACGTGCAGGCCCTCGACCGGCGACCAGTCGGCCCAGAGGAAGGCCTTGTGCGTCGGAACCCCGGTCGGCTGGAACGCGGTGTTGGTCGGATCGTCGAGATCGCGGTGGGTGTAGGTGTAGTTGCCGCCCAGGCTCAGCGTGCGGCCCAGCCGCGCGGTCAGCGCGATTTCGCCGCCGTAGTAGTTGCCGCTGCCGAGGTTGCGGCTCTGGGTGACGGGCTGGCCCTGATAGATCATCGGGAACGCCACGATTACGTTGTCGAGGTGCGAATAGAACGCTGCCGCCTCGGCATGGAGCGGGCCGAAGTCGCGCGCGCCGCCGATCTCGTAATTGGTCGCCCGCTCGGCCTTGAGGTTTGGATTCGAGGTGGCCCCGCCGAAGCGCGAACTGAAGCGTTCGAAAATGGTCGGGAACCGCGCGCGCGAGGAGATGCTGGCGTGCAGGCTGGTCTGCGCATCGGCGGTCCAGACCAGCTGCGCCTGTCCGTTCAGCGCCTGCCCGTTGTGCAGTGCATATTCGATCAGCGCCCCGCTGGCATAGTCCTCGGCCCGCGAAAGGTCGCGCCAGTCGAAGCTGACACCGGCGGTGAAAGCCAGCGCCGAAGTCAGGTCGAGCTTGTTCTCGGCGGCGATGCTGTAGGTTTCCTCCACGCTGGTCTGCTTCGGCTCGGTCGCACCCGAGGGGAAGGCCTGCTGCCATTCGACATGCTTGTCGCGCCGGTAATGCGCGGCAACGCTCAGCCGGTCGCTATCGCTGACCGCAAGATCGAGCTGCGCCGATCCGCCCCAGGCGGTGTCGGCATAATAGCTGTTGAACGCGCGTCCCTTGGTCTGGGTGGTCTGGCTGGCATCGTCGAACGCGCGCAGCAGGTTGTCGAAGCCGTTGCGATAGATGCGGGTCTTGAGCGTCGCGCGGTCTCCCAGCGCGGTGGTCGAAAGGAAATAGATGCTGTCGATGTTCCAGTAGGGCCACGACCAGTTGCGCTGCGAGGCCGCCGTATCGGTCACATGCAGCGGCGCGTTCTTGGAGCCTTCCTGCCGGGTATAGCTGATCGAATATTCGTCGGTCGCATTGGGGGTGAAGCCCAGCTTGGCGTTCACGCGCCAGTCGGCCGTGCGCGAGAAGCCGCGATGGCCGCCGTCCTCGGCCGATCCGGCGACAGGCTCATAGCCGCCGGGAAGATCCCAGTGATCGGTGAAATTGCGGGTGTAGCTGGCCTGCGCGTACCACATGTCCTGCTTCGTCCCGAGCAGGGCGAAGACGTTGTAGCCGGTGTACTCGCCTTCGCGGCCCAGATTCAGGGTCCCGCGCGCTTCGGCCTCGATCGCCTCGCTGGGCTTGCGGGTGACGAGGTTGATCGCGCCGCCCATCGCCCCGGGTCCGTCCAGCACCGAGGCATAACCCTTGGCCACCTGCACCTGGGCGACGTCGGACGTGAGGAAACGGCCATAGTCGAGCCGCCCGTCGGCAGGCAGGTAGACGCGGATGCCGTCGATCGACAGCGGCACCTGATACCGGTCGAAACCGCGGACGTTGATCAGCCGCTCATTGCGCGAACCGCCGCTGTTCGACGACGAGACACCCGGCATCAGGTTCACCGCATCGTCCAGGCTGTTGCGCTGGAACAGGGCAATCGCCTCGGCATCGAGCGTGGAGGAGGTTATCGAAGGACCACCCGGCGCCGGTGCCGTGACGATGATCTGGCCGAGCGTGAAAGCATTGCCGCGCTGCGCGTCCTGATCGGCGGACGCCTCCGCCTGGGCAAAGGCTGGAGTTGCAAGAATGCAGGAAAGTGTAACCGCACAAGCGGATGCGAAACGCATGAAAAAAGCCCTCATGTTTGTGCTGTCGCCGTTTGGGCGATTCGCTATATCCGGCTGTATATAGTTTTTGTGCGATGCAAAAGCGTAAGGAAATGAGGGCTTCATGGCGATCGGACGCGAAATGACGGATTGCAAAGGCGGGCTGGTTCTGGCGGCATTGTTGATGCTGACCCCCTCCGGCGGTGCGCTGGCGCAGGAGATCACCGGCATGGGTGCGGCCTCCTCCGCCATGCCCATGACCTGCCCGGCTACGCCCGCTGCGCTGCCCGGCGAACTTTCCGGTTGGAACCGGCGCGTACCCCTGGTCGCCGCGCAAGAGGCGAGGGCGGCGGCGCGGCTGACCCCCGGTACGGCCGTGGACGGCACGCTCGGCCCCACGCCCGAGGTCCATTATGCGCTGCGACCCGAAAAACCCGGCGGATCGGTGAGTTTCGGCGGCATCTACGCTTTCACCGTGCCCGCGGCGGGTCAGTACCGCGTGGCGCTCGGCTCGGCGGCGTGGATCGATGTCATCAAGGCCAGCGACACAACCAGGGGCCTGACTTCAATCGCCCATGGCCATGGGCCTGACTGCTCGGGCATCCGCAAGATGGTCGATTTCGCGCTCGAACCGGGGGACTATCTCCTGCAGATCTCGGCCAACGCCGACGCGAAGCTGCCGCTGCTCGTCACTCGCCTTCCCTGAGGCTGCGATGCGTCATGCACTTACGGGGCTGCTGCTGGTCGCCACCGCGTTTTCCGGGGTGATGGCAGTCTCCCGCGCCGCGACGCCGCTCTCCGAGCGGATGAAAGCGGCCCGGATCGAGTTGGGACGGCGGCTGTTCTACGATGCCGATCTCTCGATCAACGGCACCATGTCCTGCGCGACCTGCCACGAGCAGCACCATGGTTTTGCCGACGGCAACCGCACCCATCCCGGCGCACTCGACGATCCGGGACGGCGCAATGTGCCCACGCTCGCCAATGTCGGGGATTTCCCGCGCCTGACATGGGCCGATCCCCGCCTCACCAGTCTGGAAGCGCAAGTGGCGGTGCCGGTGTTCGGCGACCACCCGGTTGAAATGGCAATGACGGGGCACGAGGCCGAAATCGCCCGGCGCCTCAGCCGCGATCCCTGCTACCGCATACAGTTCGCGGATGCCTTTCCCGGCAGCGATGGCGCGATCGACTATCCCAGGGTCGCCGGCGCCCTTGCCGCCTTCGAACGCGCGCTCGTCTCGCGCGGCAGCGACTGGGACAAGTCGGCGCTGGATGAACAGGCCAGGGAAGGCGCGCGGATCTTCCAGCGCAGCTGCGCAGGCTGCCATAGCGGGGTGAACTTCACCGATTCGCGCTATCACCGCATCGGCGGGGTGCCGCCGCCGGATGCCGCCGATCCCGGACTTGCCGAAATAACCGGCCGTGCCCGTGACCGTGGACGTTTCCGCACGCCCAGCCTGCGCAATGTCACCGTCAGTGCACCGTACCTGCACGACGGCTCCGCTCCGACGTTGCATGCCGCAATGGCGGCCCACACCCGCATCGTCCCGCTGCCGGACCGGGAGCGCGGCGCGGTAGTCGCGTTCCTCGCCAGCCTGACCGATCATGAATTCCTGACCAATCCGGCATTCCAGCTACCACAGACCGCCTGCGGCAAGGCGCTGTAGATCTTGCGCCTCTCCTCATACTCGAAGCAGGTAAGTTCGGGAAAACCGTCCGGCAGAAACGCGGTCGACAGCGTAACGCCAGCCGTCGCGGGGCGCTTCCGCTCTTAAAGACTGCGACCCATTGGTATGTCGTCTTCGATCGCGCCGTTCGGGAGCTTTACCCGGCCGACCAACCGCCCCTCGGGTATGAATCCGAGGCGTTCATAAAGGCGCAGAGCACCGGCGTTGCCGGACCGCGCCGTCAATTCTACCCGTGTTATTGCCGGAGAGATCGACGCCGCTGCGTTGAAGAATGCAGCAAACAAGGCCGAGCCAACGCCTTTTCCCTGCACGTCCGGGTGAACCGCGATGGTAAGGTCGCCCAGCACATGATTGAACTGGCGAGGCCCCAGGCGCGCCGCATGAATTTCGCCAACGAGACTGTCATCCATGAACGCACCAAGAGACACTCCGGTCCGACATGCGCGCTCCATGAATGTTTCCACGTAGCCCATGGTGATCTCGTCGCGGGTTCGTGCCAACCCCGACCCTTCGATCGATGCAGCCTCTCGATAAAGGGTGAAGACGACCGGCGCGTCTGCTGGTGTGAGTAGCCTGATGCCGTGGGTGACCATGACTCGATTTAGCCCAGAGCCACCACGTTCGGCAACATTCCGCGAGGTGTTCCCGATGATCGATCACATTCGGGACGGAAGCGATCCGTGGCCCGGAAGCGTCTGGTCTTGAAGCGCGCGGTCCAGGCTCACGGCGGCGCAGGTTGGGACTGCGCCGCCGATCATCGCATCTAGCCCGAAAGCTCCGTTCAATAGGCTGCCGACAATGTCAGGAACCACTGGCGCGGTGCGATGGGATAAGCCGAATAGCTGTTCGTGGCCGATCCGATCGAAAGCGTCGAGACACCCTTCTTGTCGGTGAGGTTGGTCACGTTGAGCGCAAGCTCCACCTTTTGAAGCGGCAACACACCCTCCGGCACCCGACCGGCAACGCGCAGGGAGGTCAGGAAGTAGGAGGATACGCTGGCATCGTTGGTGAATGTTGCAAACCGGCGGCCGACGTAATCGCCGATCGCTTGTACTTCGATCGGACCCACGTTCAGCGTCGCCACCGTCTTGTTCATCCACTTGGGCGTACCGGGCAACTGCTTGCCGCACGTCGGTACGATGCCGCCGGTGACAACGTAGCCGCCAATGCAGGTATCCGTGGCCGCGCCGATGCCCAGTGCCGTGGACGTGTAGTCGTTCTGGTATTTGGAGAGATTATAGGAGACGGCGTTATAGAGCGAGAATATCCGCCCGACCTTGAAGGTGATCGCGGCATCGACGCCATTCGTCTTGACGTCGCCGACATTCACCAGCGTCGACGTACCGCCGGTGATCCCGCTTCCCGCGATGCCGCCCGGATTGGTCGGGATCGCAAGCAGTCGGTTGCTGAAATCGACGTGGTAGTAGTTGATCTGGGCCTGGATCGCCAGGCCATTGCCAAACGTGCGGTTCGTGCGCAGGCCCGCCTCGTACGTCCAGCTCGTCTCGGGTTTGCCCTCATCGGCGAAGGCGTCGAACGCAGCCTGGCTGCCAGTGAACCAGGGGCCGCCGCCGCCCGCGAGATAGGCCTGATATTGCCGCAGGTTTTTCTGGACGTTGAAGTAGACCTGCTCGTGCCCGTTGAAGTCATAGGTCGCACCGAACGCAGGCAGGAACCAGTTCCTGGTGTTGATCTTGCCTTGGGGAAGCGCCGTCGTACCGCCCAGCGAGCCGACACGCGGCTGTACCGGGAACCACCCATTCGCCCACTGGGCGCTGGTCTTGACGCCGCCCTGGACGAGCAACTGGTCGGTTACCTGCCAGGTGTCCTGGATGTGAAGCTGCAGCTGCTTGATCCGCGCTTCGCCCTGATACTGCGTGAACAGGGGCTCCATCACGTCACGGGGGCGGACGTAAGGGGTGCTCAGCGAAGGATCGGAAACCGGCACGGCATACCAGCGGCGCCATTGCGTGGTGCTGTTGTGTTCGAACCAGCCGCCGAATTCGATCTTGTGGTTGCCCAGTTCGACGTGCGCCGCCGATATCACGCCGACGCGATCGATGCGGTATTCGGTGGTGCGGGTCATCATTCCCGAACCGCCGGTCGCCGCCACCAGCGCGGCGCCGGAAGCGGCGGCCTGAGCCGCGGTCAGCGCCGTACAGGCGGACGGGCGGATCCCGTTGCCATTGGCGCCGAAGCGGCAATTGGCGGGCAGGGTCGCATAGTTGGGATCGAGATAGGCCTGCGCCGTGGTGATCGACTGGCCGAGCGGTCCGGCGACGACGCCGGCACCGTCGTTATGATGGTAGTAGCCCGTGGTCGACCAGGTGATCTTGTCGCTCAGGCGGGAATCGTAGCGTGCGTAACCGAGATAGTCGGTGCGCTGTGCGTCCGAGTAGTAATTGCGATAGTTGCTGCCTTCCGCTGCCGGCGTGTTGCCCAGCGGTGTCAGGTAGTTCGTGCGGTAACCGTCAAAGTCCGGATAGAAAAAGGGCTTGGTATAAGGCGTGAAGAGCTGGGCAGGCGTGGCCGTGCCGCCTGCGGAGGGCTTGTAGAAGACAGTCGCATCCTCGTTCGGCTGCGTCATGTCGTTGTAGTCGAAATAGAGCGTCAGCTTGCCGGCGTCGCCGTCATGCACGAACTTTGCGTTGGCCTGCCATCCCTTCTGGATACCGTTGAAATCCCAGGCGCGCGCTCTCTGTCGTACGCCCGAGATATAGGCCGAGTTGCCGCCGCCGATGTCACCGCTGTCGATGCGCAGATATGTGCGCGATGTGCTGTAGCTGCCGACGGTCTGGGCCGCGCGGACGCCGAACTCTTTCTGCGGGTCGGACGAGAAGGTCTCTACCGTACCGCCAAGGTTGCTGTTCGAGGGCGTTGCGAGGTCACCGGCGCCGGTGGCCACGACCACGCGGCCCACGTTCTCCGAAATGACGGCGCGCTGGGGGGAAAGGCCGTTGTAGTTGCCGTAACTCTGATCGCCCAGCGGTATGCCGTCCATGGTGTAGCCGAGCTGGTTGCTGGCAAACCCGTGGATGAACATCTGTGCGTTCTGTTCGTTGTTCCCCCAGGGATCGGCCGTGATGTAGAGGACGCCGGGCAGGGTCTGGATAGCCTTCAGGGGGGAAACGCCGGGCAGGATTTTCTGGATCTCGACATCGGAGAGCGCCGTCGCCGAGCGGGTCGTCTTGGCGCCGGTGACGATGATCGAGTTGTTGCCGTCGGCGGCATCGGCGTCGACGGAAGCGGCTTCGTCCGCAGCCGCCTCGCCGGCCATCGCTTGCGTCGCCGAACACAGAGTAAGCGCGGTGCCAGCGAGCATAGCCCAGCGCGCGGCTTTGGCCGCCGATCGAATTGCCGTCATGCGATTGTTTTCCCTAAACCTTGCCAGCGGTAGCGCACCGCGCGGCACGGTCGGTAGCCAAGCACTGTGGCGGTTTGACTTAACTTTGATTGCAGTTTGATTTCACACGCAAAAGTAGCGCAAGATTGCATTGCGTGAAAATAAGTCCAAGATAATTTGTAGAACTTATTGATTGTTAAAGGTGTCTGCAGGTTTAATTTTGAATTATGCGGCTCCATGCGCTTTAATTCTTCTCGGATAAGATTCTACAGCGTAAAAGTAATCGCCATTTTTACGGACCTAATGGATTGGCAAGCTGCCGGTTCGTCCCGGCGGTCGCAGCTTTCGAATTCATGACGATGCGATCCGGAACACCATCGTTGATCCTAAGGGCGAGGCCGCATGGCCCGCGTGGCGGCGTTGGATCGTCAGGGGCCGAACCTGGATGTGTCATCAAACCGCATTTTCGCTTTTCTAAATGGCCCCGATGGGGTTCTCGAATGCATCGAAGTACGCTCCGGGCTCGGCCTTCAGTTGGGCGCGATTGCGGGATCAGGTTGCACGCATGACGCGGCGTGACGATGCCGAGGATTTGCTGCACGATGCATGGGTCAACGTCACCGCCAGTTCGACCCTTGCGCGGAATGCCGACGCGCTGTTGGCTCGTGCCGCGACCAATCGCGGCATCGATGCCCATCGTCGTGAGCGACGGGCCGGGGAAACTCTCGTCTGGGATGCGGATGTGGCTGCCGTCGCGGATGACCATCCCCTGCAGGACGAAGTGCTTATCGCGCGCGAGCGGCTCGACCGCCTGCGCGTGGGCATCGACGCGCTAAGCCTGCGAACGCGGCAGATTTTCTTGATGTATCGGCTGGACGGCCGTAAATATCGCGAGATCGCCGAGGAACTCGGCATCAGCCAGAGCGCCGTTGAAAAGCACATTGCCAAGGCGATGGCGCATCTGGCCGAGTGGATGGAGAAATGGTGACGTGATCTTCCGCAGCAAGCCGGAGAATATGAACCGGCAGGCGGCGGACTGGCTGGCTCGACTGCACGCGGATGACCGATCCTCCCAGGATGAGGCGGCATTCCATGCGTGGCTGAAGGCCGATCCGTCACACGCCCGCGCGTTCGAGAATGCGTCCACGATCTGGGACGCCGTCGGCGGTCTTCGCGACGATCCGCGGCCTGCCGTCCCGCGGCAGCCGGAGCGCGTGTCCCGGCGCGCGGTGATCGCGGGCGGGGCCGGTCTGATCCTGACGTGCGGGCTGGGGCTCGGCTGGCAGCAAGCCCGCGCGGGGGTGTTCGAGACCGGCGTCGGCGAACAGCGCCGCTTCGTGCTGGACGACAACACGCGCATCATGCTCGATACGAACACCCGCGTGCGCTTCACGGCGAGTTCCTCGCGGCGCCTGCTGACGCTGGCATCGGGCCGCGTCGATGTCGAGATCGCCAGGGATCTGCGGCCCTTCGTCATCGAAGCGGGCGGCAGGAGCGTGGTCTCGCAAGCGGGCAGGCTGGACTTGCGACGGGACGACGATGTCGTGCTCATCACCGCAGTCCAGGGCAGCGCGCAGGTGCAGTCGGCCGATGCCGGTGTCGAGCTTGCGGCGGGACACCGCATTGCCATGGCGCCGGGCCGGCGGGACAGGCTCGACCGGCCGGAGATCGACGACCTGCTGGCATGGCAGAGCGGGCGGCTGGCATTCCGCGATGAAACCGTGGCGCAGGCGGTGGCGGAAATGAACCGCTACAGCAGTCGCAAACTGGTTGTCGCAGATCCTCGCGCGGCAGGCCTGCACCTGAGCGGAGTCTACCGCGTCGGCGATCCCGAGGCGTTCGCGCGCTCGCTGGCGATCCTTCTGCCCGTCGAGATCGCGGTAGAGCCGGACCTGATCCGCATTGCGGCCGCCCGCTGAATCTGGCCGTTAAATCTTGCCGCTGAATCCGGCTGCTGAATTTTATTTGCGACCGGGGGTGAGGAAAAGCCCGTCCAGAACGACGACGCAGTAAGGGACGCTCACGATGGGCGTCCGGACGGGGTATCGGACATGACTTCTTTCAAACGGCAGCTTTGCCGGTCGGTGGCGCTTGCGCTGGTTCTTTCAGGCACGTCCCTGGCAACTTCTGCACAGGCTCAGTCGCGACCGGTACGCGTCGCCATTGCCGCGCAGCCGATGGACCGGGCGCTGGAGCAGCTGGCGCGCCAGAGCGGGCAGGACATCCTGTTCACGCGCGATGCCGTGGCGCGGCTCAGCGCACCGGCGGTTTCCGGCGAGTTCGATGCGGAAACGGCCGTGCTCCGTCTGATCGCGGGCACCTCGCTGACGGTCGTGCGGGATCGCTCGGGCACGCTCATTGTCCGCCCTCTGGCGGCGGCGGCCGCGCAAACGCCCGAAATCGCGAACGGCGAGCCGGCCCGGGCCAGTGAAATCGTCGTGACCGCGCCGTTTTCGGACGGTGTCGAGCGCTCGCTGGGCGTGAAGCGCAATGCGGACTCGATCGCCGATGCGGTCGTCGCCGCCGATATCGGCAAGCTCCCGGCATTCAACGTGGCCGAAGCGCTGCAGCGCGTGCCCGGCGTCACCATCGTGCGCGAAGCCGGCGAAGGCCAGTTCATCAGCGTGCGCGGTCTGGGGCCGAACTTCCAGGCGGTGACGTTCGACGGCATGCCGCTCGCCTACAATGAGAACATCCGCAATTCCGGCCAGTCCGGTCGGCAGTTTCGCCTTCAGGTATTGCCCGCCACGCTGATCGACAGCGTCGTCGTCACCAAGTCGCCCACGGCCGACCTGGTCGAGAGCGGCATCGGTTCGACCGTCGATATCCGTCTCATCAAGCCGCTCGACCGCCCATCCTTCGTCGCCGCCAATGCCTATGCGGGCTATGAGGAACGCACCGACACGGTCAATCCGAACGGCACGATCTCTGCCGGCTGGCGCAATGAGGACAAGACTTTCGGCGTGCTGGCGGGCTTGTCCTATTCGCGCCGCAAGGTTCAGTTCGACCGCCTGCGCATGGGTTGGCAGGATGTCGAAGTGGCAGGTCTCGGAACGCTGCGGGCCCCCGGCGATGCGCAGCCCTATCTGGAGACCGAGGATCGCGAACGCATCAGCGCCGTCGTCGGCCTGCAGTGGCGCCCGTCCTCGAATTTCGAGATCGATGTCGACGGCCTGTTCTCGCAGTTCAACAACGAGACGACCGAACGCCGCCTGACGTATTATATCCCGAGCCAGCTTTCGCGGCTCGACCTCTCCACGGCAGTGGTCGAGGATGGCAAGCTTGTCGCGGGCACGATCCGCGGCGCGCGGGTGCGCAACTACAGCGAATACATGGACCAGTCGCACCAGAACCTCCAGCTCAACACCACGATCAAGCTGGACCTCGGCGACTGGCACATCGAACCGCGCGTCAGCTATGCCCGCGCCAGCAGCGACCTCGACACGCCGATCCAGCGCGTGCAGTACCGCACGGCAAACGGACGGGGCGGCAATCTCACGTTCGATTTCAGCGGCGATGTCCTGAACAAGGGCCGGGTCACCTCGCTCTATACCGATCTCGACCTGACCGATCCCTCGCTCATGCCGTTCGAGAGTTTCGCCGTCCGCCCGATCAATTCGATCGACGAGGACAAGAGCTTCATCCTCAACGTCTCGCGCGAGATGAACGTCGACATGGGTGGTTTCCGCTTTTCGAAACTGCGGTTCGGCGGGCAACTTTCGGATCGGTATCGCGATTACCAGCGCCGCGACCGCAACAACGCGACACTGCGCGACGGTTTCACGCGCACCGGCGCATTCCTCCAGTATCCGGTGCCGGGCAACGCTTTCGACCAGTCGATCGGGAACCGGCAGCCCTGGACCAATGTGGACTGGTCGCTGTTCAACCAGGCTTATACGCTGGGCAGCGAGTATGACGGTGTCAGCCCGAATGCATCGGACCTTGAGCCGACGGCTGCCGACCTGCAGAACTCCTACCGCATCGGCGAGAAGATACAGGCCCTCTACGGCCGCATCGATTTCGAATCCGACGTGGGCGACGTGCCGGTCTCCGGCAACTTCGGCCTGCGTTACGTTCGCACGAAAACCGACGTGCGGGGCACCACCATCGCCCCCGTTTCCGACGGGGCTGGAGGCGTATCCACCGAAGTCCTGCCCGCGACCACGCGCGCCACTTATGCCGAATTCCTGCCCAGCGCCAACGCGATGTTCAAGTTCTCGGACAACGTGCAACTGCGTCTGGGCGTGGCGCGCACGATGACGCGCCCGTCGCTCTCCGAACTGCGCAATTCGATCAACACGAACAGCGTCACCGTGACGAGCATCTACAATCAGGGCGCGGCGGCGCTGGATGATCCGACGCTCAACCTGCAGGCATCGGGCGGAAATCCCAACTTGCGTCCCTATACCTCGTGGAACTTCGACGCTTCGTTCGAATGGTACTTCGACAAGTTCGGTGCGTTTACGGTGGCCGCTTTCCACAAGGACATCAGCAACTACATCGCATCCGACTTCGAAACGCGCACGCTGGCATTCGCCGTCAACGACGGTTCCACGCTGCCGGTCGACATTCTGGTCGCCACCCCGACCAACGTGGGCGATGCGGCGATCTCCGGCGTCGAGTTCGGCTACACCAACAAGCTGCCCTTCGGTCTCGGCGTCACCGCGACGGCGACGTTCGCAACTTCCAAGCTGGAGCTCAACACCACCGGCGTCGGCATCCAGTCGGCGGGCATTCAGGGCGTTTCCGACGTCAGCTACTCGATCACGCCCTTCTTCGAGGCGGGACCGTTCGAAATCAACGTCAGCTACACCTACCGCAGCAACTACATGACCGATTCCGGCGCCAACGTGACCTCGCTGCCCAGCCCCCAGGACGTCGTGGCCTATTATCAGAAAGGCTTCGGCATCGTCGATCTCGGGGCCAGCTACAAGCTCAGGCCGAACATCGAGATGTTCATGCAGGCCGTAAACGTCCTCGATGAGCGGCAGGTCTCGTTCGCGGGCAGCAAAAGCGAAGTCAGCGAGATCCACACGTTCGGGCGAACCGTGAATTTCGGCGTCCGCGCCAAGTTCTGATCCCGTCACGCAATTGCCATGCGGGCACCTCGCCGAAGGTCGGTGCGGTGCCTGCATTGCCATGGAAGGCCATGCAACCGATGATGCGTTCAGGACGGCTTCTCGCCTCGGCGATCGCCCTTGTACAGGCCTTGCCGGCGTATGCTGAAGAGGCCGACCGACGGCGCTGGCTGGCGGGCGATCATCATGTACACAGCATCTACAGCGCCCGCTACGAAGCGGATCCCGAACATCCCGAGCGCCTGCCGGATCCCGTAATCGGCGGCGATTCGTCGCATACGATCCGGCAGAACGCGGAGATGGCGCGCCGCTTCGGACTGGACTGGATGGTGGCCACGGACCACGGAGGCCCCGGGCATTCTGCGCTCAACCACGACCGTGCCTGGCCGGACGTCGTGGCGGCACGCCGGGCGGTGCCGGACATCGTCCTGTTCTACGGCATGGAATTCGACGTTCCCGGCGGCGAGCATGCCAGTCTCATCCTGCCGACCGATCAGGCCGAGCGCGCCACCTTGTGTGACATCGAATCCCGCTTCGGCAAGCGCGAGGCGTTTCCTGCCGATCCTTCACGCAATACCAAAGCGAGGATGATCGAGGCGCTGCGATACATGGCCGCACTGCCGGTTCCGCCGGTCCTCATCGCCAACCATCCCTCCCGAACGGCGACCGGCTATGGCGAATGGGGCCAGCATACGCCTGCCGAGTATCAGGCGTGGCAGAAGGCTGCTCCGGGTGTCGTGGCCGGCATGGAAGGCGCGCCGGGGCATCAGGCCGCCAGGCCGGAGGCGGGCGAGGACAAGGCGCACGGCTCCCGCGGCCTCTATGGCGGCTTCCCGACCATGGGCGGTTTCGACCAGATGGTCGCCCGTCTGGGCGGCGCCTGGGACGCGCTTCTGGGCAAGGGGTTGCACTGGACGATTACGGCCAACTCGGATTCTCACGGCCACTGGCGCGAGGGGGGCGCGGACTTCTGGCCGGGGGAGTATTCCAAGACCTGGGTCTTCGCGGAAGCGAATGCCTCCGATATCCTCGACGGCTTGCGCAAGGGGCGCGTCTTCGTGACCACCGGCGATCTGGTGGAACGACTGGACGTGACCGCTGCTGTCGTCGGACCGGCACCGTCACGGGCGGCAGCCATGGGTGAAACGCTGGCGGTGCGCGGCGGTGATGAACTCGACATCACCATCCGCTTCCGTCCCGCGCGCGCCGCGAATGCCGGCGGGCAAGTTCCGAAGGTCGATCATATCGATCTGATCGCGGGCGGCGCGTCGGGCGTCGATGCCGATGGTAACGGTAGTACCCGGATCGTCAGGCGCTTCAAGTCGCGCGATTTTCGGACCGATGGCGAAGATGTGCTTGTATCTCACCGGATCAAGGTTCCCAAGGGAACGACCTATCTGCGCGTCCGGGGCACGAATACGGAGCAGGGTGAACCCGAACCCGATATCGCCGGAGAGGATCCCTGGCGCGACTTGTGGTTCTATTCCAATCCGGTCTACCTCTCGGATACCTGGTGACGGGGCGGCGTTTCGACCAGACTCGCCTGGTCGCCGATCTGTATCCGCTGCCGGGAGCCGGCATCGACCCGGCGGCCCGCCCGAGCAACAGGCAATGATCGGTGCGGCCGCGCGCCGCATTCCCGGCCATCAACCACCCTCCCGGATGTCCTGGAAGCAGCCGTTTCGCCTTACTGCTGCGACATTTGCCTTGCGGTTTCCATGGACTGCCGGATGAGCGGCATGCGGCGACGTTCGGAGCGAACGGCGAGGTAGCCCTTCACCGCGATCACCGACGAGTTCGTTTCCAGCGGCAGCACCCGAATGCGGCTGTCGGGCGGACATTCCTTTGCAAACATCAGGCTCATGCCCAGACCCTGTGCCACGGCCTCGCGGATCATCTCGCGCGTGTGCAGTTCCATGGTCCGGCCCGGGGTGAGTCCTTCCTCGGTGAGCAGGCGGTTCATGGCCGCCAGGGTCCGCGACGTTCCCTCGCGCACCAGCACGACTTCCTCGGCGATGCGCGCCAGGGGAAGGCTCTTGCGGCCATCGTCGGGCCAGGAGGCAGGCACGATCGCAACAAGCCGGTCGGTGTAGAGGGGGGTATACGTGTAATCGCTCTCGATCGGCGGTTCGCAGATGATGCCGATGTCGATCTGCGCCTTCAGCAGCAATTCGTTGGTCTGCATGGCATTGGCGATCGTCACTCGGAAGTGCGCATTGGGCACCGATGCCTTGAAAGCGGCCATGAACTCGGCCGCATAGGGCGGCGAATCCGTGCCGAGGCGGAGCAGCGCGCCGCTGTCGATGTCATCCTCGCCCAGCAGCGCGCCGATCTCGTCGGCGATGCCGAACAGGCGCTCCGCCTTTTCGTAGAGCGCACGCCCTGCCGTGGTGAGGGTCAGCGGCGGGCGCATGCCTTCGATCAGCTTGACCTTGTAGCGGTCTTCCAACGCCTTGAGCTGCTTCGACAAAGTGGGCTGCGAGATGTTGAGACGCCGCGCCGCCTTGCTCACGCTGCGCTCGGACGCGACGGCGTAAAAGGACCGCAAGTGGAGGAAATTGACGCTCACTGGACCTCGTTTCGAACTGGCGGGCGGCGCCGTCTATGGCCGCCATTCCCATGATGCATTGGCCTTGAACGGGCGCTCGGCCCAAACCGCCTGTGACGCAGAATTGTTACAGGACGGTCACAGTCAAGATGCCTCGCCTCATTGGAGAATTCGACGTCGCGGTTGTCGGTCGCGGCATTGTGGGGCTGGCCCACGCACTGGCGGCAGCGCGCAGCGGCCTGAAAGTGGTGGTCGTCGACCGCCATGCGCGGGCGACAGGTGCCAGTATCCGCAACTTCGGCTTCGTTACCGTGACCGGGCAGGAACGCCGCGACATGTGGCCGCTGGCCCGCCGTGCGCGGGACATATGGGCGCAAGTCGCGCCGCGTGCCGGGATCGCGGTGTTGCAGGACGGCTTCGTCCTGCCCGTACGCCGCCCGGCTGCGGCGGCCGTGCTCGAAGCTTTCATGCAGACCGAGATGGGCGAGCAGTGTCGCCTCGTCTCCGATGCCGAACTGCGGCGGCTGGATCCGGACACGCCCTTCATGCCCTGCGAAGCGGCGCTGGTCAGCCCGCACGAATTGCGCGTGGAACCGCGCGAGGCGATCCCGCTGCTTGCCGACTGGCTGGCACGCGACATGGGCGTGACGTTCGCCGCGCCGGCCAGCGTGATCGCGTGTGAGCCGGGACGCATCGTGACGGGCGCGGGGGACTATCGCGCCGATAGCATATTCGTTTGCCCCGGCGATGACCTCAACGCGCTGTTCCCTGAGGTCATTGCCGAACAGGACGTGACGCGCTGCAAGTTGCAGATGATGCGCCTGGCCGCGCCCGGATGGCGGCTCGCGCGGCCGGTGATGAGCGACCTCGGCCTCGCCCGTTACGAAGGGTATTCCGCACTGCCCGAAGCAGCCGCGCTGATCGCCCAGTTGCGCGCGGAGCAAGGCGCGCAGCTCGATGCCGGCGTTCATCTGATTGCGGTGCAGTCCGCCGACGGGTCGCTGGTGGTCGGCGACACCCATGAATATGGCGAAGCGCCCGACCCCTTCCATAGCGAGGCGATCGACCGCCTCGTGCTCGATGAGTTCGAGGCGGTGCTCGGTCCTGCACCGCAGCCGATCGAGCGATGGGTCGGCGTCTATGCCTCGTCGCCCAAGCAGAACTGGTTCACCCGTGAGGTCGCTCCCGGCGTCCATGTCACAGTCGTGACGTGTGGTGCGGGCATGTCCACCGCCTTCGCGATTGGCGAACGCGTGGTCGGTGCAGCGATCGATGCCCCCATGAAGGAGATCGCATGATGACTGTTGCCCACCCCACGTCCGTTACCGCTGTCCTGTTCGACTGGGCGGGCACGATGATCGACTTCGGCTCACGCGCGCCGGTGATGGCGATGGAGCGGGTTTTCGGTCAGGCCGGTGTGCTGGTCGAGGAGGCGGCGATCCGTCGCTACATGGGCAAGGCCAAGCGCGAACATGTCGTGGCCATGCTGTCCGACCCCGAGATCGCCGCCCGCTGGCGCGAGGCCAAGGGGGCGGACTGGACAGAGGCGGATGTCGATGCGTTGATGGTGCGGCTCGAACCGGCGATGCAGGAATGTGCCGGCATCTGCCGCGAACTGATCCCCGGCGCGGTCGAGACGTTCGCTATGCTGCGCGCTCGCGGCATCCGGGTCGGCTCGACCACGGGCTATACCCGCACGATGATGGCCGAGATCATCCCGGCGGCTGCGGAGCAGGGATATGATCCTGAAGTCATCGTCTGCGCCGGTGAAACCGCGCAGGGCCGCCCCGCGCCGCTGATGCTGTGGAAGGCATTGGTCGAAATGGGCATGTGGCCCGCCGGGGCCTGCATGGCCGTGGACGATGCCCCCGTGGGCGTTGAAGCCGGGCGTCACGCCGGGATGTGGACCGTGGGCCTTGGCGGTTCGGGCAATGGTGTCGGTCTTGACCACGCGACGTTCACCGCGCTGTCGAAAGCTGAACGCGACGAACGCATGGCGCCGGTCGTGGCCGAGTTCACCGCTGCCGGGGCCGATTTCGTGATCGAGAGCGTTGCCGAACTGGACCTCGCGGTGGCTGCGGTTGAGCAGGCGATGGTCCGGGGTGAGCGCCCTGGTGCCTCGCAAACGCGGTTCCTGGCGGGCGTGGCGGCGTGACGACGCTGGCAGTGGGCCAGGCCATGCCGGTTCCGCCTTCCACGCGGCCTTCGTTGCGGGACTGGCTCGCGCAGGGCCATCCCTGGGCGCTGACGCTTTATGCCGGGCTGGCCAGCTTCGCTGCCTATTTCTCGATGTATGCCTTCCGCAAGCCCTTTACCGCGGCCACTTATGCCGACGTGCCCGGCTGGGAAGGGGTGATCGACTTCAAGGTCGCGCTGGTGATCGCGCAAGTGGCCGGATATGCCGTGTCCAAGTGCATCGGCGTCAAGGTCGTCTCCGAGATGGCGGCGACCCGCAGGGGGTTGGCCATCGTCGGGCTGATCGCGGGCGCATGGGCGGCGCTGGTGCTCTTCGCGGTGGTGCCGGTGCAGTGGAAGGTCGCCGCGCTGTTCCTTAACGGCTTGCCGCTGGGGATGATCTGGGGCCTCGTCTTCGGCTATGTCGAGGGGCGGCGCACCAGCGAGGTGATCGCCGCCGTGCTGTGCGCCACCTTCATCGTGTCTTCCGGCGTGGTGAAGTCGGTGGGCCTGTGGCTGATGATCGACTTCCATGTGGGCGAGTTCTGGATGCCCGCGGCAACCGGCGTGCTGTTCTTCCCGGTGCTGATCGTGGCGGTGATCGGGCTGGCGCAGTTGCCGCCGCCGACCCCGGAGGAACAGGCCGAGCGTATGGCCCGTCCCCCGATCATGGCCGATGCCCGCCGCGCCTTCCTGCGCGAGTTCGGCCCCGGCGTCACCTTGCTGGTGCTGGCCTATGTCCTGTTCACCGCACTGCGCGACTTGCGCGACAACTTCGCGGCGGAGATCTGGACCGAACTGGGCTATGCCGGGGTCTCGGAGGTTTTCACTGCCAGCGAAGTGCCGGTGGCGATCGTCACTCTGGTGACGCTCGCCAGCCTGGTGCTGGTGCGCGACAACCGCCGCGCGCTGCTCATCATTCACGCGATCGTCATGGTCGGCGCCCTGCTGATCGGCCTGTCGACGGTGGCATTCCAGATGGGCATGCTGTCCGCGCTGGCCTGGATGATCCTTTCGGGGCTTGGCCTCTATCTCGCCTATGCGCCTTTCAACGCCATGCTGTTCGATCGGCTGGTCGCAGCGACGCGACGGGCGGGCACGGCGGGGTTCCTGATCTATGTCGCGGATGCGTCCGGCTATGGCGGCAGTGTCGCTCTTACGCTGCTGCGCAGCATGCCGGGCGTGTCGCTGGACTGGCTGCACTTCTTCATAGGACTGGCTTACGCGACGGCGGCGATATGTCTTGTGATGATGGTGGCATCCATATTGTATTTCAAAGGAAAGCTATCCTGACGATATTTATTGTCGCATCCAACATCATCCTGATCGCGCCCTGCTCGACACTGTCGGGCAGGGTTTTGTTGTATCGGTAATTCTTGGTGTTGGCGTCTATTGCTGCGATGCACCCAATGAATTGGCCGCCGTCGCCCGGGTCATGTCAGTGCCGTCTTCGGAAAGAGCGGCGGGCGAGCTTGCCTTTGGCCGCATCACGGGGAAGCATAATGGCCAGGTTCGTTCTCATGTCTTCGCTCAGCCTCGGTGCGCTTGTCGTCGCCACCGGGGCACAGGCCCAGCAGGTCACGCCGGACGATATCGGGCCTTCGAACGAGATCGTCGTCACCGGCACCATTGTCGCCAGCGAGATGAAGTCGATCGCCCAGCAGCGCAATGCCGACAATATCGTCAACGTGCTGTCGGCGGACGGCATCGGCCGCCTGCCTGACCGCAATGCGGCAGAGGCCGTGCAGCGCCTGCCCGGCCTCGCCATCGAGCGCGATCAGGGCGAAGGCCGCTTCGTGGCCGTGCGCGGCCTGCCGGCGCAGTGGAACTCCACCCTCATCAATGGCAACCGCCTGCCCACCGCCGAGGAAGAGACGACGAGCCGCGCCACCGCGTTCGATTTCTTCCCTTCCGAACTCATCGACCAGGTCGTGGTCGCCAAGGCCGTGACGCCCGACATGGAGGGCGATGCCATCGGCGGATCGGTGAACTTCATCACCAGGACCGCGCCCGACGCGCGCACGCTGCAACTGACCGCAGGCGCCAACTACGGAGAGAAGTCCGGCAAGGCGGGCTTCCTGGCCAGCGGCCTCTACGGCGACCGCATCGGCAGGTTCGGCTTCCTCGTGTCCGGCACGTACTACAAGCGCAACTGGGCGACCGACAACTACGAGCCGCGCCGGGGCGGCGACGGCATCGGCATCACCCGCCTCGAACTGCGTGACTATACCGGCGTGCGTGAGACGACCGGCATCAATGCCGCCATGGAGTATGCCTTCGACGACGGCGGCAAGATCTACGCGCGCGGCATCTACGGCTCGCTCAAGGACAACGAGACGCATTACAAGCACCGCCTGAACTTCGCGTCCAACCGGGTGGAGGTGCAGAACATCTTCAACACGCTCATCACCGAACTCTCGGGCGGCGAGCTTGGCGGCATTCACATGCTGGGCGGCAACGGTGCGAAGCTCGACTGGAAGGTTTCGCACTACGAGAACCTGTTCCGCTATGGCGATACCCCTGACGGGCGCGACAACAGCTATTTCGTGGTCCGCTTCGACCAGCGTAACGTCGGCTATCAGGGGCTGGAGAACCGGGGGGCGGGCAACCTTGCCTACAACCAGATCGATGGCGGCACCGACCCGGCCGACGCGATCTCCAACCACCTGCCTTCCGGTTTTGCGATGGACCCGTCGCTCACCCGCCTTGCCAACGTCGAACTCTACAGGATTCGCGTGAAGGAGACCGACCGGATCGTGCTGGAAGGCAACCTGACCGCGCCGGTCGGCGATACGCTGACGGTGAAGCTGGGCGGGAAGTACCGAGACAAGCTGCGCGACGCGACGTTCGAGGACCTGTTCTACACGTGGAACCCGGCGGCAGGCCCGGTGCCGACGCTCGCAGACTTCCCGCTTATGAACCAGCCGGGACGTAGCGGTTTTCTAGATGAGCTGCCGATCGGTCAGCAGTACGCCGGGCAATTCTCTCAGGTCGTGAGCGAGAAGGACCTCGTCGACTGGTATCTCGCCAATCGCGGCAATCTGGTCCTCGACAAGGCCGGTTCGGCGACAATGGAGAATGGCGGCGCGCTGGGGCGAACCTTCCGGCTCTACGAGAAGCAGGCAGCGGGCTATGCCATGGGCACCTGGAAGCCGAGCGACCGGTTCACCGTGCTGGGCGGCCTGCGTCTGGAGTACACGAAGACCACGGTCGACGGAAATGTGCTCGTCAACGGCGCGCTGGAGAACACGCGCAATTCCAATGACTATCTCGCGGTCCTGCCTTCGTTGCACATGACCTACCACATGGACGGTGACACGAACCTGCGCGCCGCCGTCACCCGCACGTTCGCCCGCCCGGACTTCGGCGACCTTGCGCCGGGCGGCGCCTTCAGCGAGGCCGACCTCGAATTCTCGGGCGGCAACCCCGGCCTCAAGCCCACTTATGCGTGGAACGGCGACCTTCTGTTCGAGCACTACTTCGGCGATGACGGGGTGATCTCGGCGGGTGCGTTCTACAAGCGCATCTCCAACCCGATCTACGACAGCCGCCGCATCGGGACATATCGCGGGATCGACGGGGTCGCGTTCCTCACCCCCGCGAACGGGGCTGCGGGCGACCTTTACGGCTTCGAGTTCAACGTGCAGCGCCGGTTGAGCTTCCTGCCGGGCCTGCTCTCGAACCTGGGCGTCAATGCCAACTACACGCTGATCCGCTCGAATTTCACCTTGCCCGACGGGCGCAAGGTGCGCGTCCCGCGTCAGGCGAACGATCTGGCCAACGTGGCTGTCTACTACGACGATGGCCGCTTCTCGACCCGCCTCGCGATTAACTACAAGGGCGCCTACATCAAGGAATACGGCGCGGATGCGACAAGAGACAGTTACTACGGCGCCTATACCGGTCTCGACCTGACGGTGAACTGGAACGCAACCGACCGCGTGACCCTGTTCGGCGAGGCCAGCAATCTTACCAACCAGAAGCTGCACTACTATCTGGGCAACAAGGAGCGCCCGCTTCAGGTCGAGTATTACGGTCCCCGGTTCGTGGTGGGCGTGAAAGCATCGATCTTTTGATGTGATCGCAAGGGTCGGTGGGCCATTCGCTTCATGGAATGGCCCACCAGACTGGATGGATAAGCAGGCAGGGTCGAGCACGCCCCGTTCGATCGGGAAAGGAAGGCCTTGCCCTTGTGTCGCCGGTCACGGCCGTCGACGACCAATTCTCCAAACATATCACGTCGTCTTGGCCGTTTTTCCCGGCAGGACCTTGAGGTTGGCCCCTTCGGCAAGCCCAGGACGGGATTGTCCCTTCGCCTTCAGCTTGTAAAAGCGCGCGGTGTTCAGTCCGCGCTTACGGCAAACCTGCCAGGGCCAGACGTTCATCATCATGCGTCTGCTTCGCCCTTGTGGGCCGGCTCGACATCGCAATGAGGGATTTTTCGGGAGGCATCCCGTGCACTGTCAGCTTGGATCGCTGCGGCGCCATCCCATGCCGGATGCCGGTCACATGATAGCGTGGGGCCAAATCGCTGCTCGTCCAGTCTGCCGCCGCGCTTTGGCCGATCCCCCCATTCGAGCTTATACGAATGGTTGGTTTCGCCTGCCTCCCGAAAGCAGCCATAAGCGGCTCACCAACCAGCCATAACCGACGAGCTGCTGCCAGCCTTCAACCTCTTTTCGACATAATCGAAATTAGAGATCAATTTTATATGGCTTTCTGGAAATCGGACTTCTGTCCAGAAGTCTCTCACCGGGCCGAACGGCCAGCAACAGGAGGATACTGACAATGACGCTCACCGCTACCGCAACCCCAGGCAAGTCGCTGATCTCGCCTGACAATCACGCACTTGTCCTGATCGACTTCCAGTCGCAGATGGCGTTCGCCACCAAGTCGATTTCCGCCGAACTGCTGCGCAACAATGCCGCCCTGATCTCGCGCGGCGCCAAGTCCTTTGGCGTCCCCACCATTCTCACCACGGTGGCCGAGAAGAGCTTCTCCGGCCCGATGTTCGAAGAGATCACCGATGCGTTTCCGGGACAGGAACTGCTCGATCGCACCAGCATGAACACCTGGGAAGACGAAGCGGTCATCTGCGAGATCAACCGCATCGCCAAGCCGCGCATCGTCTTCGCCGGGCTCTGGACTTCGGTCTGCATCGTCGGCCCGGTCGCCTCGGCCATTGACCAGGGCTTCGAGGCCTATGTCATCACCGACGCCTGCGGCGACATCTCGACCGAAGCGCATGAGCGCGC
>JAGHZR010000011.1 GCA_017745295.1 Novosphingobium sp.
GCTGGAATGCGGCGTGTTCGCCGAAGCCGCCGCCGAGATGTCCAGCCTGCTGGTGGTGGACGCCGCGCAGGGCGTGGAAGCGCAGACCTTGGCCAACGTCTACCAGTCGATCGAGCACGACCACGAGATCGTGCCCGTCATCAACAAGATCGACCTGCCCGCCGCCGAACCCGAAAAGGTGCGCCACGAGATCGAGGAAGTGATCGGCATCGATGCGTCCGAAGCCGTCATGGCCTCGGCCAAGTCCGGCATCGGCATCGACGAGATCCTCGAAGCCGTGGTCGCCAAGATCCCGGCGCCGAAGGGCGACCGCGCCGCGCCGCTCAAGGCGATGCTGGTCGATTCCTGGTACGATCCCTATCTCGGCGTCGTCATTCTGGTGCGCGTGATCGACGGCGTCATCAAGAAGGGCCTCAACGTCAAGTTCATGCAGGGCGGCACCGACCACCTGGTCGATCGCGTCGGCTGCTTCACCCCGAAGCGCATCGACCTGCCGGAACTCGGCCCCGGCGAAATCGGCTTCATCACCGCGCAGATCAAGGAAGTCGAACAGGCCAAGGTCGGCGACACCATCACCACGGTGAAGGGCGGCGCGACGGAGGCTCTGCCGGGCTACAAGGAAGTGCAGTCGGTGGTGTTCTGCGGCCTCTTCCCGGTCGACGCCAACGACTTCGAGAAGCTGCGCGAATCGATCGGCAAGCTGCGCCTCAACGACGCCTCTTTCAGCTTCGAGATGGAATCGAGCGCTGCGCTGGGCTTCGGCTTCCGCTGCGGCTTCCTCGGCCTGCTGCATCTGGAGATCATCCAGGAGCGCCTGAGCCGCGAATACGACCTCGACCTCATCACCACGGCGCCTTCGGTGGTCTATCGCCTGACGATGACCGACGGCACCGTGAAGGAACTGCACAACCCGGCCGACATGCCCGATCCGGTGAAGATCGACTTCATGGAAGAGCCGTGGATTAAGGCGGTGATCTACACGCCGGACGAATATCTCGGCTCGATCCTGAAGCTCTGTCAGGACCGTCGCGGCATCCAGAAGGACCTGACTTACGTCGGCGGCCGCGCGCAGGTGACCTACGAACTGCCGCTCAACGAAGTGGTGTTCGACTTCTACGACCGTTTGAAGTCGATCAGCCGCGGCTACGCCAGCTTCGACTACGAGCAGATCGGGCTTCAGGAGGGTGACCTCGTGATGATGAACATCCTCGTGAACAACGAGCCGGTCGATGCGCTGTCGATGGTGGTTCACCGCACTCAGGCCGAACCGCGTGGCCGTGCGCTGGTGGAGCGTCTGAAGGAGCTGATCCCGCGGCACATGTTCAAGATTCCGATTCAGGCCGCCATCGGTGCCAAGGTGATCGCGCGCGAGACGATCTCGGCCATGCGCAAGGACGTTACCGCCAAGTGCTATGGCGGCGACATCACCCGTAAGAAGAAGCTTCTGGAAAAGCAGAAGGAAGGCAAGAAGCGCATGCGCGAGTACGGCAACGTGCAGATTCCGCAGGAAGCCTTCATTGCCGCGCTGCGCATGGGCGAGGAATAAGTTCCGCCCGAAAGAGCGGCAGGATCTGGTTCGCCGCTCTTTCTCCATGATCGGACACATTACGAAGCCATCCAGGACGGTTCGAGCCGTCCTGGATGGCTTCGCTGCGTTTGGGGCCGGGCGTTCGATGCTGCCGGCCGATATCCATCCACCTTCGATCTAAATTTGCTTGAAAATTGCCCCGACGCGGTGCGACTCGTTACGTGAGCAAGATTGGTTAAGCTTGTTCGCCTAAGCCGTCGCTGTCCGAGGTGTCGATTCGGCGCGTTTGACAATCGTTTCCAGCGCAATGCCTGAGGCATCGCGGTGTCTTGTTGCGTTCGATGTGGTTAAATTGACGCCTGTAGCGGGTTGATAGTGCGATTGCAGAAGACCTATAATTCGTACGATGCGCGGCGGGATGGCGGGGCACGACGGAACGAGGATGGTTCGATAGCGTTATGGACCTTGGTCGAATGGACCCCGATGGCGACATGACGCAGTTTCAACGCATTCTGGCGGTGTTTCCGTCGCTGACATCCAAGCAGCACGAAGTCCTGATGTTCGTGGCCGAAAACCGCACGAGCAAGGAAATCGCGTGGGAGCTGGGGATTTCCGAAAGCGCGGTCAATCAACGGATCGAGGGCGTGCGCAGCCGCACCGGCTCCCCGCCGCGCGCCGAACTGGCGCGCGCTTACAGGCAGTACCGCCAGGATCAGAATCAACCGGAGCAGGACGAAGCCTGTAATCCGCTACCAGAGAAGAATCCTCAGGTTCCGACCATGGCCCTCTTCGATGAGGATCGGGGCAGGGACGAACTGGTCGAAAGGCTCACCCTGGCAGATGGCGCCACGTTCACAGTGACGGCGCCCTGGCAGGAAGAGAAATTCACCCGGGTCGTTCCGGAGGTGCTCGATGGAGCGAATGCGGGTCTCAGCCGCACGGCCGCCATGATCGCCATCGCCGGGGGATTGCTCCTCGTCGCGGTGTTCGGTCTGGACCTGGCCACCAAGCTGAGCAGCCTGCTTTGATCCAGCCTCCAGCCACGACGTTTTCAGGCGCATCGACCGGGCCGATGCTGCTCGATGGGGGACTTTATGTCGATCACGATTTCCGCTGCCACCGCCCGGATCGCCCGCCAGCTTCCCGAGGCCGAACTCTCGCTCGATTCCGCCCTGCTCGCTTCGGCCCGCCTGATGGAATCGATGCTGCTCGCCCGTCAGGCGGACGGGGTGAAGACGTTCACTGGCCAGACGGCGCTGATGCGTCTTGCCAAGACGCAGCGCACGTTGCTCGAAAGCCAGAACGACATGATCCGCGTTCACCAGGAACTCCTGGGCATCGGCCGCGACGTCAACGCGATCTTCGACGAGCCGGAAGCCTGCCCGGAGAACGGCCGACTGGTGGAAGACACCCAGATCTTGCGATCCGCCTGAGCGACCCTGGCATGATCGCGGGTTCCGCGCGTTTCCGGCAGCATGGCCATGGGGGGCTTTCATGCTGACCTGGGACGCGCGGGCCTACCTGCAATATGGGCTTCTGCTTCTTCTCTTTCTCGTGGCCTGGCGACGCGGCGGGGTTCCCGAACGCGTCCTGTCCGGGATCATGCTGGGCATGGTCGTTGCCGATCGCATCTATCATCTGGGGCGCGGCACGGACCTGCTGGTCTATCACGGGATCGATGTCGTTCATCTGGCGATCGACACGTCGGGCCTGCTGGGCATCGGCTATGTCGCGCTTCAGGCCAACAGGTTCTACCCGTTATGGATAGGTGGGGCGCAGATCATCGCCTTTTCGAGTCATTTCTACAGGCTGGGGATCGTCGAGGTCCACAAGACGGCCTATCAGGTGATGGCGATCATACCCTCCTACGTCCAACTCCTGGCGATGGCCCTTGGGCTCGCCTTTCACATGTGGCGGCAGAGGAAACGGGGCAGTTATCCGTCCTGGCGCAGATACTCCGCCCCGTCGTCGGTGGACAGAGCGAGGTCGTTGCCCGCCGTCTGATCCAGCGCTTCGGTTCGCTGAGCACGATCCATACCGCATCTGCACAGGCGCTGGCCGAGGAAATCGACGAATCGGGCCTCAACCGCCATGCGATAGCCTCGCTGATCGTCGCCGCTCGCGATCTTGCGGCCGTTGCCGCGCATGAAATGATGCTGGGCGAGCCGGTCGATACGACAAGCCCGGCGTTCCGTCAGTATCTCGCACGGAAGATGCTGGGGCGCCAAGAGGAATGCGTGATGGTGCTGTTCTTCAATGGCACCGGGCTGTTCATCGCCGAGGACTTCCACGGCGGAACGCGCCAGTCGACTTGCGAACTGCCGCTCCGGAGAACCGTGCGCCGCGCTTTCGATCTCGATGCCCGCCGATTGATTCTGGTCCACAATCATCCATCCGGCGATCCGACGCCCAGTGCCGACGACATCCAGTCCACCCGCACGTTTCGGCAGGTCATGGCCGCTCTGGAACTCAATCTGGACGATCATTTCGTCGTCGCGAAGGGCGGTATCTTCAGTATGAGTGACAACGGTCTGATTTAGATGGCGATTTGCCTTAAGGGACGTGCAACCCGATTGTCGTAGAGGCTATCTATAGGGGCGAACGCATTCGCGTCCCTGCCGTACGTCCTCATGGAGATTGGTTTGACCGACATTGTTACCGTACCGACCACGCCTTTCGAGGGACAGGCGCCGGGAACGTCCGGCCTGCGCAAGAAAGTGCGCGTGTTCCAGCAGCCGGGCTATGCCGAGAACTTCATCCAGTCGGTGTTCGACGTGGTAAAGCCGCAGCCGGGTTCGGTGCTGGTGATCGGCGGTGACGGCCGCTATCACAATCGCACGGTGATCCAGCAGGCGATCCGCATGGCGGCCGCCAACGGCTATGCCCGCGTGATCGTGGGGCAGGGCGGCATTCTCTCGACCCCGGCCGCCAGCCACGTAATCCGCAAGTACGGCGCCGGCGGCGGCCTCATCCTTTCCGCCAGCCACAACCCCGGAGGGCCGGACGAGGACTTCGGCATCAAGTACAACATCGCCAACGGCGGCCCGGCGCCGGAAAGCGTGACCGGCGCGATCCTTGCCCGCACCCGGGAGATCGGTCTCTGGCTGACCGTGGAAGCCGAGGACATCGATCTCGACGTGCTGGGCGAAGTCACGGTCGGCGAGATGGTCGTGCAGGTGCTCGATCCGGTCGCCGACTATGCCGACCTGATGGAGGAGCTGTTCGACTTCGACGCCATCCGCAAGGCCGTTGCCAGCGGCTTCACCATGCGCTTCGACGCGATGAGTGCGGTGACCGGGCCTTACGCGGTGGAGATCCTCGAAAATCGGCTGGGCTTTGCTGCCGGCACTGTCGTCAATGGAACGCCGCTGGAGGACTTCGGCGGTCATCACCCCGATCCCAACCTGATCCATGCCAAGGATCTCTACGACGTGATGATGGGGCCGGATGCGCCCGATCTCGGCGCGGCATCGGACGGGGACGGGGATCGCAACCTCATCATCGGTCGCGGTCGCTTCGTCACCCCTTCGGATTCGCTGGCGATGCTGGCGGCCAATATCGAGATCGCCCCGGCCTATCGTGGCCGTCTGGCCGGGATCGCCCGCTCGATGCCGACCAGCGCCGCTGCCGACCGGGTGGCCGAGGCGCTCGGCATTCCCTGCTTCGAGACGCCGACCGGCTGGAAGTTCTTCGGCAACCTGCTCGATGCGGGAATGGTGACCATCTGCGGCGAGGAAAGCGCGGGCACCGGTTCCGACCATGTGCGCGAGAAGGACGGTCTCTGGGCAGTGCTGCTCTGGCTGAACATTCTTGCGGTGCGCGATATCAGTGTCGATCAGCTGGCCCGCACCCACTGGGCGCGGTTCGGACGTAACTACTACGCCCGCCACGATTACGAAGCGGTTGATAGCGAAGCTGCCGCAACCCTGATGGCGCAGCTCAAGGCAGCGCTGCCGGCGCTGCCGGGCAAGGCTTTCGGACCGCTGACCGTCGCCCATGCCGACAACTTTGCCTACACCGATCCGGTCGACCATTCGATCAGCGAGAACCAGGGCGTCCGGGTGCTGTTCGAGGACGGCAGTCGCGTCGTTTTCCGCCTCTCCGGCACCGGCACTCAGGGCGCGACCCTGCGGGTCTATCTGGAGCGCTACGAGCCTGCCAGCGGCGAGATCGATGCGGATACCGGAGCGATGCTCGAACCGCAGATCGCGGCGGCACAAGTGATCGCCGGCATCGAGCGGCATACCGGGCGCAGTATGCCCGACGTGGTGACCTGAAGGCCGGACGCCGATCGGATATTGCCGGATCCCCGCGCCGAGCACTCGGTTCGGCGCGCGGATCCGATGCTCCGCTCGGGGCGCTCGGTTTCGCTCAAGTTAGCCGTTTCCGGTCCCCGCAGCGCGGCCGACGGTCGGGCGCCGGATTGCAGACACGCCTCAAGACGGGAACGGCATCAGCGAGATCGAGAGGGTCGTCTATATCTTTCTCCAGTCCGCAGGAGAGGATCGCTTCCACGGCAAGTCCGCGATTTTTCGCGACCTTGCAATGGGTTGCGAAGCTGTCTTTACCGAAGGAGAAAGGAAACCAGATGCCTGTCGGCAATGGCAACGATAGCGCATTGGTGCCGGTGCGATGACGATCCGGCGCGATGCCGACGGTCTCAGGACCGAGGTTGGCGAGACGTTCGACGTCGGCCGGGATAAGACAGGGCAGGTCTGCCGGAAGCACCAGAAGACGCTCCGGACCCGCGGCGGCGATGGCCGCCATCGTACTTTCCAACGCGCCGTTGAGGTCCGGCCCCGGATCGTCGAAGCGCAGCACCTTGCTGCCGAGATTGGGCCGCGCCGGTCCCAGCACGCAGACGCGCTGGATCGACCGGCAGCCGCTCACCGTATCGAGCACATGGCGCAACATGCCTGAAACCAGCGCTTCCCGTTCTGGCGGATCGAGCACCGGGGCCAGCCGGGTCTTTCCGAGGCCGGGCGCCTTGACCGGGATGAGTGCCCAGCAGCTCACGGCACTTGCGGAGCGGCGGTGAGGTTGGTGAAACGTATTCCGGCGCCATCGGCCTTGTAGGTCTTGTTCATGTAGATGAGGATCGAGGTCAGCGCCTCGGCTGCCGCCGAATTGGCCAGAGCGCCGCCGGAAAGCCCGCGCAGCCCCATGCCGGGGCACAAGTCCACCACGGTCTGGCGCGCCTCCACGTCGTCCGAGAAGACCAGCACGTCGCAGTCGATGGCGTGATCGCCGCCGAGGTGGTGGGCGGAAACGTTGTGGAATGCGGTGACGAGCCGGGCGTCCGGCCCCAGATGTTCGCGGGCCTGCATGGCGGCGCTGCCTTCTGCGGGAAGCTGCACGCGCATGACCTTGGGCGGCACCAGCGGCACGGTGGTGTCCACCACCACGGCCGAGCCGATCGCGCCTGCGATCTGGCGCAACGTGTCGCCTTGCGAGGCGTGAGGCACGGTAACGATCACCACATCCTTGCCCCGTGCGGCCTCGCCATTCTCGGCAAAGCCGGCCGTGCCCAGTTCCTCGGCCGTCGCACGGGCCTTGTCCGCCGTGCGGGAGCCGATGGTCACCTGATGCCCCGCCTTGACGAGCCTGCGCGCGATCCCCTTGCCGAGCGCACCGGTTCCGCCGATCACCGCGATCGCTGCCATCAGATTATCTCCCCTGCGAATTCTTGGCCGTTGTCATTGTCGTTCCCGGTGCGGCGGCTTTAGACACGGTGGCTCGGGAGGGCCGATGAAGCGAAACCCAGAACTGACCGTGCGACCGCTGACCGGGCTGCCTATGTTCGCGACCGGAATGTCGATTGCGCAAGTGATATGCGCGAGCCTTGACGGCGAAGGCGACCGGTTACGCGATGGCGATATCTTGGTGGTGGCGCAGAAGATCGTCTCCAAGGTGGAGGGCCGCATGCACGATCTTGCGGGGTTCGTGCCTTCCGAGGAAGCGCATGAGCTTGCCCGTGCCACCGGTCGCGATCCCAAGATGATGCAGGCGATACTTGAGGAAAGTTCTCAGATCCTGCGCTGTACTCCGGCAGCGGTGATCGCGGCGCATCGCACCGGGCACGTGCTGGCCAATGCAGGGATCGATGCATCGAACGTGGAAGGTGGAGAGGCTGGCCGCGTGCTGTTCTGGCCGCTCGATCCCGATGCCTCGGCACGGGCGCTGCGGAGCGAACTTCAGAAAGCGTGTGAAGTTTGGATCGGCGTGGTGATCGCAGATTCGATGGGACGGGCCTGGCGGATCGGCACTTTGGGTCATGCCATCGGCTGCGCGGGGCTGACCGTGCTGGAAGACCACCGTGGCCGCGCGCAGGATCTTTACGGCCGCACGCTTCAGGCCACTGTGATCGGCATCGCGGACTCGGTTGCCGCCATGGCGGCGCTGGCGATGGGTGAGGGCGCCGAAGGTACCCCGGTCGCGCTGGTGCGTGGCTGCGAGCGCTGGGTGACGGAGGAAGACGGGCCGGGAGCGGTGAACGGGCTTCGGCCTGTCGAGCAGGACATGTTCCGATGAGACGCAAACATATCCTCGCGCTTTCGGGCGGCGTCGGCGGAGCGAAGCTGGCGACGGGGCTCGCGGCGGTCATGGCGCCGGAAGACCTCACGATCGTCGTCAATACCGGCGATGATTTCGAGCATATCGGCCTAACTATCTGTCCTGACATAGATTCCGTGACTTATGCACTGGCCGGGCTCAACGACACCCAGCGCGGTTGGGGCGTGAAGGAGGAGACATGGCAGACCATGGCCATGCTCCGCACGCTGGGCGAGGAGGGATGGTTCAACCTCGGCGACCGCGACATGGCGATGCACATCGCGCGGTCGTGGCGGCTGCGCGCAGGTGAGACGCTTTCTGAAGTGACGGCGCGACTGACGGGCGAACTCGGCATCGCCCACCCGGTCGTGCCGATGAGCGACGATCCGGTGCGCACGCAGGTCCTCACCGAGGCAGGCTGGACTGATTTTCAGCGCTGGTTCGTGGGATATCAATGCATTCCGGCTGTTTCCGATGTGCGTTTCGAGGGTGTGCCGGGGGCCAAACCCTCGCCCGGATTGGCTGACGCGCTGGCACGGGAAGACCTTGCCGCCATCGTCGTCTGCCCGTCCAACCCCTTCCTTAGCGTCGATCCGATCCTCGCTCTCGACGGCGTGCGGGCGGCCTTGGTGGCGCGGCGGGTGCCGTTGATCGCGGTCTCCCCGATCGTCGACGGAACTTCGGTGAAGGGACCGCTGGCCAAGATGCTGACCGAGCGAGGGCAGGCGGTGAGCAATGCGGCAATCGCTCATCACTACGGCGATCTTCTCGACCACCTCTTGATCGACCATGCAGATGAGGCCGATGTCTCTGGCTTGCAGGCGCGGGGCCTCGGGGTCACCGTGACGACGACAATGATGCGCGAAGCCGCCGACAGGGAAAGGCTCGCGAAGGAGGTGCTTGCCCTCGCAGGCATCTGAAGGGTGAGCAGATGCAGGATGAGACCCGCCCGTTGAAGGCATGGTTGTTGGCCGCTCCGCTGGAGGAGGTCACGGCGCGGGCAAGGGCCCGGCGCGACGCGCGAGGTCCGGCGCGGATGACCTATTCGCCCAAGGTCTTCATCCCGCTGACGCGGCTCTGCACCGACGTCTGCCATTACTGCACTTTCGCGACCACGCCCTCGCGGCTCGAAGCGCCTTACCTCACGCCTGAGGAGGTGCTGGATATCGCCCGCGCCGGGGCCACTGCGGGCTGCCGGGAGGCGCTGTTCACGCTGGGCGATGCTCCGGAGCGCCGTTATGCCGCCGCGCGTGACTGGCTGGCGGAGCGGGGCTTTGCGCGCACCGTGGATTACGTGTGCCACTGCGCCGAACTGGTGCTGAAGGAAACCGGCCTGCTGCCGCACGTCAACGCCGGGGTGCTGGAGGAGGAGGACTACCGCATGCTGCGCCCGGTCGCGGCTTCGGCAGGTCTCATGCTGGAAAGCACGTCGGAGCGGCTGCTGGAAAGGGGCATGTGCCACCATGGCACGCCCGACAAAGTGCCGGCGCTGCGGCTTGCCTCGCTCGCGGCGGCGGGTCGCGCGCGGGTGCCGATGACCAGCGGGGTGCTGATCGGCATCGGCGAGACGGCGGAAGAGCGGATCGACGCGCTGATCGCTCTGCGTGATCTGCACCGCGAACATGGCCACGTGCAGGAAGTGATCGTCCAGAACTTCTGCCCCAAGCCGGGCACGAAGATGGCGCGCGCGCCGGAAGCGAGCGAGGCGGATTTCCTGCGCGTGGTCGCCGCCGCGCGCATTCTGCTGCTGGATGAGGTCTCGGTACAGGCACCGCCCAATCTGAACGACGAGCGGCTGGTCGAACTGATCGATGCCGGGATCGACGATTGGGGGGGCATCTCGCCGGTCACGCTCGATCATGTGAATCCGGAAGCGCCCTGGCCCGAAGTGGCGCGGCTGCGCGCGATCTGCGCAGCTAAGGGCCTGCCGTTGGTCGAGCGCCTGACGATCCATTCGCGCTTCGTGATGAGCGAGGACCGCTCATGGCTCGATCCGGCGATCCGCCCGGCAGTGCTGCGCCATGCCGATGCCGAGGGGCTGGCGCGAGACAGCGTCTGGAGCCCCGGTCTGGCCGATCAGCATGCACCGGGCAGTGTCCGCGCTCCGCTGGGGCAATACCATGCCGGGCCGGTGGCAGCGTCGCTCCATCGTATTCTCGACCGCGCGGCGAGCGGCGTGACGCTGAGCGAGGAGGAGATCGTCGCCCTTTTCGCCACGCGCGCCGCGGCGGCGCAGGCAGTAGTCGCGGCGGCGGATGCCCTGCGCGCCGAAGTCAGCGGCGATACCGTGACGTACGTCGTCAATCGCAACATCAACTACACCAATATCTGCACCCACACCTGCTCGTTCTGCGCCTTCTCCAAGACCAGCAGCAAGGCGGGTTTCCGCGACAAGCCCTATAATCTCGACTTGTCCGAAGTCGCCGGCCGTGCCCGTGAGGCAGTGGAGCGCGGGGCGACCGAAGTCTGCCTGCAAGGCGGCATCCACCCGAGCTATACCGGCGAAACCTACCTTTCGATCCTGCGCGAGGTGAAGGCGGCGTGCCCGGAACTTCATGTCCACGCCTTCTCCCCGCTGGAAGTCAGCCAGGGCGCGCGGACGCTGGGGATGCCGGTGCGGGACTATCTGGCGATGCTGAAGGACGCGGGGCTGGGCTCGCTCCCCGGAACGGCGGCCGAGATCCTGTGCGACGACATTCGCGAGCAGATCTGCCCGGGCAAGCTGACCACGCAGGAATGGCTCGACGTGGTGGGCACGGCGCACCGTGTCGGCCTGCCGACGACTTCCACGGTGATGTTCGGGCACCTCGAAGGCATCGCGCACTGGGCGCGGCACTTGCTGGCGCTTCGCCATCTCCAACTCGATACCGGCGGCATAACCGAGTTCGTGCCGCTGCCGCTCGTCCATATGGAGGCGCCGTTCTACCGGCGCGGGCAGTGCCGCAAGGGGCCGACCTGGCGTGAGGCGGTGATGATGCACGCGGTGGCGCGTCTGGCGCTGAACGGGGCGATCAATTCGATCCAGTGCTCGTGGGTGAAGCTGGGCATGGACGGCGCCGCTGCCGTGCTTGCGGCGGGCGCGAACGACCTTGGCGGCGTGCTGATGGACGAAAGCATCAGCCGCGCAGCCGGGGCCGCGCACGGGCAAGGGGTGACGATCGCGGAACTGCGGAACGCGGCGGAAAGCGTCGGCCGCACGCTCAAGCAGCGTACGACGCTCTACGGCGAAGTGGCGTTGGAACGGGTCTGAGGCTCTACATCGCCCTGATCTGCTGCCACATGGCCTCGGGCATCCAGGTATATTCGATGTAGTGCCCGAAGACTTTGCGGGCATCGAGGTAGAGGAACTTCAGCGCGTTCGGATCGTCGCCTTCCGGACGCTCCATGGCGATCGGGAACGCCTGACTGTCGACCCGTTTGCGGAAGTCCGCCCAGTCGTCCACGCCGAAGCCGATATGGTGGAAGCGCAGTGGGCCGCCGTTCGACAGGCAATTGGCGTAGATGCCCGCTTCGTCGATCTCGTTCTCGATCAGCTCGATCTGGAGTTCGCCAATCCAGATGAAGCAGATCCGGCCCTTCTGGCGCTTCAGGCCCTGCGGGGTGAGAACCTGCTGGTCCACCGGGATGATCATCGGTTCGCGGGTAAGCCCGCGCCCGCGGAACAGGTCGATCCCGGCCTCCAGATTGTCGCAGACGTAGGCGTTCTGGTAATGGCGGCCTTCGAGCATCGGTCTCTCCTCAGCCTTCGCGCGCGACGTCGTAGCGCGAGAGGTAGCGCTCGAAGAGCGGCTCAAGCTCCGCCTTTTCGATGCCGTACTGCGCCAGCTTGTATTCGTGCTTGCCGAACTTGTCCTGTGGGTTGTCGGTCACCCACTGCTGGATGCCGGCTTCGGCCTCGGCGGTCCATTCGTCGCCCAGTTGCTGGTAAACCTTCTTCATGGTGCCGATCGGATCGGCCGTCATGTCGGCGTAGTGGACGTCGATCACCTTGTCTTCGCCGTGCTTGTCGCGGAAATCCATGATCCGGTTGGCGTGCTCGGCCGCTTGCCAGGTGTAGTTTTCCTTGAGCCACGCCGTATCCGGCTTGCCCATGTGCGCCATGTGGCTGAGCGAGATGATCGAGCAGAGCGAACCGGTGGCGGTGAACGGATCGCGGTGGGCCCAAAGCACGCGGGCGTCGGGATAGACCTTGAAGATCGTCTCCAGCCACAGCGCGTGACTGGGCTTCTTCACGTTCCACACGCCGCCCGCGTTCTGCTGCAGAACCTGCAGGAACTTCCTGTGGTATTCGTAGGCGCTGGTCATGTCGCAGGAGAAGATGAACTCCTTGTAGCCCGGCAGCTTGCCCTTGGAATCGATCATCAGCGTCTTGAAGTCGTGCGCCATGAAGAACACACATTCGTTCGGATAGACGGCCGAGCCGCGATAGTATTTGCCCATGGCCGGATTGGCTTCGAGCATCGCCTTTTCCTGCGCCAGACGGGCCTGCGCGCGCGGATCGGTGGTGAGCAGGTCCTTCGAGGCGACCGGCGGCACCGGATCGTCGATTTCCCAGGTCAGCGGCGAGCGGCGCGCCGGGTCGGCGGCCAGCAGGTTGGAGAGCAGCGTGGTGCCGGTGCGCGGCACGCCCATCACGAAGACCGGCTTTTCAACCGGGCGGCTGATCAACTCGGGGTTCTGGCGCAGATAGTCGGAAATCTTCAGGCGTCCGCGCAGGTAGTGGAGCGTGTCGGCGGCGGCGCGGGCGATGCCGCCTGCGGTGTACTGGCCGCGCGCGATACCGGCGTTGAAGTCGTCCACGAAGACGTCGAAGCCTTCGCGCCATGTGTCATTGTCGAAGTTCCGGATGCCGGTGTCCTTCATCGCCTGTTCGACGAGAGCGTCGCCGACGAGCTTGTCCGCCGTGAGTTGCTCGGCCATTTCGTGATCCTCTTTCCCGTGTCTCGGCCCGTGTCTCGGTCCGGGCCGCTGCGGCGACCTCACGGGCACGAGTTAGCCTGCGCGCGCGGCCTATTGGCAATGCGGCTGGCGCGTCAGATCGGGTCGCTATGTCGAATCCGGGCCAAGACCCGACTTAGGCCGCTACGGAGGGCATCGAGGCCAGCGCGCAGCCCTGCCGCTGGCGGAACGTGCTGGGGCTGGCGCCCACCGCGCGGCGGAACGCGAATGTGAAACTGGAAGGCGAGGCGAAGCCCATGGCGAAGGCGATGGTCTTCACGCTTTCGCCTTCCATCAGCAGACGCTTGGCCGCTTCCATCCGGCGCTGCTCGATATAGTCGCCGATCGAGCAGGCGCGGCTGACGCGAAAGCCGCGCGTCAGTTGCCGCACCGAAAGCCCGCATAGGTCCGCAAGGTCCTTAAGCGAGGGCGCCGTCAGGTCGTTCGCCAGCCGCTCCTCGATCATGCGCAGCCGCCAGCCGGAAAGGCCGCCGGTCATCGGCCTTTCGGACACTTCCAGACCGTAGCGGCCAAGCTCGATGGCCAGTTCGCTGCCGAGCAGTTCCAGCATCCGCTGCGAGGCAAGGCCGGGGTGGCGCACTTCGGCGGTGATACGGAACAGCAGCGCGCGCACTTGCGCGCTGCCGATGTCGAGCGCAGCGGCCAGATGCGCATCGTCCCACGGCAGGTCGCGGCCCAGCAGGTCATGCACGAGCGATGCGTCGATGGTGCAGACCAGCGAGGCCTGCCGGCCGCTGCCGCCGCGAATGTAGAGCGACTCGCCGGGCGGGATCACGAATATGTCGCCAAGGCGATCGAACCGGTGCGGGCCCCAGCGCTCGCGATAACCGCCGCGCGACTCCAGCGGGCGCGGGGTCAGGCACATGTTGACGTGATAGGCGGGGGCCACGGCGTGGCGCGTGTCGGTCGGCTCGGGAATGTCGAAGCGCACGATTTTCGCGATAATTCCAGCGGCGCGCAGTTCCGCATCGACGATCATCGTCGGTGTCTGTGCGGTGCGGTGATGGGGCATTGCAGGCTCTCCCGGACGGGTCGGGTCTATCGCCCGAATTCGTGTCCCTGACGCTTGGATAGGGCCTGAATTCTACGATTGCCAAGCTTGCGGGACAAGCTGCCCGCGGGAAACATCGCGCCAACGACAGTGCCGACAGGAAAATCGGTGACGGGATCGAGGAGAGAATGATGGCCAAGGGCCTTTTCGACTGCACGGGCAAGGTGACGGTGGTGACCGGGGGCAACGGCGGCATCGGCTTCGGCTTTGCCTTGGGCGTGGCCAAGATGGGCGGCGATCTGGCGATCTGGGCGCGCAACGCGGAAAAGAGCGCGAAGGCCAAGGCCGAACTGGAAGCCGCCGGCGCGGGCAAGGTGATCGCCTATCAGGTGGACGTTTCGGAAGAGGCGAATATCGAGGCCGGGTACGCGCAGGTTATTGCCGATTTCGGCCGGGTGGACTGCGTGTTCGCCAACTCGGGCGCGTCGCCGCGTTATAATTCCGCCTTCGAGATGCCGACCGAGCATTGGCACGAATTCCAGAAGACCGCGCTGGACGGCGCCTTCTTCACCTTGCGCGAAGGTGCGCGGCTGATGAAGGAGCGGGTGGAGGCGGGTGACGAAAGTGGCGGCAGTCTTGTGGCCTGCGGCTCGCTCTCGCTGTTCCAGGGCCTGCCGGGTAAGATGGAATATGCCGCATCGAAGGCGGCGGTGGCGGCGGCGGTGCGCTGCCTGGCCATCGAACTGGCGCCGCTGGGCATTCGTGCCAACGTCGTCGCGCCGGGCCTCGTCATCACCCCGATGATGGGCGAGGGCGCCCGCGCCGATGCCGTGGCCGCGCATTTCGCCCCGACGATTCCGATGAAGCGCACCGGCTATCCGGGGGATTTCGAGGGTATAGGCGCCTATCTTTGCTCGGACGCCAGCTCGTTCATGACCGGCGAGACGGTCACGATCGACGGCGGCTACATGGTTCGTCCTTAAGCGCCGCCGAGGGAGAGAAGCGATGGAACTGCTCAAGATCCATGGGCAAGGCGACGTCCGCGTCGATGCTTACGAACGTCCGGCGGCGGGGCCGAAGGACGTGGTCGTTAGGATGAAGTCGGTCGGCATCTGCGGATCGGACCTGTCCTACATCAAGATGGGCGGGATTCCGCCGGGCGTCGAGACCGCGCTGGGCCATGAAGGCGCGGGCGAGGTGATGGAAGTCGGCGCCGAAGTCGCCGGGATTTCCGTGGGCGATGCCGTCATCGTCAATCCGATGATGACGCCCAGCAACATCGGCTCCGGCGGGCCGGAAGGCGCGTTCACGCAGGAACTGCTGGTGCGCGAGGCCCGGCTGGGCGATTCCATCCTGCCGATCCCCGAAGGCATCTCCTACGACGTTGCCGCCATGTGCGAGCCGCTGGCCGTGGCCATGCACGGCGTCAATCGCGCCGATGTGAAGCCGGGCGACAAGGTCGTCGTGTTCGGCTGCGGGCCGATCGGCCTTGGCATGCTGCTCTGGCTGGTCGATCGCGGCGTGACCGATGTGGTGGCGCTTGATCTGTCCGAAGAGCGTCTGGAGCGCGCGCGGGCGCTGGGCGTTCGGGCCGCGCTCGATCCCACCAAGATCGATCTGCGCGCGGAACTGGCGAAGCTGCACGGCGAAGTGCCCAGCTATGGCCGCGTGGGCGTGGGCACCGATGCCTTCATCGACGCGGCGGGCGCGCCCAACATCCTGACCGATGTGATCATGATGGCCAAGCTGCATGCCAAGCTGGTCATCACCGCCGCCTATATGCGGCCCATCGAGTTCCCGGTTGGCCGCATGCTGACCAGCGAGATGACGATCACCACGGCGGTCGGTTACCCGACCGAAATGCCCGAAGTGGTGGCCGCCATGCCCCGCCTGAAGGACAAGATCGCGCCGATGATCAGCCACAAGCTGCCGTTCAGCGAGATCATGAAGGGCCTGGAAATCGCCGCCTCGCCGCAGTCCGCCAAAGTCATGATCGGCATCGAGGAGGCTTGAGATGGCAGATGTGAAGGACGCCGGGCCGAAGCTGGCAGGTCTCGTCCGTTCGGGAGAAGAGCAGGCCGAGGCCATCGCGATCACCGATTTCGTGTTTCAGGCGAACGATATCTCGAACGCCTATCTCGTGACGACGGCCGAGGGCGACGTCATGATCAACACCGGCTTCATGGACAATGCAAAGCGTACCAAGCGTCTGCTGACCCCGCCGCGCACCGGCCCGTTGGCCTTCATCATCCTTACCCAGAGCCATGCCGATCACTTCGGCGGCGTGCCGGAATTCCTGGAAGAGGGCACGCAAGTCGTCGGCGGCCCGGGCTTCAATGAAGCGCTTTCGGACATGATGGACCTCCAGCCCTTCTTCGGGCCGAGGAGTGGCAAGCTCTGGGGATCGACGCTCAAGCGCGGCGGTTCGCCCAAGCCGGTGCCGAACGTGGTTCCGGACATTCTGGTCGATCGCCGCCTGACCATCGATCTTGGCGGACGGACGTTCGAACTGATCGCCACGCCTGAGGGGGAGACCATCGACTCGCTCACGGTCTGGATGCCCAGGGAGAAGATCGCCTTCACCGGCAATGTCTTCGGGCCGGTCTGGCTGTCGATGCCGTTCCTGAACACCCTGCGCGGAGACAAGCCGCGTCTGGTGCGCAATTACCTGAAGTCGCTGGAGACCATCCGTGACCTTGGGGCCGAGATCATCGTTACCGGGCACGGCGAGGCCATTCGCGGTGCTGAGCGTATCCGTGCCGATCTCGACAGGATGCACGCGGCGGTCAGCTATGTGCGCGACTATACGCTGGAAGGCATGAAGGCGGGCAAGGACGTGCACCGGCTGATGCGCGAATTCGCCTGGCCCGAGGGGCTGGAAATCGGCGAATTCCACGGCAAGGCGAGTTGGGCGGTGAAGTCGATCTGGCGCGAGTATTCGGGCTGGTTGCACTATGAGGACGGCACCACCGCGCTCTACGGTGTGCCGCGTTCCAGCGTGGATGCCGATCTGGTCGAATTGGCTGGCGGTGCGGCAAAGCTGGCCGAACGGGCGCAGGCGAAGCTGGATGCAGGCGCTCCGCTGGAGGCTGTGCATCTGACCGATATCGCCCTCAGCGCCGAGCCGGACAATGTGGCGGTGCTGACTGTGCGCAACGCGGCGCATGAGGCGCTGCTGGAGGCTTCGGGTGGCAAGAACCTTTCCGAGACGATGTGGTTGCGCTCGGAGATCGGGGCGATGGAGGCCAAGCTCGGCGATTGATCGCCCACGCTTTTTCTCTCAACTCCCGTCATCCCGAACTTGTTTCAGGATCCATCTCTCGTCGCGCACGGACAGGTGATCGGCACGATGGATCCTGAAACAAGTTCAGGATGACGGTGTGTTAGGGGCAAGTGCGGTTTCGTTGATCCGCTGTTGGTCGGGAGAATCAGGGGAATGATGTTGGCTCACGCCATCACCGCGCTGCTCTCGTAAACCAGCCGCACCAGTTCCGCCTGCCCGCGCACGCCCAACTTGGCGTAGAGCCGCTTGGAGTAATTGCGCGCCGTTTCCAAGGTCAGGCCCATGCGCTCCGCCGCTTCGGCAATGGAGTGGCCGTCCGCCAGCGCCATCGCCAGTTCCGCCTCGCGCCGGGGGAGGTCGAAGACTTCGGCCAGTCGCTCGGCGCTCTGATCCGAATGCGGGCGGGGCAGGGTGCAGAGCGCCAGGATCGCCGTTGCTGCGAGAGCCTCCGCATTCTCGGCGGGCATCAGCAATGCCTCGATATGCGGATTGTCCCGCAGCAACAGCGGCCGCGCGGGCCGTTCGCGATCCTGCGTCATTTCCGCTGCGATGGCCGCCAGCTTGCGCTCGGCGGCGAGATCCAGGCCCAGCACGCGCTCGCCCGGGCGCAGGGCCGCGCCGCAGTGCCTCTGCCAGAATTCCGCCAGCGCCGGATCGGCCGCCAGCACGCGCGCCTCGGCGTCGAGCAGCATCCAGCCCTTGCCGGTGCGCTCCAGCCCCATGGCGTTGATCCGCGCCGCAAGCCGGTCGCGGTCCATTGCCACGAGATTTTCGACCGCGATGGCCACGTAAGGCGCGAGGCTGGAGAGCAGGGCGCTGTCGGCGGCGGTGCACTCCCGCGCGCGGGCCATCAGCAGCCATGCGCTGTAGTGTTCGCCGCCGGCGATCCGCACCACGCGCTCGTCGCCGATGCCGAGTTTCGCCATGCGCCGGTTGCGATCCGCGCGCGCCACGGGATCGTGATCGATCATCTCCCCGATCGAATAGACCCGCCCCGGCCGCAGGCTGTCGTAGAGGTAGCGGTCGAGGTCGAACGGTCCCTGCTGCTCCGACTCGCGGGCGCGTTTGCGCAAGTCGATTCCGGCGTAGCTTTCGACGATTGCGGCTTGCGGGCCATCGCTCATGCGAAGGATCAGGCTGACGTAATCGGCTTGGCTGCGACGACTCACTCTTTCCAGAAATGTCGAAAAGCGCGGATTTTCGGCATTTCCCTGAAAGAGCGGGATCAGCAGATCGGTCTCGTCATTGCTCGTGAGGGCCATACCCTCCCATATGGGAGGTTCGCGCGAATGTCATCCCTGCGATTCGGTGTCGGGACAGTTTGAAACCCAGCCGGCAGGGCTCATGCCCAGGGCAGAGGAAGACCTGATGAAAACACTCACGCATCTGGAGCGTCTCGAAGCCGAGAGCATCCACATCATCCGCGAAGTCGTCGCCGAGGCTGAAAAGCCGGTGATGCTCTATTCAGTGGGCAAGGACAGCGCGGTGATGCTGCACTTGGCCCGCAAGGCCTTCTATCCCTCGCCGCCGCCGTTCCCGCTGCTCCATGTCGATACGACGTGGAAGTTCAAGGCGATGTACGCGCTGCGCGACAAGATGGCGCGTGAGAGCGGCATGGAACTGCTGGTCTACCAGAACCCCGAAGCCATCGAGAAGGGCATCAACCCCTTCGACCACGGCGCGCTCCACACCGACATGTGGAAGACCGAGGGCCTGAAGCAGGCGCTGGACAAGTACGGTTTCGACGCAGCCTTCGGCGGCGCCCGCCGCGACGAGGAAAAGAGCCGCGCCAAGGAACGCATCTTCTCGTTCCGCACCTCCTCGCACGGCTGGGATCCGAAGAACCAGCGCCCGGAATTGTGGAACCTCTACAATGCCAAGAAGGCGCGCGGTGAATCGATCCGCGTCTTCCCGATCTCCAACTGGACCGAGCTGGACATCTGGCAGTACATCCACCTGAACGACATCCCCATCGTGCCGCTCTACTTCGCCGAAAAGCGCCCGACCGTGGAGCGTGACGGCATGCTGCTGATGGTGGACGACGAACGCTTCCCGCTCCAGCCGGGCGAAGTTCCCGTCGAGCGCTCGATCCGTTTCCGCACGCTCGGCTGCTACCCGCTGACCGGCGCGGTGGAGAGCGAGGCGAAGACGCTTCCCGAAGTGATCCAGGAAACGCTGCTCACCACCACATCCGAGCGGCAGGGCCGCGCCATAGACAAGGACGCCGGCGGTGCCGGCATGGAAGTCAAGAAGCAGCAGGGGTACTTCTGATGGCCGACGTTGAAACCAAAGAAGCGGTCTACGTCACCGACCAGCTGATCGCGGACGATATCGACGCCTATCTCGTCCAGCACGAGCACAAGACGATGCTGCGCTTCATCACTTGCGGCAGCGTCGATGACGGCAAGTCCACCCTGATCGGGCGCCTGCTCTACGATTCGAAGATGATCTTCGAGGATCAGCTCGACGCCCTCCAATCGGACTCAAGGAAGGTCGGCACGCAGGGGCAGGAGATCGACTTCGCGCTGCTGGTCGACGGTCTTGCCGCAGAGCGCGAGCAGGGCATCACGATCGACGTGGCCTACCGCTTCTTCAACACCGAGAAGCGCAAGTTCATCGTTGCCGACTGCCCGGGCCACGAACAGTACACCCGCAACATGGTGACGGGCGCTTCCACCGCCGACCTTGCGGTGATCCTGATCGATGCGCGCAAGGGCGTGCTGGTGCAGACGCGCCGCCACTCGTACCTCTGCCACCTGATCGGCATCAAGAACATCGTCCTTGCGGTCAACAAGATGGACCTGGTGGACTACAGCCAGGAGGTCTTCGACAAGATCCTGGCCGACTATACCGAGTTCGCCGCGTCGATCGGGATCGAAAGCTTCACCGCGCTGCCGATCTCGGGCTTCAAGGGCGACAATATCACCACGCTGTCGGACAAGACCCCGTGGTACAAGGCGCCGCACTACGCCGGTGTTCCGCTGATCGAGCATCTGGAAACGGTGGAGGTTCTCTCTTCGGTCGATGCCGACAAGCCGCTGCGCCTGCCGGTGCAGTGGGTGAACCGACCTAACCTCGACTTCCGCGGTTTCTCGGGCCTGATCGCCACCGGTTCGGTGAAGGCGGGCGACAAGATCCGCGTCCTGCCCTCGGGCAAGACCAGCACGATCACTCGCGTCGTTACGTATGACGGCGATCTGGACGAGGCGGTTGCCGGTCAGTCGGTCACCGTCTGCTTTGCGGACGAGATCGATTGCTCGCGCGGGTCGGTGATTTCGGTCGCCGACAATCCGCCGCAGACTGCCGACCAGTTCGAGGCGACCTTCGTGTGGATGGCGGACGAGGCCATGGTGCCCGGCCGTGCCTATTGGCTGAAGACGGCCACGCAGACGGTTTCGGCGACGGTTCAGGAGCCGAAGTACGAAGTCAACGTCAACACGATGGAGAAGCTGGCGGCCAAGACGCTGGAGCTGAACGCGATCGGCGTGGCGGAACTGACCACCGACAAGCAGATCGTCTTCGAGCCTTATGCCGATAACCGCACGCTCGGCGGCTTCATCCTGATCGACAAGATGACCAATGCCACGGTGGCGGCGGGCATGATCCACTTCTCGCTGCGCCGTTCGCAGAACGTGCACTGGCAGGCCGTGGACATCGACCGCAAGCAGCACGCGGGCCTGAAGAACCAGCGCCCGGCGGTGCTGTGGTTCACCGGCCTGTCGGGCTCGGGCAAGTCGACCATCGCCAATCTCGTCGAGAAGAAGCTGCACCGGATGAACCGGCACACCTTCCTGCTCGATGGCGACAACGTGCGCCACGGCCTGAACAAGGACCTGGGCTTCACCGAGGCCGACCGCATCGAGAACATCCGCCGTGTCGGTGAAGTCTCGAAGCTGATGACCGACGCGGGTCTGATCGTGATCACCGCTTTCATCTCGCCGTTCCAGGCGGATCGCGAGATGGTGCGCACGATGCTGCCGGAAGGCGAGTTCTTCGAGGTGTTCATCGACACGCCGCTGAAGGTAGCCGAGGCGCGTGACGTCAAGGGCCTCTACAAGAAGGCGCGTTCGGGCGAGCTGAAGAACTTCACGGGCATCGACAGCCCCTACGAAGCGCCGCGCAACCCCGAAATCCGCATCGACACCACGGCGATCTCACCGGAAGAGGCCGCCAACCTCATCGTCGATACGCTGTTGGGAGACGCCTGATGAGCCTCAACGACGGCGATCTCGCCGCGCATCTGGCCGAAGTGGCGGGAAAGATCCTGCTCGACGTGCGGGCCTCCGGCCTGTTCTCGGGCAAGTCGCTGGGCAAGGCGGGGGACCAGACCGCTAACCAGTTCCTCTGCCACGCCCTTCGCGAGCAGCGGCCCGAGGATGGGCTGCTCTCCGAAGAGGAGAAGGACAATGCCGAGCGCCTGAGCAAGGCGCGGGTGTGGATCGTCGATCCGGTCGACGGCACCCGTGAATATGGCGAGGAGCGCGCGGACTGGGCGGTCCATGTCGGCATGGCGGTGGACGGCGCGCCGGTGCTGGGCGCCGTGGCATTGCCGGGCGCGGGCGTGGTCCTGCGCTCCGACCAGCCGGGCGAGGTTCCGCCCGCGCCGGAAAGGCTGCGCATGGTCGTCAGCCGCACGCGTCCCGCCAAGGAAGCGACCGGCGTGGCCGAGGCCATCGGCGCCGAACTGGTGCCGATGGGATCGGCCGGGGCCAAGGCCATGGCGATCCTGCGCGGAGAGGCGGACATCTACCTCCATTCCGGCGGCCAGTACGAATGGGACAGTTGTGCTCCTGCCGCCGTCGCGCAGGGCTGGGGCCTCCACGTCTCGCGTATCGATGGCAGCCCGCTGGTCTACAATCGGGAGGACGTCTATATGCCGGACCTGCTGATCTGTCGGAAGGAACATGCCGAACTGGTCCTCGAAAAGGTCAGAGCCTTCCTGTGAGGGCAAGCTGATCAACATTGTCGATCAGTAGGCCAGCCGCTATGCTCGCCCTTTGATAGAGGGAAGGGCGGGCATGGAGGCGAAAACACGGCGCAGGACGCGCGATCCGGTCGCGACGCGTGCCGTCATTCTGGATGCGGCGGCCAACCTCCTGGCCAAGGACGGGCCAGAAGGCGTCAGCCTCTCCGCCGTCGCCCATCTCGCCGCCGTCAATCGCGGCACGGCCTATCAGCATTTCGAAACGCGCGAAAAGCTGATCGAGGCGACCATCCAGTGGGTGTCCGACAAGCTGTTTCGGGCCGTTTTTGGCGACCCTGAGACCCTCGGCGAGCGCCGGGTCGAGGAAGTGGACGTCGTAGCGCTCACCGAGCGGCTGGCCGATTTCGCGATGGAAAACCCGGATATCTGCCGCGTCTGGCTTCAGCAGGTGCTGGCTTCGCCGGACCCTTCGCAGGACCCGTTCTGGCGGGAATACTGCGGTTCGCTGGGTCGCTTCGCCGGCACCGATCTGGCCGAGCCAGGCATCGATTTCGAGGTCTATTCGGTGATGAACCTCGCCGGCGTGTTCTTCTGGCCAATCCTCGCCCGTGCCCATGCCGCCGATGAAGGCAAGCGCAAGGAATTGTCGCGCCGCTATTCGCGCGAGATTCTGCGGCTCTCGATGTACGGCACGATGCGCGCCAAGGCCTTCCCGAAGGTGGCGGACCTGCTGGCGGCGCATGGAGTTTCGCCGGGCGGCTGAGGCGGCCGGGATCGCCGGGCAGGCCGCATGCGATACCCACCACCCCTCGTCATTGCGAGCGCAGCGAAGCAATCCAGAGTCCGGCCCACGACGCTCTGGATTGCTTCGCTGCGCTCGCAATGACGAGGAAGGGAAATGTGAGGCGAGGCAGGGGGCGTTACGTGCACGATTGATACCCCATCGGTGATGCCGCTTCGCCTCCGCGATGGCGTGGGGCGGCGGCATTGACGGAGCGGTGCATATTCCTTTTCAACCAGGGCCAGCCCAGGACCCGCATCGCCGGGCCTTCGAAGCCGCTGAGGGAGTATGCCATGTTTTCCGCTATCGTGATCGACAAGACCGACGAGGGCCAGACGGTCACTCTCCAGCAGCTCGACGAAGGTGCGCTGCCCGATGGGGATGTCGCCATCGACGTCGCGTTCTCGACGCTCAATTTCAAGGACGGCCTGGCCGTCACCGGGGCTTCGCCGGTCGTGCGCAAGTTCCCGATGGTGCCGGGAATCGACCTCGTCGGCACCGTTACGCAAAGCAGCCATGCCGACTGGAAGGCGGGCGATACCGTCGTGCTCAACGGCTGGGGCGTGGGGGAGGGACACTGGGGCGGCCTGTCGCAGAAGGCCAGGCTGAAGGGCGACTGGCTGGTGCCGCTGCCTTCGGCTTTCACGCCGAAGCAGGCCATGGCCATCGGCACCGCCGGCTACACCGCCGCGCTCTGCGTCGATGCGCTGGTGGACTGGGGCGTGACCCCGGATCAGGGCGAAATCCTTGTCACCGGCGCCACCGGCGGCGTCGGCTCGGTGGCTATCGCCATTCTCGGGAAGCTGGGCTATTCGGTCGCCGTGCTCACCGGCAAGCCGGGCGAGGCGGACTACCTGAAGTCGCTGGGCGCGGAAACGATCATCGACCGCGCCGAACTCGCCGAAAAGGGCAAGCCGCTCCAGAAGGAGCGCTGGGCGGGTGTGGTCGATACGGCGGGCAGCCACACGCTGGCCAATGCCATTGCGCAGACGAAGTACGGCGGCGCGGTGGCCGCTTGCGGTCTGGCGCAGGGCTTCGATCTTCCTTCGACCGTCATGCCCTTCATCCTGCGCGGCGTTTCGCTGCTGGGCATCGACAGCGTCATGGCTCCCAAGGCCAAGCGCCTGAAGGCCTGGGGCCGTCTGGCCAGGGATCTCGACCCGGCGGCGCTGGAGACCATCGGCCAGACCATCGGCCTTGGCGATGCCATCGAGGCTGCTCGCAAGTTCATGTCCGGTGCGGTCACCGGCCGTTACATCGTCGACGTGAACGCCTGAGCTTCGATGGGAGAGGAAGGCATGGTCGAGCCGGGCAAAGGCCTGTCCATCGCGCGGGGCATTCCGCTGGCGGAAGAGCAGGGGATCGGCCCGTTGACGCTGGGCGGTTTCGTCCGCGAGGTCACGCAGCGCCACGGCCCGGCGGAGGCTGCGGTGATCCATCTCGGTGAGCGGGTGGAGCGCTGGACTTACGACGACCTCTGGACCCGTTCGATGGAAGTCGCCCGTGCGCTTCTCGCCTGCGGGGTCGGCAAGGGGACCCGCGTCGGGGTGCTGGCGACCAATCGTCTGGAATTCCTCTCCAGCGTCTTTGGCACCGCGATTGCGGGCGGCGTCGCCATGACGGTGAGCACGTTCTTCACCCCCGCCGAACTCGAAACCGTGCTGCAGATGGGCGGCTGCTCCGTGCTGCTGCTTGAGCGCCATGTGCTCAAGAAGGATTTCGCGCAGATCCTTGTCGATCTGGAACCGCAGATCGGCTCGGCCAAGCCCGGCGAAGTGGCTTCCACCAGATTTCCGTTCCTGCGCCATCTCGCCGTGATCGACAGCGATGAAGGGCTTGGCGCGGTCGAGGGCTGGAGCACGTTCCTTGCCCGCGGAGAGGGCGTCGATCCGGCGCTGGTCGAAGCGGCGGCGGCGTCCGTACAGCCTAGCGATCCCGGCGTCCTGTTCTTCTCCTCAGGCTCCACCGGCAAGGCCAAGGGCATCCTTTCGGCCCATCGCGGCGTCTGCCTGCAGCTCTGGCGCTGGCCGCAGTGGTACGCGATCCAGGAGCCGCCGCGCACCTGGTCGGCCAACGGCTTCTTCTGGTCCGGCAATTTCGCGATGGCGCTGGGCGGCACGCTCGGCTCGGGCGGTTCGCTGGTGCTCCAGCGCTGGTTCGAGGCGGAGGAGGCGCTGGCGCTAATGGAGGCGGAGCGGGCGACGATGATCCTCGCCTGGCCGCACCAGTGGGCGCAGCTCCTGGCCGCCCCCAATTACGAAACGGTCGACTTGTCGCCGATGATCTACCTCGATGCCCTGACGCCTTGCGCCCGGCATCCCTCGATCGCGACGACATGGCGCGAACCGGCGCAGGCTTTCGGCAATACCGAGACGTTCACGCTGATCTCCGTCTTCCCCTCGGGCACGACCGAGGCCGTGGCGGGCAAGTCGCACGGTATTCCAACCGCCGGTTCCACGATCAAGATCGTCGATCCGCTTACCGGCGCGACGATGCCGCTGGGCGAGCGCGGCGAGATCGCCGTGAAGGGGCCGACGCTGATGCTCGGCTATCTCGGCGTGCCGCTCGACGAGACGCTCGACGGCGACGGTTTCCTGCGCACGGCGGACGGCGGCTATATCGACGGGCAGGGGCGCCTGTTCTGGGAGGGCCGGTTGAACGACATCATCAAGACCGGCGGCGCCAATGTCTCTCCGCTGGAGATCGACGAAGTGATCCGCGCCCATCCCGACGTGAAGATGGTGCAGACCGTGGGCGTTCCGGACGATCTGCTGGGCGAACGGGTGGTTTCCTGCATCGTCCCGGTCGAGGGTGTGCGCCCCGATGCCGGTTCGATCCGCGATTTCGCCAGGGAAAAGCTCGCCAGCTACAAAGTGCCACGCAAGGTGCTGTTCGTGGCGGAGGACGATCTCAAGACCACCGGCAGCGCCAAGATCAAGACGGCGGACCTCCGCAAGCTGGCTGCCGAGCGGCTGGAAACGGAGGCCGATGCGGGCTGAGCGGGCATCGCGGGGGTGCTCCCGACGAACCATCGTGGCCGCGATAGGCAGTGTCCGGTTTAGGAGTTAGAGTTTGGAAAATCGTGTCGGCATGACCGGCACGCGAAAGCCGTAAGAGCGGGAGGATGCGTGGGTAAGACGATCGTGATCACTGGTGCCGGTGCGGGCCTCGGCCGCGCGCTCGCAAGGCGTTTCGCGGGTGAGGGGGAGACGGTGATCCTGCTGGGGCGCACGCTGTCCAAAGTGCAGGATCTGGCCGACGAGATCGGCGGCTCGGCCATGGCGGTGGAATGCGACGTGGCCTCCGCCGATTCCGTGCGCAAGGCTTTCGCGGCGATTGCCGAGCGGCATCCGAAGATCGATGTGCTGATCAATAATGCCGCGATCTATGAGCCGTTCACGGTGGCCGAAGCGACCGACGCGCAGATCGACGGGATCATCGCCACCAATCTCAATGGCCCGATCTACTGCTGCCGCGCGGCGATCCCGATGCTGGAAAAGGGCGGGCAGATCATCAACGTGGGCAGCGAATCCATCGCCGCGCCTTTCGTGATGCTCTCGCTCTACCAGTGCACCAAGGCGGCGCTCGAACGCTTTACCGAGGCTCTCGTCGAGGAACTGGAGCCTGTCGGCATCCGCGTGACCACCGTGCGTGCCGGGCCGATGTACGAAGCGGGCAAGACCGCTCCGGGCTGGAACCCCGATGCGGCCATGCGCTTCCACCAGGGCTGTGCCGCCAACGGCATCGACCTGCGGTCGCGGCCGATATCGCAGACCGACAATGTGACCGGCGTGTTCCGTTCGGTCATCGATCTGCCGCCCGACGTGCGCGTTCTCCATGTCTCGGTCGGAGCGCGCCACCCATGAGCGATGCCCAGACCCTGCAAGACCCCATTCCCGGCAAGGATCAGACGATGACCGTTCTTCCCGACGCCCAGCTCTATATCGACGGCCAGTTGCGCGGCGCCGGCAACGGCGGCACCTTTGACGTGATCAGTCCCTGGACCGGCGAGGCGATCGGCAAGGCCGCCGATGCCACTGCCGATGACGTGAATGCCGCCATCGCCGCCGCCCGCCGGGCTTTCGACGAGACCGACTGGTCGACCAACACCGAAAAGCGCGTGGCGCTGGTGAAGAAGTACCGCGATCTGTTCGAAGCCGCCCGTCCGCGTCTGGGCGAGCTGGCCATCAACGAGGCCGGTGCCGCGCAGGGGGCGGTCAGCCGTGCCCATGTCGGCATGGCGCTCGACGGTTGGGACGATTACCTTGCCGTCTTCGACAAGCTGGAGTGGGAGAAGGACTATGGCGAAAAGCCGGCCTTCGGCATGATCCACAAGCGCGTGGGGGTGCGCGAGGCGGTGGGCGTGGTCGGCGCGATCACCCCTTGGAACGTGCCGCTCTATGTCAACATCGGCAAGATCGTCGCCGCGCTGCTTGCGGGCTGCACCGTGATCCTGAAGCCCGCGCCGGATACACCGGGCATGGGTGCCATCTTCGGCGAGCTGGCGAAGGAAGCCGGTTTCCCCGACGGCGTCATAAACGTGGTGTTCGGCGCCGATCCAGCGCTGGCGGGCGAGATGCTCGTTACCGATCCGCGCGTGGATCTGATCTCGTTCACCGGCTCCACCGGTGTCGGCAAGCGCATCATGGAGCAGGGCGCGCCCACGCTGAAACGCGTGTTCCTCGAACTCGGCGGCAAATCGGCGAAGATCGTGCTCGACGATGCCCCGAACTTCGCGATGGAAGTCGGCATGGCGATGCTGGTGTTCCATGCCGGGCAGGGCTGCGCCGTGCAGTCGCGCCTGCTTGTGCCCAGAAGCCGTTACGAGGAAGCCAAGGCCATCCTCAAGGGCGCCTACGGTAACTTCGGCGACAACTGGGGCGATATCGAGAACCCGGCGCATATCATGGGTCCGGTGATCTCGAAGCGCCAGATGGAGCGGGTGAAGGGCTACATCGATCTGGGGCAGGAGGAAGGCGCCACGCTGCTGGCCGGTGGCCAGATCCGCCCCGACAAGGGCGGCGGCTATTTCGTGGAGCCGACCTGCTTCGTGGACGTTACCAACGACATGCGCATCGCTCAGGAGGAAATCTTCGGTCCCGTGCTGGTCGTCATCCCTTACGAGGACGACGAGGATGCCATTCGCATTGCCAACCAGAGTTCCTATGGCCTATCCGGTGGCGTCAGCTCGGGCGATCTGAACCGGGCCATCACGATCGCCAAGCGTGTGCGCACCGGCTCGATGAGCGTCAACAACGGCATGTGCATTGCCGGCGACATTCCCTTCGGTGGCTACAAGGCCAGCGGCATGGGACGCGAATGGGGTGTCGAAGGCATTGAAGAGTTCACCGACGTCAAGATCCTCGCCTGGCCCGTCGGCCAGTCCCAGGCGGCCTGACGGCGAGCGGCCGGTTTCGGTGGAATCACCTTCGGCGGAGAGCGAGGGAGAGGCCGGTCAGGCACCGGACGGCGGCCTTTCCGCGCTGCCGCCGCAACTGGCGGCGGCGGTGACCGACGCCAGCGCGGCGGTCAGCCACAATCTTCACGGCCAGAAACTCGGTCGGAAGGGACGGATCACCCGCGAGCGCATTCTCGCCGCCGCGATCGATCTGGTCGAGAAGACCGATGAGCCGGTAACGCTGGGTGCCGTCGCGCGCGCGGTCGGCCTCGGCATGACCTCGCTCTACAACTACTTCACGGACTTCACCGAATTGCTGCTGGCGGTTCTGGAGCCGGTCATGGGCACGGCGCAGGACGAATATGTCGCGCAAGTCCGCGAGCATTGGCCGGACGAGGAACTGCCGGACCGCGCGATGGCCTTCGTGCGATCCTACCACGAATTCTGGGCGCGCCACACCGGGCTGCTGCACTTGCGCAATTCGATGGCGGACCAGTTCGACGTGCGCATCATGCACCAGCGCGTGAATTCGACGCGGCCGCTGATCGGGCTGTTCGTGGCGCAGATGGACCCGCGCGGCGTGCTCGGCGATACGGCCGTGCTGATGGCGACGACGCTGATGACCGGCATCGAACGCTCGATCACCCTGGCGACCGACCGCAGGCTGCGCCGCATACTGGGCACTTTGCCCGGGCGCCGCGAGGAGAGCCTGCTTGAAGTCAACGCGCGGCTGATGGTGCTGGCGATTCGCGACACGCGCGAACGCGCGCTGGCGGAAAGCACCTGAAGGTCATCGTTCTCGCCGTTTTGAGGGCGTTTTACGGCGCCGGAGTAGCCTGATCGCCGCCGAGCACGCGGTAGAGCGTGATGCGGTTGCTGGCGACCGCGAGGCGTACCGCGATTTCCTGCTTCCGGGCGCTGTAGAGGCTGCGCTGCGCGTCGAGGTTCTCCAGCGAACTGGTGATCCCCTGTCGGTAGCTGGCCTCGGTCAGGCGCGCGGAATCGCTTGCGGCTGCGGTAAAGCCGGTGGCCGCGCGCAGGCGTTCGGATAACGTGCCCTGATCGGCGAGCGCGTCGGAGACTTCGCGAAAGGCGGTCTGGATCGCCTTTTCGTAGGTGCCGAGGGCGGCATCGCGCTGGGCCTTGGCCACTTCGACATTGGCGCTTCTGCCTCCGGCGTTGAAGATCGACCAGCTGGCGGCGGCCGTGCCGGTGGCGGCGAAGGCGCCCTTGTCGAACAGCGCCGAAAGCGCGTCGCTGGCGAAGCCGAGCAGGCCGGTCAGCGAGATCGAGGGGAACAGTTCCGCCCGCGCGGTGCCGATATCGGCATTGGCGGCGCGCAGCGAATATTCGGCCTCCACCACGTCCGGACGGCGCAGGAGCACTTGCGAACTGGTGCCTGCGGGCAGGACGGCCAGCGACTGGTTCACTTCGTCCACGCTGGCGGGCAGCAGGCTCTCGTCGAAATCGGCGCCGACGAGCAGGCGGATCGCATTGACGTCCTGCGCCAGTGCGGTGGTCTGCGAGGCGACGTCGCCGCGAGCCGTTTCAAGCACTTGCTCGGCCTGCCTCAGGTCGGTGCGCGGGGCGACACCGCCCTTGAGGCGGGCGCCGGTCAGGGTGACGCTACGCTCGGCATTGGCAGCGGTCGCCTCGGCAATCCGCAGCAGATCCTTGTCGGCTGCGTAAGTGGCCCAGGCCTGCGCGAGGTCGGCGACGAGGCCGAGCCGCACGGTGCGCGCCGCCGCTTCGGTGGAAAGCGCGGTGTTGCGCTGGGCCGCGGTGGCACTGGCATACTTGCCGAAGAAGTCGAGTTCGAAGCTCGAAATGCCGCCTTGCAGCGAATAGGACGAGCGGTCGCCGCTGGTGGCGCTGCCGGTAGCGCCGCCGTTCGTCTCGGTCCGGCTCGCCGAACCGGTCACGCCCACGGCGGGGAACTGGTTGGCGCGCACCACCCGCACTTGTGCCCGCGCGGCGGCGAGATTGGCGGCAGCGACGCGCAAGTCGCGGTTGTTGGCAAGGGCCTGCTCGACCAGCGACTGGAGCCGCCGGTCGCGGAAGATCTCGGTGTAGGAGACCAGCGGCAGCGTGGCTTCGCTCTGGGCGAGATAGGCGTCGCCGACCGGCCAGGAGGCGGCGACCGGCGGGGGCGGCGCGACGTACTTGGGGGCCATCGAGCAGGCGCCCAGAGTAAGCATGGGCAGCGCCAGCGCGGGCAGGGTGAGCGCGGTGAGACGAAGACGGATCATGCGGCGTCTCCCTTGCGCTGGCGGCGTTCCTGGATGTGGCGGCGGACGGCGGCGAGACCGTCGCGCACGCCGCGCCGCACGAGCACGAAGAACAGCGGGATGAAGAAGATTGCGAGCAGCGTGGCCGTCAGCATGCCGCCGACCACGGCGGTGCCTATGGCGATGCGGCTGTTGGCGCCCGCGCCGCTGGCGATGGCGAGCGGGATCACGCCGAAGATGAACGCGAAGCTGGTCATCAGGATCGGTCGCAGGCGGATGCGCGCGGCTTCCAGTGCGGCTTCGATCACGCGCTTGCCCTGGCGTTCGGCCTGTTCGGCGAACTCGATCATCAGGATCGCGTTCTTGGCGGCGAGGCCCATGGTCGTGAGCAGGCCGATCTGGAGATAGACGTCGTTTTCAAGGCCGCGCAGCGTCACCGCCATGATCGCGCCGAGCAGGCCGAGCGGAATGACGAGGATCACCGCGATCGGGATCGACCAGCTTTCGTAGAGCGCGGCCAGGCAGAGGAACACCACCAGCAGCGAAAGCGCATAGAGCAGCGGTGCCTGGCCCGAGGAGAGGCGCTCCTGATAGGAGGATCCGGCCCAGGCGACGGCGGTGCCGGGGACCTGGCTCGCCAGTTCCGCCATCACGTCCATCGCCGTGCCCGAGCTGACGCCGGGAGCCGGGCTACCGGAGAATTCGTAGGCCTGGAGGCCGTTGAAGCGCGAGGACGAACTGGGCGCGGTCGACCAGTTCATCGTCGAGAACGCGGAGAACGGCACCATCTGGCCGCTCGTGCCGCGCACGAACCACTGAGCGAGGTCCTCCGGTCGCGAGCGGTACTGCGCGTCGCCCTGTACGAAGACGCGCTTGACGCGGCCCTTGTCGATGAAGTCGTTGACGTAAGTGCCGCCCCAGGCGGTCTGCAGGGTGGAGTTGGCGCTGGCGGCGGTGACGCCGTAAGTGGTCAGGGCGCGGGTGTTGGTGTTGATCTTCAGCGTCGAAACGTCGGGAAGATCGCTCAGGCGCACGTTGGTGAGGCGCTCGTCGGCGGTGGCTTTCGCGAGCAGTTCGTCGCGGGCCTTCTGGAAGTCGGCGCGGGCCATGCCGTTGCGGTTCTGCAGTTCCATGGTGAACCCGGCCGATGAGCCGAGACCGCGGATGGCGCCGGGCACCAGCGTGAAGACCTGCGCGTCGCGAAGGCCGCGGAAGGCGCCGTTGGCGCGCTGGACGATGGCGTCGGCGCTGTTCTGCTTGCCGGGGCGCTGCTCCCAGTCCACCAGGGTGATGAACGCCTGGCCCGAGTTCTGGCCCGAGGCGCCCTGACCGCCGCCGGACAGCGTGAACATGCTGGCGATGTTGCCGTTCTCGTACTTGCTGAAATAGTCCTCCACCTGGCGCTGCACTTCCTCGGTGCGGGTGCGCGGCGAACCGGCGGGGAGGCGCCACTGGACGATGATCGTGCCCTGGTCCTCGTTCGGCAGGAAGCCGGTGGGCAGGCGCTGGAACAGGCCGTAAGTGGCGATGCAGGCGATCGCGAAGAGCAGCAGCCAGCGCCATTTGTGCTCGATCACGCGCTCCACGCGGCGGCCATAGGCTTCGGTCATGTTCTCGAAGCTGCGGTTGAACCAGGTGTGGAAGCGTTCCCAGGGGACCAGGAGCCAGGGCATGTGGCGCTGGATGAAGCCGGGCTTCTCCTCGCCCTCCTTCGCCTTGGCCTTGAGCAGGGTGGCGGTGAGTGCCGGGCTGAGGATCAGCGCGACCAGCACCGAGAGCACCATGGCCACCACGATCGTCAGCGAGAACTGGCGGTAGATCACGCCGGTCGATCCGCCGAAGAAGGCCATCGGCAGGAACACCGCCGAAAGCACCAGCGCGATGGCGACCAGCGCGACCTGGATTTCCTCCATCGACTTGATGGTGGCCTCGCGGGCGGACATGCCCGGATTTTCCTCGAGCAGGCGCTCGACGTTCTCGACCACGACGATGGCGTCGTCGACCAGGAGGCCGATGGCGAGGACGAGGCCGAACAGGGTCAGCGTGTTGATCGAGAACCCGGCGACGTAGAACACCGCGAACGTGCCGAGCAAGACCACCGGCACCGCGATCGCCGGGATCAGCGTGGCGCGCCAGCTCTGCAGGAACACGAACATGACGATGACGACCAGCACGATCGCCTCGAACAGCGCCTTTTCGACTTCCGCGACCGAGAGCTTGATGAAGGCGGTGGAATCGTTGCCGTAGGTATATTCAAGGCCGTCTGGCATGCCCTCGGCCAGTTGCTTCATCTCGGCCTTGACCAGTTCGGCGGTCGCCAGCGCGTCGGCGCCGGGCGAGAGCGAGATGGAGATACCGGCGCCGGGGTGGCCGTTGATGCGGCTGATCGTGTTGTAGTTCTCGGCGCCGATCTCGACGCGGGCGACGTCGGCGATGGTCACGACCGAACCGTCGGTATTGGTCTTGAGGACGATGTTGCGGAACTGCTCGACGGTCTGCAGTCGCGAACCGGCGGTGACGATGGCGTCGATCGCCTGATCCTTGGGCGCGGGCAGCCCGCCGATTTCGCCGGCGGCAATCTCGGTGTTCTGGGCGGTGATCGCCGACGTCACGTCGCTGGGCATCAGCGACACGGCGGCCAGCTTGGTCGGGTCGAGCCAGATGCGCATCGCGTGGGGGGCGCCGAACACGTTGACGTCGCCCACGCCTTCGAGGCGCGAGAGCGGGTCCTGGATGTTCGAGGCCAGATAGTCCGACACGTCCTGGTTCGAGCGGCTGTCGGTGGCGTCGTAGACGGCGACCAGCAGCAACTGGTCGGGGTTGGACTTGGTGACGGTGACGCCCTGGTTCTGCACCGCCTGCGGCAGGCGGGAGAGCGCCGACTGGACCTTGTTCTGGACCTGGACCTGGGCGATGTCGGGATCGGTGCCCTTGGCGAAGACTGCGCTGATCGTCGCCTGGCCGCGGTTCGAGGACTGCGAGTTGAAATAGAGCAGCCCGTCGATGCCGGTAAGCTGCTGCTCGATCACCTGGGTGACGCTGTTCTCGATCGTTTCGGCCGAGGCGCCGTTGTAGGTGGCGCGGATGTTCACCTGCGTCGGCGCGATGTCCGGATATTGCTCGTTCGGCAGGAAAGCCAGCGCGCCGAGGCCTGCCAGCATGACGATGATGGCGAGGACCCAGGCGAAGATCGGCCGGTCGATGAAAATGCGCGACATGGGAAGCTCAGCGACCCTTGGCGGAAGACGCGCCGCCGGAACCGTTGCCGGCCTTGCCGCTGGGCGGCGCGACAGTCTGCGCGGTCGATGCCGCAACCGGCTGGATATCGGCGCCCTGCTTGAGGCCGTTCAGCCCCTGAACGATGACCTTGTCGCCTTTGCGGAGGCCCGAGGTGACGACGGTGTTGGTGCCCTGGGTGCGGTCGGCAGTGACCTTGCGGCGGGCCGCCTTGTTGTCGGCGCCGACGACCATGACAAAAGCCGAACCGTCGAAATCGCGCTGGACCGCGTTCTGCGGCACCAGGTAGGCGCCCGGATCGGTCGCCTGGTCGAACACCGAGGAGACGAACATGCCGGGCAGCAGGAAGCCGTCCGGATTGGGGAACTTCGCGCGCAGGGTGACGGTGCCGGTATCCTGGGCAACGGTGACGTCCGAGAATTCCACGGTGCCGGGCAGGGGGTACTGCGAGCCGTCGTCGAAGCGGAGGTGCACCTGGGTACTGCCCGGCGTGACGCCGCCCGCGGCCAGCTTGCGGCGCAGCGCGGTGAGGTCGGCGGCGGACTGCTGCATGTCGACGAAGACCGGGTCCATGCGCTGGATAACAGCCAGCGGATCGGTCTGGCTGGCGCTGGCGAGGGCGCCCACGGTCGAGAGCGAGCGGCCGATGCGGCCGCTGATCGGCGCGGGTACGGTGGTGAAGCGCAAGTTGATCTTCGCGGTGTCGAGCGTCGCGGCGTTCTGGGCGATCGAGGCCTTGGCCGAGCGCGCCGTGGCGAGCGCGTCGATGTAATCCTGCTTCGCGACGGCTTCCATGTCCGCCAGCGGCTTGTAGCGTTGTGCCTTGGCACTGGCGGCCTCAGCCGTGGCGCGGGCGCTGGCGAGGTCGGCCGAGGCCTGGTTGACGGCGGCGCGGTAAAGGCTGGGGTCGATCTGATAGAGTGGCTGTCCGGCGCGGACCAGGCTGCCCTCGGTGAAGAGGCGCTTGACGATCACGCCGGTTACCTGCGGGCGGACTTCGCTGGTCTCGAAGGCGACGGTACGGCCGCTGAGCGTGACGGCGACCGGCACGGCGGCAGGCTGCACCACGATATAGCCGACTTGCGGGGCGGGGCGCTTGTCGTCCTTCTTGTCCCCGCCCGAGCAGGCGGCAAGGAAGGCGACCGAAACATAGGCAAAACCGGCATGACGCAGAAGGGGAAATGCCGCAGTCGAAGAAGACGTGATTTTCAAGTCGCGCACCGTCAGAAAGTCTTGTCGGCGCAGCTATTCAGCCAATTGTTGCTGCCCGCAAGCGGGGTTTTCGCAAGTGCGACAATTTGCGACCAAAAACCCAGATTCTGGGAAGTTTTCGACTTTCCCAATACGTCAAATGCCCCCGCCTTCGGGAGGCAGGGGCATTGGCGCCGGAGTCACTGGCCGGAGTTACTGATAACGCGCCAGCATCTGCAGCGAGGCTGCGTAGTAGTCGTTGGTGAGCGCCGAAGGCTGGGCGCTGCCCAGCAGCCGTCCCACGACCGCCGCGCCGCCCGCCGAAAGCGCATAGTTCGCTTCCTCGCCCGTCACCACGTCGACCCAGGCAGGGATCGGCTTGTTGGCGGAGAGGCAGCCGCGCCAGTAGGCGGCGATGTCCGGCACCAGCGACTGGCGCCCGCCGAGCGCGGCGTAGAGCGGCACCCGGATCGCGTCGAAGCCGAAACGCGGCGGCTTGTCGCGCGCCGGGGCGACCTGGTTCGGCGCATTGATGACCACCCAATCGGTCGGCAGGCGGTGGGGACCGAAGCGGGATAGGCGGGTGATCGCCTCGCTGTCGCTGATGACACGGCTCCAGACCTGCTGGCCGTCCGCCTTGGCGAAAGCATCGAGCGCGGGCCAGGCGAAGTAGGAGAGGTTGAGCGTCACTTCGTCGCCGTTGACGAAGCCCTGGATGCCGGGAAGCAGCAGTTGCCTGCCGTGCCGCTCGATCACGCAGCGGCTGCGCACCGCCGAGCGGATCTGCGCGGCGCGCGCGGTGTAGTCGGCGCGGTTCCAGCGCTGCCCGGCCATGGCCAAGGCCCAGGCGATCACGAGATCGCCGTCGGTCGCGTTGTTCTGGTCGGCCACCGGGTTGGGGGCGGAAGGATCGTAGCGCCAGGCGTGGAGCGCCATGTCCGGGCGCGAGAGGTGGCTCTGCGTCCAGCCCGCGATCTTCTCGAAAGCCTCCGCATCGCCCGCCTTGTAGGCAAAGAGCAGGCCGTAGCTCTGGCCTTCGCTGTGGCTGACGCCGTTGTTGCCGGTATCGACGACGCGGCCATCGGGCTTGAGGTACAAGTCGCGCCAGGTCCGCCAGAAGGCGTCGCGCACGGGGGCGCGGCTCTGGGCGTCGGTGTTGCAGGCTGCGGTCATGACCAGCATCGCCCCCAGGGTGAAGTTGCGGCGGGTGATGCCGGTATCGAAGAGGAAGCTCATGCCGATGATGTCTCGTTTATGGCCTTGAGGTTCAGCGCCCGTGGCGCAGTTCGACCATGTCGCCCTGCCACTGCGCGGCCGTGTGCAGGGCGGGGCCGCTGCCGAGCACGCGGAACCAGGCGTCGTAGGCGCCCTGGAGCAGGCCGAGCAGCATCGTGTTCCAGTTGTGCTGCTGGTCGGCGGTGAGGGCCTTGGGCAGGCTGCGATGATGGACGACGATCGCATCGTCTCCCACCGCCAGCTGGATTTCGCCCCAGCCGAGGTCCTGCCAGAAGCCGTTGATCCGGGCGGCGAGCACGGCGGCGTCGCTGACGCCGTCCAGCGGCTCCAGCGCCGCCATGCGCCGTCCGATCGCCGAGAAGAAGGCCTGGGCCTGGGTGGAAGGCGCGTTTTCGCAGACTTCGGCGGCGGCCATCATCGCGAAGAGCGCCAGCCCTCCGGCGCCGCTCTGTTCGCCTTCCGAGCGAGGAGAGGGAAATGCGTGCAGTTTCATCGGCCGGTGCTCCCGAAATTCTGTCTCACGCCGAACATACTCCGGAACTCGTCATAAGATCCGAAGGTATTGTAGCTGGCCTCGCCGCCGATGCGGGTGGTCGGGCTCAGCTTGTAGTAGATAGACAGGTCGCTCGATACCGCAAAACCGGTCTTGCTGATGCTGTCGTAATAGGAACGCACGTCGTTGTTCGCATCCTTGAGCGCATCGAGCACCGTCTGAAGCGGGGCATTGATGGGATAGAGGTTGGTCTGATCCTGCTTGTAGCTCTGGAAACCGGGCGTGAACGAGACGCGGACGTCGAAGAGTTCGTCTTCCATGGTGTAGTTCACCGGAAGGCCGACGCTGATGAAGTGCTGCGGGCTGAAATAGCCGCCGTTCCCCCAGGTGAAGTAGTTCTGGCTCTTGTCGTAGCCCTGGTAATTGACGTTGAGGCCCACGGTCAGGTTCGAGCGAGTGCCGTGGTAGGCGCGCAGATAGCCGCCGACATTGGCCTCGAAACCGCTGTTGCGGGCGACGTTGGTGCCGCGGAAGCGGTAGTAGCGGCCTTCGGCATAGACGCCGCTGCCGTCCTCGTCATAGGACAGGCCCGCGCCGCCCGCCGTGCGCATGACCTGGCCCCAGCGCATGCCGGTGACGGGATCGCGGGTGCCCGCGTACGAAAGCACGCTGTCGGTCACGGGCTGGCGCTCGGCGAAGACTTTGCCGCGCACCGTGGGGGAGAGCTTGGGCGAGGCGGCGGCGCGGAACGTCGCTTCGGTCTTGCCCATGCCGACCGGGGTGGTGCCCGCTTCCAGCTGGACGGTATCGCTTTCGTAGCCCGCCGAGAAGGCGACGCCCGAGGCGTTCTGGGTCTGGGCGGCGGGGAAAACCGAGGGTTCCTTTGCGACGATGGCTGCCGCCTCGATCAGCCCGTTGGTGCCGAAGCGGGCCTGTCCCGACCGGTTGGCGCGTCCGGCGTCGATCACCGAGGCTTCCGCCTTGGCATAGACGCGGCCGCCCGGCGCATCGGTGGAGAAGCGGGCCGAGCCCTTGATCTCGTCGAGCTGGCTGAGGCCCGCCTCGCCCGAGCGGCGGCGGTAGCCGGTGTCGATATCGACGCGCGGTCCGGTGTCGTGGGAGATTTCGGCGATCTGCGACTGGATCTGCGCGATCACCGGGTCTGCCGAGTAGGCGGTGGCCGAATCCGCGTCCATGCCGGTGCCGCCATAGCTGCCGCCGGTGGCCGGATAGGGCGCCGAGGCCATGGCGGGAGCGGCGTAGCTCTGGCTGCCGTAATTCGGCGCCGCGCCATAGCCGGAGGGCGCGTTGTACGAAGGCGATGGGGCATAGGCGGCGGGCATCGCGGCGCTGCCGTATCCGGCCGAGGGGCCGCTCGGAATGCGGGTGCCGCCGCCGAGCGCGAAGGGATTGACCTGTTGCGGCGCCGCCATCGGGCGGTCGCGGAACGGGTTGGAGCCGCCCGCCGGAGTCATCGCGGCAAACGGATTGCCGCCCGCGAGACCGTCGATCGAAGTGCCGCCCTGACCGCGCGCGTAGAGGTTGCGGGCTTCCTTGAGCATGGCCATCGCCGCGCGGTCGTTGCCGCGGGCGCGCTCGACGTTGGCGAGCGAGAGGCGCACCTGATAGTCCTGCGGGAAGGCGCGGAGCACGTCGTTCTGCGCCCGGCGCGACAGGTCGTTGTCGCCTGCCGCCTGCGCCGTTTCCGCGAGGCCGAGCAGGGCGTCCTTGTCGCCCGGCTTGCGGGCGAGCACCAGCTGCCAGGTTTGCGCGGCGCGCGCGGGCATCTGGCCGCTCTGATAGAGCCGCGCGAGACCGGCGAGAATCTCCATGTTCTCCGGCGCGGCGCCCCAGGCGCTCTGGAGAATGTCGAAGGATTCCGCGAAACGGCCGGCCTGCCGCGAGCGGTCGGCCTGGCTGACCAGCAGCGCCGCGTTCATCCGCGCATAGGCCTGCTGGCCCTCGGCCGAACTGCCCGCCATGGCGCCTGCGCGCTGCAGGGCCTGCTGGGCGAGGTCGTCACGGCCGACGCGGGCGAGCACGCCGATCAGGCCTTCGTAGTCGGCCACGCTGGACATCGGCGCCTGCGCGGCGTTCTCGGCCACGCTGGCGGCGCCTTGTGCGTCGCCCAGTTCGTAGAGCGCATTGGCGACGGCGGCCTGCTTGCCGACCGGGATCGCCGACATCGCGCCGAGCTGACGAAGCGAGGCGAGGGCCTGGGCCTGCTGGCCCTGCGCTGCCATCGACTTGGCGCGGGCGATCGCCGCATCGGTCTTCACGCCGATCGCGAAGCTGCGCATCGGCGCGGTGCGCTGGGCTTCGGGGATCATGTCGATCAGGCGCGCGGCTTCGGTGGCGCGGCCAAGGTCGTTATTGAGCAATGCGGCGGCATAGAGCGCGTCGGGCTGGCCCATCGACGTCAGCGAGCGCAGCAGCGATTCCGCCTCGGGCACGCGGCCGCGCTTGATCTGGAACTCGGCGAATTCGTAGCGGATCCACGGGTCGGTGGGATCGAGCACCAGACCGTTCTGGAACTCGCGCATGGCGCCCATGTCGTCGTTGTTGGCAGCGGCGGCAAGCGCGCGGCCGCGGGCGGCACGCATCTGCAGGCGCTTGTCGTCGGCGCTGCCTCCGCCCTGGCTCGCCTGACGGTAGAGATCGGCGGCGTCGGCGTAGCGGCCCTGCTTCTCGTAGATGTCGGCAAGTATTTCGAGCGCTGGGCCGGGTTCCTTGTAGCCCGAGCGGATCAGGCCTTCGGTCACCGACTGGGCATCGGCGAGGCGGCCTTGCGCCACGAAGTTGCGGGCGTCGGCGAGACCGGCGAAGAAGCGGGCGGAACCGAGGCCTTCGGCCCACTGGCTCGCCTTGCCGTAGCGCGAGGCCTGTTCGAGGTAGTTCGCCGCTTCCGCGAAATTGCTTTCGCGCAGGCGCACGAGGCCGAGGCCGCCGAGCGCATCGGGGTCGCGCGGATTGACCGAGAGGGCGCGCTGGAACTGGCTGGCGGCGGAGGCGAGGTTGCCGTCTTCCAATGCGTCGAAGCCCGCGACGCGGGCCTGTCCAGCGCGATTGGCCGACGTGGTCGGTGCGGGTGTGCTGCGCGCGGGGGCGGCCGCTTGTGCCGGTCGCTGGGCGGGCGGCGCGGCAGGCGCGCGCGTCGGTGCCGGACGGGTGGCGGCCTGTGCCGGCTTGGCAGCGGGCTTGGCGGCCGGTTGCGGCGCGGGCTTGGGCGCCGCCGGTCGGGCGTTCAGCGCCTGATTGACCGAGGCATTGCCCGGATCGAGCGCCTTGGCCCGGCGCAGCGCCTGCTGGGCAAGGTCCTCGCGGCCCTTGGAGCGCCAGTACTTGGCCTGTTGCAGCAGGGCGTCCACGCCCGCTGCCTGGGCATGGGCGACTCCGACATGGGTCACGGTCGTCGCGGTGGAGAGCAGCAGCGCCAGGCCGACGAGGCGCAGGCGGGTCATCGCGGCATTCATGCGTTATCGTCCTGCTGGCCGAGGCGGCGCTGGGCCTGGCGGCGGAAGTAGAGGTAGGCAGGCCCCGCGAGGATCGCGGCGAGCAGCAGCGAGAACAGGCCCATCAGCATCGGACGCTGGCTGAACCAGTAGGCAAGCTTCATCCAGATCGGCAGCGAGCCGACCCAGTAGCGGTCGCCGATGGCGAAGCTGGTCATGCCGTCGCCTTTGGTGACGGCGAGGTCGCCCTGGATCGCGGCGTTGATCTTTTTGTCGGCCATGCCGTCGACGAGGGCGGGCAGGGCGGCGGCATTGTCGGCCAGCAGCGCCACCACGGTGCGGTCCGACGAGTAGGGCGAGCGGAAGCTGACGATGCCCGAGAAGCCGCGGGCGTTGTAGACGAGCGGGGCGGCGACCATCGGATCGTTGCGCTCGGTGCCGCCGAAGAACGAAGTGGCATATTGCAGCGGCGAGCGCTCGGTGACTTCGAGGTGGCCGTTCACGTAGCGAACCGGCGCCTTGTCGAACAGCGTGCCCGCCGAGGCGAGTTCCACGCCGCCCACGACCAGCACGTCCTGGTCCTGAAGGTCCGCAGCCGAGACCGAGGAAGTCACGGTGATGCCGGTCACGGGAACGCCCGTGGAGTCACCGAAGCGACCCATCAGGTCGAGGAAGGCCTCGACCGAGGCGGGCGAGGGGTTGGCGGCCATGACCACGGTCGTCTCGGCAAGGTCGGGCGCCACCGTGAAGGGGAAGCCCGCGCCCGCGAAAGTGGCGAGGTCCGGCATCATGAGTGCGTGATAGGCGGAAGTCAGGTCGATCGTGCTGGTGGGATCGATCGAGGTCCGCACGTTTTCCGGCAGGGTGCCGGTGCACTTCTTCTTGTCGGCGATGATCAGGTTGTAGTCGAGCGCCAGCTCGTTCTGGCCGAACAGGTTGTAGCGCGGCAGCACCACCTTGGCGGTCGAATCCTGCCCGCGCGCGCCGGAGCCGCCGAACAGGTTGCTCCACCAGGTCGAGCTGAGCGGCAGGGTCTTGAGGTACTGGCCGTTGAGCGAGACGTCGAGGCGCGAGCCGCGCTGGTCGAGCCAGTCGGCCAGCGGATAGCGGTAGGTCACGTTCAGATGGCCGCCTTCGCGGGGCCAGAAGAACAGGTCGGGCGCGACGCGGAAGCTGGCGGTCAACGGGCCGGGGCGCAGGCCCATGCCCTGAAGCGCATAGGCGGGCATGATCTTGCCGAGCTGCACCGGTTTGTCGGTGGAGATCCAGCGCAGCGCGCCGTAGCGCGGCCAGGCGGGGATGCGGACGCCGTCGAAGGCCATGCGCTGGCCGCCGAACACGCCGCGACCCAGCGCGACGGCACCAGCCGCAACGCGCAGGTCCGCGTCGCCCCGGCCCATCAGCACCAGCAGGGTGCCGGTGGGGTCGGCGGGATTACGTACGACGGCGGCGGTCGGGCCGGTGGCGGGTGCGAGGTCGAGACCGGGGATCGACTGCCCGGCCTTCAGGAACACCACGGCATTGCCCTTGGGTAGCGAACCGTAGACCGGCTTGAACGAGAAGCCGCGATAGGAAGCGAGCGAACCCAGCCACGAAGCGGTGGCGGCGGCGGCTTCCAGCTCGCCCTTGTGGGGCTGTCCGGCAAAGACGAAGGGCATGCGCAGCGGCACGTTCTGGCCCTTGTCGAAGAACGGCAGTGGCATCCGCGAGAGGTCGGGCTGGAAGGTCAGCGCCTGATAGTCGACGTCGAGGAACGAGCGGGTGTTGCTGATGTTCGTCCACAGCGAGCTGTGGAACGGATCCTCGCAGTCGCGGGCGTAGTGGCCCAGGAAGCGGATGTTGAGCTGGTTGTCGCCCGGCAGCAGCAGGGCGCCGTTGATCGGGATGCGCAGGGCGTGGCCGCCCGCCTCGGCGCGGGTCAGCGGCACGGCCTGCACGACTTCGCCGTTCACGATGACGACGAGCTGGCTGATGTCGTCCAGCATCTGCGCCGACCACGAGATCTGGAGCGTCAGCACGGCAGAGGTGACGACGCGGTCCTGCCGCATGCCGAAGGGAATGCCGATTTCGCCCGCGGTGCCCTGGAGGCGGATCGGGCTGGCAACGCGCATGTCCTTGAGCGTCAGGCGGTCGCTGAGGCCGCCGCGCGGTGCGTCGGTGACGTCGGGCGCCCCATTGGCGGGGGCTGCCGAAGATGCCGGGAGTGTGGCGGCAGGCGCCGCCGCCCGGACCGGCGCGGCGTGAACCTCGCGGCTGCCGAGCACGACTGTCGCGACGCCCAGCGCCAGCGCGGTGGCGATACCGGCGGCCTTGGCCAGTGGCAGCAGGCTTCTATCCTTCTTTTTCGCCTTCTTTTCGGCGGGGATCGCGGGCGTGCTGGGGGCCATGGCGGCCATGGCGCGGCGTTCGGCAAAATTGAGACGCAACATGCGTTTGATCGTCACCATGTCGACAAGGATGATGTCTGCCAGCGAGCGGAGGCCGCTGACTTGCGGATTGGGGCCGGTAGGCTGCCAGGCGTCGGCCCGGCCCATGACGGCGCGCACGAGGTGGCGGTTGGCCAGCATGTCCAGCTGTTCGAAGCGGACGAAGGCCTTGTTGCCGCTCATGCGCATCGTGCGGACCGGGATCGAGAGCACTTCGTCGCCCATGGCCATCGTCATGTGCGTCACTTCGGCATCGCGCGCGGGCACTTCCACCGGCAGGGCGAGGGCGGCGCCGCCCATCGAGATGTCGATCGTCGTCGCGGCCAGGGTATGGCCGGAGGAGAGATAGGCGGTGACCGGCAGGGCCACCGGGATGCGAATGTCCTGGCGGGCCTGGCGCGTCTCGCGCGCGACCGAGACGGCGGCGAGCAGGATGATGAGGCTGAACGTCGCCCAGGCGCAGTTCAGCACCAGCGTGTCGGTCTGGATGTTGAACATGTAGGGGAAGAACGCCCATTTCCCGACCGCCAGCGCGATGCCGCCGACCAGCAGGCCGATGCAGATCAGGTGCGGCTTCACCACGGCCCAGTCGAAGTAGGTCTTGTCCAGCAGCGAGCCCTTGTCGGTCACGTTGAACTTGCCCTTGCGGGGCTGGAACCAGGTCATGACCGTCGGCTTGACGAGGTGGAAGGCGAGGATCGTCTCGTAGACTTCGCCCCAGAACGGGCGGCGGTCCCCGCCCTGGGTGCGCTCGTTGGCGACCGAGGAGCAGAACAGGTGCGGCAGGGCATAGGCGAAAATCAGCGAGGCCGAGGCCTGGATGATGTTCTGGCCGAAGATCAGGTAGGCGAGCGGGCTGGTCAGGAAGGCGATGCGCGGCAGCGGATACTGGAAGTGCAGCATCGCGTTCAGGTAACAGAGGCGCTGCTGCCAGGTCAGGCCCTTGCCGAACAGCGGGCAGTCGATGCGCAGGATCTGCGTCATGCCGCGCGCCCAGCGGATGCGCTGGCCGACGTGGAGCACCAGGCGCTCGGTGGCGAGACCGGCGGAAAGGCGCGCGCTGATATAGGCGGTGTTCCAGCCGGTGCGCTGGAGCTTGAGCGCGGTATGGGCGTCCTCGGTCACGGTCTCGCCCGCGAAGCCGTTGGTCTCCATCAGCGCCTCGCGGCGGATGATCGCGCAGGAACCGCAGAAGAAAGTGGCGTTCCAGAGGTCGTTGCCGCCCTGGACCGGGCCGTAGAACAAGTCGCCTTCGCCGGGCATCTCGCCCATCGTCGAGGCGAGATTGCGCTGCACCGGATCGGGCGAATACATGTGGTGCGGCGTCTGGATCAGCGCGAGGCGCGGGTCGGTCTGGAACCAGCCGACGGTCAGCTGCAGGAAGGCACGGGTGGGAACGTGGTCGCAGTCGAAGATCGCGATCAGCTCGCCGTCGGTCTTCTTCATGGCGGCGTTGAGATTGCCGGCCTTGGCGTGGAGATTGTTGTCGCGGGTCAGGTAGCCGCAACCGGCTTCCTTGGCGAAAGCGCGGAATTCGGGACGCTTGCCGTCATCGAGGATGAAGATGCGGTAGCGGTCGACCGGATAGTCGAGGTCCATCGCCGCGAAGACCGTGTTGCGCACGATCTCCAGGCTTTCGTTGTAGGTGGGAATATAGATGTCGACCGTCGGCCAGGTCTCGGGATCGCCCTTGGGTTCGATCACCGGGCGGTCGAGCGGCCAGCTGGTCTGGATGAATCCCAGGATCAGGATCAGCCAGGCATAGAGTTCGGCCAGGTAGAGGCCGGTGCCGAACAGGAATTCGGGCAGGGTGCCGAACGCCAGCGTCTGCGTCGTGCGCCAGAACATGTAGCGCGTGGACATCAGCACCGCGAGCAGGCCCAGCGCCAGCGAGCCCTTGCGGCCCGGCCAGCGCTTCATGATGAGCGTGCCGAAGATCGTCACGCCCGCGAACATCCACTGGGCATTGATGTCGAGGGGGACCCCGATCACCATGGCCGCGATCAGGACGATCGGAACGACCGCCAACAGTCGGACGGCGCGGTGCGAAACGAGCTTTCGGATCATGCGGCGCGGCTCACCGGGGCGATCCACGCAGCGCTCGTCGAATCGAGCGTGGGCGCAATGGCTTCCGCGATCTGCTGAACGTCGGACAGGGCGACGCTGGCGGGTGCGTAGCGGCTCAGCATCTGGAGCGTGGCGATGGATTCGGGAACCGCCTCGTCCATGCGGATGCGGCCGATCAGGCGCGGGCCGGCCAGTTCGCGGATGAAGGCGGAGCCATGGCGGCCGAGGCGGCGCGTCTCGTCCAGCGCGTTGATGACGAAGGCAGTGCGGGCGAGGCCCTCGATACCGGCCTCGCCGAAGGCCTGCGGCAGCAGGGCGAGCGTGTCGGGCTGCGCGTTGATCGTGCAGACGTGGGCGCAGGCGTGGTCGATCAGGCGGCGGGCGAGGCGGGTTTCGCTCGACGGCACGTCCACCACCAGCACGCGGTCCTTGCCGGGTTGGAAGTAGCCGAGGTCGTTCAGCATCGGCACGAAGTCGAGATCTTCGGGCGCGCGGCGCCAGCTGCGCAAGTTGATCCCGCCGACCAGCACGGCTTCATCAGCGGGCGCGGTGAGGGCGGGCAGCGCGATCGCCGGGGTCAGGCCGAAGTGCAGCGGCAGGGTGTCGCGGGCGGCAACGCTCACGACAGTCACGTCGGCGCCCTGGGCGGACAGGCCCATGGCCAGGTGAGCGGCCACGAAAGTGTTTCCGGTACCCCCCTTGGGACCGTGACAGACGATCATCGGCATCAGATTTCCCCCCGGGCGCCAAGGTCCGACAGATGGCGCAACATCGCTCGTACATCGCGAACCGGTTCTTCAACAACAGGTTTTGCAATCGATGGCGAAACAGATTGTTGCTCGTAGCGGCTGAACAGGTTTTTCAGCGGCTCGGCGGCCAGTTCCGGATCGACAGTTTCAGTCTCCGGCACGGTGCCGTCCGTAACCGTCTGGTCGAGCGTCTGAAGGCGCGGATCGCGCAGCAGGGCCTCCAGGATCGGCCAGAGTTCCAGGTCGGAAAACCGGTCTTCGAATTCCTTGTAGGCAAATTCATTGCGACCCAGTCGGTCCAGAAGGTTTCTGGCATCAATGCGCATGACAATCCCCGTTGTTGCCCGATCAGGACTGACAACTAATGGTTAACATCATCTTTATAGGTAAAAACGAGGTCCGAAAAACCCTGCTTTCGCAGCTTCCTTCACGACTCGTCTTGCAAAATACCGCCGGTTTGGCCCGTTTTCAGAGCCATGTGCTCACAGGTATCCTTATAGGACGGGCAGAGCGGAATCGGTTTCGTATTAGTCTTGGGGACTAACGCCTGTTGCGATTCGTTAATCTGAAACGGCAAAGAAAAAGGCACCACTCTCAGAAGAGAGTGGTGCCCGGGGACGGGATCGAACCGCCGACACTATGATTTTCAGTCATATGCTCTACCAACTGAGCTACCCGGGCAAAACCAAGCTTTTCAGCGAATTTTCCGACTTTCGAAGCGGTCGTTCGCTGCTGGTGGCGGGCCTATGAAGAACCTGGACCGGCTTGGCAACCCTAAAATGACGATCTCGTTTCAATCGTCTTGTGGATAAATATCCGGGTCCGGATTTTGCGGTGCCGCGGGTCCGGGAATGGCATAGCCGTCGCCCAGCCATTGCAGCAGGTCGCGGTCGCGGCAGGGCTTGGAGCAGAAGGGGGCATGCTGCGCAGTGCGCGGCTTGCCGCAGATCGGGCACTTGGCATTGGCCCTTACGGTGGTGGTGTCGCTCATGACGTGATCGCCTGCGCGAATCCGCCGCCCAGTGCAAGGCCGGGGTCTTCCCGCCACACCAGCACGCGACCGGTGCGGCGGCCGAGTTCGGCTTCCCATTCGCTGCGCACCCGCGCCCGCACGCGGGGATGGGCGGTGAGCAGCAGCGTGCCGGGTTCCTGAACCCGCTCAGCCTGTCGCAGCAGGAGTCTGGCGCAGGCCCCGGCAGGATCGTGGCGCAGGCGGTGGAGAATCGAGGGGCGCTCCAGCCGGGCGACGAGATGGACGAAACCGAAGCCGTTCATCGCGGTGTGCTGGTGCGGCCAGTGGTCGAGCGCCTCGGCCAGCGTCTCATCCACGGTACGGCGGTCTTCCTTGCCTTCCAGCGAGGGGAAATCGATGCCGATCGAGCCGCCGAGGTCGAATTGCCCGACGGCCTGCGCGATCGCCGGGATCGCCGCGAGCGCAAGCGCGCGCGGGGGAAGGGTGCCGTCGATGTCGATCAGCGTCATCGCCGGGGTCGGGATCACGAGAATTGCGCCGCCCTCGAAGGCGACCTCGCCGCCAAGCGCTTCGGCAAAGAGTTCGGGCCAGGGGTCCTCGGGGAACATGCGGAGCGTGCGGACCGGATAACCGGTATCGTGCAGCGATTCCGCCAGCGACGGGGCCGGGCGCGGGTCGAGTTTCGTCGGCTTGGCCTGGGCGCGTTTCAGGCGGCCGGTCTCGGCCATGGCGGCGCGGGTGATCTGGGCGCGCAGCGGTGCGCCCTCGCTGGCTTCCGGCGGCAACCCGCCGACGAGCGCTTCCTCGCCGGAGGGAAAGCGCAAGGTGCCGCGTTTTGCGCCCTTGGCGCGGGAGACGAGCACGGCATCGGCCACTTCACCGGGGGCGAGGGCGCCGTCCCATTGCAGGCGGGCAGCCAGCACCTCTCCGTTCTCGACGAGGATCGCGCGCGCCTCGCCGATCCCTTCCTCGACGAGCCACTCAGCCAATCGCGAATCCTGCGGCCTTCAGCAGGGCGCGGGTCTCGAACAGGGGGAGGCCGACGACGCCCGAATGGCTTCCGGCGATTTCGGCGATCAGGCCCTCGGCGCTGCCCTGGATGGCATAGCCGCCCGCCTTGCCGTCCCATTCGCCGCCGGCGATATAGGCTTCGATCTCTTCAGGCGAGAGCGACTTGAAGCGCACCACCGTCTCGGAAAGACGTTCGCGCAAAGTGCCGTCGGGGGCGCGGAGAGCGATGGCGGAGAGCACGCGGTGGCGGCGGCCGGAGAGCAGCGCGAGGCAGGCGCTCGCGGTGGCTTCGTCCTCGGCCTTGGGCAGGATGCGGCGACCGCAGGCGACGACGGTATCTCCGGCAAGGACGTGCGCGCTGTCATCCGCAGCGGCCAGCGCCTTTTCGCGCGCCATGCGGCGGGCATAGGCGCGGGGCGCTTCCCCGGCGGCGGGCGTCTCGTCGATATCGGCAGCGGTGACAGCATGGGGCGCAATGCCCAGTCGGCCGATCAACTCGCGTCGGCGCGGGCTGGCCGAGGCAAGAATTAGCCGCAGGTCCGGCCGGGTGGCGGCGACGTCTCTCACGGGAGACGCGAGATCAGTACTGACCGGGGCCACCGCGACCAGGCATGAAGCGGTAGGTGATGCGACCCTTGGTGAGGTCGTAGGGGGTCAGCTCGACGAGAACTTCGTCGCCGACCAGCACGCGGATGCGGTTCTTGCGCATCTTGCCCGCGGTGTGACCGAGGATCTCGTGGCCGTTTTCCAGCTCTACGCGGAACATCGCGTTGGGCAGGAGTTCGACGACCCGGCCGCGCATTTCGAGAAGTTCTTCTTTCGCCATCGGCGATCAATACCCGTAAGCTTGCTGATGATTGCGGCGCGCCATAGCCACGACTCGCCGAAAATGGAAGCCTTGGCTGTCGGACTCTTCCCGAAGGGCCGGGAACGGGACGTTTTTCTGCTTCGCCGTTTCAAAAATGCCGCATCGACAGTCCTTGCAACGCCCTTCCGCGCCTGCATCACAATTGCCTGCTACAATTCACCGGGCAGGCGCGACAAAATGTTACCGCACAGCACCTTGCGGCGTCTTCGCAGACGCGGCATCAGCCCGGCCGGGATGGCGTGAATTCTTGTATTGGCGGAGTGTTGATTTGCGGTGCGCACATTTGGCCCCTGTTCTGGGGTCACTGGTCGCGGGCGTTTGCCTGCCGGCCCTGGCTCAGGCTGAGACCCTATCCCGGCAGGTTCCCGTTTCCGTGGCGGGTGCCGCGCTCGGCGGTGCGGCGGTGCCTGCCGATCCGGCCGAACCCATGCCTCCCGCGGATGAGGACGAGAAGGACGATCCGCTGGAAGTGACGAGCGGTGACATCGTCGTCGTCGCGCCGCGCATTCGCGGGCAACTCGAAGTCCCCAGCGCGCCGATCGCGACGTTCGACGAGGGCGACATCGCCGCCTATGGCGCGGATTCGATCGGCGACCTGATCGAGGCGATCTCGCCCCAGACCGGCAGCGGGCGGGGACGCGGCTCGGGCATGCCGGTGATCCTCGTCAACGGCCAGCGCATCACCAGCTTCCGCGAGATGCGCAACATTCCGCCCGAGGCGATCCGCAAGATGGAAGTCCTGCCGGAGGAAGTGGCGCTGCGCTTCGGCTATCCCGCCAACCAGCGGGTGGTGAACCTGATCCTCAAGGACCGCTTTTCCGCCACGACGCTGGCGGGCGAATACAACCGCCCGACGCGCGGCGGCTACGACAATTACGAACTGGAAAGCGGGCTGGTAAAGATCGCCGGGCCGCGCCGCTACAATTTCAACGCCAAGTATACCGACACCTCGATGCTCACCGAAAGCGAGCGCAATGTGCGCCAGGCGGAGGGCTCGGTGCCGACGGTGACGGGGGACCCGAACCCGGCGCGCTATCGCAGCCTGGCCGCCGCCGATGCCGAATTGGTGCTCAACGGCACGATGACGCAGAACCTCGGCGAGAGCGGCATGGGCGGCGCGATCACCGCCAACGGGTCCTATACCCATTCGAAGATGACGACGCTGTCGGGGCTGGATACCGTCACGCTGGAATCGCCGTCCGGGAGCGAGGCGGTGCGCGCTCTGCCCGATCCGCTGCGCTCGCAAGTTGTGACGGACATCTTCGAGGCCGGTCTCGGCTACAACACGATGATCGGTTCGTGGATGTTCAACGTCACCGGCGACGGCAGCTATACCGACGCCGAGACGCATACGGACAAGCGCCGCGATCTCTCCGGCTTGCAGGCGGCTGCCAAGGCCGGTTTGCTCCCGATCGACGGTCCCCTGCCGCTGGTGCCGGGGGCCGGGCGCGACTTCGCGCGCAGCCGCACCATGGCGCTGTCCTCGTTGGCGACGCTCTCCGGCATGCCGTTCCGGATGCCAGCGGGGGATGCGAACCTCACCGTCAAGGGCGGCTACGATTTCAGCCGGGTCCGCAGCACGGATACGGCATCGAGCGGCCCCGATGTCCGGCTCAATCGCGGCAATCTTTCGGGCGGCATAAACCTTGCTCTTCCGCTGACCAGTCGCGGCGACTTTCTGGGCGGGATCGGCGATCTTGCGCTCAATCTCAGCGCCGGACTCAACCATCTCTCCGACTTCGGCACGCTGACCGACTGGAGCGCAGGCCTGACCTGGTCGCCCACCGGGAAGCTGACGATCCAGGCCAGCTACCTGTTCGAGGAAGCCGCGCCCAGTCTGGCGCTGCTCGGTGCACCGAACGTGCTGAGCTATAATGTCTCGGTCTATGACTTCACCAACAACCGCACGGCGCTGGTGACGGTGCTGACCGGCGGGAATCAGGATCTCTTCAAGGAGACCCAGCGCGACATCAAGCTGTCGGCGACCTGGGAACTGCCGTTCATGGAACGCTCGAACCTGCTGGTGGAATATTTCCGCAACCGGTCCTCGAACGTCAGCGAGGCGTTTCCGATGCTGACGCCTGCCGTCGAAGCGGCGTTCCCCGGCCGTGTCGTGCGCGATGCCGACGGCAACCTGACCTATATCGACCGGCGCGCCGTGACTTTTGACGAGGAAGGGAGTTCGCGCATCCGCTGGGGCCTCAATTTCCAGGGCAAGCTGGGCAGCGATCAGGCCCCGAGTGCGCCGCCTCCCGGTGCTCCCGGCGCAGGCAAGCCCGGCCAGAATGCCGCTCCCCGTCCGGCCGGACCGCCGATGATGGGGCCCGGCGGCAAGGGCGGGCGCTGGAACTTCTCGATCTACCACACTTGGCGCTTCACCGACCGCGTGACCCTCGCGGACGGGGTTGCAACGTTCGACCAGCTGAACGGCGAGGCCCTCACGGCGGGAGGCGTGCCGCGCCATGCTTTCGAGGCCGAAGGCGGTATGTTCCGCAATGGCTACGGCCTGCGGCTCAAGGCCAAATGGGAGGCGCCCCGGCACGTCAACGGCAGCGGTGCGCCGTCGAGTTCCGACTTGCGCTTCGGCAGCACCTTCGACGTGAACCTGCGGCTTTTCGCCGACCTCGGCCGGAACGAGGCGCTCGTGGCGAAGATGCCGTTCCTCAAGGGCGCGCGAATCTCGCTGGTGGCGGACAACCTGCTCGATTCGCGGCAGAAGGTCACGGATGGCAACGGCGCGGTGCCGATCGCCTATCAGGCCGCCTATCGCGAGCCGCAGGGCAGGGTGCTCGGCATCGACCTGCGCAAGATGTTCTGAGGATTCATCGCGGCCGGGTCTACCCGATCCGGCCGCGATGCCCTATCTGGCGCTCATGGCGCGAACACCTGCCGGAACTCCCGAACACCCCCAGGGCACCGAACGCTTCAACGAGGAGCGGGCGACTTTCGCCCTGCGCGGCTCCGACCAGCCCGACTTGCAGGCCGGGGTCGAGGCGATCCGCGAGGTCGTGCGCACCTTGCCCGCCAAGCCCGGCGTCTACCGCATGCAGGACGCGCGGGGCGATGTGCTCTATGTCGGCAAGGCGCGCGTGCTGCGCAACCGCGTGACCAACTATACGCAGTGGGAGCGCCTGCCCGGCCGCCTCCAGCGCATGGTCAGCCAGACGCGCAGCATGACCATCGTCACCACCAATTCCGAGGCCGAGGCGCTGCTGCTGGAAGCGCAGCTCATCAAGCGCTTTCGCCCGGCCTACAACGTGCTGCTGCGCGACGACAAATCGTTCCCCTTCATCCTGCTGCGCGCGGAACATGACTTCCCGCGCATCATGAAGCATCGCGGCGCACGCAAGATGAAGGGCAACTATTACGGCCCCTTCGCCAGCGCCGGTTCGGTGAACACCACGATCAACGCGCTGCAGAAGCTGTTCCTGCTGCGCTCCTGCACCGACAGCTTCTTCGCGCGGCGCGACCGGCCCTGCCTGCTCTACCAGATCAAGCGCTGCTCGGCGCCTTGTGTCGGGCGGATCGACGAGGCGGGCTACGGCGAACTGGTGAAGGAAGCCAAGGACTTCCTCGGCGGCAAGTCGAGCGCGGTGCAGAAGAAGATCGAGAGCCAGATGGCCGAAGCCGCCGAAGCGCTGGACTTCGAGCGCGCGGCGATGCTGCGCGACCGTCTGCGCGCGGCGACCTTCATCCAGGGCAGTCAGGCGATCAACGCCGAGGGCATGGACAGCGCCGACATCTTCGCCATGGCCTGCAAGAACGGCCAGATCGGGGTGCAGGCCTTCTTCATTCGCGGCGGGCAGAACTGGGGCCACCGCGCCTTCTTCCCGACCCATACGGAAGGGCTTTCGGAAGAGGAGGTGTTCCAGAGCTTCCTCGCCCAGTTCTACGAGGAAGTGCCGCCCTCGCGCACGATTCTGGTCGACCGCGAACTGCCCGAGGCCGAACTCATGGCCGAGGCGTTCCGCGAACTGGCGGGCGGCAAGGTCGAGATCTCGGTCCCGCAGCGCGGCAGCCGCCGCCGCCTGATGGATCAGGCCGTGCGCAATGCCGTCGAGGCGCTCGACCGCCGCATGGCCGAGCGCGGCTCGCAGGCCAAGATCTGGCGCGAGATGGCGGAATTCCTCGAACTGCCGGACCTTCCGCAGCGGGTGGAAGTCTACGACAACTCGCACATTCAGGGCAGCAAGGCGGTCGGCGCGATGGTGGTGGCGGGGCCGGAGGGTTTCCTCACCAGCCAGTACCGCAAGTTCAACATCCGCGAGGCGCAGTCGAACGACGACTTCGCGATGATGCGCGAAGTCATGACCCGCCGTTTTGGCCGCGTGCAGGAGGAAGACCCGGAGCGCGAGAGCGGGACCTGGCCGGACCTCGTGTTGATCGACGGCGGCAAGGGCCAGATGAGCGCGGTGAAGGATGCGCTGGAAGAACTCGGCATCGAGGACGTGAACCTGATCGCCATCGCCAAGGGGCCGAACCACGGGCGCGAGGGGCGCGAGGTGTTCCACTTCCCCGATGGGCGCGAGAAGATGCTGCCGGTGAATTCGCCGCTGCTGTTCCACCTCCAGCGGCTGCGGGACGAGGTCCACCGTTTCGTCATCGGCGCGCACCGGGCCAAGCGCAGCCGGGCGATTACCGCCAGCCCGCTCGACGAGATCCCCGGCATCGGCCCGGCCCGCAAGCGCGCGCTGCTGCTGCATTTCGGCACGGCGGGGAAAGTGCGTGCGGCGAGTCTGGTGGACCTCCAGCGCGCGCCCGGCGTCAGCGCGGCGGTGGCCCAGACGATCTACGATTTCTACCACCCGAACGGGTAGGCAGGTGCTTTCGGCATCGTGCTCTCGATCCCTTCTCTCGTCATTGCGAGCATAGCGAAGCAATCCAGAGTCGCGCAAACCGCCGCTGGATTGCTTCGCTACGCTCGCAATGACGAAGGTGAGGGGCGGGGCGAGGGGGCGGGTCATACGAACAGCCGACTCCCATCGACGAACGACATGGGCGATGCGTGACACCGCGTGACCCTTGGCGCTAGGAATCGCGCATCCGCTTGCGCGCGCGACAACCCTCGCGACCACTACGCGCATCAGCAACAAAGCCGAATTCCCGGAGCTTCTGCCTCTCATGCGATCTTCCCTGCGTAACCTCACCACGGCCGGTGCCGTGATTGCCTTTGCCGTTTCCGCGGCCTTTTCGTCGCAAGCCTTCGCCGCATCCGTGCCGCCTGCCGCCTCGGGTGCGCCGGTGCCGCTGGCCGAGACCGTGCCGAGCGACCTGCCGCGCAATGCCCGTCCCACGCACTACCGCATCGAAGTCACCCCCGATGCCGAGAAGCTGACGTTCACCGGCACGGTGTCGATCGACCTCACCGTCTTCACCGCCAGCGATGCCCTCACGCTCCACGGCAACGGCCTCACCGTCTCCGCCGCCAAGCTGGTCGCCGAGAACGGCACGCAGATCGCACTCCAGACCAGTGCCGACGAAAAGGCCCAGACCCTGCGCTTCGCCGCCGGAAAGGCCATCGCACCGGGCAAGTACCGCCTCGACGTGACCTATGCGGGCAAGATCGGCACGCAGCCCTCCGGCCTCTTCGCGCTCGATTACCCCGACCGTCGCACCGGTAAGGACGTGCGCGGCATCTTCACCCAGTTCGAGGCGCCTGATGCCCGCCGCTTCGTCCCCAGCTTCGACGAACCCAGCTACAAGGCGACTTTCGACCTCACTGCCGTCGTTCCCGCCGACCGCATGGCGGTGAGCAACATGCCGGTGAAGGGCCAGGAAGTGCTTCCCGGCGGCCTCAAGCGCGTGACGTTCGGCACCACCCCGAAGATGAGTTCCTACCTGCTGTTCTTCGGCATGGGCGACTTCGAACGCAGCGCGATGAAGGCCGCGGACGGCGTGGAAGTGGGCATCGTCTCGCCCACCGGCAGCGGCGCGAAGGCCGACTATGCCCGCGACGGCCTCGCCCAGATCCTGCCGTGGTTCGATGACTACTTCGGCGTGAAGTTCCCGCTGCCCAAGCTCGACAACATCGCCGCTCCCGGCTCGTCGCAGTTCTTCGGCGCGATGGAGAACTGGGGCGCGATTATGACCTTCGAGCGCATCCTGCTGCTCGATCCCGCCGTGACCAGCCCCTCCGGCAAGCAGAGCATTTACAGCGTCCAGGCTCACGAAACCGCGCACCAGTGGTTCGGCGATCTGGTGACGATGGCCTGGTGGGACGACATCTGGCTGAACGAAGGTTTCGCCAGCTGGATGGCCGACAAGGTCACCGATCACTTCAATCCCGACTGGAACTGGAAGCTGAACGGCATCGACGGCCGCGAAGGCGCCATGGCGCTCGACGCGCTGCCAACCACGCACCCGGTGGTGCAGAAGGTCCGCACCGTTTCCGAGATGGAACAGGCCTTCGATTCGATCACCTACCAGAAGGGGCAGGCGGTCATCTCGATGCTGGAGGACTACGTGAGCGCCGATACCTGGCGCGCGGGCATGCAGACCTACATGCGCAACCACGCCTATTCCAACACCAGCAGCCGCGACCTCTGGGCGGCGATGGAATCGGCGGGCGGCAAGGACGTGGACCTCATCGCCGAGGCCTTCACCCACACGCCCGGCGTACCGCTGCTGCGCGTGAACGTCTCGGCCTGCGCGGGCGGCAAGACCCGTCTCGACCTCACGCAGGATGCCTTCTCGCTCGATCCCTCTGCACGAGGCGGAGAGAAGCCGACCTGGCCGATGCCGCTGCTGATCCGCGCGGGTAACGGCGAACCCATGCGTCACCTGATGACCGGCCGGACCGAGAGCCTGACCGTCGACAGCTGCGATGCCGTGCTCGTGAACGCGGGCCAGCTCGGCTATTACCGCACGCTCTACGACACCAAGGCGCTCGATGCGCTGATCTCGACCTTTGGCTCGCTCGCGCCGATCGATCAGTACGGGCTGCTGCGCGACAATCTCTCGCTGTCGCTGGCCGGTTATCAGGACATGTCGGCGGGCCTGCGCCTGCTGGCCTCGGTCCCCGGCACGACCGACGCGACGCTGGCAGGCAAGGTCGTCGGCCAGTGGGAAGGCATCTACGGCCTGCTCGACGATGCCAAGGTGAAGGACAAGCTCGCCGCGCGCATCTCGAAGACCTGGGCACCGCGCCTCGACAAGCTGGGCTTCGATCCGGTGGCGGGCGAACCGCTGACCGACACCAAGCTGCGCGCGCAGCTGATCGATACGCTCGGCTCCATCGGCGACAAGCGCGTCGTGGCCGAGGCGCGCCGCCGTCTTCAGGGCCTCGCCGCCGATCCCAAGTCGCTCGACGGCCCGCTCAAGGCGACCTGGCTTGGCGTCGCCGCGACCAACGCCACCCGGTCCGACTGGGACTTGCTGCGCCAGCAGGCGGCCAAGGCGGGCAGCTTCGTCGAACGCCAGCTCTACTACACCGACCTCGGCATGGCGCGGGACGAGGCGATCGCCAAGGATGCCCTCGCACTCGCGATTTCGGGCACGCCGGACGCGACCAGCGCGTCGCAGATCATCGCCACGGTCGGCCGCGCGCACCCGGAGATGACCTTTGATTTCGTCCGCGAGCATCAGGCGGCGATCGACGGGCTGATCGAACACTCGGGCCGCGCGCGCTTCTTCGCACGTATCGTCGCGTCGAGCACGAACCCGGAGATGGTCGGCAAGATCGAGGCCTATGCCGCGACGCTTCCGGCCGACGAGGCGAAGCCGGTGGTGCAGGCGCTGACCGGACTGAAGGAGCGTCTGGCCAATCGTCCGCGGCAGCGGGTCGAGGTGGCGGCTTGGGTTAAGAAGGCCAAGTAAAAAGAGGGAAGATTCCGGGGGATGATCCCCCGGACCCTCGGAATGTCGTCGTTGGGTGCGACCTATCCGGTGTGCGCTCCTTGCGGCGCAGCCAATAAGTCTCCCGACGCAGCCATGGGCGCACAACGGATTTGGTCTGCGTGACCTAGACGGTATTGGGGTTGCAGGGGGGCTATGCTCCCCTGCTTCTCTTTTACTTCCTGAACCTGCGAAGCACCCGCCAGGCCAAAGCCTTGCCCCGATTCCGCGCAGGCCACCGCCCGGTCCGGCGCGGCGTTAGTCCAAGCTCTCGCAGCCATCCGTTAAACGCCCGCGCATCCGCCTCGGCGAAGCTCCATTCCGAGCGCCAGGTGATCGACAGCGAAACCGAGGGCGCGGTGCCGTTGCGCACGAAGTGCGGCGCCATGACCGGCACGTAGACCGCTTCTCCCGGCGAGAGTGCGAATTCGGTCCCGCCGGAGAGCAGGTCGTCGCGCCATTTGAGTTCGCGGCCGCCGCCGGTGTGATAGGTTTCGTGCACCAGATCCGGTGCGAAGCGGGGATCGCCGGCGGGAAACTGGGTCATGACCTTGGTGCCGCGCAGTTGTAGCAGGATATTGTGCTCGGGATCGAAGTGGTAGGGGGTGACGCCGCCCGCCGACGTGACGAAGGCGAAGGCCTGTAGCTTCATCATCCGGCCGGTTTTCGCTTCGATGGCGGGGCGCAGTTCGGCCAGGAGTTCTTCGAGCAGGCGGGCGTAGTCGGGATGCTGCTCGATGTTCTTGATGACGGCCCAGGAGTTGGTCGTCTCGATCTCGCGGATGGTGCGGCCGATGGGAATGCCGGTGGCGGCGGGCTTGCCGTCCACGCCGAGGGGCTGGTTGCCGAAGTTGTACTCGACCGAAGCGGAGGGCAGCGATTCCGCGAGGGCGGCCAGCGCTTCCAGCGTCATCAGCGGATGATCGCCGAGAGCGTGGGTCAGCTTGTGCGGCACTTCGGGGTAGTTGGCGGCGAAGCGGGCGCGGGTTTCCTCGGGGAAGACGGCGGCGCTGGCCGTTTTCGAGAACAGGTTCACGGGCGCTCTCCTGCGGGGCTGCGCGCGATCTCGGCGCGGACGAAGTGGCGGAACAGGCGGCGGCGGATCGGGCCGCCGATGGCGATGGAGAGGCACGCCATGGTGCGGCGTTCGCGCCAGAGGTGGTCGATCATCGGATGGTCGGCGGCGGCGCAGCTGTCGGTCCAGTCTATGTCCGCGCGTTCGAGAATGCGCAGGTTTTCGCGCTGGAGCAGGACGCCGGGGGAGAAGCGGGAATAGTCCTCGTCAAAGGCGGTCTTGAAGGAATAGGCGCCCGGCGGGGTGAGAAAGCTGGCGAGCATGGCGATGGGGCGGCCGTCCAGCGTGAGGGCGAGCCGTTTGAGGCGGCCGCGCTCGGCGGCGCCTTGCAGGCTGTCGCGAAAGAGGCTGTCGGTCGCGGGGTGGTTCGCGAGTGCGGAACCGGCCTTGCCTTTCCAGCCCGAGGCTTCGAGCGCGAGAAAGGCGTCGCGCCATGCGGCGAGATCGTCCGCGTCTGCGCGCCGCTCTACTGCGAGCGTTCCGAGTTCGGCCAAGCGGCTGGCCTGACGGCGCAGTTCCTTGCGCTTCTTGCCGGAAAGCGAGGTTTCCAGATAGGCATCCGGTGAAAGATCCGAGGCGAGCAGGGCGCGGTCCTCTCGCAGTACCACTTCAGCGTGGCGGTGCCGATCCGTCAGCACTTGCGAAAGCGCGGCATGGAGCGGGCCTTCGAGCGGAATGCCCCGCAAGTGCAGGAATAGCGCCCGACCTGCCGTCTCATCCGCCCAATCCAGTACTGCGCGCCAGAATGCGATTTCAGCGCCGCGCCGGACCAGCGGAGCGCCGCAGAAGCAGTTGTCGTGGAGCCAGCTTGCGAGGTTCGGCACCGGCCAACGGTAATAGCGCGGGCTGCGCAGGATCGGCAGCAGTCCGGCAAGCCGTCCGCCTATCTCGAAGCGCAGGATCATGACGGCTTCGGTCTGCGGCAGGTGGCGCAGCGAGGGGAGGAGATACCAGCTTTCGAAGAAGGGATTGGGTTCGCTGGCGTCGAGGGCGAGGCGGTCCCAGGCTGGAACTTCGGTTTCCAGCGCTTGCCAGGGCACGCAGTGCAGCGAAGGGGCCGCCGAGGCGGTCTGTTCGCGAACCGAATGGGCCTCTGGGTCGAACATGGTCTCGCCTGCTTATCCTTGCGGGCGGTCTAGCGCATCGCTCTCAAGGAAGTGCTAACGCGGGCATGGAAAAGACCTGCCACTACCCTCGTCATTGCGAGGAGGCGAAGCCGACGAAGCAATCCAGAGCGGCGTAAACCGCACTGGATTGCTTCGCTACGCTCGCAATGACGAGGGTGGAGAACTATCGTCGCATACCCTCAACCCGCCGCCAGCGCCGCCAGCAGCAGCAGGGCGACGATATTGGTGATCTTGATCATCGGATTGACGGCCGGACCGGCGGTGTCCTTGTAGGGATCGCCCACGGTGTCGCCGGTCACGGCGGCCTTGTGGGCTTCGGAACCCTTGCCGCCGTGGTGGCCGTCCTCGATGTACTTCTTGGCATTGTCCCAGGCACCGCCGCCCGAGGTCATCGACAGCGCGACGAACAGCCCGCCGACGATCACGCCGAGCAACAGGGCGCCCAGCGCCGCGAAGCCGTTCTCCGTGCCCGCGACGGCGGAGATAACGAAGTAGACCACGATCGGCGCCAGCACCGGCAGCAGCGAAGGGATGATCATCTCCTTGATCGCGGCTTTCGTCACGAGGTCCACGGTCCGCGCATAGTCGGGCTTGGACTCGTAGGTCATGATGCCGGGATTGGCCTTGAACTGCTCGCGCACGTCCTTGACCACGTCGCCGGCGGCGCGGCCCACGGCTGTCATGCCCATGGCGCCAAACAGGTAGGGCAGCAGCGCGCCGAGCAGCAGGCCGACGATGACGTAAGGATTCTCCAGGCTGAAATCGACCGAAAGGCCGGGGAAGAACTCCTTGAGATCGGTGGTATAGGCCGCGAAGAGCACCAGCGCGGCCAAGCCCGCCGAGCCGATGGCATAGCCCTTGGTCACGGCCTTGGTGGTGTTGCCCACGGCGTCGAGCGCGTCGGTCTTCTCGCGTACGGCATCGTCCAGCCCGGCCATTTCGGCGATGCCCCCTGCATTGTCGGTGACGGGACCGTAGGCGTCGAGCGCGACGACCATGCCCGCCAGCGCCAGCATCGCGGTGGCCGCATAGGCAATGCCGAGCAGCCCGGCGAGCTGGTAGGCGATGATGATGCCCGCCACGATCACCAGCGTCGGCAGCGCGGTGGCTTCGAGGCTGATCGCAAGGCCCTGGATCACATTGGTGCCGTGGCCGGTCTCCGAGGCCTTGGCGATCGAGCGCACCGGGCGATAGCCGGTGCCGGTGTAATACTCGGTGATCCAGATGATGAGGCCGGTGATGACGAGGCCGAGCAGCGCGCAGTAGAACAGCGTGCGGCCGGTGAAGCCGGTCTCGCCGATCGCCGCGTTGATGCCGCCGAGCGAAAAGTCGATCGCCCACCAGATCGCCGGGATCGAGAGCACCGCCGTGACGAGGAAGCCCTTGTACATGGCCCCCATGATGTTCTGCGAACCGCCGAGCCGCACGAAATAGGTGCCGACGATCGAGGTGACGATGCAGACGCCGCCGATCAGCAGCGGCAGGGCCATCAGGCCGGAGAAATTGTCGATGCCCTTCATCAGGAGGGCGGTGAGCACCATCGTGGCGCCGACGGTGACGACGTAAGTCTCGAACAGGTCGGCGGCCATGCCGGCGCAGTCGCCCACGTTGTCGCCCACGTTGTCGGCGATGACGGCGGGGTTGCGCGGGTCGTCCTCGGGAATGCCTGCCTCGACCTTGCCGACGAGATCGGCGCCGACGTCGGCCGCCTTGGTGAAGATGCCGCCGCCGAGGCGCGCGAAGATCGAGATCAGCGAGGCGCCGAAGGCGAGGGCGGTGAGGCCCTGGACCACGGTGCGGTCCTCTCCGCCGACGTCATGTCCGCCGGGGCCGGTCAGATACCAGTAGAACACCGCGATGGCGAGCAGCGCCAGCCCTGCCACCAGCATGCCGGTGATGGCGCCTGCGCGGAAGGCCAGGGTCAGGCCCGGCTGCAACCCGGTCTGCGCGGCGGCGGCGGTGCGCACGTTCGAGCGGACCGAGATGTTCATGCCGATGAACCCGGCGACGCCCGACAGGATCGCCCCGATGACGAAGCCGATGGCCGAGACCGTCCCCAGCGTGACGACGATGATCAGCGCCACGACGATGCCGACTATGGCGATCGTCGAATACTGGCGCTTGAGGTAGGCCTGCGCGCCTTCCTGAATGGCGGCGGCGATTTCCTGCATCTTTTCGTTGCCGGCTGGCGAGCCGAGCACTTGGCGGCTGGTGACGAAGCCATAGAGAATGGCCAGAAGCCCCAGGACAATTGCGATCGTGACTGGATTCACAAAACGCCCCCTTTTTCCCAACGATGTACCGACGGGTTCTCCCGTTCTGAAGGTAAAGGGCTATAGACAAGCGCGATTACTGGCAAGCGACTTCGTTTGCGGGTGATTTTCTCGGAATGGGGAGGGCGTGGGTAGCAAGGATTCTGGCCCCAGACTCCTCGTCATCCTGAACTTGTTTAGCTGCGCTGACCTTCGGTTCAGGATCCATTTCGCCGCTCAAGCCGGAGTGTAGAGCAGAAAGCGGCGCTCTCGGTTGGAGAACATAGAAACCGTATGAAGTTGCAAAGCAGCGGCGTGAGTACGCAAGCCGCTACAGATTACGCGATCAAAGAGGAGCGCGGCCGGTCCCACTACCGACGGTTATTTCGCCAGAAGCATAATTAATCGTAGGACCAACCTCTATCGGGTCACATTTGCCCGGTTCTAACCCCACCCCGCTCAGGCTGAGCTTGTCGAAGGCCGCCCGCAGCGCCCGGCTAGTGGCCGGATAGCGGCCCACAATTACATCCTGAGTCTCCGGGACGGCATTACTATGTCGGCCAATGCTGATGACCTCGAACGTCGTAGCGGCTTGCCGCAGGGGCTTCGACAGGCTCAGCCTGAGCGGGGTCAGGAAAGGAATTTGTTCGCGCAAAGGCGCGAAAGTGTTGCGGCCGCAGTGAATTCACTTTTTTACGACGTTGCGAAAATCGCAGCGCCAAAGGTGAGGGCGGCATTGCCGTAGGAACGACCTCTCTACGCCTTTGCGCGAGCCGCTCTTCCTTTCCATCCGCAACGCTGCCCTCAGTGCTGATACCCCAGTCTCTCCGGCAGCGGGACCGGTGCGCCGTTCCATTCCAGCGCGATGCCGCTGCCATCCGCCACCGCGCCGATGGCATGGACGCCGGTGCCGAGCGCCTTGGCGGCGGCGCGGACGTAGGCGCTGTTCACGGGCGGGGCGGTGAACAGCAGGACATAGTCGTCGCCCGCCGTCATGGCCGAAATCCGCTTGTCGAGATCGTCGCCGAGCGTGGCGACGAAGGCGCGGGAGAGCGGAACGTCCTCGGCGGCGATGACGATCGAGACTCCGCTGGCCTCGGCCATGCGCCGGGCATCGACCAGCAGGCCGTCGGACACGTCCATCATCGCCGTCGCCAGCGGGGCCAAGGCAACGCCCAGCGCCGGTTCCGGCATCGGGCGGCGGTAGCGGTCGGTCAGCCACGCGGCCTGCGGGGTCTGTACCTTGCTGCCCGAAGTGAGCAGTTCGAGGCCGAGGCCGGAATCGCCCAGAGTGCCGCTTACCCAGACGAGATCGCCGCTTTGGGCGCCGCTGCGCGAGGGGACCGGGCAGTCTTCCGGGCCGCGGCCAAGGGCCGTCAGCGAGAAGCTGCGCGCCGAGCCTTGCGGCATGCGGACGGTGTCGCCGCCGAGCAGCGGCAAGTGGAAATGACGGCAGGCCAGCTCCATTCCGGCGAGGAAGGCGCGGTCCCATTCCTCGTCGCCGAGCGCGTGCGACTTGAGGCAGCCGAGCGGCTCGGCACCCTTGGCGGCAAGGTCCGAGGCGTTCACGGCGACGAGTTTCCAGGCGACGTCCTCGGCCGGATCGTCGGGCAGGAAGTGGACGCCCTCGACGAGCGTATCCATCGTCAGCACCAGCTTCTCGCCGCCGAGTTCGAGCACGGCGGCATCGTCCGCTAGGCCCCGTGCGGCGGGGCTTACGGCAATGGCGCGCAAGGCGTCGATGAAGGCGAATTCGCGGGTCATGACGTGACAATGGGCCCCGCAGGGCCCATTGTCGAGATCACGCGTGCGCGGTCATGCCGCGCACAACAGGTGCAGCAATTCAGCGGACGTCTTTCGCCACGGCATCGAGCACGCCGTTGACGAACTTCGCCTCGCGCGCGTCGAAGAAGGCGTGGGCGACGTCGAGATATTCGCCGATCGCCGCGCCGGTCGGCACGTCGGCGCGGGCCAGCAGTTCGTAGACACCGGCGCGCAGGATCTGCAGCATGGTCTTGTCGAGCCGGGCGAGCGACCAGCCGTCGGCCAGTTTGGCGGAAAGCAGTTCGTCGATCTCGTCGCGGCGGGCGATCACGCCTTTCACCACGTCGTCGAAGAAGGCGACTTCGGCCTTGGCGTACTGGTCCTCGTCGATTTCCGCACCGAGCCGGTGGCGGTGGAATTCGTCGAGCAGGATGGCCTGCGCGGTGCCTTCCATCTCGAACTGATAGAGGGCCTGGACGGCGGCGAGGCGCGCGGCGGAGCGGGCCTGCTTCGAATTGGGCTTGGAATTGCTCATCGGGAAAGTCTCACGGAAATGGAGCGCGCGTGCGCGGGAAGCCCTTCGGCATCGGCAAGGGCAACGGCGGCGGGGCCAATGGCCTCAAGCGCCGCCTGGTCGAGCTGGATGAAGCTGGTGCGCTTCATGAAATCGAGGACCGACAGGCCCGAGGCGAACCGTGCGCGGCGCCCGGTGGGGAGCACGTGGTTGGGGCCGGCGACGTAATCGCCGACCGCTTCGGGGGTCATGCGGCCGAGGAACACCGATCCGGCGTGGCGAATCTGGCGGAACAGGGTTTCGGGATCGTCGGTGGCGATCTCGACGTGTTCGGCGGCGAGGGCATCGGCCAGCGCCGGGGCCTCGTCGAAGCTGTCGACGACGACGATCACGCCGTAGTCGTTCCACGACTGGCGCGCGGTCGCCTCGGTGGCGAGGGCGGCGAGTTCGATCTCCACCGCCTCGGCCACGGCGTCCGCATAGGCGGCATCGTCGGTGATGAGGATCGATTGCGAGGTGGGGTCGTGCTCGGCCTGGCTCAGCAGGTCCGCGGCGATGCGGCGCGGTTCGTTCTTGGCATCCGCGATCACGAGGATTTCGCTCGGGCCGGCCACCATGTCGATGCCGACGACGCCATAAAGCTGGCGCTTGGCTTCGGCCACCCAGGCGTTGCCGGGGCCGGTGATCACGTCGACGGGCGCGATCCGCTCGGTGCCATAGGCGAGCGCACCCACGGCATGGGCACCGCCCACGCGCCAGACCTCATCGACACCGGCAAGATGTGCGGCGGCGAGGACGAGCGCATTGACTTCGCCCTTGGGGGTCGGCGTGACGACGACGAGCCGCTCGACGCCCGCGACTTTGGCAGGGATCGCGTTCATCAGCATCGACGAGGGATAGGCCGCGCGGCCGCCTGGAACGTAGAGCCCGGCGGCATCGACTGCACGCCACACGGCGCCGAGGCGCACGCCCGCCGCATCGGTGTAGTCGCGGTTTTCGGGCAGCTGGGCGGCGTGATAGGCGCGGATGCGCTCCGCTGCGAGTTCGAGGGCGCTGCGCAGCTCGGGCGTCAGGGCCTCGAAAGCGGCGCGGCAGGTCTCGGCGTCGATGCGCCAGCCGGTGTGCTCGAGATCGTGGCCGTCGAACCGCGCGGTGTAGTCCGCCAGCGCCGCGTCACCTCGCTCGCGTACAGCGGCGAGGATATCGGCCACGTCGCGCGCCACGTCCGTCGCGCTCTCGCGGCGGTCGGCGACGACACGCTGGAAAGCCTCTGCGAACCCGGCATCCTTGCTGAAAAGGCGCTGCATCAGGCGGCGGCCTTCCGTTCGGCCACCAGCGCGCGGAAGGCATCGACCAGCGCGGCGACACGGTCGTCGGTCTTCAGGGCAGCGCGGTTGACGATCAGCCGCGCGGAAATGTCGAGAATACGGCTCGTTTCCACGAGGCCGTTTTCCTTGAGCGTGCGGCCCGTGGAGACGAGATCGACGATGCGGCTCGACAGGCCGAGCGAAGGCGCCAGTTCCATCGCGCCGTTCAGCTTCACGACTTCGGCCTGCACGCCGAGCTTTTCGTAGTGCTTGCGCGTGAGGTTCGGATACTTGCTGGCGACCCGCAAGTGCGAGGGCAGGGCGCCGCCCACTTCGCCTTCACGCTCGGCGACCGACAGGCGGCAGTGGCCGATATCGAGGTCGACCGGGGCGTAGAGGTCGGGATAGGCAAACTCTTCCACCACGTCCGAACCGACGATGCCCACTTGCGCCGCGCCATGCGCCACGAAAGTCGCCACGTCGAAAGCGCGCACGCGGATCAGGCGCATATCGCTGTTCTCGCACGCAAAAGAGAGCGCGCGGGACTTCTTGTCGTGGAACTCCGCCTCGGGCACCACGCCTGCACGCGCCATCAGCGGCAGCGCTTCGTCGAGGATTCGGCCCTTGGGCACGGCGAATGTCAGGGTTGTCGGCATGGTGCGCGCATTTAGGCTGGCATTGCGGAAAGGGCAACCGGGATAAGAATCCCGGTCTCGGTCACTCGCCTGGTTCGCGGGCCTTGATGGCGATGGCGTGGACGCGCTGGCCGGGAATGTCGCCAAGCGCGGCGTTGACGAGGCGCTGGCGCTGGAGGCGCGAAACGCCCGCGAAGGCGGGGCTTTCGATTTCGATGGTGAAGTGCGATTCGCCAGTGCCGTCATCGCCCATATGGCCCGCGTGACTGGCGGAATCGTTGATGACATCAAGGCGGGTGGGGGCGAAGGCGGCTTCGAGAAGCTGCTGCATTTCCTGTGCGATCGGTCCGGTCATGACTTCCATTTAGGCGCTCGATCCCCCATCTGGAAGCCGGTGAGACATTCTAGATTTCATGGCAGGGTCGAATCCGGTGGTCGCGCGTGCAGCTGGCCGGGGTGCGAAGCGGCGGGCGAGTTCCGCGCGCCGGGCGCGCGCCTGCCGGGTTTCGACGGTCCGGGCGACTATCGCTGGTTCTGCCTCGACCACATTCGCGAATTCAATGCGGGATACGACTATTTCGACGGCATGAGCGCGGAGGAAATCTTCCGCGCGCAGTCGCCGCTGCACGGCTGGGAAGCGCAGAGCCGTGCGTTCCGCCCCGATGCGGGCGTGGACGGCACCCCGCGCTGGGCCGATTTCGCCGACCCACTGGAGGCGATCAGCGGCCGCGCCAAGGCGCATATGCGCCAGCGTCAGGCCGAGATGAAGCCGGAGAATGCCCGCTTCAATTCCGAGGAGCGGCGCGCGCTCGGCGTGCTGGGGCTGGACGGCGATATCGACAGCAAGACGCTGCGGCTGCGCTATACCCGGCTGCTGCGCCAGTACCACCCCGACCACAACGGCGGCGACCACAGCCGTGCCTCGCGTCTGCAAGGCGTGGTGGAGGCCTATCAGCTTCTGCGGAAATCGCCTGCGCTGGCTTAGGTTGCCTACGCTTTGCCTGAGAGATCGGCCGCGTTCCCACAATGGGCGTAGTGGAGTGGCGTGAATGGCTGGTAATGCGGGTCTGCGGTCGGGCTGCTTTTGATCCCTTGGCAAAGAGAAGTGGCATCGTCGCCGTTGCGAAAAGCGAAATTGTCGGCAACTTGGGCGACTATGGAACTGCTTTTCCGACTGGCCATCCTCGCCACCTGATTAACGACAGCAATCAGCGCCCAAGCTGAAGAGAGGCATCCCGTGATCACTCCTTCGACGCAGAATAAAGCGCCTCCTAATGAGACGAAGCGCATCTTAATTCGGCGCTTTATGAAAGCGTCGGGGCTGCAAGACAGGTTGGACAGCGGCAGTTTCTTGGAGCGTTACGCAATCCGCCCCGAGATTGGTTGGCATGATGTCGGTAAAACGACGAATCTCATGGAAACGATAACTGGCCCGATTGAGGCGCTTAAATCGGCATATCAAAAATACCGCCCCGACTATCAGGAGGCATACGAGGATCACATAAATTGGGAGTTTACTGAGCAGGAACTCTCGAAAATTGTGGACTTTCTCGAGTCTCCAACGGGTCGTCATTATCTCGAGGGAACTTGGCGCATGGAAGCCTACACCGGCACAAACATGGAAGACACCGAGGCAGCTTTGGTCAACGAGGCCGTGGCTGCTTACAAAGGCAAGTGATCCCTGATCTATGCCCGGTTTGCGGGCTGTCCATTAAAAGCGCTGTCGTCCGCTTTGTCAGCGGAAGCGGACATTCTACCGACGAATGCCTGACAGCTCCGATAGCCACGGAAACGAGCCAAAAGCGTCATCCTTCGCCGCTTGCTCTGTGTCGAATAAACCGGAGCGATGCCTTCGCAACCAATACCCATCGACACCCCCGCCGCAGTCATGCAGATCCACGTAGACTTCTTGTGAGTGAACAAAGAACCCGTCGAAGCGACGAACCAGAGTCCACCGCCTCATTTCGTCCGCGCTTACGGCTGTTTCGAGAATGACATCGTTCAAGGAAATCCTCAGAGGATGGATCGATTCATGTGCGTCCGCAATGCGCGGCGTTAGCGGAAAGTCCGCTTCGGACCAAAGCTAAGGGACGGCCAATTCAGCTTTGCTCCCGCTCGCAGATTTCCGCGAGCTGGTCGGCGCAGGCACGCCAGCCGTCTGCGAATCCCATGTCCTCGTGCATCTTGCGGTCTTCCTCGCGCCAGTGGCGGGCGCTGGCCGTATAGCGGGTGCCGTCGCCTTCGGGGGCAATTTCCCAGATGCCGATCATGAAGGGACCGGCGGGCTGGAAGTCTCCCGTGACAGCATCCGTGGTCACGAAGCGGCGGCCTTCATCGTAGGCGAGGTAGATGCCGTTCTGCGGCGCGACTTCGCCGTCGGGGCCGTACATCGTCATCCGGCAGACGCCGCCGGGTCGGCGGTCCTGTTCGTCGATCTCGACGCGCCAGGGGCTGGGGCACCACCACTCTTCCTGGCGGTTGACCATGACGTCCCAGACCTGCTCGGCCGGGGCGGCGATGGTGCGGGTGATCGAGAGTTCGTTATGCGTATCGCTCATGCAGTCTCTCCTCAATCGCGGTAATTCTCAGTCACGATCGGGTGCGCCGAGCGGGAAGTAGGACCGGAAAGGCCGGGCATCCTCGACGCAGCGCGCGATCGGGGGCAGCGCCAGCAGATGGGCACGCCATTCGCGCAGGCGCGGGCGGTCCTCGGGGATTGGTTGGACCCAGTCGGCATAGAACAGCGAGGGTGCCGCCGCGCATTCGATCAGCGAAATCTGGTCCATCTGCGGATAGAACCGGAGCCAGCCTTCCAGCCAGGCATAGACCCGGTCGAGCTGCGCCCGAGCTTCGGCGCAGCGGGCCTGGTCGGGATTGGCACCGTCGCGAATGTACTCGTTCACGACGATCTGCATCACGTTCATGACGTAGTTGTCGAAGACCCGATCGAGCATGCGGACCGCCGTCGCCGCGTCGGGATCTTCGGGGATCAGCATGCCCGGCGAGACATGGTGCCGGCCGAGGTACTCGATGATCGTCGTCGCTTCGAACAGCAGGCTCTCGCCGTCGCGCAGGACGGGGAACTTGCCGAGCGGCCCGGCCATCTGCACGACCTGGGCATGGTCCGGATGGTCCTGGTCGAGAATCCGGAACGCGAAGGGCACGTCATAGGCGTAGAGCGGGATCAGCGCCTTCCAGGTGTAGGATGAGAAAGGATGGCCGAACAGTTCGAGGCTTGGCTCCGGGTTCATGCAGGGGTTCCGGCAACTGCGGCCTCGATCGCGGCAATGTCGATCTTGCGCATCGTCATCATCGCTTCCATGCCCCGCTTCGCCGCCGCGCGGTCGGGATTGGTAAAGGAATCACTGAGCGCCTTGGGCGTTATCTGCCAGGAAAGGCCCCACTTGTCCTTGCACCAGCCGCACATGCTCTCCGCGCCGCCGTTGCCGACGATCGCGTTCCAGTAGCGGTCGGTCTCTTCCTGGTTCAGGGTCTCGACCTGGAAGGAGAAGGCTTCGGAATGCTGGAAGGCCGGGCCACCGTTGAGGCCGATGCATTCGATGCCCATGACCGTGAACTCCACGGTGATGACATCGCCCGCCTTGCCGTCCGGGTAATCGGTGGGCGACTGGACGACGCGGGTGACACGGCTATCGGGGAAGATCGAGGCGTAGAAGTTCGCCGCTTCCTCGGCGGCGCCGTCGTACCAGAGGCAGACGCGGTTTTTCGCGTTCATTTCTTCATCTCCCCGATCAGGGTGTTGTCCACCGCCTTGGCTGCTTTGTAGGCCTCGCGTTCCTGGAGCCGTTCGGCATAGGCGACGAAGGCCGGGCGAGGGGGCATCGTGCCGAACGTCAGCCCCCAGTCCACCGCGCTGCCGACATAGACGTCGGCCATCGTGAAGCGGTCGCCGCAGACGTATTTCGCCTGCTCGAAATGGCTCTCCAGCGTGTTCATCGTGCGCTCGAAGCTGCCCCAGCCGGCCATCATCTCCTGCTCGGGCAGGGGTTCGCACTTGAAATGGCGCGAGGTGATCGCCTGTTCGACCGGGCCGGAGGCGAAGAAAGTCCAGCGGTAATAGTCCGCCATCTCGCCATCGCTGGGCAGCAGGCCCGCTTCGGGGTGCATTTCGGCAAGGTAGAGGCAGATCGCCGCGGCCTCGGTGACGGTGCGGTCGCCGCCGTCGGCGTGGTGGACGATCGCCGGCACTTTGCCCATGGGGTTCACGGCCAGGAACGTGGAGGGCTTGTCCTTCCAGTCGATCAGCACCTGCCGGTAGTCGGCCCCCGCTTCGTGAAGCGCCCAGCGGGCGATCTGACCGCGCGACATCGGATTGGTGTAGAAGGTGTAGTCGGCCATGATCCCTGCTCCATCGTCCTGTCTTGTTGCAGAACAATCCTAGAACATTGCTCCGCCGTCAATGGCCCTTTTATCCTGTCGCGTCTCAGTCGCCTTTGGCGCCGACGAGGCCGAAACCGGCGCCCTGCGGGTCGAGCGCGACGACTATCCAGTCGCCGCCGGGAACCTCGTGCGGACCCATCAGCACCTGGCCGCCGTTCGACTCGATGGCCGCCTTCGCCGCGGCGATGGAGGGCACGCCGAAGTAGAACATCCAGACCGAGGGCTGGCTTTCCTCCTGCCGCTGCATGATCGCGCCAAGGGTCTTCCCGTGATGGCCGATGAAGCAGTAGTCGCCCATTTCCCCCATCGACATCTTTTCGTTGAAGGTGAAGCCGAAGTGCTGGCCGTAGAAGGCCATGGATCCGGCCTGATCGGGGCTGGCCAGTTCGTTCCAGCGTACATGCTGGTTCTCGGACACGGAAAAGACGTCACTGAAGGCATCCGGCTGGTCGGCGGGCGGGATCGGCTTCATCAGGTAGAGCGGCACGCCCTGCGGGTCCGCGACCATTGCGATGCGGCCGACGGGAAGGTCCATCGCGGGCATCTGCACTTTGCCGCCTTCGGAGGTGATCGCCTCCACTTCGGCATCGACATCCTCGACGTAAAGATAGGGGAGCCAGATCGGCCGGGCGCCGCCGTCGGCCATCTCTTCCGTAATCTGCATCGCGCCTCCCGCCATGCCGCCATCGTCGCGGACGATCATGCGGTAGTCGAGACCGCCGGCGTCGGGATCGGCGTGGGTGGCGATCGTCCAGCCGACGACCTCGTGGTAGAAGGCCGCCGCTCCCGCGATGTCGCTGGTGAGCAGTTCGTACCAGATGAAGCTGCCGACAGGGTTGCCCATGGTCATGCTCCTCCCTGGTTGCCTGGCAGTTCGACGACGGAATCGAAACCGCCGTAGATCATGCGCTTGCCGTCGAAAGGCGGCGGGTTGGTTGCGGGATCGAAGCGCGGGTCGTTCTTCATGAGTTCCATGAGCAGGCCCATCTGCCGGTCGCGGGTCTCCTTGTCCGGCCATTCGATCCAGCTGAAGCAAACCGTCTCGTCCTCCTTGGCCTCCACCGAGCGGAAGAAGTCGGTCTGCTTGCCGTGCTGGAGATCGTCGCCCCAGCATTCGACGACGCGGGTGGCGCCATATTCGAGGAAGTATTCGTCCATCTCGCGCGCGTGAGCGATGAACTTGTCCTTGTTGGCGAGCGGCACGGCAAGCACGAAACCATCGACGTAGGGCATGGCTGTTCTCCTAATTGGCGGGAGAGGCGTAGCTTTCGAGTTGTTCGGCAAGGGCGTGGCGGAAGGCCGGGCGGCTTTCCCCGCGCGCCTTGTAGGCAGCGAGCTTCGGGTAGCTATCGAGGATTTGCGTGTGGTCGAGGATGCGCAGCACCGTCACCATCACGATATCGGCGATGGAGAACTGTCCGGCGAGCCAGTCCTTGTCGCCCAGCGCTGCCTCCGTGCTGGCGAGGCGGGCTTCCAGCAGTCGCAGCGCGCTCGGCCGGGCCTGCGCCGCCCAGGGCTTGCCCGCATGGAAGAAGTCGAGCGCGCCGATCTGGGCAACGAACGGCTCCACGCTGTTCAGCGCCGCGAAAAGCCAGGTGATCGCTTGCCAGCGGGCCTTGGGCTCCGGCGGCAGCAGCCGGGGGTCCTGCTCGCCGAGATAGAGCAGGATGGCGCCGGTTTCGAACAGGCGTTGCTCGCCGTCGTCGAAGGCGGGGACTTGCCCGAAGGGCTGCCATTCCAGGTAGCCATCCGGGCGCGGGTGATAGACGTCGAGTTCCTCCACCCGGTAATCGCGGCCCAGTTCCTCATGCGCCCAGCGCAGGCGCAGATCGCGGACCTGACCGCGCACGGGCGGGGGGACGTCGGCGTAGGCCGTGAAGACCGGTCGCGCGGTTTCGCTGCGGGGCATCGGCACTCTCCGGGGTTCGGGGTCGCTTTGGGGGCGATTCGTTATTGCCGGAGGGTGCGCATTCAGGTTACAAAAAGCAACCATGAAGTTAAGAAGAGAAACCGCATCGTGGCGAAGCGCATTCCGCCTGCGATGAACGCCGTTCCTGACGGCGCATCCCATGGTCGCTGGTATCGCGACGCCTGCGGCGCGGCTTTCGCCATGGAACTGGTGGGCGAGCGCTGGACCTTGCCGATCGTGCGCGAGATGATGCTCGGCCCCCGCCGCTTCAACGGCCTTCGCGCTGCTTTGCCCGGCCTCAGCGCCAAAGTGTTGACCGAGCGGTTGGGGAGCCTTGAAGCCAGCGGCATCGTCCGCCGCTTGATCCTGCCGCCGCCTGCTTCGGTGCAGGCCTATGCCTTGACGGAATGGGGTCTCGGTCTGGAACCGGTGATGCAGGAACTCGGCCGCTGGGCGGTGCGCTCGCCGGGGCACGATCCGATGTTGCCGCTGACGCCGGTGGCCTTCATGCTCTCGCTGCGGACGATGCTGGTGCCGGAACGGATCGGAGATCTGGCCTTGCGCGTGCTGTTTGAAGTGGGGACTGCGCGGTTCATCGGCACGCTCGGGCAGGGGGAACTGCGGGTCGAGCCTGCCGGAGCGGATATGGCCGTGTCGGACCTGCGCTTTGCGGCGGAAACGGCGACGGACTTCCTGCCGGTGTTCTACGGTAAGCGTTCGGTGGAGGAAGCGGGTGGCAGGCTCTCGGTCGAGGGTGATGAGGTTCTGGCAAAGCGCTTCATTGGCCTCTTTGCCTTGCCTGCGAAGTTGGGATGAAACGCTTTACCGCTCTGTTCTGCCAGGAAGAGCAGAACGAAACCTTTCCCAAACTCCGTCGCGCAGGCGGGGACCCCGCTTTCTTCTTCTCCGTTTCGCCAACTCGCAAGGCAAGCGTCATCCCCGCCTGTGCGGGGATGACGAAGTTTTAGGGCAAAGTGGTCATCCGCGCATACTTGAAAAATGCGCGTTGTGCGGGATTCAAGGATAAATCCGGCCAATCGATTTCCCGTCGCGACGCCGGAAGATACTCTCGCCGATGCTCGCTGTCATAAAATAGAGTGCCGTGTATGCCTACGGCGTCTCTTTTTAGGATGGGTCGATTCCACATCGGGCCAATGACTCGGTTGGCCTCTTGTTTGCCAAGACGCTCAAACACATCCTCGGCAATTTGCATTTCACTATCGCTTGGGAAGATTGCCGAGAATTCATCATCGGTCACTTGAAATAAGCTAAAGGTTGCGTTTGCCGCGCTATCGATGATTTGAACGTTCTTCATAGCGTCGTCACATGCACCACACATATAAAGTGCGCAATAAGCGCGCCTGCTGACGACCCGCTTCCCCGATCCCCACCAGCCACCCCGCCGTTTCCTCCCGTCCCATTCCCGATAAACCGCAAAGCCTGTTGCGGTGCAGCGCCCGCTTGTCTACGCGGGTGCAACGATGACTGAGACCGAGACCATGAAAGCCGAGAATCGTGACGCCACCGTGCTGGCTGCTCCCGACATCGAACTCGACGTGCGCGAGACCTTCGGAATCGATATTGACTGGAAGGTGCCCGCCTTCTCCGTCGCCGACGAGCGCGTTCCCGACCTCGACGAGACCTATGTCTTCGATCCGGACACCACGCTCGCGATCCTGGCGGGCTTTGCCTATAACCGCCGCGTCATGGTGCAGGGCTATCACGGCACCGGCAAGTCGACCCACATCGAACAGGTCGCAGCCCGCCTCAAGTGGCCGTGCATCCGCATCAACCTCGATGCGCACATCAGCCGTATCGACCTGATCGGCCGCGACGCCATCGTCCTGCGCGATGGTCTCCAGGTTACAGAATTCCGCGAAGGCCTGCTGCCTTGGGCGCTCCAGCACCCGGTCGCACTGGTGTTCGACGAGTACGACGCGGGCCGTCCGGACGTGATGTTCGTGATCCACCGCATCCTCGAAACCGAGGGCAAGCTGACCCTGCTCGACCAGAACCGCGTGATCCGCCCGGACCGCAATTTCCGCCTCTTCGCCACCGCCAACACGGTCGGCCTTGGCGATACCTCGGGTCTCTACCACGGCACCCAGCAGATCAACCAGGGCCAGATGGACCGCTGGAACCTGGTGGTCGGCCTCAACTACCTGCCCGAGCCGGTCGAGAGCGACATCGTCTCGAAGAAGGTGCCGCAGGTGGACGCCGCGACGATCTCGCAGATGGTCAAGGTGGCGGACTTTACCCGCCAGGGCTTCATGAACGGCGATATCTCGACCGTGATGAGCCCGCGTACCGTCATCACCTGGGCGCAGAACGCGGCGATCTTCAAGGACGTGGGCTTCGCCTTCCGCCTTTCGTTCCTCAACAAGTGCGACGAGACAGAGCGGGTGATGGTCGCCGAGTACTACCAGCGCGTGTTCGGCAACGACCTGCCGGAAAGCGTCGTAGGCAAGGCCTGAGGCCTGCTGGGATAAGAAACGGGGAAGGGGAGGCTGCGGCCTCCCCTTTTTTGTGCCGGAGTGGCGATGATTTTCCTACAGACAGGCAGTGCTGTAGGATGCCGCCATGTTCTCCACGGCCTTTGATCCCGCTATTGTCCGCTACAAGGTGACAGGTTCGAACGGGGGCGACTTTTTCCGCTCAGGACCGTGTCAACTGTGTCAACCAAAGTGTCACCTTGTGCAGGCGCACTCAGTCTTCGGGATAGATCGCCTTCACGAAGTAAAGTCCGTCCGGCGGCGAATTGAGGCCCAGCGCCTGGCGGTTGCGGGCTTCCAGCGCCTCGGCGACCTGCCGTACCTCCCAGCGCCCCATGCCGACGAGCGCGAGGCAGCCGACCATCGAGCGGACCTGATGGTGGAGGAAACTGCGCGCCTCGGCCTCGATCAGCACCATCTCGCCCTCGCGCCGCACGTCGAGCCGGTCGAGCGTCTTGAGCGGGCTTTGCGACTGGCAATGGGCCGAGCGAAACGTGGTGAAGTCGTGCAGGCCGACGAGGATCTGCGCGGCGCGGTGCATGGCCGCCTCGTCGAGCGGCTTGGGCACCTGCCATGCCTTGCCGCGCTCCAGCGTCAGCGGCGCGCGGCGGTTGGCGATGCGGTAGATGTAGGAGCGGCCGATGCACGAGAAGCGCGCATGCCAGTCGTCCGGCACCACCTCGCAGCCGACCACCGCGATCGGATGGGGGCGCAGGCGGGCGTTCAACCCTTCGGTGAACTGGAAGGGCGTGAACGGCTTGGCGATGTCGATGTGCACTTTCATGCCGAGCGCATGGACGCCCGCATCGGTGCGGCCGGCGGCATGCATCCCCGTGGTCTCGCCGGTAAGCGCGAAGACGGCTTCCTCGACGCTCTGCTGCACCGAGGGGCCGTGCGCCTGGCGCTGAAGACCCATGTAGGGCGCGCCGTCGAATTCGAGAGTGAGCGCGAAACGGGTCAAGCGAGCCTCGTTCCGGCGGGAACGGCACGGCCGCGCAGCAGGTCGGCGGTCTCCATGGCGGGCTTGCCCGCGCGCTGGATGCGCGTGACACGCAGCGCGCCTTCACCGCAGGCCACGGTCAGCGAATCGTCGAGGGTGACGCCGGGTTCGCCAGTGCCTTCGACCGGATCGGTGGCGAGGACCTTGTACCGCTCACCGTCCAGTTCGAAGAAAGCGCCCGGCGCGGGCATGAAGGCGCGCACCTGCCGCTCGACCTGCTCGGCGGCGAGCGTGAAGTCGAGCCGGGCCTCGGCCTTGTCGATCTTCTTCGCATAGGTAACGCCGTCTTCCGGCTGGGTGACGGCGCGGTGCACGGCAAGATCGCGTAAGGTGCCGACCATCAGCTGCGCGCCTCTCTCGGCGAGTTCCGTGGTCAGTTCACCGGCGGTCTTGCGCTCGATGGTGGTGCGCAGGGTGGCCAGCATCGGCCCGGTGTCGAGACCGGCTTCCATCTGCATGATGGTGACGCCGGTCGTCGGGTCGCCCGCGAGGATCGCCCGCTGGATCGGTGCCGCCCCGCGCCAGCGCGGCAGGATCGAGGCATGGATGTTGAGACACCCGAGACGCGGCGCGTCGAGCACCGCCTGTGGCAGCAACAGTCCGTAAGCGGCCACCACGGCGATATCGGCGCCGAGCGCGGCGAACTTTTCCTGCTCCTCCGCGCCCTTGAGCGAAACCGGATGGCGCACGTCGATCCCGCGTGCTTCGGCTTCTCTGTGGACGGGCGAGGGGGTCAGTTCCTTGCCGCGGCGTCCGCCGGGGCGCGGCGGCTGGCTATAGACGGCGACGACCTCGTGCCCGGCCTCGACCAGCGCGACGAGGGCGGGCACCGCGAAATCGGGCGTACCCATGAAGACGATGCGCATGGTGTGGGGAATTCTCCGAAGGTCTTTCTCAAAAGCTCCGGAGGCCCTATCTCCGCCGCCATGGCATCGCAAGAGATCGAGACGCTTACCGCCGCGCTGTCGCGCCTTCCTGGCCTCGGCCCCCGTTCCGCGCGCCGGGCGGTGCTCTGGCTTATCAAGCGGCGGGAGACCTCGCTGGTGCAACTGGTCGATGCTCTCGCGGCAGTGCGCGAAGCGCTGGTCGAGTGCCGGACCTGCGGCAATATCGATACTGCCGACCCTTGCGGCATCTGCGCCGATGCACGCCGCGATGTGCGGTCGCTCTGCGTGGTGGAGGAAGTGGCGGACCTCTGGGCGCTCGACCGCGCGCGGTTGTTCAACGGCCGCTACCATGTCCTCGGCGGCCGTCTTTCCGCGCTCGACGGGGTGAGGCCGGAAGATCTGGCGATCGAAAGCCTGCTGCGCCGCGTGGAGGAAGGCGGCATCGACGAGGTGGTGCTTGCGATGAACGCCACGCTCGAAGGGCAGACCACGGCGCACTACATTGCCGAGCGTCTCGAAGGGCTTCCGGTGCGCATCACCCAGCTTGCCCACGGCCTCCCGGTAGGCGGCGAACTCGACTATCTGGACGAGGGAACGCTGGCCCAGGCCATCCGCGCGAGACGGCCAGTGGCCTGAATCCGGCAAGGCCGATCACTGTCATCGAAGCGTCCATCTTGCGAGAATCGGCCATCGCGCTTATTTGCGGGGCATGGCTATCCGTGAAATCCTCGAAGTTCCCGATCCGCGTCTCAAGCAGGTTTCGGTCCCCGTCGAAAAGTTCGACGACGAGCTGAAGACGCTCGTCGAAGACATGTTCGAAACCATGTATGACGCGCCGGGCATCGGCCTTGCTGCGATTCAGGTCGGCGTGCCGCTGCGCGTGCTGGTGATCGACCTCCAGCCCGATGACGAGGATGCGGAGCCGGAAGTGTGCACGGCGCACGGCGGTCACCACCACACCCACCAGCCGACGAAGCGGGAACCCCGGATCTTCATCAATCCGGAAATCCTCGATCCTTCCGAAGATCACACGGTCTATCAGGAAGGCTGCCTCTCGGTTCCCGAGATCTATGCCGACGTCGAACGCCCCTCGCGCATCCGCGCGCGCTGGCAGGACCTCGACGGCACCGTGCACGAAGAGGACATGGACGGCCTGATGGCCACCTGCCTCCAGCACGAGATGGACCATCTCGAAGGCATTCTCTTCATCGACCACCTCTCGCGTCTGAAGCGCCAGATGGCGCTCAAGAAGCTCGATAAGCTGCGCAAGGCAGCCTGATTTCGCAGAATGGGGAAAAGCCGGTCTAAAGACTGGCGTTCCCTGAATGTTCTGTCTATGCTGCCGGAATGGAAATCGCTGTCGTCGCCATTCTTGCGCTCGTTGTCGGTCTTGGGGCCGGCTGGTTCTTCGGTTCCAGACCGGCCGCCGACTGGCGAAACCGCCACGAAACCCGCGATCGTGAGGCGCGCGAACTCGACGAGAAGTTCCGCGCCGCGATTCGCGATCTCGCCTCGGCCAGCGAACGGGCGAGCCGGGCGGATGAACTTTCCGATGCTCTCGAACGCACGCGCGTCGAGCACAACCAGGCGATGGACCTCACCCGGCGCAGCCATGGCGAGGTGGTAGAACGCTTGCGTGGCGAACATGATGCGGTGCTGGAGCGCACACGCGGCGATCTTACCCGGACGCTTGAAACTACACGCGCTGAACATGCGGTTCTGGTCGATGCCCTGCGCCGCGAGCAGCGCGAACTGGCGTCGGAACTGGCGACTTTGCGTGAGAAATCGGCCAATTTCGACGAACAGAAGCGCCTGTTGATCGAAGCGCAGGAAGCGCTGCGCAAGGAGTTCGAGAACGCCGGGGCCAAGGTTCTGGCAGGCGCGCAGGAAGCTTTCCTGAGCCGCGCCGGTGCGCGTTTCGAGGAAAGCGAGAAGGCCAATGCCGAGCGTATCCGCACGCTTCTCGCCCCCGTTGGAGAGCGGCTCAAGAGCTATGAGGAGCAGGTCGCCACGCTGGAAAAGCAGCGCACCGATGCCTTTGCGACACTGACCGGCCAGCTCGTCGAACTAAGCGCCGGGCAGGAGCGCGTCCGCACCGAAGCCGCGCGGCTCAGCAATTCGCTGCGCAATGCGCCCAAGGCGCGTGGTCGTTGGGGCGAGCAGCAGCTCAAGAACGTGCTCGAACAGTGCGGCCTCACCGAACATACCGATTTCGAGACCGAACAATCGATCGAGACCGAGGACGGACGTCTGCGCCCGGACGCGATCGTGCGCATCCCCGGTAACAAGCAGCTGGTTATCGACGCCAAGGTCTCGCTGAACGCCTATCAGGATGCTTTCGAGGCCGATGACGAGACCGTGCGAAACGCCTTTCTCGACCAGCACGCGGCCTCGATGCGCAATCACATCCAGACCTTGGGCAACAAGTCCTACCAGAGCCAGTTCGAGAATGCGCCGGATTACGTGCTGATGTTCGTGCCCGGCGAGCATTTCATTGCTGCCGCGCTCGACCACGATTCCAGCTTGTGGGACTATGCTTTCGAGCGCCGGGTGCTGCTTGCCAGCCCGACCAACCTCGTCGCCATCTGCCGGACCATCGCGCAAGTCTGGCAGCAGGAAGGTCTCGCCAAGGAAGCCCGTGAGATCGGTAAGCTGGGCAGCGATCTTTACGACAGCCTTGCCAAGACGCAGGACGATCTCGGCAAGGTCGGCGTGCACCTCGGTCGTGCGGTCAACAGTTTCAACGACTTCGCCCGCACTTACGAGGGCAATGTGATGAGTCGCGCGCGCCGCCTCACCGAGAAGCACATCAAGATCGGCAAGCGCGAGATTTCCGACGAAGTGGCGCAAGTCGAATCGGTGCCGCGTTTTGGTGCCGAGCCGGGTATTGCTGCTTTGCCGGATACGGGACCGCTCCCCGAAGCGGCGGAGTAAGCCTTAGCTACCGTCGGCGGTGCGTGTCGGGCGTTCCATGGGGCCGCCTTCGCGGACGAGTTCGGCGGTATGGCCGCTCGATTGCAGGATCATATGGTTGCCGTCGATGGCGAAGCGCGGCGTGGCGACGAGCAGGGCGCTCACGGCCTTTTCCTGATCCCAGGCAGGAACCGTGCAGGTCATCTCGGTGAGGGCGAGGGGGCCTGCTATCAGGCGTTCGGCATCGACGCGCCAGGGGCCATCCATGCGATTGCAACCCACCTGAACGCCCACCTTGCTGCCCTCGAACGTCAGACGGGCATCGGCAGAGTCCGGCCTCTGCCCGTCGATCAGGGCAAATCGCCAGGTCGTGCGGGCTAGCGGCGAATCCTCACCCTGTACGGAACAGGCAATGAGGATCGGTAAAAGGCAGAGGGCAAGCAAGGAACAACGCATGATCCGGGCACTCTACACGTCGCGGATGATGCCCGGATGAACGCGCTGGTCAGTTTCCGCCGTCAAGGTGGGCAAGCGCCTCGTAAGCGAGCACCGCGCCCGCGACGGCGGCGTTCAGGCTGTCCGCCCGGCCGCGCATCGGAATGGTAACGCGCAAGTCGCAAGCTTCCTCGTAGGCCTGGGGCAGGCCCTGCGATTCGTTGCCGACCATCAGGAAGCACGGCGCCGCATAAGGCGCGCGGCGATAGTCGGTGGGATCGCGCAGCGAGGCGGCCACCAGCTGACCGTCTCCGGCGCGCAGCCAGTCGTGGAATTCGTCCCAGCGGGCGATGGCGATCTTCTGCGTGAAGATCGCACCCATGCTGGCGCGCACGGCTTCCACCGAGAAAGGATCGGCGCAGTCGTCGAGCAGGATCAGTCCGCCCGCGCCGACTGCATCGCCGGTTCGCAGCATCGTGCCGAGATTGCCGGGATCGCGCAACGCCTGCGCCACCAGCCAGATCGGCGCGGCGGAGCGGTCGAAATGGGTGATCCGTGTGTCGAATTCGGCAAAGACGCCCGCGACGGCTTGTGGATTGTCCTTGCCGGTGACTTTGGCGAGGATTTCCTCGTCCATCTCGACGACCTCGCCGCCCGCGGCGAGGACCGCTTCTTCAAGAGCATCCAGCAGCGGGTGCGGATCGCGGCCCACGGCCATGACCAGCATTTCCGGCACGATGCCGCATTCGCGCGCATCGGTCAGCAGGCGCAGGCCTTCGGCAAGGAAGCGCTGTTCCCGCTTGCGGTGCTTCTTCTCACGCAAGGAGCGCAGGAACTTGACCAGCGGGTTCGAGAATCCGGTAATGGTGCGGCGATAGGCCGCGCGGTCGGCAAAGGTCATTCTTCGCCGAAACCGTCACGCACGAGCGTTGCCAGGACCGAGAGCGCGTCCTGCGCGCCTTCGCCCTTGCAGGCGATCTCGATGCTGTCGCCCTTGGCGGCGCCGAGCATCATCAGGCCGAGAATGGAATTGCCTGCCGCTTCGGTGCCGTCCTTGCCAACCGTGACGAGCACGGATTCCGGCAGTTCGGCGACATGGTTGACGAACTTGGCGCTGGCGCGGGCATGGAGGCCGCGCTTGTTCACGATGAGGACGGTTTCGCGGAAATCGCTCATGCGGCGTCCTGCCCCAGATATTCGCTGGCGATCGTGATGTAGTTGCGCCCGGCGTCGCGCGCGGCGGCGGCGGCTTCGCGCACCGACATGCAGGCGCGCGCCTTGGCGAGGCGAATCAGCATCGGCAGGTTGATGCCGGCGATCACTTCCACGCGGCCCGCTTCCATCAGCGAGATCGCGAGGTTGGAGGGCGTGCCGCCGAACAGGTCGGTGAGGATGATGACGCCTTCGCCGCTATCGACGGCGGTGATGGCCTCGGCGATCTCGCTGCGGCGACGCTCCATGTCGTCGTTGGGACCGATGCAGACGGTGGCGACCGCCGACTGGTCTCCGACGACGTGCTCCATCGCGTGTACGAATTCCTCGGCGAGATTGCCGTGAGTGACCAGGATCATGCCGATCATGCTGGGGTTTGGCTCCGAATTTCCTGCGAATGCGACCGGGTTATATAATCTTCTTTCACGCTACCGAACCCCTTCGAGAATTTCCCCCCTCGAGAAGATCAGCAGCCCGCGAGCCCAGGTTGCGATGCAACAATGTGGGCGAAAATCCCGCTTCGCGCAAGGCCGCTGCCATCTGCTCGGCGGTAAAAACGGAGCGGTGTCGCCCTCCGGTACAACCGAAAGCGACGTGAACATAGGCCTTGCCTTGCGCGCGATAACGCGGAAGCAGGAGCAGGAGAAGGTCGCGAACCCGCGCAAATGCGTCGTCGAAAGCCGGATCCTTGCGGATATAGTCGCCCACCGGGGCGTCCTGTCCGGTCATCGGGCGCAGCTCGGCATCCCAATGCGGGTTGTCCACGAAGCGCATGTCGAACACGAAATCCGCGAGCGGCGGCATCCCGCGCGAGAAGCCGAAGCTGGAGATCGTGATCGTCAGGTCTTCCGGCTCTTCCGTGGCAAAGCGTTCGCGAATCGCGCGTTGCAGGTCGTTGGACGTGAATTCGGTGGTTTCGACGAGAATGTCGGCCCAGCGGCGCAGCGGCGCCAGCAACTCGCGTTCGGCGCGGATGCCGCTGTCGACCGGGGCATCGGCGGCGAGGACGTGGCGGCGGCGGGTTTCGTTGAAGCGGCGCTCCAGTTCCTTGCTCGAACAGTCGAGAAACAGCGTCGTGACTTCGAGGTCCTCGCGCTCGCCCAGCGCCTTGACCTGGGCGATGACCCGTTCCGGATTGAACCCGCGCGTGCGGCAGTCGAAGCCGATCGCCAGCGGCGACGGGTCGTCGGAGGGTTGCCCTTCGATCATCCGTTCCAGCAGGCGGACCGGGAAATTATCGATGATTTCCCAGCCCAGGTCCTCCAGCACCCGCAGCGCCGTGGTCTTGCCGGCGCCGAGCATGCCGGTCACCAGCAGCACTTTCTGTCGTTGGGCCGGGGCGGGCGCGGATTGCGCGTCTTCGAGGGAGAGATCGTCCTGCATCCGGGGCTGTTTGCGCTCGGTTGCAGGGAAAGAAAAGAGGCGTTCTTACAGGTTTGTCACCCGGTGAGGCCATAATGCAACAACGCTAACTCCACCTTCAGCGGCAGGGGTTCGGCGCGGGGTGTGATGCGCAGGGCGGGCAGCGTCACGCCTCCGATATCCACGCTGTGGGCGGTCTCGATGAAGCGCGGGGCTTCGCTGTCCAGCGTAACGACCAGCGAAACCGGGGCCTCCTCTCGGCACGGGAAAGGCAGGATGCCGAGATTGCGCACTTCGATCAGCCCGCGCGTGTTCGGATGAGGGTGTACGAGAAGCCGCCCCTCGCAAGCGCGAAGCAGCACGCCGTCGTCCCCGACAAGCTCGGCGCCGCGATCGATCAGGGCGAGTGCGAGGCTGGACTTGCCGGTGCCGGACGGTCCCTCGATCAGCACCGCGCGGCCCTTGATGGCAATGCAAGTGGCTTGCCGGGCGAAAGGCGCCGCGACCGTCATTCGCCTTGCCATGCCGGGAGCGAGATCAGCAGCCGCGCGCCCGGAGCACCGTCGGTACGGTCGGTCGCGCGCAGCTTGCCGTAATGGGCCTCGACGATGGTGCGGGCGATCGCGAGGCCGAGACCGGAGTGCTTGCCGAACTCCTCGCTGGCAGGCCGCAGCGAATGGAACCGCTCGAAGATCCGTTCACGCGCGGCTTCGGGAATGCCGGGGCCGTGATCGGAAACGGAGAGGGTGATCCGCCCTTCGCTGCGCCCGACGGCGACTTCGATGGGCGTGCCTTCGGGCGAGAAAGAGATCGCGTTGTCGAGCAGGTTCTGGAGCACGCGCTCCAGTCGCGGTGCGTCGCCGGGGACGAAGAGGTCGCCGTCGGCCTCGCGGATGACCCGGATCGGGCAGGCGCCGTTGACGCTGCGCTGCTCGCGTTCGGTGACGAGCGCGCGCACCAGCCGCAGCATGTCCACCGGCTCGAAAGTCGTGCGGCTGAGTTCGGCATCGATGCGGCTGGCGTCGGCGATCTCGGTGACGAGGAAGTCGATCCGCCGCACGTCGTCCTTGGCGATGCCCAGAAGCTGGCGGCGCAAGGCGGGATCGTCGACGCGGTCGAGGTTTTCGAGAGCGCTGCGCAGGCTGGTCAGGGGATTTTTCAGCTCGTGGGCGACATCGGCGGCGAAGCTCTCCACCGCGTCGATGCGCTGGCGCAGGGCGCCGCTCATGTCCGAGATCGCGCGGGCGAGCAGGCCGATCTCGTCGCGCCGGTCGGGCAGGCGCGGCACCACGACACTGCGGTCGCGGCCGAGGCGCACGCGCACGGCAGCGCGGACCAGCTTGCGCAGCGGTTCGACGATGGTGCGGGCGAGGAACAGCGAAAGCAGGATCGAGACGGTCAGCGCGGCGCCGACGATGATGGCGAGCGTCTGGCGCGCCATGCGCACGTTCTCGGTGATGTCGCGGGCATTGCGGGTGACGAGCAAGGCCTCGCCGCGCTTGCCGACCGGGGTTGCGGCGATGATGATCGGGGTGCGGTCCGGCGCGGCCTTGTGGCTGACTTCGGTGCGGCCGCTGGCCAGTGCGGCGGCCACTTCCGGCCAGGCCGCGGCACCGGCGCCCGGCGCGTCGTGATAGTCGGCGACCGGCGGCGAGCCGAGCACCCAGTCCATGGCCTTGTCGAGCGCGCGGGCGGCGTCCTGAAACCACGGTTCGGTGGCAGGGTCGATGAGCCGGTAGGACGGCTTCGCCAGCGTGAAACTGTCGGCGACGAGCTTGCCGCTGCGGTCGAACAGGCGCAGGCGCAGGGCCTGACCGGAGCCGATCCGGGCGATCAGGTCGCGGCGGTCTTCGGCGTTCTCTCCGGCCAGGGTGATGGCGACGACTTCGGCTTCCGAGCGGGCGAGGCGGAAGCGTTCGCCCAGCAGTTCGCGTCGGTAGGAATCGATGTAGAACAGGCTTCCCGCCATCAAGGCCAGTGCGATCACGTTCACGGCGAGGATGCGCGCCGTCAGCGAGACGCGCCAGGACAGGCCGAGCCGGACGAGCAGCGAGGCCTTCCGGCGCTTGCGCGCGGGATTAGGAGCCATCGGTGTAGGAATAGCCGGCACCGTAAAGCGTATCGATGGCGGAGAAGTCGGGGTCGATCGCGCGGAACTTGCGGCGCAGGCGCTTGATGTGGCTATCGATCGTGCGGTCGTCGACGTAGACGTCCTCGCTATAGGCAGCGTCCATCAGCTGGTTGCGGCTCTTCACCACGCCGGGGCGCAGGGCGAGTGCTTCGAGGATCAGGAATTCGGTGACCGTCAGCGAAACCGGCTCGCCGTCCCAGGCGACCTGGTGACGCGCGGGGTCGAGGCTGAGGCGCCCGCGCACTACCGGGTCCGGCAGGTTTTCCGGCTCGCTCTCCCCGCTGCTCGCCTTCGCCAGCTCGCTGCGGCGCAGGATGGCGCGGATGCGCGCGACGAGCAGGCGCTGGCTGAACGGCTTGGTGATGTAGTCGTCCGCGCCCATGGCCAGGCCGAGCGCCTCGTCCGGCTCCTCGTCCTTCGAGGTCAGGAAGATCACCGGCAGGCTCGATTGTTCGCGCAGCGCCTGGAGCAAGTGCAGCCCGTCCATGCGCGGCATCTTGACGTCGAATATGGCGAGGTCCGGCGGATTCTCCGTCAGGGCCTTCAGCGCGGTCTCGCCGTCGGTGTAGAGGCGGGTCGCGAAGCCTTCTGCCTGGAGGCCGATGGAGACTGTGGTGAGAATGTTGCGGTCGTCGTCCACCAGCGCGATGGACTGCTGGCGGGCCGGGGCCGAGACAGGTGCGGGTGCGATCTCTTCGGAAGAGGTCGCCAAGGGCGCGGGGGCTGGCGTGGACGATGCCGTGGGGTCTGCCATGGGACTGCGCTGCGTTCCTTGCGATGCAACCGGGCGACCGTGACTAGCCTTTGCCGAGGCGAGCGTCCACGCCTTTGCGGCTCGTCCTGAAATTGCCTCGGAATGGGCGAAGAGCATTCGTCCTACCTCGCTCGCTCCATTTCTTTTTGCGAAAATTTGGCCGACAACGGCCGCGGGCGAACAATCGCCGACCGATTCTCGGGCAATAATGTCGGGGCTTATCCGGTTCCCGCCGGGCTAGCCTTAAATGGAGGAGATGACATTGGCCGTTACCCTTAACTATCCGCTCGCCAGTCAAGGCATAGAAACCGGGGCGAAGATCCTGGCCAACCTGGGCACCGCGCCCCTGGTCGAGCAGGCCATCCGGAACGGCGAGGGCGTGCTGGCCGCGAACGGCCCGTTCGTCGTGGCCACCGGCAAGCACACCGGGCGTTCCGCCAAGGACAAGTTCATCGTCAAGGACGCCGAGACCGAGGATACGGTCTGGTGGGGCAAGACCAACGTGCCGATGACGCCGGAACACTTTGCGGCGCTGAAGGAGGATTTCCTCGCTGCGCTCGGCGGCAAGGACCAGCTCTACGTCGCCGACCTGTTCGGCGGCTCGCAGCCGGAACACCGCGTCAACGTGCGCGTCATCAACGAGTTCGCCTGGCACAACCTGTTCATCCGCACCCTGCTGGTGCGTCCGAGCGAGGCCGAGCTGGCCCGGTTCGTGCCGGAATATACCATCATCGACCTGCCGAGCTTCCGCGCCGATCCCGAGCGCCACGGTTCGCGCTCGGAGACGGTGATCGCCGTGAACTTCACCGAGAAGCTGATCCTGATCGGCGGCACCGCCTATGCGGGGGAGATGAAGAAGTCGGTCTTCGGCATCCTCAACTACCTACTGCCGACCAAGGGCGTGATGCCGATGCACTGCTCGGCCAACATCGGTCCCGAAGGCGACACCGCCGTGTTCTTCGGTCTCTCCGGCACCGGCAAGACCACGCTTTCGGCGGACGCTTCGCGCACGCTGATCGGTGACGACGAGCATGGCTGGTCGGACACCGCCGTGTTCAACTTCGAGGGCGGCTGCTACGCCAAGATGATCCGCCTCTCGCCCGAGGCCGAGCCGGAAATCTTCGCGACGACCAAGCGCTTCGGCACCGTGCTCGAAAACGTGGTGATCGATCCCGAGACCCGCCAGATCGACCTCGACGACAACTCGCTGGCCGAGAACAGCCGCGGTTCCTACCCGATCGACTTCATTCCGAACTGCTCGGAGAAGAACCTCGGCCCGGTACCGCAGAACATCATCTTCCTCACCGCAGACGCTTATGGGGTGCTGCCGCCGATCGCGCGTCTCACGCCCGATCAGGCGATGTATCACTTCCTCTCGGGCTATACCGCGCGCGTTGCGGGCACCGAGATCGGCGTGACCGAACCGGAAGCGACGTTCTCGACCTGCTTCGGCGCGCCGTTCATGCCGCGTCACCCCTCGGTCTACGGCAACCTGCTCAAGGAGCGGATCGCCAAGGGCGGGGTGAAGTGCTGGCTGGTCAACACCGGCTGGTCGGGCGGCATGGCGACGATGGAAGGCATCAAGCGCATGCCGATCAAGGCCACCCGTGCGCTGCTGAACGCCGCGCTCGACGGCAGCCTCAATGAGGCCGAGTTCAAGGAAGATCCGAACTTCGGCTTCGAGGTTCCGGTGGCGGTTCCGGGTGTCGACAGCAAGCTGCTCGATCCGCGCGGTGCCTGGGCCGACGGCGCCGAATACGACAAGACCGCGCAGACACTGGTGAAGCAGTTCATCGACAACTTCACCCAGTTCGAAGCCCATGTCGACGAAGGCGTCCGCAAGGCGGCGCCTGTCGCGGCGTGATCTCTCGCTGAACAGCGCGCAATAACAACGGGGCCTCGGAACTTGCGTTTCGAGGCCCTTGTTTTGTCATCCAGACCGTGCATCTTCCTGTTTCCCTCTCTCCAGGAGAAAGACCATGGGACTTTTCGACGGTATCCTTGGACAAGTCAGCGAACACGCCGATGTAGCGAACCTCGCCTCGAAGCTCGGCATCGAGCCGGCGCAGGCGGAAAAGGCGATTGCCGCGCTGGGCCTCGCGCATCAGGAAGAGGGTGACACCGCGCTGCTGGCGGCAGAGAAGACCGGCCTCGGCGTCGGCACGATCCAGCAGATCATCTCGGCGATCGGCGGCGAAGGCTCGCTTGGCCAATTCGCAAGCCTCGTGGGCAGCGATCCCTCGAAGTTCACCGCCTTCCTCGACAAGGACGGCGATGGTAGCGTGATCGACGACCTTACCGATATGGCCAAGGGCTTCTTCGGCAAGAAATAAGCGGGAAAGCGCCGCCCCGAACGTGATCCGGGACGGCGCTTTTCATTCCGCTCAGCCGGCCTTGCCGGTGGCGATGTAGCTGTCGATGTTCTTCGCCAGCACGTCGAGCGGCACGTTGCCGCCGTCGACCACGGCCTGGTCGAAATCGCGCAAGTCATAGCGCGCGCCGAGTGCCGCCTGGGCGCGGCTGCGCTGGCGATTGATCTCGGAGTGGCCCATCTTGTAGCCGCAGGCCTGGCCCGGCCACGAGCAGTAGCGGTCCACTTCGTTGACCACTTCCTCGCGCTTGTTGCCGTTCTGCTCCATGAAGAAACGCACCGCCTGCTCGCGGCTCCAGCCCTTGGAATGGAGGCCGGTGTCCACGACCATGCGGCAGGCGCGGAAGGCGATCGACTGGAGATAGCCGAGCTGGCCGACCGGATCGTCGGAATAGGCGCCGAGTTCGTCGGCCAGCTGCTCGCCGTAGAGCGCCCAGCCTTCGGAATAGGCGTTGAAGGCCAGGATCGAGCGGATCAGCGGCAGGCGGTTGGCATATTCGCCCTGCCAGACGTGGCCGGGGATCGCCTCGTGATGGACCAGCGTGGGCAGGTCGTACTTGCGGTGCAGGTCGGTGGTGCGCAAGTTGATCCACATCTTGCCCGGCACCGAACCGTCGATCGAACCGGCACCGCCGTAAGCGGTCGGCGCGCCGGGTTCCTCGGCCAGCGGCAGGCGGCGGACTTCGACATTGCCCTTCACCGGATCGCGGAAGGCGCGCGGCATCTGGGCGCGGATCCAGTCGACGCGCTGGCGGATGAAGGCCATGATCTCGGCCCGGCCGGGGTCGCTTTCGGGGAACATGAAGCGCTTGTCGGTGCCGAGTGCGGTCATCCGCTCGCCGACGGTGCCGGTGGTGTAGCCGAGTTTCTTGAGGATCGGATCCATGCGGGCATGCAGCGCCGCCAGTTCCTCAAGGCCGCGCTTGTGGATTTCCTCGGCGGGCACCGGGGTGGTGGTGCTGGCGCGCAAGGCCCAGGCGTAGAATTCGGCGCCGTGCGGACGCTCGCGCATGCCCGGATCGCCCTTGGCGAGGCCACGCTGGCGCTTGAGTTCGGCGAGCTGGCGTTCGAGCGCAGGCACGACCTTGGCAGAAACGATGCCTTTGGCGCGGCCTTCCCAGTCGCCCGGAATCGCCTTGGTGCGGCCGGTCAGCGAGGAGACAAGGCCGCCGCCGTTGTTGCGGGCGTCCTCGATCGTGCTGGTCATCTGGGCGATGGCGCGGTCGAGCAGGAAGTCGGGCGGAACGAGGCCCTGATCGGTGGCCTTGCGGATGCGCTCCAGTTCGCCGTCGAGCTGTCCGCCGAACTGCGAGAGGCGCGATACATAGGCCTCGGCATCCTCGGCGGTCTTCACCGGATGGTCGGCGTCGAGGAACTTGGGGGTGTCGAGATAGGCGCCGACATTCTGGATCACCACGTAAGGCGTGTTGCGCCAGCCGCCCACGGCAACGTCGCCATAAGGCTGGGCGAAGCCGTCGAGCGAGGTCTTGTAGGCGCTGCGCACGACCGCGAGGCTGGTCTGCGTCGCATGGTCGAGGCCGCTGGCGGGGAAAGCCTCGACGCGGGCGAGGTCCTCGCGCAGGGTTCTGGCGACTGCGGTGCGGCCTGCGAAGGAGCGGTCCTCCGACTTGGCGCGCAGCGCGGCATGGGCGCCGATATCGATGCCGAGGCTGGTCGCGTTCTCGGGATTGTGGTCCAGCAGGCGCCAGGCGATCGAATCGAGCAGGGCGGCTGCGTCCTGCTGGTTCGAAGCGGTGGCGGCGCGCGCCACGCCGGGCAGGGCGATGCCTGCGGTCCCGGCGGCGAGGAGCTGAAGGGTGGTGCGCCGCGAGAGGGATGCGGCCGTGAGGTCAGGGTTCTTCATGGCGGCGAAATCTGGCGGGGCCGCCTGTCCCTGTCAAACCCGCTCGCGCTGGGCGAAGGCCTGCGTTAGGGGATAAGCCATGGATATTGCCCTCTCGCTCATGACCCTGACCATCGCCGCGCTCGTGCTGGGAGCCATCGCGCTCTGGCGGCGGGGCGGCAGCCGCAAGCAGGCGGGGCTGATGCTGGTGCTGGCGGCGGTGCTGATCGCCAATGTCGCGATCTGGACGCTGCCGAATTCCGAAGGCGAGTCGCTGGTCAGGGCGGCGGATGCGAAAAAGGCGCCGGAGTAGTCTCCCGCGCCTTTTCGGTGCAAATCCCAGAGTTCCCCCTAAAAACCTCGCCACCCTGAACTCGTTTTAGGGTCCATTTCTCGGTTCCGACCGGAGGTGTCCGAGTCAGAGCGGAAACGGCAGATGGTTCCTGTGAGCGTCCGGTCGAAAACCACGATGGACCCTGAAACAAGTTCAGGGTGACGCGAGGGCGTAAGCGCCTGCTTTGCAGGCGCCAACGGCTCGCGTCACTTGATCGGGCAATCCGGCGCGAGGCGCATGTCGAGATAGTTGTCCACCGAGCGCATCAGGTCGTCCATCTCGTTCTCGAAGAAATGGTTCGCGCGCGGGATTTCGTCGTGGTGGATGGTGATGTGCTTCTGCGTGCGCAGCTTGTCGACCAGCTTCTGCGTGGCGACCGGGGTGGCGACCGTGTCGCCCGCGCCCTGGATCAGGATGCCCGAGGCCGGGCAGGGGGCGAGGAACGAGAAGTCGTACATGTTGGCGGGCGGGGCCACCGAGATGAAGCCGCGAATCTCGGGGCGGCGCATCAGCAATTGCATGCCGATCAGCGCGCCGAACGAGTAACCGGCGATCCAGGTGGTCGAGGCCTCGGGGTGGATCGACTGCACCCAGTCGAGCGCTGCCGCTGCGTCGGACAGTTCGCCCACGCCGTTGTCGAAGCTGCCCTGGCTGCGGCCGACGCCGCGGAAGTTGAAGCGCAGGGTCGCGAAGCCGCGCGCCACGAAGGTCTTGTAGAGATGCTGGGTGATGCGGTCGTTCATCGTCCCGCCCGCCTGCGGATGCGGGTGAAGGATCATCGCCACGGGCGCGCGCGGGCGCGGAGCGGGCTGGAAGCGGCCTTCGAGGCGGCCTTCGGGGCCGGGGAAGATGACTGCGGGCATGAGTTTCGCGAACCTGACCTGTTGAAACTCCCGCGAAAACGGCAGCGATTTGCTCGCCGGCCATCGCGGGAGTGGAAAAAGAGAAGATCGCTATATAGGAACCTTCGCTTCGAAAACAACTTTTCAAGCGATGTCAGCCTTACAGATCTATCTCGACCACGCGGCGACCACGCCGCTCCTGCCTCAGGCGCGCGAAGCGTGGCTGGAAGGTGCCGCGCTCTGGGCCAATCCGTCCAGTCCGCACAAACAGGGCCGTGCCGCCCGCGCCGCGCTGGAAGATGCGCGCGAGCGGGTGAAGAAAGCGCTCGGCTGGCAGGGTGAAGTGATTTTCACCTCCGGGGCGAGCGAGGCTTTGGCGATCGGTCTCGGCCGGGCCAAAGCGGTGCGGCGGCTGGTCTCGGCGGTGGAGCACGATGCCGTGTTCCGCGCGGCGCTGGATGCGCAGGAGCTACCGGTGCGGGAAGGGGAGGTCGATCCCGAAGCCCTGGCCGCTGCGCTGGCGGAAGGCGGGCGGGCCGTGGTTGCCGTCCAGTCGATCAATTCGGAAACCGGCACGGTCTTGCTGCCCTATGCCCATAACCCCCTGATAGAGCAGGTTCGCGCGGTGGGGGGGCTGGTCCTGGCGGACTGTTCGCAATCGGCGGGTAAGTCGCCGCTTCCCGAGGCGGATATGGTGGTGCTCTCGGCGCACAAGCTGGGCGGCCCGATCGGCATCGGCGCGCTGCTAGTGAAGGACTGGGCCATGTTGGAGCCGAGCGGCGGGCAGGAGCGCGGCTATCGCGCCGGGACTGAGAACCTGCCCGGCGCGCTCGGTTTCGCGGCGGCCTTGGAAGCGGGCGGCATCGAGAGCTGGGCGACGACGGCGGAGCAGCGCTTCGATTTCAGGGACGCGCTGTCACGGCATGGCGAAGTTCTCCAGCCGGGCGTGCAATGCTCGCATATCTTCGCCGTGGCGGCGCCGAGACTGGCGGCGACGGCGATGCTGATCCGCATGGATGCCGCCGGCTTCGCGATCTCGGCGGGGAGTGCATGTTCGTCGGGCACGCTCAAGCAGAGCCGGGTGCTCAAGGGTTTCGGCATCGACGAGGACCTGGCCCGTCGCACCGTCCGGGTCAGCATCGGCTGGGATACCACGCCGGAGCACTTGGACGCCTTTGCCGAGGCCTGGGCGCAAGTGAACGCATGATCTACCTCGACTATCAGGCGACGACACCGCTGGCCCCCGAAGCGCGCGAGGCGATGCTGCCGTGGCTGGGCGGGCCGGAAGCCATGGGCTTCGCCAATCCGCATAGCCCGCATCGTCCGGGCCGCGCCGCCGCCGCCATCGTCGAAGTCGCGCGAGAGCAGGTCGCTGCGCTGCTGCCGCCGGGAGGGCGGGTGATCTTCACCTCCGGGGCGACCGAAGCGATCAATCTCGCCCTGGCGGGCAGCGGCAGGAAGCGGCTTGCCGTTTCCGCCATCGAACATGCCGCGGTTCTGGATACTGCACGGGCGATCGATCCGGCGCTCTCCCTGCTGCCGGTGGATGGCGAGGGGCTGGTCGATCCTGACGGAGCGATCCCCGATGGAACCGGCCTCGTTGCGGTCATGCAGGTCAACAACGAGATCGGCACGGTCCAGCCGGTCGAAGCTCTGGCGAACAAGGCCCATGCGATGGGCGCGCTGTTTCTCTGCGATGCCGTGCAGGGCGCGGGCAAGCTGGCGGCGCCCGCCGGGGCCGACCTGATCGCGGTTTCGGCGCACAAGCTCTACGGTCCCAAGGGTATCGGTGCGCTCTGGGTACGCGAGGGGCTTGAACTTACGCCGATGATTCATGGCGGCGGGCAGGAGCAGGGGCTGCGCTCCGGCACACTCAGCCCTGCGCTCTGCGCCGGGTTCGGGGCTGCTGCGGCGCTCGCGGCGAAGCGCATGGAGCAGGACGCCGCTCACGTCGAGGCGCTGTGGCGTGCCGCGCGGGACGTGCTCTCGCGCTGGACGCTCAACGGTTCGGCCGAGCGGCGATGGCACGGAAATCTCAATCTGCGGCTGCCGGGCCTCGACGTGGCGCGGCTCATGTCGGACCTCAGGAATATCGCCTTTTCCGCCGGTTCCGCCTGCGCCAGCGGGTCGGGGCGGCCGAGCCATGTGCTCAAGGCGATGGGACTTGCCGATTCCGATGCCAAAGCCTCTATCCGTCTGGGATTCGGGCGATATAGTGACCTCGGGGAGCTGAAGGATGCCTGCGAACACATAGAAGCCGCAGCGGCGGCGCAGGGAGTCTGAGTTGCTGAACGTGAGGTTTTTGACCGCGGAAGGAAAACTCGTCGTCGCCGAGGCCGAGACGGGAGACGTCCTTCTACGCGTGGCGCAGGGCGCCGGAATGCCGCTGGAAGGGACTTGCGAAGGCCAGATGGCCTGTTCGACCTGCCATGTGATCGTCTCGCCGGACTGGTTCGACCGACTGGAACCCGCCTCGATGGACGAGGAAGACATGCTCGACCTCGCCGCCGGGGTGGCGCGGACCAGCCGCCTGTCCTGCCAGATCGAACTGAGCGACGATCTCGACGGGCTGGAAGTGCGCATCCCCGGCGTCTCGCGGGATATGCAGATCGGCTGAATTGAAAAAATTGGAACGAATCGGGAAATCAAGTTCTGGAAAACGCTGGAATCCGACTTGGCACCGGGCTGGGCGCTGCTAGGTTCCGGCCATGGTGACCACGACCGACGAAGACTCAGATCCGTTCGACGCCATCGTCGATGCGCCTTTCGATGCCGCGCTTTCCGAGCGCTATCTCGTCTATGCGCTGTCCACGATCACGGCCCGTTCGCTGCCGGACTTGCGCGACGGGATGAAGCCGGTCCACCGCCGCCTGCTCTGGGCGATGCGGCAGCTCAAGCTCGATCCCGCCAGCGCCTACAAGAAGTCGGCCCGCGTCGTCGGCGATGTCATCGGTAAGTATCACCCGCATGGCGACGCTTCGGTCTACGATGCGATGGTGCGCCTCGCACAGGAATTCTCGCTGCGCTATCCGCTGGTGCAGGGGCAGGGCAACTTCGGCAATATCGACGGCGATAATGCGGCGGCCTACCGCTACACCGAAGCGCGCCTGACGCGCACCGCGATCCACCTTATGGCGGGGCTGGATGAGGGCACCGTTGATTTCGTTCCCACTTATAACGGTGAAGAGAGCGAGCCGGAAATCTTCCCCGGCATCTTCCCCAACTTGCTGGCGAACGGCTCGACCGGCATCGCCGTGGGCATGGCCACCTCGATCCCGAGCCACAACGTCGCCGAGATCATCGATGCGACGATGATGCTGATCGACAATCCCCATGCCGAGCACGACCAGCTCATGCAGGTCTTCCACGGCCCGGACTTCGCGACCGGCGGTCTCGTGGTCGACAGTCCCGAGGCGATCAGCCATGCCTATGCCACCGGCAAGGGCGCCTTCCGCGTGCGCGGGCGCTTTTCCACCGGCCGAATTGAAACGGGGGATGCGGCAGGTCATTGGGAAGAAACCGGCGTCGAGAAGCTGGGCAGCGGCCAGTGGCAGCTGGTCATTTCCGAAATTCCCTACATGCTGGCCAAGGGCAAGCTGATCGAGCAGGTCGCCGCGCTGATCGCCGACCGCAAGCTGCCGATCCTCGAAGACATTCGCGACGAGAGCGACGAGCAGATCCGCATCGTCTTCGTGCCCAAGAGCCGCAACGTCGATCCCGAGATGCTCAAGGAGAGCCTCTACAAGCTGACCGATCTGGAAAGCCGCTTCTCGCTGAACCTCAACGTGCTGGATTCGCACCGCACGCCGGGGGTTCTGGGGCTGAAGCTGCTGCTGTCCGAATGGGTCTACAGCCAGATCGACATCCTGCTGCGCCGCACCCGGCACCGGCTGGAGAAGATCGCCTCGCGGCTGGAACTGGTCGCGGGCTACATCATCGCCTACCTCAACCTCGACCGGATCATCGAGATCATCCGCACCGAGGACGAGCCCAAGCCGGTGATGATGGCCGAGTTCGGGCTGACCGATCGCCAGGCCGAAGCCATCCTCAACATGCGCCTGCGCAGCTTGCGCAAGCTGGAGGAAATGGAGCTTCGCAAGGAGCACGAGGAACTGCTGAAGGAGCAGGACGAGCTCAACAAGCTGCTCGAAAGCCCGGCCCGCCAGCGCACCCGCCTGAAGCGCGATCTTACCAATCTGCGCAAGGACTATGCCGAGAACACCGAACTCGGCCGCCGCCGCACCACGATTGCGCAGGCGACGCCGACCGTCGAATTCTCGATGGACGCGATGATCGAGAAGGAACCGGTGACGGTGATCCTCTCGGCACGCGGCTGGATTCGCGCGGCGAAGGGGCATGTTGCGCTAGACGGCGATTTCAAGTTCAAGGAGGGCGACGGTCCGGCCTTCGCGTTCCATGCGCAGACTACCGACAAGATCCTGATCGCCGCGGACAACGGGCGCTTCTACACGCTCGGCGCCGACAAGCTGCCGGGCGCGCGCGGTTTCGGCGAGCCGATCCGCACGATGGTCGATATCGATGCCGAGGCGCATATCGTCGCGGCGTTGCCCTACAGACCCAAGGCGCAATTGCTGCTGGCCTCGAACGTCGGGCGTGGCTTTGCCGCCGAGGCGGACGAGCTGCTGGCGGAAACCCGCAAGGGCCGCGCGGTCATGTCCACCAAGCAGGGCGTGCAGCTTGCCTTCGTGCGCGAGATTCCGGCGGAGCACGATCACGTCGCGGTCGTCGGCGACAACCGCAAGCTGGTGATCTTCAGTCTTGAGGAATTGCCGGTCATGGCCAAGGGGCAGGGCGTCACGCTCCAGCGCTACCGTGACGGCGGGCTGTCCGACATCATCACGCTCAAGCTGGAGGACGGCCTTTCCTGGACCATGGGCGGCGATACCGGCCGCACGCGGACCGAGAAGGACATGGTCATGTGGAAGGTCGCGCGCGGCGCGGCTGGTCGTCTCCCGCCGGTCGGGTTCCCGCGGGATAACAAGTTTCAGGGGTGAGCAGAGGGGGCATGTCTCAGGGCTCCCCAGTGTTCGTCATTGCGAGCGTAGCGAAGCAATCCAGAGTCGAGCCGAGCCGCTCTGGTTTGCCGCGTCGGCTTCGCCTCCTCGCAATGACGAAGGGGAGGGGCTGAATGGATCGACGTTTGCGAAGGTGTCTTACGTCGCCGGTTGCGGGTGATGCGGCACGAGGATCAGCGTCCGGCCCTCGACGCGCCAGCTTGCCAGCCGTGAGAGCAGGTTCATGCCGATGACGTTCTGGTCCTCCAGCCCCGGCGCCACCACCACGTCGAGCTGACGCGCGACGACGCTGCCGAAGCGCAGTTCGTCCACCGTGCCGAGTTCCGCCGCGACCGTGCCGTTGGCGGTGCGCATGGCGATGTTCTGGCGCAGCGGCTGGGCGCGGACTGCGGCGGCATTGGCAAGGCGGGGTGAGATTGCCGTCAGCGTCGCGCCGGTGTCGACGAGGAAATCGCCTGCGACGCCGTTGATCGTGGCGTGGACCCAGAAATGGCCGTCCGGCTTCATCGGCACGCGGGTCTCGCCGCCGCTCACGCTCTGGCGCGAGAGGCCGAGTTCTGGAAGTTCGAGGCCCGGCAGGGCGAAGTCCATGCCGCCGGTGAGGCGGGTCGCCTGCGCTACGGTCAGCAGCAGCGCGGCGACGAGGCCGAGATTGCCGACCCCGCGAATGAAGCCGCCCAGCAGCGGCAAGGGGCCACGCAGCAATCCGCCGAGCACGGTGACGAAGATCGCCGCCATTGCGAGCGCCAGCAGCGGCTGGCTCGCGAGGAAAGACAGGAGTTCGGGAAAGTCCATCAGCGGCCCATAACAGGAACACCCTGTATGAAGGCTGACCGGATCACGGCTTCGGCGTGGCGCGCGGCACGAGGATCAGGCGGTTGTTCTCGACCCGCCAGCTCGCCAGCTGCGAAAGCAGGTTCATGCCGATGACATTGGTTTCGACTTCGCTGTCCGGGCCGATCGCTACCGGCAGGCCTCGGGCCTCGATCGAGCCGAAATCGAGCGTGCTCGCCGTGGCCATGCGCGCGATGATCGTGCCGTTCGCCGTATCCAGCATGACACCCTGATCGTCCGGATCGGGTTGGAGACCGGCGCGGGCGGCGACCGATTTGGAGACGCCGGTATAAGTCGCGCCGGTATCGACGAGGAAGTCCACCGCCTCGCCGTTGAGCCTGGCCTGCACCCAATAGTGCCCGTCGGCGCGCAAAGGGATTACCGTTTCGCTGCCCTCGATCGAAGGCGGCCGCGTCTCGTCCAGCCAGAGCGCGGCTTCCGAGCGGGTATTGTGGAGCGCGATCTGCGTCACCGTCAGCAGCAGGGCGGCGACAAGGCCGAGGTTCGACAGGTTCCGCAGGGTCTGGCCAAGGCGCGGGCGGCGCTGGGCCAGCATTCCTGCCGCCACGGCGACGAGAATAGCCAGGATAGTCAGCGCGAGCAGCGGCTTTTCGTAGAGAAGGCTGCCCAGTTCGCCGAGGTTCATGAGTTCTGGCCGGCCAGCTCGGCGTCGAGGAGCGCGGAGACGCGGGCCTCGTCCGGGAAGCCTTCGGCGACCCAGCGGTCCTCGACCCGGCGCAGCAGGCGGGCGACTTCCGGTCCGGCGCCGACCCCGCGCGCGACGATCTGTCCGCCCTTGAGCGGGAAGGCCGGAACTGCCCAGCCGGAGAGCGGCGAGGCATCGGCTCCGGCGATCAGCACGCGGTCGAGCGCGCTCTCGGTGCCGAGGCGGTAGGCGAGGGCGCGGGGTTCTTCAGTCTCTTCGGTACGGGCGGCAGCGGCGGCGAGGCGCTTCTTCTGCGCGCCCGAAAGGCGGAAGCGCGAGGCGACCTGTTCGGCCAGCGGCACTTGCGCGGGCAGCAGCGCGGCGAGGCGGCGGATCGCTTCGGGGGCGATTCCCTGCGCCTGCTCCACCGCGACGAGGGCGGCGAGCGCCTCCGGGTCGGCCTCGGGCAGGATCACCGCTAGCACGCCGAGTTCGGCCATGCGGGCCACCGTCGGCGCCGGATCGGGCAAGCCGAGCAGGTTCATCATCTCCATGCCGACCCGCTCGCGCGACAGGCCCTTGAGGGTTGGCGCGAGTTCGGCGCAGGCGCTTTCGGCCTCCGCATCGGCAGGGACCGTGCCGAAGCGGGCCTGGAAACGGAAGTAGCGCAAGATGCGCAAGTGATCCTCACGGATGCGCTGCCGGGCATCGCCGATGAAGCGCACATGCCGCGCGGCGAGGTCCGCAAGCCCGCCGAACCAGTCGAAGATCTCGCCCGTGACCGGATCGGCATAGAGCGCGTTGATCGTGAAGTCGCGCCGCGCCGCATCCTCGCGCCATTCGGTGGCGAAGGCGACGGTGGCGCGGCGGCCGTCGGTGGAGACGTCATGGCGCAAGGTGGTTATCTCGACCGGGCCGCCGGGCAGTACTGCCGTGACGGTGCCGTGCTCGATCCCGGTCGGGACATGGCGGATCTGCGCGGTCCAGAGCCGTTGCATGACGTCCTCGGGCAGCAGCGCGGTGGCCATGTCGATGTCCTTGACCGGCTGGCCGAGCAGGCTGTCCCGCACGGCGCCGCCGACGTAGCGGGCCTTGTCATGGCCGAGCGCGGCGACCAGTGCGGCAAGATCGTCGCGGGCCATCCAGTCGGCGGTCAGTTTCTCAGTCATTCCAGTTCAGCCTGCGGGCAAGATTGTGAAGGATGGCGCCGGTGACGCCCCAGATACGGTGGTCGTGCCAGTTGATCTCGACGAAAGCATGGCGGGCGCCTTCGGCCTCGATCCATTTGGTCTTCTGGTTGGCGGGGTCGAGCACGAATTCGGCAGGGGCCTCGAACCACTGCGCCACTTCGGCGGGGTTCGGGACGATCGGCAGGTCGGGCGGGATCACACCGATCACCGGGGTAATCTCGTAGCCGCTGCCGGTGCGATAGAGGTCGCCGGTGCCGATCACCTGCACGTCGCTGGGACGGATGCCGAGTTCCTCGTGCGCTTCCCTGAGGGCGCCCTCGATGGCGGTCTCGCCGGGGTCGAGGCGTCCGCCGGGGAAGGCGATCTGGCCGGGATGGGCGCGCATCGTCGAGGGACGGTGCAGCAGCAGCATGCCGGGGCGCGGGCGCTCGGTCAGGGTGATGAGCACGGCGGCGGGCTTGAACGTCTCGATTCGATGGATGCGCGGATCGATCCAGAGTTCGCCGGGCGCGTCCTTCTGTCCGGCGGCGAAACGACGGGAGACATCGTCGAACAGGGTGCTCATGCCGGGACCAGTCCGAAGCGCGCGCCTTGGCTGGATACCGTGAGATCGTCCCCGCCCGCCAGCGCGATTTCGGCAAGCTGGCCGTAAGTGCTGCGGTTGAGGCGGGCCTCGGTGCCGTTACGGACGCCGAGGTAGATCGCGGGCGTTTCCGGATCGCCCTCGCTGCGGATCGGGTGGTCTGGCCCGGCGATGACGAAATCGTCGGTGTTGAGGCGGAAGACCAGCGTATCGCCGTCCTGCCGCACATCGACGGCAATAAACGGGGCGTCTTCCACTTCGATCGACAGTTTTTCGACCGGCGTGACGAGCCAGTGCCGACCGTTCTCGTCCCGCAGCAGCAGCGAGGCGAAAGCGCGGATCATGGCGGGACGACGAATCTCGCCGCCCTGATGGAACCAGCGGCCGTCGGCGCGGATCGTCATCTCGCTGTCGCCGATGTTTTGCGGCGACCACTCGGAGACGGGCGGCAGCTTGCGGGCCGCGACCAGTTCGGCCACCTGGGCGAGCGAAAGGGCGTTCAGATCGGGCGGCGGTTCATAGGGCATGGCTTCCCGATGCCAGATCGGGCGCTGTGCGCCAAGGCCTCGACGTCCGGAACTATCAGCGCAGCCAGGGACCGAGCATGCCTTCGCGCGGGAGCACGGCGGGGTTCTCGCAGCGGACGAGCAGGCGGTGCCGCTCGAACGGGCCGGGCAGGTTCCAGCCCTGTGTCCACTCGTTGCTATAGCCCCAGAAGCGCCCGTAATACTCGGGATCGCCGACCATGACCTGCGGCAGCGGCGCGCGCGAGTCGATACCGGCCATGGCCGCCGACATCAGCGCCTGACCGTAACCCTGGCCCTGATGACCGGGCATGACCGCAACCGGGCCGACCATGATCATCGGATGGGCGCGGCCTTCCGGATCGTTGAGGGCGACGGGCCAGCACTGGATCGTGCCGACCAGCATCTCGTCGGCATCGAGCGCGGCGAAGCTGAGACCGGGGAGCCAGTCCACGCCCTCGCGCACCTTGTAGGCGGTGCGCTTGTGTCGCTCGGGTTCGAACGCGCTGTCGAGCAGGGCCTCGACGAGAACGGGATCGACATTGTCGAGCGGAATGAGAGTGGCAGCTTCGGACATGGCGCGCGCCACTAGGTGCGGCGCGCGCATTTGTCGATTCAATTCGCAATGGGCCCCGGCGGTGTCATCTGGGAGAGCGGCCGGTTTCCACGTCATGCTAAACTTGTTTCAGCATCCATTTTGCCGAACAGACCGAAGCCCGAGCGGCACGATGGATGCTGAAGCAAGTTCAGCATGACGAGTGTTCTAGACCAGGCAGTGTGCCTCGACGGTTACGTTTTCGGCGTCAGTTTCAGCAGGTGTCCCGAGGCGTCCGCCGGGCCGTCTTCCAGCAGCCAGATCGTGCCATCGGCGCCTTGCTCGATCTCGCGGATGCGGTTTTCGAGCGGGTAACGGGCTTCCTCCACCGCCTTCTCGCCGTCGATCCGGACGCGCACCACGCCGGGCACGGTGAAGGAGGCGATCAGCACCTGGCCTTTCCACTGCGGGAACAGGGCGCCCGAGTAGAAGATGAAGTCGCCCGGCGCGATCACCGGATTCCAGCTGATCGCCGGGGCGGCGAGGTCGGGGCGGGTCGAGTTGCGGGGAATCGGTTTGCCGTCGTAATGGTCGCCGTCCGAGACCAGCGGCCAGCCGTAGTTCTGCCCCGGCTTCACGAGGTTCAGCTCGTCCCCGCCCGCCGGGCCGTGTTCGAGATCCCAGAGCCGCCCCTGCGCATCGAACGCGAGGCCAAGCACGTTGCGGTGGCCGTAGGACCAGATCTGGTTGGTCGGCACGGGCTTGTCGGCCCAGGGGTTGCCGGGCGCGGGGGTGCCGTCGGGCAGGAGGCGCACGATCTTGCCGAGATTGGTGCCGAGGTCCTGCGCGGGCGTGAACTTCTGTCGCTCGCCGGAACTGACGAACAGGTATTTGCCGTCGGGCGAGAAGGCGAGGCGGTGCGAATAGTGGCCCTGTCCGGTCACCTTGGGCACCTGTCGCCAGATCACCGAAAGGCCCTGGATCGCGCAAGTCGTCGGTTGCGGGCAGGAGAGGGTGCCCTTGCCTACCACCGCGCCGCGCGTGTCACCCTGACCCGCTTCGGCCCAGCTGAGGTAGATGGTCCGGCCGTCGAGCGTGGCACCGCTCTGGTCCGGCGCGAAGATCACGTCGCCGAGGCCGCCCTGGCCGCCGTAATCGACCTTGGGTGCGCCGGAGACGGTGCCCGGAGTACCGTCCGCGAGGCGCAGCCTGATCGTGCCCTTCCGCTCGGTGACGATCATCGCGCCGGTGGTCTTGTCGATCGCCATGGCCCAGGGTTCGTCGAAGCTGGCGACCTGCTCCACCTTGAACGGCGTGTCGTCGGAGGATGCGGAGGCCTTGTCCCCGGTGACTGCGGCGCCGCAGCTTGCCAGCACGAGAGCGACGGGCGATACCGCCGCAAGGAACGATCTGGAGATAATCGGCTTCGTCATGTCGGTCGCACCCCTGAATGAATCTGGTTTCCCTCTAACGAACCGCCTCGTCATCGGTGTCGATGAAGCGGGGCGAGGGCCTCTGGCCGGTCCGGTTGTGGCGGGCGCGGTGGTCCTGTGCAAGCCCCGGCCGTCCGGGCTGGACGATTCCAAGAAACTTTCGGGCAAGCGCCGCGCCGAGCTGGAAGCCACGATCAAGCGTCGCTGCCGCTGGGCGGTGGGCGTGGTGGACGTGGAGGAGATCGACCGCCTCAACATCTTCGGCGCGACGATGCTGGCGATGACCCGCGCCGTCGCCGCGCTCTGCGACCAGCTTGGTCATGACCCGCACGAAGTCCTGATCGACGGCAACATGACGCCGATGAATCGCACCGCCGAGTGGCGCTGGCAGGCGCGCGCCATCGTCGGTGGCGACGCGATCGAGCCGTGCATCTCCGCCGCCTCGATCATCGCCAAGGAACACCGCGACCGCCTGATGCGCGAACTGGCCGAGGCCCATCCGCACTACGGGTGGGAGCGCAACGCCGGGTACGGCACGGCCCAGCATCTGACGGCGCTGCGCCTGCACGGACCCACCCCGCATCACCGGCGCAGTTTCGCGCCGGTCGCGCAGCTGGAGATGGCGCTTTGACGGGCTTCACCGCAGCCTCGGTCACCGGACAGGTGGGCAAGTGCTTCCTCGTCACCGGCGCCAATACCGGGATCGGCTACGAGACGACCCGCGTGCTGGCGGCGCGCGGCGCGCGGGTGCTCATGGCCTGCCGTAGCGAGGACAAGGCGCGGCTTGCGATGGAGCACATCCGCATGGAGGTGCCCGGCGCCAATCTCGCCTTCGTGCCGCTCGACCAGGCCGACCTGTTCAGCGTCCGCGAATGCGCCCAGCAGGTCGCTCGGGACGAGCCGCGTCTCGACGTGCTGGTCAACAATGCCGGGGTCATGGTGCCGCCGCTTGAACGCACCGTGCAGGGGCACGAGTTGCAGTTCGGCGTGAACCACCTCGCGCCTTTCGCGCTGACCGGGCTGCTCCTGCCCAAGCTGGCCGAGACGCCGGGTGCGCGTGTCGTCATCACGGCCAGCCTGGCGCATATGCGCGGGCGGATCGACTGGGACGATCTCGATGCGCGGCGCAGCTACCGGGCGCGCCAGCGTTACGGCGACAGCAAGCTGGCCAACCTGCTTCACCTGCTGGAACTGGACCGCCGCCTGCGCGCCGCCGGCTCGCCGGTGCGCGCCCTGGCCTGCCATCCCGGTATCGCCGCGACCGAACTCGGCCGTCATTCGCTGGGGTTCCGGCTGCTGTTCCCGGTGGCGGGCGTGGTGCTCAACAGCGCCGAGGACGGTGCCTGGCCGACGCTCCAGGCAGCGACCGAGGCAAGCGCGCAGCCGGGTGAATACTACGGCCCGCAGCGCTTCTTCGGCATGTCGGGTCCTTCCGGCATCGCCCGGCGCAACGCCTCGGCCCGCGATGCGGCGGCGGCTCGCAGGCTCTGGGAAGTCAGCGTGCAGATGACAGGTATCGACTGCGGCCTCGCTGGGCTCTGAAGCGTGCTGCGAATGCCGGTTTGAATCTTTCCGGGGTAACGCTCTGCGGAGAAGATTCAGTCAGTTCGGGGCGAGCGTTTCAGGGGCTCCCGGCAAGGGCCTGAAATGCCGCTCATCGGGAAATTTTTTGCGGTGAGTCCCCCGAGTCACAACCCCCATATCTTGAGTCTCCCGAGTCGATAGTGACTCGACATCTTGTGCCGGATTCGTTTTGTTCCGTTTGCTGAAGGGCTGAATCACTAGGGAATCTCACGAGTCGCGGGTTGACGCTGAGTCCGGAAAGACTCACTAGGGCCTCAATCCACAGTTCAATTTCCCGGAGCAAACATGGGCCAGATACTCGTCAAGCAGAAGATCCGCGCAGCCGCGCCGGCGCCCACGCCGAAGGAACTTCTGCCGCTTGGCCAGATCATTCCGGGCGACTGCATCGAAGCCATGCGCTCGATCCCCGATGCCAGCGTCGACATGGTCTTCGCCGATCCGCCCTACAACCTCCAGCTTGGCGGTGACCTTGCCCGTCCGGACGGCAGCCACGTCGATGCCGTCACCAACGACTGGGACAAGTTCTCCAGCTTCGCCGCCTACGACCAGTTCACCCGCGACTGGCTGACCGAAGCGCGCCGCGTCCTCAAGCCCGAGGGTTCGCTGTGGGTGATCGGTTCGTACCACAATGTCTTCCGCCTCGGCGCGATCATGCAGGACATGGGGTTCTGGATCCTCAACGACATCATCTGGCGCAAGGCCAACCCGATGCCGAACTTCAAGGGCACGCGCTTCACCAATGCGCATGAGACCCTGATCTGGGCCTCGATGGGCGAGAAGTCGAAGTACACCTTCAACTACCGCGCGATGAAGACGCTCAACGACGAACTGCAGATGCGTTCGGACTGGGTCCTGCCGATCTGCAACGGTTCCGAGCGCCTGAAGAAGGGCGGTCGCAAGGTCCACCCGACGCAGAAGCCCGAAGCGCTGCTCTACCGCGTGATGCTGGCCACCACCAATGCGGGCGACGTCGTGCTCGACCCGTTCTTCGGCACCGGCACCACCGGCGCCGTCGCCAAGCGCCTCGGCCGCGAGTGGATCGGCTGCGAGCGTGAGGGCGACTACCGCGAAGCCGCGCTGGAGCGCATCGAGATGGCCCTGCCGCTTGACGAGCGCGCGCTCAAGACCATGCAGTCGAAGCGCAGCGCCCCCAAGGTCGCCTTCGGCACCCTGATCGAGACCGGCTGGATCAAGCCCGGTACGAAGCTGACCGACAAGAAGGGCCGCTTCGAGGCCGTCGTCCGCGCCGACGGTTCGCTGGCCTGCGGCAATGCCAACGGTTCGATCCACGGCCTCGGCAAGGAATTGCAGGACGCGCCCTCGTGCAACGGCTGGACCTTCTGGCACCTGGAGCACGAAGGCAAGGTCAAGCCGATCGACGCGATCCGCCAGCTCTACATCCTCGCCACGGAGCCGTGAGGCGGCTGTGCCCCGCCTGTTCGAGTAACGAGGCGGGGACGATCTAAGTTGGAAATTTACCCTCGTCACCCTGAACTTGTTTCAGGGTCCATCGTGCCGACGACCCGGTGCTCGCCGCGTCAAGCCGGCATATCGGCCTGCGCCGGATGCGGCGGGGCAATTTGAGAAATGGACCCTGAAACAAGTTCAGGGTGTCGGTGTACTGGTTTGCGATGCGCGCGATTAGCCATAGGTGATCGCACGCCTCGCAAAACCTGTTCAGCATGGCCAGCGCCCACGCTATGAGGCCTGTCATGACCCGCACCGTTTACATCAGCCCGACCGCCTTTGCCGACAGCCCCCAGAGCGAGGAAGGCGAGGCGATCCGCCTGGGCGGCTCGATGGCATGGGCCAGCCGCTTCGCGCTGATCGTGCGGGAGAACGGCAAAGTGCTCTCCCGCCGCCGGTTTGGAGCGGGGGAAGTCGCAGAGGCCCTGGCGGCGCTTCCCGCCGATCTCGGTGTCGAGGCGGAACTGCAGTGGTCGAACTTGCGCAAGGTCCATGCGCCGCTCATCTGCGGTGCGCGCACGATCCGGCTGGAACAGCCGCAGATCGCCGGTATCCTCAACATCACGCCCGACAGTTTCTCGGATGGCGGCAAGTTCCTCGATGACGTGCAGATCGCCTTGGACCATGCCGCTGCGATGCTGGAAGCGGGCGCGGCGATGATCGACATCGGCGGCGAATCCACCCGGCCCGGCGCGGCGGCGGTATGGGAAGGCGACGAACTCCGGCGCGTGGTGCCGATGGTCGAGCGACTGGCGGCGATGGGCGCGGCGATCAGCGTCGACACGCGCCGTCCGGCGGTGATGGAGGCGACGCTCAAGGCCGGCGCGCATATCATCAACGACGTTTCCGCCTTGCGCCACGATCCGCGCAGCCTGGAATTCGCGGCGGCCTCGGGCGCGCCGGTGGTGCTGATGCATGCGCCGGGCGACGGCGACGATCTCCACTCCAACGGCCACTACGACGATGTCGTGCTCGACGTGTTCGACTGGCTGCGCGAATGCCGCGACATTGCGGTGGCGGCGGGAATCGCACCGGAGAACATCCTGCTCGATCCCGGCGTCGGCTTCGGCAAGACGCTGACCGAGAACCTTCTGCTCATGAACGGGCTGGCGCTGTTCCATGCCCTCGGCCAGCCGCTCTTCGTCGGTGCCAGCCGCAAGCGCATGATCGGCGCCCTGTCGAACGAGGCGCCCGCGCACCAGCGGCTCGGTGGCTCGGTCATGCTGGCGCTCAAGGCGATGGAGGCGGGCTCGCACGTCATCCGCGTCCACGACGTCGCGGAGACGGTTCAGGCCGCCCGTGTCTGGCGGGGGCTGCGCGATGCGGCGCTCACCGACTTCGCGCAGCTTCCCTGAACGCGCGGGTCAGACGGCCAGATAGCCGCCGTCTACCGGATAGTAAGAGCCGGTCACGAAGGACGCGCGCTCGGAGAGCAGGAAGGCCGTGACCGAGGCAATTTCCTCAGGGGTCGCGAGCCGGTTCAGCGCGTGCTTCGCCGCAAGCCCGAAGCGTTCCTCGGCGGTCATGGTCTTTTCCAGCGCAGGCGTGGAGACGAAGCCGGGGCCGACGGCATTCACGCGCAGCCCGGCGTCCGCATAATCGAGCGCGGCCACTTTGGTCATGCCGACAAGTGCATGTTTCGCGGTGACATAAGCCGCCGAGCCGGACCATCCGACCGCGCCGAGGATCGAGGCCATGTTGACGATCGCCCCGCCGCCGCGCTCGACCATCGCCGGAATCTGGTACTTCATCGCGTAGAACACGCTGTTGAGATCGACGTCGATCACCCGCGACCAGGAATCGAGCGGGATATCCGCCAGCTTCATGGACGGCGCACCGATTCCGGCATTGTTCACCGCGAAGTCCAGCCGGTCGAACATGCCGAGCGTGAAGGCGACCAGCGCCTCGTTCGCGGTCGGGTCCGCAACATCGAGCCGGAACACTGCCGTACGCTCGGCGCCGAGTTCCTGCGAAAGCGCGCGGGCCGCTTCCTCGTCGAAGTCGGCGATAACAACACGTCCGCCGAGGTTTACCAGCTCACGCGCAACCGCCGCGCCGATCCCGGAGGCAGCTCCCGTGACGATGCCCGCCTTGTCCTTGAAATCCATGATCTTCATCTCCTGCTGCGGACGTAACGGCGAGGCTAGCAGGAGGTTCTCGATTGCCGGGTGACTTGTTTGCAAGATACGCGGCGCGAAACGGTAGCCACGCTTTCGTGCCCGATCAGGCGGCGTTGTCGATGCCGAGTTCGCTGAGCTTGCGGTAGAGCGTCGAGCGGCCGATGCCCAGCCGCCGCGCCACTTCGGTCATGCGGCCGCGGTAGAGGCCGATGGCGAGGCGGATGACGTCGGCCTCGATCTCGTCGAGCGGGCGAAGGTTGCCGTCTGCTGTATAGAGCATGACGCCTGCGCTTTCCTGCATCGGGTTGCCGGTGCTGACCGTCAGGCCGGAGCCGAGAATGTTGAGCAGCTGCGGGAAGTCTTCCGCGGTCAGCGCATCGCCATCGCAGAATACCGCCGCGCGGAACAGCACGGCCTGAAGTTGGCGGACGTTGCCCGGCCAGTCGTAGGCGGAGAGCAGCGAGAGCGCGCCGTCGGTGATGCCCAGCTCGCGCAGGCCCGGCTGCTCGCCGATGCGGGCGAGGAAGAAGCGGGCGAGGGCGGGAATGTCGCCGATGCGTTCGCGCAGCGGCGGCAGGCTGACTTTGGTGGGAGACAGCGCTTCCAGCAGTTCGGGCAGGAAATGGCCCTCGCTGACGAGGTCCTGCAAAGGCAGGTTGCTGGCGGCGATCAGGCGGGCATCGATGCGGAACGAGTGGCGCGCACCGATCGGGCGCACGTCGCTCTTGCGGATCGATTCCAGCAGGCGCTCCTGCACCGAAAGCGGCAGGCGGTCGATCTCGTCGAGTGCGAGCGTGGCGCCGTCGCAGTGCTGGAGCGCGCCGATCTGCCGGTCGAACGCGCCGGGGAAGGCGCCTTTTTCATGGCCGAACAGCGTGGATTCGATGGAGTTGGCGGGAAGCCCGCCGACATTGACGATCCGCAGCGGCGATTTCGAACGCGGGCTGGCCGCATGCATCGCCCGGATCAGCATTTCCTTGCCCGAGCCGGTCTCGCCTTCGATCAGCACCGGACCATGGCCGCGCGCGGCCTTGGCGGCAACGGCCAGCGCCTTGCGGAAGTTTGGCGCGGCCCCGATCATCGATTCGAAATCGGGGTTGGAGGGCATCTTCTCGGTCAGCGGCGCCAGTTCGTCGCGTGGGGCTTCGCGGGTGGTGGCGGAGCGCAGGGCATGCATCAGCCGGTCCGGCGCGACCGGCTTCACCAGATAGTCGGTCGCGCCCGCGCGCATCGCCTCCACCGCGAGCAGCGGCGAGGTGCTGGCAGTCAGCATCAGGATCGGCAGGGCCGGGCGGCGGGATTTCAGTTCGGCGATCAGCGCGCAGGCGTCGTCTCCGGGTACCCATTGGTCGAGGATGATCGCCGAAAGCTGCATGCCCTGCCGGGTGCCGAGGGTGGCGATCGCGGTCTCGGAATCGCGGGCGATGACCGTGCGCCAGCCTTCCCGCGCCGCCAGCGCGGAGATCAGGCGGCTCTGTGCCGGCTCGTCATCGATGAGCATGAGGAGGCGCTGTTCCTGGTCCGCCATAATTCGCCCGCCCGTATCGCCTCCTTGGTGTCGCCTAGCGCATCTAGAAGAAACCGGTAAAGACCGGCTTAAGGCTCCGGTCGGTTCATTGCAAATACCGGAACTTTATTTGAAAAATCGCCTTTGGCAAATCCAGCGATGTTTGTGCCGGATTGCATCCGACCTGGATCAAGTGACAGGGCGCTTGGCTCTTGATGCGGACGCCTTCCTGCGGTTAAGTATCATCCACAATAGGAATAATGAGCAGGGAATACCGTTTTCATGGCTTCAGGCAACGATATCAAGACCGCTACCGAGACCTACAACGGCTTCGTCAAGGTTACGGCTTGGAGCACCGGGATCATCATTCTCATCGTCGCTTTCGTTGTCAGCCTGATCGCCGCGTAGGCCGTGGCGACAGGCGCGCGGATTGCCGTTCTTCGCGAGCGGGCATCCGGAGAGACGCGGGTTTCGGCCACGCCGGAAACCGTCCGCAAACTGATCGGCCTCGGCGCGCAGCTGGCGGTCGAGAGCGGGGCCGGGCTGAGTGCCAGCATCGCCGATGCGGATTATCTCGCAGCGGGCGCGGAAGTGGGACCGGCGGAGCAGGTGCTGGCCGGGGCGGATATCGTGTTCGGCATTCAGGGACCGGATCCGGCGCTGCTCGGGCCGGTTCGGCCGGGGGCCTGGATCGTCGCGGGCCTCGACCCGTTCGGTCAGCGGGTGCGGATCGAGGGATATGCAGCGGCGGGGCTGGAAGCCCTGGCGATGGAATTCATGCCGCGCATCACCCGCGCGCAGTCGATGGATATTCTCTCCTCGCAATCCAATCTGGCCGGTTACAAGGCGGTGCTGGTCGCAGCGAACCTTTATGGCCGTGCCTTTCCGATGATGATGACCGCTGCCGGAACGGTCAGTGCGGCCAAGGCTTTCGTCATGGGCGTGGGTGTCGCGGGATTACAGGCGATCGCGACGGCTCGCCGCCTCGGTGCACAGGTTTCCGCCACGGACGTGCGCTCGGCGACGAAGGAACAGATCCTCTCGCTCGGGGCCAAGCCGATCTTCGTCGAGAACGTCGCCGGGATCGAGGGCGAAGGTTCGGGCGGTTATGCCACGGAAATGAGCGAGGAATACCAGCGCGCTCAGGCGGAACTGGTCTCCAGCCACCTTGCGAAGCAGGATATCGTCATCACGACGGCGCTGATCCCGGGCCGGGCCGCACCGCGCCTGATCTCCGACGCCCAGATTGCGGCGATGAAACCGGGCAGCGTGATTTTCGACCTCGCCGCGCCGCAAGGCGGCAATGTCGAGGGCTGCGTGGCGGACGAGGTGGTGGAGCGCCATGGGGTCAGGATCGTCGGCTATTCCAACACGCCTGCGCTTCTGCCTGCGGACGCCTCTGCGCTGTTCGCGCGCAACCTGTTCAACTTCCTCTCCGCGTTCTGGGACAAGGATCAGGGCAGGCCGGTTCTCGACGAGGAAATCGGCAATGCCATCCGCCTGACTCAGGGCGGGAAAGTGGTTCACGAGCGGCTGCTCGCCTGAAGAGCGCATAGAAGGGAAGAGGGCTCATGGACTTCATCTCCATCCTGTCGATCTTCGTACTGGCCTGCTTCGTGGGCTACTACGTCGTCTGGTCGGTGACACCGGCGCTGCATACGCCGCTGATGGCGGTCACCAATGCGATTTCCTCGGTCATCGTTGTCGGCGCGCTTGTCGCCAGCGCGGCGCAGGGTTCGCCGCTCGCGAAATGGCTGGGGCTGGGCGCGGTGGTGCTGGCCAGCGTGAATATCTTCGGCGGCTTCGCCGTCACCGAGCGGATGCTGGCTATGTACAAGAAGAAGGACAAGCCGGCGCCCAAGGCCGCCGACAATGGAGGCACGCGCTGATGGAGGTTCATGCCGTGAACCCATGGGTCGCCGGAGCCTATCTGGTGGCCGGTGTCTGCTTCATTCTCGCCTTGCGCGGGTTGTCGTCACCGGCCACCAGCCGACGCGGCAACCGCTACGGCATGATCGGGATGGGCATAGCCGTCGCGACGACGCTGGTGACGCACGAGATCGCCAGCCTGCCTGAAATCCTCGTGGCCATCGCGATCGGCGGCGGTTTCGGCTTCGTGATCGCCCGGCGCATCCAGATGACGGCGATGCCGCAGCTCGTCGCCGCGTTCCACTCGCTGGTGGGCCTGGCGGCAGTGCTGGTCGGGATTGCCGCTTATTACAACCCGGCGGCTTTCGGCATTCTCGACGCGAGCGGGCTGGATATCCTCAAGGGCAGCCGGATCGAGATGGGGCTGGGCGTCGCGATCGGCGCCGTAACGTTTTCCGGCTCGGTGATTGCCTTCGCCAAGCTCAACGGCAACATGAGCGGCGCACCAATCCTGCTTCCCGCCCGCCATGTCATCAATCTCGGCACGCTGCTGGCGATCGTCGTGCTCGTCGGCCTGTTCCACTGGAATACGCCCGCGCTGTTCTGGGCGATCGTGCTGCTCAGCTTCGCGATCGGCTTCCTGTTGATCATCCCGATCGGCGGGGCGGACATGCCGGTCGTCGTCTCGATGCTCAATTCCTATTCGGGCTGGGCGGCGGCGGCGATGGGCTTCACGCTGCACAATACCGCGATGATCATCACCGGGGCGCTGGTCGGCTCCTCGGGCGCGATCCTCAGTTACATCATGTGCCGGGCGATGAACCGCAGTTTCTTGTCGGTGATCGCGGGCGGTTTCGGGGCCGAGGCCGGAGCGGGTGGCGCGGCTGCCGCGACGGACCGGCCGTGGAAACGCGGCTCGGCCGAGGACGCGGCCTTCCTCATGAAGGAGGCGGAAAACGTCATCATCATTCCCGGCTACGGCATGGCGGTGGCCCAGGCCCAGCATGTCCTGCGCGAGATGGCCGACCAGCTCAAGGCCCATGGCGTCGGCGTGAAGTATGCGATCCACCCGGTTGCAGGCCGCATGCCGGGACACATGAACGTGCTACTGGCCGAAGCGAACGTGCCTTATGACGAAGTCTTCGAACTGGAGGATATCAACGGCGAATTCGCCCAGTGCGACGTCGCCTTCATCATCGGCGCCAACGACGTGGTGAACCCCGCGGCCAAGACCGACAAGAGCTCGCCGATCTACGGCATGCCGGTCTTCGACGTGGAGAAGGCCAAGACGATCTTCTTCATCAAGCGCTCGATGGGCGGGCAGGGCTATGCCGGGGTCGACAACGATGTGTTCTACATGGACCAGACGATGATGCTCCTCGCCGATGCAAAGAAGATGGTCGAGGATATCGTGAAAGCGCTGGCGGACTGAGGCTGCGGCTCTTAGGGCCGCTGCATGTTGCGCATCTTCAAGCGAATCCTGCTGCTCGTCGGTCTTGTCGTCGTGCTCGTGCTGGGCGTCCATCTCTATGCGGGGTGGCGGCTGCACACGGCGCTGGTGGAGGCGGGCATATCGAAGCCGGTCGCCACCTGCATGACCAAGCGCATGGTCAAGCGGCTCAGCCTGCCGCAATTGATGAAGCTCCAGAACCTCGAAGGCGACAAGCCGACGCTCGGCGCCTGGGTGAGGGCGGTGAAGCAGGTGGATGACAGCAAGGTCATTCTCGTCACCACTTCCTCGGCGGCCTTGTGCAGGACGGGCCTTGCTCGCTAGTAGGGCGCCGAGAGCAAGCCGCTTTCGGGAAAGACACCAGCTTGACCCCTGAACCTACCCTTGCACCTTACGCTTCCGATCCGGCCCGTTCGCGCGGGCGGGAGTTCTCCGTGGACGCGGGTCTGCCGCGCGGCCAGCGCAGCCCCTACCAGCGCGACCGCGACCGGATCGTCCATTCGATCGCCTTCCGCCGCCTGCGTTACAAGACCCAGGTTTTCATCGCGCCGGACGGCGATCACTACCGCGTGCGCCTGACGCACAGCCTGGAAGTGGCGCAGATCGCCCGCGTGATCGCCCGCATCCTCCGTCTCGACGAGGACCTGACCGAAGCGCTCGCCCTCGCGCACGATATCGGCCACCCGCCTTTCGGCCATGCCGGCGAGGACGCGCTCGACGCCGCGCTGCACAAGGCGGGCGGGTTCGACCACAACGCCAATTGCCTGCGCACGCTGATGCGGATCGAAAGCCCCTATTGCGATCATGACGGGCTGAACCTGACGTGGGAGACGCTGGAAGGCCTTGCCAAGCACAACGGTCCGGTCAGCGAGCCGAACTGGGCGCTCGCCGAACTTGACGCAGCCTATGGGCTGGAACTGGGCACTTATGCCTCGCTCGAAGCGCAAGTCGCGGCGCTATCCGACGACATCGCCTACGACAACCACGACATCGACGACGGCCTGCGTGCGGGCTTCCTCGATCTCGACGAACTGCTCGCCCATCCCTTCATCGTGCCGCGCTGGGCCGACGTCGAGCGCCGTTATCCCGGCGTGCCGCGTGACCGCCAGCTCGCCGAGCTGATCCGCAGCCAGATCGGCTTCATGGTCAATGACTTGCTGGACGAAACGAAGAAGCGTCTGATCGGCATCGAGAGCGTCGATCAGGTGCGCAGCGCCGGTCGCCAGCTCGTTGCCTTTTCGCCCGAAGTCGAGGAAGGCGAGCGTCAGTTCAAGCGCTTCATGTATGAGAAGCTCTATTACCACCCCGAACAGCTTGAGACCGCCCGCCGTGCCCGCGCGCTGCTGGCGGAACTCTATTCGGCCTACTCGCAGGAGCCGGTGCTGATGGAGGAGAGCTGGATCGACGGATTGCCGCGTCATGAACCTGCGCGCAGCCGCCATATCGCGGATTACATCGCGGGCATGACCGACCGCTACGCCATCTCGTGCCATGCCCAGATCTACGGCAGCACCCCGGAAGGGTTGCGGAATGTCTGACACCATAGCGGCGGGGCGACGGATCTGCCTCGTCGGTGCCAGCGGTCTCGTCGGTTCGGCGGTGATCGAGGAAAGCATCGGCCGCACGGACTTGCGCATCATCGGCGTGGCGCGGCGCGAAGTGCCCTTGCCGAAGGGCGCGCGTCTGGAAATCCTCCTTGGCGATACGGCAGAGTGGCCGGTCCTGATCGAAGCCGCTCATGCCGACGTGCTTGTCTGCGCCCTCGGCACGACCCGCAAGGCGGCGGGCAGCGACGAGGCCTTTCGCGCGGTCGATCACGATCTCGTGCTGGAGACCGCCCGCGCGGCGCGTCTGGCCGGGATCGAGCGCATGATCCTGGTTTCCTCGGTGGGTGCCGATCCCGAGAGCGGCAATCTCTACTTGCGCACCAAGGGGGAGGTGGAGAACGCGCTTGGCGGACTCGGCTTTGCCCGTCTCGACATTCTTCGGCCCGGTCTGCTCCGCGGAAAACGCGAGGAAGACCGGCCGCTTGAACGGGTCGGGCAGGTGGTTGCGCCGTTGGCGGATATTCTGGTGTTTCATGCAAGGTTGCGCCGGTTCCGCTCGATTGCCGCCGTCCGTCTGGCGCAAGTGATCCTGACGCTTTCGGGAGAGACAGCGTCTGGCCGGTTCATCCATGAACACGATTCCATGGTGGAAATCCTGCGCGGCGCAAGATTCTGAGGCGATATTCCGGCAAGTCGTGGAAATTGTGATGCAGTGCAGCGTGATGGCGTTGACTTGCACGCGGCGCTCCAGCAATTGACGAAATATCGCTGACAGCGCGGGAGAGACCTGCTGATTCGCATCTGCGAAAAGGTGGGCGCCGAAGGAGCAACCGCCCCGGAATCTCTCAGGCAAAAGGACCGCGCCAAGTCGATAGCGACACTCTGGAAAGTGTCTCATTCCCATCGGGATTGAGGCCGCCGACGGTGTAACTTTGGCCTGCCTGTCATGGGCGTGTCGAGGGAAGCTCTCAGGTTTCCGTGACAGAGGGGGCACCTGGAATGGTGTGCCGAACTGTGCGGAGTCATGTCTTGAGCGAATACCCGATTTCCGATTCCGATCAGGAACCCGAAGAACTGGCCCCGATGTTGCTGCCGCTGGACGGTTGGCACCGCGATCACGGCGGCCGCATGGTCGAATTCGCCGGTTACATGATGCCCGTTCAGTACGAAGGCATCATGGCCGAGCACCTCTGGACGCGTGAAAGCGCTGGCCTGTTCGACGTAAGCCACATGGGCCAGCTGCTGGTCACCGGCGAGGAAGACGCGCAGACCGATGTCGAGCCCGCTCTAGAAGCCGCGCTGCCGATCGACCTTTCGACGCTGAAGCTGGGCGCGGTGCGCTATTCGCTGCTGCTGGATGAGAACGGCGGCATTCTGGACGACCTAATGGTCTCGCGCTGGCCGGGCGGCTTCTACCTGGTCGTCAACGGCGCCACCAAGTGGGACGATATCGGTACGCTGCGCGAATACCTGCCGGATGACATCACGCTCAACCACCTGGACGATCGCGCGCTGCTGGCGCTGCAAGGGCCTAAAGCGGTCGATGCGCTCGAACGCGTTGCGCCGGGCGTTGCCGCACTCACCTTCATGAAGGGCGGCCGTTTCACGCTGGGCGGCGTCGATGCCTGGATCAGCCGCTCGGGCTATACTGGCGAGGATGGCTTCGAGATCTCGGTCCCCGGCGAAGCTGCTGCCGACGTGGCCGACCTGCTGCTCGCCCAGCCCGAAGTGAAGCCGATCGGCCTTGGCGCGCGCGATTCGCTGCGTCTTGAAGCCGGTCTGCCGCTCTATGGCCACGACATGGACCCGGAACGTGGCCCCGTCGAAGCCGGCCTTGCTTTCGGCGTCAACAAGCGTCGCCGCCTCGAAGGCGGGTTCCCCGGTGCGACGCGCGTCCAGCGCGACTTTGCCGAGGGTACTGCCCAGAAGCGCATTGGCCTGAAGCTCGAAGGCCGTCAGGCCGCGCGTGAAGGGGCCAAGGTCTTCCATGGCGAACAGGAAGTTGGCGTGGTGACTTCGGGCGGTTTCTCGCCTTCGCTGCAGCACCCCATCGCCATGGCCTATGTCGACGCGGCGCTTGCCGCGGACGGCTCTGTCCTTTCCATCGAAATGCGGGGCAAGAAGCTCGACGCCACCGTCGCAGCCATGCCCTTCGTCCCCAATCGCTATCACCGCTGAGGAACTCTACCCATGACCCGTTATTTCTCGCAGGAACACGAGTGGATCGAAATCGAGGGTGACCTCGGCACCGTCGGTATCACCGACTACGCACAGGGCCAGCTGGGCGACATCACTTTCGTCGACTTGCCGGAAGCTGGCGCCGCGTTCGGCAAGGGCGATTCCGTTGCCGTGGTGGACTCGGTGAAGGCCGCTTCGGACGTCTACACCCCGGTTTCGGGCACCGTGGCCGAAGCCAACGGCGCGCTGACCGACGAGCCCGAGCTGGTCAACACCCAGGCCGAAACCGGCGGCTGGCTGTTCCGCATCACTCTGTCGGACGCTTCGGAACTGGAAGCGCTGATGGATGAAGCGGCTTACAAGGACTATGTCGAAAGCCTCTGACGTTCAGTCCTCCCCGAAACGGGGAGGGGGACCGTCCGCAGGACGGTGGAGGGGACCCGCTGCCGGGCGCTACGCTTGCGCCAGGCCGCCAATCCCCTCCGTCAGCCTTTCTGGTGCCAATTGCCTCTGGCACCTCCCCCACAGGGGGGCGACAATCATCCAGGAAACTCCATGCGCTACCTTCCCCTGACTCCGGCCGACCGTGCCGAGATGCTCGGCGTCATCGGCGCCGCCAGCGTCGACGATCTCTTCGTCGATGTGCCCGCCGAAGCCCGCCTGTCCGGCCCGATCGCAGGCCTGCCTGCCCACGCCAGCGAAATGGCGGTGGAGCGGCACATGTCCGCGCTTGCGGCCAAGAACCTCTCGGCCGGCACGGCGCCGTTCTTCATCGGCGCGGGCGCCTATCGCCACCATGTTCCGGCCTCGGTCGATCACCTGATCCAGCGCGGCGAGTTCCTGACCGCCTACACGCCCTACCAGCCGGAAATCGCGCAGGGCACGCTGCAGGTGCTGTTCGAGTTCCAGACACAGGTCGCGCGCCTGTTCGGCACCGACATTGCCAACGCCTCCATGTACGACGGTTCGACCGCGTGCTGGGAAGCGATCCTGATGGCCAGCCGCATCACCCGCAAGGACCGCGCGGTGCTGTCCAGCGGCCTGCACCCGCACTACGCCGAAGTGGTGCGCACGATGGCCAAGTTCACCGAAGACGATATCGTCTCGCTGAAGGCGCAACTCGTGCCGCAGGCCGATGACGCCGCCGTGATCGCCGCGATCGACGACAAGACCTCCTGCGTCGTCGTCCAGTATCCGGACGTGATGGGCCGCATCCCCGATCTCGCCGCGATTGCCGATGCCGCGCACGCCAAGGGCGCGCTGCTGATTGCCGTGGTCACCGAGCCGGTTGCGCTGGGCATGATCGAGGCGCCGGGCGCGCTGGGTGCCGACATCGTCGTGGGCGAAGGCCAGTCGATCGGCGTCGGCCTGCAGTTCGGCGGCCCCTACCTGGGCCTGTTCGGCTGCCGCGAGAAGTTCGTGCGTCAGATGCCGGGCCGTCTCTGCGGCCAGACCGTGGACGCCGAAGGCAAGCGCGGCTTCGTGCTGACGCTCTCCACGCGCGAACAGCATATCCGCCGCGAGAAGGCGACCAGCAACATCTGCACCAACTCCGGCCTTTGCGCGCTGGCTTTCAGCATTCACCTGACCCTGCTGGGCGGTGAAGGTCTGGCCCAGCTTGCCGCCGTGAACCACGACAAGGCGCAGGCGCTGATCGAGCGTCTGGCCAAGGTTCCGGGCGTGAAGGTGCTGAACGACGCCTACTTCAACGAGGCAACCGTGGTGCTGCCGCGCGATGCCCGCGAAGTCGTGCGCGAACTGGCCGACCGCAAGGTGCTGGGCGGCGTCTCGCTCGGCCGCCTGTTCCCCGAGGACAGCGATCTGCACAACGGCCTGTTGGTGACGGCGACCGAGACCGTGACCGACGAGGATATCGAAACCTTTGCCCGTGAGCTTGAAGGAGTGCTGGCATGAACGCGGTAAACGCAAGCGGCTGGCGCCCGAGCATGGGTGAGGCCGGTGAAGGCACGAGCTTCAAGACCGCTTCGGGCGACTATGGCCTGATGCTGGAAGAAGCGCTCAGCTTCGAACTCGGATCGTCCGAGAAGTGCGGTGTCGATCTCGACAAACCCAGCCGTCCGGCGGCTGCGGGCCTGTCGAAGTTCTTGCGCAAGTCGGCTCCGGCACTGCCGGGCCTGACCGAGCCGGAAACCGTGCGCCACTACACCCGCCTGTCGCGCCAGAACTACGCGATCGACCTCGGGCCGTTCCCGCTCGGTTCGTGCACGATGAAGCACAACCCGCGCCTGAACGAGAAGATGGCCCGCCTGCCGGGCTTCGCCGACGTTCACCCGCTCCAGCCGCAGAAGACGGTCGAGGGCGCGCTGGAAGTGATCGAGCAACTGGCCGACTGGCTGATCACGCTGACCGGCATGGCCTCGGTGGCGATGAGTCCCAAGGCCGGTGCGCACGGCGAGCTTTGCGGCCTGCTGTGCATCCGCGCCGCGCTCGACGCGCGCGGTGAGAAGCGCGACGTGGTGCTGGTTCCGGAAAGTGCCCACGGCACCAACCCGGCAACCGCCGCTTTCGCGGGCTTCAAGGTGCAGTCGATCCCGGCGACCCCGGAAGGCCGCGTCGATGTCGAGGCGCTGAAGGCCAAGCTTGGTCCGAACGTCGCGGGCGTGATGATCACCAACCCCAACACCTGCGGCCTGTTCGAGCCGGAGATGAAGGCGATCGGCGATGCGGTCCACGCAGCCGGCGGCTACGTCTATTGCGACGGCGCGAACTTCAACGCCATCGTCGGCAAGGTGCGCCCGGGCGACCTCGGCGTCGATGCCATGCACATCAACCTGCACAAGACCTTCTCCACCCCGCACGGCGGTGGCGGCCCCGGTGCCGGTCCGGTCGTGCTGTCCGAAGCGCTGGCGCCCTTCGCGCCGCTGCCTTTCGTCAGCCGCGGTGAAGACGGCCGCGTCCACCTCGTCGAAGAGGAAAACGCGGGCGAGGGCCATGCGCAGGCCTTCGGCCGCATGGTCGCCTTCCACGGCCAGATGGGCATGTTCACCCGCGCGCTGACCTACATCCTCAGCCACGGCGCGGATGGTCTGCGCCAGGTTGCCGAGGATGCGGTGCTCAACGCCAACTACGTCCTGCGTTCGTGCGAGGACCTGCTGCCGGCACCCTTCGCCAAGAGCGGCCCATGCATGCACGAGGCGCTGTTCAGCGACGCCGGTCTGGCCGAGGGCTTCTCCACGCTGGACATCGCCAAGGGCCTGATCGACGAGGGCTTCCACCCGATGACGGTCTACTTCCCGCTGGTGGTGAAGGGCGCAATGCTGGTCGAACCGACCGAGACCGAAAGCAAGGCCGGGCTCGACCGCTTCATCGGTTCGCTGCGCAGCCTTGCCCAGCGCGCCAAGGACGGCGACCAGAGCCTGCACAGCGCACCGCACTTCGCACCGCGCCGCCGGCTTGACGAAACGCTCGCGGCGCGTAAGCCAGTGCTCGTGTGGCAGGGCACTCCGGGTGAGCCGGGAACGCCCGCGCTGAGCGAATTCGGGGGTAGCTGAGAGTATGGGGGGAAACGGATACGCGGCCTGGCTGCCGTTGGCGATATTCGCCGGGATCATGGTCTGGCGCTTTCGCAGCCTTGAAAAGGCCCGGCCGCTCCGTCTCCCCCTGCTCTGGATCGCGCCGTTGATCGTCACGGCGGCGGTCAGCCTCGCGCTTTACGGAATGCCGCCTAGCCTCTTGGGCTGGAGCGCGCTCGCGGCCGGGTTCGCCATCGGCGGCGGGATCGGCATGCAGCGATCGCGCCTCATGCGGCTTCATGTAGAGGGCGAGGGGGGCGAGGCACGGGTGATGATGCGTCAGTCGCCGCTGGCGCTGCTACTGCTGCTCGCGGTCTTTGCGGCGCGGCGCATGATCCTGCCGGGCGGCATGGCCATGGGCGCCGCGCACCCGGCTGCCAGCGCGCTCATCATGACCGATGCCATGCTGGGCCTGGTGCTGGGGATGGTGGTCGTGAGCCGCCTCATTCTCTGGCAGCGGGCGCGAGGGATGGTGGCTGCGCATATCACCGACAGCTGAAACCTCGGCAGCGGCTTTCCTTGAAGAAAAAGCGGCGCGAAACGGGTTTCCGTTTCGCGCCGCTTTTGTCTTGAGCGGGTCACCGACGTTTCGTCAGGTCGCGCGATCGACTGCGTTTGCCGCCGATTCGATGTCCTGGCCAACGCCGCGAACGGTATTGCATGCAGCCGCACCGAGCACGAGGCCCGAAACTGCGAGCGCCAGAACCGCTTTCCTGATCATGTCTGCCTTACCCTTCCAGAGGCGCGCCCGGAACGGGCGCGTCCAACCGTCGCTAATCCATTCGGAAATCGAGGGGAAGGGGACTGTGCTCACAACATGCCATGCCGATGCGCCGTCATGTCGCATCGGCATGGCATGGGCTTTCCCGTTACTTGATGGCGTCTTCGCCGGCCTGACCGACCGACTGGACGTCCTTGCCGGCGCCCTTCACGGTATTGCAGGCCGATGCCGAGACGACGATGCTGCCAACCACGAGGGCGAGGACCAGTTTCTTGACCATTGTCGGACTCCTTATTCACGCGGGTTCCCGGCATTTCATGCGGGAGCGAAGGGAGCAACTCGCAGTCAGGCGCGCGGTTCCCGCGTCATGTTCGGGGCGGCGGGAACGGTTTCTTCCGCTGCGCTTTCGTCGAGCGCGGAAGTGGGCGAAATCCGTTTCGACAAGTGGTGCTCGCGCCAGGTGATGATAAGCCCGGCGGCGATGATGAGCGGCGCGCCGAGCCATGTCGAGGCGGGCGGCAGGTGGTCGAAGATCGTGTAGCCATAGGCCGTGGCCCAGATCAGCGCGGTATAGTCCATGACCACGACGGTGGCGACCGCGCCGTAGCGCAGCGCGGCGGTAATGAGTAGCTGGGCGAGCGTCCCGGCCAGACCCACGGCAACGAGCAGCAGCCAGATGTGAGGCTCGTGCCGCTGGCCGTAAAACGGCAGGAGGACGGCGGCGAACAGCGAACCGAACAGCGCGAACCAGAACACGCAGGCGATCGGTGCCTCGGTTCGGGCGAGGTCGCGAATCTGGAAGCTGACCATGGCGACGATCACCCCCGCGCCCAGCCCGGCGGCAAGACCGGCGACGGGAAGCGCTCCGCTTCTGCCGCCGATCAGGTCGACAGGCTGGGTGATGATAAGGACACCGACGAAGCCCAGCACGACCGCCAGCCAGCGCCATGGTCCGACGCGGTCGCGCAGGACCAGAGCGGTAATGAGCACGGCGAAGAGCGGGGCGGTGAAGCCCAGCGTGGTCCCTACCGAAAGCGGCAGCAGCATGGCCGCCGTCACGTTGCAGACGAGACCCAGCGTCCCCGAAGTCGCGCGGAAGGCATGCGAGGAGAGGCGCCGGGTCCTGAGCAGTCCGATACGGCCCGTCGCCAGCAGCCAGCCGGCAATGAGCGGCACGGCCATGGCCTGCCGCCAGAACACCATCTCGGGGACGGAAACGCCGCGCTCGCCTGCCAGCTTGATGAGCATGAACATCGTCGAGAGCATGACCATCGCCATCAATCGCAGGGCGATAGCGAACAGGGGACGGTCTCGATGCGTTGGGGCGGTGCTCACCGTTCGGGCTTTAACTTCGATGCGGAAGGAGGCAAGGGCGGTTCATGAACGATTCCGATAAGATCATGGCCGCCGTTGGCAGCCTGGCGGCACTCGTGGCGGTCGTCGCCTGGATCGGCGACCGTCGCCGCATGAAGCGCCGTGACCTCGACAGCGTGGGCTTCATGCCGTGGACGTCCGTGTTCTTCTTCGCGCTGATGGCGGCGGTATTGTTGCTCGGTGTCGTCGGCAAGGATCTCTTCAAGGGCTAGGGCGTAAACTCATAAACCGCGCCATTCGGGCGTCCTTCGGGATTTGACCAAAATGGCCCAGCGCTGCGCCGGCAGGACTTGAAATATCGACATATTCCTTCGCCCTGCTTTCTTGCCCTGAGCCATTTTGCCTCAAACTTCGATGGTGCGGTTTATGAGTTTACGCCGTAGGAAGCCCTCAGAGGCAGGCTTCGAGATAGGCCTGGTCGAACCCGAACTGACGCGCCTTTTCCAGCGTGTAGGGGCGCAGGCCGGAGCTGCGGAATTCGCCGATGATCTTGCCGTCGTCGGTCTCGTCCAGATATTCGAACTTGAAGAGTTCCTGGGTGACGATCACGTCGCCTTCCATGCCGATCACTTCGGTGATGTTGGTGGTGCGGCGCGAACCGTCGCGCAGGCGCTTCACCTGCACGATGATGTCCACCGACTCGGCGATCTGGCTGCTGGCGACGGGCCGTATCGGACTGCTCAGGAC
>JAGHZR010000012.1 GCA_017745295.1 Novosphingobium sp.
AGGCTGGTGCGCAGGGTCGTGGTGACGACTTCCTGTTCACGCGCATGCTGGGCGTCGATCTCGGCGCGGGCGGCGGCGGCGACGCGGAACTGCTCGACGGCCTGGGCGATCTCGCCGATTTCGTCGCCGCGTTCGCGGTAGGGCACGTCCGCCTTGCCGCCTTCGGCGAGCGTGGTGGTGACTTGCGTGATCCGGCTCATCGGCGCGGCGACAGTGCGGTTGAGCACGCGCCAGACCAGCAGGATCCCGGCGATGCCCAGAACAATCAGGCCACTGGAAATCGAGATGGCGAAATCGGCCGTTTCCCTGCCGGCTACGGCTCGTGCCCTGGAGCTGTCACGCGATTCGTCGAGCAGCTTTTCGGTCTGGTCGATGATGTCGTGCGATGCCGTGCGGGCATCGCCCTTCAGCACCGCCATCGTGCCGGCCATGTCCCCGGTGGCACGCAGCGCGAAAAGGCGGTCGTTGGCCCGGTTGAGCGCGTCGACCTTGCTGCCCAGGGCGGCAGCGTCGTCCTGGAAATCGGTGTCGGCGACCTGCTTGTATTCATCGACCGCCTTGGTCAGGGCGGCCTTCGTATTGTCGAGACGGCGGCGGATGTCGGCTTCTTCCTCGGGCGTGTTGACCGCAGCATAATACGTGTAGACGATGATCCGCATTTCCTTGACGCTGCCGATCACGTCGGCGAGCGCGGACATGCTGGCAATGCCGTGATCGACATGGTTCTGCGCAATGGCGTCCAGCTTGCGTGTCGATATCAGGCCATTGATGCCCACCACGCTCAGCAGGACGATCAGCAGGCCGAAAGCGGCAAACAACTTCTTGGGAAGCTGCCAGTTATTGAGAAAATCGAGCATGTTCATTCCATTTGTCGGGAGGCCGGACGGCAACCGTCGAAGGTCCGCTATTGTGTATTTATAGACACAAAGGACCGATCCCGGTCTCTGTTTGCCGCCGAAAACCCCGCAAATCCGCCACTCTTGCGCAACGGGTGGCAGCTGGCCAAGCTTGTCGCGCCCGGCCAGGGGACATGCCGGACTTTCGTTCAGGTCTGCAAATCGATGGGCACCAGTGCAAGGTTCTGGATCGCGGCAAGCCCCCATTGCGCGGCGCTGTTGGTGGAGAGGCCGGGAACTTCCACCGTCCCGTCGGCGGTGGTCGTCTCCGTCAGATTCGAGGCGAGTTCGCCGCCGTGGAATTCCTCCCAGGCCCGCCGCGCCAGTGCGCGATCACCGAGGGCGTGGGCGGCATAGGCGGTGAGGCGCGAGTGGGCCTGCCGCAAGTTATGCCCGCGCGGGCGTTCGCCGAAGCGGCGCTGCCACTCGGCGGCGGGGGCGTTGTACCAGGCGCAATAGTCGATCCAGGCGGCGCGGTAGCGGGGCGCATCGACCAGCGGCAGGACTTCGGCCATGATTTCGACGATCCCGAACACGGCATTGAGGTGACTGACGCTGATCTGGTCTCCGCCCGAAATGAAGCGGCCGCTGGCGAGGTCGAAGTTCGCGCCGCCCGCCCACCATTGGCGCGGCAGGGCGGCGATGCTGTCCATTCCTGCGACGATGCGGTCACGCCAGCGGCGGTCTCCGGTCCGTTCCCATTCGGTGAACCAGGCGGCGACGAGACTGCCCCAGCTGGTGCCGAACTGAAGCTGGATCACGCCTTCGGGCAGGCCCTGCGGCCTGGTGACGGCCGCAACGCCGCCGGGGGGCAGCGATTCCGGCGCGCGGTCCGCCACCTTGCGGCCGATATCGACTTTCTGGAGCGCACGGTCGGAATGAACGAGCGCGCGCATCAGGTCGCCCACCCGCTCGTCGCCGGTGAGGTAGTAGTAGATGCGGCGATAGGCGGCGTTGGAAACGCGCGGCTGCTTCGAACTGTCGCTCCAGTGCTGGACGCCGTGGCGGGTGCCGAGCCCGGCCCAGGGTCCGGCGTGGTAGACGTCGACCTCGCCGGTATGGCGCGTCATCGCCTCGGCCATGCGGAACAGGTCGGCGCGGCCGGTGCGCAAGTAGCTGTACCAGAGCCAGAGGTCGGTCGAGAGTTCGCTGTTGTCCCAGGCATAGCCGCCGATGTCGTAGCGCCACTGGTGCCGGTCGGCATCGTAACTGTGCATGACATCGCCGTGGTTCCAGAAACCGTACCAGTGCCGCCGCTCGATCTCGTCCCGGTAGTGGCCGAGCAGCAGGTCGTTCTGGCGCTCCACCGCCTGTGCCGCCGGGCCGGTGACGGTGGGCAGCGCCCAGTCCCCGAACACCCCGGCGGCGCGGATCTGCGCGGGACTTGCCTGAAGGCGCGGCGGGCGCGCGACATGGGCGGCGTAGCTTTCCAGCGTCGCGGCATCGGGCGTCGCGGGCAGTGCCCAGAGCCAGAGTTCGTTGGTGCGCGCGATGCCCTTGGCCGAATCCCAGCCCGGTTCGTAATCCTCATAGGTCACGTCGAGACCGCGGTTCTGCGCGGGATAATCGGTCATGCCCAGAGCGTCGCGGTAGGAGCGCATGTCCATCGCCGGGGCGTCGGGCGCCCAGAGCCAGGCGGTGAGCCGGGCTTCGTCGCCGGAGGCTTCGGCAATGTCGAGCTGGACCGGGTGGCGCTTCCAGAAGTCCGCCATGCCGATCGCCGCACCGCCCCGCGGAGAGCCGACGTAGGCGAGGCCTCGGGCGCGGTGGCCTTCGAGCGACTGGATCGGCGCGCGGCCCTTGCGGGTGCGCTTGGTCAGCACGAAGCCCTCGGACGAACCCTGGAACAGCCGGAAATCGCCCCAGGCGGGAATGCTCTCCAGCAGCGGCGCAAACTTTTCGGGCAGGGTTGCCACATCGGGCGTTGCCCGGCCGTCGATCTGGGCCTGCCGGAAGGCTTCGCCGGGATCGCGGCGCAAGCCTGTCAGCGGACGCACCGCTTCGGCGAAGAGGCCCTCTCCGGTGGCGAGGCGGACATGGCGGTCATGCAGGGCGCCGCGCATCGGTACTTGTGCGGTGACACCGAGGCCGGAAAGGAAATCGTGCTCGGCATCGCCGTCCCAGATCACGCTGTGAACGATCCGCACCGCGTCGCTGCCGCTGGTGAAATAGAGCCGCAGGCTGAAGGGCAGCCATGCGCGTGCCTCTCCCGAATGAACGCCGTCGATCTTGATCACGGCGCGGACCGGGCCGGTCTGTTCGATGGTCACGCCGTCGATGCGGCTGATGAAGTGGTGCTGCGAGAGGGTATCGGCTTCCTCGCCCGAAGCGGCATCCTGGGCGCGGGCGACCAGCGCGACATCGCGCAGCAGCACTTGGCCATCGCGCTCGGCGGAGGCGATCACCGCGCTGCCGGAGCGCGGGATGCGCCAGCGCGTCGGGCCGACGGTGACGAGCACGGCGTCGGCCTGCTGCTCGACCGAGGCCTTCTCGACCGGGCTGGCGGCGCGCCCTGCGGCGATCCTGACGTGTCCGGGCGCATGGTGTCCGGCGGGGAGGCTATGGCCGCTCCATTTGATCGAGCCATCGGGCCAGTAGGCCAGCGGCCAGCTCTGCACCGGCAGCACCGCACCGCCCTCCGTTCGCGCGGCAAGGTGCCCCGCATGTCGCAGCGTGCCGCGCGGCCAGGGCAGGCCGAACGTCTGGCCGGCGTCCCAGTCGGGCGCGGTGCCGTCGAGCCAGTGCAGTTCGGCATGCGCCCCGGAAGAGGCGGCGGCCAGAACAGGGGCGGGAAGGGAGAGCGCGGCACCGCCAAGGAGACCGGCGCGCAGCAGCGCACGACGAGAGCAGGGCATGGGCATTCCTGATATCAAGCGAGACGGGAAACGGTGAAACGGCGCAGCCGCAGATGGCTGGCAGTGGTACGCAGCGCGAAGTGGCCGCCGGTGAGCGGCTGGGGATCGTCGAAGGCGAACAGCTGCCTGCCGTCGCGGAAGAACCCGATCTGGTTCCCGTCTGCGGTCAGGCGGATGCGCTGCCAGCGGTTGGCGACGAGCATGTCCTCCGCACCGCGCCGGTCGTTTTCCGGCAGCAGGGGCCGCACGCCGGGCTTGCCGACATAACGGCGAAAGCGCGTGGTTGAATTGCCGTTGCCGCCGAGGCCGACGTAGTAGGTTTCGAGGGTATCATAGTCCTCGAACTTGCCCGAGCGCGGGCGGGTGAGGGCATCGCCTGCGGGCGCGGCGGGGTCCTCAGCCATCCAGAAGCAGTTGAGGTCGCTCACCCGGTCATGCGCGCCGCCCGCCGAGACGGCCTGCGCCTCATAGTCGATGGCGATGCGGCCTTCGAGGCGCGGCAGGAACCACAAGGTCAGCCCGGCGGGCGCCTCGATATCGAGCACGCCCTCCGCCACGGAAACTTGTGCCGGGGTTTCCGCCTCGATCCGCCACTGGTTCAGGCCGTGGCGGAAGTGGTCCGAGAACAGTTTCCGCTCGCCGCTGCGCGCGAAAACCGGGGCCGGCAGTAGACAGGCTCCCGCCAGCCCCGTCACTATCGTGCGCCGGGAAAGTACCGAAAGCGTCACAGCTTGGCCCGCACGCCGAAGTAGATGCGGCGGCCGTAGGTCTCGATCACGTTGCGGCGATAGACGCTGTTGGCATTCTCGATCCGCGTCGAATCGGTGAGGTTAACGCCTTCCAGGAACACCGAGACATGCGGGTTGATGACATAGCTCGCCGAAGCGTCGAACTGGCCGAAGGACTCGCCGAACGAGGGGTTGTTGCCGCGATCGACTGCATTGATGAGGTAGCGGCTGCGCCAGTTGTACGACCCGCGAATGGCGAAGCGGCCGTCGTCGTAGAACAGCGAGGCGTTGTAGCTGTTGCGCGAGACGCCGGGGAACGGCAGCGAGGCGCCGGTGAAGTAATCCTTGCCCTCGTAGCCGCTGTCGCTGTTGAAGGTGTAGTTCGCGGTCACGCCGAAGTTGCCGAGCAGGCCGGGCAGGAAGTCCAGCCCGAGCTGCGCGCCCGCCTCGAAGCCCTGGATGGTGACGTGCTGGGTGCCGTTGACCGGCAGCCGGATCGTATAGACCTGGCCGTCGATCTCCTCTTCCTGGCTCTGCGTGTCGATGAACGACTTGATGTCCTTGCGGAACGCCGTGACCGAGACGTAGTTGGTGCGCGAAAGATAGTATTCGAAACCGAGGTCGTACTGCCAGGCGCGATAGGGCTTGAGGCCCGGATTGCCGCGCGAGCCGGTGAGCGCGACGGAATCGAGCCGGACGTTCGGCGCCATCTGCGAAGGGGCCGGGCGGGCGAGCACGTCGGACGCCGTGGCGCGCACCACCAGCTTGCGCGGGATCACTTCGGCACGCAGGTTCAGCGAGGGCAGCAGCACGGTATATTCGCCGCTGTAGCGGGCGGGGGTGATGACGCCGTCGGTGCTCTGGCTGCCGCTGGAAACCGTGCGGGTATGGACAAGGCGCGCGCCGATCACGCCCGAGAGGTCGAAGCCGAGGTCGGCGTTGAACGAACCCTGGAAATACCCCGCCACGGTGCTTTCCTTGACCCGGTAGGTGTCGAGCGGCGAAATGCTGGTGTAGGGATCGGGGATGCCCACGGCATTGGCCAGATTGTCGCCAAGGTTCCACCAGCGGTCGATGCCCGAGAAGCCGAGGTCGCCGGTCTTGAAGAAGTTGCCGTCGCCCATGCCGCCATATGTGTTCAGCAGGTCGCGGATATTGGCGAGCTGGACCGCCGGGGTCGTCGTGCCGAGCACCTGGGTGCCGGTCACGCCCGAGCGGGTCAGCGTGGTCTGCCCGGTGATGCCGTTCAGCGTATAGACCGCGTTCTGGAAGCGGCTGCTGGAAACCAGCTGGTTCAGCTCGATGCCGCTCTTCAGCGAGGTCAGGAAGCCGCTCTCATCGGGCTTGTATTCGGCATCGAATTTGCCGCCGGTCTCGCGCTGCTTGTTGAGGCGCGGACGGGCCTCGACCGAGAGGGTGTTGATCCCCTGGGTGGTCGTGGTGTCGATCGGCAGGATGATGTTGGGCGCGTTCTGCGGGTTGTTGTAGTCGATCGTGATCCACGGCAGCGCGTCCTTGCCGGAGACCGAGGCGGTCACGTCCACCTCGTCGTTGAGCACGCGCGAGGCGGCATACGTGCCGCGCGCGGAGAACCGGAACTTGCCGGTGGTCCACTCGGCGCCGAGAATGCCGTTGAAGGTGCGACGGTTGAGGCTGCCGATCACGCTGCGATAGTTCACGCTCGGACCCGATCCGGCGTTGGAGCCGTTGACGAAAGTCACCCTCTGCGCGGTCTCGTCGCGAATGACGACGCCGCTGGGATCGATGCCGCCGTTCGCCACGGACTGGGTGGTGCTCAGCTGGAGGTACTGGTCGTCCGAAGTCGTGTCGCTGCGGGTGTAAGTGCCTTCGACATAGGCGCGGAAGTCGTCATTGGGACGCCATTCGAGGATGCCGTTGACGGCGTAGCGCTTGGTCGGCTCTGTCGCGGTGATGTAGCGCGGGATATCGGGATAGAAGTCGCCGAAGCCGCTGCCGTCGAGGTCGACGCAGCGCGCCTGGTTGCGGCCCGAGAGGCAGTTCTGCGCGGCAGGGGTGGCGGGCTGCCGGGTCTCGACCTGCCGCCAGCCGGTGGTGCGGGCCTGGTCGTAGCGGATCGTGCGGTTCTCGTAAGTGCCCGAGACGAGCACGCCAATGGTGTCATGCGCGAAGAGCCTCGAGCCGATCATCGCGAACTTCGGGTCCACCTTGTCGGCCAGCTCGTTGTAGATGCCCTGCGCGGAGCCTGCGAGGTAGCCTTCCCTGGCGTCGAAGGGGCGGCGGGTGATGACGCGCACGGTGCCGCCGAGACCGCCTTCGGTCATGTCCGGGGTGGCGGATTTGAGCACTTCGAGGCGCGAGACGAATTCAGCGGGCAAGTCGCGGAAATCGACCGCGCGATTGCTGCCGTTGCCCGCCGCAGCCGCGATCGAGGTGGAAAGCGCCGTCTGGCCGTTGATCTCGACGCGGTTGAGAGAGGCGTCGGCGCCGCGAATGGTGATCGCCTGTCCCTCGCCGCCGCTGCGGGTGATCTGCACGCCGGTGATGCGCTGGAGCGCCTCGCCGATGTTCTTGTCGGGGAACTTGCCGACGTCCTCCGCCGAGATCGCATCGACGACTTGCGCGGAATCTCGCTTCACGGCCAGAGAATCGGCAAGGCTCTTGCGGATGCCGGTGACGATGATGTCGGCGCGCTGCGTATCTTCGGCGCCCGTTCCCGGCGTTTCGGTTCGCGGCTGCTGCTGGGCTTCCTGTGCGAAAACCGAGGTACTGGTGAGAAGAAGCGCCAAGGCACCGCTGAGACGATACACGACAATATGCCCCTTTTGTCGGACTAGAAAACCGACGAGAGGGCTAATCTCCAGTGATTTGGTTGACAAAAAAGTTTTTCTAGGGACTGGAGTAGGATAGCGGACAAACCCGCGCTTGTTGAGCAATGCAAATAGCAGCGGGCGGAGCGGCGCTGCGCAAGTCTCTGCCGGTTCAGCGCAACGCGGGGTGATCGGTTCCGTACAGCTGTCGCGACGCCGCCTTGCGGCCTTGAGCGCGGCTCATATGGAAATGCGTAAAACGCAATTACACGGAGTATTTCCGCAACCTCGCCGACCGGTATGCGAAGCGCCGCTTCGCTTGCGGCGATTCAGCGAATGGCTTCGGCCCGCGCGATCAGCGCGTCGAGCGCGGTGCGGCCATGGCGCAGTTCCTCGATGATCCTGCGGAGTTCCTTGCCGGTGATTCGCGAACCGCCCTCGCTGTCCACCGCCTGGACCTCGACGATGGAATGCAGCGCCTCGACGATGGCGAGCACGGGGTCCATCGGCATGCGGGCGCTGGGCAGGGGGACCGCGCGCACTTGCCCCAGGGCCAGGAACGGATCGATTGCGCCGGGCCCGAACGTGCGCTCGATTCGCGCGAGAATCAGTGGGTCGAGACTCGTCGCCCGGCCTTTCGCATTGCGGATCGTGCCGACCGAGCAGCCCAGCCGCTCGGCCATCTGGCTATCCGACAAATCCTCGCTCTTCTGCAGGTTACGGATGATCGTCGCCACCGCCTGGCGGTAGTCCTCACTCGAAAGTGCAGCGGATCGGGCCGATGTCATGATGTATGATCCTTCCTTGTCTTTCGAGGCGGAGACAAGAGCTTGTGGCGGAGGAGGCGAATCTGGCCAAGACTTTGTCGACGGAATCGCTATATGGCAGCGACAATATGAAATTCAGCCGTCGCAATCTGATCGTTGCAGCCAGTGCGTTCGCAGCGTCGTCATCTTCTGCCGCTCGCGCCGTTTCATCCGCATTTCCGGACCGATCGCGTGCGCCTTCGCTCGTTCAGCCGCGCAGCGGCCCGGCCATCGGGGCATTCCCGCCGGTCAGGCCTGCCGCCGAGCCGCAACTCATGCCGTTGCCCCCGCGATTCGAACCCGAGGGCGTTCGCCCGGAACTGTTCGACGCCGCGATGAAGGCGCTCGACCGGCATGACCGGCGCGTGAAGGGCGACCGGATCGGGATCGTCGATTTCTCGGCCTCCTCGTCGCAGCCGCGCTTCCATCTGGTCGATCTGGAGAATCGCAAGATCACGTCGCTCCATGTCGCGCATGGCAGCGGGTCCGACCCGGCGCATACCGGCTGGTTGCAGCGTTTCTCGAACCGGATGGGATCGAACGCCAGCAGCGAGGGCGCCTATCTGACCTCGGATTACTATTATGGCGGACATGGCCGTTCGCAGCGGCTGGTCGGACTCGATGCCACCAACAGCAATGCGCTGGAGCGGGCCATCGTGATTCACGGCGCCTGGTATGCCGAGCCGAACATGATCGGCGCGCATGGCAAGTTGGGACGGAGCCAGGGCTGCCTTGCCGTGGGCGACAGCCTGCTCAGCCGCGCGTTCGACCATCTCGGCGAAGGACGCCTGATCTACGCGGCCAAGCTGGCCTGAAGGACCCTTAGATCGTCACCAGGGCACTGACCCGGTGCGAGAACGGGTGGTTCGGCGTCGAACCGCGACTGATCTGCGAGAACATGCCGTCACCCAGCGCGGTAAGCCTGGCTTCGACCAGCGGCAGGTCTTCGCCCTTCTTCACGTCGAGATGGACGTGGAGCTTGCCCTTGAAATCCAGCGTGATCTCGTCCGCCTCGCCAATCCGCTCGCGCAGATCATCGAGGATCGCGGCGAGTTGGTCGTTCAATGTCAGTCTGGACGGGGCGGCCCCGGGATTCGTGGAATCGAGCGAGTAAACCGTGGCGTCCTTCGGCATTCGTGAGTCCCATGCTGATTGCTGCGCCTGCGAGCATAGCATTTCGGCGCGAATAAAGAACGGTCTGTCGGAGCTTTCTGTGCATTTCTTTGGAGGTAGCTCGCGGATTTCCGCGATTCCCGCCTGCACAGCGCGTTCTTATTATCTGAAATCATGGGAAGTCCGGCGGTTCCCTGCCGCCGTTTAGCAACCGATTGTTTTTTGCCCGGTGCGACCCGTGGGCTTCTTCAGATAGCGGCTGTTTTCGCCTTGCTGGCGGCGATGAAAGGCGCCGGATCGTAGTAGAACGGCTTGATCTCGCAGCACTTGCCGTCGCGGAAGCGGAAGCGTTCGCAGATTTCGGCGGGTGGCAGCGCGGGATCGGCAAACCGCAGGGAGAGGATGGTCACGGCATAGTCCTTGCCCGCCGCCGTCTCGATCCGGTCCAGCGCGACGACATCGCAGAGGCCCATGACTTTGGCATAGAGATCGCGCAGGCCATTCCGGCCGCGATATTCGCCCGCCATCGGCAACCCGTCCGCTTCGTGGGCGACGAAATCCTCGGTGAGCATGGCGGAGGCGGTGTCCCAGTCGCCCGCGCCGGTAGCGGCATAGAGGCGGTCGACGAAATCGATCATCTGCTCGGGACTCATCGTCATGGCGCTGTTCCTCTTCGCGCTGTTCCGCTTCTCTGGTGCGAACTGTGGCAAACCCCAGAAATTCCCGAACCTAGCGTTTCGACTAGCAGTCCGCGCCGCCCGCGCACGGTTAAGCTGCGGGGATGGGAAAGGTCAGACAGATCGTGCTGGCGCGGCGACCCAAAGGGGTGCCGGTGCCGGAAGACTTCGCACTTCGGGAAGCCGAGATGCCGCAGCCGGGCGCCGGGGAGTTCCTGGTGGCGATGCGGGTCGGTTCGGTCGATCCGGCGATCCGGGGCTTCCTCGACGACCGGCCGAGCTATATCGAGCCGGTCGCTTTGGGGGCGCCGATCAACGGCATGTCGCTGGGCGAGGTCGTCGCCTCCAACCATGCGGACTATCCGGTCGGCACCTTCGTTCGCGCCTTCGCCACATGGTCGGACCACTACGTGCTCTCGGGCGAGGCCTGGGGGCTGGAGACAGTCCACCGGCAGCCCGACACGCCGCTGCATCACTACATGGGCGCGCTCGGCCCGGTGGGGCTGACGGCGTGGGTCGGGCTGTTCGCGGTGGGCGAGGCGAAACCGGGCGAGACCGTGGTGGTCAGCGCCGCCGCCGGGGCGACAGGCTCCACCGTGGGGCAGATCGCCAAGGCGCGGGGCTGCAAGGTGATCGGCCTTGTCGGTTCGGCGGAAAAGGCGGCGGTGATCCGCGACCTCGGTTTCGACGCCGCCATCGACTATCGCGCCACGCCGGACATCGCCGCCGAGATCGCCAAGGCCGCGCCGGAGGGCGTGGACGTCTATTTCGACAACGTCGGCGGCGAAGTGCTGGAGGCGGTGCTGCCGCTGATGCGCCTGCATGGCCGCGTCGCGGTCTGCGGCATGGTCGGGCAGTACAACGATGCCGATCATCCCCACGGCGTGCGCACGCTCTGGCAACTCGTGGTCAACCGCATCCGCATGCAGGGCTTCATCACGTACGACTATCCCGAGGTTTTGGCGCAGGCGCAGGCCGAACTCGATGGCTGGGTGGCGGAAGGCAAGCTGAAGCCGCTCGCCAACCTGCGCGACGGTTTCGAGAAACTCCCCGAGGCCTTCATCGACCTGATGTCGGGCCGTACCATAGGAAAGACTCTTGTCCGGATCTGAAACGATGAGCGATGTGTGGCACGCCCTGGTGGCCGAGGCGGAGTTTCCCGAGGAAGGCAAGCTGGCCGCGCGGATCGCGGGCTGGAGCGTGCTGGTCGTGCGCACGGATGACGGCTTCAATGCCGTCAACGACCGCTGCACGCATCAGGCGGCGCTGCTGTCCGGCGGCAAAGTGCGGCGCGGGGCTATCATGTGCCCGCTGCACGGCGCCCGCTTCGAGACGGCGACCGGGCGCTGCATCGGCGGTGCCTATGCCGACTTGCGCCGTTTCGATCTGCGCATCGCGGGCGGCGTGATCGAAGTCGCCGTGCCCGACGTGCCGCCGGGGCCGGACGAGCGTCCGGTCGAAGCCTGAGGAGAAAACGATGCCCTATACCGGACCTTTCGAGGACCGCCTCGCCATCCGCGAGCTGCTGGAAACTTATGCCGACGCGGTGACGCGCCGCGATGCCGAGACCTGGGGCGCGACCTGGGCCGAGGATGCCGAATGGTCGCTGCCGGACTATCCCGAACTCGGCACCACTCGGGGTCGTCCGGCGATCGTCGCCATGTGGATCGAGGCGATGAAGGCCTATCCGGGGATTATGTTCGAGGCCTGGCCCGGCTCGATCGAAGTCTCTGGCGAGAGCGCGACGATGCGCAGCTATACGTCCGAAGTCTACGACCAGGACGGCGTGACGATGCGCGACCGGGGCGTCTATGAGGATACTTGCGTGAAAGTGGATGGCCGTTGGCTGTTCAAGAGCAGGTCTTTCCGCAACATCCACCGTCAGCACGCGCCCAAGGGCTGTTGAGGATCATTCTCCCCTTCGTTCGAGGCGGACAGCATAGCCTTCATCACTCGTCATCCTGAACTTGTTTCAGGATCCATCGCGCAGTTATGGCCGGAGCGCTGTTCGGCCAGGCGCTCTCTCGGTTTGCCAATCATGACAACGGTCCATCGGCCCGATGGACCCTGAAACAAGTTCAGGGTGACGGCGGGAATGGGGGCAAGGGAAGCTTCGGCAGTCAGCAAAAAGAAGTGGCCGGGTCTCTTTCGAACCGGCCCCCTTCCTCGCCAATACCCTCAGAACTTCTTGGTGACTTCGACCATGACCGTCCTCGGCAGGGTGCCGAAGCCGAGCTGGTCGGCGCGGATGCCGCCGGGCGTGCCGGTGCCGCTGCCGGTCGAGGGGCCGTCGACCACGCCGGTCACGTAGAAGCGGTTGGTCAGGTTCTTGCCGATCACGGCGAGCTGCCAGTTGTCGTCCTCGGCGCCGAAGCGCAGCCCGGCGTCGAGCGTCACATACTTGCCCTGGCGCGACAGTGGGTTGCCGAAGGCCGAGGCGAGATAAGCGCCGGAATACTTGGCATCGACATTGAGGCCCAGCTTCATCGTCTGCCCCACCGACATCTCGTAATTGACGCCGAGATTGCCGGTCCAGCGCGGTGCGACCGAGAGCGTCTGGCCGCCGAGGTCCTGACGGCTATTGCCGGCCAGATTGCAGCCTTGCGCCGGGGTCTGCCCGGCATAGCAGGGCGCGAGCGGGAAGTCGGTGTAGCGCGCCTTGTCGTAGTTGACCGAGCCGTGCAGGTCGAAGCCGGGAATGCCGTTGGGCGCGAACTGGAATTCGGCCTCGACGCCCTTGGTGCGGGCATCGGCGGTCAGGGTCTGGAACGCGAAGATCGGCGAGTTGAAGAAATCGACCTGCAGATTCTTGTACTTGTAGTTGAAGGCCGTGACGTTGAAGCGCAGCTGGCGGTTCAGCAGGGTGGACTTGAAGCCCACTTCGAAGCCTTCTGCCTTCTCGGGATCGAAGGTCAGGTCGGCGGTGGGATCGGTCGAGAACTTGGAGTTGATGCCGCCGTTGGAGAACCCGCCGGACTTGTAGGCGGTCTTGTAGGCGCCGTAGACCATGAGGTCCTCGGTCGGCTTCCAGGTCAGCGTCGCTTCCGGGGACCAGTTGGTGAAGTGCTGGCGGGCGGTTACCACGCCAAGCCCGTCGGGGTCGAACTGGTCGCGGAAGATGGTCGTAACCAACGGGTTGTTGTAGAACTGGGTGAAGTAGCTGTTCTTGGTCTCGTCCGAATAGCGCGCGCCGCCCGCCAGTTCGAGCGTCGGCAGGATCTTGTAGGTGATCTGCCCGAAGACGGCCATCGTCTCGCCTTTGGTGAAGCTGGTCTTGGCGGTGGCGACATGCTCAAGCCCGGCCGGCGCGGTGGAATTGGAAACACCGCCGGTCAGCACATATTGTTCGAAGTCGCGGCGGGTCTTCTGGTAGAGCATGCCCAGCATCATGTTGAACGGGCCGTCGAACTGGGTCAGCGCGCGGAATTCCTGGCTGAAGGCTTTCCACGAGGAGTTCTCGGTCGCCCAGTTGCTGCCCGGACCGCCTGCACTGTTGCTCGACTGGAAGTCACAGGCGCAGGCCCAGCGGTTGTTGTTCCACTGGTAGTTGGTGACGGACGACAACTGCAGCTGGTCGGCATCGTACGTCACGTTCAGCGTTCCGCCTGCCGAGCGGTAGCGGTTGTAGAGCGAACCGTCCTTCTTGGCGAAGGGGAAACCGGCGGCGACGTCGACCGGCATGTTGTTCTGGTGGGTGATGAAGTGCTTGCCGCAGGCATAGCCGTTGAGCTGCGAAGTGCTGCCGTTGCCGCAGGCGAAGGCGACGTAGTTCCACGAGGAGTTATTGACTGTGTTGAAGTCCACGCTGCCCTTGAGGCTGACGGTGAGGCGGCTGGTCGGCTCCCATTTCAGGGTGCCGCGCGCGAGGAATTCCTCCTCGCCCGGCGCCTTGTGCGCGGCGGGCGCGGCGATATGCGAGGTGGGATCGCCGTTTCCGCCCGCGAGCACGCTGGCGGAATCCACTTCGGTATAGACGATATCGTCGGCGACGTTGCGATAGTAGCCGCCCTCCATCTTCGAATAGCGCGCGGCCAGCCGGATGCCGAGCGTTTCGGTCAGCGGCATCGAGGCATAGCCTTCGACGCGCCATTGCTGGCTGCGGAACTCGTAGCCGCCCTTGATCTGGAATTCCGGGGTCGGCGTGGGGTCGGCGGTGGTGATGGAGATGACCCCGGCGGTCGCGTTCTTGCCGAAGAACAGCGCCTGCGGGCCTTTCAGCACTTCGACGCGGGCGAGGTCGAAGAAGCCTTCCTGGATCACGCGGCCCTGGCCGTAATAGGCGCCGTCCACGACGACCGCGACCGACTGCTCGATGCCAATCGAGGTGGAGGACGAGCCGATGCCGCGCAGGGTCAGCTGCGCGCCGGAACCGTTGGAGGCGCGGCCGACGTTGAACTGCGGGGCGATCGCGGCGATCTTCTCGACGCTGGTGATGTCGCGCGAGGCGATCTGCTCGGCGGAAATCGCGGTGACGGCGACGGGCACGTCCTGCGCGGTTTCCTGCCGCTTGCGGGCGGTGACGATGATTTCCTTGATGCCGCCGGTCGCGGCCTCGTCCTGCGGGGGCTGTTCCTGGGGCAGCGGCGCCGCTGCTTCCTGCGCGGCGGCGGGGAGGGACAGGAGCGTCATCGTCAGCATGGTCGACGTGAGCAGGGCGGATTTCGAGAATCGCATTTCAAGGCCTCCCGCATGTTTTCTTTGTTCCCGCCTTGGTAGAACTTCGGGGGCGGGCGAGGGCCTGTGCAAACGGATAGCCCTAGCTGTTTGGTCAGGTGGCGCGGGCGCGGGCGCGGGTGACGTTGCGCGTTCACTGGGAGACTGCATTTGACCGGCAACCGTTTCTGGCGGCTCGACCGCCATCCCGAAGGCAATTCGGATTTTGGCCGTTTTCTCAGCCTTTGCGAGGAAGCCCCGGCGCCGCTGGGCGAGGGCGAAGTGCGCATCGTCGCCGAGTGGCTCTCGATGGATGCGGGCACCCGCATGTGGATGAGCCCGCGCACCGACGGCTATCAGCCGCCCTTGCCGCTTGGCGCGAAGATGGTCGGGCTGGTGCTCGGCCGGGTCAGCGAGACGCGCGATCCGGCTTTTCCGGTCGGCACGCTGGTACGCGGTTTCGGGCAATGGGCGGAGCAGGCGGTGGTCGTGCCCGCGCTGGCCGGGCTGGAGGCGGTGGACGAGAGCGTCGGCGATCCGCGCCAGCATTTCGGTGCGCTGGGGATGAATGCCTGGACGGCCTATGTCGGCGTGAAGGAAGTGGCGGCGGTAAGGCCCGGCGAATGGCTGGCGGTCTCGGCGGCGGCGGGGGCGACGGGGAGCCTGGCCTGTCAGGTTGGGCGCAATCTCGGCTCGCGGGTCGTCGGTATCGCCGGGGGGGCGGAGAAGTGCCGCTACCTGCTAGAGGACCTCGGCGTCGAGATGGCGATCGACTATCGCAGCGAGGATGTCGAAGCGCGGCTGGCGGCTTGCGAGGGCGGGATCGGGGCTTTCTTCGACAATGTCGGCGGGCCGATCCTCGATGCGGTGCTGCCGAACATGGCGCATTACGGCCGCGTGGCGATCTGCGGCATGGTGGCGGGTTACGACAGCGACGCGCCGATGCCGGGACCGGCGCGCTTCGATCAGATCCTGATGCGGCGGCTGCGGGTGGAGGGGTTCTTCATCCCCGACTTCCTCGAACGCGGGGCGGAATTCCTGCCGCAATTGCGGGCATGGCTTGATGAAGGAAAGCTCGCGGTGCGTTTCGACGAGACGCAGGGGATCGAGAACGTGCTCGATGCTTACGAGCGGATGCTGACGGGGAAGAATATCGGCAAAGTGGTGGTGCGGGTCTGACCTGTTCGTCGTCCCGGATCGGATCCGGGACGACGTAGCCCTTCACATCGCCGTCACGCCGCCGTCCACCGTGAATTCCCCGCCGGTGATATAGTTCGCCTCGTCGCTGGCGAGGAACAGGATCATGTTGGCGATGTCGAGCGGATGCCCCATGCGCTTCATCGGGATCGAGGCGACGATCTCCTTGAAGCCTTCCGGATTGTCGCTGCGGGCGACGTCCTGCATGGCGGTTTCGATCATGCCGGGATGGACCGAGTTGCAGCGGATGCCCTCGGCCGCGCATTCCATCGCAACCACCTTGGAGAAGATCCGCACCCCGCCCTTGGCCGCGCCATAGGCCCCGCACATCGGCACGCCGACCAGCCCGCCGATCGACGAGAGATTGACGATCGACCCGCCGCCGCCGGTCTTGCGCATCAGTTCCACCGCGCGGCGGGTGCCGAGGAACACACTGTCGAGATTGACCTTGTTCTGCTTTTCCCAGTCGGCGAGCGACAGCGCGGTCAGCGGCTTGAGCACGGCGATACCGGCATTGTTCACCAGCACGTCGATCCGGCCATGGCCTTTCTCGATCGCCTGGAACAGCTCTTCCCAGCCCGCTTCGCTGGTCACGTCCTGCGCCAGCGCCTCGGCCTGCCCGCCCGCCTCGCGGATTGCGGCGGCGACCTTTTCCGCGCCGCCTGCATCGAGATCGGTCAGGTAGACGAAAGCGCCTTCCTCCGCGAAGCGCCGGGCGGTGGCGGCGCCGAGGCCGCGTTCGTTCCCGGCGCCGGTAACCAGCGTGATCTTGCCTTCCAGACGACCCATGCTTCTCAACCCTTCCTTATTCAGAATTTCACGCCGACCGTGGCGCCGTAAGTACGCGGTTCGAGCGCCATGCCGAACGAGAACAGCCCGGCGACGGTGAAGGCATGCGTGGTCGTCTTCTCGTTGAGGAGATTGCGACCGAACAGGCGCACATAGGCTTCCTTGTCGCCGATATCGAAGTTGACCGTCAGGCTGGCATCGACGAGGTCCTGCGTGGTGGTACGCACGCGCGGATCGTTGCCGTTCACCACGACGCCGGTCACCGTGCCGGAACCGTCCGTCACCGGCGTCAGCGAGGCCTGAGAAATCTGCTCGTCGTAGGGGCTGATATGGCGCCAGCCCGCCGTGGCCACGACTTTGCCGAAGCTGGTCGGCACGGTGTAGTCCGCATTGACCGAGCCGGTGAACCTGGGGGCGTAGATCAAGCGGTTCGCCGAATAGTCGAACGGCACGATCTGGGTGTTGTAGACGCCATCGGTCACGAAGTTGCGGAAGTGCGACTTCATGTAGGCGGACGAGGCGGTGATCGTCAGCTGCGGCGTGATGCGCAGCGTGGCGTCCATCTCGATGCCCTTGATGATCGCGCCGCCGGGCACGTTGCCGGTGATCGTCTGGTTGCCCAGCGGACCGCCGGGAACGGTCAGGTTCTGCTGCATGTCCTTGTAGTCGGAGATGTAGCCGGCAAGGTTCACTTCCAGCTTCCTGTTGAAGGCCGCCAGCTTGGCGCCGATCTCGTAGGCGTCCACGGTTTCGGGCTGGAACGGCGTCCCGGCGGTCAGGGCGGTGGCGGCGCGGGGGCTGAAGCCGCCCGAGCGGTAGCCGCGCGACCAGCTGGCATAGAGCATCACGTCGTTGTTAGGACGATAGTCGATGCCGACCTTGGGCGTGAACTTGGTGAAGTTGGCATCGCCCGAGCCGATCAGTCCGGCCTGCGCGAAGCTGTTGGTCAGCTTCTTGTTGTCATGCGACCAGCGACCGCCGAACGAGAGGCGCCACTTGTCGGCAAAGGCCCAGTTGAAGTCTCCGAAGAAGGCGTAACTGGTGGTCTTGCCCACATTGGTCTGCGGATTCAGGTCGAACTCCATCGGCGGAACCGAGGGATCGAAGCCGAAGAAGCGCGTCCACTGGGTCAGGTCGTACTTCGAGTGGAAGTAGTAGGCGCCGACGACATAGTCGAACCCGGTGAACAGATTTCCGGCGGCGCGCAGTTCCTGGCTCCACTGCGTGTACTTCTGGCGGCGGTCGACATAGTAGAGATCGCTCGACGAACCGTCGAAGTCCTGGGTCTGCATTTCCTTGCTGTGGCGCCAGCCGGTGATGGAGCTGAGTTTGACCGGACCCGCATCGTAGTTCATCTGCAGGGTGGCATTGGGCGCGCGGTACTTGCTGCGCGCGGGCAGCGTGAACACCGTGTAGAGGTCGGTGGTGTTGTTGCGGTTGCACTCGTTTGCGGGGATCAACCCGCAGAACGTCTCGGTGCTGTTGGTGAGGTTGCTGACCACCGGCTCGAAGCTCTGGACCACGTTCTCGACGCTGAGCTGGGCGTCGAAGCCACTGCCGGTCGGTTCGAACAGGACACTGGCGCCATAGCTGTCGCCCTTGCTGCCGCCCGCGCGGGTATTGCGGATGGCGTTGTGGTAGAAGCCGTCGGACTCGTTGTGGAAGTACCAGCCCTTGATGCCCCAGGTCTCGCCGTCGCCGTAGTTGACGATGGCCTTGCCTGCCCAGGTGTTCCAGCGGCCGTAGGTGAACTCGGCCTTCACGCCGGGTTCCATGGTCGGCTTGGTACGGGTGATGTTGATGACGCCGCCGATCGTATTCGCGCCGAACAGCGTGCCTTGCGGACCGCGCAGCACTTCGATCTGGGCGATGTCGAAGGCGTCCTGAAGCTGGCCGGTATTGGTGCCGATGGTGACGCCGTCGACCACCACGCCCACCGTCGGCGTCTGCGACTTCTCGATATCGGCATAAGTCAGGCCGCGGATCGAGATGTTCGCCGCCTGCGCGCCGGAGTTCTGCTGGGTGATGAGCAGTCCCGGCGCCGTGCCTTGCAGGTCGCCGATGTTCACGGCGGCCTTGTTTTCCAGCATCGCGGTGTTGACGGCAGTAATGGCCACCGGGGTTGATTGCAGGGTTTCCGAACGCCTGCGGGCAGTGACGATGATTTCCGTGGTATCGATCGTGGCCTGTTGCGGCGCGGGGGCCGGTATCGGCGCTTCGCTCTGGGCATTGGCCGGAGAAATGATGCAAGTGAGCGCGCTTGTCGAAAGTGCGACAAGCAACGCTCCGCGACGATGTGCGGATGCCATGGTTTCCTCCCTCTCCCCGACTATTCGTGTAGCCGACTTTACTGCATCACTATGCTACGAATTCGAGCGATACCCGAACTGACAATTTGCACAGGTACAGGCGGGGCGGTGCGCTTGTCGGCGCCCAAAAAAAAGGCGGCGGACCCTGAGGGCCGCCGCCAGCTCCATCCCGGATAGTGAATTTCAGAACTGCACGCGCTTGGTATAGCCGCCGTCTACCACCACATTGGTGCCGGTCGTGTAGGAAGAGGCCGCGCTGGCCAGGAATACGATGGTGCGGGCTACTTCCTCCGGCCCGCCCCAGCGGCCGAGCGCGAAGGCGGCCTCGGTCGCCTGATAGAGTTCGGGCATGGCCGCGCCGATCGCTTCCCAATTGCCGCCGGGGAACTTGATCGGGCCGGGCGACACGCAGTTCACGCGGATGCCTTGCGGCCCGACCATCTGGCTAAGCTGGCCCGAATAGGCGATCAGCGCCGCCTTCATGGCGTTGAAGGCCTGGGGGACGATGAAAGTCTCGGTGCCCGCCGTGGAGGCCATGATGACGATCGCGCCGGACCCGGATTTTTCGAGGTAGGGCTGCAAGGTCTCGCAGCCCAGCACGGTGCCCTTGATGTCGGCGGCGAAGCAGGCTTCCCAGTCGCCGGTCGCGCCGGAGCCGGAGGCGCTGGCGCCGGGGACGAAGATGTCGCAGCCGCCCAGCCTGTCGGCGGCGGATTTCAGCCATTCCACGTAAGCGCCGTGATCCAGCATGTCGAGCGCCTCGCCGATCACGAGGCCGCCGTGGCGCGCCAGCGACTCCACGGTCTCGGCCACTTGTTCGGCATTGCGCGAGAAGAACGCGACGTCGCAGCCTTCCGCGGCGAAGACCTCCAGCGCGGCGCGGCCGATGCCGCGACTGCCGCCGGTGAGAATGACTTTCCTGCCCTTCAGTCCAAGATCCATGGCTGCCTGTTCCTCTGCCTTCGCGCGTTGTTTTCTGGAGGGGTTGTCGCCGCTCGAAGGTTCGGGGGCCACTCCTATTTTGGTCAGGAACGGCGCATCCGTCGCCATGGTAGGCCCAGCCTTATAAAGACGGGAGACGACGATGGGACGACTGCAAGGCAAGCGCGCCGTGATTCTGGGCGCGAGCAGCGCGAACAACATGGGCCAGCACATTGCCCGGCGCTTTCTGGCGGAAGGCGCGCGCGTGCTGGTCTCGGGGCGCAAGGAGGCGGTTCTGGCCGATTTCGCCGCGCAAGAGGGCTGCGAATGGGGACCTTGCGACCTCACCGACGAAGGCAGCGTGGAGGCTCTGGCAGAAGCGGGCGCGGCGAAACTGGGCGGCATCGACATTGCCCTCAACGCCACCGGCTGGGGCCTGCTGAAGCCATTCCTCGACACCACCCACGAAGACGTGATGGCGATGACGATGCTGCAATATGTCGGCCCGTTTCACTTCTTCCAGTCGATGCTGCGGCGCATGGCGCGCAGCCGGGGCGGGCAGGGCGGCGCGATCATTCAGATCAGTTCGGCCACGGCGACGATCATGCTGGACGATCACGCCGCCTACATGGGCACCAAGGCGGGGACGGACCATGTGATCCGCTGCATCGCCAACGAATTCGGGCGCGAGGGGGTGCGGGCGAACTCGATCTCTCCGGGGCTGACCGATACGCCGATGACGGCCGATGCCAAGCAGGTGCCGGGGCTGTTCGATGCGTTTCTGGCGGGCTATCCGCTGGGCCGGATCGGCACCTCGGACGATATCGCCGCCGCCGCCGTCTGGCTGGCCAGCGACGAATGCTTCATGACCGGCGAGAACCTGCAAGTGAACGGCGGTCTGACCTTGCGCCGCAATCCGATGAAAAGCGAGATCGACGCGGCGGTTGCGGCGGCGATGGGGAAATAGGCCGCTTCGCACCCACACACCCGTCATCCCCGCGAAGGCGGGGATCCCGCTTGTTCTTCGATCCACAGCGCTACGGCGCAAGAAAAGCGGGGGCGACGAGGATGGAACTGATAGGTTTCGGTTGATCTAGGCCGGGTGCACCGCTGTTACGGAACCAACAAAGCCCGCACATCCTCGCGCAGCAGGTCCTTGCGGACTTTGCCCGAGGCGGTGCGGGGGAAGTCCTCCCGGAACTCGAAACGCTCCGGGACTTTCTGCCTGGCCAGTCCGCTGGCGGCGACATGGGCGGCGAGGTCTTCGCCCGACACCGCCCCCATGGCAATCACATAGGCGCAGACGCCTTCGCCCAATCGCGCATGGGGCATGGCGACCACGGCAGCCTCCCGCACCAGCGGATGGCCGTGGAGCACGTCCTCGATCTCCTTGGCGGAGATGTTCTCGCCGCCCCGGATGATGAGGTCCTTCTTGCGGCCGGTCACGGTGATCGCCCCTTCGGCGGAGCGCACGCCGAGGTCTCCGGTACGGAAGAAGCCGTCCGCCGTGATCGCTTCGCGGGTTTGCGCGGCATCGGCATAGCCCAGCAACATGCCCGGTCCGCGCGCGAGAATCTCGCCTTCCCGGCCATCGGGCACGTCGCGGTCCTCGCCGTCGACGATCCGCACGTCGTAATCGACCACTTGGCCGTCGGTGACGGCGGCAAGCGCCTCGTCGCGCGGCCAGCCGAAGGTCACCAGCGGCACTTCGGATGCGCCGAATACGCGGAAGGCGCGGCACTGGGCGAAGGCGGCATTGGCGGCGGGGATCAGGTCCGCCGGCACCGCCGCGCCGCCGCAGGCGAAGAAGCGGAACGAGGGCAGCGGATTGCCCGCCGCGCGCGCCGCTGCCGCCAGCTCCACCAGAAACGGCGTGGCGGCGACCGTGCCGACCAGCGCATGCCGGTCGATCAGGGCCAGCGCCTCGGCGGCGTTCCAGCTTTCCATCAGCACGGTGCGGGTGCCGCAGATGAAGGGCGCCTCCAGCCCGTTGGCATAGCCCGAGACGTGGGTGACGGGCGAAGGCATCAGCGTCGCCTCGCCCGGCGCAAGGCCCCAGTGCGCGGCGCTTTCGCGCAGGATGCGGGCGATGGAGACATGACTGTGCAGCACGCCCTTGGGCCTGCCGGTCGTGCCCGAGGTGTAGAGCACCATCTTAACGCCCAGCGGATCGACAGCGGGGCGGGCGAAAGCACGGCCGCGCCCTTCCGCGACCAGAGCGGCGTAATCGTCGTCACCTTCGCCGCGAACGGTGAAGACATGCCGCAAGTCGGGCAGGTCGGCGGCGATCCGCGCGGCCATTGCGGCATAGTCGAACTTGCGGAACGTGGCGGGCACGAATAGCGCGGCGGCGCCGCAATCGGCCAGCATCTGCGCCACTTCCCGGTCGCGGTAGATCGGTACGATGGGATTGACGACCAGCCCGGACATCGCGGCGGCCAGATTGATGACCATCGCTTCGCGCCAGTTGGGCACCTGAAAGGCCAGCACGTCGCCGGGGCGCAGCCCGCGCGCGTGGAGCGCGGCCGAAAGCGCCTCCGCATCGGCCAGCGCCCCGGCGCGGGTCAGAGTGACTTCGCCGTCGACCAGCGCCACGAAATAGGGGGCGGCATCGGCCAGCGCCTGTGCCTGCTGTGCGATCGTGCGTTCGTCCCACACGCCGGTCTCGGCATAGGCGGCCAGGTGCGGCGGCGGCGTTTTCAGCCACGCCCAGGGGGGATCGTTCCTCTCCATCATCGCCGATGACTGCCCTTGCCGAAGATCGCGGCCAACTGGCCAAAGTGCCAAGCTAAAGTATGCACCTATCACCTTGCGCAGGTTGCCGCCATCGGCCCACGGGCACAGGATCGCAGGCGATAACGATGCGGGAGAGGACCGAGTGGACCGCGTGCAGCACATGGGCGACGTCGCCGAGATCATGCTCGACTACGTCGAGAACAGGAAGACTTTCCAGACCGAGCGGACGTTCAAGGTCCCCACCGCAAGCTATACCGACAGGGACCAGTTCAATGCCGAGATGGAGCTGGTGTTCAAGCGCGTGCCGCTGATGCTGGCCTTTACCGCGGAAATGCCGAACCCCGGCGATTACAAGGCGATGGAGGCCGTGGGCCTGCCGGTGCTGATTACGCGCGACAAGCAGGGGCAGGCCCGTGCCTTCCTCAATGTCTGCTCGCATCGCGGCGCGCCGGTTGCGGCCGAAGGGCATGGCAATTGCTCCCGCTTCACCTGCAAGTACCACGCCTGGACATACGCGACGGATGGCCGCCTGCTGGGTATTTCGGAGGCGAGCACCTTCGGGCCGGTGGACAAGGCCGAGATGGGCCTGCGCCAGCTTCCCTGCGAGGAGCGGGCGGGGATGATCTTCGTCTGCCTGACGCCCAATGCGCCGATCGACCTCGACCATCACTTTCGCGGGTTTCTGGAGGATTTCGAGGCGCTGGACTTCGCGGACTGGACCTATCTGGGCAACCGCACGATCGAGGGCGCGAACTGGAAAATCGCTTTCGATGGCTATCTCGAAGGCTATCACTTCCAGTCGCTCCACCCGGAGACGATCTTCCCGCGCACGCCGTCCAACTGCACGCATTACGAAGGCTTCGGCCCGAACATCCGCATCGGCTTTCCGCAGCACTCGATTGCCGAGCAGCTGAAGGACGTCCCGCGCGCGGAATGGGGGCTTCAGGAGAACTACGGCTACGATTTCGTGCGCATCTTCTTCCCCAACGTCTCGATCTTCATCGCGCCCGAAATCACCCAGGTCGCCCAGCTCTTCCCCGGACCCACGCCCGACCGCAACCGCACCGTGCTGAACTACCTGCGCCGCGATCCCGTCCGCGACGAGGCAGACCGCGAGAAGGCGGAAGCGGCGATGAACTTCTTCCGCGACGTGACCTATCAGGAGGATTACGTCATCGGGCTGGAGATCCAGAAAGGCCTCGAATCCGGGGCGCATGACGAGCTTACCTTCGGTCGCAACGAAAGGGGCAACCAGTACTTCCACGAATGGCTGAACTGGTACTTGCAAGACGACGCCTCGCTGCCCGAACCGGAGATGTAGGGCAGACCATGGCGCACAGGCTTTCGCTCGCCTCGGGCGTGTTGCCCGAATTCGGCGCGGTGGACGTGGTGGAGGCGGGCGCGGCGACGGGGTTCGACGCGGTCGGCCTCTGGATCGACCCGGCGGAATGGACCGCTCAGCACACCCGCGATACCCGCGCGGCGCTGGCCCGCACCGGAATACCGGTGCTGGATGTGGAGGTGGTCTGGATCAAGCCCGATTCTGCGCTGGACGATCATCGCAAGGTGATCGACGTGGGCGCGGAACTGGGCGCAGCGAATGTGCTGTGCGTCTCCTCCCACCCCGATCACGGCGTCACGGCCGACACGCTTTCCGCGCTCTGCCGCCATGCCGATGGTTCGGGGATGCGCGTGGCGCTGGAGTTCGGCATTTTCACCGAAGTGCGGAACCTGAAACAGGCGCTGGCCGTGATCGGGCAGGTTGACCATCCGCTGGCGGCACTGCTGGTCGATCCGATCCATGTCGACCGTTCCGGCACTACGGTGGCCGAAGTGGCGGCGATCGATCCGGCCTTGCTGCCTTACGCCCAGTTCTGCGACGCCCGCGCCTTGCGGCCAGACCCGGCCGATTTTGCTGCCGTGATTGCCGATGCCGTGGACTTGCGCGAGCAGTGCGGGGCAGGTGCGCTGCCGCTTGCGGCACTGCTGGAAGCCCTGCCGCCGGACGTGCCGCTGTCCATCGAGCTGCGCTCCGCCGCGCTGCGCGAGGCGTTCAGCCACCCGGTGCTGCGCGCCAAGGCCGTTCTCGATGCCACGCGCGGCTGGCTGAACACGCTGACGTGACCCTTCGCTACCAGGCGTGGGGTTCGCCGTTCCACTTGTAGAACCCGCCCGACATTTCCGGCGTCAGTGTGCTCGTCAGCGCGGCGATGCCCTCGGCGCTTTCCTGCGGCGTGAGATCGGCCTGAGCCCCGCCCATGTCGGTCTGGACCCAGCCCGGATGCACGCTGATCGCGATGATACCCCGGTCCTTCATGCCGAGCGCGACGGATAGCATGAGCCGGTGCAGGGCCGCCTTCGAGGCCGAATAGACCTCATAGCCCGCATAGGGCCATGTCGAGGCGCCCACCTGGCTGCCGAAGCTGACAACTTTTGCGCCGGGCTTCAGGCGCGGCAGGAAGGCCTGGAACACGCGCATCGGGCCGTTGACGTTGATGTTGAACACATCGAGCCAGTCCGCGAAGTCGGCGCTTTCCAGTTCCGAAGTGGTGTTGCCGGAAACGCCCGCGACATTGTAGAGCACGTCGATCGCCTCCGTGCCGGTGTCCGCGGCGCCCGCCTTGACCGAGGCATCGTCGGCGACGTCCATGGCGTGGAGCGTCACCAGCCCGCCTGAGCCGTCGGCAATACCTTGCAGCTCCTCGGCGCCGTCCGGGCTGCGCAGGAGGGCGAAGACGCGGTCTCCCTTGGCCAGATGCAGCTTGACGAGTTCGAGCGCGATGCCGCGCCCCGCTCCGGTGATTGCCACGTTCGCCATCGCTGTTCCTTTTCCATGCTTTGCCGGTTGTGGGTCTACAGATCGCGCAAGCCCTTGGCCAGCAAGCCTAGCAGAGGCGTGGTATCGCCTGACCTGCTCATTCGATCAGGCTGCCTCTTCGGTTCGGGGTAGCCGTGTCGCCGCTGCCAGACGGCCCAGCAGCGAAGGCCATGTTCCGAGCAGGCCGAGTGCCATGGGCAGGACCGGGAGGCCGACGCAGCGGTGAAGCAGCATCGCCTTGCGCACTTGCCCGCCGATCTCGCGGTGGAGCAGGCGGGTATAGTCGGCCGGAGCAAGGCCGGAGCGAAAGCAATCGACCGCCAGTGCCGCGCTGCGCAGGGCTATGGCCATGCCGTCTCCGGTGAGAGGTGCGGTGAGCGCGGCCTGGTCGCCGAGGCGGAACAGGCCTTTGCGGTCGTCCCTCGGGCGATGGACATAGCCATAGGGGAGGCCCGCGATGGAGGCGGGGCGGGCCAGCAGTTCGTGCGCGCCGTCCAGCCGCCGCGCGACATGATCGTCGCGCGCGAGGTCTTCCAGCAGACCGGTCCAGGAGCCGCCGAAACGGTCTCGCCGGACCAGCACGCAAAAGTTCATGACCCGCGCCGCCACGCGCTGGATTCCCAGATAGCCGCCGTCGAACAGCACGAGTTCGACCGCGGATCCGAGTTCCTCGTCCTGCGTGGCCGAAATGCGCCAATGCATCTTGAAGCCGAGATGCGCCCCCCGTTCCCGTGCATCCGGCCGGGCGACGCCGCGCAAGTCGTGCTTGCCGGTGGCGAGGAACAGGGTTTCGACCGGGAAGCCGCCTTCGCCGGTCCGGATGCCGTGATCCTCGATGGCCGTGACCCGCACGCCGCGCCGGATCGTGGCTCCGGCAGCGGCGGCGGCATCGAGCAGGGCCTCGTCCAGCACGTCCCGACTGATCCCCAGCGCGGTGAAGGGAAGGGCGGATTCCGCGCTCTTTCGCCCGCTGACGATCCGCACCCGGTCGATCGGCACGGCCCCCAGGCGCAGCGGCTCGAAGGCCATGGCGCTAAGATCGCGCTGGGCCTCTACCGAGAGGAATTCGCCACAGACCTTGTGGTGGGCGGTGGCCTGCCGCTCGAACAGGGTTGCGGCGATCCCGGCGCGGGCCAGCCGGAGTGCGGCGGAAGCCCCGGCAAGGCCGCCGCCCAGTATCGCCACCGGCGCTACCACTTCGTCCGCTCCACGCAGTAGCGGAACGGGAAGCGCCAGTGGACTTGGGCGGTATCGAGCAGGTCGGCGCGGGCAAGCAGGACGTCCCAGTCGTCGCGGCGAAAGGCACGGGCGATGGAAAGCGGGCCGTCGTGGCGGACGAACGGATGCCAGCGCATCGCCGCCGAGAGCAGCGTAAAGCCGTGGTAGGCGAAGCGGTGGCGGTGCAGGTCGTTGACGAACCAGCCGAGCGCGGCCTTGCGCTCCATCCATTGCAGGAATTCCACGATCCCGGCATCGGACATGTGATGCGTGACCAGCGAACTCACCACGAGATCGACCGGCTCGTCCGAGGCCATCGCGAAGGCGTCGCCGGTGCGGTAGTCGATCTCCAGTTCCGGGGGTGTCAGGCGGCGGGCGACGGGGGCGCTGCGCGGATTGATGTCGAAGCCGATGAGCCGCACCGCCCGGCCCCGTTTCCGCGCCCGCCGGGCGAGCGCGCGCAGCATGTCGCCCGCGCCGAAGCCGACATCGACCACGGTGAGCTTCCGCTCCGGCGGCGTCGCGGCGAAAGCCCGGTCCAGAAAGGCCAGCGTGGGCGGTCTCGCCAGCGTGAGGGTGTTCACTTTCGCGAGGTCCTCGATGCAGGCGGCGAATTCCTGCGCGGTCACCGCGTCGCCGTCCATCCATTCCGGTTCGTGGGAGCGGCGGCGGAAGTCGGGCATGGCGGCTAGACCAGCCTGAAGCGGAAGGTCTCCGCCGCGAGGCCGGGACCGAAAGCCATGGCCATGCCGTTCCGGCCCTCTACCCCCGCATGTTCCTCGATCATCGCCGCCAGCACGAACATCAGCGTGGCGGAAGACATGTTGCCGAAGCGGCGCAGCACTTCGCGCGAGCGGTGCAGTGCCTCGGCGGGCAGGTCCAGCGCGCGGTCCACAGCGTCGAGGATCGTGCGGCCTCCGGCATGGACCGCCCAGAGATCGTAGTCCGCCGGAGACAGGCCGCGAAAGATCCCCCGGTCGTCGTTACGGCTGCTTTCGGCGCGCAGGGCATGGGCGATGAGGCTCGGCACCTGACCGTCGAGGTGCATATCGAAGCCCTGGTCGCCGATCCGCCAGGTGATCGCCTCGCCCGAGCCGGGGATGGCGGCGGCGCGGAAATCGGTGAGCGCGATGCCCCTCGGTTCGGCGGTAACGAGCGCGGCGGCGGCGCCGTCTCCGAACAGCAGCATCGACAGCAGCTTCTCCAGATCCTGCGTGCGCTGGAAGTGGATCGTGCAGAGTTCGAGATTGACCACCAGGACCCGCGCGTCCGGTTCGGAGCGGACCATGTGGTGGGCGAGGCGCAGGGCGTTGACCGCCGCATAACAGCCCATGAAGCCGACGACGGTCCGCTCGACGCCGGGGGCGAGTCCGGCCTCTGCCACCAGGATCTGGTCCAGTCCCGGCGCGACGAAGCCGGTGCAGGAGGCAAGGACGAGGTGGGTCACGCCCTCGGCGGCGATGTCGGGGCTGAGAGCGCGGACCGCTTGCAGCGCCAGCGCCGGAGCATCGCGCTCGTAGCGGGCCATGCGCGCGGCAGTCGAAGGCCAGTCGCCCAGCCCGTAGAAGCGGTCGCGATCGGTGAGGCGGCCGTCCGGCAGCACTTCCGGCTCGATGAACGAGAAGCGCCGCTCGATCCCCGAGCGCGCCACCATGCGGTCGAACAGGCGGGCATGGGCGGGGTCTTGCAGCGACGCGCGGACGAAGGCGACGAAGGCGTCGTGGACCTGATGCGGCGGCACCGCCGTGCCGATGGCGTTGATGTGTGCGGTTGCGGTCATGGCGCGATCCTGCCGACGAGCACGGCGTTGAGGCCCCCGAAAGCGAAGCTGTTGGAGACGAGCACCCGGTGGTCGATCGGTTCGGGCCGGAGCGCAAGGGGCAAGTCGCATTCCGGATCGGGGCCGAGATGGTTCAGCACCGGCGGCGCCACGCCGCGCGCAAGGGCTTCCATGCCGATGACGAACTCCATGGCGGCAGTCGCGCCGATTAGGTGGCCGTGGGCGGACTTGGTGGCAATCACCGTATGGCCGGACAAGGCGGGGCCATAGACCGCGTGCAGCGCGGCGGCCTCGACCGGATCATTGATCCGGGTGCCGGTGCCGTGGGTGGAGATCAGCGCCGGTTCCTCGGGCGCGAGCCCTGCGTCTTCATGTGCCATGCGGATGGCGGCGGTGATGCCGTGGAGATCGGGGGCGGTCATGTCGGCGGCGTCGCTGCTGCTGCCGTAGCCCGCCAGTTCGCCGAGCACTTTCGCGCCGCGCGCCCTTGCATGGTCCTCGCTTTCCAGCACGACCATCGCCGCGCCCTCGCCCAAGACCATGCCCTTGCGTTCCTGCGAGAAGGGACGGCAGGTGTCTTCGGCCATGACGCCGACCGAGTTCCAGGCGACCCACGATCCCAGCGTCAGGCAGGCCTCGCTGCCGCCCACCAGCGCCACGTCCACCCGGCCGGAGCGGATCATGTGCATCGCCTCGCCCAGGGCGTGGGCGGAGGAGGCGCAGGCGCTGGAGATCACGAATGTCGGGCCGTGGCAGCCGAGCAGCAGGGCGAGATGGCTGGCCGGGGCGGACATCATCGAGGAGGGGATCGTCTGGGGGTGCACTTTTGCCAGTTCGCGGGCGTAGAGGCGCTCGAAAGCCTGGTCGATCGTAGTATTGCCGCCGCTGCCGCAGCCGACGAGGATCGCGGTGCGGCGCTCCAGCGAGGCGTGGCCCCGCAGCCCGGCCGCCTCGACCGCTTCCAGTCCCGCCGTCAGGGCATAGAGCGAAAGCGGATCGAGTTGGCCCATCGGCCGCAGATCCTCGGCGGCGAGCGCGGCGCGGCAGGCGCCGGCATCGACCCAGGCGGCAGGGCAGTCCATACGCCGGGCCGGGTGGTCCGGCGGGGCCTCGCGCAGCAGCGGACGGATCGCGCCTTCGCCTGCGGCGAGCCTTCGCCATGTTTCCGCAAGGCCGATCCCCAGGCCGCTGACGCAGCCGAAGCCGGTCAGGACGACCTTTCGGCTCATGAAGGCGCCAGTTGCCGCACGAGGTTCACGAATTCGGCGATCGTCGACGCGGGGTTCAGCTGGTCGGGATCGATCGCCACGCCGAACTTGTCCTCGATGGCGAAGAGCGTGCTGGCCACATCGAGCGAGCCGATGTCGAGCTGTTCGAACGTCGCATCGGGGCGCAGGGCGGCGGCATCGAGGCCGGATTCTTCCGCTATCACCTCCAGTATCGCATCCGTGGAGACCGTCATGCCGTGCGTTTCCCCCTGTTTCAGTGAACCTTGATGCTGCCGGTCATGCCCAGTGCGGCATGGCCGAAATGGGTGCAGACCAGTTTGTAGTCGCCCGCTGCCGGAACGAGATGGATCGAGACCTGCTGCTTGCCGGAAAGCGCGATCTGTCCTCCGGCCACAAGGGCGGCGTCCTGCGGCGCGATCGTGGCGGCGGCGAAGAATTCCGGCGCGGTGAAGTCGTGGCCGCCGGTGGCGGTATCGTCCAGCACCAGCACGACCGGTTTTCCGGCGACGAGCGTGATGTCCTGCGGCGTGAAGCGGAAGTTGGACAATGTCACGGTGACGGTCTGCGCATCCGCGAAATCCGTGCCAGTCGAAGCCAGATGCGGCTCTATCGGGCGGGTCGCGGCGCAGGCGGACAGAAGCGTGATCGAAGCCAGGGCAAGCAATGCCTTCATGACGATCCTCCACCATGGCCGAATGGTCGGCAGGAAGCGACGATATCACGCCGCATCAACGGCGTACATGGAATTGCGCGGTCTGGAAGGGCGGATCATCCGGAATGGCTGGGGCTGGGGCCAGGGGGCGTTCCGCGCGTTGTCAGGCTTGGGCGCGCGCGCTAGACTTTTTGCCGGATATGACCGATGTGCTCAGCCTCCTGCCGCTCCTTTCCGGCCCACTCGACGGCGAGCGCTTCGACGATCTGCTACTTCGTCCGGGCGTGCGGATCGAACGCATCGAGTCGCATGGCCACACGACGCCGCCGGACCAGCCCTATGTGCAGGACTGGGACGAATGGGTACTTGTCATGGCAGGCGAGGCGGACCTGGATCTGGACGGCGTGGGCCTGCGTCGGCTGGGAACCGGGGAGGCGCTGCTCATTCCGGCAGGGACCGCGCACCGGGTAACTTATACCGCCGACCCGACGATCTGGCTGGCAATCCATCTCGGCGAGTCCTGAGGCTGCTGCTTTGGCGCGGGGCCTTCGACAAGCTCAGGCTGAGCGGGTTGTGGGCTTCGGTCGCCGCTGATCCTGAGCTTGTTTCCCTACCGCTCATCCTGAGCTTGTCGAAGGATCAGAACCGGTAGCGCAGTTCGGCAGTGCCGCCCGGCGGCAATGTCACGGACCAGGTGGCCACGCCGCCCACGCGCTGCAGAGCCTCGCCGTCCGCCTTGATCTCCTGACCGGCGGAACCGATCGGCAGGTCGATGGCGACGGCGAAAGGATTGGCGTTGGTCACGCTGAGCGCGGCTTCCTTTTGCGACAGCGGGCGCTGCGAAACGAGGACCTGGGTGCTGGTTCCGGCCGAGAGACGGAAGGTCTCGCCCTCAGCGCGGTCGTTGAGAGTGCCGAGGCCCAGCAACTGTCTGCCGCCCCCCGGCCCGGCGGCATAGAGCGCGGTGCTGCCGGACGGCAGCGCGAGGCCCAGCCCGGCCTTGCTCTCGTTGCGCAGGACGAGCACGACGGCGCTGGGGGCATTGTCGAGCTGCTGGCCGGGGTAGACCGCGCGCCGGTAGCGCCGCTCGAAGGGCACGGCGGTCTTGGCGAGCAGGGCGACCTGTTTCTGGCCGCGCGGGCTTACCGTCACGCGCTCGGGCACGCGGTAGAGCTTGAGATCGCCGAGGTCTTCCGGCGGCGGGGGAGGGGGCGGTGGCGGCGCTGCGGGTGCCGGGGCGATGGCCAAGGGCGGCGGCGCGCGCAAGACCCGGTTGCCGGTCAGCACGATCTCGGCGGCAGGAGCGAACTCCTGTGACCGCAAGTCCGAAGTCGTGGTCCCCAGCGGATAGCAGCTCAGGCGAAGCTGCGAGACCGCCGCGCGCAAGCCGGGTGTGGCGATCCGGTTGAGCCGTCCGGCCACGGCATTGACTTCGGCCTCGGCAAACACTTCCGGATTGCCGTTGGCCAGGGTCAGCCAGGCGAAGAGATCGAGCGAGCGGCCGTCGGGCGCCTGCGTGGCGACATAGCTGGCGCGCCAGTCGAAGCCCGAGGCAATATAGCTCAGGCGCACGGTGACGGTGCGCGCCGCCGGGCTTTCGGTGACGACACTGAGCACCGGCTTGCTCGACAGCCCGGTGGGCACGCCGCCGAAGCGGAGTTTCTCGGGCAGGCCGGAGCAGCGCAGGGTCTCGAACCCGGTCCTGGTCTGGAGCACGACGCCGGAGGATGGCCCGGCGACGATTGTCGCCTCCTCGCTGACAGTGCGGCCGGTGGCCTTGTCGGTCCGCGTCACCGTGACCTGACGCCCCAGCGTGCCGTCGACCAGCGAGGCGGGCGAGAGCAGGCGCGCGTCGCGGTTCTTCTCGATCGTGCCGCCGGGCAGGCCCTCGATCACGGCGCTGACGGGGATGATCCCCTCCGCCACGCCTTCGAAGCGCAGCACGGCGCGGCCGCGCGGCAGGCGGATCTTGCGGGTCTCCGTCACCATCGCGAAGCCGCCGAGGTAGCGCAAGTTCAGCGGCCCCCGGCCATAAGGCGCGCGGTAGACGGTGAGCGCTACCTTGTCCGGCGACGGCGACGTGACGACGCGCTCCTCTCCGGCGGCACCGACCGGGCCGGGGAGCAGCGCTGCCAGCAAAGCCGTCAGGCAAAGCCGCCGCAGCATCAGTAACGCGTGTCGAAGGTGGCGGTGACGACCGCCTCTCCATTGGCCGGGACCGGCACTTGCCAGACCGCCGAACCGGCATCGCGCCGCTCGCTCTTGCGGTTTTCCTCGGTCACGCGGGTATCGCTCCAGTCGAGACCGCCCTGCACCAGTTCGACGGCGACGGCGCGGCCGCGCGCATTCGTCAGGCGGTAGCGCATCTGCGTGCGCCAGCGCTGGTCGCTGAGCTTCGTGCGGGCAACCACGGTGGGCTGCACTTTCACGTCGAAGGCATCGCCGGTCGGCAGGGCGATGCCCGAACCTTGCGGGGTGTGCTCGATGCGATTCTCGCCGGTGAACTGCGGCTGGCCGCGCGCGTCGCGGATATAGACGCGCACCGTGCCCGCGGGAAGCGCGTCGCCCAGCCCGGCGGCGCCGGAATTGGCGAAGCGCAGCACGCTCTGGGCGCTGCGGCTGTCGCCGGAACTGCCGAGCCAGCCGTTCTCGAAGCGATAGCCGGTGCTGGCCGAGACGCCCTTGGCATCGAGGAAACTAACTTGCTTGGTCTGCTTGTCGGCAATCGTCGTGCGTTCGGCGAGCGGGTAGAGATAGAAGTCGCCAAGCTGTTCGCGGCCTGCAGTTTCGGTGCCCGGCGTCATGCGCGTGGTTCGGCGCGGGCTGGGCATGTAGGAATTGCCGTCGTCGGCGCTGCCGACATCGCCGGCAACGAGCAGGGTGCGGGCATTGGTGAAAGTCGTGCCGCTGGTATTGGTCAGGGTGATCCAGCCCTGCACGTCCAGCTTGTCGCTCTTGTCGTCGAACAGGGCGACGTAGTCCGCGCTCCAGCCGAGACCTCTGCTGAGGTAGGAGAGCGTCGCCGGGCGCGTGCCTGCGCGGGTGCTGGCCAGCGTGACCGAAAGGGTAGGCCGGGCGCGCAGCGATTCCGGCACTTTGTCGAACACGGCGCGGACGGGCAGGCCGTCGTCGCGCAGCACTTCGATGCGGCCGCCGATATCCAGCACGACGCCGCCGTTCACCGCCAGCACTTTCGCCCGCTCACGGGTCTCCGCGCCGGTGGCGGGATTGGTGCGGATGAGAGTGATCGTCTCTCCCACCGCCTTTTCCATCAGGCTGGAGGGGCTGAGCAGGTCGAAATCGAAATTCTGCTCGACGATGGCGGCGTCGGGAACGGTGAGCGAGACCGTCTCGGGCCGGATCTGGGCGCTGACGTCGGGGAAGCTCTGGCGCACACGGCCATTGGCCAGATCGAGTTGCCGGACATCCTGCACGAGCGCGACGTCGTTGTTGTAGATCGTGACGGAGAGATCGCCCTGCGCGCTCGGCACCGTGGGGGAGATCGGGGCCTCCTGCGCCGTCGCGGCAATCGGCATTACGCCAAAGGGAACTGCAAGAGCCAGACAGCCCACGAGAATCTTCCGCATCGCATTTCCCTCTGCCAGAGTCCTGCCTTCATGCCGGTCTCCGCGCGGACGATCAACGTACACTTGCTGTAAGTTTTTACGAAAACGGACCTTTTGGCGCCTCGATCTTTCGTCCTAGCCATAGTCGCAGGTGAGATCGCGGGCAGGGGCGTACCATAAGAGTCCGATAACAGCAGGCCGGTCTTCGAGGACCGGCGGTGGAGAGGCAGGACATGGGCGAGCCGCAAGCGGCGACAGATTTCGATATCGCGGCCGAACTGCGCGATCTGGCGGCGCGGCGGGATATCGCCGAGGCCGCGCATCGTTACATGCGCGGGCTGGACCGGCTCGATCCTGCACTCCAGCGCCGGGCCTTCCACGACGATGCTGTGGTGGACTGCGGGCTGATGAAGGGCACGGCGGACGAATTCGTCGCCTTCTGCCAGGATTTCCTCGGCACGATGGCGGCGACGCATCACCTGCTCGGCCAGCACCGCATCGAGATTTCTGGAGATACCGCGCGCGGCGAGGCCTATTTCCAGGCCTGGCATGGCGTGGCCGACGAGGCGGGCGGGGTGCGCGATCTCTTCATCGCCGGGCGCTATCTCGACGAATATGCCTGCCGGGACGGGGAGTGGCGCATCACCTCGCGCCTGCTGGTGACCGACTGGGTCAAGGACGATCCCGGCTCGCTCGATTTCTTTGCCGCCAATCCCGGCGTCGTGCGCGGCGGTCGACTTGGTGCGGACCCCAGCCAGATAGGAGCATGTTCATGAACCTCCAGAGCAAGGTTTCCCGCTACTCACAGGAGTTCGACCCGCCGGTGCGCGGCGATCCGATCACGGCCGACCGCTACATCTCCAAGGACTGGATGGCGGGCGAGATGAAGAACCTCTGGCCCAAGGTCTGGCATCTCGGCGGGGTGCTGGCCGACCTGGAGGAGCCGGGCGACGTGATCCGGCACAATTTCGCCAAGGAATCGGTCATCATGGTGCGGCAGGAGGACGATTCCATCCGTGCCTTCTACAATTCCTGTCCGCACCGCGGGAACCGCCTGATCCTGGCCGACGTCACCAGCGTGCCGCGCATCACCTGCGGCTATCATAACTGGACTTACGATCTGGACGGCACGCTCATCAAGGTGCAGGATCCGGACGATTTCGAGGGCGGCAACCCCTGCGGCAAAGTCCACCTGTCTGAACTGCGCTGCGAGACCTGGGGGCCGTTCGTGTTCTGGTGCATGGACGATGACGTCGCCCCGCTGCACGAATGGCTCTCGCCCTTCCCGGAGCGTCTGGCCGGCTACGGTATCGACAACTGGGTGCGGGTGCTCAACCTCTCGGCGGACTGCGAATTCAACTGGAAGATCATCCGCGACAATTTCAACGAGAGCTACCACCTGCCGACAATCCATCCGGAACTGGCGACGTTCATCAACGACGGTCTGCCGGACACCCTGTTCGAAATGTATCCCTCGGGCCACAACTCGATGTGGATGAAGGGCCATCAGGCGACCACCCGCGTCGACTATCACACGACCGAAGTGCCTGCTCCGCTCGACCAGATCGCGCGGGCCTGGGGCATCGATCCGGCGGATTATGCGGGCCACACCGGGGACCTTCGCGCAGCGGTGATCGAGGCGAAGCGGCGGCTCGGGCCGGAGCGGGGTTTTGCGAACTACGCGGAGATGAGCGATCAGCAACTGGTCGACTACTTCCACTGCACGCTGTTCCCGAACCTCACGCTGACCATGAGTCCGGAGCAGTTGCAGGTCCTGCGGACCGAACCGCACCCGACCGATCCCGAGAAATGCGTGTTCCAGCACTGGTGCCTCTATCCGCCGATCGCGGGCATGCGCGAGGTGGAGACGCCGCTCGGCACCGTGCCGCTGCGTCACGATGCGATTGCCCGGCACTCGGTCTATGGCGACGGGGTTTCGGTGGGCTTCGTGGCGGATCAGGACTTGTCGATCGGCACCAGCCAGCAGCAGGGCCTCAATTCGCGCGGGTTCAAGGGCTGCATCCTCCCGGGTCAGGAAAAGCGCGTGCAGCGCTTCCATGAGCTGCTGAACGACAAGGTGCTGGGGTGAATTCCTGCCCCGTCGAGGATCGGCTGGCGATCGAGGACCTGTTGGTGGCCTATGCCCACGGGCTGGACGGCCTCCACGACGTCGACGGGCTGCTCGCGCTCTTCGTGGAGGATGCGGTGTTCGACCTTTCCGGCATCGGGTTTGCCAAGCTGGAGGGCCATGCCGCGATCCGCCGCTTTTTCGAGGATACGTTCGCGGCGATGGCCGCGCAGGCGCATTACCTGAGCAACTTCGCGATCACCGCCCATGCGGGCGACCGCGCCTCGATCCGCGCTTATGTCACCGGAATGGCCCGGTACAAGGCGGGGGGCGGGGTGACGGTCCACGGGCGCTATTACTTTGATGTCGTGCGCACGGCGGCGGGCTGGAAGGCCGCGCGCTATACGATGGATTTTCTCATTCCGCCGGAGGGGTGAGGGCGGGTTCCCCAGCCTTCCACCGCGCTCTTGGCCTCGCATGCCCCTGCAACCCAACACCTCGTCGCCCCCGCGAAGGCGGGGGCCCCGCTTTTCTTCGCGCCACGGCGCCAGAACAAGCGGGATCCCCGCCTTCGCGGGGATGACGGGGAGTTTAGAGGAGGGTGAGCGTTACAGCGTCACCCCGAAGATTTCCCGCCGCGCCTGACCCTGCTCGTCATAGACCGGCTCGATCCCGGCGACCGAATAGACCTGCACCGCAAAGCCGGTCAGCTCATACTGGCCAAGATGATCGCGCATCGCCGCGTAGGAGGAATGCGCGAAGTGGCTGAGCAGCGCCCGCTCGCTGTCCCATTCCTCGTAGACATGGATCACGCCGGGATCGAGCGGATCGACCGCCCAGTTGTAGGCGGTGCAGCCCTGTTCCTCCCGGCTGGAGGCGATGTGTGCGGCGCCGCCCCGGATGATTTCGGAGCAAAGGGTATCGTCTCCGGCAAAGCGGAGCGTTCCCGCCACGATGATGCGCATGGGTGAGGTCCTTTCAGGTGATGGGCCGGATCAGCGGCGTCTCGTGGATTTCGAGGATTTCGAAGACGTTGCCGAAGAAATCCCGGCAATAGGTGCCTGCATAGCCGTGCTTCACGCCCTCCGCGTCGGTGGTGATCGTCGCCAGTTCGGGCGGGGCGTGGACGGGCAGGCCTGCCGCCACGATCCGCTCGTGAACGGCGGCGAGGTCCTGCACTTGCAGGGCGATATGCGTGTAGCCGTATTCGTTGACGCCCCGGCGCGGATCCTGCGGCTGCTTCTGCTTCGGAGCGGTATATTCGAAGCATTCGATCTGCACATTGCCCAGGCGGCAGAAGAACTGCTCCGCCGCGCTGCCTTCCAGCCCGACGATCTGGTCGATGAAGGGATTTTCGGCCCAGCGCAGCGGCTCCACTTCCTCCACCGCGCCCAGGATATCGAGGTAGAAGTGCCGCGCCTTGGCCAGATCGGGCACCGAAACGCCGATGTGGTGGATGCCGATCACGCCGGGGAGAGTCTCGCTCATGCCGCTACCGAGCTTTCTGCGCCGACATTGCGCTGCGCCGCGTGTCGGCCTGCGAGGTAGCCAAAGACCATGCCCGGCCCCAGCGTGCCGCCGCCACCGCCGTAAGTCATGCCCATCATCGATCCCATGGCATTGCCCGCCGCATAGAGCCCCTCGATCGGCTTCAGGTCCACGTCCAGCACGCGGCCGAGCGTGTCGGTCTTCGGCCCGCCCTTGGTGCCCAGCGCGCCGGACTTGACCTCGGCCGCGTAGTAGGGCCCGCCCTCGATCTTTCCGAGCGTGGCCTCCTTGCAGCCCTTGCGGTCGGGATCGCCCCAATAGAGGTCGTAGTAGCTGTCACCCCGGCCGAAATCCTCATCCTTGCCCGCATCGACCATCTTGTTCCAGCGTTCGACCGTGGCCTCCAGCGCGCCATCCGGAATGCCCAGCTTGTCCGCGAGCTGCGCAAGGGTATCGCCGCGCGCGATCCAGTCGGCAGGCTCACGCTTGTGCTCGCCGTCGCCCACGCCGATCAGCTGGGTGTCGAGGAAGCCCCACTTGTCGTAGAACGCCTGGTTGAACAGGCACCAGGCCGGAAGATTGGCCCAGGAGCAGGAATTGAGATCCTGCACATGAAATGCCGCGCCGAAGGCGTTGTAGTTCGCCGCCTCGTTGGTGAAGCGCTTGCCGGTGCGGTTGACCATGATCGTGCCGGGCAGGGTGCGCTCCCCGGTGAACAGCATCCGGCCCATGTCGTTGAGCGGAGCCTCCACCACCGGCATCCACCAGGCCTCCCGCATGGAGGAGAGCATGGCACCGGCCTTCATCGCCATGCGCAGCCCGTCGCCGGTATTGGTGCGGATCGAGACGGGCGAGGTCAGCGGACCGCGCAGGAAGGCGGCCTTGAACGCCTCGTTATGTTCGAAGCCGCCGGTCGCCAGCACGACGTTGGGAGCGTCGATCAGGGTGCCGTCGTCAAGCTCAACACCTTTCGCCGCGCCGTTCTCGATCCGCAATTCCTTGCCGCCGGTGCCCAGCAGGAATTCCACGCCGCGGTCCAGACAGCCGCGCAGCAGGCGGCCGACGAGGGCGTGGCCCAGCCCGCGCTCGTCATTGTCGGCCCGGCGCTTCGCTTCGGCAGGGTCCAGCGGATCGGGCACGGCCTGCGCCAGAGAGGTTTCGCCCACGGTGAAGTAGACGTGCGGCCAGTAATAGGGGGAGACTTCCACCCGGTCCCGCCATTCGCCGAGGTCGCCATAGGGATAGACGGCGCATTCCAGCGTGCGGCCCCCCCGCGATGCGGCGCCGGGCTGTTCGGGGTGGTAGTCCGGGAAATCGGGCACCACCATGAACTTCACCGGCGTGCGGTCTTCCAGGAAGGCCACCATCTCGACGCCGCCGTCGATATAGGCTTCTGCCATTTGCGGCTCGATCAGGCCGTTGGACATGGAGGCGAGGTAGGTCAGCGCCTTTTCGCGGCTGTCCTCCTTGCCGAAAGCCTGCTGGTGCGGGTTGCAGGGTATCCAGATCTGCCCGCCAGACCAGGCCGAAGTGCCGCCCAGCTTCTGCCCCTTTTCGACCACGAGAACGTTCGCGCCATGCTCGGCCGCGGTCAGCGCAGCCGTCAGCCCCGCCGCGCCCGAACCGAGCACGACGAGATCGTATGCCTTGTTGGTCATTGCCTCTCTCCCGATGGCCTCTTCAGGGCCTCATGAAATCAGAGCTGCCGGATCACACTTGGCTAAACCCTCCGTCCATCACCAGTTCGTCGCAGGTCATGAAGCTGGATGCCTCGCTGGCCAGGAAGACCACGCCGCCCGCCATTTCCTCGGGCCTGCCGAGGCGGCCGATGGGGTGGGTGGTGTTCATCGCCGCCAGCGAAGCCTCGCGGGAAGGTGAGGCGCCGAGTTCGACGTAGCGGTCCATGATCGAGGCCAGCATCGGCGTCTCGATCCCACCGGGGTGCACCGAATTGACGCGGATGTTGTATTTCAGCGCCGCGAATTCGGCGCCCAGGCACTTGGACAGCATCTTGATCGCCGCCTTGCTGACGCAATAGGCCGCATTGAACGCCGCACCGCGCAGGCCGCCGACGCTGGAGAAGTTGATCACCGAAGCCCCGCCCTTGCGCGCCTTGCCACCGGCTTTCAGCAGATCGAGCAGGATCTGCGTGCCGATGATGGCGGAATCGACGTTGATCGCGTTTATGCGGTGGAATTCGGAAAGCGGCGTATCCTCGAACTTCGTGACGATCGAGAAACCGGCGTTGTTCACCAGCACGTCGAGCCTGCCGTAAGTTTCCCGCACCAGCGCTTCCACCGCGCGCCAGTCGGCCTCGCTGGTGACATCGTGCTTCAGGTAGTGTTCGGCGCCTTCGACCGTGGCGTCGTCCTTCAGGTCGGTGGCGATCACGGTGGCACCGGCGGCCTTCATAGCCTTCACGATCTCGCGCCCGATGCCGCCTGCGGCTCCGGTGACGACGGCAATAGTGTCGGGAAGGGCGCCGGGTGAAGGTGCGGTCATGCTTCGTGTTCCTCTATGTCTTCGGTTGCGCTCTGCGCGCCGGGGGCTTCGACAAGCTCAGCCTGAGCGGAAATGGGGGTATGGAACCAGGACCGCTCCCACTGAATGGTACTGGGGGTATTAAACAAACCCCGCTCACCCTGAGCTTGTCGAAGGGTCAGGCCGAACCTTGGGGCCTCAGCAAACAGGGCGCTACGGATCGTCACTGCGCCGTCCACCCGCCATCCACGACCAGTTCCGCACCGGTCATGTAGGAACTGTCGCCGGAAGCGAGGAAGAACACCGCGCTGGCCAGTTCGGACGGATCGGCAAGGCGGCCGATCGGCGTCTTACCGGACATCAGATCCACCAGATCCTGCGGCTTTTCCGCGACGCCCTTGTCCACCCAGCGCTGGAAGCCTTCCTTCAGCAGCGGCGTCATCACGAAGCCGGGATGCAGCGAATTGGCGCGGATCGGCATCTTCTTTTCGGCGAATTCCAGCGCGATGGACTTGGTGAACAGCCGCACCGCGCCCTTGCTGGCGTTGTAGCCGGAAACCTCGCTCATGCCGACGAGGCCCATGATCGAACTGACATTGATGATCGAGGCACCGCCCGGGACCTCCGCGCCGCTCGCGGCCATCAGCGGCACGAACGTGCGCACGCCCAGGAACACGCCGTCGACATTGATGCTCATGATCCGCCGCCAGCCTTCCAGAGAGGTTTCGGCGACCGGGCCGGTCAGGTCGATGCCTGCGTTGTTGACCAGAATGTGCAACTTGCCATGCCGCTGGGTGACGGCATCCAGCACCGTCTGCCAGTCTTGCTCGCTGGTGACATTGGCCTGCACATAGCTGGCCGCCTGCCCCAGCCGCGCTAGCGTCTCACCCACCAGCGCGCTGTCCCGCGCCTCCAGATCGGTCAGCACGACTTCCGCGCCTTCGGCCAGAAAACGCTCCACGCAGGCCAGCCCGATGCCGCGAAGGCCCCCCGAAACCAGCGCCACGCGGCCCTTCAGCCGCTGCGAACCCAGATCGCTCATACGCCCATCATCCCTGCCGTGGTTGCCCCGTCGATCACGTATTCGCTGCCGGAGACGAACTGCGATTCGTCCGAGGCGAACCAGGCGACGAGCCCGGCGATCTCCTCCACGCGCGCCATGCGCCCGAAGGGAGACAGGCTCTCGTAGGCGGCGCGGGTGGCCTGCGGATCGCCGGAAGTCTCGATGAGGTTGCGGATCAGCGCCGTCTCGACCACGCCGGGCAGGATGGCGTTCACGCGAATGCGGTACTTGCGGTTGCCCGCGTGGACCGCCGCCGATTTCACCAGCGCGACGACGGCCGCCTTGGACACCGAGTAAGCCAGGAAATTGCCCATCGCCCGGTGCGCGTTCATCGAGGAGTTGACGAGGATCGACCCCGCCGCACCGTCCGGGTTTTTGGCCATCAGCCGCATCGCATGCTGCACGGTGAGCATCGCCCCGGTCTGGTTGACGCCGATGACGTTTTCCCAGCCCTCCAGCGTGATATCCTCCACGCTGCCGTCGCCGTGCTCGGTCCCGGCATTGGCAAAGGCGAAGTCCAACCGTCCATATTCGCTCGCGATCCGGGCGGAAAGCGCATCCCACGCCGCGCCATCGCGCACGTTGTGGCTGACGAATTCGGCCCCGGTCGCGGCGCAGACCTCGTCCGCGGCGCTGCGGTTGGAGCCGGTGAACACGACACGCGCGCCTTCCGCGCAGAGTCGCCGCACCGCACCCGCGCCGATGCCGGACGTGCCTCCGGTGACCAGCGCCACTTTGCCTTCAAGCCGCTTCACGGCATTCTCCCGTCTTATTCGTTGCTTCGAACATGGCCGATCTTCGCCGGGGGGCAACCTATGATTAGAGCAAGGTGACTTCACCTTCCCTCCGGTCCAGACATGCCCCAAACAGGGAAAAACGAAACAGGTTGGGAGACCTTGGACCGATGGCCGAACGTGACCCCGAATTGGCCTCTACGCTGGGAGAAGACCGCAGCGAGGGCATTAGCTGGGCCGAACTCATGGCGCGGGATTCGCGCACTCCCCCCGCGATCCTGACGGAGGAGAGCTACACCTATCGCGGGTCCGACCCGATCCCGGCCAGCCGCTACACCAGCGCCGAATTCGCGAAGCTGGAGCGGGAACGGATGTGGCCCTACGTCTGGCAGTTCGTCGCCCGCGAGGAAGACCTGCCCGATCCGGGCGACTTCATCGTCTATGAGAACGCCGGGCGGTCCTACCTTGTCAGCCGGCAGGACGACGGATCGATCCGCGCCATGCACAACGTCTGCCTCCATCGCGGCCGCAAGCTGCGCACGGAGGAAGGCCATGCGGACAAGTTCGTCTGCCCGTTCCACGGCTTCGCTTGGAAGAAGGACGGCAGTTTCGATTCCATGCCGTGCCAGTGGGACTTTCCGCATCTGGCCGAACAGAACCTCGACCTTCCGGAGGCCGAAGTGGGCCGCTGGGCGGGCTACGTCTTCATCCGCGAGGAGAAGGGCGGACCCAGTCTCGAGGAATTCCTGGCCCCGCTACCCGAGCATTTCAAGCGCTGGCGGCACGAGGAATGCGCTAGCGTCATGCGCGTGGCCAAGGAAGTGCCGGCCAACTGGAAAGTGGTGATGGAGGCCTTCATGGAGGCCTGGCACACTATCGTCACCCACCCGCAACTGCTGCCGTTCACCGGCGATTCCAACGCCGCCTACTGGACCTGGGGTGACAACGTGAACGTAAACCTCGTCCCCTTCGGCGTGATGAGCCCGCATATCGAGCAGGGTCAGGGCGAGCAGTGGATCGTCGACGAGTTCATCAAGTACAACGGTCGCTCCGGCGACAATTACGAGGGCGAGGCTTCGGCCAATCCCATGGCGATCCGGGTTCCCGAAGGCGTCACTGCCCGCGCGGCTTTGGGCGCGGCGATGCGCGCGGCCTATACCGAGAGCACCGGCTACGACCATGCCGAGGCGACCGATGCCGAACTGCTGGACGCGCTGGTCTACAACGTCTTCCCCAACTTCGCGCCCTGGGGCGGGTACATGCCCAACATCGTCTACAACTGGCTGCCGGGTAAGACGCCGGACACTTGCGTGATGGAAGTGCGCATTCTTGCGCGCATCCCCAAGGGCCAGCCAATCCCGCGCGGCGCCCCACTGAAGATGCTGCGGCTGGACCAGAAATGGACCGAGGCGCCGGAACTGGGCATTCTGGGCGACGTGTTCGAACAGGACATGGACAACCTGCCCTTCGTGCAGGAGGGGCTTCACGCCTCGAAGACGGGCAAGGTCAATCTCGGCAACTATCAGGAAATCCGCATCCGCCAATTCCAGGATACCTTGATGAAGTACATCGACGGCGAACTGGGCCAGACCACGCCGGAAGGGATGGCCTGACCGCATGAGCGAAACCGCTGAAAGCCGCCCGCCGCGCATCGACTGCGTGCTGATCTGCGGCGGGGTCTGGCACGACATGGACTTCGCCCGGCTGGAACTGCTGAAGCTGCTGGCCGAGGACCCTTCGGTCCGCACCCGCGTGTTCGAGGATTACGAGAACCTCGACGCCATCCGCTCGGCCTCCGTGCTGATCACGTATACTTGCGACGTCACGCCGTCGCTGGCGGCGCAGGAGGTGCTGCGCGACTGGCTTTCGGCTGGCGGGCGCTGGTACGCGCTTCACGGCACCAATTCGGTGCTGCGCCTGCTGGAAAACGGACTCTGGGACGCGCCGCGCTGGGCGCCGTTGTTCATGGACCTGCTGGGCAGCCAGTTCGTCAGCCACCCGCCGATCGCGCCCTATACGGTGACGGTGGCCGATCCCGGCCACCCGCTGGTGGAAGGCATCGAACCGTTCAAGACGACCGACGAACTCTATCACATGGAATGCCACGGCGACCTCCACGTGCTGCTGGAAACCGAATGCACGGAGGAAGGCACCGGCTTCGTGGAGGCGGCCGAGGCCATCGGCACGCATCCGGTGATGTACATCAAGCGGCACGGCAAGGGCGCAGTGCTTTACAACACGCTCGGCCATTGCCGGGGGCATTACGACTTGCAGCCCATGCTGGACTGGTGGCCGACCGTGGACCGCTGTGCCTGGGACTTGCCGGTGTTCTACGAATTGCTGCGCCGGGGAATCGGCTGGATCAAGCAGCGGGAGGGATAGCGAAAGGCGCTGCCCTTCCCATACTCGTCACCCTGAACTTGTTTCAGGGTCCATCTGGACGGCAGCGTAGTGGCTTCATCCGCAAACCGAAGGCGCGGCGCAGAAGACCTGAGGTCTCCAGTCACGCCGCACGATAGACCCTGAAACAAGTTCAGGGTGACGGAAGATGATGCTCGAATGCAACGCGTTCCAAGCGCGCGCACAAAACAAGGGGCCGCGCCATGACCTGGCCGCCCCTTCCTTGTGCCTTTCAGTTCAACAGCCGTGCATAGCGATCCAGCGCCGCCCCCGGCCCTTCCGGCCAGCGGGAGAGCACCAGCAACCGCTTGTGGCCCGCGCCGATGGCCAGTTCGTCGGTCACGCCCATGCCGCCGTGGAACTGCACCATCTCGTGTGCCAGCGCGATCGAAGCCTCGCTGATCCAGGCCCGCGCGCCGCTCACCGCTTCGGCAAAGCGGTCGCCGCCCCAGGAGACCAGCGCCAGATTCAGCAGCGCCCGGCTCTGCTCGATGGCGGCATATTGCGCGACCATGCGGTGCTGGATCGCCTGAAACGAGCCGAGCGCCGTGCCGAACTGGTCGCGCGTGCGCAGATAGTCCAGCGTGTCGTGGAACAGGCGCTCCATGATCCCGAGCGCCTCGGCGCAGCGGGCCAGCGCGGCAACCTGCTGGGCCTGCTCGATCGCGGCAAGGCCGCCGTCCAGCCGGTGCCTTTCGGGCACGAAGATGCCCTCCAGAACGAGCGAGGCGGCAATCGACCCGTCCGCCAGCGGCCATTCGCGGCGGCAGAGGCCGGGGGTCTCGGCGGGGACGAGGAACAGCGTCACGCCCTCCACATCTGTCGGCGCGCCGGACAGGCGGGCGGAGACGAGATAGCCGTCCGCCCCGCCGCCAGCTATGGAGTAGGGCTTCACCCCGTCCAGCCGATAGCCGCCGTTATCGGGCTGGGCAGCGGTTTCAATCCAGGTCAGCCCGTCCCGTGCTTTCGCTTCGGCATGGGCGAGGGCGAGGCGCCTTTCGCCGGTGAGCAGGCCGTCCAGCCATTCGTCCCGCAGTTCCTCGCGCGAGGTTTGTGCGAAAAGGCTTCCGGCCAGCACCGAGGCTTCCGCCAGCGGCTCCACCACCATGCCGCGGCCCAATGCCTCGAAAATGGTGGCGATGCCGGTGGCGTCGAGGCTGAGGCCGCCGAGTTCCTCTGGAAACGGGGCGGCGATCAGGCCCAGTTCGCCCAGCAAGGCCCAGTTCTTGCCGGAAAACCCATTCGTTTCCGCCAGGAACAGCCGGCGCGTCGTGTGGTCGTAAGTATTGATGACGAAGCGCTCGGTCAGCGCCTTGAGCATTTCCTCGTCTTCGCTGAGATCGAAATTCACAGGCCTCTCCCGTCTGTCACACGGGTGTAGCACCTGCCGTGGGACCATCTCCGCTGGGCAAAAGGCTAGGCTGGGGGCACCGTTTTTCGGCTTTCGGGCAATTGTGCACCCCGGCGGGACACGGTACGCTCCCTGCCAAGAGAGGAAAAACATGTCGCTGTTGTCACAGGAAAACATAGACGCCGTGCGCGTCTCCTCGCCGGCTGACATCCGTCCGGCGGCAGAGGCTCTGCACAGGATCGCGATCGACCTCGGCTACCGGGCCGCGCCCGCGCACGACATTGCCGACAAGCGCACCCCCGTCGACGGCGAGGGCAAGGTGCTGGCGATCGAAGTGTTCGGCTGGGACGATGACGAACGGGTCTGGTGGCGCAATTCGCGCATCGCGCTCGATTCTCCGCTGACCACGGCCTGCCGCTTCGAAGGCCAGCCGTTCTGGGCCAACGCGCAAGGGTTCCGCACGCGCGAGCCCAATGCCTACCTGCAATCCATCGACATCGCCAATTTCGACCAGCGCGCCATGACCCGCGCCTGCATCGCTGTGCCGGTGCACCTGCCGTTCGGGCAGATCGGCGCAGTGAGCTTCAATCCGCTGGACAAGGAGCGCACCGACCTGTCGGACGATTTCCTGCGGCTGTCCGACGCGCTGGGCCTCTATGCCCGCACGTTCATCGCTACTTATGTGCAGGTGATGGGCTCCACCCAGGCGCTGCCGCCGGAATCGCGGCTGTCCAAGCGAGAGGTCGAGTGCCTGCGCTGGGCGGCGATCGGCAAGACCGATCTGGAGATCAGCATGATCATGTCCCGCAGCCGCGCCACCGTGCGATTCCACATCCACAATGCGGCGACCAAGCTGAACGCGGTAAACCGCAGCCAGACGGTCTTCAAGGCCGCGCAGCTGGGTTACATCTCGCTGCATAATTGAGGCTTGGCTCAAGGCTGTCTGAATGAGGGTGGATGGCCGCTTCGTGAGATTTTTGTTCGGGAGCGGACGTTCCGGAGTCGCCGACATAGCAGACGTTATAATTGTCGATTTGGAGGTTGGCGCACGATATTGCTCACGACCTACTTCGATCACCTCCCAACGCACCGGATGAAAAATGAGCACCTTCCACGACATCGAATATCTACAAGAGATTTCAAAGATAATTCTCAGATTTTCTCCGGTCAGCGCCTCAAAGATCGTTTTCAAAGCCGAAATTAATCTTGAAGGCGACGTGGCCAGCTTCGAATATGATTATGAAGATAACGATGGATTATCAGGATGGTTCACGCCTGATTCTGCACTTGAACAAGAAGAAATATTTTCGCTCCTGAAAGAGCATAGAGCTTTCTTTGTCTCTCAGGGGCAAAATCTCTGGCTCGAGTGCGTATTGAGCATTGACGTAAGTAGTGGGAAAATCTCAACGGCTCTGAAATATGATTGATCCATCTTTTCGAATTAAAATCATGGCGGCGTGATCTTAACTATCCGTCAACGGCCTGCAGGCCGCAGCTAGCTTTGCTGAATAGTCCGCTTACCCCGACCTTTCCGACTTTGACGGAGCTTGGCTCGGGCGCCAGGAGCGGTCGACCGTTCAGCCGAAAGGCGGCTTTTCAAGATTTTAACTTGAAACATGCCGTTCCGGACACGCCGACATTGCTGACATCAGCTTCGCGTGCTGAGTTGCCACCGTGCCGTCGTTCATAGTTGATAAGGAGAGTTGCCGATGTCCAAACGGGTCACCGAGCGATACGACGTAGAACGTATTCGGCTCAGGCCTGAGACCGAGGAAAGCCATCGTCGTTTGATCGCCATCATCGATACACTGCGTCCCGGAGGGTCGACCTACCATATACTGGCTCAGACTCCAGACAATGACAGCGAGTTAATTGTTGTCCTAGTCGATGATCAAGCGGTCATTTCATTCGAGTTGCCTCTATCGCTGTCTATTCCACAGGAGGTGAAGATTTACACCTTCGACGAATACCGTCACGCCATAGGTCAGGGGCATAGCCGCATCTTGCTTGATCTTGCAGCGCAGGCAGGGCGGACAGGCTGATCTGAGTGCGGTGTGCAGTGCCCGCTGCCCACCCTAGTTACCATTCTCGCCCCATGCGTGGATATGACCGCTCACCCCGACCTAGCTGACCTTAGCGTGGCCTCTTTGGCGCCATGAAAGCGGCCGATCACTGGGGTGATCACAATCTGAACGGACGGACGCTATGCAGGGGGCGGATCGAGACTCTCTGCGAAAAATGATATCCTGCGGTATATGCCGCGATGGCGGTCCGCTGGAAGCGAGTGCCATAGGGTGCCGGGACTGCGCGCGACCACCCCGAAGCGTCAGTAGGCATCCTCGGGGAATTTGAGGCATTCCGCGACCCGCTCGACGATCGGAGCATACTTGGCTGCAAGGCTCTCAGGATAGCGAAACCGCATCGCAATCAGCCGGTCTCCGACCCTGACGGCCTTCGTGTAGAGGGTCTGGTCAACTCGCGTGCCAGACACGACAAACCAGTTCTCCCCGCGCGCAATAAGGGCGACATGGGTCAGTCTCTCCTGCTCTATCCGGAGCGGCTCGGCCAGCGTCTCGCGGGTGTAGTCGATGCTCCCAGCGATCAGCTGAGCGCTGTCTCCCGATTCCAACGCGATCGCGTGACCCGTGTCGGATACCCTGCGCTCCGGAAAAACGTCAGCCGGGTAGCAGATCGAGAAAGGGAACGGCTCGCTTTGCCAGACCACCCATGGGTCAGCATTGGCTAAGGCTGGCAGCGGACCTGCCGCTAAGGCCAGCATGAGCGGCACCATGGCTCGAAACAGCGAGTTCACGGATCGATCTCCAGTATCCGGCCATAGCGTTCGAGCAATCGTGCCCGGTCGCCGACGTAATGCCCGTAGCGTTGTGAAGGTATGTGTTCCGCCGATTCGGGCGCTGTCGTGATCACCTGAGCTGACGTCGTGGTCGAACAGGCAAGGGCCGTCAGCATGCCGCAGGCCCCGGCTAGGTGCGAAAGCTGAAGCCGAAGGCAGGCCAGTTGCCCTCCTTCATCTCGTCCATCTTTGGCAAGGCCCGGTCTTCGTCTCAATCGGCTTGTCCGGCAACTTTGTTCTGGTCAGCCGTCGAATCGTTGAGCGCACGGAGGGCATCCGCCTTGTCCGGCTCGATTTCTAGCGCGCGGCGATAATAGACCCGGGCCTGATCGCGATCTCGATCGATGCCGGATCCTGCATTGTAGGCACGGCCAAGGTTGAGGCAGCCGTCCGCATCGTTCAGATCACAGGATTTGCGGAACAGTTCGGCAGCGCGGCGCGCGTCCTTGTCAACGCCGCTGCCGTTCAGAACCAAAGTGCCCAGGTTGCCACAGGCCGCGCCGTCACCCTTGTCGCAGGCGCCGACATAGAATTCGGCAGCACGCCGAGCGTCCTTACGCACTCCCAGCCCCTGATCATAGACCACGCCAAGGTTATAGCAGCCTCCGGCATCTTCGCCGCCACATGCTTTTTCAAACATCTCTTTGGCGCGCCGCTTGTTGGTCTTTACCCCCACGCCCAGCGAGTAGGCGGCGCCAAGGCTGGAGCAACTGGCGAAGTTATCGGCGGCACAAGCCATGCTGAAATACCGAAAGGAGCGGGGCGCGTCCTTGGCGATGCCTTCGCCTTTCACCAGGGCCAGGCCGAAATTGCCGCAATCAGAAGGCCCGCCCCACTCACAGGCTTTGGCGAAAGCGGCGGTTGCCCGCTCTGAGTCTGCCGGCACGCCCTTGCCGAGATGGTAAGCGATGCCAAGGCTCGTGCAACTTGCGCCATCGCCGCCATCGCACGCCTTTTCGTAAAGCGCTGCGGCACGCACCGGATCGCGCGGCACGTGATCGCCTTCGACATACCGGGTGCCCAGTTCGGCGCATGAACCCGCCACGCCGCCCGCGCAGGCATCTTCAAGCTGCCTGATCTCGGCTACATCATCAGAAGCCTCATCCGATGCGGGCTCGGCCGGATCGGACGGCGTCGCGACATCAGGGACAGGAGGGCTCTCCGGCGGTGTGGATGCAATGGGAACCACTTTCCTCACGGACAGCATTTCATGCAGGTCATGGGCATCGGACGGCCGATTGCCCTGCGCGATCAGCGCTTCCGCAAACGCGACTTCGTCGATCGCGAGGGGGAAAAGGTCGTTCGCCACCCGGTGCGCTTCATTCCCGCAGGCAAAGCGCAGTTCGGCATCGCCCAGACTGTCGGGCGGCACCGTCTCCATCGACGAAGAAGGCCGGTCGCCCTTATCAATCGGGCGTCCGTCCGCGTCGAAATACAGGATTTGCAGCGTTTTGACGCGGCGCTTGTCGCACTGAACGCGCCGGTATGCCTTCAGCATGAATTCGGGATCGCCCGGCCGGATCACCTGCATCGCCCAGTAGCGGGCTTCGTCACCGCGCCGCTCGACGGATTGCGCATCGACGAACACGACGCGTCCGGGCCCACTGTTGATGTACCACCATTGCGATGCGCTTGCCGGAACAGCGGCCAGTGCGATGCCGGCCGTCGCGGCCCTGATGAACCAGCCCATGTACCGCATCCGCCCTACCATCCCGATCCACCGCCACCGCCGCCGCCGCCGCCCGAAGACCCGCCGCCGGATGAGCCGCTGGAGCTGTCGCTGCAGCCCGAACTGCTGCCGGACGTGCTGGGCGGCGTGGCAGCCGACGCGATGGTTGAGGTCAGCGCGGCGCCCATCGCAACGGCGAACGCGCCGGAATCTGACCAGACATGGGTGCTGTCTCCCCGATACCAGTCGCGCCTCGGGTCCGTGTCGGGGTCAAGATCGGTAGCGGCAACCACATCGGTAAAGCGCGCGGCCCAGCGATTCTCCACGTTCAGCGCCATGGCATACGGCAGATAGCGATCAAACAGCGCCACTGTCTTTTCAGGCGGGTTCAGCTTGTCGAGCCGATCGTCTTCCGCGACCGACAGATAATGGCGAAAGCCGAGAATGCCGTCGCGCAGCGCCCAGCCCTCGCCAGTGGGCACCACCATCCATGCGCGCGCGGCAAGCAGGAACGGGATGGCAAGCGGGACCAACAGCAGCGGCAGGGCATTGCCGCTGACAAGCCCCATGAAGACAAGCACGACAGCCAGCGAAACGATCGCGATCCAGATCAGGCCTGTGGCGATCCAGCTCAGAACCTTGCCGCGCTTGCCCGGCTTGCGGCGGCGATATCTGTCCAGCACCCCCAGCAGCGGCCTTCCGCCGAGAAGCCCGACGACGATGGTGGGCAGAACCCCGGGCTGGACGCGCGGATCGGCCAACACGATGACGAAGGCCACCAGCAGCATCAACCCGCCGATAAGCTTCCAGCCCAGCATGCGATCGCGGGGTGCGGCGGTGAAGGCGTGGCCTTCGCCGTAAAGCCTTTGCAACTGCTCGGCGAGTTCAAGGCGCGCGTTGCCCAGCACGGCATAGTTGGTACGCGTGAGCCCAAGGGTCTTTCGCGACTTGAACAGCTCCCTCATCATCCGCTCTTCCGCGGAGGGCAGCTTGGCGGTGCCTTCCGCCCGCTGCAACTGCTTCTGGGCCGTCCCGTCCTTTGCGTGCCCGTCCACGATCCGTAACCGCCCACGCACCGCGACATCCACCACTGCTGCGGCAAAAGTGCGATCGTCGAACTTCTTGCGCCAGATATAGCGAACGGCGGCGGCGGAAAGACCGTCCGGCGATGAGAAAAGCGGTACCAGCGGCCGCGGATTGGGGTGGCGCCGCGCGCGCCGCAGCGACCATGCCCAATAGACGATCATGGCGATCGTACCGCCGGCGGCCAGCATCATCGCCCCCCAGTCGGCCAGCAGCCACCTCATTCTGATGAACGGGCCAGGCGGGGCGACAACACCTTTCGGCCATGCCGCGGCAACGGTCAGCCCTTCGCGGGCTTCCAGCCGCGCGGTCGTGCGAAAGACGATATGGCCGGGGCGCTCCTCAACCACGGTCGCGTCCCTTGCAGTCAATCCCTGCGGCCCGGTGTAGACCGCACGCTTGCCGAAGCTCACCGGCGCCGGCAGCGTTATCCGCGCCTCTGCCTGCTCGATCGGGAAAGTCCAGCCTGTGCCGGTGGCGTTCCAGTAGAGTTCATCGAAATCGGAAAAAAAGCCAAGTTGCCGGGTGGTCCGGTAGTGGATGCGATAGACATGGCTGCCCGGTGGCAGCATCTGGTCCGGGTCGCCGATCCGCACCCGCTCGCCATTGCTCATGGCAATCCGCGTATAGGGCTCGGCCCGGCCGTCGCGGGTCACGCCAAGGACGGAGAAACCCACCGTTACCTGACGGCCGGTGGCGCTGCGATAGCGCGTCGGGAAATCGCGCTGGATGCCGCGCAGGATTTCGCGGCTTTCGGACAAGAGGTGGATCGTCTCCACCACGTCCAGCGCGCCGTCCTGCTGGACCGTGACGTCGCTGACAAAGTTAGTGATCCGTTCTTCCGCTTGTGCACAGGGCGCAGCCCAGAGGGCCAGCGCCGCCGCCAGTGTGGCCAGCAACCGCATGCTCAGCGCGCGTCGCCGAAGCAGACATCCGGGGCATTGGCGATCGCGGTATCAGCGTCCTCGAAGAAAGTCGCCTCGCGAAAGCCGAGAGAGCGGGCAACGAGCAGATCCGGGAAGGAGGCGATGCGCGTATTCAGATCGCGGACGGTCGCGTTGTAATAGCGCCGCGCGCTCTGCAGTTCAGCTTCGATCGCGGAGAGTTCCGTCTGCAGCGCGTGGAAATTGGCATCGGCCTTGAGATCCGGGTAGGCTTCCGCCACCACCATCAAGCGGCCCAGCACCCCGCCCAGTGCGGCATCGGCACGCAAGGCATCTTCCGGCCGGGCAGCCTTGATCGCATCGGTGCGATGGAGGGTCACTTCATTGAGGAGATCGTGCTCGTGCGCGGCGTAGCCCTTTACGGTGGAGACAAGATTGGGCACCAGATCGGCCCGGCGCCGCAATTGTACGGTTATTCCGCTCCACCCCTCGCGCATCAGCGCGCGGGCGCGAACCAGGCGATTGTAGATCAGGATGAAAGCAAGCGCTGTCAGCGCCACCAATATCAAGGCTATCCACAAGAACGACGGCGTCACACACGCTCCCGATTTAAAGGTTTCACCAGTCTTTTGGCATAAGTTCTGGAGGTTGGGATAACGCTTTACTGATTGATGTCCAACACTTAGATGTCGTGCAGTTTGATGGCCTTAATTGTTAAATGTTGGCAGCTTTCCGAGGATACCGGACAAAACCGGCCATTCTCCTCTCGGCCAGTCTTGGGCATCCCAAATGGAAAAGCTGACGGACTGCACCTGAGAGCGTGAATTTGACTGCTGAACGACCGGGAAGGGTCGTTCCGAGGCACCGTGTTTTCGCCGCGTCTTCTACCCGCAGCATTGCGCCGAAGGCGGGATGTGCTAGATGTGTGACCTAGGAACTCAACAAGCCCTTTGCGCGTATTGCACCTTGATGCAGTGGGATAGCAAAGCTGTGGGGGCAAGTTCGTGATGTCGGCAAAAAGCAATCTGGCGATCCAGACCGTCGATGGGATATCCGGACGATCACAGGAGAACCTATCCGATATCGAGCTGCTCCATCGGATCAGCGTCACATTGATCGGTGAGCAGGACCGCTTCGAGCTTTACGGCAAGATTGTCGAAGCCGCGGTCGCAATCACGGGATCTCAGTTCGGCACAATGCAGCTCCTATGCCCTGCTGGCGACCCGTCAGGCCATGGCGGCGAACTGCAACTACTCGCTCATCGCGGCTTACCTGAGCACGCCATCGAATTCTGGAAATGGGTCAAACCTGCCGCATACAGCAGTTGCACCCTCGCTTTGAAGTTCGGCCAACGCGCAATCGTTCCCGATTTTGAAGAATGGGCCGATATCGCAGGCACCCAAGATCTGGCGGCATTTCGGCAGGCCGGAATCCGGTCGGCTCAGACCACGCCCCTCATTTCGCGTAGCGGCAAGCTCCTTGGCATGATCTCCACGCACTGGGCGGAGCCGCATGAACCTAGCGAGCGTGATTTGCGGATGCTGGACATTCTTGCGCGACAGGCGGCGGATTTGCTTGACCGCACGATTGCGGAAGAGGCTCTTCGCCAGCTCAACGAGACCCTTGAGGTCCGGGTTGAGGAGAGATCTCGAGAACTCATGGCCTCAGAGGACCAGATCAGGCAGCTGCAGAAAATGGAGGCGATCGGCCAACTGACCGGCGGGGTCGCGCACGATTTCAACAATCTGCTCACAATCATTCGCTCGTCGGCAGAACTGCTGTCCCGGCGGGAGTTGCCGCGCGAAAAGCAGCGCAAGTACATCGACGCAATCTCGGAGACAGCCGACAGGGCGGCCAAGCTCACCAGCCAGTTGCTCGCATTTGCCCGTCGTCAGCCCTTGCGACCAGAAGTCTTCGATCCCGCTGAAAAGGTAGCCAGTATCTCGGAGATGCTGCGCACCGTGGTCGGGTCGCGCATCGATATCGATGTCCTTGCCCTGTGTGATCCCACATTCGTCGAAGTGGATGCCAGCCAGTTCGAGACGGCGCTGGTAAATATGGCGGTCAATGCACGCGATGCAATGAACGGTGAGGGCCGGATCACCATCTCCGTGGATACCGCACGGTCGATCCCGGCACGTCGCGGGCATGCGGCCGCGCAAGGCGACTTCGTCAAGGTCTCGGTCACGGATATCGGATCGGGGATGCCGCAGGAGCACATCGACCGTGTGTTCGAACCGTTTTTCACGACGAAGGAAGTGGGCAAGGGCACTGGCCTCGGCCTGAGCCAAGTCTATGGGTTCACCAGGCAGTCGGGCGGCGAGATCGCCGTCACCAGCGAAATGGGCCGCGGAGCGACCTTCAGCCTATACCTGCCCCGATCGACGGCAACAGTCGAAGACGTGTTCCAGGAAATGACGGGACCTACCATGGTCACCGACGCGAGGATTCTTATCGTCGAGGACAATCAGCAGGTAGGGGACTTCGCTGCGCAACTGCTGGCCGATCTGGGCTTTACGGCTCGCCGTGCCGGAAACGCGCGTGAGGCGCTAGCCGTGCTCGAGGCTGAACACGACGAGATCGACATCGTGTTCTCCGACGTCGTCATGCCCGGTATCGACGGGGTAGAGCTATGCCGACGCATCCGGGCCCGCTGGCCGGGCCTGACAGTGGTACTCACCAGCGGATACAGCCACGTGCTTGCCGATGATATGCGGCACGGGTTTCCCCTGCTGCAAAAGCCCTACTCGCTTGACGACCTCGTGCGCGTGATGCGCGATGCTCATGCGCAGAACGGAAACGTCTTTTAGAGCCGCGAACGATAGAGCCTGAAGATGATCACGCTGCCGCGCGCAGCAGGGCCTCGCGCAGGCGGCTAGGGGAGCAGGGCTTTGAGTAGACCTGGGCTTCGGGATAGCGGGTCTTCAGCTGATTCTCGTCGGCATGGCCGGAATGGAAGATCAGCGGCACACCAGCGTCCCTGAGCACGTCGGCGGCAGGAAACACCTCGCCATCCGGTAAGCGAACATCGAGAATGGCGCACGTCGGAAGTTGCCGCTCGATCGCGGCCAAAGTGCCGGCAAGCGTTCCGCATGTGCCTGCAATGGAGTATCCGAGCGCTTCGACAGTGTCTTCCAGATCAAGCGCCACGAACAATTCATCTTCAACAATCAGGACAGCGCAAGTCATCCGGCAATCACCGAGCCAGGCAATTCCATCCGCTGTACCAGCTTGCCGCCTTCCACGGTGCGTTCGATACTCGCGCCGAGCTGACGGGCCGACGTGGCCACAAGCAACGTCCCAAATCCCTGGCCTTCCGTCATATCAATCTCATTCTCGACTGCTTCGGTCCATTCCATCGAGATGGTCCGATCGCGTAACGCCCATGTGATCGAAAGGCTGCCGAATCGCGCGCCCAGCGCGCCATATTTTGCCGCATTGGTCGTCCATTCGTGCAGGATCAGCGCCAGCGAGGACAGGGAGGTGCGCGCGACCGTGACGTCAGGGCCATCGATCTCGATATTTGCTTGCCCCGAATAAGGAGCAGTCGTCGTTTCGATCAGGTCTTTCAATGATATCGGTCGCGGCTCACCCGCCGGGGCGGCTAGCGAATGCGCGCTGCCCAAGGCTGAAATCCGCTCGCGCAGGTCCAGCGACAGGCTCTGGACATCGTCGTGAGTTCGGCTCGCCGCAGCGATCATGCCGCTGACTACCGCAAAGAGGTTTTTGACGCGGTGGTTCATTTCGCGCAGCATCAGACCGCGCGCATCGGCAAGGGCGTATTCGGCAGTGATGTCGATTGCTGCCCCCACCATGCGCAGCGGGTTCGAACCTCCAATCGTGCGCCCGAAGCTTTTGAGATAGCGGTCGGAAACCGACCCGTCCTTGTCCTGCTGGGGCACGCGGAACGTGACAGCGAAGTCTTCCGCACCCGATGCTGCGCGGCGCAAGGCATCCTCAACCGCCGTGCGGTCATCGCCATGGATGCGCGAGATCACGTCCGCCACCGTCACTTCGCCTTTGACCGGCAAGCCCAACTGGATGCGATTGGCGCCATCGGGGATGAGTTCGCCGGTCTTCTCGCAGTACTCCCAGACGCCAATGCCACCCGCCGTGATCGCAAGATCGAGCCGCTCGCGCTCGGCAGCAAGATCGCTTTCCATAAGCAGCGCTACGGTGATGTCGGTCAGAACCAGCGTGGCGCCGTCCACCCCTCCATGCTGCGTACGATAGGGAAGCACGCGCAGTGCCAGCGTGCGTCCCCCTTCGCGCGTATGGACCCGCCGCTGCAGAGACTCTCCAGTTTCGGCGACCCGAAGCGCGTCATCGAGATAGCCGTTATCGTCGAGCCGCGTCGCGACGTCTGCGAGCAGGCGCCCCCGGTCGGTGGGGCGCAGCGGAAATATATTGGTCGCGGCCTCGGTGAAGCTCCGGATGCGCAGATTGCGGTCGAGAACGATCACGGCAAGGTCGGTAGATTCAAAGAAGTTGCGCAGGTCAGAATTTGCGACGGTAAGCTGGTCGACCTTGCTCTTGAGCTCGTCGTTGACGGTGGACAATTCCTCGTTTGTCGATTGAAGCTCCTCGTTCATCGACATCATTTCTTCATTTGAACTCTTCAGTTCCTCGTTCGCCGTCTCTAGCTCTTCGACCGCCGTCCGCAGCTTATGGCGGGTAAGGCGCAATTCCTCTTCCAGCGCCTCCATATGATCGTCGCCGTCCTCGATCTCCGCAGCATCATGCTCATCGAAGGGGCGGAATGGCGCGCGGTCGCGGAACACGAGCAGAAGGGTGCCATCGGGCAGCGGCTCGCAAACCGCTTCGATCGGCTGCAGGCCGTAGTCCGACTTGACCTCAACTTCCCGCGCGATGGTGCGCTTCTTGCCGTCACGCGCCTGGCGTACGAGGGGCCCCAGCACGTCGCGAAGTCCAGGCTTTGCGAGTGAAATGGCGTTTGCGCCGCCGGTACGGGTTACGGGAAAATCGAAGTAGCGGCTCAACTTTCCGTACGCAGCCAGTACCGCGCCGTCCTGGTTCAGCACCATTGAGGGCGGTGCGTAGAGTTCCGTCAGCCGCTGGATGGCGATCTCACTCTCTGCGGCCCTGCGTCCGCCCTCCACCCGGCTCGACACCTGACGTTGCCGCTGGGTATTTCGGTCGCTGGCGGGAAGATCGATCGGATAGCTTGGGCTACCAGCGCCCCGTTCAAAGATGCGGGCGTGATGGTCGACTGGAGGGAACAGGTGATCGAAACGGCCGATGCTCTCCGACGGACCAAGGAACAGGTAGCCGCCGGGCCGGATCGCGTAATGCAGGATCGGCATGACGGACTGTTGTAGGCGGTCATCGAAGTAGATCAGAAGGTTACGGCAAGATACCAAATCTATGCGGGAAAACGGCGGATCCTTGACTACGCTGTGATTGGAAAATCGAATGAGATCGCGGATCTGGTTCGCGATCGAGAAGCGTTCGCCGTGCGGGTTCGTCCATCGTTCGCGCAAAGGGCTGGGAATGTCGGCAAGCGCGGAAGCAGGGTAGCTGCCCTCGCGCGCGATCTGCAGCATCTGCTCATCAATGTCGGTCGCAAAAATCTGCACCGGGTTGGCGAACCCGTTCTCGCGTGCGGCATCGGCGAAGAGCATGGCCAGCGTATAGGCTTCCTCGCCGCTGGAGCAGCCCGGCACCCAGACGCGAACTTCCTCGTCGGTCTCGCGGTTGCGCAAGAGCGGGAGGATGACCTTGGTTCGCAAAGCCTCGAACATCTCGGGATCGCGGAAGAAGCGCGTGACGTTGATCAGCAGGTCGCGAAACAGCGCCTCGCACTCGACAGGATCGCTGCGTACGCGGTCCAGATAGGATCGCGCTGACGCAATGGACAGCACGTGCATTCGCCTTTCCACGCGCCGCACGAGCGTTGAACGCTTGTAGCCGGAGAAGTCGTGCCCCACCGCCGACCGCAGCGTGCCGCACAGATCATCGACATGATCGGCGACGAGTTCCGCCTGCTGCTCGCGAGGCTCGCCGCTGCGACGTGCGAAGAATGCGGAAAGGCAGTCGATTATGTCCGCCGGGCGCTTGACGTAATCCACCAGACCCGTGCCAACTGCCGAGACCGGCATGCCGTCGTAGCGCGCCGTTTCGGGCTGCTGGACGACGCAGACTCCACCATGCTCCTTGATGGCGCGCAGGCCCGTGGATCCATCGGCCCCGGTCCCCGATAGGATGACGCAGGCCGCATTCGCCTGTTGGTCTGTTGCCAGAGAGATAAAGAAGTCGTCGATCGGCCGACGCAGCCCTCGCGGTTGGGCGAACTCGGTCAGTTGCAGCCTGCCGTCCTGCAGGACCAGCCCCCGACCGGGCGGAATGATGTACACCCGATCGGGCGACAAAGTTTCACCGCCCTCACACTGCAGCACATCGAGCGGGCAGGCCCGGTCGAGCAACTGCGCGAGCATGCTTTCGTAATTCGGATCGAGATGCTGGACGATCACGAACGCCATGTTGGTGGGTAAGCGCGCAGCCGACAGCATCTCACGCAGCGCCTCAAGCCCACCGGCCGAAGCACCAATGCCGACCACCGGCACCGCTATCGGAGACGTGCCCTCAGACTGCAACGCCACATCATCAGTCTTGTTGTCGCCACTCAAAGGATCGAACTGTCGTCGAGGTTGGCGAGGGTCAGTTTTGCCTGCGCAATGATCGCGGCCGAATTGGCAATCGTGGTCAAAGTGCCCTCGACGATGATTCCGCTTTCCGCGGCAACGGGGCTTAGCCTGGTCAGCGTCTGGTTCAGTTCCCGATCATAACCCTGAAGACGCTCTGGCTGGGCCCGGCTGACGTCGAACTGCGACGCAAAGATATACCGTGTCTCGCCTGCAAGAGAGCGAAGCCGCGACATGTAGAGCAGGTTGACGAATGGCGTTCCGTCCTTGCGGAAGTTGAGGATCGGGGTGCGCACGTTGGGAGACAGGTCGTCTTCCAGGAAGGCGCGCAGCTTGGCCCGAGCTTCACTCTCGTCGGCATCGCGCTGGAGCACGCGGCAGTTGTGCCCGATCAATTCCGAAGACGCGTAGCCGGTCAGTTCCACGAACCTGCGGTTCACCAGCGCCAGCGGATGGTCTCCGTCAGGAAGAGCGAGGGCGAGCGCTATCGGCGAATTCTCGAAAAACGTCTTGAGCTCGTCGGGTACGCTCAGGTCCTGCACTTCAATATCTCCTGCAAGCGTCGTTGGCACTTTGTTTGTCATCACCCCCTCGATCCGATCGGGTTGCGCAGCCGTATGTGCCCGATTTGTGCGGAAGGGTCACGAGCCTTCTGCTCGCTCTGACGAAATTTGAGGTGAACGCAAGCGGGGATGAATGACATCTCAACGGTCGGAAGGGGACGGAAAATCGGCGGCGGAGCCGCCGGAAAGAGTCGGCCAGCGGTGGCCAGGGCGGGGGGGCAGCGCGGGATATTTTCGCCACCACAGCGCCGCTAAACGAGGAAATCTAATCGAACGGCGCTGCCTCAATCGCCGGCCGGGGGGATGAAGCTGACTTGGGCGAGGCGCCAGGCACGACTTTTTTCTTTGGGCCAATAATGTCGAGGATGCCTGTGCTCGGTAGGCGGGTGGACACCATGGACCTCAGCCCGAATCAATCGTCCGGTTTCTCTCAGCCGGATCGTAGCCGAGGGAAATTCCTTAAGCAGACGATATTCCAATTCCTGCGCATCTTCAGAAAGTTGGGGGCTCGATAGAGCGCGGGGAGATCCGTCGACAAGTTCGGCGGTCGAGGAGCGCAAGGCTTTTACCCCATCGCTGACAACATCGAGAGAGATAATGGCAGCCGCGACGGAATCGGCCCACCACCAGCCAAGCCCGAGACCGATAATACCGGCAAGGCCCGCTGCGCCCGTCAACCAGTTGGCCTTGTTCATCAAAGCGTCGGTATGCAGGAGCTTGTCGTTGAGCTGTTCGGCGAGCGGCAGCTCCTTGCGGGCGATCAGCATGGGCGGAACAAGGGAATAGAGCTGCGCGGCGATCATCAGCCACCCAAGCCAGAAGTCTTTTTCAAACAGCACGATCGAGCCGACGGACGGATGTTCCGCGGTCACCAGCGCGACAACCGCATTGTAGAGCAGGAGAAGCCCGACCGCGGTGAGAGCGACTGCGGCCACGAAAAAGCCGAGCCCGTTCACCCGCTCGAACCCGAAGGGAAACCGCTTCGACCGGCGGCCCTTAAGTTCCATTTTGGCGGCGATGAGAAACATGATCGGCGGGACGACGCCGAGGGTATCCTCGACCCAGGCCGTCTTCATGGTTTGGCTTTGGCCCAGCACGAGCCCCATCGCGACGATGATCGTGGCTGTCCAGAACAGGTTCCAGTATTCGAGCCTGATTGCGTCGCGCATGACGCCGCGCAGTTCATCTGGCAGACTGCTGTTCATCGTTCCCTCGCGGATTGCGATACCTTGCGCGATGCGCGCTCGACCAACATGATCCAGCTGTTCTCGCCATTTTGCATGGCAGCTTTCACTTCGATCACATGTTTGCCGGATACCGTACTTCGCAGCGGAGGAGCAAAAGCCACCATGGTCTTCCACGGGCTATCCTTGGTGAATGCGCCCAGGACAAGATCGGTCTTTCCTTCGGAGAGCTCGGTGAGAAGGGCTTCTGACCCACCGCCTGCGATACGTGGGCGCGCGCCGGTCTGCCGCTCGATCTGGCCAAGCAGGCGCTGCAGTTCCAAGGTGTCCGGTGTGCCCGCGACCATCCCAACTCTGAACTGCCGGGCCGTCCTGACGTTCTCCAGCGTATTGTTCGGATCCTGCGGGAGCCCGTGGCAGGCTGTGAGAAGAAACAATGCACCAAGGGCGATCCATCTCATGCCGAATGCCACGCTTGCTGTTGTTGTTGCCCATTCGGAACGAGCGAGCGTCGGCGTTGTTTCGGGCGCTGGCGGGCGAAAGGACAACAGCATTGCCGTCCATGATGCGTCGGCTTCGGCATCTGTCGCTACCAACTTGTCTTTCAATCGTCGTAACTTGCCTTAAAGGCGCAGCGCAGCGTGTCTGAAGCAGAACCGCCCGCAGTCATCGCTCGATAGGTCACTACAAGGAGACCGTCATGAGCCAGACTGCCGATATGATCCACGAAGACGCATTGCCCGGGCACGAAAGCGGCCTGCAGCCGAAGCACGAATGGCAACCGCGCTATCCCGGGTCCGGCTGGCTTACCGGCAAGGTCGCGATCGTCACGGGCGCTGACAGCGGCATCGGGCGAGCCGTTGCGGCTCTTTATGCGCGTGAAGGCGCCGACATCGCGGTCGTCTATCTTCTGGAGGATGACGACGCCCAGGAAACCCGCCGGATAGTGGAAGCGGAGGAGCGCAGCGCCATTACAATCAGGGCGGATGTCGGCATCAAGGAAGCCCGCGACCTGATCATCGAAGAAACCCTAACGGCCTTCGGCCGAATCGATATCCTCGTCAACAATGCCGGCGAACAGCACCCTGATGCGGACATCACCGACATCTCCGAGGATCAGCTGCGCAGAACCTTTCAGACGAATATCTTCGGAATGTTCTTCCTGACGCAGGCTACCAGACCGCACCTATCAAAGGGCGCTGCCATCGTCAACTGCACCAGCGTGACAATGTATCAGGGCAGCAAGGAGCTGCTTGATTACAGCTCCACGAAGGGCGCCATCACGGCTTTCACACGGTCGCTGTCAGAGAACCTTATCCAGCACGGAATTCGCGTCAATGCCGTGGCTCCCGGTCCGATCTGGACGCCGCTCAACCCTTGCGGCGGAGCAAGCCCAGAGAAGCTTGCGCACTTTGGTGAAAGCACGCCGATGGGGCGGCCGGGACAACCCAACGAAGTTGCCCCCGCTTTCTTCTTTTTGGCCTGTGAGGATGCCAGTTACATGACAGGCCAGGTTCTGCACCCCAACGGTGGGATCATCGTGAACGGCTGAAGGTGCCTCGCGACCCCGGCTACACTTAGCTGGGAACCGCCGGCGTCACCAGCAGACTATGGATTGCACTCGTCAACGTCTCGGCACCATATGGCTTGGCCAAGACGGAGAACTGTGCCGTCCCTTCGCCCACCATCTGCTCGCTGTAACCGGTCGCGAGCAAAACCGGTGTTTCTGGAGCCCGGATATGGAGCTGCCGGGCCAGATCGATACCGCTCAGGCCGGGCATAACGACATCGCTGAAGACCAGGTCAAAGTCCTGTTCCTGAGCGATGCGCAATGCGTCCGCACCGTTATGTGCCGTCACGACCTCAAGCCCAAGATCCACCAGTAACCGCTCGGCAAAATCCAGAACCTGTTCGTTGTCCTCTACCAGAAGAATTCTCAAACCGGGCGGAAGCGTCGCGTCGCCGCGAGCATGACCGGATGCGCGCGGCTGCTTGTCGACGGAGGGCAGGATCAGCCGCACGGTGGTGCCCACGCCGACTTTTGAGAGGATTTCCGCAGCGCCGCCGGCTTGCGCCGCAAAGCCGTGGATTTGGGACAGTCCAAGCCCGGTTCCCTGTCCGACGGGCTTGGTCGTATAGAATGGCTCAAACACACGTTCGATCGTCTCGGGTGTCATTCCCGTTCCGGTGTCGGTTATCTCGATCGCGACAGCATCATCTTTGCCAAGAGAGTAGTCCCGGATGCTGATGGTCAGAGTGCCGCCTTCCGGCATAGCGTCCCGCGCATTGACCGCCGCGTTCAAAATGGCCGTCTCGAGTTCAGTGGGATCGACTTCCACCCGCGCAATCAAATTGGAGGGTTCGACCACAATCTCAATATTGCTGCTAATGGAACGTGAAAGGACTTCGCAAAGGGCATCCAGCTGGATGTTGAGGTCCAGAACCTCGGGCTGAAGGACGCGACGGCGGCTGAAGGCCAGAAGATGTCCGGTCAGCGTAGCCGCGCGCTTAACCGTGTCGGTCAATCCATCGAGATACTTGACGCGCTTCTCTTCGGACAGATCCGGCTTTCGCAACATCTCGGTTGCCCCGGAGATGACGGTCAGCAGGTTATTGAAATCGTGAGCCACCCCACCGGTCAACTGGCCGATTGCCTCCATTTTTTGCGACTGACGCAGCGTTTCGTGGAGCTTCGTCAGTTCCTCGGTTCGTTCGGCGACCCGGCGCTCCAGTGTTTCATTGGCTTCGCGCACCTGCCGAATGAGTTGTGCATTCTCGATCGCAACCGCGGCCTGCGACGCCAGGCTGGTGACAATCTCCTCATGAAGGCCGGAGAACCTACCCGTCTCGGGATGACCGAAGAACAGTCCACCAAGAACCTTCCCGTCATTGGTGCTCACCGGAACCGCGAGGTAGCTGCGAACAGGCAAGTGTCCTTCCGGCATACCTGACCGGGGAGCATTCTGACCGTAACGCGGATCGGCCAGGATGTCGTCCGATCGGACATTGCCGGTCCCTGCGAACGTTGGCGCGAATACCTCCGTATTTCGCGGCATTGGGAAATTGGCGAACGCTTCGCGCGGCGCTCCCGACAGGGAGTAGAGGGTGTAGCTCTCACCATCAGCACCCACAACGTTATAGAAGAACGCACCGAACGCCGCTTCGGACAATTCGACGCCAGCGTCGGTAACCATCTGTACCAGGCGCTCGAGATCATGCTCACCGGCAAGGGCTGACCCTACGCGGTTCAAGAGCTCCAGCGAGCGACGGGCCCTGCGTTCCTCGGTTACGTCTTCGGCAGAGACCGTGATGCCGACGATGTTGCCTTCCGCATCGCGCAGCGGCACCCAGTTCTCGCGCCAGATGCTCGTGCCATCGGGGCGACCGGGAGTTTTGCCGGCGACTTCCTGTCCCCATAGCGCCTCGCCGGCCAGGACCCGCTCGAAGATTCCCAGCGCTTGCTCGTCGAGGTCAGGTACGATTTCACCGATCGTCTTGCCAATATGATCGCGAATGGATCGACCGTTCCACTCCGCCAGCCGTTCGTTCACGCGTACAAAGCGCAGATCCCGGTCGAGCACTGCCAATCCCACTGGGGCGGCCGTATAGACGGATGCCAGCTCGTCTGCCTGACGCCGGGCCATCGCTTCGCTGACGGTTAGTGCGGCCTCCTTTTCACGCAGCCGCTGGTTCGCCATCACCTGCTCTGTGGTTTCCGAGACAATGCACAACACGCCGCCGACGCTTCCATCATCATCTCGAACCGGCGAGTAAGATATGTCGAAATAAGCTGTCTCACCGAAGCCATGCCGCTCTATGTAGAAAGGCCTATTCTTGGCCGAAAACGTCTTCCCGCTTTCCCGTACGCCTCGCAGCAAAGGCTTGAGATCATTCCAGAGCTCGCTCCAGGACTCCTGTGCCGGCCGGCCGAGCGCTGCGGGGTGTTTGCTGCCAATGGTCGGCGCGTAGGCATCGTTGTAAAGCGCAACAAACTGCGGGCCCCAGAATAGAACGATCTGTGCCTCGGATGCGGTCAGAATATCCATGGCTCCGCGCAACCGCGAAGTCCATGTCGCGGGCGGACCAAGGGGTGAGAAACTCCAGTCCCATTCGTCCCAATGCGCCAAGGAAAACTCACCCACCTTTGCGTCGGCCACTCGCACTTCCCCTGCATCATCTTCTTCAGACAAGCACAAAGCGGGGCGCCTCGTCCCACAGCTTGTCCGAACCGGACAGCAACGCCTGATGTGAGCAAGGGTTGCCTTCAGACGGGCGTGACAAACGAAATGGCTAACACTTTGCAGATCAGAGGTCGTGTCCTGTGGGATACGGAATGTACGTCTTTCCTGCGACGAGTTGAGCCTCCCGTTTGGAACTGTTTCCGGCGGTCGCGCACTTCCATCCTGCAAGGATCTGCAAAATGCAGACCAGCGTAGGAGATCATCATGAGCATTGAGGGTAAGGCAAAGGAAGCGGCCGGCTACGTCAAGGAAGAGCTCAACGAGCATGGCAAATCTCCTGAAAGCCAGAAGAAGGCGCAGGAAGGCCGCGATCTGCGCAACGAGGGCCGGATCGAGGATGGCAAGCCGCCGAAGACGTCTGAGCCCGGCACCGGGCAGTGACCAAGGAACCCCCGCTTCGGCGGGGGTTTTCATTCCAAAGCCATCGTCGCGGCGAACATCGGCGCTTGCCTGTTCCAATTGCATATCCGGGGATTGCATGACTTGTTCTGTGGCCATCGTGGGCGCCGGCCCTACCGCCATCTACACCTTGAATGCCTTGCTCGCGCTGCGGCCCGCGCCCTTCGAGCTCACTATTTTCGAAAAGCAGCCGTTCATTGGTAAGGGCACGCCCTACCGCCCCGGCTGGAACGATCCGGCGATGCTTTCCAACATCGCCAGCATCGAGATACCGCCTCTCGCGACAAGCCTCGTAGCATGGCTGCACGCGCAGAGTTCGGAACGGCTTGCGGGCATGCATATCGAACAGGCGGCCATTGACGATCGGACTTTCTATCCGCGCGTGGTCTTGGGTGAATTTTTCTCCGAACAGATGGAAATGCTGCTGGAGCAGGCAGCCTCGAAAGGGATCGTCGTGACCGTGCGCACACGGTGCGAGGTGGTCGATGCCATCAGCGGGCCTGAAGGAATGACCTTGCGTGTCCAACCCCATCGCGGAGAATGTTTCAAGGTCACCTTCGATCACGTCATTCTTGCCACAGGGCATCAATGGCCGGAGCAACCTGAGGTCAGCCCGGGGTATTTCGCCAGTCCCTGGCCGGCGAGCGAGATCGAGAAGATCCCGGCGACCCATATTGGCATTCGTGGCTCTTCGCTCACCGCCATAGACGCTGCGGTCGCTTTAGCTGTGGCCCACGGCGATTTCGTGGAGCCTGAAGACGGCGGGATCACTTATGTCCCTGCGCCGGGCACCGAAGATTTCAAGATGACTATGCTCTCCCGCAAGGGGCTGCTACCGGAGGCCGACTTCTATTTTCCTATCCCCTATGAGCCCCTATCGATCTGCACCGCAGAAGCGATCGAAGAACTAACCGAGTCTAACGATACTTCGCTTTTGGACCGGACGTTCGAGCTGTTCAAACGTGAGCTTGCTGCAGCGGATCCGCCGTACGCGCAAGAAACGCATCTCGCATCGCTCGACCTTGAGGATTTCTGCGAAGGATATTTCAGCCGCCGCTTGTCCAGCGACCCTTTCGAATGGGCTCGGCAAAATCTTGCCGAAGCCCAGCTGAACTATGAAAAGAAGCATGTGGTACGCTGGCGCTACGCGATCCTTCGCATGCATGAAGTGATCGAGAGCATCGTCCCCTATCTCAGTGATGCCGATTTCCTTCGATTTTCGAGGCACCTCAAGACCGTCTTCATTGATGACTATGCCACCGTGCCGCATGAATCGATCCTGCGAATGCTCGCCCTGCATCACGCCGGAAAGCTGGAGTTGGTCGCCGTAGGAGAGGACTACCAGGTTGATCCGCATGGCGTCTCGAGCGGAGCGCTACTGACGCATGGCTCGACAAAGTTCCATTTCCTGGTCTTCATTGAAGCGACCGGCCAGCGCGCGCTCTCCGCCAAGGACTTTCCCTTTCCCTCGCTTCGCGAGCAGGGGATCATTCACGACGTGGAAGTCTCGACCGACGGCGGACCCGCGCGAGGTATCGCCATCGACGACCGGTTTCACCCAATCTCCTCGCAGATCCCGGCAGACCAGCTTTTCTGCGTCAGCCTTCCCTTCATTATGGGGCGGCACCCATTTGTGCAGGGCATCACAAGCTCACATGAAATCGGCCAGATCGTGGCCGCTGAACTGGCTGCCGAAATCGGCCAGCGTTGCGTTACCGGCGAAACAGAACAGGAATTGAGCGAACGATGAAGCTTTTCGCGATCTATATTGGCGGAGAACACCCCAGTGCAAACATTGAGTTACACGATGTCCGGTTTGTGATCGCTGACAGCATTGAAGATACGTTTCCAACCTTGCGGGAGCAATGGTGGGGTGTGCCCAGAAGCCTGCATGTCGATTGCTGGGCCGAGGTCACCGAGGCGGATGGCTTTGAAATTTCACTGAGCCCCGAACCCTTCGAAGGGCAGGACAAACTCTACTTTGTCAACCTGGGCGGCTACCAACCGGAAGAATTCGCCGAGCGACACCGCAATGTCTTCGTGGTCGCGCAAAGCGAATCAAAGGCGAAATATCGTGCGCTGAAGATGGTGAAGGGCTGGATCGAGCCACATAAGGACGATCTCTACGAGGCCGAGCACGCCTATTGCCTGAGCGAGGGTCCCGTTGGCGAGCGCCTTTTTGTGCACCTCACGCCGATCGACCGGCACGAGCAACCAAGCTTCACCTGTCGCTATATGCCGATCAGGAAGGCGAGCTGAGACAGCTTTCCAGCGAACATTGAATGGCGGGCGACATCTTCTCGTGGAGATTACTCATCTTCCCCGGGAAATTTCGGATCCCGTTGCGTCCCCGACTGTACGCCCGCTTCTCGCAGCGCACGGTCGTCTGCTCGACCTTTGTATGCCTGGGAGGGGTTTGCCCCCATTCCTCCGCTTGTCTCCAGATCAGGGCCGGGATCACAGCGCTCGGCCTCCAGCGAGCGAATGCCTTCGGCTGTATCATCTGAGGCTCCGTGTGGGCCAGGCCGACCCATGCGGCGACTATCGTTCTGGGTAGTGGGTTGGTCCAATATATTGCGTTGGTCGCGTGGATCGTATTGCGTGCCTTCCATCACCATCTCCTCGTTCCGTAATCCTTAAAAGCCCGAGATTATGGTTGCGTTTCTGGCCGTCGCAAGATTGCCGCCAGCTTGTGGCTGTCTCAGGACGATGTGAAGCGAAAGCTCTCTAAGGTTCCAGCTGGGGGGAGGCCTCGGCATTGGATCTGTTAAACGGTCGGCGCTCATCTGAGATGACGGAACCCTCAGCTGAACGATACAGTTGATGGTCCTCGAGTTTTGGATGGCCCGCAATGACAGCCAGTGTGCGTCCATAACCCATATCTGTCTTCCTCCTTACGGCCGATCTTGAGCGTCTTGATTGTGAAAGCTGCCGGTCGGCTCCTAGGCAGTATAAATTGCAGGCTGAGCGGCCGGAAAGGGTCGGCTGCGATGGGCAGGGCTTGGGACTTAGCAGCCGTTCACATCGACGTGCGAAGCGACAGTATAAACCCGTCCGAACCACATGGCTCGATAATCGACGCCGAATGATCAACGCTGTTGGGATGCGCTTCGACAGGCGCACAGAAAATCTTGCTGTCCCATGTCACTGCGAAATGTAATCAAATAAATTTTCGGTGAGGAGTGACCGGGGCGCCATGGCGCACGAATAAGGGACCATGCGATCGGGTTTCCTTTCGAGATTGATCTCAAACCCAGCGTCGGGATCGGCGCCGATCAGCGGCGAGCGTCCTTCCCGTTCGACACCGGATAGCTGGAGCGACCTCATGGTCGCCGCCCAAGACGGGCATGGTGGAGCCTATCGGCGGCTGCTCGCCGAAATGTCGGAGTGGCTTACGCGTTACTTCCAGCGGCGCCTGCCGCCCGGTGAGGTGGACGACGCTGTCCAGGAGACACTGCTCGCGATCCACCGGCGCCGTCACACATACGATCCTCAATACCCGCTAGGCCCTTGGTTGGCGGCGATCGCGAAGAACAAGTGGGTTGACCAGCTCCGCAGCCTTGCCCGCCGGTCGATGGACGAGCTTCCTGACGAGATAGCCGTTGGAGACCACGAATCGGCTGTGATCAGCAGCTCCGTGCTGGCCAGCCTGCTTGAGGGGCTCCGGCCCGCGCAGGCCCAGGCGATCTTACTGGTCAAGGTGCAGGGTTACAGCGTCGAGGAGGCGTCGAGCCAGATCGGCCTCTCCTCGTCAGCCGTGAAGATGAATATCCACCGTGGCCTCGCGCGTCTGACGGCCATCATTGAGAAGACGACCGATGTCGAATGAATCACTGATCGCAGAATTGTCGTCGGGCCTCGCTCCCGTCCAGCGTCGCAACATGCTGCGCGAAGGCGTCCTAGTCATCGCCCTTAGCGCGGTGGAGTTGGCACTCTTCCTTGCCCTCGGCATGATGCGGCCGGACATGCATCACATGGGTGGATCGCCATTCCTGATATGGCGGGTTGGAAGCCTCGGCTTTCTCGCCGTGACCGCCTGCGTGCTGGCTATCCGCTCCTACTCACCCACCGCTCGGCCTCGTCGTGGCGTGATTCTGGCCTGCGCCCTCGCTATCGCGGCCATCGCCGCCGGCGGACTCGTCGCGCCTGAGGGCGTGAGCGGTCGGACACTGTTGGAACGTATCGCGCCGGCTAGCGGCATGCTCTGTGCAGCGTCGATCTTCGTGCTCTCGCTACCGATCATGGCGCTGCTTGGTGCGCTGATGCGGAGAGCCGCGCCGACCCAGCCCCGCCTAAGTGCGCTCGCCTCCGGCATCGCCGCCGGGACCTGCGGTGCCTTCGTGTTCGCATTCTGCTGCCCCTTCAATGATCCGCTCTACATCGTGGTTTGGTATACCGTCGGATGCGCGACCGTTGCGGCGGCAGCGCGTTGGCGCCTGCCGCGGCGTTTCCGCCTCTGATCTTACCCGAAGCGGCCGCATCTAGGCCGCGCACCGCCTGAATCATTCAACCGACCCGCCCGGATTCCGGGGTTGGAGACGTGCGCTTGCATCACAGAAAGGAAATCACCATGAAGACTGCCACGGACACGAAGACCCCCGACACCGACTGGCTCAAGACCTATTACTATCTGCGCTTTGCCGTCTCCGCGATCTGGGTCGCGCTCGCCTTTACGATCGCAAAGGCGATGCCGCCATTGGCAGCGGTGATGCTCGTCGCCTATCCCGCGTGGGACGCGCTCGCGAACTATCTCGACGCCAGCCGGAGCGGCGGCCTGGCGAGAAACAAGAGCCAGATGTTGAACTTCCTAGTTAGCGTCGGGACCGCCGTCGCTGTTTTGGCCACTCTGTCGCACGGCATGCACGCCGTCCTACAGATCTTCGGTGTATGGGCCGTCCTTTCAGGACTGTTCCAACTCCTCACCGGCGTGCGGCGCTGGAAGTCCTACGGCGCGCAGTGGGCGATGATCCTAAGCGGTGCCCAGTCGGGTCTGGCCGGAGCCCACATGCTTAGTAAGGCAGCCGGACTCGCGCCGGTCAGCATCGCCGACATCGCTCCCTATGCGGCGTTCGGTGCCTTCTACTTCCTCATCTCGGCGGTTTCGCTGATCATCAGCGACGCACGCCGACGCTCGAAAGCCGTTCCGGCCTGAGCGGCCTACCATTTCTCAGTTGCAAGTCCATTAAAGCGCCGGCGGCATTGCCTCACTGCTGCCGGCTTGCCTGTTCGACGTGGCCATTGAAGTGCGCCGTCCACAATCTCGCTACGCCAGCGATTGAGCCCGACATGGATAGCGGATGCGCGGCGATGGGATCCGGCTGGAAGAATTTTTGATGAGACGTGACCAATCCACTCCGCCCAGCGAATACACTGAGATGCGATATTTCAACCCCCGAACGATGCGCCGTCCAAAACGCTTGATGTTCTTTGTCCCGGCACTCTGCCTGATGGGCGCGTCGCTTCCCGAAACAGGCATCGTCGTGACGCTTCCGACCTCTGTAGAGAACGGCGCGAGTGGCAGGCTGCTTGTCTTCGCCGAAGCGGCCACCGCGGCGAATGCCGCCACCGATGTGGTGGATGTGGACGATCCCGACGCGAAGATAGCGGTGGCGGGTTTCGACGTATCGGATTTCGGGCCGGATCGCCGTGCCACCGTCGACGCCGACAACGTCGCGTTCCCGACCGCGTTCGCCTCGCTTCCGCCGGGCGACTACCGCATGCAGGCCGTGCTCGATCGAAACGGCGACTACAATTATGTCGGCCGGAGCACTGGCGATCTCGTTTCCAAGGTCGTGACGGTCCGGATCCCACTCACGGCACCTGCCGAGATCGCTCTGGATCACGCGGTCGGCCCCGGTGCCGGGCAGTTCGACACGACAGGCTTTCCGCCCGCCGCCATCGAGCAGATAGCCGCCTCGCGCGAACACCTGCAAGACGAGCGCATTCTCTCGCCGTTGCTGACACGGTTCAAAGGGACACCGCAGATGGTCAACGCCTGGGTCCTGACGCCTCCCGGATACGATCCGAACTCGAAGACGACATATCCGGTGGTCTACACCGCCGGCGGGTTCGGATCGACGCACAAGCTCGACGGCCAGCAGTTGTCCCGCCAATGGCACCTGATGGACATAGGGGTGATCCCGCCGATGATCTGGGTCGCTTTGGACTTCTCCTCGAAGACTGGCACGACGGAATTCGCCAACAGCGCTAGCAACGGACCATGGGGGGATGCCCTCGTCCGCGACGTAATACCTGCGCTGGAGGCTCGCTATCGCATGGATGCGCGGCCGACCGGCCGATTTCTGACCGGGCACAGTTCAGGCGGATGGTTCGCCCTCTGGACCATGGTCAGCCATCCCGAAATGTTCGGCGGGGCCTGGCCGACATCGCCCGATCCTTCCGACTTCCAGGACTTCCTGGGTGTGAACCTCTACACCCCGGGAGCCAACCTATACCGCGACGCGAACGGCGCGCGGCACCCGTTCGAGCGCGCAGGCGGCAAAGTCCGCCTGACCATCGAGGCGGCGGCGCGGCTAGAGACGGTTCTAGGGCATGACGGCGGGCAACTGCGCTCATTCGAATGGGTGTTCTCGCCGCGCCGCTCGGATGGCACGCCGGCGCAAATGTTCGACCGCGTCACCGGTGCCGTCGATCCGTCCGTAATGGCCTACTGGCGCGAGCATTACGATATCGCCTACAGGATCGAACATGATTGGCCTCGGCTTCGCGAAGATTTGAACGGCAAGCTGCACGTGTCCGTCGGCACGGCGGATTCTTACTATCTCGACGGTTCCGTCCGACGTCTGGAAGCTGCCGTCCGCAATGTCGGCGGTCGGGCGGACTTCACCTACGTGCCTGGCGCCACGCACAGCATCAATGCGGTCTATACGCGCCGCGGCGATCGCAACGGCCTCTGGGTGGAGATGACGCGGGCGATGCTCGCGATCGCCCGCCCTTCTGGCAATCCATAGTCACGTCACCAAAGGAGCGGAAAACATGCGGACGATCGGCCTCATCGGCGGGATGTCGTGGGAGAGTTCGGCGGAATACTACCGCATCCTCAACGAAGGCGTGCGGGACCGGTGCGGCCCTACAGCGTCGGCGCGCTGCCTGCTGTGGTCGTTCGACTTCTCCGAGATCGAGGCGCTTCAGCATCGCGGAGACTGGGACGAGCTCGGCGCCATGATGGTCGATGCGGCGCAACGCCTGGAGGCGGCGGGGTGCGATCTGCTCCTGATCTGCACCAACACGATGCATCTGCTTGCACCGCGCATCGAGGCGGGCGTCTCCATTCCGCTGCTCCACATAGCCGATCCGACCGCTGAAGCGATCAAGGCCGCTGGGCTAAAAAAGGTCGGCCTCCTCGGCACGGCTTTCACGATGGAGCAGGACTTCTACAAGGGGCGGCTCAGCGAGCGAAATGGGCTCACCGCCATCGTGCCGGGCGACGATGACCGCGCCGTCGTGCACCGGATCATCTATGAGGAACTCGTCGCCGGGAGGATCGAGCCCGCTTCACGCACGGCCTATCGGGAGATCATCGCGCGCTTGGTGGAGAATGGCGCGGAAGGCATCATCCTTGGATGTACCGAGATCATGCTGCTGATCGATGCCGCGGACAGTCCCGTGCCGATCTTCGACACGACCGCCCTGCACGCGCAGGCCGCGATCGCAATCTCTCTTGGAGCTTAGACATGTTGCCATGGTTGGCAGTCAAAACCTTACATCGAAAGCAATTCGCTCCCTGCCGACGTTCTGGAGCCGTTAGGTCGCAGACCCGACAGTTCAGGCTCTCTGCGGCGGCTTTCGGCGCCGTCCTGACCGCATCCACGTCGTCGGCGGAGGTTTTGCCGGTAGATGCGGCGCTCGCGAAGTGGGACATGGCCGCCGCGCGCTTGCTTGTCGCGACGATGCCGCGAGGGGCGGAGCGCTGCGCTGTCGAGGGCGAGATCGCCAGCCGCGAGAACCGGCTGGACGAGGCCGAGAGACTGCTTTCGCGCTGCCTATTGTCGCTCGAGAGAACCCGATCGACTCGTGGCCGGGCGGCGCTCGATGCGCTGGTGGACGTGTATCGCCGCCGGGGCGAATACGGCTATGAAACCGCGCTGCTTGTTCGTTGGCTCGACACCCATGCCAAGACCGGGGATCTGGAGGAATTCGCGGATCTGCGGAACGAGCTTGGCACGGCCGCAGCCCTGCGCGGAGCGTCGAGACGCGAGCCGACCGGGGACAAGGCCACCGTTCTGCACGCCTACGTCAATCCGCTGGGAACGCGCAGCGTCGATCTGACGGTCAGGGGCGTCACGCTCCCGTGGATGATCGACACCGGCGCCAACTACTCAGTGGTTTCAGAGAGCGCTGCCCGGCGCATGGGTTTGAAGATTCGCGATGCCAGCTACCAGGTGGCTGGATCGACGGGCCATACGGTGGCGACGCGACTCTCCCTCATTGACAGCCTGCCGGTCGGCGGCATGATCCTGCATGACGTGGTGGCGATCGTGGTGCCGGACGAGGGGCTGCACATCCGGTCCTCGCGGGCGGACTACCAAATCGAGGCGGCGCTCGGATACCCGGCGCTCGCGCAGCTCGGACGGTTCCGGATCGATTCCGACGGGACCTTCGCGATCGATCGCGCCGCACCGCTCCTTCGATCCGGAGCCGCGCTTTACATGAGCCAGCTCACGCCATTGGCCGAAGTGGAGATATCAGGCACGAAGGGCGTGCTCAGCGTCGATACGGGAGCGACGCGGACGGAACTCTATGCCAGCTACGCCGACCGGTTCAGGGAGCGTGCGTCAATCTGGACCCGCAAGAAGGATGGGACATCCGGACTGGGCGGTAATGCCGAAGGCGACGTGGCGGTCGAACCTCGACTAACGATGGTGGCGGGGGGGCACAGCGTCACCGAAAAGAACGTGAGCATCGCCCTCGTCGGCGATCGGTCGGCGGCCGTCCTCGGCAACCTCGGTCAGACGTTCCTGACCTTATATGGCAGCTACACCTTCGACTTCCGCTCGATGCGGCTGCAACTCGGTGGTCCGAACCACGCCGATAGAATTCCGTCTGACCGGTCCTAGCGTAGAACGTATGCGTCCTCAGAACCTGATCAGCCACTATATCCCGCTGATCTGTCCCATCCGGCCTTCGCAATATCTGCTCATCGCCTATCTTGCCAGCCCCACGGAAAGTATCCTCATGGGAGCATCTATCGCAGCCGACGAAGGGCCGGGCGCCCGAGTTGCACGGGGAGGCAGTTCATTTGCGAGTTGCCTCCCGGTCTCCTGCGACGGCCAGCGTCCTGCTTAGTCCTCGTCCTGCCACCTGCGCAGATCCGTTTCGTCATGATAGGGCATGCGGTCGGGCGTGGTGATGAACTCCATCGTCGTGCCCCATGGCATACGACAGTAGCAGACCTTGTTCCCGACGCCCCTCTCGGTCGCATAAGGGATGTCGCGGGGTGCTGTCAGCGGCGTGCCGCCGGCCTTCTCGAAGCGGGCGACGGAGGCATCGATGTCGTCGGTGTAAAGCGCGAAGTGCGTGATGCCGAAGTCGCTCGCCCGGATCGGCTGGGCCTGTTCGGGTCCGTGCATCTCGAACAGTTCGATGTCCGGCCCGGTGCCGATCTTCACCATCGCCTGGGCGCGGACGACCGTTCCCGGGAAGGCCCCGACGGCGCGCTCGAACTCCGGGCCCTGACGCGGAGGATCCTGCCGCCCAAACGACTGATAGATCACCTGCCCGCCGAAGGCGGCGACGAGAAACGACTTCGCGCTCTCGATGTCCGGCACGGTGATGCCGATGTGATTAACGCCGCGGATTTCATGTGCGGTCATGGGTATTCTCCTTTCATCGATGGTTCTGTGGAGCATCGGCCTTTTGGACGCTTCGACCGTGGAAGCGTTCGCTCTTGCCCTCTGGTAGGCAGGTGCGGACGATCAGCTGGTCGTGAGGAACGTGATCAGGCCTGCGGCGACCTCGTCCGGACGTTCGTCCGCGACGTAGTGGCTGCACCGCGCTATCGACCCGCCGGTCACGTTGCCGGCGAATTCCGAGAGCATCGGGACCATGCGGTCGCCAAAGCGCTGGTCGCCGCCGAGACCGAGGACCGGAATCTCGAGAGGCCGCTTCCTGTATTCGAGCGCCGCGGCATGGTCGGCGTCGAGGGTGCGATACCATTCCATCCCGCCGCGCGTCCGCCCGGGGAGCGCCATCGCCTTCGCGTAGATGTCGATGACGGCGGGATCGAAGGTGCTGTGATCGTCGAACCGCTCGGCCATGAACGTCGAGATGTAGTCGTATTCGCGCCCGTGGATGAGACGTTCGGGCAGATCGCGGTTGGCGTGGAAGCTGAAATGCCAGAGCCTGGCGATGGTAGCTTCCCACTCGCTCCAGCCGGGCAGCGGGACGTCGAGCACGGCGAGATGCGTGACGGCATCCCTGAAGATCGCGGCCTGAGGCAGCGCGACCATGCCGCCGACGTCGTGTCCGCACACCGCGTATCGATCGTGCCCGAGCGCGATCATGACCTCATGCGCGTCGCGCGCCATCGTCGCCTTGTCGTAGCCGCCCTGCGGGCAGTCCGAGAAGCCCGCGCCACGCAGATCGATGGCGACGACGCTGAAGCGTTCGGCGAGCAGCGGCATAACCTTGTGCCATTCCCACCACGTCTCCGGCCAGCCATGGAGAAGCAGGACAGGTGGACCCGCGCCTCCCGTGACGGCGTTGATCTTGATGCCGTTGGCCGACACCCGCTGCTGGGTGAAACCTTTCAATGCTGCGATCATGATCGCACTCCAATCAGAAATTGAGGTCGTGAAACGGGCCTTGGAGCGGGCTCAAGGCTGGTCGAAGTCCGTGTCGATCGAGACGGTCCGCCATGCATCGATGTCCGCCCGGAACGCCGCCAGCTTCCGCTCGGCGATCGCGTGCGCGACGGGTCCCAGCGGCAGGTGCAGAGGCGGGTTCTCGGCATCGACTGCCTGAAGGATCACCGCTACCGCCTTGTCGGGGTCACCGGCTTGGTTGCCGTCGTTCGTCTCGGCATAGGTCCGGCGGGAACTCGCCGCATATTCCGGCATCTCGTTCGCTGCCAGGGTGATCGAGCGGCCCAGGAAGTCGGTGCGGAACGGACCGGGCTCGGCGAGCACAACGCGCACGCTGAACGGGGCAAGCTCGCCGGCCAGCGCCTCGGAGAGACCCTCCACCGCAAACTTGGCAGCGTTGTAAAAGCCGCCGCCGCCACTGCCCGCGATGCCGGCACCCGAGGACATGTTGACGATCGTCCCTCCCCTGCGCCGCAGGACCGGCAGGGCGGCCCTGGTCGTCTCGATTAGGCCGAAGACGTTGACCTCGAACATCGGACGATATTCTTCGGCCGTGCCCTCCTCGATCGCGCCGAACAGCCCGTAGCCGGCGTTGTTCACGAGAACGTCGACGCCGCCGAACGTCTCGACCGCCACGGCGACCGCAGACCTGGCGGTCGCTGGCTCCGTGACGTCGAGCGGCAGGGTGATCATGCGGCCGGAGAAGGGTGTAGCCATCTCCTCGATCGCCTTGACGTCGCGTGCGGTCGCGACGACCTGGTCGCCGCGACGTGCCGCGGCGAGGGCGAGGCGTCTGCCGAAACCGGTCGAGCAGCCGGTGATGAGCCAGGTCTTCATTGCTTCTTCTCCGAAGTGCCGTCGGAGGGCGCCGGGTTTCGCTCTCCGCGAACAGCGATCTCGGACATGATCGACCAGTCCTTCTCGCCGTGTCCCTCGCCGACGGCCTGGCCCAGCCGCTCACGGACAGTCTCGAGCATCGGAAGCGTGCGCCCTAGGTCCTTGCCAGCCTCGGACGCGAGGCGCATGTCCTTCAGCGCAAGCCTCGCCTTGAAGCCGGGCTCGAAGGATCGATCGGTGATCTGCGCGCTGTAGCTCTCATAGGCGCGGCCCGAGAATAGCGTCCCAAGGATCAGTTCAAAGAAGTCGGCCCGTTCGAGCCCGACGCCCTCGGTGAGCACGACCGCCTCCGCCATCGCCTCGATCGCCATCGCGATCATCATGTTGCAGGCCAGCTTTGCGGTGTTCGCCCGTGCGGGATCCTCTCCGAGGTTCCAGACCTTCTTGCTCAGCGGGGCGAGGATCGGCTCGATCGCGGCGACGGCGACGGCGACGGCGTCGGCCTTGCCGGCGGCCAGAATGTTCAGCTGCCCGCTCGCGGCGACATTAGGGCGGCCGAGCACCGGCGCGGATACGTATCCGATGCCCGCCGCTTCGTGGAGCGCGGCCAGTTCACGCGCGAAGGCAACGGAGATCGTCGAGGTGACGACGTGCGTCAGTCCGGGACTCGCGCCCTTGACCAGTCCGGCATCGAGGATCACCTCCCGGATGGCCGGATCGTCGGAGAGCATCGTGAAGACCGCGTCCGCCTGAAAGGCCTCCGCAGCGCTTTCGACCAATGTCACGCCGGGAACCCTATCGGGGTCCAGCTTGCTGCGGTTCCAGGCGCGGACGTCGTGGCCTGCCTTGGCCAGGTTCAGGGCCATGCCCGTCCCCATACTGCCGAGACCAATGAACCCGATCTGCATTTGTTATCTCCTGTCCGTTTGATTTCGAATACGTCGGGGAAGATGCCGCTCAGATCGGCTGCACCACGCTGCGCTGCGGTTTAACGTCCGTGACGAAGTCGACGTCAGCCATCACCCTTGCCGTTCCCGGCGAAGCGAGCGCCGCATCCATGGCCATTTCGTCGCGGAAGTTTACGACCCCCACCGCAATAAGGCCGGCACGATCGCCCTGCGGAAAGAAGCCAGCCGCGCTGACGAGCCCGTGCGGTCCCCAGCACTCGCGCACCAGCGGGAAATGGACGTTGATCCAGTGGTCGCGATCAAAGCGCGACGTATCGTCGCCTGAATAGGTCACCAGCATCGTGATCATCGCCAAACTCCTCAACCGTGAACGTCGAGGCACAATTTGGACATTTAGATTTGTTCGGAAACTGACAGTAATGTATTCTCGGCGTTCATTTATGTGGGTGGGTGCGTCAGATGGATTGGAGCGACGTCAGGATTTTTCTCGCGATAGCGCGTGCCGGCACGCTCGGAGGCGCTGCGCGCGCTCTGCAAATCAGCCACCCGACGGTCGGTCGCCGTCTCCGCGCCCTCGAGCAGGCGATCGGGCACTCCCTGTTCCAGCGCACTGCCGACGGTCTCGTTCTGACTGAAGAGGGCAGCGGCATCGTCTCTTTGGCTGAGCAGATGGAGGAAGGGGCTCTGGCTATGGAACGGCGCCTCGCGGGACAGGAGCAGGATCTGACCGGCTGTCTTCGCATCTCCTCGGCCGACTGGTTTGGAGCCTATGTCCTGCCTCCAATCCTAGCAGAATATTCCAAGGCCTATCCAAACGTCGACGTCGAGGTTCTGACCGGCACGCGCCTCTTCAACCTCGCGCAGCGCGAAGCCGACGTCGCGTTCCGGATCGTGCCGTTCGACACGGCTGACCTCGTCCAGCGCAAGCTGTTCAGGCTCGATTACGGCGTCTACATCGCGGAGGAGGCGCCAGACCCCAAGTTCGGTGATGGGTCCGGCTTCCGCCTGATCACTCACGACACCTCGACGGGGCAATTCCCCGACATCGCATGGCTGATCGACAGCTTCCCGAACGCCAAGCCGGTTCTGCGATCGAACAACCGCAATGTTCAGGGTCGCATGTGCAGGCAGGGCGTGGGCATCGCGGTTCTTCCGCAAGTAGTGGGCAGCCAGATTCCGGGCATACGTAAGCTATCGCTGCCATCGAAGCCGCCATCGCGAGACATCTGGATGGGGTATCACCGTGATCTGCGACGCCTGGAGCGCCTTCGCGCGTTCATCTCGACGGTCTCTGCAACCATCACGGACAGGACTGTCTGGGAATAACAGCGTCAGGACCACGCAGGGCGCCTAATTCAATTACCCGGCACATATTTGAACGGAAGGAATGCAGTTCTGTAAGTTTACGATCGAGATCGTTCGGCCCACATCGTCGTTATGGCAAACGCAATCATGATCGCAACCTGCAGCGGCGGGTCATTCTTCGACCGAGACTACTACGTCGACGTCCACCTGCCTTTGGCGCTTGAGTGCTGGAAGAAATACGGACTGGAGAGCGCATCAGCGTTCTTTCCGCGCGATGCTGACGCCCCAGACGTTTCCATCGGAATCTACAAGTTCCGCGACGAAGCCGCGATACATGCCGCGCTTGCCTCACCCGGGACAGAGGCCGTGATGGCAGACGTGCCCCGCTTCACGGACGCCAGCGTATCCAGGATCATCGGCTTTCCCGCCTGACCGAACCTCCTCCGCACTGGGATGACGGCATTCAAGTCGTCCTGATCCCGATCTGCGACACAGATTAGCCGAAAGAACATCGACATGAACAACTCTTCCCCTCTCGCTGGCAAGCGCGCGCTGGTCACGGGAGCAGCGCGCGGCATCGGTGCAGCGATCGCGCTGAAGCTGGCCGAGGACGGTGCCGACGTCGCCATCACCTACGAGAAGTCGGCGGACAAGGCGGCCGCACTGGTCGCTGCGATGCAGGCATTGGGACGCAGCGCAGTCGCCATCCAAGCCGATGCCGCCAGCCCTGAAGCCTCCAGGAATGCGGTCGAGCAGACAGTCTTCCAACTCGGCGGCCTCGACATCCTCGTGAATAATGCCGGCGTTCTACTCCCGGGTTCCTTTCCCGACCAGCCCCTGGAGGAGATCGACCTGCAGTTGGACGTCAATGTCCGCGGGGTCTTCGTCGTCACCCAGGCTGCGTTGAAGCATATCCCCAACGGCGGTCGCATCATCTCCGTGGGCAGCAATGCCGGGCTGTCCGTTCCGTTCGCGGGCATCGCCGTCTATGCGGCGACCAAATCTGCGATGGAGAGCTTCACCCGGGGCCTAGCCCGCGAGTTGGGCCCTCGCGACATCACCGTCAATCTGGTTCGCCCCGGCCCGATCGACACCGACATGAACCCGGCCGACGGTCCCCTCGCGCCTTCCGTTCTTCCGGGTCTCGCCATAGCGCGATACGGTAAGACCCGGGAGGTCGCGGAGGCCGTATCCTTCCTTGCCGGGCCAGGCGCCGCCTACGTCACTGGCTCGGGAATCCTCGTCGATGGCGGAATTGCTGCTTAAGTTGGAACGAGGCGCGTAACCCGAGCGCTAGCTTCTGGCGGGCCCACCTCATATTGCTAAGCGCGCCCCGGAACTGCAGCACATCGACAAGCACATGTTTACGGCGCGTCGAACTGGCCTGAAGGTCGTTGACAGCACCGGAGAGACAAGATGACCGATGAAATTGCTACGCCGCCTGGCGTTTTGCGCGAAGCGCAGATAGTGCCGTTCCCACGCTCCATCAGCACTGAAGCCCAGGCCGCACTCCGGCGCCTGGTACGCGAGGACGGTATGCCTCTCAACGCGATCTTTCCCATGCCAGCCGTCGAGGATCATGACGGTTGGATGCGCGTGAAGGCTGGCGCGGATGCCCATTACGCCGCCTCAATTGGTCGGCTGGCCGGTACCTTGCGGTCGAGCGTTACTACTTTCGATCTGGGCGATGCCACTGCCCACGTCGCACAGCCCGACCACCCGAACCACGCCAATTGCGTTATTATCGACCTGCATGGCGGCGCGCTGATCGTCGGCGGTGGCGACGCCTGCCGGATCGGCGCCCAGATGCAGTCGGATCGTCACGGTGTCACCTGTTATGGCGTGGACTACCGGATGCCACCCGAGCATCCCTATCCGGCGGCGCTCGACGATTGCATGGCGGTGTATCGCCACGTCCTTGAGAACCACACGCCCGAGCGTATTGTCATTCACGGCCGATCGGCAGGCGGCAATCTGGCTGTCGCCATGCTGCTGCGCGCGCGAGAAGAGGGTCTGGTTTTACCCGCAGCTCTGGTCCTGCTCTCGCCCGAAGTCGACCTCACCGAGTCCGGCGACAGTTTCCAGACCAACCGCATGATCGACGTCGTGCTGCCAGGATCGCTGATGGCCAACAACCTGCTCTACGCGGCGGGCGCCGATCTTGCCGATCCGCTTCTTTCGCCATTGTTCGGCAACCTCTCCGGATTTCCGCCGACCTTCATCCAGAGCGGCACGCGTGACCTGTTCTTGTCCAACGCCGTGCGCCTCCACCGCCACCTCCGCGCGGAATCGGTCGAGGCGCAGCTCCATGTGTTTGAGGGGATGCCGCATGGCGGGTTCGGTGGCGGCACCAAAGAGGATCAGGAGTTGGAGGACGAGGTAACGCGCTTTGTTCGCTCCAATTTGCCGGCCCCTGCATCCGAAGGAATACAATGAGACGGTCGCAGGTGCGCGCAGGCAGTTAGCCCTTTCAAATCGTCGAGCCTGTTCAGGATGGTAGTCTCGCTACATCATGAATGTTGGAAAAGACCCAATCTCAATCTCCAGGATTCTGGGTACCAGGACTTTTTGGTAGCCAGCAGTTGTCGGCTCCAAAAGTTCATCAGTTCCAAGTGTCGGAGGGGCTTTGGTCGATACCTGCCAGGATAGCAGACTGTCAGCAGCTGGGGATCAAAAATTGGCTGCTGAGAGTCTTATATGGGTCGGTGCGAGAAGCGCTGTTTTGTGCCCGCTCTCGCCGTTAAAATGAGGGAATTAAGCGCTGGAAAATTGACATTTGTTGACCTTGGCCAGTACTTGGCAGATAGATGGCAGACCGGGCATATGCGGACGCCCGGTCAGACGACTTCCGTCCAAGTCCGCTCCACGAGCCGCGTCAGCGGCGGAGGAGCGCATATGGAAGTCAGTACGCAGCCCGTCCAATCTCCAAGCATCACGCTGCCCGCGTTGTTCCTGAAGTTCCTGCGCTTCGGCTGTCTCGCCTTTGGAGGACCCGTGGCTCAGATTGCGATGCTGAGGCAGAGCCTCGTTGAGGAAGAGGGATGGCTCGATCGCGCTCGTTTCAATCGCCTGCTCGCCGTCTTTCAGATACTTCCCGGGCCGGAGGCGCATGAGCTTTGCGTCCATCTTGGGGTCATGGCCCGTGGTCGCGTCGGCGGCCTGATCGCCGGGCTGGGCTTCATGTTACCGGGCCTGCTCCTGATGCTCGCAGCGGGGTGGATCTACGTTACGCTCATTGCCGGGCACCTCGGTTGGAGCACGGCGCTGCTCGGCATCCAGATCGTGGTTCTTGCGGTCATCCTGCGGGCCGTTTTCCGCATCGGTGAGCATATCCTTGAAGATCGCTTCTGCTGGGCGATCGCGATCGGCAGCGCCGTTGCGGCATTCGCCGGTACGCCTTTCTGGCTGCCGCTCGCGGGCGGGGCGCTGATCTATGCGTGTGCGGGCCGTATCGGCACTGTCGTTTGCATCGCTTCGCTCATGCTCCTGCTGGCCATCTCGATCCATTATCTACCGAATGTAGAGATCGTTGCAGTGGCTGATACAACAAGGGTCACGTCCGCCGCGCTCTTCATCGCTGGCCTCAAGGGCGGCCTGTTAACCTTTGGCGGCGCCTACACTGCCATCCCCTATGTGCGGGCCGATACGGTCGGGCGCGGATGGCTGAGCGATGCGACGTTTCTTGATGGGATTGCGCTAGCCGGCGTGTTGCCGGCGCCGCTGGTCATTTTCGCAACCTTCGCCGGTTACGTCGCCGGAGGACTCGTAGGCGCGCTCGCCATCACGGCCGGAATGTTTTTGCCCGCATTCGCGTTTTCGATGATCTTCTACGAACGCCTTGAGGCGGTAATCGAGCATCCGGCCCTTCAACGAGCTCTGTCAGGCGTTGCAGCAAGCGTTGTGGGAATCATCAGCGCAACCCTCGTCCAGTTGAGCATCGCTACGGCAGACCGCCTGACCGCGCCGTTCCTCGCCTTCGTACTGTTTGCCACGGCACTTCTCATCGTGTGGCGTTTCAAGGGCACGTGGGTCACACCAGCAGTGTTGGCCGCAGGAGCATTTGCCGGTGTCATCATGACCCTTTAACCCATCCGATTGCCATTGCCAGCGGCCAGGAGTGAGATAGCGGACTGACCGAACTTGGGAGAGAGAAATCAAGTGGTAAGCGACCGCAATGGGTCGGTATCTGACGTTGCGCAGTGATTAATGCTTTGCGCGACTGAAAATAATTCAACCCTATTAAAGCCCGTAAGCAGGAATAATGTCAGGTTTCCCGGCGAATGCCCGGCAGAACCCTAGGAACAATGACGGTCGGATTGTCGGACTGGCCGATCTCGAACGGGAAGGTATCCCGTTCGAAAAGCGTCGAGTCGAAATCCACCTCGATCCGCGTTTGTTGAGGGGTCGACTTGTTGGCGAGCTTGAATACCGTGGCATCGGCGCCAATGGTGTTCTTGGCAAGAACATTGAGCTGGGCATCGCTACTGTCGGTCTTCATGCCCAGAAGTACAGGCGTAAAAATGGCTCCCAACTTCATGCGGAGGAGCTGGTCTTCATCGACCTGCTGGCTGGGCGCGGCATGCCGCAACGCCGCGTGAATGTCGTCATAATGTGCCGCGAGCTGAGCAACTTCTCTTGCATCGAAGCTCGCGGCCACGGTCGCTGCCCTATCCAGCTTTCCGCTCTCGAAAGTCCCGTCGGCGTCATAATAATTCTCGATCGCACCACGACGCAGGAAAAAGCATCCAAGCCCTGCCAGGGCGGATAGCAAGACTTCGTATCTGGTACGAAGACTTGTAGCCTGACTGGCCGCATCGCCTTCGAAGCTCGTTGGATCGGATAGAATACGTCCAAGGGTAACGCGACGCTTGGCGAGCGGGCTGGATTCTCCGCTCGACCAGCCGGGGTAGGTTTCGGCCGCAACATCGACCTGTGCGGGGTAGAGTGACATGAAGACTGCAAGAGCGTCGCGCAGATCACGGTCGAGGTCAGCGAGAGAGCTACGCGCGAGTTCGTCTGCAACAGCAGCGGCGTCCGGCAGTTCGCTGAAGTAGCCGACCAGCGCATTGTCGTCCGCCAGCGCGTCAAGGTCGGCAAGAAGGGCAACGCGCTTGCCCATCAGGCGAAACAGTCTGGCGGCCTCTATGAACTCGCCTTTGCCGTTAACCGGCAAGATCTGAGCATTGCGCGCGAGAAGGCGAAGGCCAAGGCGCCTTGCCAGCTGGGAGGCGATTATCTCGTCGCTCGCACCTTCGACGAGAAGGATGTGTTCGGCGAACATCGCTGTGCGATGTGTCGTGCTAAGGCGGGCGATCAGGGCCGCGAGCTTGGTGCGTTCGAGAATGTTTGCGTCGGGAGCGACCTGATCCGGAACATTTCGCACGGAATTGAAAAAGGCGATTCTCGGCAGTTCGTCGATGCGTCGTAGCGGCAACATCGTGGCGGAATGAGTCGCAATGACGATCAGCTTCTTTTTCGGATCGCTCGGGTCGCCGGCGACCTGCTCCATTTCCTCGAGCAGGAAGGCCTGGTGCTGCGGATGCAGCGAGATTTCGGGCTCGTCGATGAGTAGTGCGCCTATGTCGTCATTGTGGATCGCCGAAAGCAGGGCTACGAGCTGGAGGATTCCGCTTGCTTCGTAGTTTGCTGCATATCCGTCTCCTCCCGTCACGGAGGTGATCCTGATGTTCATTCCACTCTGGGTCCACTTGAGTTCGACACTTCGGTCGAACAACTGCTGGAGACGGGCTTCGACCTTGATCTTGAGATCGGGTCGGCTGTCCAGGACGATGAGATCTCCCGTGACGCTTTCAAAGTCCCACCATTGTTTGAGATAGCTGGCATTGCCGATCGCGGCGTCGTCCTCGTTCATCCAGCCGGGCTGATCCACCCTTGCCCGAAACGTTTCAAGCGGACTGCTGCGCCCTGCCGAAAGGAAATGAACCTTACGATTGTGGATCGCGATTCGATTGGTCGCTGCAAGGGTGGTCTTTATCGCCCGCAGTGCCCGTGTCTTTCCGCTGCCATTAGGTCCAACAAGAGTGGAAATGCCGGGACCAATCTGGATAACAGCCTGCTTACCCTGATCGCCGGCAAGCGAGTACCTCACACCCAGCGGCCAGAGCCCAGCCTCGGAAATACAATTCTCATTCATTGGAAGCCCTCAGATCAAACGGCATTAGTCACCATATCTAGACCTTGCCCGTGGCTAATGTCCGGGAAAAGTCGTCCATTCGCATTTCGATCGCCCGATGATCACTGTCGGATGGAAATCCGGCAATCCATCTCGCGCTGTCCGGTGCACTGTTGTTTTTCCGACCGACGCTGGTCGGCTGGGCAGCTTGCCGACGCCCCTTCACGGCGGCGATACGAAATGCCAGGCCCGAGTGCACCACGGTCGATGCCGCCGTCACTGCCGCAGACTATCTGCGGCTCAATCTTCCCGACGTCGCGGCCTATGCTGTCGTGGAAGGTGGGGCTGACGCGCAGACCGCGATGTTCCCGCAACTTCTCGCCTTCTAATCCCTGGCGGGCTATCTAGTCCTCCCGACCGGTAAGCTGAAATTCCATAATCGAGCAGTCTTGAGCGTCGAAAATGCAAATGCGGACCGACCGCACCTGGGGAGCCGAAATCGGCGTTTGAACGACCGGCATGGGTCGGTTTCACCGGGGCCGCACGCCGGATCGAGGGACCGAACCGTCATTTGCGCAGAAAGCGGCGATGGCCGCTCTGCGTGGAAGTAATCGCAGCGACACAGGACCAGAGCGTCAGCCCGGCCAGACTGATGCAAAAGCCCGTCAAGCAAACGCCGGCCCAGCCCCAAATACTGTAAACGTATGTCGATACTGCAGCGCCTGCCGCGCTGCCGGCGGAATAGAACACCATGTATCCGGCAATGATCCGGCCGGCAGTGTCCGGGTGCCTGCCGACGATCAGTGTCTGGTTCGTTACGTGTACTGCTTGCACGGCAAGGTCGAGGAGGACGATGCCGGCGGCAAGCCACCCAAGCGATAGGGGCAGCAGCGTGATGAACCCCCATGACAAGCACAGCAGCGCTAGGGCAGCTCCGGTCACACCGTGCGCCTGTCCTCGATCGACCAGTCTGCCTGCTCCTCGGGCGCCTAAGGCCCCGGCGATGCCGACAAATCCGAACAAGCCGATGTGGCTGTGGGAAAGCTGGAAGGGCGGCGCCGTCAGCGCGAGCACCAGAGGTGTCCAGAATGTGCTGAACGCTGCGAAAATGATGAAGGCCAAGGCAGCACGAAATTGCAGCACTCGATCGCGCCGCAACAGCACCGGAAGCGATCGGAGGATCGCACGGTAGTCACCGCGCGGGGAACGCCTTGGATCACGCGGCAGTGCTGCGCTCAGCAACAGCGTTGCAGCCAGGGACAGAGCCGCAGCTGTTCCGTAGACTGCGTGCCAGCCCAGCCAGTCACTGACGCTGCCCGAAACGGCGCGCGCGGCGAGAATCCCGATTATGATGCCTCCCGTCACCTTGCCGACGACGGCACCGCGCCGATCAGGCGGAGCAAGCGCACCGGCGAATGCCACCAAGGATTGAACCGTCACCGCCAGCGCCCCGACTGTCGCAAGTGCCATCAGGAGCAGCATCTGCGAGCCTGCCTGCGAGAGCCAATGCGGAGAGGCCTGTCTGCGCGACTATCAGTCGCCGACGGTCCATCACATCTCCGATCGGCACGAGGAGAATCAGGCCGATTGCGTAGCCTGACTGGGTGAGCGTCACCGCTAGCCCGAGACTTGCCGCTGTCATGGAAAGGCTTGCGCCCATGAGGTCGAGCAAGGGATGCACAAGATAGACGTTGGCGACGGCCAGTCCGGCGGCGATGGACATAATTGTGGTGGTTGTGGCGGCGAGCGGTTGGGGCACGTCGGACGAAGGAGCGTCGATGTCTCTATGCATGGTCTCATCTTGAGACCAGTATGCAGCCCCAATCCAGTTCGAAATACGAACCACTTCGGAGCCAGCCCATGGTGAAGCGCGTCAGCCTCGATCACTCTTCCTGCCCAGTTGCACGTTCGCTCGACGTTATTGGGGATTGGTGGTCATTGTTGATCATCCGGGACGCCTTGGAAGGCGTCCAACGCTTCACGGCGTTCCAATCTAGCTTGGGCATCGCGAAAGGCATGCTTGCTAGTCGCCTGAGAACTCTTGTCGAGCGCGGTATCTTTGAACAAAGGCCGGCATCGGACGGCAGTGCGTATCGAGAGTACGTCCTGACAGCCAAGGGCCAGGCGCTGCACATCGTCGTGGCGGCCTTGCGGCAATGGGGCGAAACGCAACTTTACGGCCCCACGGAGCGCCACTCTTCGCTCGTTGATACCCTCGACCGCGAGCCTGTCGCCCCCTTGACCTTACGTGCGTCGAATGGCCGCTCGCTCGAGTGGTCCGATACAAGGGTTATCAAGGTGGACGCTGCAAGGTATTGATCCGTGGTCCTGGCACCTCACGTCACAAGCCGCCGTTCACCAATCCAATTTGCGATGACAGTGGTTTGGTTGGCACCTGCCCGGGTAGCGGACTGTCAGCACCTGAGGATCAGAGTCTGGATGGTGAGCGGCCGGAAACGGTCGACGTCATCCTTTCGCGCCTGCTGCAAACCTGCGGATTTGTCGAGGTATGCGGGATGATGGAGCCTGCACCTACAGAGGCATATCAATCTGGGAAATCATAGGGGCGAGCAAGTGAACTACGCTTTATGAACGGCGAAGTTTTCGTCGATATGCAACAGGCGATAGGCCGATCTCGCGGCGGAAAGCGGCATGGAAGGCGCTGTCGCTGAGGTAGCCTGCCTGTGCTGCCACCTCGCTGACGGTCGTCGTGCTTGCGGCAAGCTGGCGCGCGGCCACCCGCATTCGCCAATTGGTGGCATAGCTGACCGGCGGCATGCCTACGCGGCGCGCGAACTGCTCGGCAAAGGTCGATCGTGACAGACCCGCAAGCGAGGCGAGTTCGTCGAGCCGCCAATGGCGTGCGGGATTGGCATGGATCGCATGCAGTGCCCTTGCGACCGGGGGATCCGACAGACCGCCAAGCCAGCTGGGGATCTCCGTCCGGGCACCGAGCAGGCTGCGAAGGGCCTGCACGAAGAGCAGGCGGATCATGTCGTCACACGCGGCTCGCGCGCCGGGCAGATTGCTTCGCCACTCGGCGTCGAGTTGGGCGATCAACCATCCCATCGGCGTTGCTGAGACCTGCTCGGCTTCGATCAGCAACAGGCCAGGCAGCAGCGGCAGCAGCAAGTCCGCCTGGGCGTCATCGAAGCTCACGCTACCGCCGAGGATTTCGGTTTCCGCAGCCGCTCCTACCTGGCCACGAGTGGCATCATCTCCGAACACCAACGATGCTTCGATCGGCTGCAATGTTGGATCGCTGGCCAGCACGAAGGGTGTGCCCGCGACCATGAAGCAATCGCCGGCCGACAACCGCCGGGCGGAGCCTTCGGCCAGGATCCAGCAGGACCCGGAGCGGATGACGTTGAACTTGACCTGCGTGGGCGAAAACCGCAGCGCCCATGCTCCGCCAGCGGTGAAGCAGACGGTGCATGCCGCGCTCGCTTGCACCAGACCAAGCACATCGGACAAGGGGTCTGCCGGGGGTTCCTGGACGATCACGACATGATTCCGGATGAATAAGGGTCGATCATCCGACCGGCTTACTTCAGAAATCGGCTGATGACGAGCTTGCAAGAACCCATCGGATCGCCCTTCGGCGCCGCCTCCACCGCTGGCGATGTAATCGCCGGCCTCGACCTTTCCGGCCGCACCGCCATTGTCACCGGCGGTTATTCCGGCCTCGGCCTTGTTACGACAAAAGCGCTCTCCAGTGCGGGCGCAGAGGTGATCGTGCCTGCGCGCGACCTTGAACGGGCCGAGGCCGCGCTGGCGGGTATTGAGCGGGTGGAAATCGCGACCATGGACCTGATCGACGCCGCATCGGTTGCCGATTTCGCCAGTGCCTTCATCGCTCGCAGGCAGCCGCTTCACCTGCTGATCAATAGCGCAGGCGTCATGGCCACACCCTTGCGGCGCGACGCAGCCGGCCATGAGGCGCAGTTCGCGACAAACCATCTCGGCCATTTCCTACTTACCTGCCATCTCTGGCCTGCCTTGGCGCGCGAGGGTGCCCGCGTCGTTGCCGTATCCTCGCGCGGACACCAGATTACCGGTGTCGATTTCGAGGACATCGATTTCGAACGCCGCGCCTATGACAAATGGGTAGCCTACGGACAATCCAAGACGGCTAACGTCCTGTTCGCCCGTGCTCTGGACCGGCGGGGCGAGGAGCAGGGAGTTCGCGCCTTCTCGCTGCACCCCGGACAGATCATAACCGATCTGGCACGGCATCTCTCGAAAGAGGAAATGGCAGGGTTCGACGCATTCGACGCGCAAGGCATGCCGATCATCGACCCTGCGCGCGGCATGAAGACCGTCGAGCAAGGCGCGGCAACGGCCCTTTGGTGCGCTACGAGCCCGCTTCTTGAGGGCATGGGCGGCGTCTATTGCGAGGATTGCAACATCGCCGGCATCAATGCCGAAGAAACCGGCCGCAAAGGCGTGGCGCCTTGGGCTATCGACGATGAAGCCGCTGAGCGTCTCTGGTCAGTCTCCTCGCGATGGACGGGGTGTTCCATCTAGATCATCGCAAAAAGATGCACGAAAGAATGGAAGAGTCGTCCGGCGCGGGGCGGATCTCACGCCAGCATCGTCACCTGGATCGTCTGTTCCTCATGCTCGCTGCGCACGTTTCCACGGCTCGTTCTCGCCGTGGGCCGCGCGTCGCGATCATCTTGTCGACGTCTCGCGGCGGTAGGCGCTGGGTGTCATCTTGGCGGACTTGCGGAAGCTGGCGCTAAACGCCGAGGGGGTCTCAAACCCCACCTCGAGCGCGATCGCGATGATCGGTAACTCGGTGTGGGCCAGCAGCTCCCGGGCGCGGTTCATGCGCAAGGACGTGAGCCATTCATGCGGCGTCATGCCGGTCGCCAGCCGGAACGAGGTGGCAAAATGGAAGCGGCTCAGTTCGACGATCCCGGCTAGTTCGTCGAGGCTGATCGCGTGGTCGAGATGGGCGATCATGTAATCGTTGATCCGCCGGACCTGCCAATCCGCCAAACCCCGTCGCGGTGCGACAGCCTGTGCGGCGCCGAAGCTGGAGTGCGCGCGGATCAGCTGGGTGCACAGAAGATCCACCGCTTGCTCCACGAACAGCGAGGCCCCGGCATCGGACGAGGCTGCTTCCTTGCCGAGAATCGCCATGATCTGCGCCGACGTCGGATCATCGAAGCAGTTCCGGCCGATCAGTTCGACGCGGTGTGGCACGGCCATCGCTTCCGCCGCCGACTGAAGCCGCCAATCCGGCAGGTAAACGTGCGAAACCTCGATCGGCCCTTCGACATCCCAGCGCCCGTCCTCGCCCTCCGGAATGAGGGTGATCGATCCTCGGCGCGTGCGCGATTCCACGCGCTTGCTGCCCTGCCGCCAGGTCGCCTGCTGGGCAGTGCCGTAGTACGTCATGACAACGTGGGTATCCAAGCCCGGAAGCGCTGCGTGGAGCGCGCCGTGGGTCCAGGGCCGGGCGAGCCGGGTGCCGCCGCGCAAATCCTGGTCGGCCAGCACCGGCGGCGTATCGAGGATATGCTCCATCTCCGCGCGTGTGGACGCGCGTTCGCCTGCTGACGGAACATTCGCTGTCTCGGACGGGGAAGCGGCCATCGTTCATCCTCGGCGTGTCGCCTGACACTATCCGAACGCCGTTCTGCATCAACCGCAATCTGGCGACAGTCGCCGCAACCCCGCGACAGAAGCGAACCGGGCAATCCCGTACATCTCTTCTCACAGGAGGCGCATGCCGCGCCCGACAGGAGGACAAGATGGACAGGAAGAAGATCACGATCATCGGTGGCACCGGCCTTGTCGGTGCGAAGCTGGCCCGGCTGCTCGCGGTGGCAGGGCACGAGGTCGTCGCGGCCTCACCCGGCACCGGGGTCAACAGCGTCACCGGCCTGGGGCTCGACGAGGCGCTGGCCGGCGCCGACATCCTCGTGGACGTATCGAATGCCATGTCGTTCGATCCCGCCGAGGTGCGCGCTTTCTTCGACGCCTCGGGCCGGAACCTCATCCGCGCGGCCGCTGCTGCCGGCGTGAAGCACCATGTGGTTCTATCCATTGTCGGTGCCGACCGCATGCCCGGCAACGGCTATTTCGACGGCAAGCTCATCCAGGAGCGGATAGCCGCCGGTTCCGGGCTGCCTTACACCATCGTGCGCTCGGCCCAGTTCTTCGAATTCCTGGCCGCCATCGCCGACGGATACACCGCCGATGGTGTCGTAAGGGTGAGCGGCGCGCAGTTTCAGCCGATCGCTGCCGACGATGTCGCCGCGAACCTCGCCTCGATCGCGCTGGAGGCAACTGTAAACGGCATCGTCGAGATCGCCGGGCCGGAACGCAGGCCCTTCGATCTCATCATCGGCCGCTATCTCAAGATGCGGGGCGATGCTCGCCGCGTCGAACGGGATCCCGATGCCGACTATTTCGGAGGCCGCGTCGACGATCTCTCGCTCGTCCCGCTCGGTCTCCATCGGCAGGGCAAGCAGGATCTCACCACCTGGATGAGCGCGCAGGCCATACCCACCGCCTGATGCCGCCCGAACTCTTCACAATCCGCTCGTGAAAGGACAGTCCCATGAAAACCCTGATTTCCACGCTCGCCATCGCCGCCGCCTTCGCGGCACTTACCCCAGTCGCCCACGCGCAGGCGCACGCCCACGATCACGCGGCGGCCCGGGAGACGGCTCCCTCACCATCGGGCGTCAAGGCGACGCTCGTCTACCAGCATGCGATCCCGGACGTCCCCGGCAAGAGCGTCAAGGGCGTACTCGTCGAGTATCAGCCGGGCGGCTCCAACGGATCGCATGTCCACGCGCGCTCGGCGCTCATCTATGCCACCGTCATCCAGGGCGCCGTCGTCAGTCAGGTGAATGGCGGGGAGATCCGCACCTTCAAGACCGGCGAGAACTTCACCGAACTGCCCGGCGACTTCCACAACATCAGCGCCAACGCCAGCAAGACCGAGCCGGCCAAGCTGCTCGCGGTCTTCATCGTCGACACTGACGATGCCGTCCTGACGACACCAGCAAAGCAGAACTGACCCGCACTCCCACCATCACGACACCGAGACATAGAAAGGATATGTCATGAACCGCCTGAACTGGTTTGAAATCGCTCCCGACGGCGCAAAGGCCTTGATGGGCGTCCACCACTACATCACCAAAGGTACCAGCCTGCCGGAGGAGCTCATCCACCTCGTGTTCCTGCGCGTATCCCAGATCAACGGCTGCGCCCACTGCATCGATCTGCATACCCGTGATTTGCTCAAGACCATGCCTATCGACAAAGTGGTGCTGGTGCCGGTGTGGGACGAGGTTCCTCATCTCTTCAGCGACCAGTATCGAGCCGCACTGGCGTGGGCCGAGGAAGTGACCAACCTCAGTGAAACCCATGCATCGGATGAGGCTTATGCAGCAGTCGCGGAGGTGTTTGAGCCGAAGGATCTAGTCGATCTTACGTTAGTGATTGCCGCTATGAATGCATTCAACCGGCTCGGCGCGCCGTTTCGCCTTCCCGTCGCCGCGAGGCCATAATGCTGAGAGACGGTTCAAGCCTTCGTATTGACTGACAGCAGTTAAATCGAAACACGAGAAGTTGAATGGTGGGAGGCAAGCCGCTCTTCCACCATTTTCTCTGAATCGGCGCACATTTCGAGCAAGGTTTTGTCAAAGAGGCTTGATCAACAGGTTCCGGTCGAGATGGGATAGCTATCGGCGCCAGGCAATAGCCTACTCTGGCCGGCTGCCTCGCATAGCTGACGGTCTTGTGTTGGAGAGCGCAAGTCTGGCGCTGAACGACCGGGAAGGGTCGGCTCTCCTGAAGCGTTCTACCTATGGCCGTCAGGGCCATAGGAGATGTGTCATGGGATTATCAGAATTTGATCCCGCCGCTCGCGAGCGGGTATCATGGAACGCCGGGCGCAAGGTTGGTGCGAAGCGAGCACTAAAGCCCCGTCAGATATGGGCGATCCGCTTCTTTCTCGACCAGCATGGGCGGATCCGGGACCGTGCCCTCTTTGACCTGGCCATCGATAGCAAGCTTCGCGGATGCGATCTGGTGAAGATCACGATCAGCGATATCGTTTGTGATCGGAAAGTTCGAACACGGGCCACGGTCGTACAGCAAAAGACTGGCAGACCGGTTCAGTTCGAACTGATGACCGATGCTCGCGCCAGCCTGCTCAAATGGCTGGAACTGAGAGGTGGATCCTTGGAGGATTTTGCATTTCCGAGCCGTACCGATCACGCAGCCCACATAAGCACCAGGCAATATGCTCGCCTTGTTGACGAATGGGTCACGGGGATCGGACTGCCCGGTGAAGATTATGGCACCCACTCTCTGCGCCGAACCAAGGCGTCGATCATCTACAAGGCGACTGGAAATCTTCGCGCCGTCCAGATTTTGCTTGGGCACACGAAGATCGAAAGCACGGTGAGATACCTTGGCGTGGACGTGGAGGACGCCTTGACGCTCGCAGAGGGCACTGAAATCTGAAACTGCCCTGGGTCCTTGCCGTTGCAAGGACCCAGGGCCTACAGCCTGGCGGCTGCTCAGCGCCCATTTCCGTCATAGGCGGTGCGCAGCCGCGCTCCCGAAACCGGAATGGCATCTGTGGATGGCTCCCGCGCGTTGCAAGCATTTTTTGAAGATCCAGCGTTTGGTCGGGTGCAGTCGTCTGTCCGGCCTGTTTATGCAGTCGATGGGGACTGCTGGCCCTGATGGGGTTCGCGAACAAGCTTCCTATCGAGTTTGCAGGCTATAGCGCCTTTGCCATTCCTTGGATTGTCCTTGTTCCCGGTCCGCCCGGTTTTCGCCATCACTTCACTTCGCGCTTACAACATCGTTTGGCCGATCTGCTCAGCCTGGTCTCGTGTTCATGCGACAAGCACCGGCTCGTGGCGGGCCTGATAGACTTGGCCACGCGTCATGACGGCCCAGGCAATACGCGCCATCTTGTTGGCCATGGCCACGCTCACCAGCTTCGCCGGTTTCCTCGCCAAAAGAGCGATCAGGCGCGGATCGACTGCATCGGGCCTGTCCTTGGCACGCCGTATCATTGAGGTGGCTCCGATCACCAACAATTGCCGCAGATACTTGTCGCCCATCTTGGTAATGCGCCCCAGGCGCTCCTTGCCACCGCTCGATTTCTGGCGCGGGGTCAGTCCCAGCCACGCGGCGAACTGGCGTCCCGAGCGGAATTGGTGCGGGTCTGCCACTGCAGCAACCAGTGCGGTCGCCCCAATTGGGCCGATTCCGGGAATCGTTGCCAGGCGGCGCGCCAACTCATCGCTGCGCAGCATGGCCTCAATGCGCTGATCGATTTCGCGAAGGCGAGTATGGAGATCAAGCGCTTGTTGGGCGAGTAGTTCGATGACCTTGGCTGCGCATGCTGGAAGATCGAATGCCACCTCGCCATCAACGAACTGCCGCGCCTTGGTCAGTGCGTGCCCCAATCCTGCCGGGATCGCGATACCGAACTCGCCAAGTTGGCTACGCATCAGGTTGACCAGTTGCGTGCGCTGCCCGACCAGCCACTTGCACACCCGGTGCAGTGATAGCGCGCCCTGCTGTTCTCGCGACTTGATCGGCACGAACCGCATCGTCGGGCGCGTTACCGCCTCGCAGATCGCTTCGGCATCTGCTGCGTCATTTTTTCCCCGTTTCACGTAAGGCTTCACATAAACGGGCGGCATAAGTCGGACCTCGTGCCCCAGAACGGTCAGTTCACGCGCCCAATGATGGGAAGTCCCGCAGGCCTCGATGCCGACGAGACACGGCGAAAGCTTCGCGAAGAACGGCAAAACCTGCGCCCGTCTCAGCGCCTTGCGCACAACGACAGTGTCTGCCGCATCAACACCGTGAACCTGGAAAACATTCTTGGCCAGATCGAGGCCGATCGTGGTAATCTCCATGGCGGATGGCTCCTCTGCTCGGGTTCGCATGACAGCAACCCATCTTGGCACTCAGATGCCGTGAGCGGGAGCCATCCACCCTATCCAGATTGCACGATTTTAATCGGAAAGCGGCCTGACCGGACCCGCCAACATTGCAGCCATTCACGACAGCGGGCATTCGGATGCAATGATACTGAAACTGTTCGCCTCGGCGTTAGTAATTTTGTCGGCCAGCGCGTCTGCTAGCTCCGAACCGGACAAATTGCCGTCTACGCTTTGTAGCTCTGGAAATCCCGGTGATACGGTGCACCTGCGTATAATACCCGTAGGGCTGCACTATCGCGTCTCCCCAACGCCACGGCAGATCATCGAGTTAGGTGCTGACAATCACCTAATTCGCGCCGTCTTCGATGAAATGTTTAGGAGCACCCTCTGCGATTCATCACTTCCTGAAGTCGCAGGGACAGGGAATGACTTTGAAAAGCGGATCGTTATCTACGTCGAGGGCGAAGAAGATCGGGAACTTCTCAGCCTTGAATACCCGTCGTGGGAAGACCATCCGAAGCCCGTTCGCGCAAGAATAGGCTCAAAAACTGTTTTGATACCAGCAGCTAAAGTCCGCTTTCTTCTCGATGTGTCGCGACAACAATCCCGAACGCAACCCTCTGCCTGACGGCCGCTTGCCCGACAAAGCTGACATTTCACCGCATTGATACGCCGGTCGAAAGCCGACAGTCGTTCGCTATCCAAATTTGTCCGCGCGGCCGGAGGTCGCTTAAAACGTAATCCGGTCCTCCAGCATCAGCTTCGCGCCGCGCAAGCCCAGCGCCATGGCGGGGGCGTTGGTGTTGCCCGTCACATGGCCCGGCATCACCGAACAGTCCGCCACCCGCACGCCGGTCACGCCGTTCACGCGCAGGCGCGGATCGACCACGGCGGTCGGATCGCTGCCCATGCGGCAGGAGCGGATAGCGTGGAGGCCGCAACTGGACAGGCGGCGGAACGCGGAGAGAATGTCCGCGTCGCTGTCGATTTCCGCGCCGGGCACCAGTTCCGCGCCCACCATCTGCCCCAGCGGTGCCTCGGCCATGAAGGCGCGCATCTTGCGGACCAGCGCGACGGCGGAGCGGCGGTCGTGCTCGGTCGTCAGGAAATTGTGGCGGATGTCGGCGGGATCACCGCTGCTTGGACCCGTGGCCCGCACCGCGCTCTCGCTGGTGAGGCGCAGTAACTGGCCGTAGATGGTGACGCCGGGGCGCGGATCGATCTTGTCGAGCGGGACCGGGTCCTTGTCGTCGCCGACCTTGAAAGTGTAGCCGCCCAGATAGAACTGCGCGTCGGTGCGTCCGTCGGGATGGGCGACATTGCAGAAGGCGCCCACCTCGAACGGCCCGGTCGCCAAAACGCCGTCATGGCGCAGCAGATAGCGCAGCATGGCCAGCCCCGCGCCGACGCCGAAGAAGCTGCGGTTGGTGCCGCGCCCGTGTTCCAGTCGGTAGGGGATCGAGATCGACAGATGTTCGATCATGCGCTCCCCCACGTCGGGCGAATGGACGAGCGGCGCGATCCCCACCGCCTTCAGTCTTTCGGCATCGCCGATGCCGGAGCGCTGGAGCAGCAGCGGGCTTTCCATCGCACCTGCGCTCACCACGATCTCGTTGCAGCAGGCGAAAAGTTGCGGTGCGCCGTTCACCACGGCGTCGATGCCCACGGCGCGGGTGCCGTCGAAGACGATCCGCTCCGCCAGCGCGCCGGTGACGACTGTCAGGTTCGGCCTGCCGCGCGCCGCCGCCAGGTAAGTCCGTGCCGAGGATTCGCGGCGGCCGTTCCGGATGTTGTGGCTGTAATAGCCGACGCGTGGGCCGGTTGCGGCGTTGAGGTCGTCCACCCGGCGCAGCCCCAGCGCTTCGCCGGATTCGATCATGCGCTCTGCTAGCGGGTAGGTGTAGCAGGCGGGGTCGACATGGACGAGGCCGCCGCTGCCGCGCATCGGGGAAGCGCCCGCCGCATGGTCCTCCAGTTCGAGGAAGGCCTGCGTCATGCTCGCGCCGTTCCAGCCGGTGGCCCCGGCCCGGCTTTCCCAGGCGTCGTAGTCCGCCGGTTCGCCCCGGCTCCAGATCATGCCGTTGATCGAGGAGGAACCGCCAAGGCCCTTGCCGCGAATCCAGACCTCGCCGCCGCTTTCGTTGGCGCCTTCCTCCCGCGGCTGGGAGACCGGATAGGCCCACATGTGTTCGGGCTTCTTCACCAGCTTGGCCACGCCCTTGGGCAGGGTGACCCAGAAGCTGTCGTTGGTGCCGCCCGCCTCCAGCAGCAGCACTTGCGCGCGGCCGTCGGCGCTCAATCGCTCCGCCATGACGCAGCCTGCCGAACCGGCGCCGACGATGATGTAGTCCCAGCTCTTTGCCATGGCTCTGTTCTCCCGCCCTGATGGGTCGCACGAACTGGCACATTGGCTACCCTAGCGTTTTGGTGAGTCACAAAGCCGGGGCGGGCGCGCTTAAACCATTCACATCAGCGGACTCGAAAGCCGAGAGATGGGGAGAACGATGCGCGCCATTGCCGAAGGCCTGTTCACCGACGAGACGCCGCCCCGGCTGCTGGGCGGCCGCGAGCGGGAAACGGGGCGCGTGGTGTTTCCCTGCCCGGCCGGCAATGCCTGCGATCCTGTGCCGCTGGCGCGCGAGGGTCGGCTCTGGTCCTACACCGTGCAGCGCTATCGCCCCAAGACGCCGCCCTATGCCGGGCCAGAGGCCTTTGCGCCGTGGATCGTCGCCTATGTCGAACTGCCGGGCGAAGTGATCGTGGAGGCACGGTTGGTGGATGTGGCATTCGATGCGGTGGAGATCGGGATGCCCGTGCGGCTCGTGCAAGTTCCGCTCGATCCCGAGGCGGCCGAGCCGCTGGTCATTCCGGCCTTCGCGCCGATCGCGGGAGGCCGCGCATGAGCGACGTCTGCATCGTCGGCATCGGCATCCATCCTTTCGGGCGAACCGATGGCCTGTCCGGCCTCGATCAGGGCGTCTTCGCCGTACGGCAGGCGCTGGCCGATGCCGGGGTGGACTGGCCGCAAGTCCAGTTCGCCTACGGCAGTTCGGACGCGGCCGGAAACCCCGATACGATGGTGGACCGGCTCGGCCTGACCGGGGTGCAGTTCATCAATGTCCGCAACGGCTGCGCGGCGGGCGGATCGGCGCTGTTCTCGGCACAGATGGCGATCAAGTCGGGCGAGTTCGAGCTTGGCCTTGCGGTCGGGTTCGACAAGCACCCGCGCGGCGCCTTCAATGCCCTGCCAAGCGAATACAACCTGCCCGACTGGTACGGGGAGGCGGGCTACATGGTCACCACCCAGTTCTTCGCGGCGAAGATCATGCGCTACATGCACATGTTCGATATCTCCCACGAGACGCTGGCCCGCGTGGCGGAAAAGGCCTTTCGCAACGGTGCCCACGCGCCGCATGCCTGGCGGCGCCAGCCGGTGCCGATCGAGGAGATCCTGGCCGCGCCGCTCGTGTCGGATCCCTATACCAAGTACATGTTCTGCTCTCCGGCCGAGGGCGGCGTGGCGCTGGTGCTGGCGAGTGAGAAGAAGGCGCGCGAACTGGGCAAGCCGCTGGTCCGCCTGAAAGCCGCGACCATGCGTACCCGCCCGCCGCACAGCTTCGAGGTTTTCGCACCCAGCGTGGACGTGGTGGCGGACGACAGCGCGCCGCGCGGCACCGCCACGCGCATTGCGTCCGCCGACGCCTTCCGCCTCGCCGGTATCGGACCGGGCGACATCGACGTGGCCCAGCTTCAGGATACCGAGGCGGGCGCGGAGATCATGCACATGGCCGAGAATGGCTTCTGCGCCGATGGCGATCAGGAACGCTGGCTGGCCGAAGGGCGCACGGAGATCGGCGGCGCACTGCCGGTCAATACCGACGGCGGCTGCCTCGCCTGCGGAGAGCCGATCGGCGCTTCAGGCCTGCGGCAGGTCTATGAAAACGTGGTGCAACTGCGCGGAGACGGGGGCGACCGTCAGGTGCCTCACCAGCCGAAGACCGCCTACAGCCATGTCTACGGGGCGCCGGGCGTATCCGCAGTGACGATTCTGGAACGATAGCTCGCATGGACATCGAACTCTCCCCCGCCGACGCCGCCTTCCGCGAGGATGTACGTGCCTTCCTGCGCGATCATCTGCCCGATGCGGTCAAGGCGGGTGCTGCGGCCACGCCTTCGGTCTTCGTGGAGCCGGACATCGGGCAGGCGTGGAATGCAGTGCTCGATGCGAAAGGCTGGCTGGGCTATCAATGGCCGGTCGAACACGGCGGCACCGGCTGGACACCGCTGCAGCGCTATCTGTTCGAGAAGGAATGCGCCGCCGCAGGTGCGCCGAACCTGACCGTGCTGGGCCTGAAGCTGCTGGCCCCGGTGCTCTGGACTTTCGGCAGCGCGGCGCAGAAGGCCCGCTATCTGCCGCGTATTCTCTCGGGCGAGGACTACTGGTGCCAGGGCTTTTCGGAGCCGGGCGCGGGGTCCGACCTCGCCAGCCTGAAGACCCGCGCCGTGCGCGTTTCCGGTGCGCCCAAGGGCGAGGGCGACCATTACGTAGTCAACGGATCGAAGATCTGGACCACCCATGCCCATCACGCCAACGGCATGTTTACGCTGGTGCGCACCGATCCGGAGGTGAAGAAGCAGGCGGGCATCTCGTTCCTGTTGATCGACCTTGCCAGCCCCGGCGTTTCGGTGCGTCCTATCCTGACGGCGGCGGGCGACCACGAGGTTAATCAGGTTTTCCTGGAAGATGTGCGCGTGCCCGCAGAGAATCTCGTCGGCGCGGAGGGCGAGGGCTGGACCATCGCCAAGTTCCTGCTCGAAAACGAGCGCGGCGGATCGTGCCACGCGCCCAAGCTCGGCTACGACCTCGCCCAGATCGCGGCGGTGGCGAAAGCGGAAAGCGACGGTCGCGGCGGCCGTCTGGCAGACAGCATCGATTGGCGCCGCCGCATGGCCAAGGCCCGGCTGGGCGTGGAGTCGCTGGAGATGATCGAGCTGAAGATCATCTCCGAAATCGCCAAGGGCCGGAAACCGGGGCCGCAGACCTCGCTCACCAAGCTGCTGGCATCGAACTTGCGACAGGAGATCGACCTTCTGGCGGTGGACCTGTTCGGCATTGCCGGGCTGCAGCTGGAAACCTTACGACCGCTCTATGGCGACAATGCGCCGGAGCCGGTTCACTCACGCGCCGCGCAAGTCGCCGCCGCCCGCTATCTCAACAGCCGGGCCTGGACGATTTTCGGCGGGACAAACGAGGTGCAGAGCACCATCATCGCCAAGTCCGTCTTGGGCCTTTGAAGGGAACCGTGAAAAGATGCGGACCACAATGGGAGAGGAAGCCGGGATGCAACTGAACCGCGAGGCGCTGACGCGCGCCTATCGGCAGATGAAGCTGATCCGCGAATTCGAGGAACGCCTTCACGAGGAGATCCAGACCGGCGAGATCGCCGGTTTCACGCACCTCTATTGCGGGCAGGAAGCCGTGGCGGTGGGCGTGTGCGAGCATCTTTCGGAGCGGGACAAGATCGTCTCGACCCACCGCGGCCATGGCCATTGCCTCGCCAAGGGCTGCGACGTGACCGGCATGATGAAGGAGATCTGGGGCAGCCAGGAAGGCCTGTGCAACGGCAAGGGCGGTTCCATGCACATCGCCGACATCGACAAGGGCATGCTAGGCGCCAACGGCATCGTCGGCGCGGGCGCGCCGATCGCGGTAGGCGCGGCGCTTTCGAACAAGATCGACGGGCCGGACGAGAACGGCAAGCTGGCCGTTTCCATCGCCTTCTCCGGCGACGGAGCGTGCAACCAGGGCACCACGTTCGAGGCGATGAACCTGGCCGTCGTCACCAAGGCGCCGGCGATCTTCGTCTTCGAGAACAACCACTATTCGGAGCACACCGGCGATGCCTATGCTGTGGGCACAGCGCAGGACATCGCCAGCCGCGCCGAAGCCTTCGGCATGAAAGTCTGGCGCGCGGATGGGACGGACTTCTTCTCGGTGTTCGACACGTTCGGCGAAGTGCTGGAATTCGTCCGCACCTCCGGCAACGGCCCGGCGGCGGTGGAATTCGATACCGAACGCTTCTTCGGGCACTTCGAAGGTGATCCCCAGCGCTATCGCGGTGAAGGAGAGCTGGACCGTATCCGCGCGACCCGCGACTGCCTGCGCAAGTTCCGCGAGAAGGTGACCGGGGCGAAGCTGTTGACCGACGAGGATATCGACGCGGTGGACGCGGACGCGCTTCAGGCCATCGAGGACGCCGTTACGGCATCGCGCGCGGCGGCCCGTCCGACGGCCGAGAACGTCCTTGAAAACGTCTACATCAGCTACTGACGGCGGAGCGAAGCACATGACGAAGATGACGTATCGCGACGCCATTCGCGGCACGATATTCCAGGAAATGCAGCGCGATCCGCGCGTGGTCGTGCTGGGCGAGGATGTCGTGGGCGGCATGGGCACCGCAGGCGGTCCGGAAGCGATCGGCGGAATCTGGTCCACCTCCACCGGGTTCTACGATGCCTTCGGGCCGGACCGGGTGATCGACACCCCGATCAGCGAAAGCGCGATCATGGGCGCGGCGGGCGGGCTGGCGCTGGCGGGCAAGCGCCCGGTGGCGGAGATCATGTTCGCAGATTTCATCGGCGTCTGCATGGACCAGTTGTGGAACCAGATCGCCAAGTTCCGCTACATGTTCGGCGGCAAGTCGGTGTGCCCGGCGGTGATCCGCATGCCGTGCGGCGCGGGCTATAACGCGGCCGCGCAGCATAGCCAGATGATCAGCCAATTCGTCACCTCCATGCCCGGCCTCAAGGTCGTCATGCCCGCGACCCCGGCCGATGCCTGCGGCTTGCTGCGGCAGGCGATCCGGGACGATGATCCGGTGGTCTTCCTGGAGCACAAGTTCCTCTATGCGATGACCGGCGAAGTGCCCGACGATCCGGATTTCGTGATCCCCTTCGGCCACGCGCGGCTGGCGCGGGCGGGGGAGGACGTCACCGTCGTCGCCTCCGGCATGATGGTGGGCTACGCCGAGACGGCGGCCGACGATCTGGCACAGGACGGCGTGGGTTGCGACGTGATTGACTTGCGTACCACGTCCCCCCTCGATGAGGAAGCGATCCTCGATTCCGTGGAGGCGACCGGGCGGCTGGTGATCGTGGACGAGGCGCCGCCCCGGTGCAGTCTGGCGACAGACATCGCCGCGCTGGTGGCAAACAAGGCGTTCGCCAGCCTGAAGGCGCCGATCGAGATGGTCACCGCGCCGCACACGCCGGTGCCTTTCGCCCGCGAGCTGGAAGGCGCTTACCTGCCCAGCCCGGCGAAAGTCGCCGCCGCCGTCCGCAAGACGCTGGCATACCGGTGAGGGGGGCGCTGTCATGAGCAGAATCCGCGCTTTCACAATGCCCAAGTGGGGCATCGAGATGACCGAAGGGACCATCGCGGAATGGATGGTCAAGGAAGGCGAGAGCTTCACGCGTGGCCAGACGCTGTGCCTGATCGAGACGGCCAAGATCACCAACGAGGTCGAGGCCGAATATGATGCCACCCTGCGGCGCATCCTTGTCTCCGGGGGCAGTGAGGCGGAGCCGGTGGGCGCGCTGCTGGCCGTTTTCGACGAGGGCCAGCATTCGGATGACGAGATAGAGGCGTTCATCGCCGCTTTCACGCCTGCCGAGGGCGGCGTGGCGCAAGGCGCCTCGAAAGCCAAGGCCGCCGTTCCCGAGCCGGTGGGCGCTGCTGTCGGTGCCCCGGAACGGGTGCGCGTGCCGATCGAGACCAACCGCCCGATCAGCCCGGAGGCGCTGCGTCTGGCCGAGGAGGAAGGTGTCGATATCGCGGATATCGAGGGTTCCGGCCGTCAGGGCAGGATCACCCATCAGGACGTGGTCAAGGCCATGCGCGGCCCGGCCCAACCGGCACTTAAAGGGACATTGGCGCTCCCCGAGGATGACCGGAAGGTCTTCGCCTCTCCGCTCGCCCGCCGGATTGCGGTTCAGCACGGGATATCTCTGGTCGGCGTCGTCGGAACCGGGCCGCGTGGCCGCATTTCCAAGGCTGATGTCCTGGCGCTGGTGCCTGCCCCGGCAAGTTCCGGCTCGCTGACCGCGCCTGCCTTCGTCGCGGGCGAGAACCGGCCCGAGATCGTTCCGTTCGACCGCGTCCGCAAGGTCGTTGCCCAGCGGTTGACGCAGGCCAAGCAGGAGATCCCGCACTTCTACTTGCGCCTGTCGGCCCGCGCCGATGCCCTGCTGGACTTGCGCAAGAGTGCCAATCTGGTGCTCGGCTGCAAGGCCTCGGTAAACGACTGGGTGGTCAAGGCCTGCGCCATGGCGCTGGTCCGCCATCCGGAGGTCAACGTGCAGGTTCACGGGACCGATATTTACCGCTTCCCCCATGCCGACGTCTCGATTGCGGTGGCGGGCCCCAAGGGCCTTGTCACTCCGGTCGTGCGGCAGGCTGACCTTATGCGGATCGACCAGTTGGCGGCCGAGACCCGTCGCCTGATCGACAAGGCGCAAGGTCGGGGCCTTGGCATGGAGGACATGGAGGGCGGCACCTTCTCCGTTTCCAACCTGGGCATGTTCGGAATCGAGAACTTCGATGCGATCATCAACCCGCCGCAGGGCGCGATCCTGGCCGTGGGCGCGGCCCAGCGCCAGCCGGTGGAGACGGCGGCTGGCGGCGTGGCGTTCGAAACGCGGATCGCCCTGACCCTTTCGGTAGACCACCGCGCCATCGACGGGGCTGCCGGCGCGCAGTTCCTCCAGACGCTCAAGACCCTCATCGAGGAGCCGCAAGGCCTCTTCGCCTGAATAAGGAAAAGTCATGACAAGTCCGGCCAAACCGGGACCGCTCAAAGCACTGGGGGACGTGATCCAGCTGGCCTACTTCCCCAGCGATTTCGACGCCGCGCTGACGTACTGGATCGAAACCGTGGGCGTCGGCCCGTTCTTCGTGCTGAACGATGTGCGGCTGGGCGAGATGAAGTACAAGGGGCAGCCCACCGATGCCACCTTCTCGATGGCGATCGGCTACTGGGGCGATATCCAGATCGAGCTGATCCGTACCGAGAGCACGGCCCCGTCGCTCTACTCCGGCGAATATGCGGTGCGCGACCGGCTGCACCACGTCTGCGTCTTCGTGGAAGACATTGCCGAGGCACGCCGCGCCTGCGCCGAAGTGGGCGCCGAAGTGATCGTGGAGGGCAAAGTGGGCGACGATGGCGAGGTGATCTACGTCGATCCCGGCCGGGGCCCCGGCTTTGTGATCGAATATCTGCAGCCCATGGCCGGATCGGAGGGCCTGTTCGAGATGATGAAGGCTGCCGCGCGCGACTGGGACGGCAGCGATCCCGTGCGGGTGCTGCAATGAGCGCGCCGCTCTCCGCATACGCCGCCGCCATGGCCGACCGCGTCGAGGCGTTCGTGCGGGATGTCGTCGTTCCTTACGAGACGGACCCGCGCCGCGACCATCACGGCGCGCCGACCGACGATCTCGTCATGGACATGCGCGGCAAGGCGCGCGCGGCGGGTGTGCTCACCCCGCATATCCGTGCCGACGGCAGCCACCTGACCCAGCGCGAGACGGCCGAAGTGCTGATCCGCTCCGGCCTTTCTCCGCTCGGCCCGCTGGCCTGCAACACCATGGCGCCCGATGAGGGCAACATGTACCTGATCGGCCATGTCGGCTCGCCCGAGTTGAAGGCGCGGTTCCTGCAGCCGCTGGTGGAGGGCAAGGGCCGCTCCGCCTTCTTCATGACCGAACCGGCCGACTGGGGCGGCGCCGGGTCCGACCCGTCGATGATGAAGACCACCTGCCGCCGCGATGGCGATCACTGGGTGATCGACGGGCGCAAGACCTTCATCACCGGCGCCAAGGGGGCGATGGTGGGCATCGTCATGGCCGCTTCGGTGGACGAGGAGAGCAAGGGCGGGGCCTGCATGTTCCTGATCGACCTGCCCGATCCCGCCATCGTGATCGACGAGGTGCCGAACACCATCGATACGTCGATGCCCGGCGGCCACTCCACCGTGACGATCCGGGAACTTCGCGTTCCCGCCGCGCAGATGCTGGGCGATCCCGGCGAGGGCTTCAAGTATGCGCAAGTCCGCCTCAGCCCCGCGCGCCTGTCGCACTGCATGCGCTGGCTGGGCGCCTGCATCCGCGCGCACGAGATCGCCGTGGACTATGCCTGTCGGCGCGAGGCTTTCGGTAAGACGCTGATCGATCACGAAGGCGTGGGCTTCATGATCGCCGAAAACCGCATCCTGATCCAGCAGTGCCGCCTGATGATCGACTGGTGCGCGGGCGTGCTGGACACCGGATCGCTGGGTACGGTCGAAAGCTCGATGGCGAAAGTCTCGGTCAGCGAGGCCTTGATGAAGATTGCCGACAACTGCGTGCAGGTGATGGGCGGCACCGGGGTTACGGACCGCACGATCGTGGAGCAGGTGTTCCGCGAAATCCGCGCCTTCCGCATCTATGACGGGCCGACCGAAGTGCACAAATGGTCGCTCGCGAAGAAGATCAAGCGTGAATGGAAGCAGGCACAAGAGGCCGCCCGCGCAGAGCAGGCGGCGTAAGCGATGGCTGTCGATCTCGCTGCCGACAATGCGGGCACCGTGCCCGTCCGCGAAGGCTATCGCTTCGACGAGGCGGCGCTGGCGCGCTGGATGGCGGAGCATGTCGAAGGCTTTGCCGGACCGCTCATGGTGGAGCAGTTCAAGGGCGGGCAGTCCAACCCGACCTACCGCCTTTCCACGCCCGCGCGCCGCTATGTGCTTCGTCGCAAGCCGCCCGGTGATTTGCTGCCCGGCGCCCACGCGGTGGACCGCGAGGCGCGGGTGCAGACGGCGCTGGGAGCGGCTGGCTTCCCGGTCGCGCGGATTCACGGCCTCTGCACCGACGATGCGGTGATCGGCACCTGGTTCTACGTGATGGACATGGTGGAGGGGCGCATCTTCTGGGACGCGACTTTCCCCGAGGTCTCGCGCGAGGAGCGGCCCGCGTACTTCGATGCGATGAACAGCGCGATGGCGGCGCTTCACGCCATCGATCCCGATGCCGTGGGGCTGGGCGACTATGGCAAGCCGGGCAATTACTTTGCGCGGCAGATCGGGCGCTGGACCAGGCAGTACCACGCCGACGAACTGGCCGGTCGCAATGCCGACATGGACGCGCTGGTGGAGGCGCTGCCCGCGCTGATCCCGCCGGGGGACGAGACCTCGGTGATCCATGGCGACTGCCGCTGCGACAACATGATCTTCCACCCCACCGAGCCACGCGTGCTGGCGGTGCTGGACTGGGAGCTTTCCACGCTGGGCCACCCGTTGGCCGACTTCGCCTATCACGCGCTGATGTACCGGATGCCGCCGGAGATCGTGCCGGGACTGTTCGGTACCGATCTCGCCGCGCTGAACATTCCGTCCGAGCAGGACTACGTCGCGGCCTACTGCGCGCGCACGGGGCGGGAAAGCATCGCCAATTACGAATTCTACGTGGCCTTCAACCTGTTCCGGCTTGCCGCGATCTTCCACGGCATCAAGGGACGGGTGCTGCGCGGCAATGCCGCCAATGCGCAGGCTGCCAGTCGGGCGGAAAGCTTTCCGGTGCTGGCCCGCATGGCGCGGCAGAGTCTTGAGGCCGTTGATCGACATGGCTGATCGCTGAAAACGGAACTTCGCACTCGCAGTCCTCGCGGTCGTCTCCCAGATAGAGGGAGAGCGACAAGGCGAGGAGTCCAGAATGTCCGGTAAGGACAAATCAATCCGCGAGATTTTGGCCAAGTGGGACGATGTCCTGCTGGTCTGCCGCAAGTGCGGCAAGAAAGTCGGCGGCGGTTTCGGCAAGGACGGCGAGCGGCGTCTGGAAAAGGCGCTGAAGTCGCAGCTCAAAGCTAAGGGGCGCTACAAGGTTGTGCCGGTGCCCTGCCTCGACATCTGCCCGAAGAATGCCGTCTGCCTCGTGCAGGCGAGCGTGCCGGGGACCGTCCATCTGGTGAAGCCGGATACGCCGATGGAAGAGGTTGTCGAAGCGCTGGCCCCGCCGCCGCCGCGACCCGGTAAAGTCCGGCGCGTGGCCTAATCCGCCACGGCGGGCAGGCTCAGCACGACGAGCAATCCGGGGCCGTCCTGCCGGTTTTCCAACCGAATCGTGCCGCCCGCCAGAGTCATGGCCTTGACCGCGATGGACAGTCCCAGACCACTACCGGCGCAATTCGCGGTGCCGCGTTCGAAGCGGCGGAGCAGGCGGTCCCGGTCGGCCGCGTCGACACCGCGGCCCCGGTCCGCCACGGTGATGGCGAGGCGGTCCGAACTGCGCACCACGGCGATATCTACCTGTCCACCCTGCCGCGCATGGACCGTCGCGTTGCCGATCACCGCCGAGAGCGCGATCTGCAGCGACGAAGGGTCGCAGCGCCAGCGCACGATGTGATCGGGCGTGACGGAAAACTCCATCGCATCGGGCGGCAGGCGCAGCAGCGTTTCCGCCACGACATCCGCCACCAGCGCATGGACGTCGACCGAGCGGGTCGATACCGAAGTGGCGTTGAGACGGGCGAGGGTAAGCATGCCGTCGATCAGGTCTCCGGCGCGGTCGACCACGGCGAGCAGGCGCCCGGCTTCTTCCTGCTGCGGTGCGGGCGAGGTCTTGCGCAGCAATTGTGCCTGCGCGCGGATCGCTGCCAGCGGCGTGCGCAGTTCGTGCGCGACATCGTCGGTGAAGGCCTGCTCCAGTTCGTAGGCCTGGTCGAGCCGGACGAAGAGCTTGTTCAGCGCGACGATCAGCGGGCCGAGATCGCGCGACCATTCGCCCCGTACCAGCGGCGTCAGGTCGGCCAGCGAGCGGGCGTTCAGCGTCGTCGCCAGCCGTTCGACTTCGGACAGGCTCTTGCGCAGGGTCCACCAGAGCACGACCATGCTGGCGGCGATCAGCAGGAGCAGAGGCAGGGCCAGCTTGCGCAGGACCGGAACCATCGAGAATTCGCGCATGGCATCGCGCTCGGCGACGACGACGAGCAGGCGCGGGTCGCGCCCGGGCAAGCCGTAGCTGCGCCAGCTGTCGCCCACCGCCTTGAAATCGTGGAGGCCCGGCTGGCGCGGCACCAGGCTGACCGGCGCCCCCCACCCGGACTGGGCGACGGGCTTGCCATCCCAGAACACCGCGAACATGCACCAGTCGTAGGAGGCGTGGAACGCCTTGCGCTCCTGGTTGGAGAGGAGGGGATCAGCCGCTTCGTCGAGAGGCAGATTCTTCCCGCGGGCGACGAGCACGCCTGCGGTCAGGTCGTCCTGCATCATCATGTAGAGCAGGCGCGAGGCATTCACGAGCTGGGCGTCGGAGGCGCGCCCGATCTCCCGGTTGGCGACGACATAGAGGATCGCGCCCATCCCGAGGCCGGTCAGCGCCAGCAGGATCAGCACCCGGCGATAGAGCCGGATCGAGAGCGAGGAGCGCCTCACGCTTCCGGCCCGCCGACCATGTAGCCGAGGCCCCGCGCGGTGCGGATGAAGTCCCGTCCGAACTTGCGGCGCAGTGCGGAGATGGCGACTTCCACGGTGTTCGATTCCACCCAGTGCTCCTGATCGTAGAGTTCGCCTTCGAGGTCGGCCTTGGAGACGAAGCGCCGGGCGCGCCGCATCAGCAGGGCGAGCACGCGGAATTCCTTGGCGGTCAGCGCCACCGGCTCGCCGCCCAGCGTGGCGACATGGCCGGACATGTCCAGCGTAACCTCGCCTACGCTCAGGCTGTCCGCCGGGCGGCCGTCCTTGCGGCGCAATTGCGAGCGGATGCGCGCGGCCAGTTCCTCCAGGTCTACCGGCTTCACCACATAGTCGTCGGCACCGGCATCGAGACCGGCGACGCGCTGGCGGGTGCGGTCGAAGGCAGTGACGATGATGACCGGCGTCGCCTTGCCGTCGGCGCGGAGCTGGCGCAGCACGTCGAGGCCGCCCATGCGCGGCATGCCAAGATCGAGCAGGATCACGTCGTAGTCGCCCACGCTGGCCGCTTCGAGCACGTCGTCCCCCCGCGCGAAGAGATCGACGACATAGCCGTCCAGCTCCAGCGCGCGCTTCATTGCGGACCCGAGGGCGGCATCGTCTTCCGCAACCAGCAGACGGGGCAAGACAGGCTCCCATGGAAGAGTGAACGGCGCGGAAACGGCGCCTCCGAGCCTTCTCGCTATGCCAGCTTGCGAGGGGCGTCAAACGTGCGGAACATCTTTTTCACCCCGTCAGCTTCACATCAGCTTCGGGGTCTAGGGCCTGGGGATCGACCTGAATCCAGGCGACTCGATTTGCAGGAATCCTCCGTCTTTCGCCGTGCCATGCGGTGGGCGGAGCCATCACGGCCAACAGAACATGACGATACACCAAAGTCCGCGCGATCTCGCTTCCGGGATCGTTTCGCAACCTTCCGGCGCTCCTCTTTCCGCGCCTCGCAATCAGACCGGCCTCCGCAGCCGAAATGCGCTCGCGCCTTGCGTGGCGCTGATCGGCTGCGACGGTTCCGGCAAGTCCACGCTGGCCAGCGACCTCGTCTCGCTGCTCGACCGGCGCTCCCCGACCCGCTCGATGTACCTCGGCCTCGGCACCGGCGACCTCGGCCGCCGGATCGGCGAGATCCCGCTGGTCGGACGTTTGGCGGAGCGCTTCCTTACCGGCAGGGCGAAGAAGGCGCATGACGGCAAGAGCACGGGCAAGGAAAAGCGCCTGCCCGGTCTGGCGACGGCGCTGGCGATGTTCGGTTTCTCGCTCGCTCGCAGGCGGCGGTTCCGCCAGGTGCTCGATTTCCGCCGCCAGGGCGTGCAGGTCATTACCGATCGCTATCCGCAGGCCGAAGTGCCCGGCAGCTTCGACGGCCCCGGCCTGTCGTGGCTGCGCAAGGGGTCCGCGCTCGTCGAGCGGCTCGCGTCCCGCGAGCGCGCGCTCTACGCCGAAATGGCCGCCTATCGCCCGACCCTGGTGATCCGTCTCAACGTCGATGTCGATACGGCGCTGGCGCGCAAGTCCGACCATCAGCGCGACATGCTGGAGAAGAAGCTGGCGGTCGTGCCGACCTTGCGCTTCGGCGGCGCGCAGATCGTCGATGTCGATGCCACCCGTCCCTATCGCGAAGTGCTCGAAAGCGTGCTCGCGGTGCTGCGTCGCCACGGCCTCGAGGCCTGAGCGGCCGTTCGATCGAAATTTCAGGTTTTCAGATGTCCCGTCATTCTCTCCCCCCCCTCATCGCCGTCGTCGGCTGCGACGGTTCCGGCAAGTCGACCGTCACCGAGGCGCTGCGCCTCTGGATGAACGAGCGCCAGCCCACGCAGATCTGCCATCTCGGCAAGCAGTCCGGCAATATCGGCCGCCGCATTGCGCGGCTGCCGCTGCTGGGCGGCAAGCTCGACAAGTCGATCCACGCCAAGGCGCAGAAAGCCCAGACGGACAAAGGCCCCGGTCTCGGTGCCGCGCTGGTGATCTACCTCTTCTCGATGCGCCGCGTGCTCCGTTTCGCGCGCATGATGAAGCTGCGCGAGGCCGGTAACGCGATCATCGGCGACCGCTTCCCGCAGCTCGGCGTGCCGGGGCCGATGGACGGTCTTGGCCTCGCCACTGCGCGGCAGGACGGGATCGTCGGCTGGCTGGCGCGCGCGGAGCGCCGTCGCTACGCGGCGATGGTGGCCAACCGGCCCGATCTGGTGCTGCGGCTCAATGTCTCGCTGGACGTGGCCATGGCCCGCAAGCCCGACCACCGCGCCTCCTCGCTCGCCCGCAAGGTGGCCGACGTGCCGCGCCTGACTTTCGAAGGCGCGCCCATCGTCGAGATCGATGCCGAACTCCCGCTTGCCGAAGTCTTGGCGCAGGCCAAGGCCGCAATCGCGCACCGGCTTGTCGAAATCGCCGGCGATGCTGCGGACAGGAAGGCGGCGTGATGAAGGCCGTCTCCATGAAGCACTGGTTCTCCGACGGGGTGTTCCGCACGATCGTGCGCAATGCTTCCTATCTCGGGTCGAGCAAGCTGGTCGGCGCGCTGCTGGGCCTCATTGCGCTCGCCTGTGCCGGGCGGGGGCTGACCCCGGCGCTGTTCGGCACGCTCGTGATCATCCATTCCTATGCCAACGGCGTGGGCGCGCTGGTCAAGTTCCAGACCTGGCAATTCATCGTCCGCTACGGCACCCCGGCGCTGGGGCGCGGTGACGTTGCCGAGTTCCGCGACGTCACCGGCTTTGCCTTCGGTCTCGACCTTGCCAGCGGCCTGATCGGCCTGGCGGGCGGCCTCGTCCTGCTGCCGTTCCTGGCGGAATGGTTCGGCATCCCCGCCGAGGACGTGAAGCTGGCCATGCTCTACTGCACGCTGATCCCGACGATGACGGCGGCGACCCCCACCGGCATCCTGCGCGTGCTCGACCGTTTCGACCAGATCGCGGTGCAGCAGATGGTCACGCCCGCGCTGCGCGCGCTTGGCGGCGTGATCTCCTATTTCGGCGGCTTCGGTTTCGCCGGTTTCGTGATGACCTGGTATCTCGCCGACCTGCTGGGCGACTTATGCCTCTGGTTCATGTCGGTGCAGGAACTGCGCCGCCGGGACATCCACGGGGCACTACGTCCGGGCCTGCTCGGCCCCGGACGGCGGCTTTCAGGCGCCTGGGACTTCGTCTGGACCACCAACTTCGCGCACTCGATCTGGGCGGCCTGGGGGCCGGTGAGCAACCTGATCGTCGGCGCCCTGCTCGGGCCGACGAGCGCGGGCCTGTTCAAGATCGCCGCGACCTTCTTCGATTCCGCAAGCAAGCCCGCCGACCTGATGTCGCGCAGCTTCTATCCGGAGATCATGCGTCTCGATCCCAAGAGCCGCCATCCCTGGCAGCTTGCCATCCGTAGCGCGCTGATCTCTGGCGGGATCGGCTTCGTGATCCTGCTGGCGGTGGTCCTCGGCGGCGAGCCCGTGATCGGCCTCGTCTTCGGCAAGCGCTATGTCGAGGCCTACGACCTGCTCCAGCTCATGACCGCCTCGCTGATCGTGACGATGGCCAGCTTCCCGCTCGAATCGCTGCTCTACATGGCGGGGCGCCAGCGCTCGGCACTGGTGGCCGAGGGCACGGCGGCGGCGGGCTATGCGGTGCTGCTCTTCGTGCTGATCCACCTTTTCGGCATCACCGGCGCGGGCCTGGCCTATGTCGCGGGGGTCTGCCTGAAGGCGCTCTTCATGTTCATGCCGACGCTCTGGGCCTACCGGGCGCGGGGCACTCTCTCGCACATCATGGCCGAGGAGGCGCCTGCATGACTTATTCTCAGGAAACGCTCGGCGCCCTGTTCGAGGCGATCGAGATGGACGACGTGGTCGATCCGGTGGTCAGCCTGCCCGATCCGATCCCGGTGGACTGCACCCGCGAGGAAATGCAGCGCTGCCTCGACCTCTGCCGCCAGTTCTGGCGGGACCGGACGAGCAGGGCCGCCCTGCGCGAGCTGGTCGGCACGCTACTGCTGACCGGAGACCTGCCGCAGGACGCTCGCAGGCGCTACAAGCATATCCGCGCCGCCTACAAGCACTTGCGCTTCGCTCTCGTGCTCTATGGGGCGCGCCACAAGGCGCCGCTGCTGTTCCGCGCTACCGTGGCGGTCATGGGGCACTTGCAGGACGCCTTCCGCAACCGTCGGCGCCGGGCGGTGCTCGGCTATGGGCTGATGCTGCGCGTGCTGCTGTCCTGGCCGGTCTGGATGGCGGTGCAGCGCGAGGTCGAAGGCGTGAAGCTGGACGATGCCGCCGGTTTCCTCGCCTATCGCAAGGCGGAGTTCCGCCGCCTTCGGGGCTGGCTCTCCACCGGCTCGCTGACCGGGCACCGTTTCCATAGCATCCGCAAGGTCGTGAGCCGGCAGGTCTCGTTCTACGATACCCTGCGCACGCTCGAACCCGAGGAGCAGGGCTACCGCATGTCGCGCTTCCTCAGTGCCATCAACGGCCTGATGGGCAGCATGCACGACGATCTTGTCGAGCAGGCAGGCAAGGGGCACCGTGACTACCATCGCGACGATTTCCCGATGCCCGAGGATATCCTTTCGCGGCTGAAGGCGCTGACGGCGGCCTATCCCGTCTGAGATCGAGCGCCTCGTCGCGGGGCCTTCGACAGGCTCAGGCTGAGCGGAGTGGCGACGGGGGCGATCGAACACCATCGTTCATCCCGCGCTTGTCGAAGTCCGGTCATCACGAGCCTGTCGAAGGAGGGAGCAGCGCGCGCAAAGGCTTGCCATCAAGCGCGGATTGCCCAACAATCCCGGCATGATGACGCTGCCCACTCTCGGCGAGGCCTTCTACATCGCCGAGTGGGGCATCCGCCTGACGATGCTGGCGGTCGTGCCCTTGCGGCGCACGCCTGCGGCCGCGGCGAGCTGGCTGCTGCTGATCTTCTTCCTGCCGGTGCCGGGGCTGCTGTTGTTCGCCGCGATCGGCAGCCCGCGCTTTCCGGCCTGGCGGGTCGAGCGCTTCGAAAGCCTGCGCGGTTTCTTCGGAGATGTCGCGGGCCGCATCGCCGGCGAGGCGCCGGCGGCATCGGAGCAGGCGGGCGAAATCGTCGAACTGGCCGGGCGTCTCGGCCATTTTCCTTCCGCCTCCGGCAATGCGATCGAACTGCTCGACGATTACGACACGGTGATCGCGCGCCTGATCGCCGATATCGACGCGGCGCAGGAGCATGTCCGCCTGCTGTCCTACATCTTCGCCGACGATGCCACGGCGCAGCAGGTGATCGCCGCGCTCGGCCGGGCAGTGGCGCGTGGGGTGCCCTGTCACGTCCTGGTCGATCCGGTCGGTTCCTATCGCTGGCTCAAGGGCACCTTGCAGGCGCTGCGCGGGCAGGGCGTGCGGGTGCGGCGAATGCTGCCGTTCCGCCTGATCCGGGGCCGCACCCGCCGCGACATGCGCAACCACCGCAAGCTGTTCCTGATCGACGGGCGGATCGGCTATGCCGGTTCGCTCAACATCGTCGCCAAGGATTTCCGGCCCGGCGTGACCAACCGCGAACTGGTGGCGCGGGTCACGGGGCCGGTGGTCGCGGCGATGTCCGCCATCTTCGTTTCCGACTGGTTCCTGGAGACCGAGGAGATGCTCGATCCGGCGGTCGCCTTGCCGCCGCCGGGAGGCAATTCGACGTTGCAGGTGCTGCCCAGCGGCGCCAACTATCCGCTGGAAGGGTTCCTCACCCTGCTGACCTGGCAAGTCGCCCGCGCCGAGCGCGAAGTGGTGCTGGTGACGCCCTATTTCATTCCCGACGAAGGGCTGCTGGGGGCGCTGATAACCGCCGTCCTGCGCGGGGTGGAAGTCCATGTCATCGTGTCGGAAGTGGTCGACCAGTTGCTGGTGAACCTTGCCCAGGCGTCCTATTACGACGAGCTGCTGGCTCACGGCGTGCGCATCCACCGCTATCGCGGCTACCTGCTTCACGCCAAGGCGGTGCGGATCGACGACACCCTCGGCATCGTCGGTTCCAGCAACGTCGATGTGCGCTCGTTCCAGCTCAACGAGGAAGTCAGCCTGTTGCTGCTCGACCGCCCGGCAATCGACGAACTGGCGCGAATCCAGCAGGGCTATATCGCTGGAAGCGACGAACTCCTGCTGGCGGAATGGCGCGCGAGACCCCGGACGAGGCGGCTCGTCGAGAACGGTGCACGTCTCGTCAGCCCGCTGCTCTAAGCCGTAGGTAGCCTGTAAGCGGCGCATTGGAGGTAGGACGGCAGTCCATTTGGTCCCGATCGCCGTGGCATCGGGATAGCCGCGCAAGAAACTGTCACATTCCCGGTTTCCGGCCTGTTTTCGTCATGTACGCTCGGATGACTTGGCGAGGAGTCGAACTCATGAAGCTTCCAGAGGAACAGCTGGCCGAATTGGGCCACAACGACCGACGATCTTTCTTGGCGGCTTGCGGGAAGTACTCGCTTCTCGTTCCCCCTGCGATGACGATGCTCCTGTCCACTTCGCTCAGTTCGCCTGCGATCGCCAAGTCGGGCGGCGGCGGCGGCGGCGGTGGTTCTTCCGGCGGTACAAGCGGCGGCACCGGCTCGGGCGGGACGCCGGGCGGCGGGTCCGGCAATGGCGGATCCACCGGCGATGGCGGCAGCATCAAGGACGGTGGCGGTTCCGGTTCGGGACCCAAGGACACCGGCGTCCCCGGCGGTGGCGACAGCCATGCCGGCTCGGTCAGCGCCGAGGCCAGCCTTCCCAAGGGCGACGGTGGCGGCAGGCTGAAGGACGGCGACAGGCGCGATCGGCGCTGACCGTCCTCGCATTGTTGGCGTAGATCGGGGATTGAGGCGAACCGGGGGAGGGAGCCGCGATGCACGGCGGCTTTGTATCGGGAACGGGAGGATGCGGAACGGATTTGCCGGATAGAGACGAAAGATCGGTTGCCGATGCGCCGATCCTGCACCTCGCTCCCGGTGTCCTGCCGCTGGTCATTGATGACCGCCCGGTTCTTTTCGTCGAGGCCACCCAGCGCCTGAATGCGCTGAACGGCTCGGCCGGAATGCTCGTCGCGCTCCTCGCCGACGGCATCGGCCTGGCCGATCTGCGCCGGGAGCTGGGTGGCACTCTCGGCCTTTCGGCGGCCGAGGTCGATGCCTTGCTGGTGGACTGGAGCGCGCAGCGCGTCATTTCCGCATCATCCGAGGCCTCCGTGCCTCCCGAACGGAGCAGCACCGTCCTGCGCGCGGGGGCACTGGATATTGCCATCGTCTTTCCCGACAGCGCGTGGGGCCGTGAGCTGGCCGCGCCTTATGCGCATCTGCCGCAGCAGCACGGCGCCGATCTCCGGGTGATCGCGGCGGCACTCGGCGGGGACAACGACCTTGCCGGCATTTTCGACGGCCGCGCCGGTACGCTGGTCGCGCGCGAGGGCGCCGCGCCCGTGCTGCGCGGGATGGCGGTCGACCTCGCGCTGGAGCAGGACGATTACATTGCCCTCCATGCGGCCTCCCTGGCGACCCCGGATGGCGAGACGATCCTGCTGATCGGTGCGCCGGGTGCGGGAAAATCCACGCTGGCGACACTGGCGGCGATCTCACCCGGACCGCTGCGCCTTGCCGGGGACGATATCGTCCTGTTCGATCCCCGCACCGGCCTGGCCATGGGCCTGCCGCTGCCGCTGACGATCAAGCGCGGAAGCTGGGACCGTCTCGTGGAAGCCATTCCCGGCCTTGCGGATAGTCCCCCGATCCTGCGCGCCGACGGGCAATGGCTGCGCTATGCTCCACTGCCATCGCCCGCCGCGCCCGCCTGGCGGCGGCTTGCGGGGGTCGTCGACTTGCGCCGCGAGGATGGTGGCGGGACGCGACTGGTCGCCCAATCCCCGGTCGATTGCCTCGGCCGCCTGCTGGAGGAAGGCTTCGTGCGCGGTGGGCGGTGCACGGCGGCCCAGATGCGCGCTCTGGCGCGCATGGTCGACGGCGCCCGCACCTGCACGCTCCATTATGCCGAAGCCGGACAGGCGGTGCCCGTCGTCGAGGCTCTTCTTGCCTAGCGTGGCCGGAGCGCTCTCGGACTTGTGCCAATGCCTGAAAGGCCATGTCCCGCCGGCGATCGACTGGGAGGCGGTGCTGGGCCTCGCCAATCGGACACTCGTGACCCCGGCCCTGGCGGCGGCGCTGGCGTCCGATGCGGACGTCCCTGCCGAAGTTGCCAGCCTGCTCGCCGTCATCGCCGAGCGCACGGTCACGCGCAACCGGCTGATGCATGTCCAGCTCATCGAGGCCCTTGCCGCCTGCAATGCCGCCGGGATCGAGCCGATCCTGCTCAAGGGCGCCGCGCTGCTGGCCCGGCGAGGACGGGATTGCGCCGATCGCCTGCTCACCGATCTCGACCTGATGGTTCGCGAAGAGGAGGGCGCGCGAGCGATCGCGGCGCTGGAGAGCATCGGCTATCGCCGGTTCTCCTCCACGCATGAACACGGGCAGGGGGTCAATCTCGGGCGGGAGCGCGATGCGGGCGGCCTGGACTTGCATTACCGCCTGAAACGGGTCGGCCGTGAGCGCGACGCCGCCTGGCTGGCCGCCTTCTGTCGACCGTTCGCGATAGGCGCGGCAAGGGCGGCGATGCCCTCACCGGCCGCGCTGGCCGCGCTCTTCGTGCTGCACGACCAGCTGCAGGAGGGTGATTACTGGCGCGGCCGGATCGACCTGCGCCACCTCGTCGATCTCTCGGCGATTGCCCGCGACGAAGCGGGGATCGACGGCGCGGAGCTTTCCGCGCTGTTCCCGGAAGCCCGTGCCCGGCGCGCGCTCGCGGTGCAGCTCGATACGCTGGCGGAATGGCTCGGGGTGCGGATCGCCGGCGATCGTCGCGGCTGGAGAGTATCCTTCCAGGACTGGCGCCGACGTGAGCAGCTGCGCCGTCCCGGCAGGGAGACCGCCTTCACGCTCGCCTCATGGGTGATCGATCCGCCTTTCGGCCTGTTCGAACACCGCGGCGCGGCAGCGCGTGGCCGGGAGGTCCGGCGCATGCTGCTGGAGAAGAAGGCGACGAAAGTCTGAAGCGGCAGCTCTTCAGCGCAGCCCGGTGAGCCACTCCGCGATCATGGCCTGCCCCGCCGCCACTGCGCCCGGTCCCAGACTGTCGTGGGCTGCGCGCAGGGAGGCCTCGTCGCCGCCCGCCTCGACCACCGATTCCGGCCATTGCTCGATCCAGGCATCGAAACGCGGGTCGAGGCCCATTTCGGCATGGAACTGCAAGGCCAGGATATTGCTGCCGCGCCGGAAGGCCTGATGCGCGTAGAGATGGCTGGACGCCAGAAGCTCGACATTCGCAGGCAGGGTGAAAGTGTCGCCATGCCAGTGCAGCACCGGCACGCCCGCAATGTGCCGCAGCGGTCCTTCGAGCGCATGGTCATGAACGGAAACGCTGTGAAAACCCACTTCCTTGTGCGGGCCGGCATAGACTTCGGCGCCCATCGCCGCCGCCATCATCTGTGCGCCGAAGCATACACCCAGCGTCGGTCGTTCCGCTTCCAGGCGCCGGGCAAGACGCCGCATCTGGCAGGTGATCCAGGGGTGCTCGTCCTGCTCGTAGATGCCCATGGGACCGCCCATCATGATGAGCAGGTCCGGCGCGCAGAGGTCGAGCGAGGAAAAGGCGGGATCGGTCACGTCGATCCGATCGACATCGTATCCGGCCGCTTCGATCGGCATGCGGTAGCCGGCGACGCCTTCATAAGGAACGTGCCGGATAATCAGGGCGGTCTTCGTCACTGCTCGCTTTCGTTCGGGTGGCACTGCGGGAATGCCTTGCCCGCATCTTCCATCGCTCGCCCAAACGGCGCAAGCCCCGACGCGGGCCTGATAGAAAATGTATCAAACGGTTGCCCGCGTCCGATCAGGCCAAGAAATACGGGTGCAGGATTTGCAATCTGCGCCCCCAGCCGCCATGGTCCCGGCGAAATTCAGCCAAGAGTTATGGAAGGAGCCAAGGTTTGGAGTCAGTTTCGGTCGTACTTTTCCTTTTGCTGGCGGTCGTGGTGAGCGGTGCAATATCGCGCATGCTCCCCTGGTCGGTGCCGACGCCCCTCGTGCAGATATTGCTGGGCTGCGTGATCGGTCTCTCGACTTCTTATAGCGTATCGCTCGATCCCGAACTGTTCCTGCTGCTGTTCCTGCCGCCGCTGCTGTTTCTTGACGGTTGGCGCATTCCCAAGGACGAATTGTTCAAGGACGTCTCCACGGTCGTCGAGCTGGCCCTGGGGCTGGTGCTGACGACCGTGATCGGCATGGGCCTGTTCATTCACTGGATGATTCCGGCGATGCCGCTGGCCGTCGCTTTCGCACTGGCCGCCGTCGTCTCGCCGACCGACCCGATCGCGGTTTCCGCCATCGCCGCCCGCGTCCCGATCCCCAAGCGCATGATGCACATCCTCGAAGGCGAATCCCTGCTGAACGACGCCTCGGGCCTTGTTTGCCTCCGCTTCGCCGTCGCGGCGGCGCTGACCGGCACGTTCTCCGCCGGGGGGGCCGCGCTCAACTTCCTCTGGGTTGCGGGCGCAGGGCTGGCCATCGGTGTCGTGGTCACGCTCGTCGTCTCGCGGGCCAAAGCCTGGGTCACGCGCCGCTGGGGCGAGGATACCGGCTCGCAGATCCTCGTCAGCCTGCTGATCCCCTTCGGTTCCTACATGCTGGCCGAGCACTTCCATGCCTCGGGCATTCTCGCTGCGGTCAGCGCCGGCGTGACCATGACCTTCGCCGAAATCTCGCGCGAGGCCATGGCCGTCACCCGCATGCGCCGCAATTCGGTGTGGGACACGATCCAGTTCACGCTCAACGGCATCATCTTCGTGCTGCTGGGCGAGCAGCTTCCGGCGATCCTCGCCGGAGCCAAGCGGACCGTGGCCGTCACCGGCCATACCCAGCCGGGCTGGCTGGCGCTCTATGTCGTTGCCATCGTCCTCGGCCTCGCGGCTTTGCGCTTCGCCTGGGTGTGGCTCTCGCTCAAGTTCACGATCCTGCGCAAGCGTCAGGCGAACGGCGGCAGGGAGACGGTGGGAGCGGTCCCGACGCCGAACTGGCGCCTCGTTGCGGCCATGTCCTTCGCGGGCGTGCGCGGTGCGATCACTCTGGCGGGTGTGCTCACATTGCCGCTCGTGCTCAACGACGGGACGCCGTTTCCGGCGCGCGATCTGGCCATCTTCCTGGCGGCGGGCGTCATCATCGTTTCGCTGGTCCTTGCCAGCATGGCCTTGCCGGTGCTGCTGAAGGACCTCACCATGCCGGGCGAGCCGTCCAAGCAGGCCGAGGAAGACGCCGCCCGCGTCAAAACCGCCGAAGCGGCTATCAAGGCAATCGAGCGCCACCAGCACAACCTTGCCGAAAGCCGCGGCGATGCCGACCGCTATGCGGCGGCGGGCGGCCGGGTGATGGACCTCTACCGTGAAAGGATCGAAGGCCTCAGCGACGACGAGCGCGACGCCGCTCGCGAACAGGAAAAGCTGTTCCGCGATTTCCGGCTTGTCGGCCTCAAGGCCGAACGGACGGCGCTTGGCGAACTCATCCGCACCCGCAGCGTGGGCAGCGAGACCATCCGCAAGCTGACTCGCGAACTCGATCTTTCGGAGGCCCGCTTCCGGGGATGAGACGAAGCAAACGGTCCCATCCCGGCGATGGGGCCGTTTGGCGTTTATAAGGCCAAACCCGCTGGAAACGGTCGTTTTTTCGAAAATGTCGTTTTTTTGAAATTAGCGTGTTGACCGAATCGTGAGGCGGTCTTAGAGGGCCTCTCACCGCAGCGGACCACACGGTTTCGCAGCGGTCGCCACGAGAGACGGACAGCTTGTTCCCCCATCG
>JAGHZR010000013.1:0-96239 GCA_017745295.1 Novosphingobium sp.
CGAGCGCAGCGAAGCAATCCAGAGTCGCACAGCACCGCTCTGGATTGCCGCGGCCCTTACGGGCCTCGCAATGACGATTGGAGGAAAAAGCCGCCCTGCCCCGGGCGGCTTTTTCTTTGTCCGCCTACTTCAGCGTCAGCGGCAATCCGGCCGCCACGAACACCGCATGCTCCACCGTAGCCGCCACCTGCTGGTTGAGCCGCCCCGCCTCGTCGCGGAAGCGCCGCCCCAGCGGCGTGTCCGGCACGATCCCCAGTCCGACTTCGTTGGCCACCAGCACCAGCGGCTTCGGACACTCCGCAATCGCCCGGCACAAGCCATCGAACTGCGGTGGCAGGACCGCATCCGCCAGCATCAGGTTGGACAGCCAGAGCGTCAGGCAATCGACCAGCACGGCGTCCGCCTCGCGCGCGGCACGCTCGATTCCTCCCGCAAGGTCCACTGGCGCCTCCAGCGTGGACCAGCGCGGCCCGCGATCCTCGCGGTGGCGAGCGATCCGCGCCTCCATCTCGTCGTCCAGCGCCTGCGCGGTGGCGATATAGACCAGCCGCCCCGGATGGGCTTCGGCCAGCGCCTGGGCATGGCGGCTCTTGCCGGAACGGGTGCCGCCGAGCACGAGGGTAGAAGTCATGCGCGGTACTCCGTCAGGGCCAGCAGGCCGTCGATATCGATATGCCGCTCCATCTCGGCGGCGAGTTCGTCGAGCGCAGCATCGACCCCGGCGTGGTGATCCAGCCCGTCGCTCTCCCCGCCGAGCCGCGCCATGAGTTCGGCGCGCAGGCCCGTCGAGGCCAGCAGGCCATGGCAATAAGTCCCCATGACCCGGCCCGAAGCATCGATGGCGCCATCGGGATGAGTGCCGCCGAGCAGCGCGAAGGGCCTAACCTGCCCACGCTCGGTTACGCCCATGTGCATCTCGTAGCCGGTCAGCTGCGCACCCAGCGCCCGGCCCGAAACCTCGCGCAGGGCCTTGCGGTCGCCCAGCACCGTCGTCACGTCGAGCAGGCCCAGCCCGGCGATCTCGCCCGGCGGCCCCTCGATGCCCAGCGGATCGGCGATCGCATGTCCCAGCATCTGATACCCCCCGCAGATGCCGAGGATCAGGCCACCGCGCCGATGGTGCGCGAGCACGTCGATGTCCCAGCCCTCGGCGCGCAGAAAGGCCATGTCGGCCATCGTCGCCTTGGAGCCGGGCAAGACGACAAGCCCCGCCTCGACGGGGATCGGCGTGCCGGGCGGGATCATCGCCACTTCCACGCCGGACTCCTGCCGCAGCGGGTCGAGATCGTCGAAATTGGCGATGCGCGGCAGGATCGGGCAGGCGACGAGCAGCTTGCCGGTGCCGCCGCCCAGCCCGCGTTCGAGCACCACGGCATCCTCGCTCGGCAAACGTCCGACCGCGCGCGCCCAGGGCATGACGCCATAGCCGCGCCAGCCGGACAGCCGCTCGATCGCCGCATAGCCGTCGGCGAAAAGCGCCGGATCGCCGCGAAACTTGTTGATGAGGAAGCCCCGGATCATCGCCGCGTCCTCGGGATCGATCACCGCCCGCGTACCCGCCACGGCGGCAATCACTCCGCCCCGGTCGATGTCGCCGACCAGCACCACCGGCACATGGGCCTCGCGCGCGAAACCCATGTTGGCAATGTCCCCGGCGCGCAAGTTGATCTCCGCCGGAGAGCCCGCACCTTCCACCACCACGAGGTCGCAGCGCGCCTCCAGACGGCGATAGCTCGCCATGACTTCGGGCAGCAGGGTGCGGCGCGCCTCGCGGAAATTGGCGCTGCCCAGCGTGCCGCGCACCTCTCCGTGGACCACAAGCTGCGAGGTCCGGTCGGCCTGCGGCTTCAGCAGCACCGGGTTCATGTCGACATGCAGAGGCACCCGCGCGGCGAGGGCCTGAAGCGCCTGCGCCCGGCCGATCTCGCCGCCTTCCGGGGTGACGGCGGCGTTGTTCGACATGTTCTGCGGCTTGAACGGCAGGACGCTCAGCCCGCGATTGGCAAGCGCGCGGCACAGCCCCGCCACCAGCACGGACTTGCCGACATCCGAGCCGGTCCCCTGCAACATCAAACCAGCCATGCGACTCCTAGTGCAATAAAGGCGAGCAGAACGCAGGCCCGGCGATAGATCGCCAGCGCCCGCCGCAAGTCCACCGTGCCTGCCGAGCGGCCCTCCTCCCCGATCCACGGCTTGGGGGCAAGGACTCCGTCGTAGACCACCGGCCCGGCAAGCCGCACGCCGAGCGCCCCCGCCATCGCCGCCTCGGGCCAACCGGCATTGGGCGAGGCGTGCCGCGCATGGTCGCGCAGCATGACCCGCCAGCCGCCCAGTCCGGCGACGCAGAGCAGCAGGCCCGCCAGTCGCGCGGGCAGCAGGTTCGCCAGATCATCGATCCGCGCCGCCGCCCAGCCATAGGCGCGCAGCGGTTCCTCGGGGTGGCCGATCAGGCTGTCCGCCGTGTTGATCGCCTTGTAGGCCCATGCCCCCGGTACCCCGCCGAGCAGCAGCCAGAACAGCGGCGCGACCACGCCGTCGCAGAAGCTCTCGGCAAGGCTTTCGATGGCGGCGCGCACGACGCCCGCCTCGTCCAGCCCCGCCGTATCGCGGCCGACGATCATGCCGACGGCATAGCGCGCCTCGGCTAGATCGTCCGCTTCCAGCGCGGCAAGCACTGGACGGACGTGATCGTCGAGACTGCGCGCGGCAAGGGCAGGCCATGCCAGCAGCGCGAGCGGCAACCACGCCCATTCCCCGGCCCAGCCGCGCACGAGCCAGACCACCAGGCCCATGCCGAACAGCACCGCCGCGATCAGCCCCAGCATCGCGCCGAGACCGGCGATCCGCCGCGCCATATCGGACCAGTCCGCGCGGTTGAGCCTGCGCTCCGAGCCGGAAATGACTTTGGCAAACAGCCCGACCGGATGGCCGATCAGCCCGTAGAGTCGCGCCGGCCAGCCGAGCGCGCCTTCCAGCACCATGGCGGCAAAGGCGACCGGCTCGATCATCGAAGCGCCTCATCGAGACGGGCCAGCGCATCGGCATCGGCGGGAACCCCGAAACGCGCCCAGCCCGGATGCTCGGCAAAGGGCCGCACGAGGATGCGCGCGGACGCCAATCGCTCGAACAGCGCCTGTCCCTCGCAGCCGGTAACGAGCCGGAACAGTGGGCATTCGCCCTCCGGCTCAAGCCCGTGACGGCGCAACACGGCGTCGAGCGCATCGGCGCGGGCGGGCAGTTCCTCGCGCGTCCGGGCGATCCATGCATGGTCGGCATAAGCCGCCGTTCCCAGCGAGAGCGCCGCCGCATGGACCGGCCAGCTGCCCAGCATCTGCCGCAGCAGCATCATGAGCGCTGGAGGCCCCAGCACGAAGCCCAGCCGCAGCCCCGCAAGGCCGAAGAACTTCCCGAACGAGCGCAGCACGATCATCCGGAACCCCGGCGCGACGGCACGGGCGACGCTGGCCTCCGGGTGGCAGTCGGCAAAGGCCTCATCGACGATCAGGAAGCCGCCGCTTGCATCGATCCGCTCTGCCCATTCGATCACCGCCTCGGGCGCGCGCAGCACGCCGTCGGGGTTGTTGGGATTGGCGAGAACGAAGACTTCCTTCGCCTTCGGTTGCTCTCCGAACTGCACCGGGCGGGAGGGGAAGAACGCCTCGCGGTGGGTGCGATAGGCGGGGACGAGCGCGCGCCCCGGCAGGTCCAGCGCCTTGGCGAGCAGGCGCAGCGCGGTCTCGCTGCCCGGCACCGCGCAGCACAGACCCGGCGCCACTCCGAAATGGCGCGCGGCCTCGGCTTCGAGGCGGACAAGGGCATCGGGATCGGGCAAGGCGGTCCAGTCGGTGGGCTGCGTAACCGGCCATGGCCGGGGGTTGAGGCCGGTCGACAGGTCCAGCCAGTCCGCAGGCGCGCCGCCATAGGCCCGCGCCGCCTCGCTCACGCGGCCCCCGTGGAAGACGAAGACGCCGCTCATCGGATCGTCACCAGCGCAAGCAGCAGCACGGTCTCGACCACCTCGATCCCGGCGCCGTGGCCGTCGCCAGAGATGCCGCCGATCCGTCGCCGCAGCCAGTAGCCCCAGAGGGGAACGGCAAGGAACAACGCCAACAAGGGCGGTGCTACGAGCAGGCCGAGGGTCGCCGCGAGCAGGCCCCAGAAACCGACGTGCCACCACGTCACCGCGCTGCGGAACCGACTGCCCAACCCCTCGTGCAGCGGCGGCAGCGCAAGCGTCCAGCCCAGCGGCGCGATCCGCGCGAGCGGCGCGACGAGCAGCAAGGCCCAGACCGCTCCCGGCGCGAGGGCATGGAGCAGCACCAGCTTCGCGATCAGTTGCAGCACGATCGCCACGACCGCGAAGCTCCCGACATGAGGGTCGGCCATGACCGCCGACAGCCGCGCGCGGTCCTCGTGCGCCGCGCCTGCGCCGTCCGCCACGTCGCCCAGCCCGTCGAGGTGCAGCGCGCCGGTCATGCCGGTCCAGGCCGCCAGTCCCAGCAGCGCCGCGAGCCACGGGTCGCCGAGACCGCTTCCCAACCACCAGGCTCCCGCCACCGCAGCCCCCACCGCCAGTCCCGCCAGCGGAAACCAGCACATCGACTTGGCGAAGTCCTCGGCATCGGCCCGCACCGCCGGAAGCGGCAGGCGCGTCAGGAACTGGAGCGCGAGGACGAGCCGTCTCACGCCGTTTTCCCGCTATCCAGCGTGAGAATCTGCGCGGCAGGCAGGCCCTCGCCCGGCCAGAGGCGCAGGCTGACCAGCGCGCCGTAAGGCAGCTCGAAAGCCCAGACCTGCCGGTGATCGAAGCCGAACAACACCGAAAGCGCCGCGCGCATGGCGCCGCCATGGGTGAGGATCAGGCTGGCGCGGTCGATCTCAGTCAGAGCCTCGCCAATGCGGGTGCAGAGCTGAGACCAGCGCTCGCCGCCGGGCGGGGCGTGGGCCTCGGGATCGTCCCAGAACCGCGCCTGCACGGCGGGATCGAGTTGCTGCGGGGCAAGGCCGTCCCAGTCTCCGAAGTCGATTTCGCGCCAGCGCGGGTCGAGGTCATGCCGCCGCCCGCGCAAGGCCGCGATCTGCGCGGCGGGAATGCTCGACCTTTGCAGGTCGGAGGAGACCACCCGCTCGAAGGTCAGGCCCGCCGCCCGCGTCACGCAGTGGGCCACCCCGGCAGGCGTCGACGGATCGTCGCGGTGGCCGAGCAGCAGCCCCGGCTTCACCGGCGCGCCGTGGCGCATGAGGTGGACGAGCACGCCGCTCATGCATTCCCGTTCCCGGCCCCTGCGACCGCAGCCTCGGCGAACGTCGCCATGCCATGATGCGCGGCCAGCGCCGAGCGGACGATCTGCGCCGCCACCGCCGCGCCCGACCCTTCGCCCAGCCTCATGCCGAGGTGCAGCAGTGGCTCCAGCCCGAAACGTTCGAGCAGGCGGACGTGCCCCGCCTCTGCCGAGCAATGCGCGGCAAGGCAGTGGCCGAGGAAAGCGGCATTGTCCGCCAGCAGCGGCGCCATGGCTGCGCAGGCGATGAACCCGTCGAGCAGGACCGGCACCCGCAAGTGCCGTGCCGCCAGCACCGCGCCCGCCATGGCCGCGATCTCGCGCCCGCCGAGCCGGCGCAAGGTCTCGAAAGCATCGGTGCAATCGGCACCGTGCAGCGCGAGGGCCGCGGCAACCGCCTCCGCCTTGCGGGCAAGCCCGGCATCGTCGAGGCCGGTGCCGCGCCCGATCCAATCCCCGGCCTCGCCGCCGAAGACTTGCGCGGCCAGCGCGGCGGCGGGCGTGGTATTGCCGATGCCCATCTCACCCACGAAGAACAGGTCGCTGTCCGCCATGACCGCCGCCGCCCCGGCATTGAGGGCGGCCAGACACTCCGCCTCGCTCATCGCCGGTTCGCGGGTGATGTCCCCTGTCGGGCGGTCGAGATCGAGCGGGACGACCGCCAGCTCCGCCCCGCAAGCCATGGTCAGCGCATTGATCGCCGCGCCGCCCGCCGCGAAATTGGCGACCATCTGCACGGTGACTTCCGGCGGATAGGCACTGACCCCGCGCGCGGCGACGCCGTGATTGCCCGCGAAGATCACCGCGCGGATGCGGTCGGCGCGGGGCCGCTCGCGGCCCTGCCAGCCTGCCATGAACACCGCGATTTCCTCCAGCCGCCCGAGCGAACCGAGCGGCTTGGTCAGCACCGCCTGACGGGCGCGCACGGCTTCCAGCGCGGCACTGTCGGGTTCGGGCAGGTCGGCGAGCGCGGCGGCGAAGGCGGCGCGGTTCTCGAAGCGGATCATGTGCCGATGAAGCCTTCGGGCGGAGTGCGGGTGATGAAGTGGCCTTTCACGCCCTGCGGCCATTCGCGATAGGGCACCTGCCCGTGCTCGCTGGCGGCATGGCGCGAGGCATATTCGAGAATCGCGCGGGCCGCGTCCGCGTCCGGCGTGAAGTCGCCGAGCACGTAGCCGAGCTTGCCCGGCGCGCGGATCGCCACGGTGCAATGCCGCTGGCAGGCGAAAAGGCAGGGCATTTCCTGGACCGCCACGCCCTGAAGCGCGGGATCGTCCGCCTGCACCGCGCGCATGGCCTCGGCCAGCGCCGAGCCGCCGCGCTGCCCGCTCGCGTCCTCGCGCGTTTCGGCGGAGTGTCGGCAGGTGTTGCACACGACCACGGAAGGGCCGGGTTCGACGGGCTGCAGCATCAGAAGCGGCTCCTCGGCCCGAGGCAGGGAGTTCCGGCGGTGGAAATTCGGCAGTTCACGGCATGTCCTTCAAGCGAGCGTCGAACCCGACCGGGCCGACATGCAGGCGAAGGACGTGTGATCGCGGCAGGCGACGACAGGCCCTTTCGCGCCGCGAGCCGGCACGGCAATGGCTGTCGCTTCGCGAGGATACCCCCGTTCGCCCGGCTCACCCTGTCCGGTCGAAGAACGACTGCGGCAGGCAGGTCTCCTGGCTCACGGGTCGGTGCCGGTTCGGCCGCCTTCTCAGGAGCTTGCACCCCCAATGGCGAAATGGCCGCACGGCTCGCCGCTTACAGTTGCAGGGGCAGCCGGGGTCTTGAACCCGCGTTCCCTTTTGATCCCCTCACGGGGAACCTGTCGCAGGCGTGGCCCTATCGGGTGGCGGCCCGGCGTGCAAGAGCGCGCCGCTTGCGTGCTCCCGCGAAGTGCCATAGGTCCCGGCGCCGATGACCGCCTGCCCCGCCCTGCTCGTCACTGCGCCGTCTTCGGGACAGGGCAAGACCCTCGTCACCGCCGCCCTCGCCCGCCGCCATGTCCGCGCCGGACGGCAGGTGCGGGTGTTCAAGTGCGGGCCGGATTTCCTCGACCCGATGGTCCACGAAGTGGCCAGCGGCGCTCCGGTCCACCAGCTCGACCTGTTCATGTGCGGCGAGGACCAGTGCCGCGCGCTGCTGCACGAGGCGGCGCGGGACGCGGACCTGATCCTGATCGAGGGAGTCATGGGCCTGTTCGACGGCACCCCCTCCTCCGCCGACCTCGCCCGGCATTTCAGCCTGCCGGTCATGGCGGTGATGGATGGGTCCTCGATGGCCCAGACTTTCGGCGCGCTCGTCCACGGCCTTGCCACCTACCGGGACGACGTGACCTTGGCCGCCGTGCTCGCCAACCGCGTCGGCAGCGAGCGCCATGCCGAACTGCTGGAACGCGGCCTGAGCACCGGCAAGACGGAAGGTGTGCAATGGCTCGGCGCGATCCGGCGCGACGAGGACATGGGCCTGCCCGAACGCCACCTCGGCCTCGTGCAGGCAGGCGAAGTCGCGGATATCGAAGCCCGGATCGACCGCGCTGCCGACCTGCTTCCCGAAAGCGCACTCTGGTTGCCCGAGCCGGTGGCCTTCCCGGCGCCCCGCACCGCCGCGTCGCCCCCCGCAGCGCTGGCGGGCAGGCGCATCGCCATCGCCCGCGACGAGGCTTTCGGTTTCATCTACCGGGCCAACCTCGAGTTCCTCGAACGCGCGGGCGCGCGGCTCTCGTTCTTCTCACCCCTGCGCGATGGCGCCTTGCCAGACTGCGATGCGCTGTGGCTGCCGGGCGGATACCCCGAGCTTCATCTGGCCGCGCTCTCCGCCAACCGGGCGATGGTCGAGGCGATCCGGGAGCACTTCCGGGCCGGACAGCCGATCCTCGCCGAGTGCGGCGGCATGCTCTACGCCTGCGAGACGCTGGTGGATGCGGCAGGCAGCGGCGCGGCGATGCTGGGCCTGCTGCCCGCGCGCGCGACCATGCAGAAGCGTCTGGTCGCGCTCGGCATGCAGGAAGCGGAACTGGCGGGCCATGCCGTGCGCGGCCACACCTTCCACTATTCCCGGCTGGAGACCGCCCTCGAACCCATCGCGCTCACCCGGACGCCGGACGGGCGCAAGGGCGAGCGGATCTTCCGGCAAGGCTCGCTCACCGCGAGCTACATGCACTTCTACTTCCCATCCGCGCCGGAGCTGATCGCCGACTTGCTGGGCTAGGCGATCGCAGGCAGCTTCGCGAGATACTTGTCGAGCGTGATCGGATAGTCGCGCACCCGCACGCCGGTGGCATTGTAGACCGCATTGGCCACCGCCGCGCCGACGCCGCAGAGGCCGAGTTCACCCACGCCCTTGGCCTTCATCGGCGAGACCTTGTCGTCCGCCTCGTCGAGGAACACCACCTCCTGATGCGGAATGTCGGCGTGGACCGGCACTTCGTACCCGGCGAGGTCATGGTTGACGAAGAAGCCGAAACGCTTGTCGACCGCCAGTTCCTCCATCAGCGCGCCGCCGACGCCCATGGTCATCGCGCCGATCACCTGGCTGCGCGCGGTCTTGGGATTGAGGATGCGCCCGGCGGCACAGACCGCCAGCATGCGCCGCACCCGCGTCTCGCCGGTATAGGAATCCACCGCCGCCTCGACGAAATGCGCGCCAAAGGTCGATTGCTGGAATTTCTTGCCGAGATCGCCCCACTGCATCGTCTCTTCGGCAACGAGTTCGCCGGACTTCGCGGCTTCGGCCAATGCCGCCGAACGGTTGCCCGCGCGGACCTCGCCATCGACGAACTGCACAGCGGCCGGGTCCATGCCGAGGCGCTGCGCCGCCATGTCGCGCAGCTTGGCGCAGGCCGCGTAAACGCCCGAGGTCGCGCTGTTGGCGCCCCATTGCCCGCCCGAACCCGCTGAAACCGGGAACGACGAATCCCCCAGCTTCACGCGCACTTTCTCGACCGGCAGGCCCATCATCTCCGCCGCCGTCTGGGCGATGATCGTATAGGACCCGGTGCCGATATCGGTCATGTCGGTCTCGACCGTGACCGTACCGTCCCCCGCCAACCGCACCCGCGCCGCCGAAGTCATGTTGAGGTTGTTGCGGAACGCCGCCGCGACGCCCATGCCGATCAGCCAACGCCCCTCGCGGACTTGCGCGGGCTTCGCGTTGCGCCGGTTCCAGCCGAACCGCGCGGCTCCGTCTTCCAGGCAGCGCACGAAGTTCCGCTGCGAGAACGGGCGCTTGGGGTTCTCGGGATCGACCTGCGTATCGTTAAGCACGCGGAATTTCACCGGGTCCATCGCCAGCTTCTCGGCCATCTCGTCGATGGCGATCTCCAGCGCCATCAGCCCCGGCGCCTCGCCCGGCGCGCGCATGGCATTGGCTTCGGGCAAGTCGAGTTCGGCCAGCCGCAGCGCGGTCAGGCGGTTGGCCCCGGCATAGAGCAGCTTCGTCTGCTGCGTCGCCGATTCCGGACCGCCGCCGGGCAAGTCGCCCGACCAGCTCTCGTGACCGATCGCGGTAAGCTTGCCGTCTTTCGTCGCGCCGAGGCGAATGCGCTGGATCGTCGCCGGGCGGTGCGTCGCATTGTTGAGCATGAGCGGGCGCGGCATCGCGATCTTGACCGGACGACCGCAAGCCTTGGCCCCCAGAGCCGCCATCACCGCATCGGCGCGCAGGAACAGCTTGCCGCCGAATCCCCCGCCGATGAACGGCGAGCGAACGTGGACTTTCTCCGGCGGCATCTGGAGCGTCGTGGCCAGTTCGCGCTTGTTCCAGGCGATCATCTGGTTCGAGGTCCAGACTGACAGCGCGTCCCCCTCCCACCAGGCGATCGTGGCGAACGGCTCCATCATCGCGTGGTTCTGGTCGGGCGTGGTGTAGGTCTGGTCCAGCTGCACCGGCGCTGCGGCGAAAGCGCCTGCGAAGTCGCCCGTATGCGTGTCCGCGTCGTTGCCGGTGAGCGGCTGCGCGCCCGGCTTTGCCTTGGCGAGGTCGAAACGCCCCTGCGCGCGGTCATAGGTAATCCGCACCGCATTTGCGGCGCTGCGCGCCTGCTCGAAGCTCTCCGCGACCACCACGGCGAGCGCCTGGTGATAGTGATCGACGTTCGGGCCACCCAGCAGCTTGGCAGTGTTCATGTTACCCTTGCCGAGCGGCTGCGCGTTCTCGGCCGAGACGATCGCCAGGACCCCCGGCATCCGCCGCGCTTCCTCGGCATGGAACGAGGCGATGCGCCCCTTGGCGATCCCGGCGCCGATCACGTAGCCATAGGCGGGCTTCGCCGGAACCTCGCCGTGCTCGTAAGCGTAGGGCGCCTGTCCGGTGGTCTTGAGCTTGCCGTCCACGCGGTCGACCGCCTGGCCGATGACCTTCATCGCGTCGATGGGATTTGTGCCCGCAGGCGTGTCGAACTTCATGCCTGGTTCTCCGCGATAAGCGCCGCCAGCGTGCGTTCGGCCAGCGTGACCTTGAAGGCGTTTTCATGGGTGGGCCGCGCTTCGGCAAAGGCCGTCTTCGCCGTTGCCGCGGCGCCGTTCCGAAGCTGCGCATCCGCTGCCTCGACCCGCCACGGCTTGGGCGCCACACCACCGAAAGCTACCCTGCCGCTGCCATCCTCGTTCAGCACCGCCGCCACCGAGACGAGTGCGAAGGCATAGGAGGCCCGGTCGCGGACCTTGTGGTAGAAATGACGCCCGCCCAATGGCTTGGGCAGAGTCACTGCGGTAATCAGTTCTCCGGGCTGGAGCACGTTCTCCAGATGCGGGGTATCCCCCGGCAGGCGGTGGAATTCGCCGATCGGCACGCTACGAGTCTTGCCCGAAGCATCGACGGTCTCGACCGCCGCATCCAGCACGCGCAGGGCAATCGCCATGTCGCTGGGATGGGTGGCGATACAGGCATCGCTGGTCCCGATCACCCCGAGCGGGCGGCTGAACCCGCCGATCGCCGCGCAGCCGGAGCCGGGCTTGCGCTTGTTGCAGGCCTGATTGGTGTCGTAGAAATAGGGGCAGCGGGTGCGCTGGAGCAGATTGCCGCCGGTCGTCGCCTTGTTGCGGAGCTGTCCCGAGGCGCCCGCGACAATGGCGCGGGTGAGCACGCCGTAGTCCTTGCGCACCCGGGAGTCCGCCGCCAGCGCGGTATTGCTGACGAGCGTGCCGATGCGCAGGCCGCCCTCCTTCGTCGCCTCGATCCGGTCCAGACCGAGGTCCTGCACGTCGACCAGATGCGTCGGCGTCTCGATCTCCAGCTTCATCAGGTCGAGCAGGTTGGTGCCGCCCGCAATGAACTTCGCGCCCTTGTTCGCGGCGACGGCAGCGGCGGCCGCAGCCGGGGTCTTGGCGCGCTCGTAGGTGAAGGCCTTCATGCCCGAACCTCCGCATCATGGGTTTCGGCGATCCGGACACCGGCGACTTCCGCCATGGCCTCCGCAATGTTCGAATAGGCACCGCAGCGGCAGAGATTGCCGCTCATCCGCTCGCGCATTTCGAGCACGGTCATCTCGGGCGCGCCGCCCACGTCACCCTGGACGTGGCTGGGAATACCCGCCCTGATCTCTTCCAGCACCGCCACTGCCGAGCAGATCTGCCCCGGCGTGCAATATCCGCACTGGAAGCCGTCATGCTTGACGAAAGCCGCCTGCATCGGGTGCAGCTCTTCGGGCGTGCCGAGACCCTCGATCGTCGTCACCGCATCACCTTCATGCATCACCGCAAGGCTGAGGCAGGAATTGATGCGCGTGCCGTTCACCAGCACCGTGCAGGCGCCGCACTGGCCGTGGTCGCAGCCCTTCTTGGTGCCCATCAGGCCGATATGATCGCGCAGCGCATCGAGCAGAGTGGTGCGCGTGTCCAGCATGAGCGCCTGCGCCTTGCCGTTGACCTTGAACGTAACCGCCATTGTCGGGGGCTGCTGTGCCATGGGTGCCGCTCCTTCCGCGACGGACGGGATGGCGGAAATGCCGACGCTGGCCACGCCGCCCGCCAGAACCGCACGTCTGGATACTTCGAAAAGCCCCGCCTCAGGCGAAGCTTCGCTCGACGTTTCGTTCATTGCCCGTCCTTTTCGCACCATTGGGACGGTTGGCCGTCCGTCAGGAATGATAACCCATGGGTGAACAAAACGTCACTGCGCTAAATCGCATGCCGTCATGAACGCAGCTCATGATGAATGGCTCCCGGCCTCAGCCGGTCTGGCGTAGCAGATTCCGGCCGTCGTGCTTGGCCTGGTAGAGCGCGCGATCCGCGCGCAGCATCAGTTCCTTGCAGTCGACATCCCCCAGACTCGACGCCAGACCGATGCTGACCGTCACGGGCGGCAGGTCGAGCGGCGCCCAGTCGATGGTTTCCACGGCGCGGCGCACGCGCTCGGCCACGGCGAAAGCCATTTCCGCCTCGGTCGAAGGCAGGACGATCAGGAATTCCTCCCCGCCGATCCGGCCGACGAGGTCCGCCCCCCGGATCGCCAGCGCACAAACTTGCGCCACCCGGCGGATCACCTGATCGCCCACGGCATGGCCGAAACGGTCGTTGATGAGCTTGAAACGGTCGATATCCAGCACCGCAATCGATATCGGCCCGCCCAGCAAGGCCGCCTTGGCGATCTCGGTATCGAGACAGGCCATGACCTTGCGGCGATTGGCGATCTCGGTCAGGGCGTCGGTTTCGGCCAGATGGATCGCCTCGTCCGCGCGCGCCTCCGCCTTCGCCCGGGCGCTCGCCAGTTCCATCGCCGCGAGCACGCGGTTGGTCACGTCCTGGAAGATGCCGAAGATCGCCCCCGGCTTGCCGTCCTCGCGCAGTTCGACTTCACTGCAACTGTAGACGTAGCGGATTTCCCCGTCCGCGCGAATGATGCGTGCCTCGAACTCGATCGGACTCAGCGTTTCCAGACTCTGCGCCAGAGTGCCTTCCACCAGCCTCCGGTCCTCCGGGTGATAGAAGTTTACCGCCATGTCCAGCGAGGGTAGCGGCCCGGGTTCGAGGCCGTGAATGCGGAACACCTCGCCCGACCAGAACAGCCGCTGCTCCGCCAGTTCCAGCCGCCAGTGCCCGACTTTGGCGATCCCCTCGGACATTTCCAGCCAGCGCTTGCCGCGCTCCACTTCGGCGAAACTGCGGTCGCGCATGGCGATGAGCGCCGCCAGCGGAAGCGCCGAGACCAGCAGGGTGAAGAGATAGAACTGGAAGAACAGCACTTCCACCCGGGTCCCGCCATCCGTCAGGCTGATCGATCCCTGGCCCTGCCAGATCGCCACCGAACCGATCGCGGCGATCGTCAGGATGCTGCACGTCGCCCCGGTCGCGCCGAGGAAGTAGGTCGCGAAGAGCACGCAGAGCAGCGGCAGGAACAGCAGCGGATACGTCGACTGAGCAAAGACCGCAGCGGTGATCCCCGCCACCAGCGCCAGGACCAGCGCCGTGAGGCCGAAATGGCCCACGCCTCTGGCCGGCCCGCTCGTGCCGGGATGCACGAAGTTCATGATGAGCGGCACGACGATCAGGATGCCCAGCGCCACTGTGGTCAGCCAGGACAGGAACATGTGGCCGAAATTGTCTCCGGCGATGAGGCTGGCGACGGTCGCACTCGCCACCGAAGCGAAGATCGCGGCGAGACAGAAGCGCAGGATCGCGGAAATGTGGAAGAACGAATCGTTGCGCCGCTGGATGTCGCGCATGACCCCGAAGGCGATCAGCGCCTCCAGCACATTGGCGCACGTCAACCCGAGCGCAAGGTCCGGCCGCGCGCTGAAAACGAGGTTGCCCAGAAAGCTGGCCAGCCCCAGCGCCAGCAACACCCATCGCCGCTGGCCCGGCTGCGCCAGCAGAAGCGCCGCCACGGCCACTCCACTGGCCGGCCAGACCGTAGCGATGCCGTCGGCCCCGCGCGTCAACTGAAGTGCGATGATGGCCAGAGAAAAATAGAGACCGCCCGCCAGTGCCGCCGCTAGAATCGTCCGACGAAGATTACTGCTTCCCACAGATCCGAGATAGCGGCCTGCTCGACCGATTTCGACATAATATCCATCGTCATGCGAAATTTCGGTGCGTCGATGCGGGACAGCCGGGCAACTTTTGCCCCCTGAAGGCTTGGCGGAGCGGGAGGACGCCAACTAGCACGGACAACTAGCTAAAATGCTTACATGTTTTCGTGGATCACCTGCGCTGAGACCATAGATTAAACCATACGAGAGATTTCCACGAGTTCGATTGTCGCTGTGGGAATCGAACTGAGCGATGTGCCTATCGCCGCGCGGCTTTTCTTACAACGTGGGGGGTACCGGAAAAAACGTAACATATGTAACCTTGGCGGAAATCTGCCGTTTTTGGCGTAACCGAAAGCGTAATATCAAGGTAACGACATTACATTTTTAGAATGTAACTTTTTGGATCAGAAAACCCTAGGATTTCTGCGGGTGTTACATTTTCAGGCGGAAAAGGTAGCGGGCGATTACACGGACGATGTAATCTGAAAAACGGCGCAATTCTGCGGGTTACAGGGCGGAAAATGATGCGCGGTTACGAATGTTACGCTTTCCCGCCCCCTCCCTCCGCAGCCGATGCGGCAAGCGAACATTTTCTCGATGCTCGACCGCCGTTGGATTGGCCTGCCAGCTGCATCAAAGTGCATCACCGCCGTGCCTGTTTTCATCGCCACCCGGCCTAGGAAGCCAGCCATTTTCCCGGCGCCGCCGATGCGCATCAAAACCGACACGAAAAGTGCGCGGGCGAGGCGGGGGGAAAAGCGCGCTTTGAGGGGGTGCCGCTTCGTGTCTCAGCCGCGCAACTTTCTTTCGCGGCCTGATCGACCCCGCCCGCGCCGATCGACCTCGTTGAACCGGCCGGTATTGACCGACTCGACGCATGTTCTGCATATGTTCTATTTTGGAGAAACGATATGGAACAGATCAGCGAGATCCGCGACGCGGTCGCAGCGGCGCTGGAACGCCGGGGCCTCGATAACCGCGAGTTCCTCCGGCAGATCAGATCGGGCGAGCAGGACGATGGACCGTACATGACCGGCGCACTCGCCTGCGCCGAGATGATGGCGAAGCCCGCAGCCCGTCATTGATGCTGTGCGATACGCGGACGGCCTGAGAATCCCGACCCGGCTTTTCGAGGCTGCCGCCTGGCACTACTCGATCAAGGTGACCTGCGCGTGCGGCCGGTCGGCCGTCTTCGATCCCCATGCGCTATGGTATCGGTTCGAGCGCAAGCGATGGGACGAGACCTTCGCCCAGGCACGAGGGCGCTTCTACTGTCGCGAATGCTGGCAAACCCAGTTCCGGAAGCTCCGGCCGGTCAAGTTCGAGACCTGCCGGGAAAAGCCTACCGTCAGCCTTCCCATGCCGGACGAGCGGGTATGGAAGCGCGCGATCAACCGGTTCCGTGGGTAGACACAAAAAAGGGCGGCCCTTTCGAGCCGCCCTTCCCGATGCATCTGATGGCGCCTTACGCCGCCGCCTTCACCCTCTGCCTGAAGCGCACTACCTCGGCGCCCACGGCCTCGTTCAATTCCAGAAACACCGACTGCAGCGGCTCGATCTCCAGTTCGAAGAACGCGTCGGTCGCCTTGGTCACATCCCCGAAGCCCCCGGCATTGGCGGGCACGATGCCCAGCAGCTGGGGCGGCACCCGGTGCGCGGCAAGCACGTCGTCGCGCGTCGTGTTCTTGATCCCGAGGAACTCGTCCTTTGCGCCCGCCTCCGCAATCGACTTGATCTGGATCCCGGTGTCCTTGCCGTTCGGCGAATGGACGAACAGGTTCCGGAAATTCCCCGGCCCCTTCGATCGCTTCAAGGCATCGCGCATCTTGTCGACGTCGCCATCGGCAAACTCGCCGGTCACGTACATGATGTAGCCCGCGTGACTGCCGTTTTCGTAGTAGCGGCGGCGGAACAGCGTCGCGTTCTCGTTAAGCAGCGCCGACTGCAGGGCCGACAGGTACTCGGGCAGGCCATAGATTTCCTGATTGACGTCCGGCGCGATCAGCTGGTGGACAGTGCCCGGCGCGAACTCGACCTCCGGCTGATGCCCCGGAACCCACCAAAAGTGCCCCGGCTCGACGCCGCGCCGGGTGTACTTGGCAAGCGCGTGGTCGAGCCGCAGCAGTCCGCCCAGGCGATTGCGAACCTCCTGCGCGTAGGCGTTGCCCATCACGAGATAGTCCTGCGCCATGCCCTTGAATGCCGCGCGGCTCAGCCATTGGGTCGGCTCAAGGCTGGCGGCCAGCATATTGCGCTTGAGGATGATCGCGCTGGAATGGTGCGGAGACGCGCGGAATGCGCGGGCAAGGCCATGCAGGGAGATCGGCGGCTCGTACCAGCGTTGGTTGTGATAGCATTCCAGCATGTCGAGCATCGTCGCCCGGCTGAGCACCGGCTCGGGATCCCCGAAGGTGAAGGCCTGCACTTCGCCGCGGTTGTCGTTGGCGGAGACGATCGCGCCGCGCGATGCCTCCGCCGCTTCCTGTCGGCTCATATGGCGGGCACGGTTACGCTTGCTCATTCGATAATCTCCATCGTGCCCTTGGGCTTTTCCTTGCCGTCGAGCGGCTCGTTCATGAGGATGTGCATGGTTGCCCACGCGATGTCGGCATGGCCGTCGTCACCGCCGCGCCCGGCCTTGAAGGTCACGTTGCGCCCGCTGGTGGTCAGCGTTTTCTTGATCGATACGAAGGCCGAGACGATGTCGAGGTAGCTGCTCTCGAACGCCAGGCGCCCGCGCCGGATCACGTTCTGTGCCTTCATGATCATGCCCGCCTTCACTTCCAGCGAGTATTCGATCTTGGCGACGGAACAGCCGGGCAGCGCGCCGGGCTTAGCCAGCAGCTGATAGACACCGGCGCCAACGCCGGTGGCGTCAACGCCCAGGTACGTGCAGTTGTACCGCCCCAGCATCGCCTTGATGAAGGCGGCCTGTTCTTCGAAGTCCTGGCCGCGCAGCGGGTGGCGTTCGAGAATGCGAAACGTCCCGCCCTCCGACAGCGGCGGTGCCGCGATCACCAGCGCCGCGTTGTCGCCGGTCTCGCTCGACTGCGGATCATAGCCCGCCCAGACCGGGCGATTGCCATAGGGCCGCGCGGCTTCCGGGTTGAAGTCCTCCCATTCGACCAGGCTGTCGCAGCCGCAGGCGATCAGGTCGTTGAACTTGAAGGCGGACAGGCTGTCGTCCACGAACTCGCACATGTAGAGGTTGGCGAACTCGTCGGCCGCGTACTCGTCCTCAAGCTCTTCGATATCGAACAGGTCACAGCCTGCGAGATCCGCATCGCGGATGTTGACGATGTGCCGCCACACCCGGTCCGGCCCGACACTGCCAGCGGCAAGCGCCGCGTGGCTGACGTCGATCTCGATCCGGTCGGCTTTCTTCCGGCGCTTGTTGCGGCGCTCGCCGGTCCAGTACGGGTAGGCCGGGTGCGCGATAGTCGATGGCGTCGAGAAGTACGTTTTCCGCCACTTCTTGTGCGTCGCCATGCCCGAGGCGACCTTGTTCAATTCCTCGAACGAATGGACCCAGAAGAACTCGTCGAAGTAGAAGTTTCCGCTCCGGCCCTGCGCGGTGCGGAAGTTCGTGCCAAGGAAGTGCAGTTCGGCTCCGGCCTCCTCCGGTGGGCGCAAGTCCGACGTGATGACCATCGGATCGCCTGCCAGCGACACGCCCACCAGCTTGGCGAAGCTGACGATGTAGGACCGGAACTGGTGGGCCTGCGCCTTCGAGGCTGACAGGAATATCTGGTTACGCCCGGTCTCGATCGCATCCATCAGCGCTTCGAAGGCGAAGAAGTAGGTCGCGCCAATCTGGCGCGACTTCAGGATCATGCGGGTGCGCTGATCCTTCTCCTTCCACCAGCGCAGCTGATAGTCGAAGCACCCGTCGAGGAAGATGCGCTTGAGTTCCTCGGCCTGCTCTTCGGTGAAGTGGTTCTTTTTCGGCGCCTTGCGCGGCCCCGCGTTGCGATTGCCGACCTTCTCGTTGAGGTCACCGCTATGCCCGCCCGGTTGTTCGAAGCGCCGGACGCGGGCCAGGCTCTCGATCGACCGGTTGAGCGTGTCCATCTCAACGAGGTCGGCGCTGGTCTTCTTCTCCTTCGCGATCAGCGTCAGCAGCCGGATTTCAAGGCCGTCCTCGATCTTCTTGATCGACGGCGCCTCGTCCCACTTGTCGCGCTGGCGCCACGATTCGATCGTTGGACGCGGGATCGGCTTGCCCTGGTCGTTGGTCACGCCGTGCAGGGCGAACTCGTCGGCGATCTGCGTCACGCCCCACCCGCGCCAGTACAGGCTGCGGGCGTGGCGACGCGGATCGAACTTCCATGCGGAAGCCAGCGGGTCGGGAAGGGTCGCGTTGGTGCTCATGGCGGCGACCATGCCGCGCGTTTTCGTCGCCAATCACCGCTGTCCATTTGGCCCAGCGCCAGACCAAATGGATGCCCTTGAGAAGATGCGCCTCAACGGTCCTTTTGGCCGGGTCAACACCGCTGCCGAACCCGCCGCACCCTCAAGGAACCGGACCGATCATGGCCAAGAGCAAGTTTTTCCGCGTCGCCGTCGAAGGCCCCACTGTCGATGGCCGCGTCATCGAGCGCGCCATGCTCACCGAGAGCGCCGCCAACTACGACCTCGCGACGTACACCGCCCGCATCAATTGCGAGCACATCGCCGGGTATAGCCCGGACAAGCCCTTCAATGCCTACGGCACCGTGCTGTCGCTGCGCACCGAAGAAGTCGAACTCAACATCAACGGCGCAAAGAAGAAGCTGCTCAGCCTGGTCGCGGAAATCGATGCCAACGACCAGCTGGTCACGCTCAACAAGGCGGGCCAGAAGCTCTACACCAGCTGCGAAATCCACCCGAATTTCGCGGGCGAAGGCAAGAACTACCTCGTCGGCCTCGCCATCACCGATACCCCGGCATCGCTCGGCACCGAGCCGCTGAAATTCGCCGTCCAGTCCCGGCCCAACCTCTTCACCTCGGCTTACGAGACCGCGCTGGAGATCGAGCCGTCGCTCGACGGCGCGACCATCGCCGAAGCAACCAAGTCCGGCTTCATCGCCGCGTTCGCCACGCTGTTCAAGTCGGACAAGCCCAAGGAACCGGACACCCCTCCCCCGGCCCCCACCCCAGCCCCGGCGAACGACAACGCTCCTGACATCGAACGCTTTGCCGCCGTCATGGGCGAGCAGGTGGCAGCCGCAGTCAAGCCGTCGAACGATGCCGTTGCCGCGCTTGGCGCCCGCTTCGACAAGCTGGAAGCCCAACTGGCTTCGACCGAGCAGCCGCACAACTTCACGCGCCCCCCGGCAACCGGCGGCGGCGGCAACGCCGCGCACCTGACCGACTGCTGATCGGTCCCGCACCCCGCCTGCCCCAGCCCCTCGCGCCTCTCAGGAGCACCCCAAATGCGTAAAGAAACCCGTGCCCTCTACAAGTCGTATGTCAGCCAGATCGCGCTGATCAACGGCATCGAAGCGGAAGATGTCGTCGCCAAGTTCAGCGTCGCTCCCGCCGTCGAACAGAAGCTGGAAGAGAAGATCCAGGAGTCGAGCGACTTCCTCACGCAGATCAGCGTCGTCATGGTCGCCGCGCAGTCCGGCCAGAAGGTCGGCGTCGGCGTCACCCGCCCACTCGCCGGGCGCACGAATACGAAGGCCGGTCAGCGCCGCACCCCCGGCGATCCGACCGACACCACGGACGACGGCGGTTACAACTGCCGCCAGACTAACTTCGACCACGCCATTCCCTATGCCAAGCTCGACGCCTGGCGCCACAAGCCGGAATTCCAGACGCTGCTGCGCGACGTGATCCTGAAGCAGCAGGGCCGCGACCGCATCATGATCGGTTTCAACGGTACCTCGGTCGCCGCCAGCACCGACCGCGCCGCGAACCCGCTGCTGCAGGACGTCAATGAGGGCTGGCTGCACAAGATCCGCACCCATGCCGAAGCGCGCGTGCTTGATGACGGCGCCCTGACCGATGGTGCCGACAAGGCGATCTACGTCGCGGCCGGTGTCGATGTCGTCGAAGTGATCGACGGCGAGGTCACCAACGCCGACACCGCCAAGGCCGACTATGCCAACCTCGACGCGGTCGCCTTTGACGCACTCGATCTTCTCGACCCCTGGCACCGCAGCGACACCGACCTCGTCGTCGTCGTGGGCTGGGCGCTGGTGAAGGACAAGTACCTGAACCTGCTGCAGGCCGCCGGTGACACCGCCACCGAACGCGAAGCCGCGCACCGCATCCTGACACTGCCCAAGCAGATGGCAGGCAAGCGCGCCGTGATCGTGCCGTTCTTCCCCGAGGATGCGCTGCTGATCACCAGCCTCGATAATCTCGCGATCTATGTCCAGGAAGAGACGCGCCGCCGCCAGATCAAGGATGAGCCGGCACTCGACCAGATCGAGAACTACGAGTCCGTCAACGAGGACTACGTGGTGGAAGACTACGGTCGCTGCGCCCTCGTCGAGAACATCAAGATGGCCAAGAAGCCCGCCTGACCGGCCGGTTTCGCCCTCCCGTAGCCGCTCCCGTCACAGGATATCACCATGAGCCTCGCTCGTCTTAAGCGTGATCGCGTACTCGCTGCCCAGACCATCACCGCAGCAACCGCACCTGTCACGGGGGCGGTCGCCTCCCCCGCTGCCGCACTCCCTTCGGCAGCGGGGGGCAAAGGCACTCCCGCCGACCGGGCCGCCGCCGAAATCTCACTGCGCCTCACGCACGATCTGCGCCGCCTGAAGGAAATCAAGTCGATCGACTTGAAGATCAAGGCGAAGCGCGAAATGCTGCCGCAGTACAAGGCGTGGATCATGGGCGTGCTGAGCGCCGACGCAGGCGTCGGCACCGGCAACGCCGCCGATGTTGTCCCCACCTGCATGGTCTGGTCGATCGACGTCGGCGCCTACGCCGAAGCCCTCGACATCGCCGAATTCCTGCTGCGCCACCATGTGGCAATGCCCAAGCGCTACGAGCGCGACGTCGCGACGATCCTCGTCGAAGAGATCGCCGACGCCGCTCTGAAGGTCCAGAACACCGGCAAGGCTTTCCCGCTGTCCGTGCTCGACACCGCTGACAACCTGACCAGCGGCCTCGACATCCACGATCAGGTCCGCGCCAAGCTGCTCAAGGCCATCGGCATCGAGCAGCTGCGCAAGGCCGAAGACACGCCAGCTGAATCCAGCAAGGCCCCTCTGGAAAGCGCCCTCATCAACCTTCGCGAAGCCCAGCGCCTGTTTGATCGCATCGGCGTGAAGGACCGCGTCAAGCGCGCGGAAAAGCTGCTGGCTGCTGTCAGCGCCGCCGCGCCCACCACTGACACCGGCGGCAATCCTGCCGCGTAACAAGCTCGCCCCCGGCGCTCAGGGGCGGATCGCGCGCTGCGGGAGGCTTTCAAGCCGTAGGGCCGCCAGCTGACCCGATCCCCACCCCTGTTAGCCGGGCGGCCGACATGGAGCCTGCCATGAGCCTCGTCTCGATCGTCCTGTTCGTTGCCACACTGGCTTTCGCCTACATCTTCGCCGAGAACGTCCGCAGGATGGTCCATCGACTGGCCTCCGCCTTTGGGTTTGCACTGCTACTGGGCAAGCCGTCTGCCGCGCTCGTCCAGGCGATGCAGAAGTCGAAAGTGACCTTGTTCCGCGCCCTACCAGGCAAGCGGGCACTGGCGCTCTACATGATCTACGCGCTCGCTTGGGCCGCACTCTGGGCTTTCGCGGCCTATCATACCGGTCGCTTCACCCTGATAGTCGGCCTTGCCACTTACAGCGCCCTGACGACGGGATGAGTGCCGTGTCAAACCTCGCGGATCTCGTCGAAGGTGCTATTTACGGCGTCGGCGCTGCCTTGGTCGGCGTCCCTCTCGGTCTCGCCCTCGCGGCCCTTGTCGCATGGATGATTGAGGCATGACCTTCATCGCCAACCCGCCCTCAACGGACATCGAGCAGCCCGACGCGCCGGATACCGTCATCCGCAACGACGGCTTCTTCCCGGACATTGACCCCGCCGGTGTCCGCGCCGATGCTCGCATCTCTGAGAGTGTCACCGCACCCCGGCTGCGGGCGGCGATCCTCGGCGCCATCATGGCGGTGGAATACGATCTGCGTGCCTTCGCGGCGCGGTCGATCGCTGCCGGGCATGCGACGCTTGCGGATGTTCCGTCGCCCCAGCTGGACGGCCAGAGCCTGCAGCTGATCCGCTACCACCGCGCCGTCTCGCTCTATGCCAAGGCCGAACTGGTCGAACGCTACCGCGACTTCGACACCACCAGCGCGGGCGGCAACCAGGCGGACGAACTCACGCCCTCGATCGGCGAACTGCGCCGGGATGCCCTGCATGCCGTGCGCGACATCCTCGGCACATCGCGGACCACGGTGGACCTGATCTGATGGCCGCCGCGCAGCGCCTCCGGTCCAAACAAGGCGACACCCTCGACCAGCTGCTGTGGCGCGAAGCCAGTCTGGGGCCGGGAGACCTGACGCGCGTGCTCGATGCCAATCCCGGCCTCGCCGATCGCGGGAAGGTCCTCCCGCTCGGCACCGTGGTCATCGTCCCGGCCACCGCCACCAAGACTGCCAGCGCGAACCGCGTGCTGCCCCTCATCCAGCTTTGGAGCTGACACATGGAACTGCGCCCCATTCTCGAAGCCGCGGCTGAATTTCTCGGCTCGCTTTCGCCCTCGCTGATCGGCTCGGCCGTCGCCCAGGCATGGAAGCCCGGCCTCTCCTACCGCCAGCGCTTCGCCCAGTGGGCGATCGGTTCGACAGTCAGCTATTACGCCACGCTGGCCATCGTCGCGCTCACCGGATGGGGCGGCCTCGTCTCCCAGTCGATCGGCTTCGGCATCGCCCTGCTCGCCTACGACGCCACGCCCAAGCTGGCCAAGGCAGCGATCGACACGCTCGCCAGCCTCCCGGCCCGCCTCGCTGACCGCTTCCTCCCCAAGAAGGACTGACCCATGCCTGTGAACCTGCGCCGCGCGCTCGCCAACCCTGCCGCGTTCTTCACCTCGCTCCGCTCGATCACCGGCGGCCTCGATCAGAAGCAGGTCAACATCGTCAATGCCATCATGGCTTCCGCCGCCGCATGGCCGGTGGGCTGGCTGGCCTATGCGCTCGCCACCGCCTGGCACGAGGCCCGCTTCACCCCGCAGCGCGAATGGGGCCTCGGCAAGGGCAAGCCCTACGCCGCCCCCGGCAAGTACGGTCAGCCGCAGTACGGTCGCGGCCTCGTCCAGCTGACATGGGACCGCAATTACGAGTGGGCAGACGGCGCGCTCGGCCTCAAGGGCGCCCTGCTGAAGAACTTCGATCTGGCCCTCGATCCCGATCTCTCCGTGCGGATCCTCATCAAGGGCATGGAAGACGGCGCCTTCACCGGCCGCAGTCTCCGCCGTTACATCTCCTACACCGGGACGCACGAGCAGTTCGTGCAGGCCCGCCGCATCATCAACGGCACCGATCGCGCCGACGACATCGCCGACATCGCGGTCATGATTCAGGCTGCGCTTGTCCGGGGGCGGTGGGCGTGACCCTCGGCCTCTCCCATGTCGTCCTTGCCGGGGCGCTCACCGCGAGCGCTGCCGGCATCGGCGGTTTCTTCTACGGCACCAGCGTCGGCGCCGCGCAGGAACAGGCCGCCCAGAAGCGCGCCGACGATGCCGCCCGCGCGGAACGTGACCGCCTGCAAGGCCAGATCGACGCCTCCACCGAGCGCAGCCAGGCGGCCGAATACGCCCGGCAGACCAACGTCAGGGAAATCTATCATGAAAGCCAGAAGGTCATTGAGCGGCCAGTATATCGCAACTTCTGCGTTGATGCTGATGGCGTCGGCCTGCTCGACCGCGCCGCATCCATCGCCAACGGCGAGAGTGTCCCCGGCCCTGCTGGCACCGCCACCGGCGCTGCCGAAGGTCCAGCGCAGTAGCACCGGCGAGATGACCGGCGCCGACGCGCATTCCAGCCTCACCGCGCTCTACGACGTCGCCGGGCAGATCCGCGCGGCCTACATCGAACTGCAGGGGCAGGTTCGGACCATGCTGACGCCCAGCGCCGGAGGCACTGATGCGCAAGGCAAATGATCTGCGCCGCTGGCTGACGGCCTATCTGCCCGACCTGAAGAAGAACCCTGAGAACCTCAGCATCTACATCGACGCGGGGCAGATCAACGCCCGCCGGTCAAAGACGCTGTCGTTCTCCTATAGCTACGCGCTCAAGGTCACGATCTTCGACTTCGCCGACGATCCGGACACGCTGATGGTCCCCATCCTCGCATGGATCGAGAAGGAACAGCCGCAGCTGCTGCAGCGCGCCGACAGCCAGCCCTTCAGCTTCGAAGCTCAGCCGCTGAACACCGAGAAGTTCGACATCGAGATTTCAATCGACCTGACCGAGCCGGTGCTCGTGAATCCCCGGCCTGACGGCAGTGGCTACGATGTCGAACATATCCCCGAACCCAAGTTCCCCGACAGCTTCGCGGGCGTTCACGCCTCTTTCCTCCAGGGCTTCGGCAACACCGAACTGCTGGTGGAGACCGAGGATCCTGAAGCCGTGCTCACGCCTGCCGTGCCGCCCGCCGCATGAGCGACGATCTCGCCGAACTGGAACGCATAGCAGGCGCGCTCCTGCGCAGCCTGTCGGCGGCCGAGCAGCGCGGCCTGATGCGCCGCATGGGCCGCGACCTCGCCGCCAGCCAGCGCCGCCGCATCGCCGCCCAGCAGCAGCCGGACGGCAGCGCGTTCGAGGCGCGCCGGGAGCGAACGCCCGCGCAGCCGGGGCGCGGCCCGGCCTGCTTCCTGTACCCGGCAGGCGGCGGTGGCGAACCCCGCCGCGTCCTGATGAAGAGTTTTACATGGGGCAGCGGCCACATGCTGACCGGCTTCGACATCGAAGCTGGCGCCATCCGCTCTTTCGAGCGCGACAAGATTGTAAAGTGGCTCCCAGTGCCCGAGGAACATCGGGGCGGCAGCGCAGCGCGTAAGCGGCCTGTGCGCATCCGGCGCCGCGCGATGTTCCGCCGCCTGGCCACGGCGCGTTACCTGCGCAGCGGCGTTGACGATCAGGGCGTTTGGGTCGGCTTCACCGGCAAGGTCGCGCAGATCGCCAGCGTTCACCAGCACGGCCTACGGGACAAGCCCTCGCTGCGCGCGAAGGCCGTGCTCTATCCGAGACGCGAATTGCTGGGCTTCACCGTATCTGATCAAGAGACGATGTTGGATCTTTTATACGCACACGTTTCTCGAAATTGACCGGTCATTAGCCTTGATCTTCGTAATCCGGGTTATCAACAATCTCGAAACGCTTGTCTGCGACCCGATATCTCCGCGCAAAGCTGGTATAATATCGAGACCCCCTCGAACTTAAATACTCGATTTCACCGATAATATAAAGTTTATACGATAAGGCTGGCGGCGTACTATTAAACGACCATTTTGCAGAAACCTCGTCATTGTGAAGAAGGCTTCCCGAAACCCATGGATTTCCATTAACGTCCTCTAACCAAAATATTTCGCAATATTTCGGAATTTTACTCATGTGCAATGGGCTAACCATTGGCAATTCATCGTTAGTCCAAAACACGCATAACTTCCCGCTAATAATTTTAGCGGAATGCCGTCCGGCATTATACGCCCATGCCTCACCCTCAATTTTGCTATCAAGTCTCATGGAAGGACTGATGCCTCTTCGCCCTGCTGGCCAAATAGCGACACGATTGACCAGAATTTTGGGAGGGTGATTTAATATTAGATCGTCGTCCGCTGCCTTTGTTGCAGCTCGGGCCTCTTCAAATGTGAGTGCAAGATAAACAAGAGTAATGATTGATAAAAAGAACTGTAGACCAGCGATTGCCATCGCCCAGAATGCCCATTGCGACATGTCCTTCTGAACGTGAAGATCTCGGGCGTCATGATTTTCCCGCTCCGACGCTTCCACGACAGCCGCTACACAAGTCGCCACACGTTTGGGCACTTTGTGATCAGCACATTGGCCAATTTCGCGCTCTCTTCGCTGTCCCTCATGGAGCAAGGCTCGTTCCTCCTCCAGAACGAAATACCCTGACGCCTTGCCGGTGGAAAATGCGCATGCATAGACGCTCGACACGATCACCACGGCCGCAACAATGATCATGGCCCAACGCACTATTTTTGTGCGTCCGCCCTGACTCACTTTCCACATTTCGAACTGCCCCCATCGATCGACAGCGCATGGATGCGCGCCCACAAATGCGATAATGTTTTTGATAGCCCTGGCAACCATTTGGCCTGCCGCCCAGCCAAATGCAGCCCGGTAGCGCTGCCCCCATACCTGCCGCGACATGGGCGGCATGGCCGATGCAACCTTCACCGCCGTAGACCTGTCGCGCATTCCGCTGCCTGACGCTGTCGAGGAACTCGATTTCGAGACCCTCTTCGCGCGGGCACTTGTGCGCATGAAAGCGCTGATGGCGGAAGAAGGCGTCGATTTCGACGGCCGCGAAAGCAACCCCTCCACCCGCGTCCTTCAGGTCTTCGCCTACGAGGTCCAGCTGCTGCTGCAGCGTCTCAACGAGGCCGTGCGCGCCGTGATGGTCGCCTACGCCGTAAACAACGACCTCGACAACCTCGCCGCCGGGTTCGGCGTCGTCCGCCGGACCATCACCCCCGCCGACGACGTGCTCGGCATCCCGGCGGTGATGGAGAGTGACACCGAGTTCCGCCGCCGCATCGTCCTGGCGCCCGAGGGCTACTCGGTCGCCGGTCCCGAAGGCGCCTACATCTATCACGCGCTGTCATCGCACTCAGACGTGCTCGACGCCAGCGCCACCAGCCCCGAGCCGGACGATATCCGCGCCCTCGTGCTGGGCGTCCTGCAAGCCAATGCCGCCAGCAATACGCTTGTGACCGCCATGACCGCCGCGCTCGACGGCGCAATCTGGCCGGGCGAAGTCATCGTCTCCCTCCTGTCCCGCGTCGATGACGGCGCCGCCAGCGCCGATCTGGTCGCGGATGTCGGCGAGTACCTGTCCAGCGAAGACATACGTCCGCTGACCGACCACGTCATCACGCAGTCTGCCGAGATCGTCCCCTACACCGTCGAAGGCACGATCAAGACGTTCTCCGGCCCGGACGGCGGCGTGGTCATGGATGCCGCGCTCGCCAGCGCCAAGGCCTATGCCGACGAAAGCCATCGGCTTGGCCGCGACATCACGCTGTCCGGCCTCCATGCCGCCCTCCACGTCGAGGGCGTCCAGAATGTCCAGCTGACCCAGCCCCCTGCCGACATCGTCATCTCGCGCACGCAGGCGCCGTTCTGCACCAAGATCGGCGTCACTTATGCGGGCGTGGACGAATGACGTTTTCTTCGCTCCTGCCGCCCGGCTCCACGGCATTGCAGAAGGCCCTCGAACGGGTCGGCTCGGAAATGCTCGACATCCCGGTTCTCATCCGGGCGGTGAAGTCGGCCACGGACAGCCCGCTGCAATTCCTGCCGTGGCTGGCGTGGGAGCGCTCGCTCGACAACTGGTCATCCGACTGGCCCGAGGCGATCCGCCGCGAGCGCGTGCGCCAGGCGATCCCGATCGCGCGGCGCAAGGGCACGGCGGGTTCCGTGCGTTCCGTCGTTCAAAGCTTCGGCGGCTCGGTCGCCCTGCGCGAATGGTGGCAGATGGAACCGAAGGGCGTCCCGCACACCTTCCAGCTGATCCTGAACCTTGAACAGCAGGGCGCGCCCGCCACCGCCGCCTTCGTCGATCAGGTCATTGCCGAGGTCAGCCGCGCCAAGCCGGTGCGCAGCCACTTCACCTTCACGCAGGGCATCACCGCCGCCGCCCAAGTCGGCTTGATCGCGGTCGCCCGTCCCACCCTCTTCGCCCGTCTGTCCTGCACGGCACCGGCGGCCTGACCGGAGCACCCATGGCCCTTACGTTCACCGTCACCACCGCAGGCCGCGTCGCACTGATCAACGCCAGCAAGACAGGCACTGCCGCCGTCACGATTGCTCAGGTCGGCGTTTCGGCGACTGCCGTCGTGCCCTCGCCCGCCGCGCTCACGCTGCCCGACGAAAGCAAACGCATCGTCACGATCTCCGGCGACGTCGTTGCTGCCGACATGATCCATCTCATCGTCCGCGACGAAAGCACGGACGTGTTCACCGTTCGTAGCTTCGCGCTCTATCTGGCGGACGGCACCCTGTTCGCGATCTTCGGTCAGGCCGATCCTATCCTTGAAAAGTCGGCGCAGGCGATGATGCTGCTGGCGATCGACGTCCAGTTTGCTGACATCGACGCGGCGCAGCTGACGTTCGGTGACACGAACTTCCTCAATCCGCCCGCAACCACCGAAATTCAGGGCGTGATCGAGATCGCCACCGAGGAAGAAACCGCCGCAGGTGTGGACACCCGGCGCGCCGTCGTGCCCAAGGCGCTGAAATCGACTGTTACCAAGTGGATCGACACCCGCTTCGGCGAAGGTGCCCCGTCGGCGTTCGTGAAAACGCTGCTCACCGCTGCATCCGCCGCCGCCATGCGGATCTCGCTGGGGATCAAAGGCGCCGCCCTCAAGGATGAGGGCGCAGGCAACACCCTCGACGCCGATCTTCTCGACGGCCAGCACGGCGCCTATTATGCCGACGTGCCCGCGCGGCTCGGCTATGTGCCATGGGGGCCGAACAACGACGGCGCCGGGTCCGGCCTCGACGCGGGCCTGCTCGCGGGCCAACTGCCGGTCTACTATACCGATATCTCTGCACGCTTGGGTTACACGCCTGTCAACAAGGCTGGCGACACCATGACCGGGCCGCTGACGCTTCCCGCCAACCCGGTTATGCCGCTTCAGGCCGCGCCGAGACAGTACGTGGACGGCCTCGTAACGGCAGCTGCTCTGCTGGCGAAGCTGCTGACAGTCGACGGCTCCGGCTCGGGCGTGGACGCTGACCTGCTCGATGGTCAGCAGGGCAGCTATTACACCGACATCCTCGCGCGCCTCGGCTTCACGCCGGTCGACAAGGCGGGCGATACGATGACTGGCCCGCTGACGCTATCCGCGAACCCGACCGCCAACCTTCATGCCAGCTCGAAGCAGTATGTCGATGGCCTGGTCACGGCGTCCGCGCTGCTCGCAAAGTTGCTGACCGTCGATGGTGCAGGGTCGGGGCTGGACGCGGACCTTCTGGACGGCCGCGACAGTTCGTGGTTCGCCGACATCATCGCAAGACTTGGTTACACGCCGGTCAACAGGGCGGGCGACGTCCTGAGCGGCGGGCTTTCAATGCCTTACCTCTCGATCACTGCGAGCGGCGGCGCCGACAATATCAAACTGGGTGACGACGTGTTCATCGGCGATGGCAACATCGCGAACGGTATGGCGGTTCGCGGCGTTTCGGACTTCAATGCCGGCTTCATCAGGTTCGGCAATTCACCTCACTCGCTGGGCTGCAATGCCAACGATGGGACGTTGCGTTATGGCGCGAACTGGCACGTCCTGGCCTCCATGGCAGAGTCCATGAGCCAGAACGGCTACATGCGGCTGTCCAACAACCTGATGATGGTGTGGGGCCGATGGGCGTCGTCGCCATCGGCCGGCAGCCCGGTCAACATCAGCTTCCCGGCTTCATTCTCCACCGAACCTTACGCCCTCATGCTGCTCCCCGTTGTCACCGCGTCGAGCACGATCTCGGTATGGTCGAGCGACGGCATCACCGGAAGCTCGTTCCCCGGCCGGTGTAGCCAGGCCAGCATCGGCTGCCGCTTCTTTGCAATCGGACCTACCTGACATGCCCTATTTCAGTGCCGCCACCTGCGGCTTCTATGTCGATGGCATCAACGCCGCGATCCCCGTCGATGCCCGGCCAATCACCGACGAGCAGCATATTGAACTGCTGAATGCTCAGGCCGAGGGCGCAACGATCGCGGCGGACGCGAACGGCGATCCGGTTGCGGTTCCGCGAGCGCCTCTTACGGATGAGCAGCTGCTCGAAGCCTTACGCGCGGAGCGAAACACGCTGCTGGCCGCATCCGACTGGTCGCAGTTCCCGGACGCGCCGCTGACCGACGACCAGCGCGCGGCATGGCGTATCTACCGTCAGACCCTGCGCGATCTTCCCGAAACGACCTCCGACCTGGCCGCGATCGAGTGGCCGGTCCCTCCCACCGAAAGGCTCTGAAATGCCCGAACTCACCACGAAAATCGGTGCCTATGACAAGGGCAAACGCACGGTCGCTGTCACCTTCATCAGCGGCGAAATCGAGCACAAGCGCGATGTCAACGCGGTCCACAAGGATGACGACAGCTATGACAAGGCGGGCACAAAGGCCCGCGTCGCCGAAGTGGCGCTCGGCGTCGCCCACAAGATCGGCCTTGGCCTCATCACCGCGCCCGCTCCCGAACCGAAAGCGCCGATCGAAGACGCTGCGGATTCCGCTACTGCTGAGTAAGTGATCGGCGGCACTTCACGCCGCACTATTCCCCCTTTACGGAAGGGGGTCTCGGATGTTCCCGCATCTCGAAACCAGCGAGCCTGCACTCGCACTCTCCGGGCAGCACGCCTGCCCCATCGAGCACCCTTCCGCGTCTCAGGCGCGGAAGGGACATCGTGCAGGATCAATCACATGTCTACCCCTTTTGTTCTCGTTCATCCCGTTTCTCCCCCGGCCGGTTACATCGGCGGAAAACGAAACCTTTCCAAGCGCATCTGCGCCATCATCGATCGCACTCCGCACTCCAGCTACGCCGAGCCTTTCGTGGGCATGGGCGGCATCTTCCTGCGCCGCACCCGGCGCCCGAAAGCCGAGGCGATCAACGATATCTCCGGTGATGTGGTGGGCCTTTTCCGCTGCCTGGCCGAGCACTATCCCTACCTCGTCGACATGCTGCGCTTCCGCGTCACCAGCAGGGCAGAATTTGCGCGCCTGCTCGGGCAGGATCCCGATCGACTGACGGACCTGCAACGCGCCGTGCGCTTCCTCTACCTCCAGCGCCTGGCATTCGGCGGCAAGGTGTCCGGCCGTACCTTCGGCGTGGATGCGTCCAGCCCGGCCCGCTTTGACGTCAGCAAGATCGAGCCGATGCTCGCCGACATCCATGACCGCCTGCAATCCGTCGTGATCGAGCGCCTGCCCTACGGCGACTTCATCCGCCGCTATGACCGCGAGGGCGCCCTTTTCTACCTCGACCCGCCCTATTGGGCTTGCGAGAAGGACTATGGCCCCGACGTGTTCAGCCGCGAGGACTTCGCCGCGCTGGCCGACCAGCTGGCGGGGATTAAGGGCAAGTTCCTGATGTCGCTCAACGACAATGAGGGCGTCCGCGAGACTTTCAGCCGGTTCATCGTCTCGCCGATCGACACAACGTACAGCATAGGTGCCGTTTCGCGACCGGCGCGCGAAGTGTTGATCAGCAATTTTCCCCTGGCTGATAACGACGATTAAAGTGTTGGCCCGGCACTTTTTGTGCCGGGCCTCCCAATACTAAGCGCTCAGTGAGGCTAAGTGGTTGTCGAGAGATATGAAATTCGAAGCAATTTCTCGCAGCTCACGACCCGCATGAGACCAGAAAACAACGTCCACTTGAAAGCCGTCATCGCGAAGCTGCTGGACAGCGGGAACATAGTCGTTGTCGCCGGAAACAATCGTAAAGACATCTCCATCGTTGGCGTTTTTGTAAGCATCGCGGGTCAATGCCGCGACGATCCCGGTGTCGATCTTCTTTTCCTTGTTTTGGAAATTCCGATCTTGAACGACCACCTCAAAGCCGGCTCGCTCTGCGATTTTCCATATCGCGTCGTTCTTCGGGGGCCGGGAGCCAAACAACATTGCGCGTGCCGTCTCAGCTTTGTTGTTTCCGGCAACAAATTCGTAGAGCTTCCCGAAACTCATCCGATAGTTGAAGTCGAGTACCCGATTTTCGAAGGCATCCCATATGTCCAATGCCATTCCGTTCTGGACTGCACTTGCACGCTGCCCCTCAATGAATACGTTCGAATTGTCGACGTAGATCCAATCTGCCATTTTGCCCCTCACAATGTTGCCTCAAAAAAATAGGCATCCACCTCAATATATTAAAGAGCCCGCCGCGAATGGCGTCTGGCGATGACCCGATTTGAGACGGGCGGGTTCATTTGGACAGCCACCTGACCAAATGCAGCCACGCGAAACCTGATCCCTCCCGCGCCATGGTCGCACCATGGCGCAATCCAACGACCATGAACAGCTGACCGGCGAGGTCATTCAGGTGGGCACTGTCGCGTCCATCGACCATGCCGCGCGCACCTGCACCGTCCAGCTGGGTGACCTCGAAACCGGCGAACTGCCGTGGGTCGCCCTGCTCGCCGGGCGCGTGAAACTCTGGTGCCCGCCCTCGGCAGGCGAACAGTGCGCCGTCCTCTGCCCCGAGGGCGATGTCGACAACGGCCTTGTGCTGCCTGGCATCTATTCGGACGCCAATTCGCCGAGCACGTCGGACCCTGACGTTTTCGAACTCGAATTCCCCGATGGCGCGGTCATCTCCTACAACCATGCGAGCCACGCGCTCACCGTCGCCTTGCCGGAAGGCGGTACCGCCGCGCTGACCGCGCCCGGCGGCGTCACGATCGAGGGCGACGTCGCGATCAAGGGCAACGTCTCGATCGAGGGCAAGGCCGAAGCGTCCGAGGACGTCGTCGGAGGCGGTATCAGCCTCAAGGGCCACAAGCACACCGGCGTCGCCGCTGGCTCTGCGCAGAGCGGAACCCCCATCTGATGGCCGCCATGGACGAAACCACCGGCGAACTGATCGAGGGCGCCGACGATATCCGCCAGGCGGTCGGGATCATCCTTCGCACCCGCATCGGCTCATGCGTCGGCCGCCGCGAGTTCGGCTCGCCCCTGCCGCACCTGATCGACCAGCCCCTGACCCGCGCCAACATCCTGCGAATCTATGCGGCCACCGTCATCGCCGTCACCCGCTGGGAAGATCGCATCCGCCTGGATCAGGTCGGTCTCATGGCCGGTGCGACGCGCGGCTCTGCCGTCGTCATCCTCGACTATCGGCGAACTGACACCCCGTCGAACGCCCGCTCCCGCCTTCTCGTGCCCGTTTCTCTCTAACCAAGGATCCTGTTCATGGCCTTCAAGCACGGCATTACCCTCACCGAGATCAGCGACGGCGCCCGAACGCTCACCGCTGTCTCCACCTCCATCATCGGCCTGGTCGCCACCGGCACCGACGCCGATGCCACGACGTTCCCGCTCGACACCCCGGCGCTCATCACCGACATCGAGACCGCGATCGGCAAGGCGGGCACGGACGGCACGCTGGCCAAGTCGCTGCGCGCCATCGCCGACCAGACCCGCGCCGTGGTTGTCGTTGTGCGCGTCGAAGAAGGCGCCGACGACGCCGAGACCGCCAGCAACGTCATCGGCACCACCACGGCGGACGGCAAGAAGACCGGCATGCAGGCCCTGCTCGACGCCAAGTCGCAGCTGGGCGTGAAGCCCAAGATTCTCGGCACCCCCGGCCTCGAAACGCAGGCAGTCACGACGGCGCTGGTCATCATCGCCAAGAAGCTGCGCGGCTTTGTTTATGCCCGCGCGATCGGCAACACCGTTGCTGCGGCCCTGCTTTACCGCGCCAACTTCTCCGCGCGCGAACTGATGCTGCTGATGCCCGACTTCCTGCTGTTCGACACCGCGACCAGCGCCAACGTCACCGGCTATGCCGCCGCCTACGCCATGGGCCTGCGCGCGCTGATCGACACCCAGACCGGCCCGCACAAGACGCTCTCGAACATCGCCGTCAGCGGCGTGGTCGGTGTCAGCCAGCCCATCCGCTGGGATATCGAGGACGACACGAGCGAGGCCAACCTCCTCAATGCTTCCGAGGTCACCGCCCTTGTCCGCACCGACGACGGCTTCCGCTTCTGGGGCAACCGCACCTGCTCGGACGATGACCTCTTCGCGTTCGAGAGCACCGTGCGCGTCGCCCAGCTGCTCGCCGATACCGTTGTCGCAGGCATGCTCTGGGCGATCGACAAGCCGCTGACCCCGGCGCTCGCCAAGGACATCGTCGAGACCGTCAACGGCTTCGGCCGCCAGCTGAAGACTCAGGGCATCGTGCTCGGCTTCAACGCCAAGTACGACCAGGCGAACAACAGCAACGCCAGCCTCCAGGCGGGCAAGCTGCGCATCGACTACGACTACACGGTGCCTCCGCCGCTCGAAGACCTCGGCTTCAACCAGCGCATCACCGACAGCTACTTCGCGGACTTCGCGAACCAGCTGGCCGAAGCGGCCTGACCCGGCCGCTCTTTCTCCCCACTCGATCATAGGAGCCCAGCATGGGATTCCCTCGCGTTCTCAAGGACCAGATGCTGTTCAATGAAGGCAATGACTACCAGGGCGATGCCAAGACGGTCGGCCTGCCCAACCTCACGCGCAAGATGGAGGAGTATCGCGGCGCCGGGATGAGCGGCGCCGTTTCGCTCGACATGGGGCAGGAGGCGATGGAGGCCTCCATGACCTTTGCCGGGCCGATGCGCGACATCATCCGCCAGTGGGGCACGCCCACGGTGGACGGCGTCTACATGCGCTTCGCCGGAAACTACCAGCGCGACGACACCGCCGAACTTGACACGATCGAGGTCATCCTGCGCGGCCGGTTCTCGGAAATCGAGTTCGGCGATCAGGAAACGGGCGAGGTCGGCGACTTCAAGGTCACCATGGCCGTCGCCTACTACAAGCTGGTCTGGAATGGCCGCACCGAGATCGAGATCGACCCGATCAACATGGTCGAAGTCGTCGACGGCGTGGACCTGCTCGCTGCGCGCCGCAGCGCCCTCGGCATGTTCTGATCCCCGGCCCGGCCGCGGGCCGGGCCGCAATTTCTACTCGAAAGCACGAAGGCCGCGCCTTCCAATCCCCCGGAGATTTTCCATGACCCAGACCAAGGCCAATCTGGCCGCATCTACCGCCATAGCTACCGCTGCCGTCCCGGAAGTTCGCACCGTCACGCTCGACGCGCCGTTCACGCGCGGCGAGACCACGATCGAGACCGTGCTTGTCCGCAAGCCCAAGTCCGGATCGCTGCGCGGCCTCTCGCTGTCGGGCCTGCTGAATCTCGAATACGGCGCGCTGGAAACGCTGCTGCCGCGTATCACCGATCCGATGCTGTCGAAGCAGGACATCGCCAACCTCGATCCCGCCGACCTCACCCAGCTGGGCAGCGAGGTCATGGATTTTTTGCTGCCGAAGGGCGCGAAGCAGGATCTCTCCCAGCGGACGTAACCGACGCGATGGCGGACATCGCCAGCGTCTTCAGCTGGCCGCCGTCCGAGATGGACGGGTGGCCAATCGCCGAACTGATGATCTGGCGCGCGAAAGCCGAGAAGCGCGCCGGGTCTGCCGAGACCTCACCAAAACGCGGGAAACGATAAGTGTCTGACAGGAATCTGCGCATCCGGGTGCTCATGGAGGGCGCCGACCGGCTCACCCGGCCGATGCGGGACGCTGCCTCGGGTTCCTCCCGGCTTGCGCAGACCCTGAAGGCCACCCGCGACCAGTTGAAAGGCCTCCAGCGCGCACAGGCCGATGTGGGCGAGTTCCGCCAGCTGAAACAGGGCATGCGCGAAAGCGAACGCGCCATGCAGCAGGCCCGCGCCCGCGCCACCGAACTCGGCCGCGCGCTCGGCGCAACGACCACACCCACCCGCGCCATGCGCAGCGAGTTCGACCGCGCCCGCCGCGATGCCGAGCGCCTGACCGCGCAGCACCGCCAGCATGAAACCCGCCTGACCGAGGTCCGCAGCCGTCTCGCGGCCGCCGGGGTCTCGACCCGCAACCTTGCTTCGGAAGAGCGCCGCCTGCGCAGCGAGATCGAGCGGTCGAACGACAGCCTGCGCAATCAGGACCGCCGCCTTCAGGAAGTATCGGACCGCGAACGCCGCTTCTCCGCTGCACGATCGCGCTTTGCGCAGGTGCAGGGTTCGGCCGCCGGTCTCGCTGCGGGCGGCGCCGCCGCGATCGGCACCGGCATGATCGTCGCCAGGCCGCTGGAAGGCGCCGCGCAGGACGCCATGGAATTTGAGTCGGTGATGACCGACATCAACCAGAAGGTGAACCAGAGCCGCGAGGCCGGGCGCCTGATGGGTCTCGACCTGCGCAAGGCCGCGCTCGCCGTGAACCAGCTGCCTTCCGATCTGCAGAAGGGCGTGGACACGCTGACCGGCTTCGGCCTCGGCGCGCAGCAGGCCGTCGACATGATGACGCCGATCGGGCGCGCGGCCACGGCGTACAAGGCGGAGATCGACGATCTCGGCCGCGCCACGTTCGCCTCCTACGACAACCTGAAGGTGCCGATCGCGCAGACCGGCAAGGCCCTCGACGTTATGGCCCAGGCGGGCAAGAGCGGCGCCTTCGAGGTCAAGGACATGGCGCAGTATTTCCCCGAACTGACCGCCAGCATGCAGAGCCTCGGCTCCAAGGGCATCCCGGCCGTCGCGGATCTTGCTGCCGCGCTCCAGATCACCCGCAAGGGCGCGGGCGATTCCGCCGGTGCCGCGACCAACCTCCAGAACCTGCTCTCCAAGATCAACGCCGGGGACACGATCAAGAACTTCAAGAAGTTCGGCATCGACATTCCCGCCGCGATGAAGAAGGCGGCCAAGGAAGGGCGCAGCCCGATCGAGGAGATCGTGCGCCTGACCCAGAAGGCCACCGGCGGTGACCAGGCGAAGCTGTCCAGCCTGTTCGGCGATATGCAGGTGCAGCAGGCCCTGCGCCCGCTCATGTCGGCGTTTCAGGAATACCAGAGCATCCGCGCCGAGGCGCTCGGCGCCGACGGCACGGTCAACACCGACTTCGCGGACCGCATGCTCGATGGCGCGGAGAAGGTGAAGCGGCTCCAGATCCAGTCCAAGACGCTCGCGACCACCGTTGGCGATCAGCTGTTACCCATGATTTCCTCGGCGGCGGATTACATGTCGTCGTGGGCTGGCAGTATCGCGGACTTCGCCCAGCGCCATCCCCAGCTGACCCGCGCCCTCGCCTTCGCCACGGCGCTGTTCGCAGGGCTGTTCCTCGTCATGGGCGGCGGCGCCATCGTCCTCGCCGGGCTTGTCGCCCCGTTCGCCGTACTGTCGGCCGCCGCCACGGCGCTCGGCATCGGCATGCTGCCGCTGATCGGCATCGTCGCCGGTATCGTACTGGGCATCGGCCTGCTCGCGGCGGCGGGCTACCTGATCTACGAAAACTGGGGCGCGATCACGACGTGGTTCAGCGGCATCTGGACTGAGATTCAGGGCTATTTCAACGGCGGCATCGCGGGCATTGCTGCCATGCTGATCAACTTCTCGCCGATGGGCCTGCTCTACGCGGGCTTCGCGGCGCTGATGAACTGGCTGGGCGTCTCGATGCCTTCGCGCCTGTCACAGGCGGGCAGCGACCTGATGCAGGGTCTTATCAACGGCATCACCGGCCAATTGTCGAAGCTGAAATCCACGATCGTCGGCGCTGCGAACTCTGCCGTCAGCTGGTTCAAGGAAGTGCTCGGCATCCACTCGCCCTCGCGCGTCTTCGCCAGCCTCGGCGGCTTTGTCATGGCTGGCCTGGACGAGGGCTTGGCCGACAACGCGGGTGGACCGCTGCAGCGTGTGGGCAATCTCGGGAGCCGGATGGCGAGCGCTTTCTCGGCGGACGGCCTCGTCCCGCGCCTCAATGCCATGTCGGGGCAGATGGCCGGCGCATTGGCGGCGGGCGCCGCTGGCGCAACCTTGGCCGCCTCCCCGGCGAGCGCAGCGGCCGGTGCGAACGGCGGCGGGGCATCCGCGCCCGTTTCCATCACCTACAGCATCAAGATCGACGTCACCGGCGGCGGCCAGGCGCAGGACATTGCCGACGAGGTCCGCAAGGCCATCGAGCAGATCGAGCGCGAGCGGCGCGGTCGCGGCTTCGGTGACGACTGAGGAATCACACCATGCATCTGCTCGCCCTTGGCATGTTCCTGTTCGAGATCGGAACGCTCGGCCCCGATGAATTGCAGCGCAAGACCGACTGGCGCCATGCCCGCTCGGGCCGCGTCGGCGCGCGCGACGCCACGCAGTTCGTCGGCCCCGGCGACGAAACGATCAGCCTTTCCGGCGCGGTCTACACCGAGATCGCCGATGGCCGTGTCTCGCTCGATGAACTGCGCGAGATGGCGGACGCGGGCGAAGCGCTGCCGCTCGTCAGCGGCAACGGCACCGTGTTCGGCAACTACGTCATCACCGCCATCGACGAGCGCCATGCCGTGCTGATGGCGGACGGCACCCCGCGCCGGATCGACTTCGGCATCGACCTCCTGCGCGTAGATGACCCCGCGCCGACCAATTCCACGGAAGCCGCGGCATGAGCGAAGCCATCAACAACATGGCCGACTGGCGCGTGACGCTGGACGGCAAGGACCTCTCCGACCGGATCAATCCCCGCCTGGTCTCGCTCACCCTGTCGGAGAAGCGCGGCGACGAGGCCGATCAGCTGGACATCGTGCTGAGCGACACGGACGGCATGCTCGCCATCCCGAAGGAAGGCACCGTGCTCAAGCTGCAGCTGGGCTGGAAACAGGGCCGAGATGTTACCGTGGGCCTGATCGACAAGGGCAGCTTCAAGGTGGACGACGTCCAGCACAGCGGCCCGCCCGACCAGATCACGATCAAGGCGCGCGCAGCGGACTTCACCAGCGCCATCCGCAATCGCCGGTCCCAGTCGTGGAAGAAGACCACGCTCGGCGCCGTCCTGCGCGATGTTGCCGGGCGAAACGGGCTGGCCGCGCGCATCACCGCCTCGCTCGCCTCGATCGCGCTGCCGTCGATCAGCCAGAGCCGGGAGAGCGATATCGCCTTCCTTCGCCGCCTCGGCCGCGAACACGATGCCGTTGCCACGATCAAGGACAAGAACCTGATCTTCGCGCCGAAGGGCGCCGGGCAGACCAGCACGGGCAAGGCCCTGCCCACCCTCACGATCACGCGCGCTAGCGGCGATGGCCACAACTGGCAGCGCCAGAAGCGCGATGGCCAGCAAGGCGTTACTGCCAGCTGGCATGACAGGAAGGCCGCGAAGCGCAAGACCTTCACCGTGGGCAAGGAAGATGGCTCGAAGAAGATCCGGAAGGTCTATCCGGATGAGGCATCCGCCAAGCGGGCCGCAGTCGCCGAGCGCGACCGCCTGAAGCGCGCCCCGGCCACATTCGATATTCGCCTTGCGCTGGGCAGGCCCGATGCGATGCCCGAAGCCCGCGTCAGCGCGTCAGGCTTCAAGGACGAGATCGATGCCACGACGTGGCTTATCTCTGAAGTGACCCACCGCCTGGACAATCGCGGCGGGTTCACTTCCGATCTAAGGATGGAGACCGCGCCTTAGTTGATGGCGCGGTCTTCGTTGCCGCTGTAATCAGGATCCTGCTGCTATGCTGCAATCGCCAAGCTGCGGCGCACCCAGCACTTCATTGACGGCCCCCTTGCAGAGGAACACCATCTGAGTGCCCTTCGAGATGTTCGCTGCGTCTTCCTTCGAGAGACCGTTCACGCTGACATCGGTCATTTTTCCGTTCTGGCTGATGCCCATTCCCTGCACTTCGCCAGAACCGGCCAACTTGATCACCGGATCGTCGGAGAAATCGAGGTCAATGTCCTTGACGGTGCCGGTGACGCGCAGAACCTTACCATCGTAGGCCAGCTTGGCCTTAGCTTCGTTCTCTTGGAACGCGGCAGAAATCTCCTTCGCCGTCACGTCGGTGGCGGCCGCCACCTGTTCAGCCGCCTCCGCTTCCGGTTTGTCGCCGGTCGAGTTGGCCTTCTTGCCGTCGCCCACGATTGCCCCCAAGATTCCAAGCGCAACGAACAGGCCAATTACGACCAAGCATCCAATCCCGAGCTTTTTGCCCAGGCTCTGTTTCGGTGCGACATCATTCATAAGTAAGCCCCCTCTTAACGCCCGCACGCATCCCGCCTGCAGGCCAAAAAATCAATCGTCCGGCCAAATCTCGTCCGGGTAGAACACCGGTTCTTCATCGATAGGCGCGTCGGCCTGCTCGACAGGCTCAGCGAGCATCGCGCTCGTGAGGTGCGGCTCCTTGCCCTCGAACCCGACGCGCACCCATGCGCCGAAAACTGCTCGCCGTTGAAATACCGCACGAACCAGGTCACCCCCGAACCGCGTGGCGAACTGCCGCGCGCGCCGCGCGCTGATATAGCCAAGCTGGACGTCGCGGCAGGAATACACCGCGACAGCATAGCGATCGTGCGGGTTATGCGGCTCCGGCACCAACGTCACCGGCTCACCAGCATGGCACAGCAGTGTCTCGAACTGGCGGTTAGAACCGTCAGCATTCGGATGCGCGGCGCCCACGACCGCGAAGGACATCTCAGGAATCGAAGTCATGGTAGTTGGTCAGGTGCGCCGGAATACGCCTGCTACGCGGCCGATCACGGACACTTCACCATCGACGGCGACCTCGGGGGGAACCTGCGGATTATCGGCCATCAGCTTGTACTTTCCATCCGGCAACACCCGGACGCGCTTGATCGTGCCAAGCCCGCCATAGTTCAGCGCCCAGATCCCTTCCTGACGGTCGATGATCTTCTGAGACCGGTCGATCATAACGATGTCCCGGTCATTGATGGTCGGGTACATGCTGTCGCCCTGCGGCTTAACGATCGTCAGATCAGCGGCTGCGGAGGGCGTAAAATTGCGCACCCACTCCTCGGGAATCCAGCGATCGACCCGCTCCATGACGTTCTCGTCAAGAAAGCCGAGACCCATGCCGATCGAAAGGTCAATCTCTTCGACCCTGATAAGCCCCATCTGCGCCGCGATCTCTGCCGCAGAGGGAGGAATGAATGCATCCTCGGCCGGATCATCGACCTCGCCCGTTAGGTAGGCCGCAGTCGTTTGAAGAGTTCGTGCGATCTTGTGGAGGTGGCTGGAACCAGCAGACAAACCGGTAACAATTTTTCCGATGGTAGCTTGGGTGACGCCTACCTCACGCGCCAGCGCAGACTGGGAAAAACCCAGCAACTTCATTCGCTCAGCAACACGGTCAGGCTTAATCATGGGCGCACCCTACAACCTTGGTAATATATCGAAACGATAGAATTGTCGTTGACTGACCTATTCCAATGGTTGTAGGCAGTAGTCATGACGCAGGACGTTACCCCTTTCGAGGCATTGCAAAAGGCCGTCAGCCTCGCTGGCGGTCAGTCGGCAACAGCTCGTATTTGCGGAGTTTCTCAGACAGCTGTTTGGAAATGGCTGCAAAGCGGGAAGCGGCTTCCCGCTGAACATGTACTCCCAATGGCAGCAGCCACGGGTGTACCTCCGCACCAACTTCGCCCTGACATTTACCCGTTGTCCTTGATGATGGAGGAACCCGATTACACCGAAGAGTGTAGCTCGGTTGTAGTCACGCAGTTGGACCCTGTCCCTTGCGATCAGAATGCGAAAACGCAACGGAAGGATGTCGCATGACAAAAATGCGCGCGCCGCTATCATTCTCCCTCGCCATCACCACCATCTGCGGCAAGATCGGGTGGGAAACCGCCGCCAAGGTCACTGGCCGCTCCATCCGCACCGTCCGCCATTGGAGCGAGAGCGACCGTCACGGAACGCCGACGCTCGACCAGGCGATTGCCCTTGACCGTGCCTTCATTGAAGCCGGTGGCGATCATGGACCGGTCCTGTCCTGCTATGCACTGCAGCTGGACGTCGCGATGGTCGATGCTGTCGCCTGCCGCACCGCGCTGGCAGACGACGTCGCCTTATTCTCCCGCGAAGCTGGCGACGCCGTCGGCCGCTGCATTCAGGCCCTCGCACCTGGCGCCTCGCCCGCGATGATTCAGGCCGCCATTCTCGAAACCGAAGAAGCTGACGCGATCGTTCCGCGCCTTCTCGGTCGGCTGAAAGCACTTCTGCCCGGCAATGGCGCCGGGGCCGAAGCTAGGGGGCACAACTAGCAATGTCACGTCATGCGAAACTTCCACACGTCACCTGCCCGGCTTGCGGCGGTCGCGCATTCGCGCGGTCTTCCGGCAAGTCGAGCGCGACATTCCGGGAGGTCTACTACGACTGCCGGAACCCGGATGTCTGCGGACACCGCTTCGTCGTCGAGATGCAGGCCGTCCGTACGGTCCGCGCCAGCAGCTACCCAAATCCGCTGCACACCCTTCCGATGACGCAGTGGCGCCCGGCCGCGAACGATCGCGCCGACAATGACAACGGTCCTGCCCCGGATCCGGAAACCAGCGCCGCCGGCACCTGACCTGAAGGCCGCGCTGGCCTGACCTGACACTTCCGAATGCCTTTTGCCCGGCTCGCTTCCGGGAACGCCCCCACTTTGCCTTTTTCCCGCCCCCCACCGGAGCCATCCCATGCTGCACATCCCGTCCAGCCAGTTCCGCACCGTTGCCCCAGCACGGCCCGCTGCCCCCGCTTCGAAGCCCTCGACATTCGCCGCCTGGCGCGACCTGTGGCGGACCGCGCCCCGTGAGGTCCGGCACGACTTCCTGATCCTCACCGCCGCCACGCCGGTCCTGCTCGCAGCCTTCGCCGCACTCTGGATCATGGTGCCAGCATGAGCGCGCATCGCACCCCGTTCTTCATCGGTCAGTCGGTGATCGTCTCCTCGCAGCGCTGGACGCCCAATGGCTGGGTGTCCGCCACCGAGACCGGCCTCGTCCTGACCCCCAACGTCATGCGCCACCAGCGCCGGGGTTTCGTCGAAGTCTGGCGCGGCAGCGGCATGCTTCCCGAAGTCGAAGTCTACCCCCGCGACGCCGTGTCCCCCGCCTGATCCCTGCTGAAAGTCCAGAATTTCCCATGCAAATGCGAGACGATATTCGCCGCGAACTGATGCCGCTCCTGAAGGCCGACTTCCAGTGGAAGAAGGATCAGGGCGAGTGGCTGCAGGGCGGCAAGTGCCCTGGATGCGACGGGCGCGAGGTTTACACCCGCTCCGATAGCCCGTGGGTGCTAAAGTGCGGCCGGGCCAACCGCTGCGGTTGGGAATCCTCGATCCGCGACCTCTATCCCGAGATCTTCGATACTTGGTCCAAGCGGTTTAAGTCGACGCCGCAGAACCCGAATGCGGCGGCGGACGCCTATCTGACCGACGCCCGCGGCCTCAACCTCATGGGCATGCGAGATGCGTACTCGCAGGAAAATTACTTCGATCAGGCGCGCAACATCAACTCTGCTACCGTGCGCTTTCCCCTGCCCGGTGGTAGCTGGTGGGAACGTCTGATCGACCAGCCCGGCCGGTTCGATCGCAAGGCCCGCTTCGCCTATGGCAAGTCCTACAAGGGGCAAGCCTGGTATCGGCCGGACGTCTCGATGGAAGACTTCGCCAACGCGGACAGCATCTGGTTCGCGGAAGGCATCTTCAACGCCTGGGCGCTCGAACAGGCGGGCCAGCGCGCCGCCTCGACCATGTCCAGCAACAACTACCCCAGCGAGTTCCTGCAGCAGCTGCGGGTGCACATCGCTGCCTCGGACCGGCCGCATCGCAGCCCGCGCATCGTCTTCGCCTTCGACGTCGGCCCCGCTGGTACCAAGGGCAACCGGGAATACGTCCAAAAGGCGCGCAAGGACCGCTGGGATGCGTCCGCCGCACTGCCGATGGGCGAGGACGAAACCGGCAAGGAACTGGACTGGAACGACCTGCTCCAGCTGGAGCGCCTCACCGAGAAGCACCGCGCCGAATACCTCTGGCATGGGCAGGTACTGCTTGCCGAAGCTGCGCAGGAAAAGGCCTACCTGATCTGGGAGAAGCACCGCTGGAACAGCTTCCACTTCAACTTCGGCAACCGGACGTACTGGTGCGCGATCGACGTCTCGATCGTGCAGGAGAAGATCGACGAATACCGGCGCGGACGCACCCGTGAACTGAAGGAAATCGACAGCGAGGAAGAGGCCAAGATCCGCATGGACGCTTCCCGCGAGGCTCTGGCCGTCGAGGAAATCGCCAATTGCGCCTTCCGCGTCCTGTACCGCCAGCACGATGAGGCAACAAAAGAGACGCGGTTCATCGCCAATATCTCCTATCCGAGCGCCAAGCGGCCGTCGGTCAAGGCCGAGTTCTCATCTGCCCAACTGCGCAAGTCCGGCAATTTCGAAGAGCGGCTGTTCGATTATGGTGGCGTCTGGACCGGCAACGCTCACCAGCTGACGCGCATCCTGCAACAGCAGACCCCGGACCTGCCGGACGTGCGCCCGCTCGGTTTCACCGGGTACGACCGGGAATCGCAGGCCTACATCTTTGGCCCGATCGCCGTATCGGGAGGCAAGGTCTTCAAGCCGAACGACAACGAGTTCTTCCAGATCGGCAAGCAGGCGCTGAAGCTGGGCACGTCCGAGCGCCTGCTCGATATCGACTACGACGCCGACAACCTCGACACCAGCTGGCTGGCCGATCTTTGGACGGCATACGGTGCCAAGGGCGTTGTCTGCCTGACCTTCTTCTTCGGCTCGCTCTTCGCCGAGCAGGTCCGTGCCGAGATGAAGAGCTTCCCGTTCCTCGAAATGCATGGCCTGCCCGGCACCGGCAAGACCACGCTGGTCGAGTTCCTCTGGAAGCTGCTCGGCCGCGAAAACTACGAAGGCTTCGACCCGGCCAAGGCCACCCCCGCCGCTATGGCGCGCAACCTCGGCAAGGTCGGCAACCTGCCGGTCGTTTTGATCGAGGGTGACCGCCGGGAAGAGGCCAACCACGCCCGCAAGTTCGAGTGGGAAGAACTCAAGACCGCGTACAACGGTCGCACCGTCCGGTCGCGCGGCGTGAAGAACGGCGGGATGGAGACATTCGAGCCGCCGTTCCGGGGCGCAATCGTCATCGAGCAGAACGAGCCGGTCAACGCGAGCCGGGCCGTGCTCGAACGTATCATGTCGCTGGGCTTCGACATGGCGGGCTGGTCGGCCGACACGAAGGCGTCAGCCGAGCGCCTCGAACAATGGCCTATCGAAAATGTGTCGGGCTTCATCGTCCACGCGGCCAAGCGCGAAAACGAAGTCATGGCCCGGTTCCGGCAGGCCTTCGCGCAGTACGAGGACGAACTGCTTGCCATGCCTGGCATCCGCACCAACCGCTTGGCGAAGACCCACGGCCAGCTGCTCGCCCTCCTGGACGCGATGCGCGCACTTGTTCCGCTTACGGATGATCAGCAGGCAGCGGCCGCCAAGTTCATCGTCGAGATGGCGACCGAGCGGCAGCTTGCCGTGAACAGCGAAGACCCGATCGTCAGCCTGTTCTGGGAGCGCTTCGACTACCTCGAAGAGAACGAGGATCCCGCCGCCCTCACCGGCCACATCAACCACCACCGCCGCCATGCCGAGGGCATGATCGCGGTCCGCCTCAACGAGATGGAAGCCCGCTGCGCCGAGAAGCGCTTGGCGCTGCCGACCCACGCAGAACTGATCCGCGCCCTCAAAACGTCGAAGTCGCGCCGCTTCATCGAACAGACCGCCGTCAACTCCCGGAACGACGGCGTCCCCCCGGTCCGCTGCTGGGTCTTCCACGACCGCTCGCGCGCGACCTCCGCCAATTCCTGAAATCGAAAGGACGAACATGCGTAGCGTTCCCTCCCTTCTGTCCATGATCGACGAACCCAAGGCCCCGGCGCCGACCGTCATGCCTTGGGACTACATCCGGATGCGCCGTGAGGCCGCTGGTCTCTCGATCGAACAGGCCGCCGAGCCGTTCTGGCACCGGAAGGAGCACCGAGCCGACGTCGAGCGCAACTTCCAGCGCATCGAAACGGTCGGATTCCGCGTCAAGCGCCTCTGGGACATGTCGCGGTCGTTCCGGCTCAACCTGACGGTCTACCGCCAGCTGTGCGACACCCCGCCCGACATGCACCCTCGCCTCTGCCTGGCATGCGGATGGGACGAATGGTCCGCCCAGCTCGATGCCGAAGGTTTCGACTGCACATGGTCCGATGCCGACCCGCAGATCTGCACCCGCTGCGAACAGCTGCGCCGCCCCCTGTTCGAGCAGCGCCTGCCCAACTTCCACCCGACCCACACGCCCCATGGCGGCCACCAAATCGCCGCCTGAGCACCAAGGAGCATTCCATGTCCGACGAAAATTCCACCGAACACCAACTTCGCCTGCTGATCGAGCGTGTCGAGCGCCTCGAAGAGGAGAAGAAGGGCATCAGCGACGATATCCGCGACGTCTACAGCGAGGCGAAGGCCGTCGGCTACGACACCAAGGTCATGAAGCTGATCGTCAAGCTCCGGAAGATGCGGCCGGACGACCGCCGCGAAATGGACAGCATCACAGAGACCTACAAAGCCGCGCTGGGGCTGGACTAACCATGGCCCCTCGCACGTCCAACACCGTCCACCCGATCGGCTGCTCGTGCCGGGCCTGCGCGCCCGTCGCCGAGCGCAATGACCGCGCCAACCTCGCGATCAAGGGCGCCACCCGCGCCCTGTTCCTGATCGCCGCGCTGGTCGCGATTCCCTTCATCATCGTTCACGCGCTCTCCAGCGCGAAAGGAGACCGGCGATGAACAATCCTTACCACATCAAAGGCCCCGCACTGCTCGCCGTCTCTGGTGGCCGTACCTCTGCCAAGCTGTTTAAGAAGGTGCTCGATGCGCATGGCGGCGCTCTGCCAGCGAATGTGCACGCAGTTTTCTGCAACACCGGCAAAGAGCGGCATGAAACGCTCCGCTTCGTTCACGAGATGGAAGTGCGTTGGGGGCAGGAAATCCACTGGTTAGAATGGCGCGATCGACGGAAGCGGACGCCTGTTGCCGATCGCTTCGAGGAAGTCGGTTACAACTCTGCCGCTCGCAATGGTGAGCCGTTCAAGGCTTTGGTCGCCAGCAAGAAGGCTGTGCCGAATGCAGTGCAGCGATGGTGCACAGAGCATCTAAAAATGCAGGTATGCGCCGATTTCATGGAGGCACAAGGTTACGCCTCGTGGGCCAACGTCGTTGGGTTGCGTGCTGACGAGGTTCGCCGTGTCGCTAAAAAAGTTGCGCAGAATGAAGAAGGCGAGCTGCCTTGGAAATCGGTGATGCCGCTGTTCCAGGCGGGTGTCCGCAAGCTCGATGTTCGACGATTTTGGTTTGGACAGGACAAAGTCGATCTGACGATACCCGCTACGTCATTGCCGCAGGGCTTCGACCTTGGCCTTGAAGAGTGGGAAGGCAACTGCACCAAGTGCTTCAACAAGTCCAAGGCGCTCCTGCTCTGGGATGTCCGCCGCGACCCAGCTGACGCTCTAGATTGGGCGGCAATGGAGGACTTTGTCGGAGGCACCTTCACGACGGAATACAGCTTCCACGATCTGATGCGGGAAGCGGAGCGTAGCCCGCGTCTGCCGCTGGGCGACGACTTTTCCGAGTTCGACGCGGAGTGCGGCATTGGCGGCGCAGATATCTCAATCCGTTGTGGAAGGAAGGCGGCATGACCGGTGAACTCACTGCCCGCCCCAAGGGCAGCACCCGCCAACCGTGGGATTGGTACGTCGAGGAAAAGTGGGTGACTCACCGTTTGATCGACGAAGTCGAACTTGAAATGGACGTGACCTACCTCGATCCGTTCTGCGGCCGCCTGCATATCCCGGAGGCGCTTTCGGAACGCGGCTTCGCCCATGCCTACGGCACGGACCTCTTCGCACGGCATCCCGGTCACCACCAGTTCCTCGGGCAGCATGATTTCTTCGGAGATCAGCGGCATCTTCTGGAAGCATCCGGCCGTCTTTCAATCATCATGAACCCGCCTTTTTCATTCCAGAACGGCAAGCTGGTCCGAGGCTTGGCGGAAAAATGCATCCGCCAAGCACTGTCCATCGCGACGCATAAGGTCTGCGCGCTCCTGCCGCTCAAATGGCTGGCGAGCGAGGGCCGCTATCGCCTTTTCACTGACGAGACGCCGATCGGCGTGTGGATCCTCTGTGAACGTCCGTCGATGCCGCCCGGCGACATGATCGAGGAGTTGGGCAGCAAGGCTTACGATCATGGCAAGATCGACTACATGTGGGTCATATGGGACAGGCAGGCTGAACCGCTCTCCGATTCCAGCGGTCGGCCATTCGCTCCAACATTTTGGATCCCGCCTCGGGAGAAAGCTGTGCTGAAGGAAAGGAAGCTCGCAGCATGAAGTTATCGTCGTGTCAGCTGCTGATGCTCCGCGTGTCCGGGCTCGATGACCGGACCGGATGCGGCCGTGGCGTCAGACTGATGAGCGCGAGGAACTGGCGCACAGCTTATAGCCTCGAACGAAAGGGCTTGGGTCGCATCGAAGATAACAGGCCCGCCGACAAAAACGCCGCCAGCTACTTTTTCGCGAATGAGGCGGGCACCGCAATTACCCATCCCGAGGAGAACCGGGAACCACAGGAAAGGAAGCTGGCAGCATGACAGCACAGCAGCCGATCAGGCTCCTAAAAATCAACGAGGTCATGGACAGGACCTCGCTGTCACGGTCCACGATCTACGCGCTGATCGAAAAGGGCAAATTCCCGTCGCAGCGGAAGCTGGGGCCTAAATGTTCCCGATGGGTCGAAAGCGAAATCGAGGCATGGACGCGCGAGATCGCCGCGTGATCGCTCAGCGACCGGGTCGCCCCGGCCCGGTCGCCGCAAACCGCATGGGCTGGCCGATATGCATATCTGCCGGCCACATGTCTTTCATCAGCAGGTCCGCCCACTCTATAGCGATCTCGCGCCGACGCGGCATGTAAGCTGCCCGGTTGTAAGCCCCTTCGACCTTGTCTTTGGGCACATGCGCAAGCATCAGGTCAATGATCGCACGGTCCGGCGCGGCGTTCTTGTGTCCCGCAGCGCGCCAGGCGCGCTCCACACGCTCATTCATGATCGTCGAGAAGGCAGAACGAAAACCGTGCGGCACATGCCGCTGATAGTACCCGGCGCGGATCAGCAGCGCCCGGAGCGTATTCGCGCTCATAGGCCGATGCATGTGCCGGTCGGAAGGGAACACGAGTGCTATGTCGCCGGTCAGCGGCATCATCGCGCGGATGACATCCACGGCCTGCGGAGCGAGCGGCACGAGATGGTCGCCGTCCTCTTCCGACTTGCGGTCCTCGTCGCCTTTCATCCTCTTCGCTGGTATGCGCCATAGCGGTTTCGGTCCGTCGAGATCCTCGAATTCTTCCCAACGTGCTCCATGCAACTCGTTTGGACGGACCGCTGTCAACGCCAGCAGCCGCAGCGCCAGCTTCGTCGGCGCCCTGCATCGCCCGGCATCGCAATCGACCAGAACCTGCCGAAGTGCATCGAGATCGGTTATTGCAGGCTGGGCCTTCACTCGCGGCTTTTTCGGAAGCGCCACGGCAAGGCTCCCGGCAGGATCCTTGCTATTCATGCCCATTGCCATGCCGTAGACAAAAATCGCGCTGATACGCTGCCGCGCCCGATGCGCAGTCTCGATCGAGCCGCGATCAACGATCGCTTGCAGGACAGCGAGAACCTCCAAACCTTCGATCGCTGCGATCGGCAAACCGCCAAGCGCGGGGAAGATGTCTGCCTCAAGCAAGGCCATAACATCCTCGGCGTGGACCTTGGACCATCGCTTCTTCTGCAACGCGTACCAGGCTGTACCGATCTGTCGAAACGTCGGCCGTGTATCCCGCTCCGGAGCGGCGCGGGCAAACAGATCTTCGGGCTTAGGCTCGATACCCTTGACCAGCATCGCCTTCGCCACGTCGCGGGCTTCGCGCGCCTCGATCAGCTTGATCGCCGGATAGCCTCCGATTGTCAGGGTCTTCTGGCGCGGCTTGCCCTCGGCATTCCGGCCGAACTGGTAATTCATCCGCCACACCCGCCCCCCGGCGACCGAGACGTGCAGGAAGAGTTGCCCACCGTCCGACAGCTTATAGGCCTTATCCTTTGGCTTCGCGTTCTTGACCTTCAGGTCCGTCAGGATCGCCATACCATATCCCCCGAATCACATACCATAGATCATGCCATATCGCAGATCGGCTACATGAGAACAAACGGGGACAATCTCGGACAAACCGAACGCGCCGGGCGCGACGAAACCCCCGGAAAACAGACGTTTGTGGAGGTTTCGAGATAGACAGTTGGCGGAGCGGGAGGGATTCGAACCCTCGATACGCTTTTGGCGTATACTCACTTTCCAGGCGAGCGCCTTCGACCACTCGGCCACCGCTCCGCATGCACTGGTAAGGCGGGCGCCCTAGCCTGCGTTGAAGGGTTTCGCAAGCCGTCTCGACGTGCCATCACGCACTCGATGCGAAATTTCTTTTCCGCCTTCGTGGTTTCCGCCCTTTTGACCGCTCCCGTGCTGGCCGAGGACACCCCTTCGCAACGCACGCCGAACGATATCGTCGCCGCTGCGCCCCCCGGGGATTGGAAGCGGATCGCGCCTTCCGATCTTCTGGTGATGGACCTCGCTCCCGATGCTGCGGGCAAGGCGCGGCGGGTGGTGATCCAGTTGATCCCCGCGCCGTTCTCGCAGGGCTGGGTCGGGAATATCCGCAAGCTGGTCGCGGCGCGCTGGTATGACGGGATCGCGGTGGTGCGGGTTCAGGACAATTACGTCGCGCAGTGGGGCGATCCCGAGGGCGAGACCCCGGCGAAAGCCAAGCCGCTGCCCAAGGGGCTGACGGTCGTGCCGGAAAGCGAATATGCGGTCGGGCACGGCGTTCCTGTAGACCTCACAATCCCGAACGATTCCTATCGCACTGGCACAGGCATTCACGCAGGGTGGCCGATCGCCTTTGCGGAAGGAAAGACTTGGCCCACCCACTGCTACGGCTACGTCGGCGTGGGCCGGAACAATTCGCCCGATACCGGCACCGGTGCCGAACTCTATGCGGTGATCGGCCATGCCCCGCGCCAGCTTGACCGCAACGTGGCGATCGTCGGGCGCGTGATTGCGGGGATCGAGAACCTCTCCGCCCTGCCGCGCGGCACCGGGGATATTGGCTTCTACAAGACGCCGGAGGAGCGCACGTCGATCCGCTCCATCCGCATGGGCAACGAAGTGACCGGACTGCCCACTTACGAATATCTCTCCACCGAAAGCCGCAGCTTCGCCGCCTATGTGGACAAGCGTGCCAACCGGCAGGACGATTTCTACATTCACCCGGCCGGCGGCGTGGACGTCTGCAACGTTCCGGTGCCGATCCGGGCGGTCAAGTGAGCAGCGGAGCCGGCAGCGAGCATCTGTCCCACACTGGCCGCCTCTGGCGCTGGACGGGCGGTTCGGGCAGCGGCACCTGGCACTTCCTCACCATCGACGGCGCGGCGGGCGAGGCGCTTTTCGGCACGGCGTTGATGCGCAAGCTCGAAGGCAGCGCGCGCGGGTTCGGCTCGCTCAAGGTCAAGGCGCGGATCGGCGACAGCGCCTTTGCGACTTCGGTGTTTCCCGGCAAGTCCGATGACGGAGAGGCGCAGCAGGTCTGGCTGCTGCCGGTGAAGGCCGCCGTCCGCCGCGCCGAAAGTCTGGCGGAAGGCGACGAGGTGGAGGTCAGCCTGGAGTACTGACCTCCGTCAGGTCAGATGCGGGCCGCTTCCGCCACCGCCTCGCTGGCGCGCAGGGCGCTGACGATGCGGGTGAGGTGCGCAAGGTCGTTGACCTCCAGATCGACCTCATAGGTGCCGAAAGGCTCGTCGCGGTGGACCATTTGCAGGTTGGTGACGTTCGCCCGGTTGGAGGCGAGGATCTGCGTCACTTCCGCAAGGGTGCCCGGCCGGTTGTAGAGCACGAGCCTGAGGCGGCCGACCGCGCCGGTCGTGCGTTCTCCCCAGGACAAGTCGAGCCAGTCGACATCGGCGCCGTTGGCCAGGGTGAAGCAGTCGATGGCATGGACTTCCACCTTGTGGTCGGGGCGCCGAATCCCGACGATTCGGTCGCCGGGGACCGGATGGCAGCATTCGCCCAGTTCGAAGCCGACGCCCGGCGTCAAGCCGCGAATCGAGATCGCCCGCTCGGCATGGGCCCAGTCGCCGTCGTCGGGAAGTTCGGCCGTGCTGCCCGGCACCAGCGCTTCCATCACCTGACGATCGGTGAGCCGCGCCGAGCCGATGGCGAACATCAGGTCTTCCTCGTCGCGCATGTCGAGGCGCTGGATGGCGCCGTCGATGGCCTTCTTGCCGATCCGGCCCGGCAGGCGGCCGACGATCTCGTCGAGCAGCTTGGCGCCGATCTCGGCCACTTCCTGCCGCTCCTTGGCCCGCACCGCGCGGCGGATCGAGGCTCGCGCCTTGCCGGTGACGACGAAGCCCAGCCAGGACAGCTGCGGCTCGGAAGTCGGGCTCTTGATGATCTCCACCACGTCGCCGTTGGCCAGCTGGGTGCGCAGCGGCATGTGGCGGCCGTTGATCTTCACGCCGACCGTGGCGTTGCCGAGATTGGTGTGAACCGCATAGGCGAAGTCCACCGCCGTCGATCCCTTGGGCAGCTGGAACAGCGCGCCCTTGGGGGTGAAGGCGAAGATGCGGTCCTGATAGATCGCCATCTTGGTGTTTTCGAGGAGTTCCTCGGCATCGTGGCTGGCATCGACGATTTCGATCAGGTCGCGCAGCCAGCCGACCTGACCGTCGGGACGGGCGCCGCCGCCCTGCTTGTAGGCCCAGTGCGCGGCAAGGCCGAACTCGTTGAGGCGGTGCATGTCGCGCGTGCGAATCTGCACTTCCATGCGCATCGACCGCTCGAAGATCAGCGCCGTGTGCAGCGACTGGTAGCCGTTCGACTTCGGCGTCGAGATATAGTCCTTGAAGCGTCCCGGAATCATCTGCCACGCCTGATGCAGCACGCCGAGCGCCTGATAGCATTCCTCCACGTTGTCGGTGAGGACGCGGAAGGCCATGATGTCGGTGATCTGCTCGAAGGTCACGTGGCGCTCGGCCATCTTGCGCCAGATCGAATAGGGATGCTTCTCGCGGCCCGAGACCTCGACGTTGAGACCGGCTTCGGCCAGCGCCTGCTTGATCGAGAGCGCGATCGCGTCGACCTGCCCGCCTTCCTCGCTGCGAATCTGCGCGAGGCGGCCGGTGATCGTGGCATAGCCTTCGGGTTCCAGTTGCTCGAAGGCGAGCATCTGCATTTCGCGCATATATTCGTACATGCCCACGCGCTCGGCCAGCGGCGCGTAGATATCCATGGTCTCGCGGGCGATGCGTCGGCGCTTGTCCTCCTTCTTGATGTAATGGAGGGTGCGCATGTTGTGCAGGCGGTCTGCGAGCTTCACGAGCAGGACGCGCAAGTCCTCGCTCATCGCCAGCAGGAACTTGCGCAAGTTCTCCGCCGCGCGCTCGTTCTCGGTCATCACGTCGATCTTGGAGAGCTTGGTGACGCCGTCCACCAATCGGGCCACATCGGGGCCGAACAGCTTCTCGATCTCCTCGATCGTCGCCAGCGTGTCTTCCACGGTATCGTGGAGCAGCGCAGTGATGATGGTCTGCTGGTCGAGCTTCAGCTCGGTCATCAGACCCGCGACTTCGACCGGATGGCTGAAATAGGGGTCGCCGGAAGCCCGCTTCTGGGTGCCGTGCTTCTGTACGGTATAGACGTAGGCACGGTTGAGCAGGGCCTCATCGGCCTGGGGCGCGTATTCCTTCACGCGTTCGACAAGTTCGTATTGGCGCAGCATTCCCAAACTTCATGTCAGGATTTTTCGCGGCGCGGCAAGAGGCCGAGTCTTCACGTGCAGATTATGCAACGAAACTGTGACATCTGCACCACCTATAGGCGATGAAATCGATTGCTGAGGGATTTTCCGGGATCGGCGCTTAAACCGCGAAAAACCTGCACCGCAGCACGATGCTCCGTGACCGCAATAGGAGGCATGAATGGGCATCGACGGCGCTATCGGCAGGAAAATGGCAATCTATGCCGCGCTCCTTGGAATGACCGATTCGCAGCTTGTAGACCCGGCCCTGCGCCCCGACCGCGGGCTCCAGCCCCGTGCCCCGCGGAGGCGCACCCTCATCAGTGCAACCCTGCTGCGCGCACCGGATGACCGGTCGGGAGCGGCATGTCCACAGCAGGACATCATCGTGCGCAACATCTCAGAGCATGGGATGTGCCTTGCCTCCCGCGCTGCATCGCAGCGCGGCCTGCCGGTCGCGGACGAGATCGTCTGCATCCGCCTGCCCGAGAACGGGGAATATCTCGCTCAGGTCCGCTGGGTGGAGGAACGGGCCTTCGGCGTGGAACTGTTCGGCACTCTCGACATCGAAGCGCTCGGTGCCGCCAATCGCAAACGCAACGACCGCTTTCTCAGGCTGCTCGATACCCCGGTTCCCGAGCCGGTCTTCGCGGGAAGCGAAAGCGCGCCGGCATAACGCCGGCGCGCTCCCGTCAGGCAACCTTCTGTCAGGCAATCGTCGGCAGAATCCCGCCCTCGGCGCGGATCGCCGCGCCATTCGTCACCGCCGCGAGCGGGCTGGCGAGGAAGGCGACCATCGCGGCGACTTCGTCGGCCTCGATCAGGCGGCGGATCAGCGAGAGCGGGCGCAACTTGCTGAAGAACTCGGCTTCGCGCTCGGCTTCCGAGGCGTCCTTGTTCTCGACCACCGAACGGATGAACTCGACGATACCTTCCGAGCGTGTCGGCCCCGGCAGCACCGAGTTAACCGTGACCTGCGTGCCGCGCGTGGCGTCGGCCATGCCGCGTGCCACCGCAAGCTGCGCGGTCTTGGTCATGCCGTAATGGACCATCTCACCCGGCGTCATCAGTCCGCTTTCGCTGGAGATGAAGATCACCCGGCCCCAGTCGCGCTCCAGCATTCCGGGGAAGTAATGGCGCGAGAGGCGAACGCCGCTGAGCACATTGACCTCGAAGAAATTGCGCCACTCCGCATCGGTGATCTCGACGAAGGGCCGCGCCTCGTAGATGCCGAGGTTGTTGACGAGAATGTCGACTTGCGGAACCGCCGCGATCAGCGCCTGCGCGCCTTCCTCGGTGGCCGGATCGGCCAGCACCGCGCGCACTTTGCCGAGCTGCCCGACCGTCTGCGCCGCCGCATCGAGCTTAGCCTGGTCGCGGCCGGTCACGACGACTTCGGCGCCTTCGTCCGCGAGCTTCGCGGCAATGGCCAGGCCGATGCCTGCGGTCGATCCGGTCACGAGCGCAGTCTTGCCGGCAAGCTTGAGATCCATGGGAGAATTCCTTCCTAATCTTGCAATCGAAGCGCAAGATAGGCGCGGAACTCCGCAGCGATTAGGCGGTTCCCAAGCTTTTCAGCTTTGTCTCAGGCGCACAGATACGAAGGCTATTGCCCTTTTCAACGCCCAATCAGGACCAGGTCGCCTCGGGCGGCAGGCTCATCAGGATCGCATCGATATTGCCGCCGGTCTTGAGGCCGAACAGCGTGCCGCGATCGTAGACGAGGTTGAATTCCGCATAGCGGCCGCGCCATTCCAGCTGGCGCGCCTTGTCCCCGGAGGTGAATTCCATGCCCATGCGCTTGCGCACGAGGCGAGGGAACACCGCCAGGAAAGCCTCGCCCACCGCCTGGGTATAAGCGAAGTTGGCCTCCCAGGCCGCTTCGTCGGCGCATTCGAGGTGGTCGTAGAAGATACCGCCGACACCGCGGTGGACCTTGCGGTGGGGGATATAGAAATAGTCGTCCGCCCAGGCCTTGTAGCGCTCGTAATAGTCCGCGCCGTGGGCATCGCAGGCGGCCTTGAGTTCGGCATGGAACGCGGCGGTGTCCTCGTCATAGGGGATCGGCGGGTTGAGGTCGGCGCCGCCGCCGAACCAGGCCTTGGTCGTGGTAAGGAAACGGGTATTCATGTGCACGGCGGGCACATGCGGGTTGGCCATATGCGCGACGAGGCTGATCCCGGTGGCCGAGAAAGCGTTCTGCTCGGCCGAGGCGCCATTGATCGTGCCGGCGAAGTCCTTCGACAGCGAACCGACCACGGTGGACACGTTGACGCCGACCTTTTCGAAGACCTGCCCCTTCATCAACCCGCGCGTGCCGCCGCCGGTCTCGCCTTCCGCACCGCCCTCAACCGCCGCGCGCGTCCACGGTGTATATTCGAAGGCCGCCGAAGACCCCGCCTCGCGTTCGATCGCCTCGAATTCGGCGCAGATGCGATTCCGCAGCGTCTCGAACCAGTCGCGAGCAAGGGCAGTTTGGGCAGTCCAGTCGGTCATTGCGTTTCCTCTTCCGCCGGGCGCTTGCCAAATCGCACGCCCTGCGGCAAGGGAAAGCCATGGTTCCCTTTTCGTTCTGCGCACAGGAATTGCAGCTCGTGCCGGCCCCGGAAGGCACGCCGAGCGGACGGGGCGCGGCACTCTACTGGCCGCGCGAGCAGGCGCTGCTGTTGGCGGACCTCCACCTTGAAAAGGCGAGCTTCTATGCGCGCGGCGGGCAGATGCTGCCGCCCTACGACAGCCGCGAGACGCTGGAACGCCTGGCCCTCGCGGTGCGGCGGACCGGCGCCCGGCGAGTTTTCGCACTGGGCGACAACTTCCACGACAGCAAGGGCACCGAGCGACTCGAACCCCATGCCGCCGGGATGCTCGGCGCCCTCACCCGTGCGCTCGACTGGGTGTGGATCACCGGCAATCACGACCCGCATCTCGGCAGCGAGGCGGGCGGCACGCGGGTGGACGAGATCGTGGTGGACGGCATCGCCCTGCGCCACGAAGCTCGGCCCGGCACCACGGAGCCCGAGCTTTCCGGCCATTTCCACCCCCGTCTGATCGTCCATGCGCGTGGCCGCCGGATCGCCCGGCCCTGCGTGGTGCACAGCGGCAATCGCCTGATCCTGCCTGCTTTCGGCGCGCTCACGGGTGGCATGGACGCGGCCGATCCGGCGATCCTCAAGGCGCTGCAACCGGCCAGCCAGATAGACGCCCTGCTGGCCGCGAAAGACCAGTTGCTGCGCTACCCCCTCTGGCGATCCGCGGCCTGATTGCCTATATGGCGTCATGACCATTTCAACTGGTCGGGGCGTTCTGTAGAATTTACGCGAAATCGTGCTTTGCGTGCGGACGCGATTCGCATTAATGACGCCCCACTCGCCTAGCGACAGCAACGATTCAGGAGAACGCTTATAGCACCCCCACCCCGGCGTATGATGACGCCACCGGTCAAGAGCGGACCGCGCTACAATAACATGATCCAGTCGGACAAGGTCCGCGTGATCGATCAGGACGGCGAGAATATCGGCGTCATGTACACGCGCCAGGCCATCGAGCAGGCGGCCGAAGTCGGCCTCGACCTGGTCGAAGTCTCGCCGAACGCGGATCCGCCGGTGTGCAAGTTCCTCGATGTAGGCAAATACCGGTACGAGGCCCAGAAAAAGGCCAATGCCGCGCGCAAGACCCAGAAGACGCAGGAGATCAAGGAGATCAAGATGCGTCCGAACATCGACGACCACGACTACGACACCAAGATGCGTAACGTGGTTCGTTTCATCGGCGACGGTGACAAGGTGAAGGTGACTCTGCGCTTCCGCGGTCGTGAGCTTTCGCACCAGCAGCTGGGCATGAACCTGCTCCGCCGCGTGCAGGAAGACGTGGCTGACATCGCCAAGATCGAAGCCTATCCGCGCATGGAAGGCCGCCAGATGCTGATGGTCCTGTCGCCGAAGTAAGCGACGGCTTCAGTACCTGACTAACACGAAGGGCGTGCCGCAAGGCGCGCCCTTTGTTTTTGGAGTCGGGCGCAGATGGCCCCTCCTCCATGCTCTCAAGAACAGGACACCTCGTCGCCCCCGCGAAGGCGCTGCCGCAAGGAAGCGGGATCCCCGCCTTCGCGGGGATGACGGAAAAAGGTGCATGATTAGGGAGCGATGGTGCAAGGCGGGGCGATCACGCCCTGCCTCAAGCGCCACCGGTCAGGCCGCGCTCAGCCCTTCCATTCGCGGCGTTCTTCCGCCGCGCGCAGGACTTCGTAAGCGAGCTGATAAGTCTGGAACGCCTTCGCCGCTTCCGGATCGTTGGGCTTCACGTCCGGGTGCACTTCCTTGGCCCGTGTCCGCCAGGCCTTGCGGACGGCATCGAAGTCGGCATCCGGATCGAGACCGAGCGCTTCCAGTGCGCGCAGTTCGTCGCGGCTGCGGCTGCCGTCGCCCGAGCCGGTCCAGCCGTAGTGCGCCGATTCCTTGTAGCCCGAACTCTCCGTCCGCTCCTCGGCTTCGCGCCGGGCGGCTTCCTCGGCATCCAGACCCGCGAAATAGTCCCAGCCGGCATTGTATTCGGCGGCGTGCTTCTGGCAGAAATACCAGCGATCCGGGCTGTTCGGGCTCTTGGGTGCGGGGCAATTGCCAGGTTCGGTGCAGCCGTGCCGATCGCACAGGCGCACTTGTGCCGCCTCGCGCGAGCTGCCGTAGCTGCGCCAGCGCGGGAAACCCCAGTCCATCGATCGACCTGCGCGACTCATCCGGCGAGCGATACCTGCCCTTCCGAAGCCAATGCAAGCACCGATCCATGCAAAAAGGCCCGGCTCGCATGCGCGAACCGGGCCTCCATCACAATTGCGGCAGCGAGATCAGTCGATCGTGACCGTCACCGCGCGGCGGTTCTGCGCCCACGAGGCCTCGTCCGAACCGAGCGCGATCGGGCGCTCCTTGCCGTAGCTCACGGTGTTCAGGCGCGAGGGATCGATGCCCAGGCTGATGAGGTAGTTCTTGGCCGCATTGGCGCGGCGCTCACCCAGCGCGAGGTTGTATTCGCGGGTGCCGCGTTCGTCGGCATGACCCTCGATCGTGGCGCGCTTGCTGGGGTACTGCTGCAGCCACTGGGCCTGCTTCGACAGCGCGGCCTGGTCGGTGGCGTCCACGGTGTCTTCGTTGAGCTGGAAGTAGATGGTGTCCGAACCCATCATGCGCGCGACGAAGTCGGCCTGGCTGCCCGGCTGCGGGCCGCTCGGCGGCGGGGTGGTCTGGGTGGTGGTTGCCGGGCCCGGCTCGGGCGGCAGTTCCTTCGGCGCCTTCGACGCGCACGCCGACATGGCAAGCGCCCCGGCGATGAGGAGCATTGTCGATCCGGTCTTCACATGACGGCGGTACATGAGGGCAGGCATGAGGCAATCTCCTAAGGTGCGCAGCCAATTATGAATGGCCTGCGATTGTTGAAGTTTCGTTTAATTTTCGAAGCTGTCAACCTGAACGCGCCCCTCCCTCTGCGGAAGGAGCCCGGTTCAGGCGACGGATCGGGAACGGTCAGGGGCGGACGGGACCCCAGGCCGGGTCCGAGGCGCCCACCGGGGTCGGCAGGCGGCGCTCGTTGCGCCCGGTCAGATCGACCTGCCAGATCGACGCGGTTCCCGCACCCTTGGCGGTGCGGAAGAACTGGATGATACGGCCGTTCGGCGACCAGGTGGGCGCCTCGTCCTGCCACGAATCCGTCAAGTGGCGCAGCCCGCCGCCGCTGGGGTTCATCACCGCGATGCGCAAGTTGCCCGCCACGTGGGTAAAGGCGATCTGGTCGCCGCGCGGGCTCCATTCGGGCGTGGCCGACCGGCCACCGAAGAAGCTGATGCGGTGCTGGTTGGAACCGTCCGCGTTCATCACGTAGATCTGCTGGTTGCCCGAGCGGTCGCTCTCGAACACGATCTGGCTGCCGTCCGGCGAATAGGACCCGCCGATCGAGATGCCCGGCGTGTTGGTCAGGCGCTGCGGGGTGCCGCCGCCGGCCGAGGAGATGCGGTAGATGTCGGTATTGCCGCCTGAGGCCATCGAATAGAGCACCCACTTGCCGTCCGGCGACCAGCGCGGGGCCATCGTCGGGTTGCCGGTGCGGGCGATCAGCTTCTGCGTGTTGCTGGCGAGATCGTAGACGTAGATGCTCGGCTGTCCGTTGAGGTACGACAGATAGAGGATCTTCGAATAGTCCGGCGAATAGCGCGGGGTCAGCGCAGTCGACTGGCCGCTGGTCAGGTAGCGGTGGTTGGCACCGTCCGAATCCATGATCGCCAGACGCTTCATGCGGTGGTCCTTGGGACCGGTCTCGGCGATATAGGCAATCTTGGAATCGAAGAACGGGCTTTCGCCCGAAAGGCGCGAATAGACCATGTCGGCGCACTTGTGCGCGGCGCGGCGCCAGTCCGACGGCGGAACCTGCCAGCCGCCCTTCACCAGCTGCTGCTTGAGCGCGACGTCATAGAGGTAGCAGCCGACCGTGATCTGACCGCCCGCACCGGCGCGTACATAGCCCTGCACCAGCATGTTCGCGGCGCGCGCCGACCAGGTCGGGAAGTCCGGCGACTGGATCTGCGCATAGGCAGGCTGCGGCAGGCCGTCCGGGCCGGAGGGCTTGAACAGGCCGTTGTTCTTGAGGTCGGCGGCGACGACTTGCGACAGCGCACGGCCGAGCGCGGCGGTGGAACCGGCATTGGTGCCGGTGGGCACGTCGGCGTCGGTCGCGAACGTGGTGATGGCGATGCCGAGGTCCTGCCAGTCGCTGTCATCCGAGACGGTGACCTGAAGGCCGCCATCCTCGTCGGCAGGCGCCTGCTGGCCGGTCGGAACCGACTGCGGAGCGGGAACCGGCGGCGCGCTCTGCGCGAAGGCGGCCACGGAACCGGAAAGCAACAGGCCGAAAGCAGCGATGTGGATGATCTTTTTCATTGCGATAGCCTTCTGTCGAAGTTGGTCGTGATGACCTTCCAGCCGTTGTAGAGGTCTTCCGGCAGATTGAACGGAGCGGCAAGCTTCACCGCGCGGATCGCCTGTTCCTGGTGGCGCTTGACCTGGGCCGAGTTGGTCGCGGTCTGGCCAGTGGTGCGCAGTACCTGCGGCTCCCCGTCGAGGCTGCCGTCCTTGTTCAGGCGGAAGCGCACGGTGGTCACCAGAAGTTCCGCGTCGGCCCCCTGCGGCGCGGCCCAGTGCGGCTTGAGCTGGCGGCTGATCGCGCCGTTGAGCGCGGAAACCGCCGCCGGGCCGAGCGCCGCAGCAGGCGCGCCCTTGCCCTGGGTCGATGTCGCGCCCGAAACGCCCGCGAGGAAGTCGGCGCCGACGCGGCTGCCGCCCGCCTTCTTGGGTGGGGTGATCGCCTTGCTCGATGCCGAGCCGGACTTGCCGACGATCTTGTCGATCGCGCTGTTGTCGCGGCTGGCGGCGGGCTTGGTCGGTTTCTGGGCCGGAGCCTTCTGCGGCGCCGGTTTCGGCGCGGGCTTGGCCGGTGTGGGCTTTGGAGGCGCAGGCTTGGGCGGAGCCGGTTTCGGCGGCGCTGGCCGGGGCGCCGGAACCGGCTTCGGTTGCGGCTTGGGAGGCTGCGGGCGCGGCTGCGGTGCTGGCGCCGGAGGCGGCGGCACGGGCACCGGCTGCGGCGCAGGTTCCGGCTCGGGAGCCGGGGCCGGAGGTGGTGCGGCCTCACCGATTTCAGGCGCCATGTCGGGCGCGGCCTGGCTGAACGGGTCGGGCGACGTCGAGGTCATGCCGACCTGATCGCTCAGTGTCACCTCGATGCGCTGCGGCGGCTTCACGACGTCGGTCTGCGCTGGGCGCAGCACCATGATCGCCAGCACCGCAACGTGCAGCGCGACCGCCAGCGTGAGCCCCAGCCCCTCGTCCTTGCGCAATCCCAGCATTGCCATCGTGCCAGCCTAACTCAGCCGCCTGAACCGCTGCTGACGCCCGTCACCAGCGAGATCGAGGTGAAACCGGCATGGTTCAGCTCGCCCATCACGTCGATCACCCGGCCGTAGTCGAGCGCCTTGTCGGCGCGCAGCGTGACTTGCGGCTTGCGACCGTCGGCACCGTCCGGAACGGAAGCGAGCCGCTCGGCCAGTTCGCCGGGGGCGAGCGCTTCGGTCTCGTAGTAGATCGTGCCGTCGCGCTGGACCGTGATCGTGACCTGGTCCTGCTCCTCGTTCATCGCCTTGGCGCGGCTGTCGGGCAGCTCGATCGGCACCGCCGCCTTGAGCAGCGGCGCGGTGACCATGAAGATGATGAGCAGCACCAGCATGACGTCGACCAGCGGCGTCACGTTGATTTCGGCCATGGGGGTACGTCCCCCGCCGCTGCGCCGGCTATTTCGCCTGCCGCCGCCGGAAACGCCCATGCCCATCAGCGCTGCTCCAGCTCACGCGTGAGCGCGGAGTGCAGGCGGTCGGCAAAGCGCTGAAGGCGCGATTCGAACAGGTTCACGCGGTGCGAGAAGCGGTTGTAGGCGATGACTGCCGGGATCGCCGCGAACAGGCCGATGGCCGTGGCGAACAGCGCCTCAGAAATACCGGGCGCGACCACCGCGAGCGAGGAATTCTGCTGCTGGCCGATCTGAAAGAAGCTGTTCATGATGCCCCAGACGGTGCCGAACAGACCGACGAAAGGCGCCACCGAACCCACGGTCGCCAGGAAGTTCAGGCGGTTGGAAATGCGGTCGCTTTCCTCGCCGACCGAGGAGGTCATCGCGAGAGCGATGCGCTCGCGCGCGCCGTCGGGATCGAACTTGGGCATGGCGGCATTGCGGCGCCATTCGGCGAGACCGGCGCCCGCGACTTTGCCCATCGGCACGTCGCCGCGGCGGCGTTCTTTCTGGTAGGCCTCGAAGTTCTGAGCTTCCCAGAAGCCTTCCTCATAGTCCGCGCACTTGCGGTTGAGGCTGCCGATGCGCAGCATGAAGCTGATGATGATGGCCCAGACCCAGACGCTCGCCAGGATCAGCCCCGCCATGATCGACTGCACGACGATATCGGCGTGGAGGAACAGCTTTACCGGGTTGAGGTGGTCGGAATCGCTGCCGATGGTGACGGCAGAGGCGAGCAGTTCAAAAGTCATTCTGGTCCTCTCGGATGCTCTTGCATGAGCGAGGCGAAAGCATGTTGCCAGGCGGCGGGCTGTTTGCGCGGTCGTCCTTCAGGACTGATGAACCCCACCTTTACCGTGGCTTCGGCAAGGCGGATTTCTCCGCGCCGCGCCACTTGCCGGAGGGTGCAACTGACCCGTCCGACCTGCAGCGCATGGGTATCGATCACGACCGCATCGCCGAGGCGGGCGGGCGAGAGGTAGCGGATGTTCACTTCCGCGACGGTGTAGAGCCCTTCCCCGGATTCCAGCGCCGCGCGCTGGTCTATGCCGAGAAGGTCGAGCAGGTCGGAGCGGGCGCGCTCGAACCAGCGGATGTAATTGGCATGATAGACCACCCCGCCCGCGTCGGTGTCCTCGTAGAACACGCGAAGCGCATAGCGGTGAAGCGGGCCGTCGAGGACGCCGCTGGGGGGGAGTGGGTCGCTGCTCATGCTGCCCGGTTGTGTAACGCGAGGCGGGCGCAGTGCAATCCACTCGTCGCACTTATCCCGCGCGCGCGGGCGAACGGACGGTTAATTGCGTCGTAATTGTGGTGTTTGTTGGAATTTGAGGCTTGCAGCAGCGACGAGCCATCCGGTTCGCGTGAACCCGGCTGCGCTCGAAAACCGACCTATTCCGCACAAACCCTCTCCTCCCGCTCAGGCTGAGCCTGTCGAAGCCCCGGAGACACAGCACAGCGCGATGCCTCCCATCCCTCGACAAGCTCAGGATGAGCGGGGGGCGATTGGCGGGAGTGGGTTGGGAAGTATTTCCCGCTTTATTCCGCGATCATCTGGAAGAACTGGCGGCCACCGAAGATGTGGACATGCAGATGCGGCACTTCCTGGTGGCCGTTGGTGCCCATGTTGACCATCAGGCGATAGCCCGGTCCGTCTATTTCCAGCTGGCGCGTGACATGGCCCACCGCGCGCATGAAACCGGCGATTTCCGCATCGTCGGCCTTGGCGGTGAAGTCGTCCCACGAAACATAGGCCGCCTTGGGGATCACCAGCACATGGACCGGCGCCTGCGGGCGGATATCGTTGAAGGCCAGCGCGAAGTCGTCCTCGTAGACCTTGCTGCACGGCAGTTCGCCGCGCAGGATCTTCGCGAAGACGTTGTTGTCGTCATAGGGCAGCTTGGGGTCGATCGGCATCGGCTTCTCCGGGAGAATGGTAATCAGGCCTGGGGACGGGCAGCCTTCTCGGCAATGCCCGAGACGCCTTCGCGGCGGTCGAGTTCTGCCAGCACCGCCGCGAACGGCACATCGCGCGCGCCGAGCAGGACCATGAGATGGAAGATCAGGTCCGAAGCCTCGCCCACCAGCGCCTTGTCGTCCTCGGTCAGGGCGGCGATCACGGTTTCGGTGGCTTCCTCGCCCAGCTTCTGCGCGATCTTGCCGAGGCCCCTGGCATGGAGCTTCGCGACGTAGCTGGTGTCGGGATCGGCGGCGCGGCGCGCGGCAATCGTGGCTTCGAGGCGGGCGAGAGTGTCGGGGCTGCTCATGCCATGCCCATGCGGTGCAAGCGCGGGCCGGTCAAGCAAAAGGCCGGTCAATCCGAGCGCTTGCGCGAAAAGCGGCGCCCTATCACCACGCCGGCTACGCCCATGGCGAGCAGGAACAGCCCGCTCGGCTCCGGCAGGCGCGTCGCCTCCGCCGCGAAAGCGGGCATCGGGGCAAGGGAGACCGCGGCGATGGCGGAAAGGCAGCGAAAGCAAGGCAAGGCGGGGGGCTCCTGCGGAACTGTTGGGGTAACCATTGGCGGAATGGCCGGAAACGACAAGCGGGGATCGGCGCCTGTCCCGATCCGGGGCGTTCGGGAGGGCAAAGGTTTGCCCTCCCGAACGGTCACTTACCCCCGCGCCGGAAGCCCCGCCGCGCGCAGCGCCGCATGGGCCTCTGCAATCGAGTGCTTACCGAAGTGGAAGATCGAGGCCGCCAGCACCGCGCTGGCCTTGCCCTGCGTCACCCCCGCCACGAGATGGTCGAGATTGCCCACCCCGCCGCTGGCGATCACCGGCACCGAGACGCTCTCGGCGATCAGGCGGGTCAGTTCGAGGTCGTAGCCGTTCTGGGTGCCGTCGCCGTCCATCGAGGTGACCAGCAGTTCGCCCGCGCCGTAATCGGCCAGCTTCACCGCGTGCTCCAGCGCATCGATCCCGGTCGCCTTGCGGCCGCCGTGGGTGAAGATTTCCCACTTGCCCGGCGCGACCTTGCGCGCATCCACCGAGGCGACGATGCACTGCGAGCCGAACTTCTCGGCGATGTCCGCCACCACTTCCGGGCGCGAGACGGCGGCGGAATTGACCGCCACCTTGTCGGCGCCCGCCAGCAGCAACGCGCGGGCATCCTCGACCGCGCGCACGCCGCCGCCGACGGTCAGCGGCATGAAGCAGACCTCGGCGGTGCGCTGCACCACGTCGAGCAGGGTGCCGCGCCCTTCGTGGCTGGCGGAAATGTCGAGGAAGCAGAGTTCGTCGGCCCCGGCGGCGTCATAGGCGCGGGCCTGCTCGACGGGATCGCCGGCATCGACGAGATCGACGAAGTTCACGCCCTTGACCACGCGCCCATTGGCGACGTCGAGGCAGGGAATGACGCGGATACGGACGGTCATTGGCTCACTCCACCGGCTTGAAGAACAGCAGCACGCAGAACACCGCGACGGTCAGGCTCACCACGAGATTGAACGCCGTGTAGCCCCAGAACTTGCGCGGGTTCTCGGCGAGCGTGGCCTCCACTTTCGAACGCGCCCGGCTGAACAGCATCAGCCGCGCCCGGCCCTTGCGAAAGTCGCGCAAGGCAAAGAGCACGCCGGGCACGAAGATCGCCAGCGCCAGGACGGCAACGAGGCGGTTCTCGTTCACGCCTTCTCCGCCATCGCGATCGCGGCGGCAAGGTCGAGGCGCCCGTCATAGAGTGCGCGGCCGGTGATGACGCCCTCGATGCCGTCGTTCGCATGGAGCGCCAGCAAACGAATGTCGTCGAGGCCCTTCACCCCGCCCGAGGCGATCACCGGCAGGTCGGTGCGGCGGGCGAGATCGACGGTGGCGTCGATGTTGACGCCCTTGAGCAGGCCGTCGCGGCCGATGTCGGTGAACAGCAGCGAGGCTACGCCCGCGTCCTCGAAGCGGCGGGCCATATCGACGATCGAGACGTCGGAGACTTCCGCCCAGCCCTCGGTCGCGACCATGCCGTCGCGAGCGTCCACCGCGACGACGATGCCGCCGGGGTATTCCTTCGCCATGTCCTTGACGAACTGCGGGTCCTTCAGCGCCGCCGTGCCCATGACCACGCGCGACACGCCGAGGTCGAACCAGCCCGCCACCGCCTCGCGCGTGCGAATGCCGCCGCCGAGCTGGACGTGGCCGGGGAAGACCTCAAGGATGGCTTCCACCGCCTCGCGGTTTTCGGCGCGGCCCGCGAAGGAGCCGTCGAGATCGACGACATGGAGGTACTGCGAACCGGCCTCGGCAAAGAGCATGGCCTGCGCGGCGGGATTGTCGCCATAGACGGTGGCGCGGTCCATATCGCCTTCGGCGAGACGCACGACCTGACCCTGCTTGAGGTCGATGGCGGGAAATACGATCATTGCTTGGCGTTCCTGAGGTCCTGAGGGCTGTGCATGGGCTTCGACAAGCTCAGCCTGAGCGGGCTTTGTATTGGAGGCGCAAGCTATCAACCCGCTCAGGCTGAGCTTGTCGAAGCCCCGCGCGGCTTGGCGCGGACTTGCCTGCCAGTTTACTCACGGCTTCCATTCGAGGAACCGCGCCAGCAGCGCGAGGCCGTAAGCCTGACTCTTTTCCGGGTGGAACTGCACGCCGACGACATTGTCCTTCGCCACCGCCGCGACGAGGCCGCCGCCGTGGTCGGTCATCGCCGCCACATGCGCGCCTTCGTCGGGCTGGAAGTGGTAGGAGTGCAGGAAATAGGCCTCGCCGGGTTCGATCAGGCCCTGCGCCGGGTCCTTGCGGCCGAGCGAGACGTCGTTCCAGCCCATGTGCGGGATCTTGATCGCGGGATCGGTGCGCTCGATGATCTGCACTTGCCCGCCGATCCAGTCGAGCCCCTTGGTCACGCCGTGCTCCAGCCCGCGCGTGGCGAGAAGCTGCATGCCCACGCAGATACCGAGAAACGGCGCGCCGCCGACATGGACGCGCTCGGTCATGGCCTCGACCATGCCACGAATGCCCCAGAGGCCTTCGGCGCAGGCCCGGAACGAGCCGACGCCCGGCAGGACGATGCGGTCCGCGGCCCGGACCACATCCGGATTGGCAGTGATGACCACGTTCTCCGCCCCGGCCGCCCGCAGCGCATTGGCCACCGAATAGAGGTTGCCCGCGCCGTAGTCGATCAGCGCCAAAGTCATCCGGCGAGACCCGCGACGCTGTCGTCAAGGAAGCCGTGCGCCCATTCGATCACTTCGATGGTGGCGACGCCGCCCTGCACGAAGGGATCCTGCGAGGCGAGCGCTTCGACCGCAGCCTTGCTCTCGCCCTTGGCCAGCAGGATGCCGCCTTCGCGCGGAACCTTGCGGCCCCAGCCCAGCAGATGCCCTGCCGCATGTTGCTCGCGCAACCAGGCGACATGCTTGTCCAGCAGCGCGTCAACCGCCTCGATCGGCGCGGTATAGGTAAGCGAGACGATAAAGCTGGCCATTACAACGACTCCTGTCCGAGAATGCCCTTGGTCGAAGGGATCGCCCCGCCCTTGCGCGGGTCCAGTTCCACCGCCGTGCGCATGGCGCGGGCAAAGCCCTTGAAGATGCCTTCGCAGATATGGTGGTTGTTGGTGCCGTAGAGAAGCTCGATGTGGAGCGTAATGCCCACCGCCTGCGCGATCGAGTGGAACCAGTGCTCGACCATCTCGGTGTCGAACTCGCCCAGCTTGTCCTGGGTGAAACCGGCCTTCCACACGAGCCAGGGGCGGCCCGAGATGTCGAGCGACACCCGGCTCAGCGCCTCGTCCATCGGCGAATGGACATCGCCGTAGCGGCCGATGCCCGCGCGGTCGCCCAGGGCCTGGCTGATCGCCTGACCGATGGCGATGGCGCTGTCCTCGGTCGTATGGTGCTGGTCGACGTGGAGGTCGCCCTTGATGCGGCAGGTGATGTCGATCAGCGAATGGCGGCTGAACTGCTCGATCATATGGTCGAGGAAGCCGATCCCAGTGGAGACCTGATAGGCCCCGGTGCCGTCGAGATTAACCTCCACGGCGATGTCGGTCTCGTGAGTCTTGCGGATGATCGAGGCTGTACGCATGGCAGCGCCTATAGCCCTCTACGCACGGGAATCAATTCCACCCGGCACCAAGTGTGCGCGAAAAGCGTTCTTGGGGTAATCTTCGGTCGCACGCATCATAAACGACCTAGGGAAAACCGGCCGGAACGTGTTATTTTCCACTTTAACCCGCTTGACCGGAAATGGAACGATGAGCACGTAAGGCGCGATGAACGATACGACACCAGACAGCCTGATCCCCTACGACGAAATCGTCCAGGAGGCCCTGCGCGCCGTTGTCGGCCGCGTGCTCGGCCAGGTCGAGGACGCGGGCGGCGTCCTGCCCGGCGCCCACCACTTCTACATCACCTTCAAGACCGGCGCGCCCGGCGTCTCGGTTCCTCCCGAACTGCGCGCCCGCTTCCCGGACGAGATGACGATCGTGCTCCAGAACAAGTTCTGGGACCTCGCGGTGCGCGAGGACGGCTTCACCGTCAGCCTCAGCTTCAACCAGATGCCGTCCAAGCTGGTGATTCCCTTCTCGGCGATCACCGCCTTCGTCGATCCGGCGGTGGACTTCGGCCTCCAGTTCCAGGCCGTGGAGGATGACGAGGACGAAGACGATATCGCCGCTCCGGAAAACGATTCGGAACGCGACGTGGCCTCGCGCATTACTCCCAGCGAAGACGGCTCGAACGTCGTGTCGGTCGATTTCGGCAAGAAGAAGTAAAGACGGGCTGGCGAGGCCCGAGAAGGCAAGCTTCATGGGCGTCGTTTCCGTTCCGAAGAAAGTCGGCCAGAGCGTCGGCAACAGCGTCGGCAGGGGCGTGAGCAAGGCCGGAACGGCGGTAAAAAACACCGCCGGGAAGGCGCTGGAAAGGGCCAGCACGCTCAGCGGCCCCAGCCCCAACACCGCCACCAACCTCGCGATTGCCGACATCGCCCTGCGCGGCGGAACCTTCCTGGCCCGGCGCGCAATGGAGCATGCCCTGCTCGGCAAGCGCTATACCCCGGAAACGGCGGCCCAGATCCTGCGCGGGCGCTCGTTCAGCCAGGCGATGCTGCATACCGCCATCGCCCGCGTAGCGCTGGGGTCCGGCCCCGGCGCGGCGCTGGTCATCGGCGGCCTTGCTGCCAAGACGCTCTACGAGCGCAGCCGCGCCCGCAAGGAGAAGCTGCGCGGCGAAAAGCAGATCCGGGCCATGGCCGAGGACGGTGAGGACGAAACCGACCTGGTGCCGAAGATCGGCGGATAGGCGCGCCAGCCCCGCTGCCGAATTGCCCTCTTGATTTACCGGCGCGGCATCGGCATCGGGGCACATGGTCAACTCCCCGGAAAATCCTGCCGATACGCTCGCCCGCCGCGGGCTGATGCTCATTCTGTCCTCGCCCTCGGGCGCCGGCAAGACGACGATCGCGCGCATGTTGCTCGAACACGATCCGCACATCCGCAACTCGGTTTCCTGCACCACCCGCGCGCCGCGTCCCGGCGAAGTGGACGGCAAGGACTATCACTTCGTCAGCCAGGCCGAATTCGATCGCATGGCCGACGAGGGCGAATTCCTCGAATGGGCAACGGTGTTCGGCCATTCCTACGCCACGCCCAAGGCCCAGGTGAAGGCCGGTCTGAAGGACGGGCAGGACTATCTGTTCGACATCGACTGGCAGGGCACCCAGCAGCTCTACCAGAAGCTGGAGCGCGACGTCGTGCGCGTGTTCCTGCTGCCGCCGAGCATCGACGAACTGCGCCGCCGCCTGACCGGACGCGGCACCGACAGCATGGACGTGATCGCCGCTCGCATGGAGCGTGCCCGCTCCGAGATCAGCCACTGGGACGGCTACGACTACGTGGTGGTCAATGACGACATCGCCGCGTGCTTCGACAAGGTGCAGCAGATCCTCTACGCCGAACGGATGCGCCGCGCCCGCCAGACCGGGCTGATCGGCTTCGTCCGCGAACTGATGGTGCCCTGAGCGCTGGTGACGCCCCCACACGACCTCCCACTCAAGTATACTGCCGATGAGAGGTCGGGTGGGGGCGTGGGCTGGTGCCGCCTCGAAAGTGCCCTGGAAAAGCATTTTCCAAACAATCCTGACCCGATTTTTCCTGTTCCTCGCGGGCACCTGCGCCGGGTTCGCGCGTAGATAACCGGGAACGCTCGGCACGGGAGAAGATCATGACTCTGCGACGAAACCCGCTGGTGCAGGCCCTGCCATGGGCCTGCCTCTTCGCCCTCTCGGCCTGCGGCTCGCCTTCCCGCGAGGAAGCGACCGCAAGCCCGCAGGCCAGCGCGACGGATACGGAACCGTCCGCCGCCTCGGCAGCCCCCCCGTCGCAGAGCCTGCCGCCTGCCCAACCACTGTCCTGTGCGGACGAGATCGGCGCCACCGCCGCGCAGAAGCGCGCGGACTTGTGCCGCAATGTCTCCCCGGCCACGCATCCGCCCTGCAACGTCGCCAATTCCTGCGCGATGATCGAGGACGAGATCGCCCGCAGCTGCGCACTGTTCGACTCCAAGGGCGACCCGATGCCCGAATGCGCCGTCGATCCCAGGAGCAAGGAAGCCGCCGCCGCAGTCGTCGAGCGCTACTATTCCGCACTCAACGCCCGCGACTACGGCACGGCCTGGCAGCAATGGGGCGACAACGGCCCGCCGAACCAGACTCTGGAGAAATTCCAGGCCGGTTTCGCCCATACCCGTTCCACCCATGTCGCGATCGGCAAGCTGGAGCCGGGAGACGCGGGCGCCGGCTCGATCTACCAGCCGGTTCCGGTGACGGTGGACGCCACGCTCGACGACGGCTCCCACCAGCGCTTTCGCGGCACTTACGTGGTCCGCCGCGTGAACGATGTGGACGGTGCCAGTGCTGCGCAGCTGCGCTGGCATATCGATTCGGCCAAACTCACACCGGCGCGTTGAGGTCGGGCAGCGGCGGCGGGTCCTCTCCTCCGCCCGCCCCACCCGTTTCCTCCGTCGAGGCGGGGACCCGCTTCCTAAAGCCGAGCGCAAGATCGACGGGATCGACATCGGCGCCCTTTGCCTCAGCTTATGGCCGCCCGAGTCCTTCTTTCTTGTCCTCGCCTCCCGCAGCCTTTAGGCGCGCCTGCGAACCTGCCTTTTGGCCGACTTTCTGGAGACGCGAACATGTCCGAACTCGAAACCGCGATCGAAGCCGCCTGGGATGCGCGCGACACCGTCACCCCTGCCAGCGAAGACGTGCGCAAGCTCGTCGATGAAGCGCTCGGCCTGATCGAATCGGGCGCCGCCCGCGTCGCCGAACCGGACGGTCAGGGTGGCTGGAAGGTCAACCAGTGGCTGAAGAAGGCGGTCCTCCTCTCGTTCCGCCTCAACGACAACGCCCCCGTCGCCCACGGCGCCGGCGGCGCGCCCGCCTTCGACAAGGTGCCGGTGAAGTTCGACGGCTGGGCCGACGAGGACTTCCGCAAGGCCGGTTTCCGCGTGGTTCCGGGCGCCGTCGCCCGCCGCGGCACTTACATCTCGAAGGGCGTCGTGCTGATGCCGAGCTTCGTGAACATCGGTGCCTATGTCGGCGAAGGCACCATGGTCGACACCTGGGCGACCGTCGGCTCCTGCGCGCAGATTGGCAAGAACGTCCACATCTCGGGCGGCGTCGGCATCGGCGGCGTGCTTGAGCCGCTCCAGGCCGGCCCGGTCATCATCGAGGACAACTGCTTCATCGGCGCCCGTTCGGAAGTGGCCGAAGGCGTCGTCGTCGGCGAAGGCGCGGTGCTGTCGATGGGCGTCTACCTCGGCGCCTCGACCAAGATCGTCGACCGTGCGACCGGCGAAGTCCACATCGGCAAGGTTCCGCCCTACTCGGTGGTCGTCCCCGGCGCGCTGCCCGGCAAGCCGCTGCCGGACGGCACCCCCGGCCCGTCGCTCTACTGCGCCGTGATCGTCAAGACGGTCGACGCGCAGACCCGCTCGAAGACCGGCATCAACGAGCTGCTGCGCGACTGATCGCGCGCTCGACGGTGTTCCGTGAAGGGGTCGGATGGCGCGCCATCCGGCCCCTTTCGCGTTTCGGGAACCAAACAGCCTGCCGCGCGTTCCCGCTGTTGGCCCTAGATGTACGGCGGCCGCAGAGAGCCGCTCCCAAAGCTGTGGGCCACGGGAGAGCCGAGATGCAACGCATCGGTGACGAAGTTCATCTGGACGAGGACGAAGCCCGCTCGGGCAGCACGCCCCATATCGTGCGCTATGTCCTGATCGCCAGCCTGTTACTCGCGATTCTGGCCATGTCCGCAATCTGGATTTCGCGCGCCTGGTGGGACCAGCCACCGCCTCAGGGACATCCGGTCACGGCCGAGGAACACGCGCTGGGCGGTTGAACGGTCGAATTCGCTTGCCAGAGCGGCCGACTCGCCTGATCCTGTCCCTGGAAAACAAGGAACCGCGCGCCTCCGGGCGATGCAGAGTTCTCAGGACAGGAGAAGCGGATGCAGGATGAGGTAATCATGCCCTCGCACGGCCGTCACGCCGCGCGCATTCCCCATGGCAATGCCACGCTGAAAATTCTTCCGCATATTCTGGCCGCCATCTTCGGCGTCTTTGCGGTGGCGATCGCGATTCTCTGGCTTTCCATCGGCATCTGGAGCCGCCCCGATCCGGATCAACTCACTCCCGGCGCCGTGCAGCAGCAGGCGCCAGCCGAACCCACGCGCAAACTTTAAAAAAAGCGAGCCGCCGGTGGAGGCGTTTCCCGAGCGTGGCCTGGGCCGCGCTCCCGCCATGGACCTGCCGTTCGCCCCCCGACGTACGACTGGTCTCCTGCACCGGCGGCTCCCGTGTGAACGACGGTCAGGCGCCGTTCTTTACTGGTCCGATCCTGCGTTCGGTGGCGCGTGTATTCGTCAAGTCCCGCAGCGAGGACAGGGCGTTGCAAAAATTTAACAGTCACTCTGGGAACCTTTCCAGTCCACCATCGCCGGAGCGGGTTTCGCATGAACCTATGTCAAGGCGTGAAGGGGAGAGCTTGATCGCCCAAGGGCGGCCCCCTAGCCCTTGGTCATGGGAGAGTTCGACTACATCGTCGTGGGCGGCGGCAGCGCCGGCTGCGTGCTGGCGAACCGGCTGAGCGCGGACCCGCGCCGCCGCGTGCTCCTGTTGGAAGCGGGCGGCAGGGACGACTACATCTGGATCCGGGTGCCGGTGGGTTATCTCTACTGCATCGGCAACCCCCGCACCGACTGGTGCCTCTCCACCGAGGCGGAAACCGGCCTGAACGGGCGCAGCCTGCGCTATCCGCGCGGGAAAGTGCTGGGCGGCAGTTCCTCGATCAACGGCATGATCTACATGCGCGGGCAGGCAGCCGACTACGACCATTGGCGACAGGCGGGCAATCCCGGCTGGGGCTGGGACGACGTCCTGCCCTACTTCACCCGCGCCGAGGACCATTACGAAGGCGCCACCCCCTTCCACGGCAGCGGCGGCGAGATCCGGGTGGAGAAACAGCGGCTGCGCTGGGACATCCTCGAAGCCTTCCGCGCCGCCTGCACCCAGCAAGGCATTCCCGAGGTTTCCGATTTCAACCGAGGAGACAACGAAGGCTCCGGCTTCTTCCAGGTCACCCAGCGCCGGGGCTGGCGCTGGAGCGCCTCCGATGCTTTCCTGAAGCCCGTGCGCAACCGCGCCAATCTCAAGGTCGTCACCGGCGCCGCCGTCGACCGCGTGCTGTTCGAGCAGGGCCGCGCCGCAGCGGTGGTCTACGCGATCGGCGGCGAACGGAGGATCGCCCAAGCATCCGGCGAAGTGGTGCTTTCGGCAGGCGCCATCGGCTCGCCCGCGATCCTCGAACGTAGCGGCGTGGGCATGGCAGGGCGGCTTTGCGACCACGGCATCGCGCCGGTCCTCGATCTTCCCGAAGTCGGCGAGAACCTGCAGGACCACCTGCAATTGCGCTGCGCCTGGCGCGTCAGTGGGGTTTCGACGCTCAACCGGCGCGCGGCCAGTCTCTTCGGCAAGGCGCGGATCGGCCTGGAATATGCCCTTAGCCGCAGCGGGCCGATGGCGATGGCGCCCAGCCAGCTCGGCATGTTCACCCGCAGCCATCCACGCCATGCCACCGCGAACCTGGAGTACCACGTCCAGCCGCTCAGCCTCGAAGCCTTCGGCGGCGCGCTGGACCCGTTCCCGGCCTTCACCGCCAGCGTCTGCAACTTGCGGCCGGAAAGCCGGGGCAGCACCCATGTCACCGGCGCCGATCCCGCCGCCGCACCGAGCATCCGGCCCAACTACCTCTCGACCGAGGAAGACCGGATCGTCGCGGCGCAGTCGATCCGGCTGACGCGGGAGATCGTCGCCCGCCCGGCCCTCGCCCGCTACGCCCCGCAGGAACTGCGCCCCGGCCCCGAATTCGCCAGCGACGAGGACTTGCGCCGGGCGGCGGGCCTGATCGGCACGACCATCTTCCATCCGGTCGGCACCGCGGCGATGGGCCGCGTGGTCGATGCCAGGCTGCGGGTCATGGGCGTGGACCGCCTGCGCGTGATCGACGCCTCGGTCATGCCGACGATCACGTCGGGCAACACCAATGCACCGACGATGATGATCGCGGAAAAAGGAGCGGAAATGATACTGGTCGATGCCCGTTAGCTGGCGGCCTCGAACTGCTTACGCCAGGAGCGCCCGCGTGCGGGCCACCACTTCCATGAGGTAGTCGCGCGCCGCCTCCACGCCGAGTGCGGCCTGCGGCAGGGCCATGTCCAGCCCGAGCGTCTTGCCGCGCGGCAGGGCATCGACGAATTCGCGCAGCGGCAGGTCGCCCTCGCCCGGAATCAGCCGCCCACCGCCCGGCTCGCCCTCTCCCTTGAGCATGGCATCGCAAAGCCGGACGTGGCCGATCAGCGCGGCATCGAGTTCGGCCAGTTCCCGCGCAGCGCCGCCGGACCGGAAGAAATGCAGCGCGTCCACCGTCACGCTCACCCGATCCCCGCCGATATGGGCGACAAGGGCGAGCGCTTCCGCAAGATTGCGGACGGTCATGATCGGCGAGAATTCGAAGGCGAAGTCCATGTCGCGTTCGCGGGCCATTTCGGCAAGGCGCGCCATGTAGTCGAAGGCCTGCTCGCGTTCGAGGCCGTTGTCGCGCGCGCCGATGCGGCGGGTCCCGAGTTCGGCGAACACGTCCATGTCCGCCGCATGGTCTTCCGGCGTCAGCGTCGTCGAACCGTTGATCCCCTCGCCAAGGCCGATGCGCAGGCCTGCGTCCGTCAGCGCCGCCCTGACCTCGCGGCGCAGCGCCACGTCCTCGCGCAGCGACCACGGCGCATAGCCTTCGGGTTGCCCGGCCGGTTGCTCCAGCCCCAGCGACACCGCCTTGCATTCCATCTGCGCGGCAAGGCGGACATGCTCGACCGGGCCCATGCCGGCGACCGTGCGCATGTCAATGCCAAGGGGATGGGGCATGATGATAACCTCGTGAACCGTGGAGGGATGTGAAGACATCCTGAATAGCCGTCATTTCCCGCGCCGCGAAGTCTCGATCGCAGGAAAGCCACAGTTGGCGCGCCAGTCGCCTGCTCGCCGCCCGCTCCCCCTTTCGAAACAGCTTGACGGCAGGCCCCGCCCCGGCGACGGGCAGGCCTTCATCGACAAGGACAGACCCCAGCCATGATCGCATCCGTTTCCCTGCCTTCCGGCGTCACTTTCGCCAACGACCGGCCTTTCGTGCTGATCGGCGGCATGAACGTGATGGAGAGCCGCGAGGCGGTGATGGACGTGGCCGCCGAGTTCGTGCGAGTCACCGGGGACCTTGGCATTCCCTATGTGTTCAAGGCCAGCTTCGACAAGGCGAACCGCTCGTCGATTGCCTCGTTCCGCGGCCCCGGCCTCGACGTGGGCATGAAGATCCTGGCCGAAGTGAAGGACCGCTTCGGCGTGCCGGTGCTCACCGACGTCCACGAGCCGTTCCAGGCCGGGGCGGTGGCCGAAGTCGCCGATATCCTCCAGCTTCCCGCCTTCCTTGCCCGCCAGACCGACCTCGTGGTGGCGCTGGCCCGCACCGGCAAGGTCATCAACGTGAAGAAGCCGCAGTTCCTTGCCCCGCAGGAAATGCGCCACATCCTCCGCAAGTGCGAGGAAGCCGGGAACGGTCAGGTGCTGCTCTGCGAGCGGGGATCCTCGTTCGGCTACAACAACCTCGTCGTCGACATGCTGGGCATGGACGAGATGAAGGCGATGGCGCCGGTGGTATTCGATGCCACCCATGCGCTCCAGCGCCCCGGCGGCCGCACGGACAGCGCCGATGGCCGCCGCACCCAGGCCGCCGCGCTCACCCGCGCGGGCATGGCGCTGGGCATCGCCGGGCTGTTCCTGGAAGCCCACCCGGATCCCGACAAGGCGCTCTGCGACGGCCCCTGCGCGCTGCCGCTGGACCGCCTGAGCGCCTATCTCCAGCAGGTTCAGGCCATCGACCGCGTGGTCAAGGCCTTCCCGCCGCTCGATATCGACTGAGCTAACGGAACGCGGCTTAGACTGTTTGAAAATTCGCTGAAGGCGAATTTCGCGGCACCAGCTCACGCCCCCACCCGACCTCCCACTTAGTGTTCCTGTATGGGAGGTCGGGTGGGGGCGTGGGCTGGTGCCGCCAAGAAAATGCCCGCAGGGGCATTTTCCAAACAACGCCTCAGGCGATGCCGCGCTCTTTCAGAATGCGCTCGATCACCGGCTTGTCGCCGGGATTGTTGAGTTCGATCGCGTCCCAAGACAGCGGATCGAGCGTGACCACCGAAACCGGCAGGCCGAGGTCGAGGAAGCGCAGCTGCTCCAGCCCTTCGAGCAATTCCAGCTCGCAGGGCTGCGCCGCGACATAGCGCTCCAGCGCTTCACGGCGATAGGCATAGAGGCCGAGGTGCAAGTGCACCGGCGGGAATTCCCGCGCCGCTGCTTCGGCCGGAAGATAAGGCAGCACCCGTTTCGAGAAATAGAGCGCCCGTCCGCGCCCGTCGATCACGGCGGTTGTCCCGCCGACGCGACCTTCGGCCTGGTCCTGCACCAGATGCTCGTAGACCGAGCGCGAGGCGCGGACCGCCGGGGTCGCCATGATCGCCTCGGGGTCTTCGAGCAGACGCTCGACCAGCGCGGGCACGACACCCGCCGGAGACAGCGGCGCATCGCCCTGCAGGTTCACGACGACATCCGCTACCGGGCCGAGCGTCGCAATGGCCTCGGCACAGCGCTCGGTGCCGTTGGCGCAATCGGGCGAGGTCATCACCACCTGCCCGCCAAAGCTTTCCACTTCCGCGGCAATCCGTTCGTCATCGGTCGCAACCCAGACACCGGCGGAACCGGGAACGCCCATGGCGCAGTCCCAGCTACGCCGGATCAGGCTGCGTTCCTCGCCGGTGGCTCCGGCGAGACGAACGAGCGGCTTGCCCGGATAACGGCTCGACGCATAGCGCGCCGGGATGACGATCGCAAAACTGGTTGAGGTCACGGAAAGGTCAGCTCAGTCCCGCGCGGAGGAAGTCGTGCAGGTGGATGATGCCGACCGGAATCTGGTTGATCGTCGCGACCATCTCGTCCTCGACCACGGCGCAATTGGGCCCGTCTTCACCGACCACGAAAGCACAGGTGATCTGGGCGTCGTTGAGGAAGCGCAGGGCATCCTCGGCCGCCATGTCGGCCCGCAACATCTTCGGGCGCGGGGTCATCACTTCGCGCGCGCAGACCTGGTCGAGCATCTTGAAGTGACGGCGCAAGTCGCCGTCGGTGATGATCCCGGCCAGACGGCCCGCCGGATCGACCACCCCGGCGATGCCGAAGCCCATCGAGGTCATGCAGGTGATGACATCGTCCATCGGCAGGTCGAGATCGACCAGCGGCAGCTTGTCGGCGCCGTGCATGATCTGGCTGACCGAGGCGAGGCGAAGGCCGATCGAGCCGCCGGGATGAAGCGCCTTGAGGCTCTCCCGCGAGATGCCCTGCATGTCCATCAGCACCATCGCAATCGCATCGCCGAGCGCGAGCTGCTGCGTGGTCGAGCTGGTGGGGGCGATATTGGCCGAGCAGGCCTCGGTCGCGACCGGCAGCAGTACGCAGACGTCGGAACGGCGCTCGACCAGCGAATCGACGTAGGAGGTCATGCCGACGACGGGAATGCCGCAGCGCTCGGCATGGTCGAACAGCACCTGCAGTTCGGCGGTGTTGCCTGAGTTGGAAATGGCGAGCACCACGTCGCCCTCGACCACCATGCCGAGATCGCCGTGCGCGGCCTCGCCGGGATGGAGGTACATGGCGGGAGAACCGGTGGCGGAAAGCGTAGCCGCGATCTTGCGCGCGATATGGCCCGACTTGCCGACCCCGGCAACGACGATGCGGCCGGAGGCACCGGCCAGAAGCTGGCAGGCCTTGGTGAAGCTCGTACCTAGCGAAGCGCCGAGTTCGTCCAGCGTGCGAGCCTCGATATCGATGACTTCGCGCGCACGGGACACGATGAAATTGCTAGCCCCGACGGCTATCGGGACAACCGAATTCGACAACTTTACCCCCCTGGCAGCGTGCTTTCGATGGATTCGCATCGCCTATACCTTGCTTGTCGCAGCGTACAACTCCCGACTCCTGACATGTATTGTTAGGCATCGGGATAATCCGCGATTTTGTGCTAAGCAGCATGAGCAAGTCTGTAAACCCCGCAATACCGCCGTTTTCCTCCATTTACCGCAAATCCGGCACAGGGGTCGGTCAATAGAAGCGCGATATAGTTGACGGAATTTAATCGTGACATTTTTGCGGCAAACAAACCCGGCCGATTCAGTCTGACGCATCTACGGGACGACGCCGGCCGACACGCTGCCAGGGCTGGCCCGCCACTCTCTCGAACTTGTCCCGGATCGCCCAGAGCCAGCCGATACGCCGTTCGGCAAGGCCGGGCAGGCTGAGCAGATCGCCGCCCAGCCAGGGTAGGAACGGGTTGCGCCGCGAATAGGACCAGATCTCCACGCGCTCGATCGGCCGCACCGAGTCGCCCCGCGCGTGAAAGCCCAGGGTATCGGCGACGACCAGGGTGTTGCCGGACACCGCGAGCGGCTTGGGCGGGGGGAGCCGCATCTCGGCCAGATCCTCCGCGCTTACCCGGGGCGATCCACGCGCGGAAAGGCGATCGATCGCGTCCGGATCGGCCAGGCTGCGGCGATATTCCCAGTCGAGCCGCTCTTTCGTCAGGCGATGCGAGCCGGGCACGAACGTGAACGGCGCTTCGTCCGCCGTGACCGGGTTGAGGAAGAGCCACGCCTTGAGCGAGGAATGGAAGGCATCGGCATGGAGCGCTTCCTGCGGGTCGGCTTCGTTGCTGGCATCGTGGGTGACGATGGTCTGGATATAGTGCACCGGACGGATCCGGAAACCGGCGACATATTCGAACAGGGCATTGAGATCGCGGCGATCCAGCAACCCGCGCAGCTGTGGGATCGCCTGCAGCATGGCGGGGTCGATCGCGAGGCGGCGGGTGATCGCATCGCCCTGCCGCATCTCGCGCGCTTCGCCCTCGTAGGAGAGGATCGCGGCGCGCAAGGCGGCGAACCGTTCGGGCGGAATCACGTTCTCGATCGCGACATAGCCGTCACGGTCGAAGGCCTCGCGCCAGTCCGCGCGGACCTTCTTCGCCAGCCGCCAGCGCCGCCAGGCGCAGAGCGCCCCGGCCAGCCTGACCCGCCCCCGATGCAGCCCCAATCGATTGAGTCGCGGTGAGCCGATCAGGGGATTGTCGAGAAAACTTTTGGCCGATGTCCCTAGCTGAAAGAGCCAGACAGGTGACAGGAGTAGCAATTTTATCGACTTCGGAACTCTCATAGGAAGGGCGCTACCGATTTCCCCAAAGCAGGGCAACAGCCCGTTGGGGCAATCTTCGGCGACGGATTTCGTCTTCTTCGGGGCGCTGAACAGGCTTGGCCGAATACCCGGCTCAGCTTTTCAGGATGAGAAGATACATGAGGATGGGTTCTTCCAGCGGCTTCGCCCTGGCACTGGCCATCTGCCTTTCAGCGACACCGGCACGGGCAGATGAATGGGATGGTTCGCCGCCCTTTTCGGCACCGGAAGTCCCGGCGACCGACACCTCGATCGGGGCCTTGCCGATCACCGTATCGCGATGGAATCTCGCCGAGATCGCTTCACCCGTATCCCCGCCCGCCCTGATCGACCTGACACCGGCGGCACGTGCCGAGCCAGCGGAAGAGACAGCCGATATCTACGGCCCTGCCCAGCCGCTCTCGCCCGGCGGTCCTCTCGACGCTTCGGGGCATATCCCGCGCGAATACGCTCCCTATCGCGGCTTCTTCCAGCAGGCCGGAACGATCAAGACCGAACTCGCGATCCTGTTCGTCTACATGGGCGCGCAAAGCATTCCCAAGCTCTTCAAGAAGACCGCCCCGTTCCATTTCAAGGACGAAGGCTGGTTCGGCAAGGACACCGCGAACATCGGCATGGACAAGCTCACCCATGCCTTCAACACCTACCTGATCGCCGACATTCTCCACGCCCGCCTGCATCGCAACACCCAGGGTTCGGAAGGCGATGCCGTGACCGCAGGCGTCCTCGCCGCCGGAGTCATGGCGCTCAACGAGATATCGGACGGTATCGAAACCGACAGCGGCTATTCGATGCAGGACATCGCGATGAACCTGACCGGCGCGACGCTCTCCGTGCTGCGCAACACGGTGCCGGGCCTGAAGGACAAGTTCGCCTTCAAGATCGAGATCATGCCGAACGACCAGATCTACAGCCACGTCGGCAAGAAGCACTATGCGCAGCAGCGCTTCCTCTTCGCGCTGAAAGGCGCCGGGTTCGAAGGCCTCCAGCGCAGCCCGCTGCGTTTCCTCGATCTCCAGATCGGCTACTATGCCACCGATTTCCTCAACAGCGACCGCGCCAGGGGTATCGAACCCAAGCGACACCTGTTCTTCGGTCTCGGCCTGAATCTGGGCGAACTGCTGTTCGGCCGCTCGGAGTCGCGGTTCGGCAAGGCCGCCTATTCGGTGCTCGATCACGTCCAGCTTCCCTATACCTCGCTGCGTGTCGACACGCACGGCGACTTCGGCCATTGGTGACGGCTCGCTTCCCGTTCCGACCCTGCCCGCTCTGACTTTCAAGGCCCGCCGATCATGAACCGAAATCTCACGCCTGCCGTCGAGCAGGCGATGCGCGAGGCGGCGCGTCTCGCCATCCTGCCGCGTTTCGGCACCGCAGGCGCTGCCCCGGTAGAGGACAAGGCCGATAACCCCGGTGACAGCGAGCCGGTAACCGCAGCCGACCGGGAATGCGAAGCGATCCTCTCCGACCGCCTCGCGGGCCTGATCCCCGGCGCCCATGTCGTCGGCGAGGAAGCCGTGCACCACCGGCCGGAACTGCTGGACCATCTCGGCTCCGGCCTGTGCTGGATCATCGATCCGCTGGATGGGACCGCCAATTTCGCGGCGGGAACCGGCCCCTTCGGCCTGCTCGTGGCGCTGGCGCAGGACGGCATTCCGGTCGGCGGCTGGATCCTCGATCCGCTGTCCGGCCGCTTTTGCGCAGCGCTCTCGGGCGAAGGCGCGACGATCGACGGCGCCGCGTTCCGCGCACCGTCCGTCGAACCGACGCGCCCGATCGTCGCGGTAACGCGGCTCATTCCCGACAAGGACCGACGCGCGCGGCTGCTGGCCGCTCTCGCCGCCGACGCGGAAGTGCTCGACAGTCCGCGCTGCGCCGCCGACCAGTACCCCCGCATCGCCACGGGCGGCAACCATGCGACCCTGTTCACCCGCACCCTGCCCTGGGATCACGCGGCAGGCGTGCTGTTCCTCAACGAAGCGGGAGGCCGCGCCGCCCGCCCCGACGGCACTGCCTATCGCTGCGACGACCGGCGCGAAGGCCTGATCGCCGCCACCTCGCAAAAGACGTGGGAATGGGCGGCGGATCGCCTCTCGACGCTTGGCGATTCGCTGGCCGTGCAGCTAGAGACCGCGCGATGACGGTTCCCTTCCTGCGCATTCCGCCCTTTCCGGGCCACCGCGCCGCGCCTCTCGCCGAGGCCTCTCCCAACCGCGATGCAGAGGTTCAGGGCCTCGCCACCCTGCTGCGCGAGGCGCGCGTCGGCGGTGCTTTCTGGGGCAAGACAGCCTCGCTGCCCGAGGGACGCGCCATCCTCGTTGCTGCGGCAAAGCCCGAAACAGCAGGCGAAGCCACGCGGTATCTGCGCGCGGCAGGCTTGGAATCGCAAGCCGTCTCGGCTGGCCACCTGCCCGCCGATGCCGATCCGTGGAGCCTCTGCGCCGCCGCCGATCTCGTGATCGCCGATGCCGACGACGAACTGCTGCTGTTGGCCGCCCTTTCCGGCTGCCGGGTCGAACCGCTCGGCGCGGGCCGCTTCGCTGCACTCGCCGACGCCGCCACGCTGGAAGAGACGCTCGCCGCCGAACTCGGACGCTGGACTTACCGCGACCCTTTCACCGGCGATGTTCTGGAACCACGGCAAGCCATCGCCCTGCTGGCCCGCTGGCGCCGCCTGATCGACGCGAACCGCTCCGTCGCCGCGATCTACGGCATTGCGCCATGGAAGCGCATCACTGCCGACGCCCTGCTCTGGGACGGCTCCGGCCCGGTGCGCCACGCCAAGGCCGAGCTTCCCGCCCCATTAGCACCTGGAGCCTCGCAAGTGCTCGCCTGGATCGCCCGCAGCGATGCCCGCACCCTGTCGCAACTCGAAGCGCGCGGCGTGCGGATCGGCGAGATCGAGGACGGCATGATCCGCTCGACCGGCCTCGGCGCCAATTGCGTGCCGCCGCTCTCGATCGTCGTCGACGCCCACGGCCCGCACTTCGACCCGGCCCAGGCGAGCGAACTGGAACTGCTGCTCGAAACCGCGACGATCCCCGAGGACATGCTCCGCCGCGCCGCGGCCTTGCGCGAACGGCTGGTTTCGGGCGGGATCAGCAAGTATGGGCAGGACGCCGAACGCCCCGGCCGGGCCAGGGAGAGCACCCGCAAACAGGTGCTCGTGACCGGACAGGTCGCGGACGACCGCTCGGTGCTGCGCGGCGGAGGCGGGCTGGACAATTTCACCCTGCTGCGCCGCGCCCGCAAGCATGAACCGGACGCGCACATCGTCTTCAAGCCCCACCCCGATGTCGAGGCGGGCCACCGCAAGGGCCACGTTCCCGATGCCGAGGCGCTGGAATATGCCGACGAGATCGACCGCACCTCCTCGATCGCCGCACTGCTCGACCGCGTCGATTCCGTGCATGTCCTGACCTCGCTGGCCGGATTCGAAGCGCTGATGCGCGGACGCGAAGTCGTCACCCACGGCGTGCCGTTCTACGCCGGATGGGGCCTGACCCACGATCTCGGCGCCGTGCCCCCCCGCCGCACGCGCCGGCGCACGCTCGACGAACTGGTGGCGGCCACCCTCATCCTCTACCCGCGCTACCTCGACCCGGTCACCCGCCTGCCCTGCGAGCCGGAAACCCTGGTGGAGCGGATCGCGGGCGGACAGGCCGAAGTCCGCTCCGGCCTCATCCGCCTGCGCGAGGCCCAAGGCCGGATCAAGCGCCTGCTGGGGTGGATGACGGGCCGATGAAGGCCGTTCTCAGCCGACCGAGCAGCCGTCGCCCTCGCTGACTTTCGACCCGTCCGGCTTGTACCAGGTGGCGATCGGCCCGGTCTGCTCGTCGTAATAGCAGACCGAAGATACCGTGTTCGTCGTCGCATCGACGTGGATTGCATAGTTGTGGGCGCCGCAGTCGTGCTGCTGGCACTGCGAGGCGGCGATGTCGTTGTCCTTGCGCATCACCGGCCCGACCGGCCCCTTTATCGCCGCGATGGCGGCGAGGACCTTCGGATCGGTCACCGCGCGGGACAGGCCTTCCTGCACCACGGGATGCTGGAAGAACGCATAGTCGCCCACTTTGTCGAGAGGGTACTTGCCGACATAGGCAGACAGGCTGGCCACCGCGCCGGTGGGTGCGCCGGTATTGGTCTCGTCCGTTGCGACGCCCGCATCGGTCGACTCGGTGACGAGGGAGGAAGGCACCGCGTCAGGCTCGGCGCCCTTGTTGCAGCCCGCCAGGCCGCCAAGAGCGAGAACAAGAGCGCCGCCCGCCGCCAGGGCGCGCCAGTCAGGGTCATGCATCCGGTATCCTCCGTCACGTTCGACTCCTGTCGAATCGCATCGGAGCATCGCCGGTTCCCGCCCTCCCTGCAATCGCGCCGGAGAAAGTCCGATTTGTCAGGCCGATTGCTCAGCCGCGGATCGCCGGACGCAAGCGCATCGCGAAGGACAGCACGAAGGGCCAGAAAAGCGTGGCGATCACGTCGCCGATCGTATCGTGCCAGGCCCAGGACCCATGCGCGAGCCGGTCGATATATTCGTTTCCGAGTTCGAGGATCACCACCATGGCCAGCGGCCAGTTGGAGCTGAGCTTCTTCTTCATCAGAATCGCGGTGAGAAGCCATATCGTCAGGCCCGCGTAAGTATGCGCGAACTTGTCGGGGGCCGGGCACTGCGCGACGATCCAGGTTATCGCGCGCTCATATTGGTGGACGAATTCCATGCCGCCTTATGCTGCGCCGCGTCATTCCGGTCCAGTCGGAACGCAGTCATGGCGATGGGGGGACCCGCCGCCCCCGAAACATCAGGGCGCGACCGACCTCAGTCCGCCGCGCCCTGACTTTCTCCCTTCCCTCGGCCTTTTGCGGCACCTGCCTGCAACGCCCGCGCAGGCGTCGTATGCAGCACATGCCGCCTGCTCCCTGTCGTCAGACCGGCTCGTGCCGGAGCCTGACCGAGGGGTCGTCGATCGCGTCGCGCCCCGTATTGCTGGCGTTTCCCGATAGACGATCCGCCCTCATCCAGGGAACAAACCGTCGCCACGTCGTCGCAAAACGATCGGGGCGAATCCCGGTTTGCATTGGATGAGGGCGAAATCGTCCGCTCGGGGAACCGGGCTATCCTGCATGAGAGCGGCACCGATCATGCTCGGCGTCATCGCGGTGGTCGCTTATCGGCCTGCACGTAACGAACCGGCTTCGATCCAATTTGCCACGAACGGGACAAGTTCCGCCTGCGATACCGTCATGAGTTGCTTCACGACGTCCTTAATTCCTGGCCCTCTTCCCAGTCGGCACCGTCTTTCGCGGCCCGCCTCTCTTCTGGCTGAACACATAGCAGGCGATCAAGGAAACCGGAAGCGATCATTGGCGCAAACCCGCGGGATTCCGATATTTTGCACTGCGAAAGGAATTCGTCATGCCCCGCGATCCACCAAGACGCTGACGTCCTTGGGCCTCCACCTGACGGTAGGCTTCACCGTTGCCCATGCAATGACAGGGTCGCTGGCCCTCGCGGGCGGGATCGCGCTTGTAGAACCCGGCATCGACGCGGTAGCCTTCCGGTTCCACGAACGCGCCTGGAAACGATTCGATGCTGCATCCGCTAACGTCGAAAATCCGGGCTTTCCGGCATTGCACCCTGCCTGAGCATCCGTTTGCGCCATGATAGGGCGTCAGCGAATCGGGAACGACATCCGCGGCGTCGCGTTTGCCCAGGTTCGCGGCCGAAATGTTCCGCATCCCTTTTTGCCCATCCCTTCCCGTAAATCCATGAAAGGAACACCGGCATGACGACGAACTCCGCCTCCGCCCGCTACACAGGTCTCGGCAAGGAGGGCAAGGGCGCGATCACCACCCGTTCGGGCGTGCTCAGCGACCAGCCCTATGGCTTCGGCACCCGCTTCGAAGGCCAGCCGGGCACCAATCCCGAGGAACTGATCGCCGCCGCCCACGCTGCCTGCTTCACCATGGCCACCAGCTTTGCGCTGGCCAAGGCGGGATTCGCCGACGGCACGCTGGACACCCAGTGCACGGTCACGCTCGACAGCGCCGACGGCGGCTTCGCGGTGACCAGGTCCGCGCTGACGCTCAAGGCGAGCGTTCCCGGCATCAGCGCGGAAGACTTCGAGCGACTGGCCGACGAAGCTAAGGCCGGTTGCCCGATCTCGAAACTGCTGAACTGCGAGATCACGCTCGAAAAGACGCTGGAAGGCTGAGCATTTCCAGGTTGACCGTTTAGGGTCAAAGGCTCGGAAAATGCAGCATCAAAGACCTGGAGCGTCTCCACGGAATGTGACGACGCTCTAGGAAAACCCGTCGTCGCCTGTCATGGCCGCCGTTTCAACGAAAGGACGATCATGGCAGGCGACGACGAAGATTACGTCTACGACGAGGATAGCGGCGAATGGATGCCCGCCTCCGAACTGGCAAGCAAACGCGCCGCCGCGAATGCGGTGGAAGTGCGCGATGCCGTCGGCAATCTGCTGGCAGACGGCGATCAGGTCACGCTGATAAAGGACCTTGAGGTCAAGGGCGCGGGCCAGACCCTCAAGCAGGGTACGCTCATCAAGGCGATCCGGCTGACCGGCGATCCGCAGGAGATCGACTGCAAATATCCCGGCATCAAGGGCTTGGTCCTGCGCGCGGAATTCGTGCGCAAGCGCTGAACGCGATTCTCGGCCGCCCTCTACGGAACGGCCCGGAATTTCAGGCGTTTTATTCTCGGAAGGGGGCAATCGGAGAACCGCATTGCCGATGAAGACGCCGATGAAGATTCCAATGCTCGGCGGGTGGCTGCTGCTATCGCGCTCGGAGGCCTGGCGGGCGCTTGCCTGCCTGCCGGGGCCGATGCGGACGATCCGCCGACAGCAGCCCGACGCCCCGCGAAGCCGCCTCTTCACTCCGTCCGGACGCTCAGCGCGGCCCGGAGGCGCCCGAAGTTTCCCCGCCGCTCGGCTGCTGACGATCCGTCCAGGCACAGCCCTGCCGGGTTTCGTCGCCGATTTTCAACATCACCGTGAAGGGATAGGCACGATCGGACATCCCGTCGCTGCATTGTCCCGGCGCGACCGCCAATGTCAGTTCGGCACCGCCGCGCTTCCCGGTGAACGACAGACCGCCGCGCCCGGCAAAGCGTGTGACCGGGATGATCTCGCCCTTTTGCGAATCCGGCGTGGAATAGGTCATCCGCGTGCCGGTTACGTCGCCGCCCCAGAACGGTTCCGTGCCAAGAAAGTGAGCAGTCTCTCCGACACCGATTTCGTGGAAGGGCATGTGGTCTCCGGCGTCTCCCGGCATGTCCTTGCCGCCGCCATGGCACGCCGCCACCGCGAAGACGGCTCCCAGAACCGCCACGTATCCGAACCCGACAGGTCGTATGGCCGCATGCGCTTTCTTCATGTCCCGACTTCTATCGGCCTCACGCGAATCGCGCAATCGAGACCGCCTGCGGAGAGCCGCATCGTCTTCACCGGCCACCGATTCGCCAGAAGAGAACAGCGGTTTCGCGCCGGATCGACGAAATTTTACGTCAGGACCGTTTTTTCCGGCACTCCCGTTACCGCTAACACAATCAATCGTTGCGGGAATTTATCAGGTTGCACTTTCTGCAACACCAGTGGCAAGTAATGCCATTGCGACGGCAGCCCCCGACAGACATGTTGCACTGCAACAAGATAAGGGGTGCCCAAGGCAATCTCCTATCGCTGAGACTAAGGATTTTGCCATGCTGAAGACCGTTTTTGCCGCTGGCGCCGCTTTCGCCGCCGTTGCCGCCACCTCTGCCTACGCCGATGAAGCGCGCGATTTCTCGCACGACGGCGTGCACTACAACTACACGACCGAGCAGAAGGGCAAGGTTACCGTGATCTCCGGCACCGCCCAGGGCCAGGTTCCCTTCCGCCTTTACGTTTCGGGCAACCGCGTGACCGGCACCTACAACTCGCGCAACGTGAACTTCCGCCTCGCCGACGCCAAGGGCGCCCTGGCCCAGGCCGCTGCCGAGTAAGGCACCTTATCAGGGCTTCGGCCTGAACGAAAAAGGGCGCTCCCCAGCCGGGTGAGCGCCCTTTTTTGGTACTCGGAACCCCTCTTTCAATGCCGTTTCTGAAGTACCTCCTCGTGCCGGATCAGGCGGATCTCCAGATCGCCGCCTTCCTCGAAGCCATGCTTGGCGGCAATCATGCCGCGCATTTCCTCGATGGCCAGTTCGTCCGAATCCGGCGGCACCTTGTAGCGCGCCAGGACCATCCCTTCCTCGACGTCGATCACGCTGAAATGGCTGGAAATGCAGGAAGCGGCCAGAGCGTCGAGATCGAGTCCGTCCGCCAGGTTCCAGGTCTTGCCCTCGCGCGATCGGATGCGCTTGCGGCAGTAGCGGCAAGTGCAAATCAGCGTTCCGTCGTCCTCCCGCTCCCGTCGTCCATCGGGTTCGTGGACGCGCGAGAACCAGCAGGGCGTGAGCGAGTAGGCGTCTGACCGTTTCGTAAACATGCGTTCACCATGTCACTGAGAGATGAACGGTTCCTTTTCGCTGGCATAGGTATAATCCCCATTGCCCAAGGCATTAGCCGCCAAGACCATTCACCGCACCGACATCGGGCCTAGGATAGGCCTATATTGGGAAGGTGAGGCTGGCGTGACGTGGAGTTGAAATGGGTTTCGGCAAATGGTTCCTGGTGCTTGCCGCAGGCGGCGTCGGCGCTGGCGTGGTCGTCGCAGGCATGACGACCGGCCGGATGCAGAAGTATCCGGAAGGCTATGCCCTGAGCGGTGAGGCCCACCAGCCGTCGCGCCGCGATCGCGCCTATGCCGCGGAGGAAGAGCAGGGCTACGCTCTCTCCGACGGCGACTATACCGGCAGCGACCATTCCGGATTCGGCCCTCCGCGTGGACGCATGGTCGTGCTCGGCAATCCCGGCTGGGTCGATGACGGGTACGCCGCTCCCGCTCCGGGCTGGAGCGACGACGACGACGGCGGTGACGATTCACCCCCCTTCATCGCCGCCCCGCCGCGTGCCCTGCCCGGCCAGCAGGGCTACATGCCGCCGCAGGCCGCGCCGCGGAACTCCGCCGCGGCAAGCCCCTCGCCCTCCGGCCGCGATTCCGCCGCCGAATCCGCGGCCCGCGCCGCCGGAGCCGCCGCCGATGTCCTCGCCGCCGAGCGCGAGGGCGCCTGACGGATCCGTCCTCAGGCCAGTGTCAGGAAGACTTCCGCCTCGATCACCCATTGGCCGCCCAGCTCGCGCCACTTGGCCGTGTAGGTTCCGGACGCCGCCAACACGTCGGAAGTGCTGTCTATGCCCTCCCAGCGCCCGTGCTCCATCGCGATCGGCTCTACCGGCGAGACCGTGACCTGCTCCGGCGTGCGGGTGTAGACCAGCCGCGCCGCGCCCGCGAACTCGCGGCGCCAGACTTTCACCTGCCCCATCCGCCCCGAGATCAGCGCGCTGTCGGTGCCCGTCACCATCACGCAGTCCCGCGCGAGGATCGGCCCGATGGCAGCGGCGTCGCCTTCGGCGATCGCCCGGTTGAACGTCGCCCGCCGGGAACGGATCGCGAGTTCCGCCGCGCTCACGCGCGACCGTCGACATGGACGGGATTGGCGGCCGATTTCCCGACGACCGTGGCCCAGCGCCGCACCGTCCAGCGCTCGACGATGCCTTCGGTCACATAAGGATCGGCCCTGGCGAAAGCCTCTGCCGCTTCCGGTCCCTCGCCCGCAAACAACAGCAGCGCGGTATCGACCGGATCCTCCACCGCTCCGCCGAGCACCAGTTCTCCGCGTTCCACCGCCGCCCAGGCCAGCGCCAGATGCGGCTCGCGGTACTGCGGACGACGCTCCAGATAGTCCGGCGCGAGATGGTAGGTCAGCAGATAGTGATTCATCGCAGGGCTTCCGTGCTTCGAAGTAGGACCAAGGGCCTTACACGAAAGCCGGCGGGTGTGGCGCTCGGGAAGTCGAAAATTCCTGGTTCTCAGGAACAGCCCTCGACATACTCCAGCACCGGCATCGTTCCGACGTGGATCAGCTTGACCTTCCCGTCCTGCCCGATCTCGAACCGGAGTGCCGGGTCGCCGCTTTTGGCATTGGGCGCCGTGAGATACTTTGCCGGAGAGGCCTCATACTTGTGCGGTTCCTCCCGGAAGCCCGCGAACCATTTCTTCACATCGGCCTCGCTGGAGCCGACACCGATTCCTTCGACCAGCGTGACCTCAGAGCGCTGGCCAAGCGTGATGCGTTGCACTTTGCCTTGCTCGACGATGGCGTAGACGCCCGGATAGTCTGGCGAGGTCACCGTGCGGCAGGCATCGCTCTGCTGCGCCCCGCGCTCGGCCCAGGACGATCCTGCAGGCACCGCCTGGCCGATCCTTAGATCTCCCAGCCCTTCCAGCGACAGCACCTTGGGATCGGTAGTGGCCACCGGCGTGGCGACAGACGTTTCGGAAACGGTTTCGTCCGTCGTGGCGGAAGAGGTGGCCGTATCGCTCGGCTGTTCCGGCGCCTTCGCAGGTTCGGACGAACAGGCCGCAAGAGCGACGGCGAGGACCGATGCGGTGAGAAGATTTTTCATGGCGGCTACAACGAAGGGGAACGCGCGAGGTTCCGAATGATGACATCGCGCCGCCCTTCAAACCTTTGGGTTTTTTTGCGGACAGGCGAGAGGCGCCCATTGAACGGCAGTTTTCATAGAGCTTGCTCATCGGTGGCTTGCAGACTTTCATTGATGCCATGGAAATGGATGAGGTCTTACCGTCATCTACACCGAGTCTGAGGCGGATACCCTCAAGGCAGGCCTCCCCTTGCCCCAACAGTCAATACTGCCCGATCATTCGTCCCGCCCCGTCCTGGAATCTAGAATCTGACGCCGTAGTCTTCAAATTCATCGCGAATACCGGGATCGATTTGCAAGGCGGCCTTCATATCGGCATCCGACTTTTCATGATCTCCCTTACGCGCTTCGGCTAAGGCTCTGCCGAACAAGGACGACGGCATTCGGGGTCTTTGTGTCAGGACCTTATTGTAAGTGTTGATGGCCTCGTCGATACGTCCCAGGCGCAAAAGAACCAGGCCGCGGCTGTCGAGGAACCCGGTGTTATCCGGCGCTTTGGCCAGGGCGGTATCGCAATCGGCCAACGCGGATTCGAGCGTGACTCCCGCTGTCGCCATCGCCCAGCACATATTATTGAATATCACAGGGTTTTTCGCAGTCTTGCGAACCTCCTGATAATCACGCTCGGCTTTTTCGGCATCTTTCGACCGCGCATACAGGATACCACGTTCGAGAAGCAGCGAGGGTTGGTTCGGAGATTTGTCCAAGGCGGCGGTGTAAGTGGAGATGGCCCCCCTCAGGTCCCCGTTTTGCGCTTGCAGTTTCCCTTTCTCGGCAATGGCGGAATAGTCCTTCGGGTCCAGTTCGAGCGCGGCGTCGAGATCGGCAAGCCGCCCCGCCACGTCGCTTTTCGGCCTGCTGAGGCTGCGATTGTAGTAGGCATAGGCGTCGGGCTTGAGCGCGACGGCCTGGTCGGAAAGCCGCATCGCGTCGACTTGCCTGTTGAAGGCGCGGTAGATGCTTGCAGCCACGATATAGGCGTAGGCTTCGTCGGGATTGGCGGCGACAACCGCTGCGGCCTCAGCCAAAGCTTCATCCCGCTTGTCCTGCCTCTTGAAGATATTCGCCCGGAGCACGTACAGACTTACCCAGTCAGGCCGTCCTTCAAGGGCGGCAGCAGCGTCCTCGAGGGCTTCGGTATCACGGCCGGCGGTCTTGTAAGCCTCTGCCCTGTGACTGAGCGTAAAGGCATTGCCAGGCTCGATGGCGAGAGCCTCGGTGTAGGCCGCGATGGCCTCTTGCGGATTGTCGCCCTGCTGCGCCATCAGGCCGCGGGCCCGAAATACGACTGCGTTGCGCGGATCTATCTTTGCAGCCGCATCGAGATCGGCGACAGCTGCTGGAAATTCCCGCTTCCAGACATGGACGAGACCGCGGTTTGCAAGTGGCCATGCACTGGTCGGATCCAAAGCCTGGGCCTTGTCAAAGTCCGCCATGGCCTCATCGTAGAGAGCTTTGTCGAGATAGACGCCACCCCTGTCGATGTAACCTGACGCCGTGGTGGGAACGGCGGCTTTGATGGCGTCGATGTCCGGCCCGGTATATTTGTAGCCAGCCGGCATGTGGACCGACACTGCACGATCGCTCAGCGCGCGCAATATCGCCTGGTGAGCCGGTGCGTCCTTGCCTGCGAATTCCGGCACCAGGCTACGCTCGGTCTTCTCGATGGTGAAGACACTGTCCACGATAACGGCGTGACGCTTGTATTCGATGCCGCCCGCTACCTGATCCACTTCCGTTCCGGCGCCAAGCTTGAAGGTGCCATGGCCTTTCGGCAGCAAGATCGTTTCCCGCGTGCGGACGAAGTAAGGGTAGGCGACGGCGAAAGGGGCGTCCGCTTCGGGGCCGGGATCGCGGCTGAAATCCGCTTGATAGCCTACGCTTGTCCCGTCCGTTTGATAATTGCCGTTAGCCCAGTCCAGCTTGGCTTCGCCCTCCATGGTAAGGCGCATTTCTCCGCTCTTTGCATCGAAGTTCGCCGCTGCCGACTTCACCTCGATGAAGTCATACTGGCTCTTCCAGAATTCCTTGAGCGCCCGGTTTCGCGCTTCTCCGACAAGGTTTGCCACCGCGATGTTGAGTGCCATCCCGGCATCGCCGCGCATGATCGTTTCGACCTGCGCCGGGGATGCCCCGGCAATACCCTTTCTGGCGTCGATCCGGATATTGACGTCCTGCATCGGCTCGGAAGGAGGGGTAGGCAGCATGCGAACGAGCGCGGCGCCTTTCGCCACAAGCGGAAGGCCCCAGCCGAGATAGGGCGTGGTCAGCCGATCGAGGCTGGTGTCGCCGGATCGGGTTCCGTCCAGCCAGTAGGTCCGCCCCGCGATGGAGGCGCGTACCAGAACATGGTTGAAAAGCCCGATCATCGGCAGACGCTCGTTGAGACCGTCGCCAAATACCGTGCTGACCGCAACGGGCTCCGCTTCAATGCCCATGGCGTGGAGAAGCGCGATGAGGAGCGCGGTCTTGCCCTTGCAATCGCCATAACGGCGCGACCAGGTCTTCTCTGCGTCGGCGGGAACATGGTCGCCTGTCCCCATTGCCAGCGCAACGTAGCGCACCCGATCCTGCACCAAGGCGAGGGCAGCTTCGGTGCGAACCTTGGGATCGGACGAAAGATTCCGGATACGCTCCAGTTCGGTGCTGAGAGGGCCTTGCGCCGGCAGCACTGCGGCCTTTTCGTAAAGCGGGGCCATGAGCGCCCCGAGTTCGCCCCATGATGCGAAATCCGTTACTTCGATCAGGCGCCCCAACTGATAGCGTTCAGGAGCACCTTTCGGCACCATGATCGGCTCCACATTGTCCAGCGATAGTTCCATGCTGGTTGTTCCCTCCGCTTTCGTCGGCTTGATTTCCGGAAGGGCGGTGGAGCGAAGGCGATTGGGCAGATTGCTGGGCCACTGCATCCGAAGATGCGCACGTCCGATCGGGAGAAAGTTCCAGGCGCCGGCAATCTGTTCGACGTGTCCTTTCAGTACGGGATCGCTCGACGATACCGACGCGGCCAATTCGAGCACGTCCCCGACCTGAAGGCCTTCGGGCTGGATATTGGCCGTCAGAATACCGTCAAGCGTTGCGCTTTCCAGATTCTGCTCGCGCCGCAAGACCGTGAAGGTTTGACCGGATTTGAGTACATCGATGGTCTGGTCGCCGCGCCTTATCAGCAGCTTATGCACGACCAGGACATCGGTTTCCGGCCGCCACGGCAGCGAGATATTACCCGCAGACAGGCCTTGCGGAGTCTGAATTCGGAGTATGGTTTCGGTATAGACCGTCTTGCGACCCTGTTCGAAAGCGATCTGCTGGTCGGACAGGATTATCCGAATCGGAGTATCGCCAGACTTCTCAGTTACTGACAGGGGAGCGACCGGTTTTACCCAGACAGGTGGGGGCGCGATAACCGGCGCCTCGGCAGCGTAGGCAGTGACCGTCAGTGCGCTGGTCGCAACCAATGCAACGAGAAGAATTTTCATGAATGCCCCCTATGTAAGAGGGATGATAGCCCAAGCTGCCGCGAATTCAATTTTCACGCAAACAACTGAGTCTTTCAGAAAAATAACATCATGCCCTGCCCGCCGCGGCCCGTAGAATGGCAGGTTTCAGGTCGACACCGGAAATTGCGGCCGGATCAAAAAACGCCTTCGCCCCATCGATCCGCAAGCTTGGCGATCAACGCCATCGCCGCTGCCGGTGCCCGTTCCTTTGCGCCATTGATGAAAAACAGGAACACATCGCGTCCGGAGTTCGACCATTCCCGGACGCGCTCAGCCCAAGCGTCCAGTTCGGCGTCGGGGTAGCCCTGCTCGACCTCGGACTGCGCGTTCTGGAGGCGGGCGTAGACAAAAGGTCCTGCCTCGGCGGCCTCTGTAAAGGCCGGGTACTTGGGGCTGTCGGCAAGGATGACGGCGACACCGGCTTTCCGGACAAGGTCGAGGAAGGCCGGATCGTCGAAGCTCTCGTGGCGAGGCTCGATGGCGTGGCGCAGCGCGATGCCCTCGTGGCTCGCCGGCAGCAGGGCGAGGAAGGCGGCGATCTCGTCAGGGTCGAACCGTTTGGTGGCGGCCAGTTGCCAGTTGATCGGGCCGAGCCTGTCGCCGAGTTCGACGATCCCCTGCTCGACGAAATTGGTGACGCTCTCGCCCGCTTCCGCGAGATTCTTGCGGTTCGTGCAGTAACGCGAGCCTTTGACCGCGAACCTGAACCCGTGCGGCACCGTATCGCGCCATTTGGCGAAACTGGCCGGTTTCTGGCGCCCATAGAACGTGGCGTTGATCTCGGTGCCGGTGAGGTGCTGGCCCAGATATTCGAGTTCGCGCGCCTTGGAGACGCCCTTGGGGTAGAACGTCTCGCGCCAGGGGTCGTAGCTCCAGCCGCCGATGCCGATATGGATCGCGCCGAAGCCTTGCGCGCTCACCGGGGCTTGGCCCGCGAGAGGCGGCGGCGATTCGCGGTCACGCGCTTGCGATAGTGGCGGACGGCCTTGTGCGCGGTCTTTTCCGGAGAGGTGAGGCCGCCGGTGGCCAGCTTGATCGCCAGTTCGGCATTGGCCTGGAGTTTTTCCGTGACCATGAGCACGTTCTCGCGGTTGCTGCCGCGCCCGGTCATCATGTCCGTCGTCCGCATGCCGATCACGATCATCGAATCGGCCCAGAGACGGTAGCTGTCCTGAGCCAGTTTCATCCAGTCGTCGGCGGGGTTGCGCATGAAATCGGATCTCCTTGGAGATCCGACCCTAGCACTCTTCGTCGCCCTCGCGAAGGCGAACTCCGCTATTCCCGAGAAAGGAAGCGGGGTCCCCGCTTTCGCGACAACGACGAAGAGTTTGGCGACAGTTCAGTCTTTTAGAGTTCAGTCGTGCTCGCGGCCTCCCGAACCCATGTAGAGTTCACCGCCGGTTTCCTTGAACACCTTGCTCATCTCCGCCATGCCCGCCTCAGCTTCGAGGATGGCCAGCTTGCCGCCTTCCTCGGCAGCGATGAAGCCGGTCGAGGGCTGGTTCTGCTTGGCGGCGAAGTCCCGCACTTCCTGGCTGATCTTCATCGAGCAGAACTTCGGCCCGCACATCGAGCAGAAATGCGCGGACTTGGCGCCTTCGGCCGGAAGCGTCTGGTCGTGGTACTGCTCGGCGGTGTCGGGATCGAGGCTGAGGTTGAACTGGTCGCGCCAGCGGAACTCGAAACGGGCGCGGGAGAGCGCATCGTCGCGGACTTTGGCGGCCGGGTGCCCCTTGGCGAGATCGGCGGCATGGGCGGCCAGTTTGTAGGTAACGACGCCGACTTTCACGTCGTCGCGGTCCGGCAGGCCGAGGTGCTCCTTGGGCGTGACGTAGCAGAGCATCGCCGTGCCGTACCAGCCGATCATGGCCGCGCCGATGCCGCTGGTTATGTGGTCGTAGCCCGGCGCAATGTCGGTCACGAGCGGGCCGAGGGTGTAGAACGGCGCCTCGCCGCAAGCCTCGAGCTGCTTGTCCATGTTCTCCTTCACCTTGTGCATCGGCACATGGCCCGGCCCCTCGATCATCACCTGCACATCCTGCGCCCAGGCGCGCTTGGTCAGTTCGCCCAGGGTGTAGAGTTCGGCGAACTGCGCCTCGTCATTGGCGTCCGCGATCGAGCCGGGGCGCAGGCCATCACCCAGCGAGTAGGCGACGTCGTAGGCCTTCATGATCTCGGTGA
>JAGHZR010000013.1:96350-215778 GCA_017745295.1 Novosphingobium sp.
CGAAGCGCTCGTAGAGGAAGCTTTCCTTGTGATGCGCCAGGCACCACTTGGCCATGATCGAGCCGCCGCGGCTGACGATGCCGGTCACGCGCTTCGCCGCGAGCGGCACGAACGGCAGGCGCACGCCGGCGTGGATGGTGAAGTAGTCCACGCCCTGCTCGGCCTGTTCGATCAGGGTGTCGCGGAACACTTCCCAGGTCAGGTCCTCGGCAATGCCGCCGACCTTCTCCAGCGCCTGATAGATCGGCACGGTGCCGATCGGCACGGGCGAGTTGCGGATGATCCACTCGCGGGTGTCGTGGATGTTGCGCCCCGTCGAGAGGTCCATCACCGTGTCCGCGCCCCAGCGGATCGACCAGACCATCTTGTCCACCTCGCTCGCCACGTCCGAGGCGACTGCGGAGTTGCCGATATTGGCGTTGATCTTGACCAGGAAATTGCGGCCGATCGCCATCGGCTCGCTTTCGGGGTGGTTGATGTTGGAGGGGATGATCGCCCGGCCGCGCGCCACTTCCTCGCGCACGAATTCGGGGGTGACGTAGTCGGGGATGGCGGCGCCCCAGTCTTGCCCGTCGCGCGCATATTCCTTCAGCATCGCGCGGCCGAGGTTTTCCCGCTCGGCGACGTATTCCATCTCCGGCGTGATGATCCCGCGCCGGGCATAGTGCATCTGGCTGACGTTCATGCCCTGCCTCGCGCGCAGCGGGCGCTTCACCACATTGGGAAACGCCGCGACGCCGCCCGAACGGTCCGGGCCGAGCTGGCCGTTGTCTTCCGGCTTCACGGCGCGGGCTTCATAATCCTCCACATCGCCGCGGGCGAGGATCCATTCGCGGCGTTTGGCGGCAAGGCCGGCGGCAATGTCGATGGTGACGCTGGGATCGGTGTAGGGTCCGGACGTATCGTAGACGCGCACCGGCGCCTCGCCGGAACCGGGTTCAAGGTGAATTTCCCGCATGGCAACGCCCAGCGGCCCGACGTGAATCTTCTTCGACCCGCGAATGGGTCCGGTAGTAACGCCGATTTCCAGCCCAATATTTTCAAGCTGCGAATTGATGTCGGCCATAAGCGATTTTTCCTTCGACTTATGGACGAAAGAAAGGTCGCGACAGAAGAGTCCTGTGGCCCGCCCTTCCCTCCGCCCGTGTTAACGGGTTCAGGTTCAACGGGTCGGGCAGCGTGACCTGCCCCTCTCAGCCATTTGTTTCCGTTCGGCTTTCGGATTCGAAAGCCTTGGGCACAAGCTCCCCGGGGATGGCGGGACGATAGACGCGGCTTTTCCAGCCGTCTAGGGCCTCAGACAGACATGCCGATGATCTATCGCCTAGACGCCCCTGCCCGCGACGTTGCCCGTACTTTCGGGTTCGATGCGGGAGACGATCCCTGGCCCGGCGGCTCGGTTTCGGCGGGCGGGTTTGCGCCGGTCATCACCATGGGACGCGAATTCGTGGCGGGGCCGCGACCGGAAAAGCGCCTGCCGCGCCGGATGGTCCCGCGCCTCTGGGGCGTCCCGCCGCCGCCGCAAGGATGGGATGAACGGCGGCACGGCATCCTCACCGTGCGCAATCTGGAAAGCCCGTTCTGGATCGGCAACTTGCGCAACAGCGAGTTCCGTTGCCTGGTCCCCGCCAGCGCCTTCATGGAATGGGGCAAGGCGGACCCGCGCGACGGCAAGCGCCGCCAGTGCTGGTTCGGCGCCTCCGACCAGCCGATCTTCGCGATGGCAGGCGTGTGGAAGGACAGCGAAGTGCCCAGCTTTGCTCTGCTCACTTGCGAGGCCAATGCCGCCTTGCGCGCCGAGGGCCGCGACACGATGCCGGTGATGCTTCCGCCCGAAGCACATGAAGACTGGCTGCGCGGCGACTGGAAGCGTGCCGCGGCGCTGGTCGCGCCTTACGGCTCCTCGCGCATGACGCTGCGGGTTGTCGGGGCTTGAGGCGAGAAAGCAGACAAAAAGAAAACGCGCAGCATACCAATTTCAGTCCACTCTTTTTCGCAATTACCTGAAGTTAATCCATAATAACTTCATCTTAATGCTGTTTGTTACGGTTCGTTAGCTGTCAGGCGATATCTTGTCCGTTTCGACGCAGGCAGGGTGTGGATGGAAAATTTCGACAGTATTCCATCGCCGGGGATGTTCTCGCCGGGCAGGACGATGACCATGGCGCGGATAGCGGTCCATGCGGTCCAGTTCGCCTGCGCGATCAGTGCCGTCGCCAGCTTTCTTACCCATGGCACGCTGTCGCGGGCGCTCGCCGGGTTCGCTGCGGTGATGGCCCTGTTCACGTTGAGCGTCGGCATTCGCTACGGCAGGCGGGCGGTTGCCGAACTCGACGGGCACCTGACGCTGGTCGCGCAGGCCAGCGCGGCGCGTGCGCAAGTCGAAGAGCTGTTCGCGATGACCGACATGCTCCAGGCCGCCGACGACAAGGAGGATGCCGGGGCCGTGCTGATGGCCAGCGCGCGGCGCCTGCTGCCCGACCTCGACGGGGCGCTCTACCTCTTCAACAATTCGCGCGACCGGCTGGACCTTGCCCAGTCGTGGAGCCAGAGGCAGGCCTTCACTCCGGCGCCCACGCTGTTTCCCGAGACCTGCTGGGCGCTCAAACGCGGCAAGCCGCATGTCAACGATCGGCAGGCCCTCGGCGGGCAGGTCGGTACGCTCTGCTGCCCCCACGCGATCGGCAAGGCCTCCAGCATCGAAGTGCCGATGATGGCGCGCGGGCAGGTGTTCGGGCTGCTCGTGCTCGCCAGCGAGGCCGCCGATGCCCGCGAGCAGCTTCACGACGTCACCCGGATCGCGCGGGCACTGGCGGATTCGATCTCGCTCGCGCTGTCCAACATCGCCTTGCGCGAAAAACTGCGCACCCAGTCTCTCCGCGATCCGCTGACCGGCCTCTACAACCGGCGCTACATGGAGGACGCGCTGGAGCGCTACATCAACCTGGCGCAGCGCACCGGCACTTCGATCTCGGTGCTGATGATCGATCTCGACAACTTCAAGCGCCTCAACGACGACCACGGCCATGCCAAGGGCGATGCCGTGCTGCGCGACGTGGCCGGGCAGCTTGTCAGCACCCTGCGTCCCTCGGACGTGATCGCCCGCTACGGCGGCGAGGAGCTGCTGGTCATCATGCCCAAGTGCAGCCTCGAACATGCCGCTGCCAAGGCCGAACTGCTGCGCCAGCGGGTGGAGGCACTCTCGGCCGCGCATGGGGCGCAAGTCAGCGCCTCCTTCGGCGTCGCCACCGTGCCGGAGACGGCGACGGGCGCTGGCGACGTCGTCGCCATGGCCGACAGCGCGCTCTATACCGCCAAGCAGGCGGGCAAGAATCGCGTCGTCACTGCCCCGCGTCGCTCGCGCGGTGAGGACAAGGGCGCGCCCCGGCTCGCTGCGGCGAACTGAGGGGGGAACAGCCCCCGACCGCGCGGGCGCCCCAAGCCCCATTAGTCCTTGCGAGGAGGTGAAGCCGTCCGGCAATCCAGAGTTGGCTGGATTGCTTCGCCTCGCTCGCAATGACGAAGATCGGGAATTTTCATAGCAAGCACGAAAAAGGGGCCGCATCGCTGCGGCCCCTTCGTCTTTTCGGGTCCTGAAAGGCCGATCGCTATGCGATCAGTCTTCCTTCAGGAACGCCGGCATGTGGTCGGGATCGCCACCGCCGTTGTCGCCGCCACGCGGACCGCGGGGACCGCGATCGCTCCGGCCTTCACCGCGCGGACCACGGTCGTTGCCGCCACGGCCGCCGTCACGACGAGGGCCACGACGGTCACCGCCGCGATCCTCGCGCGGACCACGATCGCCGCGCGGTTCGCGCGGTTCGCGGGCCGGACGGGTGTCTTCCAGCTCGGCGCCGGTTTCCTGGTCGACGACGCGCATCGACAGGCGAACCTTGCCGCGCGGGTCGATCTCGAGGACCTTGACCTTAACTTCCTGGCCTTCCTTGACGACATCGGTCGGCTTTTCGACGCGCTCGTTCTTCATTTCGGAGACGTGGACGAGGCCGTCCTTGCCACCCATGAAGTTCACGAAAGCACCGAAATCGACGATGTTGACGACCTTGCCGGTGTAGATCTTGCCGACTTCCGCTTCCTCGACGATGCCGAGGATCCACTTCTTGGCGGCTTCGATCTGGTTCACGTCCGAGGACGAGATCTTGATCACGCCTTCGTCGTCGATGTCGACCTTGGCTCCGGTTTCGGCGACGATCTCGCGGATGACCTTGCCGCCGGTGCCGATGACGTCACGGATCTTCGACTTGTCGATCTGGATCGTCTCGATGCGCGGTGCGTGGGCCGAAAGTTCGGTACGAGCCGAACCCAGGGCCTTGGTCATTTCACCCAGGATGTGCGCGCGACCGGCCTTGGCCTGTTCCAGCGCCTTGGCCATGATCTCGCGCGTGATGCCCGCGATCTTGATGTCCATCTGCATCGTGGTGATGCCGGCTTCGGTGCCCGCAACCTTGAAGTCCATGTCGCCGAGGTGATCTTCGTCACCCAGGATGTCCGACAGGACGGCGAAGTCCTTGCCTTCCAGGATCAGGCCCATGGCGATGCCCGAGACCGGACGGACCAGCGGCACGCCGGCGTCCATCATCGAGAGCGAACCGCCGCAGACGGTGGCCATCGAGGACGAACCGTTCGACTCGGTGATGTCCGAGAGAACGCGGATCGTGTATGGGAAGTCTTCCTTCGAAGGCAGCACCGGATGCAGCGCGCGCCATGCCAGCTTGCCGTGGCCGACTTCGCGGCGGCCCGGGGCGCCGAAGCGGCCCACTTCGCCGACCGAGTAGGGCGGGAAGTTGTAGTGCAGCATGAACGACGAGTACGACAGGCCTTCGAGGCCGTCGATCATCTGTTCGGCGTCCTTGGTGCCCAGCGTGGTGGTGCAGATCGCCTGCGTTTCACCGCGGGTGAACAGCGAGGAACCGTGGGTGCGCGGCAGGAAGCCGACGATCGCCTCGATCGGGCGGACCTGCTCCAGCGTGCGGCCGTCGATGCGCTTGCCGTCCTTGAGGATGGCGCCGCGCACGATTTCCGCTTCCAGCTTCTTCATGGTCTTGATGGCGACCATCTGCGTCTGCGGGGTTTCGTCCGCGAAAGCTTCCTTGGCCTTGGCGCGCGCGGCGTTGAGGGCATTGGAGCGCTTCGACTTGTCGGTCAGCTTGTAGGCGGCCGTGACGTCCTTGCCGACGGCCTTCTTGAGCTTCGCCTTGATGTCGGCGGTGTTGTCCGACAGATCGACGTCCCAGGGTTCCTTGGCGGCAACTTCGGCCAGGTCGATGATGAGGTCGACGACCTTCTTGATCTCGTCATGTGCGAACACGACGGCACCAAGCATCTCTTCCTCGGTCAGCTCCTTGGCTTCCGATTCAACCATCATCACGGCATCGCCGGTGGCAGCGACGACGAGGTCCAGGCGGCCATCGGTGAGGGCAGCGGTCTGCTTCGGGTTCAGCGTATATTCGCCGTCGACGAAGCCGACGCGCGCGGCGCCGATCGGACCCATGAAGGGCACGCCCGAGATGGTCAGTGCGGCCGAAGCGGCGATCATCGCAACGATGTCAGCCTCGGTTTCGCCGTCAAAGCTCAGGACCTGGGCGATGACGTTGATTTCGTTGTAGAAACCTTCGGGGAACAGCGGACGGACCGGACGGTCGATCAGGCGGCTGGTCAGCGTTTCCTTTTCGGTGGCGCCGCGTTCACGCTTGAAGAAGCCACCCGGAATGCGGCCGGCGGCCGAAAACTTTTCCTGGTAGTGCACGGTCAGCGGGAAGAAGTCCTGGCCTTCCTTCACCGACTTGGCGGCGGTAACCGCGCAGAGCACGACCGTTTCGCCGTAGGTGGCGAGGACCGCGCCGTCGGCCTGACGGGCCACGCGGCCGGTTTCGAGAGTGAGGGTCTTGCCGCCCCACTCCATGCTTACGGTTTTGACGTCGAACATAAGAGGTTTTCCTCAGCCCACCGGCCCTATTGCAACGGCGGGGTTTTCTGCCGGGTATGCCGTCCCGGTCCGGTGTGGAGCCGCTTTGAGCCCCTGGGCCTGCCGCCGAATTGCGGACGTACCCCTGATGCAAGAAGCGGCCCGCTAGGGGCCGCTTCCCGTTAAGTCTTACTTACGCAGACCCAGCTTCTGGATCAGTGCGTTGTACCGCGCGACGTCCTTCTTCTTCAGGTAGTCGAGCAGCGAGCGGCGCTTGTTGACCATGGCCAGCAGACCGCGACGCGAGTGGTTGTCCTTGTGGTGAGCCTTGAAGTGCTCGGTCAGGTTGCGGATGCGCTCGGTGAGGATCGCGACCTGAACTTCCGGGCTGCCCGTGTCGCCAGCGACGCGTGCGTTGTCCGAAATGATGTCCTGCTTCTTTTCAGCGGTAACCGACATAGTACTTTACTCCGCGACATCCGATAAGTTGAACCCTCTGACGACGCGGGCTTCTCCGCCCGAAAGCTCCATCAGCGCGACGGGAGTGATCCCTTCTCGCGCCCAGTAGAGCCCGTCTTCATGGGGCAGTTCGGTCAGAACGCGGCCCTGGCGGACCGCTCTTGCCTGCTCCGAACCGAGGTCGATGGCCGGGATGTCGTCCAGCCCCACCTCTAGTGGCAAGAGTATCTGTTCAAGCGCAGCGCCCTTGCCGATTTCGTTCAATTTGTCCAGCGAAATCGCGTGAGACAGGTCGAACGGACCGGCCTTCACGCGGCGCAGCATGGACACGGTTCCGCGTGTTCCCAAGGCCTGTGCGATGTCGCGTGCAAGGGAACGGATGTACGTGCCCTTGGAGACATGGGCGCGGAGGGTGACTTCCGCCAATTCCTCCCCGGCAGGGGGAGGGGGACCGCCCGCAGGGTGGTGGAGGGGCACAGGCGGCTCCCGCAAGGTTTCGGTTTCCGGTGATTGCCCCTCCACCATGCTGCGCATGGTCCCCCTCCCCGTGTCGGGGAGGAACTGCAGCTCGTAGACTGTCACGCGGCGTGACTTCAGTTCGACCTCCTGCCCGGCGCGCGCCAGATCGTAGGCGCGCTCGCCATCGACCTTCAGCGCCGAGTAGATCGGCGGCACCTGCTCGATCGGGCCGGTGAAGCGCGGCAGCACGGCCTCCACTTCGGCCTGCGAAGGCCGCACCTCGCTGGTGGCGATGACCTTGCCCTCAAGGTCCAGCGTGTCGGTCTCCTCGCCGAAGCGCACGGTGAACTCGTAGATCTTGCTGGCGTCGAGCATACGCCCGGTCAGCTTGGTCGCCTCGCCCAGCGCGACGGGCAGGATGCCGGTCGCCAAGGGATCGAGCGTGCCGCCGTGGCCGACCTTCACTTTCTTGCCATAGCCCGCCTCGCGCAAGTTGCGCTTCACGGCGGCGACCGCCTGCGTGGAGCCAAGGCCGAGCGGCTTGTCGAGGATGATCCAGCCATGAGGGGCCGGGCGGGTTGCGGGCGTGGAAGTCATGCCCTCCCCCAAGTCGCGCGGGCGGGGTTTGTCAACGCCTGCCGACAGTCAGACGCCCGCCACGAACTGGGCCAGCGCGAAATAGTGCCCTGTCGCCCACATGACCGGCGGCGCGACCAGCCTGCCGACGATGCTCCATTGCGGGAAGAAGTAAGGCACCACCAGCAACAACACGATCAGCAGCGGGAAGCCGTAAGGGCGCAGCCGCGCATAGCCCTCGGCGAGACCGCGCGGCAGCAGCCCCTCAACGATGTGCGAGCCATCGAACGGCGGGATCGGCAGCAGGTTGAACAGCGCGAGGAACACGTTGATCATAATGAAATTGCTGAAGTTCTTGGCGACGAATTCCAGCACCGCGCTGTCCGCCGATCCCGCGAACCGGACCAGCAGCCCCAGCAGCACCGCGCCGACCGCCGCCAGCACGAGGTTGGACCCCGGCCCCGCCGCCGCCACGACCATCATCCCCCGGCGCGGATCGCGCAGGCGCCAGCGGTTGACCGGCACCGGCTTGGCCCAACCGAAGATCGGCGCCCCGGCCAGTGCGAGAGAGCCGGGCAGGATCACCGTTCCGAACGGATCGACGTGACGCAAGGGATTGAGCGAGAGGCGCCGCTGCTCCTGCGCAGTCGGATCGCCCAGCGCCAGTGCGGTCCAGCCATGCGAGACCTCGTGGAAGACGATGGCGAGGATCAGGGGAACGATGAGCGCCGCAGCGTCCAGCAGGGTCTGGTTCATGATCGTGATCTAGGTGTGCAGGGGCCGGTGCGCAATGCGTTCACCGTTCCATGGCTTCCCCGAAATGCTTGCGGCAGAGCGCGACGTAGCGGTCGTTGCCGCCGATCTCGGTCTGCGCGCCCTCGCGCACCGCCGCGCCCGTTGCATCGACGCGCAAGTTCATCGTCGCCTTGCGGCCGCAGTGGCACACCGCCTTCAGCTCGATCAGGGCATCGGCGATCCCCAGCAGCACTGCCGATCCGGGGAACAGCTCGCCGCGGAAATCGGTGCGCAGGCCATAGCAGAGCACCGGAATGTTCTCGCGGTCGGCGACATGGGCGCATTGCCAGGCCTGCTCCGGGGTGAGGAACTGCGCCTCGTCCACCAGGACGCAGGACAGCGGCTCCACCGCATGAACCGCGCGGACCTGGGCTACCAGGTCGGTATCGCCCCGGAAGCGATGGGCCTGGGCATGAAGTCCGATGCGGCTCTCGATCGCGAAATCCTCGCCGCGTTGGCCGCTGCGGTCGTCGATCCCGGCGGTCCACAGCATCGTGCGCATGCCCCGCTCGTGATAGTTGAAGTTCGCCTGAAGCAAAGTCGCCGACTTTCCGGCATTCATGCTGGCATAGTAGAAATAGAGTTTGGCCATCGTGGCTGGGGATAACACGCCCCATGCCGCCCCGCACCGCGCCTGCGGCGATTGTCCCCGCTTGAATGAAACCGCGCGCCGTTATCTAATCCCGCGGGTTCGCGAGAGCTTGGCGGGGAGTTGGGCATGAAGAGGTGGATCGCCGTCGCCATGATCGTCACGCTGGCCGGACTGGTTTCCGGCTACGTCATCGATGCCCCGCTCGCGCCTGCTGCCGACGGTTCGTGGCTAGAGACGGCACGCTTCCTCGACGGCGGTGCGGCCGGTCTCGTCGCGCTCCTCGGCTACAAGGGGGCGGTGGCCGGGCCGCTGGTGCTGGGCGCCCTGCTCTGCCTGATGGCGCTCGCCCTGCCCTTGCGCCTTGGCCGCCACCAGAGTCCCACGCCTCTGCCCGGCCCGGTCTGGCGGCCGGAGCCGCTGGCGGAGGAACACCGTATCGGCGGATCGCAAACCGCCGATGCTCCGATGCCGCGCCCGGTCGTGCTGGTCCGCAAGCCACGCCAACGCACGCGCGACTGGTTCGACGATCCCAGTTGGCTGGGCGGCCTGCCCAGACTGGGAGACATCCCTTGGCCGCGCGGCCGCGACGGGACGGCACTTCCTTTCGCCGCGCAGATCGACCTCGCCGAGATCGCCCGGGCCTGCCCCGAAGCGCCATTGCCGCGCACCGGGTCGCTGGCGTTTTTCCTCGGCTCCGGCGCGGTGGTTCCGGTGCCTGCGGGGAACCACGATTTCACCAGCCCGCCCGAAGACTTCGGACATGGTTTCTTCCCGTTCTGGCCGGTCGAACCATCCGCCGTCGACGTGCCTGAGCCATTGCCGGGAAGCGAAGGCACGGCGGCGCAAGCCATCGCGGCGTGGCTGGAACACCGCTATCCGCCACGCGACGGTCCATTGGCAGCAGCCGAGCCGGTCGAACGGATCTGGTGGCACGGCGCCCTCCATCTTGCGGATTGCTATCGCCTCGCGCTCCACGAAGCCTCGCGCCTCACCGGCCGGCGCAAGGCCCGCACCAGCGATGCGCGCGAGGATCTGGAACTGCTCGGCGCCGATCCGGCAGCGACGCCCCTGCTGCTCGAAACCGCCCAGCGCGCGCTCGACCGCGAAGACGCCCGGCTGCGCGAGCACAAAGCGCAATATGACGCGCTGGCACAGGTCTCGGCGGCGATGGACTACTTCACCGAAGAGCGCGAGCCATGGGGCGTGCTGACGCGCGAAGAGTTCGCCGTGCTTCGCGACGTCCTCGCCCATGTCGACCGCGACTGCGCCGACCTGGTGCGGGCCTATGCGCCGAGAGACCTGTCCGAACTGGCGACTTTCACCTTGCGCGCGATGATTTCCGGCCCGCCGGAAGCGCTGGCGCACGTCGGCGATGCGGAACTGGCGCGCATCAACGCGGGATACCGGCTGGCGGGCCGTCACCAGCACGGCATGTTCGGCCATCCCGATCGCCGCGCGGAAGTGCTGCTCCTGCAACTCGCGCAGGACGATATGATGGAATGGAACTGGGACGGGTCCCGGCTCTACCGGTTTCGGATCAGCCCGGCCGATCTCGCGCAGGGCCGCTGGGACCGCGTCAGCCTGACCTTCGAGACCGGCTGACCGCGATAAGCGTCAATCCTCTTCGAGATCCCGCTTCACGCGCGGATCGTTGAGCAGGGCATCGATGCGGCTCGCCTCGTCGAACGTCTCATCCGGACGGAAGCGAATCTTCGCCGCGAACTTGAGCTTCAGCCGCTGCGCGACCTCGCGCTGGAAGAAGGCCGTATGCGTACGCAGCGCCTTCAGCACCACTTCCTCGTGCTCGCCCAGCAACGGCTTCACATAGACCGTGGCCATGCGCAGATCGGGCGTCATGCGCACTTCGGTGACGGACACGGAATGCGTGCTCAGCGTCGCATCGTGAACCTGCTGGCGCGTGAGGATTTCCGAAAGGACGTGACGCACCTGCTCACCCACCTTCAGGAGGCGGACGGAGTGCTGTTCGGGTGTGACTTGCTGACGTACCATGGCTTCGTCCCATGTGGGCGGATCACCGCAATTTGCAACAAGCGATTACGGCTCCGCACCGCTGCGGTCCGGTTTGATACACCGTTTTCTTACATTTTGGCGACGATCCGCGCCAGCGAGCGCACGTTGCGCACCGTGCCGCGACAGCCGAGGCGCTTCTCGATGAAGTCCATCGTCAGCAGGCTCTCCGCAGGCGGGCGGGCATAATCGACGAACAGAGCGCGCGCGCCCAGCGCCAGACGCTCACCGCCCAGCGTGCCGTGGTCGGCCAAGAGCCGGTCGAACCGATCCTGATTCGGCTGGCCGGACAGCAGGACGGTATGCACGAAACTGTCGCCGCTCTCCCCCGCGAACGGGTTCGCCTCCACCGACAGGCGAATTTCCTCGCGCGTGCGCACGGCGACGAAGGCCTTCATGTCGAACCGGTCGCGCATCAGATAGGCCAGCAGGTCTTCCAGACCCTCGCTCGGCCGATCCTCGTAATCGAACAGGACATTGCCGCTGGAGATCACCGTCTCGGCATTCTCCAGTTCCTCGCGCTCGAAGGCATAGCGCAAGTCCGCCATCGACAGACGATCGCCGCGAACGGTCAGGGATTCGAAAAAGGCACAGTAGCGGGTCATCTTGAAAATTCCGGGAGGTGAATGTATGATTGGCCTACCACGGTAGACGTTTTCACATCACCGTCCGGGCCTGGGTGTTGCAGCATCCGGGCCCGTTTTCTTGTTAGAGATCGGCTCTATCGGAGACTGACGTTGCAGCGCCAGCCTCCTTACCGACTATCGGCGCCTTACCGGCGGCTCAGCTCGATCAGCTTCACCACCAGTTGCAGAAGTGCGACCAGAAAGGTCGCTCCGCCGAGAACCAGCATTACCACGATTTCCGTGCTCACATGACATCACCGTCCTTTCCGTCGCCGTTGCGACAGGACAGCCATAAACGTGCCACCACGCGGGATTCCGGTTAAATTCCTGACACGCGATCCACATGCCCGGAAAGAAGAAGGCCACCGCCGGATTGCTCCGGCGATGGCCCTCGTTCTGCGTAATTATAACGCCTTAGCCGACGGTACGCTCGCGGTGGCTGACTTCGAAGACTTCAAGGTGGTCGCCCGCCTTGATGTCGTTCGTGTCGGCCAGCACGACACCGCATTCCAGACCGGCGCGCACTTCGTCCACGTCGTCCTTGAAGCGGCGCAGCGAGGAGATCGTCGTGGCCGAAACGATGACGTCGTTGCGGGTGAGACGCGCGCTGAGACCCTTGCGGATGTAGCCTTCGACCACCAGCAGACCTGCCGCCTTGTCGCGCTTGCCGGCCGGGAAGACCTGCTTGACTTCGGCGCGGCCGACGACGGTTTCGATCCGCTCGGGACCCCAGATGCCGGCCATCTGCTTGGCGACCTCCGCGGTCAGCTCATAGATGACGTCGTAATACATCATCGGCGTCTTGGTCTTCGCGATCAGTTCGCGCGCCTTGGCGTTCGGACGGACGTTGAAGCCGACGATCGGCGCACCCGAAGCCGAAGCCAGGGCCACGTCGGTCTCGGTGATGGCACCGACGCCGGACTGCAGGATGCGAACCTTGATCTCGTCGTTCGAGAGGTTGTGGAGCGCGGCGTTGATCGCCTCGACCGACCCCTGCACGTCCGCCTTGATCACCACCGGATACTCGATGATGTTCTGCTTGGCAGCCAGTGCCGAGAACATCGTGTCGAGGCTGGTGGGCGCCGTGGCGGTGCGCTTGGCGGTCGCCTGTTCCTGACGATAGGACGAAACCTCGCGGGCACGCTGCTCGCTCTCGACCACGGTCAGCAGGTCACCGGCCATCGGCACGCCGCCGATACCAAGGACTTCCACCGGCATCGACGGCGGCGCCACCTTCACCTGGCGGCCCTTGTCGTCGAGCATCGCACGCACGCGGCCGCTCTCGGTGCCGACGACGAGGATGTCGCCGACCTTCAGGGTGCCGCGGTTGACCAGCACGGTCGCCAGCGGACCCTTGCCCTTGTCGAGCTTGGCTTCGATCACGGTCGCCTCGGCCTCGCGGTCGGGGTTGGCCTTCAGCTCCATGAGTTCGGCCTGGAGCAGGATCTTCTCGATCAGCTCGTCCAGACCCTTGCCGGTCTTGGCCGAAATCTCGACGTCCTGCACGTCGCCCGACATCGCCTCGACGACGACCTCGTGCTCAAGCAGGCGCTCGCGGACGCGCTGGGCGTTGGCTTCGTGCTTGTCGATCTTGTTGATCGCCACGATCATCGGCACGCCGGCGGCCTTGGTGTGATTGATGGCCTCGATCGTCTGCGGCATGATGCCGTCGTCGGCGGCGACCACCAGGATCACGATGTCGGTCACATTGGCACCGCGCATACGCATCTGCGTGAAGGCGGCGTGGCCCGGCGTATCAAGGAAGGTGACGAGATCGCCGCCCTTGGTCTTGATCTGGTAGGCGCCCATGTGCTGCGTGATGCCGCCGGCTTCGCCCTTCACCACGTCGGTGCCGCGCAGGGCATCGAGCAGCGAGGTCTTGCCGTGGTCGACGTGGCCCATGATGGCGACGACGGGCGGACGCGACTTCAGGGTTTCGGGTGCATCGACGTCCACCGAGGTATCGATGTCGACATCGCTGTCCGAAACGCGCTGGATGTTGTGACCGAATTCGGTGACGAGCAGTTCGGCGGTATCCTGGTCGATGGTCTGGTTGACGGTGACCATCATGCCCATCTTGAACATCGCCTTCACCAGGTCGGCGCCCTTTTCGGCCATGCGGTTCGCCAGTTCCTGCACGGTGATCGCCTCGGGGACGATCACGTCGCGGACCTGCTTCTCGCGCTGCTGCGACTGGCCGCCGAAGTGCGCACGGCGCTCCTTCTCGCGAGCGCGCTTGAGCGCGGCGAGCGAACGGGCGCGGGCGCCCTCGTCGTCGTTGAGCGCACGGTTGACCGTGAGCTTGCCGGACTGGCGGCGATCGCCACCCTTGCGGTCACGCTCGGGCGTGCTGCGCGGCGGCGGAGCGCTGGTCTTCTTGACGCCGGCCGGTGCCTTGGGGGCCGAAGAACCGCCGGTATTGGCCGGCGTGGCAGTGCTTGCGGCAGCCGGGGCGGTTGCCGCGGCCGGAGCCGCCGCAGCGGCGGGAGCCTCGGGCTTGCGCACCGGCTGAGGACGGGCGACCGGGGTGAAGCGGCGCGGCGCGGGCGCCGGAGCAGCCACGGGTTCGGCCGGAGCCGGAGCCTTGGCGACAGGCGCCTCGGCTGCGGGAGCCTCGACAGCAGGTGCGGGCGTTTCGGCAGCAACTGCCGAAGCTTCCGGAGCAGCGGCCTCGACAGGCGCTTCTGCGGGCGCTTCCGGGGCAGCGGTTTCCGGGGCAGGGGCTTCCTGGGCGACCTGAGCTTCGGCCGCGCGGGCAGCCTCTTCTTCCACGCGCTTGCTTTCCTGGGCGCGATTTTCCTCAGCGCGACGCTTCTCTTCCTCGAGAGCGCGCACCTTTTCCTCGTGCTCGCGGCGATTCGCTTCTTCGAGCGCGGCGAGTCGGGCTTCCTCAGCCTCGCGCTGAAGACGAGCGACTCGCTCCTGCGGAGTCTCGTTCGAGGGAATCGGGCGGCGCGCCGGGGCCGGCGGCGGCGCGGGGCGCTGCGGCGCCGGCTGCGGTGCGGCAGCCTGCGGTGCGGCAGCCTGCGGCGCGGGCGCCTGCGGAGCCGGAGCGGCCTCGACGGCACCCTCGGAACCGGGCTTGCCGAGCACCTTGCGGCGCTTCACCTCGACCACGACCTTGTTGGTCCGGCCATGGCTGAAGGTCTGCTTGACCTCACCCGCTTCCACGGAACGCTTAAGCCCCAAAGGCTTGCGGCCCAGAGTCGGTTTGTTGTCGGTCTCGCTCATATCTCTCGTCGTGCCCTTCGATCTCAATTCGTCGCCGCCGGCGCAGCGCGATGCGCCGGTCCGGTGCCACCATCCATACCGTCCCCGTCCGCCTCGGCGCGGGGCTGCCCCTGGAAATGCAGAAGGCGCTGCAACTGCGCCGTGACTCGTTTGGCCGAGCCGCGATCGTTGAGCGCCAGGTGAACGACGTTGTCGCGGCCCAATGCCACAGACAGCGTCTCCCGGTCCAGAGGCAAGCGTGTGCCCTTGAGACCGCTTCCTTCCGCCTCGCTCCCGACTCTCCAGGCCTGGTCGAGCTTGCGCGAGCCGTCTTCGCTCGCATCGGCGGCATGGGCAAGCCAAGTGACCCGGCCCTCACGCGCGTTCTGCGCGATCCGGTCGGACCCCATGAGGAGCTTGCCCGATTTCAGTTCGAGGCCCAGCCGATCGGTCAGTGCGCGGATCAGCGCCTGTTCGATCCGGTCGGCGAGGTCTTCCGGGATCGTGAGCGCGGCGCCTTTGTAGGCACGCGCCAGCGATCCCTTTAGTTTGCCCTTATCGAGCGAAATTTCAAGGTCCGAACGAGAAACGCCGATCCACGCGCCGCGCCCGGGGGCACGCGCGTGGATGTCGGGTAAGACCAATCCGTCCGGCGAAATCGCCAGACGGATGTAGTCTTCACGCGCACCGGTCTCTCCGGAGAGAATGCATTTCCTCTCCGGACCGGTGCCGTCGATGTCGGAGCTTACGCGCTCATTGCGAGGATTCCGCATCGGCGGCCTCCTCGGTTGCCGGTTCGTCTTCGAACCAGTGGGCGCGGGCTGCCATGATGATTTCGTTACCCTGTTCTTCGTTCAGGCCGTACTCGCCGAGCACGCCGCCCTTGTCTTCGTCACGCGCACGGCGGTTCACCGAACCGTCGCGGCGACGCTGTTCCGAACGCTTCTTGGCGATCAGTTCGTCGGTCGCCAGATCGGCCAGGTCGTCGAGCGTCTTGATGCCCGCCTTGCCGAGAACCACCAGCATCGCCTCGTTGAGGTGCGGCAGTTCGGCCAGGGCATCTTCGACGCCGAGGGCGCGGCGCTCTTCGCGGCTCGCCTCTTCGCGGCGATCCAGCGCTTCCTGGGCGCGGCTCTGGAGTTCCTCGGCGAGTTCCTCGTCGAAGCCCTCGATCGCGGCTAGTTCGTTCAGCTCGATGTAGGCGACTTCCTCCAGCTCGCTGAAGCCTTCGGCCACCAGCAGCTGCGAGAGCGTTTCGTCAACGTCCAGCTCTTCCTCGAACATCTTCGAGCGCTCGGTGAATTCCTTCTGGCGCTTCTCCGAGGACTCGGCCTCGGTCATGATGTCGATCTGCGAGGCGGTCAGCTGCGAGGCGAGACGCACGTTCTGACCGCGGCGGCCGATCGCCAGCGACAGCTGGTCATCGGGCACGACGACTTCGATGCGGCTTTCTTCCTCGTCGATGACGACGCGGCTGACGGTCGCGGGCTGGAGCGCGTTGACGACGAAAGTCGCGGTGTCCTCGCTCCAGGGGATGATGTCGATCTTCTCGCCCTGCAGTTCCTGCACGACGGCCTGGACGCGGCTGCCCTTCATGCCAACGCAGGCGCCGACCGGGTCGATCGAGTGATCGTTGCTGATCACGCCGATCTTGGCGCGCGAACCCGGATCGCGGGCGGCGGCCTTGATCTCGATCACGCCGTCGTAGATTTCGGGCACTTCCTGCGCGAAGAGCTTCTTCATGAAGTCCGGGTGGGCGCGGGAAAGGAAAATCTGCGGGCCGCGGTTCTGGCGCTCGACGCGCAGGACCAGCGCGCGGACGCGCTCGCCGACGCGGGCAGCTTCGCGGGGAATCTGCTGGTCGCGGCGGATCACGCCCTCGGCGCGGCCGAGGTTGACGATCACGTGGCCGAACTCGACCGACTTGATGACGCCGGTGATGACTTCACCCGCGCGATCCTTGAATTCCTCGTACTGACGGTCGCGCTCGGCATCGCGGACCTTCTGGAAGATCACCTGCTTGGCCGACTGCGCATCGATGCGGCCGAGGTCCACCGGGGGCAGCGGATCAACGATGAAGTCGCCGATCGCGGCGCCCTTCTGGAGCTTTTCGGCCTGCTTGAGGTCGACCTGCTTGAAGTAGTCCTCGACATGCTCGACCACTTCGACGACGCGCCACAGGCGCAAGTCGCCGGTGCGCGGATCGAGCTTGGCGCGAATGTCATTTTCCGCACCGTAACGGTTGCGGGCCGACTTCTGGATGGCTTCTTCCATCGCTTCGATGACGATCGACTTGTCGATCATCTTCTCCGAAGCGACGGAGTTCGCGATCGCGAGCAGCTCGGCGCGGTTGGCGGAAATCGCACTGGCCATGGCTTAGTCTTCCTGTTCCTCGACAATCTCGTCGGCCCCGCTGACGTCCAGCGGGCGGGTTGCGGCGATCAGCTTGTCCGTGAGGACCAGCCTTGCGGAATGAATGATGTCCAGCGGGAAAGTCACCCGGCCGGACTTCTTGTCGTCTACCGTGACCTGGTCGCCGTCGATGCCGACGAGCTCACCGGTCAGGCCCTTGCGGTTGCCGTCCACCGGCTCCGACAGGTTTACCTTGACCTCGTGACCGGCCCAGTTGGCATAGTCCTTCGGGCGGGTCAGCGGGCGGTCGATGCCCGGCGAGCTGACTTCGAGACGATAGGCTTCCTCGATCAGCACGTCGCCGGCTTCTTCCAGCGCGTCCATGCGATCGGAAATGCGGTGCGAAAGCTTCACGCAGTCCTCGATCACGAGCTGGCCCGTCGCCGGGTTCTCGGCCATGATCTGGAGCGCGATCTCGTCGTCGCCGACTTCGCTCTTGCCGAAGATTCGCACGCGCACGAGGTCGAATCCCAGGGCCTTGACCTCCGGTTCGATAACTTCGGTGATGCGTGCGATGTCGGCCAAGCCCAGTTCTCCGGTGCGTTTCATGATGTTGCAAGCGACAACCGGTGCCACGCAGTTTCGCGCCGGCCCCTTCCGGCGCCAGCCCGAACCTTGTTTCACCAATGTCGGGATGAGGCGCAGATAGGCGCATCGCTGGTAAAAAGCAAGAGAGGAGTGTTTAGTTTGGTGCGCCTTCGACATCCGTCGAAGGCTTGCGGCGCCAGCCCACGCCCCCACCCGACCTCTCATCGGCAGTATACTTGAGTGGGAGGTCGGGTGGGGGCGTCTAAAATGATTTGGGGCTGGTGCCGCACAAAAACGGGTGGATGCCCGTTTTTGTCCAAACGTCAGTTTGGAGAAAAAAGCAGGCCGGGCGAGTGTTCGGGTGGGGGGGGTGCTCGCCCGGCCTGCGTCCGGCGGCGGAAGAACCGCCTGCCGGTAAGTTTAGGAGTCACGTCACGCCGCGACTCAGCAGTCCGGCCCGTCGCATGGAGACCGCACTGCGTCCACCAACCACAAGGTGGTCGTGGAGCTCGATTCGCGAGGCTGCGCACATGGCCGCAAGCCGCCGCGTGGCGATCACGTCAGCCCGACTGGGCTGCGGATCGCCGGAAGGATGGTTGTGCACGAGCACCAGACCCACGGCCCGCTGCTCCAGCACGCGTTTCAATACGGACCGGCAGCCCGCCCGGATCGCCGCTTCGCAACCCGTCGTACAGGCCACCTGGCCGATCAGCCGCCCTTCGGCATCGAAGGGCAATTCCAGCATCACCTCGCGGCGCAGGCACCCGAGATGCATCACCAGGGTCTCGAGGACACTCCGCGAGAGGGGCCGTACCCGAGTGCAACCCGGGACCAGTCCTGCCACGAGGGATCGCTGCCATGCCGCCGCCTGCGCCAGACATGCAGGATCGTACCGAGTGCAATCGCCGAGAGCGCCAGGAACGTGGGCGTTCCCCGCATCACCGCGTAGACCGTCGGCGGAATGCCGATATCCGCCCACCGTGCGAAATGCGCGCTCAGGCTGAGCAGCTGCAACGAGGTTGCCCATAGCGGCCATATCCTCCGGGCCTGGAGAGCGAGAGCGCCGAACCCGGCCGTCCCCACGACATCGGTCATGAGCGAAGAGGGATCGACACTCCGGAAACCGCTGGGCAGCAGGCTTTCTCCACCGGCCTGGAGCAGGACCATCGCCAGGATGACCATGGCGCCCCAGCGCTCGGGCGCGCCGCCCTGCCAGAAGGCAAGGGCGATCGCCACCGCAAGCAGCAGGAAGAAAGCAAGCTGTTCAACATTTCCCAAAGGCATATCCCACTCGAATGGACCGGCGGTCAGGCCGCCATTTCGGCCAGCACTTCGTGCTCGTCCTCGGCCTTGTCCGGGCAGCGGATGGGAATATCCATGGTCTCGGCCAGCTTCGACAGATCGCTGTGCGCCCGCACCAGTTCCGAGCGCGCCTCGATCAGGCTGCGCTGCATGGCCGCCACGCGGGCCATCGGCCGCTGGGTGCTATGGGCGTTCTCGACGATCGCCAACCGACCGCGCGCGATCTCGACCATGAGTTCGCTGGCCTTGGCGAGAAGCTCATCCATGTCCTTTTCGACCGACTGGATGCTCCGGGTGATCCGCATTCCGACAATATCCGGTGTCATATTCGTCGCCTCCCACGGGGAAAATCCGAGATGAAGGCACTCGATCCTGGGCGATGTTAAGGGAGCCATGGCGCCGCTAAAGCAGTTTTCCCAGCGTTTCCGCGATCGCCAGGGTGGCCGCAAGGGTCACCGCCATGATCAACGCCAGCACGAAAACCGCTCCTACGCGCCCTGCTCTTCCGAACTTCGCATCGAATGCCTCCAGGCCCGCCGGCTGTGCGATCCGGGTATCGAACCAGTCCGGATGCCCGACCATGGGAGCCATGGGGCGGGCATCGGAAAGAACGAAGACCGGATCGACCGACAAGTCCTGATCGCTCTCTTCCTCCTCATCCGGCCCGGCGTCGACACGGGAAAAGCCATATGTGGATTTGTCACATAGTTCGAGAAGCTGGCCGTAAAGGCGGGCCGTATCCTTGCGGTTGACGGTTCCCCACTTGTCGCGAACGCCATTGATGCGCTGATCGACGGTATTCGGGGCGATGCCGAGTTCGCGGGCGATTTCCTTGGTGGTGCGATGCATCAGCAGCCGGTCGAGCACCTCGACCTGCTTGACCGTCAGGTTTTCCAACAGCTCTGTCGCCACGGAAGTGTCGGTTATATCTCGCACATCGGCCCTCATTCGCGCCCGCCGTGCACTATAACGGCAAATCTCTCTAGGAGAAATTATAGAGAAAACCGCTCCGGAGGTTTCCCTAAGATCGCCTTAATCCTTATTGTTTACTGTCACTTGGCCCGAAAAATCAGGTGGAAGCATCGCTTTCGGAACGCCTTGCGGTTTCCGAAAGGCGGTGTTTTTTCATACAGTGGCGCAACTGGTCATAGGTCAGCCCGATCGCCCCGGCCGCGCGCCGCTGGTTCCAGCGATGGCGATCAAGTGCCTCGACCAGCAATCCGCGCTCATAGGCCTCCACGGATTCGCGAAGCCCCCGCCCGGACAGCGAGGACCCCCCCGCCGGCATGGACAGGGGAGCCTGGGGCGCGGCGACCGGCACTTGCTGGACGCGCTCCGGCGCCGCCGCCACGGTTGCTGCCTTCCACGGACTTTCGAAAGGATCGAAGACGATCTCGGCGATCGCCTCGTATTCGTTGGCCCAGCGATAGACCGCCCGCTCCACGACATTGCGCAGTTCGCGCACGTTGCCCGGCCAGTCATGGGCATCCAGCACCGCCATCGCTTCGGCGGAGAAGCCCGGCCAGGTGTCCCACTCCAGTTCGGTCGCCATGCGCCGCCCGTAATAGTCGGCCAGTTCGTAGACGTCCCCCTCCCGCGCCCGCAGCGGCGGCAGGTTGATGACCTCGAAACTGAGGCGGTCGAGCAGGTCGGCGCGGAACGTGCCTTCCTCCGCCATGCGCGGCAGATCGGCATTGGTGGCGGCTACCACGCGGACGTCGACCTGAACCGGGCGCGAGGCCCCGATCCGCGCGATCTCGCCATATTCGATCGCGCGCAGCAGCCGCTCCTGCGCCGCCATCGACAGAGTGCCGAGTTCGTCGAGAAACAGCGTTCCCCGGTCCGCTTCCTCGAAACGCCCCGCCCGCGCTCGAACCGCGCCGGTGAAGGCCCCGGCCTCGTGCCCGAACAGTTCCGCCTCGATCAGGGTTTCCGGCAGGGCGGCGCAGTTCATAGTGATGAGCGGCTCACCCCAGCGCGGCGAGAGGTGGTGGAGCCGCTGGGCGATCAGCTCCTTGCCGGTGCCGCGCTCGCCGATGACCAGCACCGGACGCCGTACCGCAGCCGCCCGGCTGGCCCGCTCCACCGCATCGAGGAAAGCCGTGGACTGGCCGATGAACTGAACATCTCTCTCCATTCCCAAATATTAGCGAAATTTCCCATTCATTGGCAATTCATCTTTTCAGCACTGCGCCGACAAATCTCTGAAATCGCGAAAATCCGTGCCTTTCTGAAATTGGCACGCCCCTTGCGATGACTTGGGCAAATTCACGAGATCCGACAGAGGAACACCACGATGTCCTTCCAGAACGCCAGCTTCGTAGCCAGCAGCCACCAGAGCAAGCAGCCCGGCGCGACCCGCGAGCGCAGCAAGCTCGACTGGGCGATCATCGCCGCCGTGCTGGCGATGGGCACGCTCAACCTCGTCGCCCTGAGCGACCGGATCGCCCCGCCCGCTCACGCCGCCGCGCCCGTTTGCGGAGCGCCGCTCCAGTGAGCAGGCTCGACGCGGAAATCGAAATCCTGCAAGGATCGGCGCAGGACGCCCCGGCTTTCCAGCCGGGACGCGCCCGCCCGTTCGACACCGGTGCCCCCCGCTTCAGCCCGGCCCGCAAGTTCAATCCCACCTCGATCAAAGGAACCGCCAGGATGGGTATCTTCTCCCGCACCCGCGACATCATCGCCGCCAACTTCAACGACATGTTGGACAAGGCCGAAGATCCCGGCAAGATGATCCGCCTCATCATCCTGGAGATGGAGGAAACCCTCGTCGAAGTGCGCACCAGCAGCGCGCGCACCATCGCCGACCAGAAGGAACTGCGCCGCCACGTCGGCAAGCTGGACCAGCTTCAGCACGACTGGGGCGACAAGGCCCAGCTCGCGCTCAGCAAGGATCGTGAGGACCTCGCCCGCGCGGCCCTGCTCGAAAAGAAGAAGGCCGCCGACATGGCCGAGCAGCTTCGCGCCGAGATCGCCGTGCTCGACGATGCCCTGCGCGCGTACGAGGAGGACATCGAGAAGCTCCAGAACCGCCTGCGCGAGGCCCGCAGCCGCCAGTCGTCGATTGCCGCTCGCTTGCAGAGCGCCGAGAATCGCGTCAAACTGCGCACCCTGCTGTCGAGCGAGCGCGTGGACGAGGCTCTGGTACGCTTCGACCAGCTCGAACGGCGCGTCGACTATGCCGAGGGCCGTGCCGAGGCGATGAGCCTGGGCGACAATCGCCAGCCGACGCTCGCCGACGAAATCGCCGCGCTCCAGGACGGTGACACGATCGATGCCGAACTTGCCGAGATGAAGCGCGCCATGAACGCGGGCAAGGCGGAGTAACCGCGGCGCACCTGGCATCCCGGCAGGTGCATGCCGCCCGCGTAGGGCCATGACCGGGAATGCGGGTCTTGACGACCCGACCAGTCGAAAGAGAGGCCCGGCCCGAATCGGCGCCTCTCTCAGGGAAAGGGAAAACCAGTGTCACGCGGACAATTCTATCTCGACAAGTCGAACGCCAAGCTCGCGGGTGTCTGCTCCGGCATTGCCGACTACACCGGGGTCGATACGCTCTGGATCCGCATCGCGGCCGTGCTGCTCACCTTCTTCGTCTCCTTCGTGACGATCCCGATCTACATCGCGGTCGCCCTGATGGCGGACAAGCGGCCGATGAGCCTCTACAGCGAAGCCGAAGAAGAGCGCCTGCTGCGCCGCATGGAACGCCGCAGGAACCGCCAGGGCTATGGCCTGATGCGTTCGGCACCAAACCGTTCCGGCCGCCTGCGCAGCGAACTCTCGGACATCGACCGCCGCGTCGCCGAGATGGAAGCCCACTACACCAGCAGCAATTCACGCCTCGCCGCCGAAATCGACAGCCTGCGCTAAGACGCTTCCGTCCAAACGCACGCACCGGGTAACAGGGACAGACCCAAGATGGACTCGCACACTCTCGCCCTCCTCATTCCGCTGGCCCCGTTCATGATCGCGGGCTTCGCGATCTGGACACGGCACCAGCGCCGGATGGCCGAACTCCAGGTGACCGCGACCGCCGAAAAGGCCGCGCAATATGCCTCCCACTCCCGCGAACTCGAAGAGCGCGTGCGGGTGCTGGAACGGATCATCACCGACGGCGGCTACGACACGGCACTCCAGATCGAGGCCTTGCGCGACGTTCGCGAAACCGAAAAGCGCCCCGAGGGCGCTTCCGTGGACGCTTCGGTGGGCAGGGCGACCCGCCAGTGAGCTTCGGGGACCTCATGGCGCTGACCGCCGTAATGGGCGCGATGATCGCGATCGTCGCCATCCTGGCCGGGGTCTACAAGCGCCGCCTCGCTTTCCTCGAACGCAAGCTGGAGATCGCGGCCGGGCAGACCGCCGAGAAGGCCGCCCAGTACGCGACCCATAATGCCGGGATCGAGAACCGCCTGCGCGCGCTCGAAACCATCATCACCGACGGCGCCTGGGATACCGCGCGCCAGATCGAATCGCTGCGCGCCGCCGATGGCGAGCCGCGCGCGAACTGAACAGGGGGATAGACCGACATGGCTATCGACTACGCTACTCTGGAAGTGCTCTCGCCGGTGCTGGTCACCGCCACGGCGCTGGGGATCGGCGGTTGGATCTTCAACAACTGGCTGCGCATGCGCCACGGCTATCCGCTGGAGAATTCGTGGGGCAAGGCGGTCTATCCCAAGGACAACGAGGCGCAGGCCCGCGTGCAACTGCTGACGCAGGAGAATGCCCAGCTCCGCGCCGAGATCGGCTCGATCAAGGACCGCCTCGCCAGCGTGGAGCGGATTGTCACCGATCAGGGTTATGATGTAGCCCGCCAGATCGAGAGTCTGCGGGAAGCCCGCCATGAGGTGACGCAATGAGTTTCTGGACCGCCGTCGTCGTCATTTTCGCGATCGCCGCGATCACCTGGCTGCGCGCGCAGAAGCTGCGCGGCGAAAAGCCGGGCTTCCGGCTGGACGGTCACAGCGAGCGCGAGCACGAACTGGAAAGCGAAGTCGAAAACCTGCGCAAGCGCATCGCCGTCCTCGAACGCATCGCCACCGACGACCGCCGCGAAAAGGACCTCGCCCGCGAAATCGAATCTCTGCGCGACTGATCCTCCCCGAAACGGGGAGGGGAACCATGCGAAGCATGGTGGAGGGGCAGGCGCCGGGAAACGTGACCTCGCGTAAGCCGCCCGTGCCCCTCCACCACCCTGCGGGTGGTCCCCCTCCCCCGGTGGGGGAGGAATTTACGGCACCTTCGTATCCAGTTCCGCCAGCCACACCGCCGCGCTGGCATCGGACGGGGCGCGCCAGTCTCCCCGCGGGGATAGCGCGCCGCCGGAGGAGACCTTCGGCCCGTTCGGCACCGCCGAGCGCTTGAACTGGCTGAAGGCGAAGAAGCGGCGCAGGAACTTCTCCAGCCACGAACGGATCGTGGCGAGGTCATACTCGTTCTTGCGATCCTCCGGGAAGCCCGTAGGCCACGTGCCCAAGGCAGCATCGTGCCACGCATGGAGCGCGAGGAACGCCACTTTCGACGGCTTCTGCCCGAAACGCATGACGTGGTGGAGGAAGAAGTCGTTGAGTTCGTAAGGCCCGATCTTGGCCTCAGTGCTCTGGATCGCGCCGTCCGCGCCGGCGGGCACCAGTTCGGGCGATATCTCGGTGCCGAGGATGGCGAGCAACACTTCCTCGGTCTCGGCGCCGAACTGGTCGGTCGTCGCACACCAGCGGATCAGGTACTGGATCAGCGTCTTGGGCACGCCCGCGTTGACCGTATAGTGGCTCATCTGATCGCCGACGCCATACGTGCACCAGCCCAGCGCCAGTTCGGACAAGTCGCCCGTGCCGATCACGAAGCCGTCGTGCTGGTTGGCAAGGCGGAACAGGTAATCGGTGCGCAGGCCCGCCTGCACGTTCTCGAACGTCACGTCATAGACCGGCTCGCCATTCGAGAAAGCATGACCGATGTTCTGGAGCATCGTCGTTGCCGTGGGGCGGATGTCGATCTCTTCGGCGGTGATGCCGACGGCGTTCATCAGCTTCCAGGCGTTGGACTTGGTGCCGTCGCTGGTGGCGAAACCGGGCATCGTATAGCCGCGAATGAAGGTGCGCGGCAGGCCCAGCCGGTCGCAGGCGCGAGCGGCGACGATCAGGGCATGGGTCGAATCGAGCCCGCCCGAGATGCCGATCACCATCGACTTGGCGCCGGTCGCCTCGATGCGGCGCATCAGGCCGTCGACCTGGATGTTGAACGCCTCGTAGCAGTCGGCATCGAGCTTGTCGGCGCGCGAGGGCACGAAGGGGAAGCGGGAGACCGGGCGGATCAACCCGATGTCGCCGCCCGCCGGGGCATGGCGGAAGCGCACGGTGCGGAAAGTCTCGTCGGGGTTGCCCGCCACTTCGGCCGCGTCGTTGAACGTCGGCACGCGCATCCGGTCCATGACGATGCGGTCCACATCGACGTCGGCGATGCAGAGTTCCGCCTCCAGCGAGAAGCGTTCGCTCTCGGCCAGCAGATCGCCCAGTTCGTAGACGATGCCCTGCCCGTCCCAGGCAAGGTCGGTCGTGCTCTCACCGTGCCCGGCGGCGGAGTAGATGTAGGCCGCCGTGGCGCGGGCGGACTGCGAGCGGCAAAGCAAGTGCCGTTCGTCCGACTTGCCAATGACGATGTTGGAGGCGGAAAGATTGCACAGGATCGTCGCCCCGGCGAGCGCGCCGTGCGAACTGGGCGGGGTGGCGGCCCAGATATCCTCGCAGATCTCGATGAAGAAGCGGAAGTTGGGCAGCACTTCGGAGGCGAAGACCAGATCGACGCCGAAGGGCACGTCCTGCCCGTTCACGCGGATGGTCTGGCCCTTCAGCGTCTTGCCGCTGGCGAACCAGCGCTTCTCGTAGAACTCGCGGTAGTTGGGCAGATAGGACTTGGGCACTACGCCCAGCAGCCGCCCATGCGCGATGGCGAGCGCACAGTTATAGAGCCGCCCCTTGTGCGGCAGCGCCGCGCCGACCAGCAGCACGGGCGAGAGATCGGCGCTTGCGTGGACGATCTCCGCCACGGCGGCTTCCACCGCCTCGATCATCGCCGCCTGCAAGTGCAGGTCGTCGATGGCATAGGAGGAGAGGCACAATTCGGGGAAGACCAGCAGGTCCACATGCGCTTCATGCGCGCGCTGCGCCTCTGCCAGCACGGCGTCGCGATTGAAGGCGACATCGGCGGTGCGGACCTTGGGCGTGGAGGTGGCGACGCGCACGAAGCCGTGTTCGTGCATGGAATAGAAAGGGTGTGCACTCATGGGCAATTCCCTGACAGGAACGAGAGCGAGAGGCAACTTCCCCTTGCCCTCGCCCGCGCCGCCCTTAAATGGCATGGGCATGCGCAGCCTCGACGACATCCGCGAAGAATACGAGTTTTCCGAAGGCGATGAACGCTATCGCCTCTTGATCGGCCTCGGCGCCGAGCTCGATCCCATGCCCGACGCGCTGAAGACGGACGCCACCAAAGTGCGTGGCTGCTCGGCCAGCGTCTGGGTCTATCCGATGGCGCGCGAGGACGGCACGCTGCACTTCCTGGCGGACAGCAATGCCGCGATCACCAAGGGCATCGTCTCGCTGGTGATCTCCGCCGTGCAGGACCGCCCTGCCGCCGAAGTCGCGCAGACCGACATCGCCGCCGCGCTGGAGCCGTTCGACCTGAAGAACCAGCTCTCGTCTAACCGTACGCAGGGCGTACCGAACATGATCGCGCTGATCCGCGAGACGGCGGCGCGTTATGCGCAAGATGCAGGAAGCGCCGGAACCGCATGAAGAAAGCCAGCCGTCCTCTCTGGCTCGCGGCGGGACTGTTCTTCGTCGCCTTGGGCACGATCGGCATTTTCCTGCCGGTCATGCCGACGGTGGTGTTCTACCTGCTGGCCGCCTGGTGCTTCGGCAAGAGCCACCCGGAATGGGCGGAGCGGCTCTACAACCACCCCACCCACGGCCGCCACTTGCGCGACTGGCGCGACCGGCGGGCGATCAGCCGCAAGGGCAAGGTCTCCGCGATTCTGGCAATGACCGCTTCGATTCCGTTCACGTGGTTCACGGTCGGCTGGCCCTGGGTGCTGATCCCGGCCGGGGTGCTGGCAGTGATCGGCCCGTGGATCTGGACGCGGGCGGAGTAGCGCGCGCTCAGCGCTCTTCCACCGCCTCGCGCAGCACGGCAATGCCCTTCTCGCGCTGACGGCGCAGTTCCTGCTTGAGCACCGCCGGATCGCGCGCGACCACGAAGCCGAAGCTCACCCCGCCTTCCTTGCCGATCGTCGCGTGATGCAGCTTGTGCGCCTGCACGAGTCGCTTCGCATAGCCGCGCTTCGGCACCCACTTGAAATAGCGCTGATGTACGAGGCCGTCGTGGATCAGCGTGTAGATCACGCCGTAGAGCAGCACGCCCAGCCCGATCCAGGTCCCCGGCGCCCAGGCCTGCGCCCCCATGACCAGCGGCGAACCCACGGCAAACATCGAAATGCTGATCGCCGCGCCGACCAACGCGTAGAGATCGTTCTTCTCCAGCAGGTTGTTGTGCGGCTCGTGATGGTCGCGGTGCCAGGCCCAGCCGAAGCCGTGCATCACGTATTTATGGCTGGCCCAGGCCACGAATTCCATCGCGGCGGCGGAAGCAAGCACGATCAAGGCGGCAGAGAGAAACGACATGGGCCGCCTTCTAGACCTTCGCGGCCGGAATGTCAGGTGCCGGCATGTCTGGAGGAGGAAAGATCGGGAATGCAGATGCAGCCGCGACGACGCGGGGTGGTACGCGGCTGCCCTGCATTCCTCTTATCTTTCAGGCGCCCTCTCCCGTCGGGTCGCATTGCGGCTCTACATCGCCAACATCGCGACACTTAGTTACAAATGCCGACAGGACTGTGACCTGTGAGTCTTCTCCCGTTCATTTTCATCCTCGTAAATCTGAATGTACGGAACAAACGCCGGTAACGAGAAGGAAAAGTCCCATGCGCAAGATCGCCCGTTTCATCGCTCCCGCCCTGGTTGCCACGCTCGGTCTTTCGGCCATCGCACCGGGTATCGCCGAAGCTGCCGCGCCGCACCATCAGGCCGCCCGCATCACCCCCAACCGTGAAGCAAGGATCCGCGCCGACATCGCCGGTCTGCGCAGCCAGATCGACCGCGCCGCCGCCCGCCGCACGATCAGCCAGCGCGAAGCACAGGGCCTGCGCAACGATGCGGCGCAGATTCAGCGCCTGCACACGGCCTATGCCCGCGGCGGCCTGAGCGCACGCGAGGCCCAGACGCTCCAGGCCAAGATCGATCGTGTCCACGCCGCACTGCGAGCCGAACGGAACGACCGCAACGGGCACCGTCGCTAATAGCTTGTTTGGAAAATGCCCATTCGGGCATTTTCCGCGCGGCACCAGCCCACGCGCCCACCCGACCTCCCACTTAGTGTACCCTTGATGGGAGGTCGGGTGGGGGCGCCTGAATCCAATTGGGGCCGGTGCCGCCGAAATTCGCCTTCAGCGAATTTCCAAATTATCGCTAACAGCCACAGTTGACCGCATAGCGAATAATGTTGCGCGAAAAGGCGTGCCGGTTCCCCTTGAATTGCGGGTCCGGCGCGCCTAATCGCGCTTTCACCATGACCACGAAACCGCGCACCCTCTACCAGAAGATCTGGGACGCCCACGTCGTCGACACCCGCGACGACGGAACCAGCCTCATCTATATCGACCGTCACCTCGTGCACGAAGTGACAAGCCCGCAGGCCTTCGAAAGCCTACGCGTGGCCGGTCGACCGGTGCGCCGTCCCGATCTTACCCTTGCGGTGCCCGACCACAACCTGCCGACCACCGCGCGCAAGGATGCCGCAGGACACATCCTGCCCATCACCGACCCCGAAAGCGCCCAGCAGCTGGCGGCGCTGAAGAAGAACGCGCCCGAATTCGGCATCCGCTACATCGACGCCACCGATGCTGAGCAGGGCATCGTCCACGTCGTCGGTCCCGAGCAGGGCTTCTCGCTGCCCGGCGCGACGATCGTCTGCGGCGACAGCCACACCGCCTGCCACGGCGGCATCGGCGCGCTGGCCTTCGGCATCGGCACCAGCGAGGTCGAGCACGTGCTCGCCACCCAGACCCTGCTGCTCAAGCAGTCGAAGAGCTTCGAGGTCCGCGTCGACGGCAAGCTCGGCGCCGGGATCACCCCCAAGGACGTGGTGCTCCACATCATCGGCGTGATCGGCACCGCCGGCGGCACCGGCCATGTCATCGAGTTCCGCGGCAACGTCTTCGAGGAAATGTCCGTCGAAGGCCGGTTGACCGTCTGCAACATGGCGATCGAGGGCGGCGCCCGTGCCGGTCTGATCGCCCCGGACGAGACCACTTTCGCCTATATCGAGGGCCGTCCCTATGCGCCGCAGGGCGAGGACTGGGCCAAGGCCCTGGCCTGGTGGAAGAGCCTCGCCACCGACGAGGGCGCGACTTTCGACAAGACCATCGCCCTCCGCGCCGAGGATATCCAGCCGACCGTCACCTGGGGCACCAGCCCCGAGGACACCTCGGCGATCGGCGGCGTGGTCCCCGCGCCGGAAGACTTCGCCGACGCCTCCAAGCGTGACGCGGTGAAAGTCAGCCTCGACTACATGGGCCTGACGCCCGGCACCAAGCTGACCGAAGTGGAAGTGCAGAACGTCTTCATCGGCTCGTGCACCAACAGCCGCATCGAGGATATCCGCGCCGCCGCCGAAGTGCTCAAGGGCCGCCACAAGGCCGACAACGTCAAGTGGGCGATCGTCGTCCCCGGCTCGGGCCTGGTGAAAGCACAGGCCGAGGCCGAGGGTCTCGACAGGATCATCATCGAAGCGGGCCTCGAATGGCGCGAACCGGGCTGCTCGGCCTGCCTCGCGATGAACCCCGACAAGGTTCCGGCGGGCGAACGCTGCGCCTCGACCAGCAACCGCAATTTCACCGGGCGCCAGGGCCCCGGCAGCCGCACCCACCTGATGAGCCCCGCCATGGCCGCCGCCGCCGCGGTGACCGGCAGGCTCACCGATGTCCGCGAACTGGTAGGATAAGCACAAGATGTCGAACGATTCGGAAAACAACCTGGCCGGAAAGGCCGCTCTCGCTGCCGGTGCCGCCATCGGTTCCGCCGCGATCGCCGCCGCCCTGCTCTTCGTGAAGCGCCGCAAGGCCCGCCAGAACGAAAAGCCGCTGCACCCCGAACAGGCCCCCGAGACCGACTGATGAAGGCGATCTCCCACGTTGCCGGACGGGCCATCCCGTTCGGCCGCAAGAACGTCGACACCGACGTCATCATCCCCGCGCACTGGCTCAAGACCATCACCCGTGAAGGTCTGGGCAAGGGCGCGTTCGAGGCGGTGAAGAAGGAAGCGGGCAACGTCTTCGACGACCCCGAGTTCTCCGGCGCGCCGATCCTGATCGCGGGCGACAACTTCGGCTGCGGCTCCAGCCGCGAACATGCCGCCTGGGCGCTGCTCGACATGGGCGTGACCAGCGTGATCGCGCCGAGCTTCTCGGACATCTTCTCCGGCAATGCCTTCAAGAACGGTATCCTCACCGTGGCGCTGCCGCAGGAAGCGATCGACCGGCTGATGGAAGTGGCGCAAACCGATCCCATCGAGATCGATCTGGAGACCCAGACCGTCACCACCCGCTTCCAGGACCGCTACAGCTTCGAGATCGATCCCTTCCGCAAGCACTGCCTGCTCGGCGGCCTCGACGAAGTGGGCCTGACCATGGCGCAGGACGACGCGATCGCGGCCCATGAAGCCAAGGCGCGCGACGCTCTGCCGTTCCTGGCGAAGACGCCCGCGACCATCTAAAATCGCCACCCGTCCCGGACACGATCCGAGGCGGGTGCACAAAACGGCATTGCCCCCGCCCGCTTCGCCCCCTATCGGCAGGGTGAAGTCCTATTTCGAGGGTATGCGATGACGAGTTTCCAGGATCGCGAGCGCGCCGAAGAAGCGAAGTTCGTGCATGACGCCGACACCCAGTTCCGCATCCAGGCGCGGCGTAACCGCCTGCTGGGCGAATGGGCTGCCGCGCGCATGGGACTCTCTCACGCCGAAACCGAAGCCTATGCCAAGGCCGTCGTCCAGGCCGACTTCGAGGAAGCCGGTGACGAGGACGTGATCCGCAAGCTGCTGGGCGACCTGATCGCCGCCGGTGTCGATGCCTCCGAACCCGAAATCCGCGCCGCGCTCGAAGCCAAGCAGGTAGAGGCGCGTCGCGCCTTCCTCGGCTGAACTCAAGGAACTTTCCCCATGGCCATGCCTGCCAGCGAAATCGAAGAGATGATCCGCGCCGCCCTGCCCGACGCTGTGGTCGAGATCACCGACCTTGCCGGAGACGGCGACCACTATGCCGCGCGCGTCACCAGCGCCGCCTTCGCGGGCAAGCCCCGCGTCGCCCAGCACAAGATGGTCTACGAAGCGCTGGGCGGCCGCATGGGCGGCGTGCTCCACGCCTTGCAACTCACCACCGCCGTCCCCAACTGATGTCGGTACAGCCAAAGGTTTAACTGAAATGTCCGACGCCAACGCCCGTATCGACGAGATTGTAAAGAACAACGACATCGTCCTTTTCATGAAGGGCACCCCGCTGTTCCCGCAGTGCGGCTTCTCCAGCCGCGCCATCGCCATCCTCGAACAGCTCGGCGCCCCTTACGAGAGCGTCGACGTGCTTCAGGACATGGACATCCGCCAGGGCATCAAGGCCTATTCGGACTGGCCGACGATCCCACAGCTCTACGTAAAGGGCGAATTCGTCGGCGGCAGCGACATCATGATGGAGATGTACGAAGCCGGCGAACTGCACCAGCTCTTCATCGATACCGGCCTCGCCACCCAAGGCTAAGCCCTTGGGGCTGAACGGCCCGATGAAACGAAACGAACAAGGCGCCCGCGGGAAACCTCGGGCGCTTTTTCGTATCTGGCGTGAGGGCTGACAGCTCGGGAGAGACGGGGCCGGGAGACATCGGCCCCGTCTCGGTCGAGACTGCTCTCGGGGTACGTTATCCTATAAGCACGAGCCGTGCCATTCGCGGAAATCCACGATTTCCAGAGATGGACCAACCCGCCCCGAGGCAAGACTGTAAAGCCTGCCGACAACCGCGATACCTCGCGATACGACTGTCCAAAGACACAATTCCCCTTGCCTCTCCCGGCCTGCCGCGCAAACTCGTGGTCATGACCCTCTACCCCCCCAGCAGCGAACCGATGCCGATGGACGGCCCCAAGGTCGTGCCGGCAGCAACCCTGGTGATCTTCCGCAAGGCGGCCGATGGCGGGCCTCCGGAGCTGTTGATGGTCCAGCGCGCCCGCGAAATGCGCTTTGCAGGCGGCGCGGCTGTCTTCCCCGGTGGGCGCGTCGATCCGGCAGACCGCGACCTCGCCGCCGCACTCCTGCCGGGAGAGCCGATCGAACCGGCCGCCGCCCGCATCGCCGCCATTCGCGAGACCCTGGAAGAGACCGGGTTGATGGTCGCCACCCATCAACCGGTCAGCACCGCCGAAGCCGCCGAGGGCCGCCTGCTGCTGCTCGAACGCGGCACCCTCGCCCCGGTGCTGGAGCGGTTCGGCTGGACCCTCGTCCCCGAACGCCTCACGCTCTATGCTCACTGGTGCCCCCCCTGGGACAAAGGCTTCGACACCCGGTTCTTCGTGACCGACCTCGGCACCGGTGCGGTCGACGTGACAGTGGACGCCACGGAAAACACACGTCTGTTCTGGATGAGTGCGGCACAGGCGCTCGACATGGCGACCCGCGGGGAAATCTCGGTGATCTTCCCCACCCGCCGCAACCTGGAACGGCTGGCCCGCTTCGCCAGCCATGAAGAGGCGCTTGCCGATATCGCCCGGCATCCGGTCGAACGCATTCACGCCCGGATCGAGACCGTGGACGGCGAGGAATGGCTGTTGATCCCGGACGGCCATGGCTATCCGGTGCGCGGACAGCTCAGGTCGAGCGCCGAGCGCGGCTGATGCCGGGCGTCAGACTGTTGCCGTTTCCGGCTCCCGCGCAGGGCGTGGCCCTTCCGCCTTGGGGCCGGTCGCACCGTAGAGCCCGAAAACCACGGCCAGCACGAAGAACACGACCATCGCCTTGATCGCGGGATCGTAGCTGCCCGTCAGCGAAAAGGCCTTGGCCGATCCGATCACGGCCGAGGCGATGAACGGCAGGCCGATCAAGGTGTTGAGTCCGAAACCCCGGCTATAGCTGGCCTGTCCGAATGCGTCCGACAGCCCCCGTCCGAGCGTCGGGATCGCGCCGATGCCGTGCATGCCGATCAGGGCGACGACCACGGCGGTCACGGCGAAAGGCGGGTGGAGCAGCAGCACGGCCCAGAGCAGGGCGCAGTCGAACCCGATCAGCGCCAGCGAGCGGCCACCACCGAGCCTGTCGGCAATCCAGCCGAAGAGCACCGAGCCGACGATCCCGGCGAGCGACATGAACGACTGAAGCTGTGCCGATTCGGCGCGCGTGAATCCCCAGGACTCGCCCATCGGCACGAGCAGCGACCCCAACATCACCGACCCGGCCATGCTCGCCACCGCCGCGAGGCACAGCGCCCAGAAGCGCGGCCGGGCGAGCAGCTGGCCAACACTCAGCGAGCCATCCAAGGTGCGCCGGTCTCGCGCGACCGGGGCAACCATCTCCCGGCCGGGCGGATGGTCGATCGTCATCAGGCCGAGCGGGATCATCACTGCCGCCGCGACAAGGCCGATCGCCAGATAGAGCGTGGTCGGCGCCACGCCGCCAAGCGCCTCGTGCAGCAGCCAGGGCATTATCGCGATCACCACCGGCAGGTGCACCACCCCCAGCGCCAGTCCGCGATTGCCGCTGAACCAGCGCGTCACCAGCGTCGCCGGTCCCACCGATCCCGCAAGGCTGAGCGCGGGGCCGAAGAACAGGCCATAGGCGACCAGATAGAGCGCATAGCTCTGGGTAAAGGCGAGCAGGAAGTAACCGCCGACCATCAGCAGTGCGCCCGCCAGCATCAGCAGGCGCAACGAGACTTTCGCGATCAGCACGCCGACGAAGGGCGCCAGGAGCGACGAGCCGACCAGCACCAGCGGAATTCCCGCCGCCGCCGCCTCGGCGCTGACGTCGAGGCGCTGCTCGACCGAGGCCAGCAATATTCCAAAGGAGCCCATCACGGTGCCGATCACGAGATTGTGCGAAACCCCGGCGATCACCCCCATGCGGATGGCGAGCGGATGATTCGGCCGCTGATCGGTCTCGTCCACTGCCCGACCGGTTGCATGTGCCATAGCTCTCTCCCCGATGGCCAAGCGCCGGGCCTTGCCGGTCGCTCTTTGCGGGGAGGATACGTGGCCTCCGCTCAGGTGCGAGGAGATTGGCCGACCGGGCGGGAAATACCGCCCCGGCGAACAGCGGCCCCTAGCCGGCGGCGCGCCACTGCGGGGTCGGCTGCGGCGTGAAGGTCGCATGGAGCCGCACGAGATGATCCACCACCGGCCCATAGAGCGGATGGTCGAACTCGATCCCGGCGCAATCCGCGCTGATCCAGCGGACGATGCCGGTCAGCCCTTCGAGCGCTTGCGGGCGGATCACCACGCGCATGCCGACGCGCAGCAGCAGGCCGCTTGTCCGCACGCAGCAGCCTTCGGCGGTGATGTCCGATATCTCGCCCTGATCGCGCAGCCCATTGGCAGTGCGGCACTGCGCCGCCAGCGAAACCGGATGCCGTCTGGATCGGCGCGGAAGGAAGGGGCGGTTCATGTTCCGATCATGACGCAAATCGGTTGATCAACCTTTAACCACGGAGCCATGCGATTGACCAATCGGGCGATCAGGCGATCGCCTTCGCCCCGAGCGCTTCCGGCTTCTCACCCTGCGCGGCCAGCCTGCGGGCCAGGACGGCGCAGACCATGAGCTGGATCTGGTGGAAGAACATCAGCGGCAGGATGATCGCGCCGACTTGCGCCGCCGGGAACAGCACGCCCGCCAGCGGCACCCCGGTCGCCAGGCTCTTCTTCGAACCGCAGAACAGGATGACCACGCGGTCCTCATGGCTGAACCCCAACATGCGGCCCATCACGTTGCCGATCACCATGATCGCCGCCAGCACCGCCAGCGAAAGCGTTGCAATCAGCCCCAGTTCGCCAAGCGTCACCTTCTGCCACAGCCCTTCCAGCACGGCGGCGCCGAAAGCGGTGTAGACCACCAGCAGGATCGAACCGCGGTCGGTATAGCCCAGCACTTTCTTGTGCCGCTGCACGAAACCGCCGATCCATGGTCGCAGCAGGTGTCCGGCGACGAAAGGCAGCAGCAGTTGCACCGAGATCGAGATGATCGGATCGGTCGAGAAGCCCTGCGCCTTGCCGGTGATGAACAGCGCCGTCAGCACCGGAGTAATGAAGATACCGGCAAGGTTGGAGAACGAGGCACTGCACACCGCCGCCGCCACGTTGCCCCGCGCGATCGCGGTAAAGGCGATGGAGGATTGTACGGTCGAGGGCAGCAGGGTCAGGAACAGCACGCCGATCGCCAGCGAAGGCTCCAGCCCCGGAATCGCCGTTACGCCCAGCCCGAGCGCGGGGAAGACCACGAAAGTCAGGCAGGCCACTGTCAGATGCAGCTTCCAGGCCCGCGCCCCGTCGAGGATCGCCTCGCGCGAGAGCTTGGCACCGTGGAGGAAGAACAGCAGCGCGATGGCCGCATCGGCGACCCCGCCGGCAATTCCCGCCCAGATCCCGCGCGCCGGCAAGACCGAGGCCAGGCCCACGGTCGCCACCAGCAGGAGAAGGTAGGGATCGAGATTGAGGCGGGCGAGCAGACGGTTCATGCGGCCTGTCTAGGAAATAGCGGCCCGAAGCAAAAGCCCCTGCTTCAGGCTCTCGGCGCACAAAAACTTGAAGCGTGGCGCGGGGCAGCGCCCTGGAATTTCATCCCTCCGGCCGCCCCGCCGCCAGCATGGCCCTGGCAACGCCTTCGCTGCTGGCCGGGTTCTGGCCGGTAATTAGGCGTCCATCCTCGACGACGAAAGGCGCCCAGTCCGCTCCCTTCTCATAAAGGCCGCCCAATGCCTTGAACTCGTCCTCGACCAGGAACGGCACCACATCCGTCAGCCCGACAGCGGCTTCCTCGCCATTGGTGAACCCCGTGACCCGCCGACCGGCCACCAGCGGCCTGCCGTCCGCGGATTTGACATGGCGAAGCACGCCGGGCGCGTGACATACGAAACCGGTGATCTTCCCTGCCCGCTCGAACGCCTCGACAAGGGCGATCGATACCCCGGATTCGGCAAGGTCCCACAAGGGGCCGTGCCCGCCGGGGTAGAAAACGGCATCGAAGTCGTCCGCACGGATCTCGTCCAGCTTTACGGTGTTCGCCAGCACCGCCTGAGCATCGGCATCTTCGCTGAACCGGCGGGTCAGGTCGGTCTGAAACTCGGGGAGATCGCTCTTGGGATCGAGCGGGGGCTGACCGCCTGCCGGCGATGCGACCTCGATCTCGGCTCCAGCGTCCTTGAACGTGTAATAAGGCGCCGCGAATTCCTCCAACCAGAAGCCCGTCTTCTGGCCGGTATCGCCGAGGGCATCGTGCGATGTCAGGACGATCAGTATCTTCATAAAGGCTCTCCTGCTCCGGTCGCAGGATACTGCCAGTTCCGCCGTGACGCGGGAAGAGAAGAGTTGGCGCGCCCGTTCGAACGAAGTTCGGACCGCCCGTTGGACTCAGGGCGGACAATTCCTCTGGAATTGGCGCGCCCGACAGGGTTCGAACCTGTGACCCCAAGCTTAGAAGGCTCGTGCTCTATCCAGCTGAGCTACGGGCGCGCGTCGCGCTCCCCATAGCGCGGTTCGTCGCGCACGCAAACCGTGCATCCGATCGATCCCCAATGAACTTGAACGGCCGTCAACTTGTGCTTTCCCGAAAGTTCCCGGCGGGTTACCCATGGCCGCGATGAGCGAAGCACCTCTTTCCCGTATCGACGGCATGGCCGGCGCCCGGCGCCACTTCCGCTATTTCGACTATATGCTGGTCGCTTTCGTGGTCATCCTGCTGCTTTCCAACCTGATCGGTGCGGCCAAGCAGGCGGAAGTCTCGTTCCCCTTCGTCGGGCCGGTGACGTTCGGCGCGGGCGTGCTGTTCTTCCCGGTCTCCTACATCATCGGCGACGTGCTGACCGAAGTCTACGGCTATGCCAATGCGCGCCGCTGCATCTGGGTGGGCTTCTTCGCGCTGCTGTTCATGGTGCTGATGAGCGTGGTCGTCGTGGCTATTCCTGCGAACCCGGAATGGGCGCTCGCCTCGGCGACCTACACCGTCGCCGGCCAGCAGGTGACGGCGCCGAACCAGGCGGCCTACTATGCGATCTTCGGCCAGACCCCGCGCATCGTCTTCGCCTCGGTCTGCGCGTTCTGGGCAGGCGAGTTCGTCAATTCCTTCGTGCTGGCGCGGATGAAGGTCTGGACCCAGGGCAAGCACTTATGGACGCGCACCATAGGCTCCACGGTGTTCGGCGAAGGCGTGGACAGCGCGCTGTTCTACCCGCTCGCCTTCCTCGGCGTGGCCGGGTTCACCTCGCACTCGATCGCGCTGCTGGCGCTGACCCAGTGGCTCATCAAGACCGGCTGGGAAGTCGTGCTGACCCCGGTGACTTACGTGGTCGTCGGCTGGCTCAAGAAGCGCGAGGGCGTGGACGTGTTCGACAGCAACGTCGACTTCTCGCCCTTCGCGAAAGCGCGCAAGGCGGTCGCAACCCCGGAATAAAGCGCGCGCCCAGCTTGGCAGGACCGGCCCGCCCCGGTAGGCGCCGTGGGACCATGCTCGACCGCATCCTCCTGTCCCGCTTCCGCAACCACCGCGAGACCGCGGTGGAAGGCACGGCGCAGTTCAACCTGCTGGTGGGCGAGAACGGCGCGGGCAAGACCAATGTGCTGGAAGCGATCTCGCTGCTTTCGCCGGGCCGGGGCCTGCGCCGCGCGGGCCTTGGCGACATGCCGGGGCAGGATTTCGACGGCGGTTTCGCGGTCAGTGCCGCGCTTATGGTCGCGGACGAGGAACCCGTGCAACTGGGCACCGGCGTCCTCGCCGAACGCCCCGGACGGCGCCTCGTCCAGATCAACGGGGCCGAGGCTCCGGCGGTGCGGCTGGCCGAATGGATGTCGATCGGCTGGCTGACCCCGGCGATGGACCGCCTCTTCGTCGAAGGCGCGGGCGCGCGCCGGCGCTTCCTCGACCGGCTGGTGCTGGCTGTCCGCCCCGACCACGCGGGCAATGCCACCCGCCTCGAAAGTGCCCTGCGCGAACGCAATCGCCTGCTCTCGGACGACCTGCCGCCCGACCCGCGCTGGCTCGACGCAATCGAGATGCAGCTTGCCGAGGCCGGATCGCTGGTCGCCGCGGCACGCGCGGAACTGGTCGAGCGGCTGGAGGAAACCCTGGCGGCGTTGCCGGAATCGCCTTTCGCACGGCCCTCGCTCGCCTATCAGCCGGGCGGGCCGATCGTGGCCGAAGCGCTCGCCCAGGCGCTGCGCAGCGGCCGCGCCCGCGAACGCGCCGCCCAGCGCACCCTGACCGGGCCGCACCGCGACGAGATTCTCGTGACGATGGCGGGCAAGGGCCAGCCAGCCGCCGAATGCTCGACCGGCGAGCAGAAGGCGATGCTGATCGCGATCACGCTCGCCCATTCACAGCTGTTGGAAACCGGAACGGAGCAACGCCCGCGCCTGCTGCTGCTCGACGAAGTGGCCGCCCACCTCGATCCCTTGCGCCGCGAGGCCCTGTTCGACCGTCTGCGCGCAGGCTCGGCGCAAGTCTGGCTGACCGGCACCGAACTCGCCCCGTTCGAGGCGATCGCGAGTGAGGCGACGGTGTGGGAAGTCAGTGCGGGCGCGGTGCGGCGCTTGGGATAAACCTACGCCCGCGTGACCTTCACTCGCGCGCCCTGCCGCAAAACCGCTAACCTATCCCGTCATCCCCGCGAAGGCGGGGATCCCGCTTCTCTTGCGCCTCGGCGAGAGGTCGGAGAAAGAAAGCGGGGCCCCCGCCTACGCGGGGACGACGAAATGGTGTTTGCAAATGAAGGGTTGATACGGCGCGTTAAGGCGCGGCTTGATCGGCGCCTTTCTTCGGCAAAGCCTCGACCACATCGTCCACCGTAGCCGTCACGATTGCATCGATACCCAAAGCAGTCGGGTGGACGTGGTCCTTCTGCATCAGGTCCGGCTTGTCGATCACCGGCTGGAGGAAGAACGGCACCAAGGTCGCGCCATATTCCTGCGCGAGCTGCGGATAGATCGGGTTGAACTTCGCCGCATAGTCCTTGCCGAGATTCGGCGCGGCCATCATCCCCAGAAGGACGACGCGGATATTGTCGCCCTTCAGCCGCTTGAGGATCGCTTCCAGGTTGCGGCGCGTCTCGGCCGGAGGCAGGGAGCGCAGCATGTCGTTGCCGCCGAGGCTGATGATCGCGAGTTCGGGCTTCGGAGACTGGCTGTTCAGCGTGAAATCCAGCCGCTCCAGACCCGCCGCCGTCGTATCCCCGGAGACCCCGGCATTGGCGATCTTCGCGTTCACGCCCCGCGCGCGCAAGGCCTGCTCGAGCCGGTCCGGATAGCTTTCGCCGTCGTCCAGCCCATAGCCCGCCAGCAGCGAATCCCCGAAAGCGAGTATCCGCCGCTCCGGCCCCATGACCGGAATCTCGGGCGGCGCATCGACGGCGCTCTGCGTCTGCTCGGGCGCGGGAGAGGCCGCCTTGTCGCAGGCGCCGAGCAGGAACGGCAGCAACAGCGCAGGGGCCAACAGGACTTTCGCGTGGGCGCGCAAGGCTTTCTCCTTGAACTACGGGACTTTGAGCACCCATATGGGGCAAGTGAGCGATCCTTCCCAGCCCCCCGCCCCGTCAATTCATGCGCAGGACCTGCGCCTCACCCTCGGCAGCGGCGAAAGCGCGGTCGAAATCCTCAAGGGGATCGACCTTGTGGTGCCGCAAGGCCAGACGCTGGCGCTGCTCGGCCCGTCCGGATCGGGCAAGTCCTCGCTGATGTCGGTGCTTTCCGGACTCGAACGCGCGAGTTCGGGCGGCCTCAGCGTTGCCGGTCAGGATTTCGCGGCGATGGACGAGGATGCCTTGGCCCGCGCCCGGCGCGGCCGGATCGGCGTGGTGCTCCAGGCCTTCCATCTCCTGCCGACAATGACCGCACTCGAAAACGTGGCGACCCCGCTGGAACTCGCCGGGCTGGACAATGCCCGCGAGCGCGCCGAGGCGGAACTCGTTGCCGTCGGTCTCGGGCACCGGCTCTCGCACTATCCGGCCCAGCTGTCCGGCGGCGAGCAGCAGCGCGTGGCGATCGCCCGCGCGCTGGCCCCCCGCCCCTCGCTGGTCTTCGCCGACGAGCCGACCGGGAATCTCGATACTGCCACCGGCGCCGCGATCGTCGACCTGCTCTTCGCCCGACGCGCCGAGGCGGGCGCGACCCTGCTCATCATCACCCATGACGAAAGCCTCGCCCATCACTGCGAGCGCGTCGTGACCCTCGGCGACGGGCGGATCGCGAGCGACCGACTTGCCTGAACCCCGCGAGACTTCCGCCCTTCCCTGGGCCACCGCCTGGAAACTCGCCCGGCGCGATCTTTCCGCGCGGTTCAGGGGCCTGCGGCTGCTACTGGTCTGCCTGTTCCTCGGCGTCGGCGCCCTTGCCGCAATCGGCACGCTGACCGGCTCGATCGAGCGCGAACTGACGACGCGCGGGCGGGAAGTGCTGGGCGGCGACATCGAACTCAGGACCTGGCAGCGCAGCCTCTCGCAGGAGGAACTGGTTGCCCTCGCCCGCTACGGCAAAGTCTCGCCGGGGCTGCGCCTGCAAGCCATCGCGCGCAAGGGCGACCTCACCGCCCCGGTGGCGCTGAAGGCGGTGGACGCGAACTGGCCGCTCTACGGAAAGCTCGAACTCAAGGACGGCCGCAAGGTCGGTGCGCCGTCCGCAGGCGTGGTCTGGCTCTCCGAGGGCACCGCCGCCCGCCTCGGCGTGAAACCCGGCGACACGGCCTCGCTCGGCGGTGTGGATCAAAAGGTCGGCGGCTTGATCGCCAGCGATCCGGAGAAGCTCTCCGAAGGCTTCGCGCTCGGCGATGCGGCGATTTCCACGCTGGACCTGCCCGAACGCGCCGGTCTCACCCAGCCCGGCGCCATGTATCGCAGCGCCACCCGCGTGAAATTCGCCCGGCCCGAGCGCGATCCCGATGCGGTCGTCAAGGCGCTCGACAAGCGTTTCGGCGACGATGCCTTCGAGACCCGCACCCGCAAGTCCGCCTCGCCTTCCACCGAGCGCTTCGTCAGCCGCATGGGCCAGTTCCTGACGCTCGTGGGCCTTGCGGCGCTGGTCATCGCCGGGATCGGCATCGGCGGCGGCGTCTCGTCCTATCTCGAAGCGCGGCGCACCTCGATCGCCACGCTCAAGGTGCTCGGCGCCACGAGCCGCGACATTTCCCGCATCTACCTGTTGCAAGTGGGTGCGGCGGCGCTCGTCGGCAGCCTCGCCGGACTCGTGGCGGGCGTTCTGGTGACACCGCTGCTGGCCGGTGCCCTCGGCGCGCTACTGCCGGTCGATACCGGCTTTACCGTCTCGCCCGGAGCGCTGCTGACGGCGGCGGCTTATGGCCTGCTGGTCGCGCTGATCTTCGCCGCGCCGCCGCTCGCCAAGGCACGGAATTTCCCGGCGATGGCGCTGATGCGCGCGCAAGTCGCACCGCTGGCGGCGAATCGCTGGGCCTGGTTGCTGCCGGTTGCGCTCGGCCTCGCCGCGGTGGTGGCGCTGGCCCTGCTGAATGCCGCGCAGCCGCTGGTGACGCTGGGCTTCCTCGGCGGCGCCGCGCTGATGCTCGCGCTGCTGGCACTGATCGGGACCGGCATCCACCGCCTCGCCGCCAGACTACCGCGCCCGCGCGATCCGATGCTGCGCGCGGGGCTGGCCAACCTCCACCGCCCCGGCGCCCAGACCGGCGCGCTGGTGACGGCGCTGGGCTTCGGCCTCTCCGCTTTCGTGCTGATCGCCGCCGTCCAGACCAGCCTCGACGCCAATATCCGCAGGACCGTGCCCGCCCGCGCACCGGACTTCTTCGTGCTCGACGTGCCCAAGGACAAGGCCGGGGAATTCCGCGATGTCGTCGCGCGGGAAGCGCCGGGTTCGACCTTGCGCATGGTCCCCAACATGCGCGGGCGCATCCTCGCCTATGGGCCGAAGGACCGCATGACCCGCGTGTCGGACCTCAAGGACATTCCCGAGGACGCCTGGGCGCTCAAGGGCGAGCGCGGGCTGACCTATTCGGTCGGCGTGCCGGAAGGCAGCACCGTGACCTCCGGCCAGTGGTGGGGCGAATTCCATCGCGGCGCGCCGCTGGTCTCGGTGGACGAGAAGTTCGCGCAGACCGTCGGCCTCAAGGTCGGCGACTATGTGACGGTCGGCCTGCTCGGCGTGGAGCGCACCGCGCGGGTCGCGGCGCTGCGGCGGATCGACTGGGACACGCTCGGCTTCAACTTCGTGCTGGTGTTCTCACCCAATGCGCTGGCCGATGCTCCGCACAACCTGGCCGCGACAATCGAGGTTCCACGTGGAAAAGCCACGACAGGCCTGCTGCCGCGCCTCGCCCGTGCCTTCCCGTCGAGTTCGGTGATCGAGACCGGCACCCTGCTGCGCGATGCCCGCGACCTGCTGGACCAGATGACGCTGGCCATTCTCGCGGCGGCCTCGGTCGCGGTGCTGGCGGGCCTTGCGGTGCTGCTGGGCGCCATCGCGGCGGCGCGGGCCAGCCGCACTTACGACAACGTGATCCTGCGCGTGCTGGGTGCCAGCCGGGGCCAGCTCCTGCTGCTGCAGGTGGCGGAGTACGGCCTGATCGCGGCGGTTCTCGCCGTGGTCGCGCTAGGCGCTGGCAGCGCTATGGCCTGGGCGGTGATCGTCAAGCTCTTCGCGTTTGAATGGATGCCCGACTGGCCCCGCATTCTCGCCGTGCTCGGCGCCGGGATCGTGCTGATCCTGACCTTCGCGCTCGCCGGTTCGCTGCCGCTGCTGCGGGCGAAACCGGCGAGGGCGCTACGGGAACTGTAATCAGGCGAAGACGTCGGCGCCGGCCGGGTCCAGCGGGTCCGGGCCGAAACGGTTGGGACCGGGCGTGCCCGGTAGGCAGGTGATCACGAACGAGGCGATCGTCGCGATCCAGCCGACGAAGGGAATCACGCCGAGCACGATGAAGCCGAGATACCACCAGCCGCTCATGTCGCGATCATGGAAGCGGCGCACGGCCACGGCGATGCTTGGGATGAACACCGCAAGGCCGTAAAGACCGGCAAGACCGACGAGCGCAAAGAAACCGGCACCGAACAGCGCCGAGGGATCGCCGCCCTGCTCGACTTGCGCAAACGTGCCGAAGGAAAAGCCCAGCACCATCGAGATGCCGAGAATCACCGCAAAAACGATGAAATTGAGCAGTGCGAAGCCCCAATATTCGATCCGAAGCGAGCGCCCCTTGAAGTCGGCGTAACGCTTGAACGGCATCACCATATAGTCGAGCATGTCTTTCCCCTCGTGTTCAAGGCCTTGGGTTATAAAGACCGAAGGCTTCGGGGCAAGCGCATGACATGGTTAAGAAACCGGTAGGCGAGATGCCGGAGATGAGAGAAGGTCGCGGAAGGAAAAGGGACGCGCAGGCGTACCCGCGCGTCCCTGGCTGAGTTTGCGGTGCCTGCGACTCCTCCCCTGCGCCGTCACCGCGTGTCACGCTCCGGCTGTGCGCCGGTAACGCGCCGCCGCACCCGTAGAGGCACGGCTGGATCTGTTTTCATGGATGGCGAAGCTTGGCCCATCTGGGAAAAACCCGATCTGGGAAAACCTAGCGCATCCTCTCCCGGCGGCGGTGAATTCTTCGAGTCACCGTCTCGCTCTAATTACGAAACCGACACTAAGAGATAAAGGCGGCCAAAACAATAACTCATGCGGATCCTGCGCAGGCTCCTTCCGGATGTGACACAAGCGCCACAATTGCAGGAGACGCCTTGCGCGCTTGCCGAAATTGCCGGGATCGGTTAAGGGCGCGCCAATTTTGCGGCGCAGCATGCGCTGCTGGCCAACTCCTCGAACCGATAGGCACTGCATGTCAGCCCCGCTTCCCTTGCGCAATATCGCGATCATTGCGCACGTCGACCACGGCAAGACCACCCTCGTCGACCAGCTTTTCCGCCAGTCCGGCACCTTCCGTGACAACCAGCGCATCGAAGAACGCGCCATGGACTCGAACGACCTCGAAAAGGAACGCGGGATCACCATCCTTGCGAAGCCGACTTCGATCGAGTGGAACGGCTACCGCATCAACATCGTCGACACCCCAGGCCACGCCGACTTCGGCGCCGAAGTGGAACGCATCCTCTCGATGGTCGACGGCGTCGTCCTGCTGGTGGACTCGTCGGAAGGCGCGATGCCGCAGACCAAGTTCGTCACCGGCAAGGCGCTCGGCCTCGGCCTGAAGCCGATCGTCGTCGTCAACAAGATCGACCGTCCCGACGGCCGTCACGCCGAAGTGCTGGACGAAGTGTTCGACCTCTTCGTCAGCCTCGACGCCAACGACGAGCAGCTCGACTTCCCGACCCTCTACGCGTCGGGCCGCAACGGCTACGCCAGCTACGATCCGGACGCCCGCGAAGGCAACCTGACCCCGCTGTTCGAAAAGATCGTCGAGCACGTCCCCGCGCCCGACCTCGACCAGGACGCGCCGTTCTCGTTCCTCGCCACCCTGCTCGACCGTGACAACTTCATGGGCCGCGTCCTCACCGGCCGCGTCCAGTCGGGCAAGCTCAAGGTCAACGACCCGATCCGCGCCATCGACGCCGACGGCAAGGTGATCGAAGTCGGCCGCGCCACCAAGGTGCTGTCGTTCCGCGGCCTCGACCGCGTTCCCGTGGAAGAAGCCCGCGCCGGTGACATCATCGCGCTGGCCGGCCTCGAAAAGGCCACCGTGTCGAACACCATCGCCGATCCCTCGGTTTCGGTGCCGATCAAGGCCCAGCCGATCGACCCGCCGACCCTGGCGATGCGCTTTGCCGTCAACGACTCGCCGCTCGCGGGCCGTGAAGGCGACAAGGTGACGAGCCGCATGATCCGCGACCGCCTGATGCGCGAAGCGGAAACCAACGTCGCCATCCGCGTCACTGAATCGGCCGACCGCGACAGCTTCGAAGTTGCCGGTCGCGGCGAACTTCAGCTGGGCGTCGTGATCGAAACGATGCGCCGCGAAGGCTTCGAGCTGGGCATCAGCCGCCCGCGCGTGCTGTTCGGCAAGGACGAAAACGGTGGCCGCACCGAACCGTACGAAACCGTCGTGATCGACGTGGACGACGAGTTCTCGGGCACGGTCGTCGAGAAGATGCAGCGCCGCAAGGCCGAGCTGACCGACATGCGTCCCTCGGGCTCGGGCAAGACCCGCATCACCTTCTCGGCGCCCTCGCGCGGCCTGATCGGCTACCACGGCGAATTCCTTTCGGACACCCGCGGCACCGGCATCATGAACCGCCTGTTCGAGAAGTATGACGCTCACAAAGGTCCGATCGAAGGCCGCCAGAATGGCGTGCTGATCTCGAACGGCACCGGTGAAGCCGTCGGCTACGCGCTGAACAGCCTCGAAGATCGCGGCATCCTGTTCGTGAAGCCGCAGGAAAAGATCTACGAGGGCATGATCATCGGCGAAAACGCCAAGCCCGACGATCTCGAAGTGAACCCGATGAAGTCGAAGCAGCTGACGAACTTCCGTTCGACCGGCAAGGACGACGCCATCCGCCTCACCCCGCCCCGCGTGATGACGCTGGAACAGGCCATCGCCTACATCGACGACGACGAAATGGTCGAAGTGACCCCGCAGTCGATCCGTCTGCGCAAGGCCTTCCTCGACCCGAACGAGCGCAAGAAGCAGAGCCGCAAGAAGGACTGATCCTTCGGGAGCCTCGGCTTTCTCAGCAAACAATAAAGGGGCGGCAATCTCGCGATTGCCGCCCCTTTACGTTTTCGGCCCTCTCCCAAACTTGGCTTGTTTGCGGGAATGCCCGAAAGAGGGCATTGCCGGGCCGCACCGGCCCTCGCCCCCACCCGACCTCCCGTAGAGTACTATCGTTGGGTGGCCGGGTGGGGGCGAGGGCCGGTGCGGCCAAAATTCGCCTTTAGCGAATTTTCAAACTCAGAAGCGGTAGCCCACCGTCGCGCGCAGCGAGTGGTAGTCGAAGTTCTTGTCGCCACCCTTGATCCGGGTCGAGCCCGAATCGATCAGGAACGGATTGGTCGCAGGCGCCGTGCCCGGTCCGACCTCGACGTTGTACTTGTTGTCGCTGTAGCGGTTGTAGAGATATTCGAGGCCGAGGCTGACCTTGTTGGTCACCATGATCTCGGCGCCGCCGCCGGCCTGCCAGCCCCAGGCCAGCCGGTTGTTCCGCTGCGGATCGAACGAGTTGACGGTGTTGGTGGTGAGGAAGCTGTGGTCGATCTTGGCCACGCCGCCGCCGCCGGTCACGTAGAACAGCGCACCGCCGTTCGGGGTGTAGCCTGCACGGATACGACCCGAAAGGCCGTAGTCGAGCTTGCGCTGGATCACATAGCTGGCCGGGGTCGTGCTGAAGCCCGAGGTCGCGTCCTTGGCCTCGCTCTTCACGCCCTCGACGAGGCCGCCGACCACGAAGTTGCCCATGCGCTTGTCGTAGCCGAAGCGGACGCCGTATTCCGCGCCGTCCTTGTCGTTGCGGCAGCCGTCGGCGGGCGTGGCACCGCGTGCGCGGCCGTTGCAGAAGCCGGGGCTGAAGGCATTGTCGCCAGCCACAGTATTGACCGTATTGTCATAGCGACCGTCGCCATCGGTATCGAAGCGCAGGCTGTCGCCGTTGTCGTTGCCGCGTGTCGAAAGACCGCCGAAGGCCTGAACGTAGGGGCCGTTGAAGTGGCTGTCGCGCTCGGGCGTGGAAGTTGCGATTTCCTGCGCACCGGCGGGAAACGCCGCGGCGACTGCGGCAAGGCCGAAGGCCGTCGTGGCGAGCTGGGCAAATTTCATTGTAATATCCCTGTCGTTTTTAGGATCTGGCCCTCCCCGAAGTCTAAGCCACGGATTTGGTTTCCTTTCTTGCGACGAGCTGAGGCGTAATCGGAGACGGATCGAGGTCTGCTACAAAATCCGGCCCACTTGCGTTCATGTAATTTAAGACAAACCTGAACGAAAGCTGCTCGATCCGCTCCGATCCGGTTAAGCCAGGCCAGCCTAGAAGAAGTCCAGAAAGGGACGAGACCCCGGCCTCACCGGAGCCCCTTCCCAGCAAGGAGTTTCGAACAATGGCATTCTTCCGTAACGCAACCATCGCCACTGCCCTCGCCGCCACCGCGCTTGCCAGCGCGACCCCGGCCATGGCCCGTGACTATTACCGCCACAACGACAATACCGCCGCCGTTGCCATCGGTGCGGGCGTCGTCGGCCTGGCACTCGGCGCGATCATCGCCTCGAACAGCAACGACCGGGACCGCTATCGGGATCGCGACCGCTATTACGACAACGGCTACGCCTACGATAACGGCTGGCAATATCGCGACGGCTGGTACTGGGACCGCGACGGCGGCCGTCACAGCCGCGACGATTACGACCGCTACCAGCGCGGCCGGGACGAATGGCGCGGCGACTGGCGCCGTGGCTACGACCACGACCGGGGCGACTTCCGCCGCGGCTACTGATCCACCGAAACCGGTCGGATAAACCCCTCTCCGACCGGTTCCCAAGGACGCCCGGCTTCCCTCCCGGCCGGGCGTCCTTTCCTTGCTACGGCACCGCTTCGCATTTCGGCGACGCCGGTGCCCGGCCCATCGCAGGCCCCATCGCAGGCAATGTCAAATTCACGCCAAGTTCACGGCCGTACGTGGAACCTGAATGTCCAACGTGCCCACCGATTCCGCCGTAACTTGGTTGGCTTGGAAAGGAGTGCGATATCATGAAACTGAACTGGAAGTCCCTGGGCCTTGCCACGGCCCTGGCCGCCTCCGCCCTGACGGCCTCCGCGCCGGCCATGGCGCGCGATTACTACGACCGGCGCGGCGGCGGCAACGACGCGGCCATCGCCATCGGCGCGGGCGTGATCGGACTGGCCCTGGGCGCGGCGATCGCCGATCGCGGCGACGATCGCTACTACGATCGCGACTATTACGATCGCCGTCGCTACGTGACCGTGCGCGACCGTCCGGGATACTATTACTACTACGACGGCGCGCCCAACCGCTATTACCGCGACCGCTACTACGACCGCTATTACGCGCCGTACTATCGGGAGCGTTGGGGCGGACGCGACCGCTGGCGCGATGGCCGCCATGCCTGGCGCGACGATCGGCGCGGCTGGCGTGACCGCGACCGTTGGGATCGCGGCCACCGCGACTGGCGCGACGACCGTCGGCGGGACTGGCGCCGATGAGCCCTGATCCCGGCGCGCAACCTGCGCGCCGGGACGTCATTTCCTACCGAAGAACGAGAGCGCTTCCCGACAACGGGCGAGCGCTCTCGCAGGTTTTCCGCAATAACGGGCGCGCATCTGTGAAGCCCACTCGCCAATCGCGGCGGGGAAGGCTATGGGGCGCCCACCATGGAAACCGCCGACCTGCGCATTGCCCTGTTTTCGGGCAACTACAACTATGTCCGTGACGGCGCCAATCAGGCGCTCAACCGCCTCGTCGGCTATCTCCTGCGCCAGGGTGCGCAAGTGCGGGTCTATGCGCCCGTCGTGAAGCACCCGGCCTTCGAACCGACCGGCGACCTGATCGGCATCCACTCGCTGCCGATCCCAAACCGCCCCGAGTATCGCATCCCGCTCGCCATTTCGGCCAAGGCGCGGCGCGATCTCAAGGCCTTCGCGCCGCACATCGTGCACGTCTCCTCGCCCGACCCGGTCGGTCATCAGGCCGTGACCTGGGCGCGCGCGCGCAAGCTGCCGGTGCTCGCCTCGGTCCACACCCGGTTCGAGACCTACTTGCGCTATTACAACATGGCCTGGGGCGAGCCGGTCGTGGAGGCGATCCTGCGTCGCTTCTACCGCCGCTGCGACGCACTGGTGGCGCCTTCCGAATCGATGGCCCAGCTGCTGCGCGAACAGCGCATGAACTACGACGTGTCGATCTGGTCGCGCGGCGTCGACCGCGAGATCTTCCACCCCGACCGGCGCGATCTCGCCTGGCGCCGCGCCCAGGGGATCGCGGACCATGAAGTCGTGGTAGGCTTCCTCGGCCGCCTGGTCATGGAAAAGGGCCTCGACGTCTTTTCCGACACGCTCGACGACTTGCGCCGCCGCAATGTCGCCCACCGCGTGCTCGTCGTCGGCGAAGGACCGGCGCGCGAATGGTTCCAGGAGCGACTGCCGCAGGCCGCCTTTGTCGGCTTCCAGCAGGGCGCCGATCTCGCCCGCGCGGTCGCCGGCATGGACATGCTGTTCAACCCCTCCGTCACCGAGACCTTCGGCAACGTCACGCTGGAAGCGATGGCCTGCCGCCTGCCGGTCGTCGCCGCCGCCGCGACCGGCAGCCAGAGCCTCGTCGACGATCACGTCTCCGGACGGCTGATCCCGCCCGGTGCGATCCACCAGTTCGCCGAAGCGCTGAAGGCCTATATCGAGAACCCGCAGCTGCGCGCCGCCCACGGCCTCGCCGGGGAAGCCCGCGCGCTCGACTTCAGCTGGGACCGCATCAACCAGGCCGTCGCCGACACCTACTTGCGCCTGATCCGCCAGCGCGCGCGCGGCTGAGCAACGGCCCACCACCCCACCACGTCATCCTGAACTCGTTTCAGGATCCATCTTGCCGATCAGGCCGCCGTCGATGGTCAGAAATGGATCCTGAAACAAGTTCAGGATGACGTAGTGGTTTGGGCAAGTGCAGCGCGCAAGCCAACACTACCGCAGCACACCCCTGTTACGCATCCGCACCGCGTACCAGAGCAGCGACACCGCCACGATCCAGATCACCAGGGTAATCCCAATGCTGGCCGGACTGGTCAGCATTCCCGGCACCTCGGAGATGAACGGATATATCTGGTTCACCGCCAGCCCCAGCAGCGAGGCGGTGAAGGCCGTCACCGCCCAGCGCGAGCGCAGGAGCAGCAGCAGCGCCCCCGCCAGCCCGCCCCAGACGCCCAGCGCCCATGTCGCCAAGACCCAGCTCGGCGAGGCGTCCAGCCAGTCGATCATTTCCGGAGAAAGCGGCGCCAGCCATTCGGGATTGCGCGTGACGGTCATCGTGAAATCGGTGCAGCCGAAGGCATTCCACACGAGCGCCAGCACGCCGACGATCCACACGTGACGCGGGGTTCTGACCCCCAAGGTTCCGATCATCGGCCAAATACCCTTCAAGGGGCCTCCCTACAGGGTCGCAAGAATAGGCCCGCGGCCAAAACGATGCAATTCCCCGCAACAATGGCTAGATAGGCCCCATGGCCGACCTCTTTGCCGACGACCTTCCCCCCGCCCCTCCGCCCGGCGAGCCGCGCGAGGATGCCCCACTGGCCGATCGCCTGCGCCCGCGCACGCTGGACGACGTGGTCGGGCAGGAGCACCTGACCGGTCCCGAAGGCCCGATCGGCCGCATGGTGGCGGCGGGCCGCCTGTCCTCGATGATCCTCTGGGGACCGCCCGGCACCGGCAAGACCAGCACCGCGCGCCTGCTGGCCGATGCGGTGGGCATGCGCTTCACCGCCGTCTCCGCCGTGTTCTCCGGCGTGGCCGACCTCAAGAAGGCCTTTGCCGAGGCCGACCTCGCCGCGCGGGCCGGGCAGCGCACGCTGCTGTTCGTGGACGAAATCCACCGTTTCAACCGCGCCCAGCAGGACGGTTTCCTGCCTTTCGTCGAGCGCGGCACCGTCACCCTTGTCGGGGCAACCACCGAAAACCCCAGCTTCGCGCTCAACGCCGCCCTGCTCAGCCGCGCGCAAGTGCTGATCCTCCACCGCCTCGGCTCGGAAGCGCTGGGTACCCTGCTCGACAAGGCCGAAGTGTTGGAAGGCCCGCTGCCGCTCGACGCCGATGCCCGCGCTGCGCTGCTGGCCTCGGCCGACGGCGACGGGCGCTTCCTGCTCAACCAGGCCGAGACGCTCTACGCCGCGCAGATCCCCGAACCGCTGGACCCGGCCGGACTCGGCCAGTTCCTGCAACGCCGCGTGGCGGTCTACGACAAGGACCGCGACGGCCACTACAACCTGATCTCGGCGCTTCACAAGGCGGTGCGCGGCTCGGACCCGCAGGCGGCACTCTACTACCTCTCGCGGATGCTGACGGCAGGCGAGGAGCCGCTGTTCCTGCTGCGCCGCCTGGTCCGCATGGCCAGCGAGGACATCGGCCTCGCCGATCCGCAAGCGCTGGTGCAGTGCCTCGCCGCCAAGCAGGCCTACGAGTTCCTCGGCTCGCCGGAGGGCGAACTGGCGATCGCCCAGGCCTGCCTCTACGTCGCCACCGCGCCGAAATCGAATGCGGCCTACAAGGCCTACAAGGCCGCCGCCCGCTCCGCCCGCGAGACCGGCTCGCTCTCGCCGCCCGCCAATATCCTCAATGCGCCGACCAAGCTGATGAAGGACATCGGCTACGGCAAGGACTACGCCTACGACCACGACGCGCCGGACGGCTTCTCCGGCGACAACTACTGGCCGGACGACATGGCGCCCGAGACGTTCTACGAGCCGGTGGAGCGCGGCTTCGAACGCGACATCCGCAAGCGCATCGAATGGTGGGACCGCAAGCGGGCCGAACGGCGCGGCGAATAGCGGCGCAAGAGATGCCCCGTTTCCGGAACTTCATGGCCATCGACTGGTCCGGCGCGCTCGGCCCACGCCAGAAGGGGATCGCGGTCGCGCTCTGCGGGCTTGAGGGCGCGCCCCGCCTCCTGCGCCCGGCAGGCCATACCCACTGGTCCCGCAAGGACGTGCTCGACCTGCTGCTGCACGACTTGCCGCAGGATACGCTGGTCGGCCTCGACCTCGGCATTTCCCTGCCTTTCGCCGACGCCGGAGCCTTCTTCCCCGACTGGTCGGACAGCCCCGCCGACGCCCGCGCGCTCTGGGCGCTGATCGACACGATCTGCGCGCAGGACGAGCATCTCGCTGCCGCCAGCTTCGTCGATCACCCCGAACTCAGCGCCTATTTCCGCCGCCACGGCGGTCGCGAAGGCCCGCGCTTCCATCTCCCCGGCGCTGACCACCGCCGGGGCCGCATGCGCGTGACCGAGCAGGCCCAGGCCCGCGCCGGGTGCAAGCCCTACTCCAACTTCAACCTCGTCGGCGCCGCGCAAGTCGGCAAGTCCAGCCTTACCGGCATGCGGCTGCTGCACCGGCTTGGCGGCGCAGTGCCGGTCTGGCCGATCGATCCCCTGCCCGAAACCGGATCGGTGGTGACGGAGATCTACACCACCCTCGCCGCCGTCGCCGCCGGGCGCACTGCGGGACGCGCGAAGATGACCGACTACCCCGCGCTCAATGCCGCCCTCGCCGTGCTCGGCTCACCGCAGGTCGAAGGCTTCGGCCCCATCGACGACCACAGCGCCGACGCCCTGCTCACTGCCGCTTGGCTCCGCACCGCCGCACCGCGCGCAGACCTATGGGAACCCGCCGACCTTACGCCGGAACTGGCCCGAACCGAAGGCTGGACGTTCGGCGCGCCTTAGCCCACAACCTGCCCCATCGAGGCGTCGCACGATGCGCCTCCAACACGACCGACAGGGACAGTTCCACTTATGAAACAAGCCTTGCTGGCAGGTATCGCCTGCCTTGCCCTCAGCCTCGGTGCGCAGACCGCGCAGGCAAAAGCCGCGCCCCAGCCCAGCCCGCTGGCCGTCGCACTGGGCAAGCCGACCACCCCGTGGAAAGCCTACGTCAACCGCACGATCGAGGCGTGGATGGTGCAGGACCCCGCTTTCGCGATCTACCAGGGCGCCCACCAGTTCGACGGCAGGCTGCCCGACTGGAGCCCCGCTGGTCTCAAGGCGCGCGGCGCGTTCCTGAAGAAGGTGATCGCCGACGCAAACGCTTTCACCAACCTCACCGCCGAGGACACGTTCGAGCGCGACTATCTGGTGCAGGTCGCCAGGGGCCAGCTGTTCTGGCTGGAAGACGCTGACAAGCCGCACAACAACCCCGGCTACTACATAGAGAACGGCCTCGATCCGAACGTCTACGTCAGCCGCGCCTATGCCGACAAGCCGACGCGCATGAAGGCGATGATCGCCTTCTTCAAGGCCGTGCCGAACGCCGCCGCGCAGATTCGCGGCAACCTGAAAACGTCGATGCCCGCCAGCTTCATCAAGCTCGGCACCGCAGGCTTCTCGGGCTTCGCGGAATACTATCGGGGCGACGCCCGCGCCGCTTTCGCCGACGTGCAGGACGCCAAGCTCCAGGCCGAGTTCAAGGCCAGCTCGGAAAACGCGGCCAAGGCCATGCAGGATCTCTCGGACTGGCTCGCCAAGGCCACGCCGACGCAGGACTTCGCCATGGGCGAGGATCGCTTCTCGCGCATGCTCGCCGCAACCGAGGCGGTCGATGCGCCGCTCAGCGAGCTCGAAACCGTGGGCCGCGCCGATCTCAAGCGTAACCAGGACCTGCTAAAGGCCGCCTGCGCCGAATATGCACCGGGCAAGGACATCCAGGGCTGCTTCGACAAGATGCGCGCCGACAAGCCGGAAGGCGGCCCCGTCGCCGCCGCGCGTCTCCAGATCCCGGAACTGACCGCTTTCGTGCGTAAGCAAGATATCGCCACGATCCCCGGCACCGAACAGGCGCTGGTCGAGGAAAGCCCGCCCTACAACCGCCAGAACTCGGCCTATATCGATCCCGCCGGACCGCTGGAGAAGGGCATTCCCTCGGTCTACTACATCTCGCCGCCCGACCCTTCGTGGTCGCAGCAGATGCAGCAGGACTATATCCCCGGCAAGAACGACCTGCTGTTCACTTCGGTACATGAAGTGATGCCGGGCCACTTCCTGCAATTCCTCCACTCGAACCGCTCGCCTTCGTGGATCGGGCGCCTCTTCGTCGGCTATGCCTTTGCCGAAGGCTGGGCGCACTATGCCGAAGAAATGATGTGGGACGCGGGCCTCGGAAGCGGCGATGCGGGGGTTCATGTCGGCCAGCTTTCCAACGCACTGCTGCGCAACTGCCGCTATCTCTCGGCGATCGGCCTTCACGCGCGCGGGATGACGCAGGAGCAGTCCAAGCGGATGTTCATGGACGAGTGCTACCAGGACGAAGGCACCGCCGAGCAGCAGGCCGCGCGCGGCACTTACGATCCGGCCTATCTCAACTACACGCTGGGCAAGCTGATGATCCGCAAGCTGCGCGACGACTGGACTGCCTCTCGCGGCGGGCGCGCGGCGTGGAAGCCGTTCCACGACCAGTTCCTGAGCCACGGCGGCCCGCCGATCCCGCTCGTGAGGCAGACGATGATGCAGGAAGAGGCACCCCACGCGATTTTCTGAAAGTCTGTTTAAAAATCCGCTGCAGGCGGATTTTGGCGGTACCGGCCCACGCCCCCACCCGACCTCCCCTAGGATACTATCGTTGGGAGGTCGGGTGGGGGCTAGGGCCGGTACCGCGACAAAAATGCCCTCATGGGCATTTTTCAAACAAATCGTGTGCGGATATTTCACAAAAGCAACTGGACCGGCGCCCCTCCCTCGCGGTAAGGGCGCCGGACTTGTTTCGCGCATCGCAATGTTTCGATGCGCTGGGCCGGCTTAGCTCAGTTGGTAGAGCACCTGATTTGTAATCAGGGGGCCACGGGTTCGAATCCTGTAGCCGGCACCACTTCCCGATATCGCCTGAACGTTCAGAACGGGACCACTTCCAAGGCGGAAATCTCCTCGAAGTAGCGCGCGAGGCAGCCTGCTGCGGCTTCCGTCAGTTCGATGAAGGCGCGGCGGCGGTCGGTTTCGTCGCAGACGCGCCGGAACAGGTCGGCCTCGACGAGCGCGCCGATCCAGCGCAGTGCCGTCGTCGGCGGGACGCCCGAAGCGATGCAGAGCGACGTGACCGATACCTGCTTGCCCTCCACCCGCGCCGCCGCGAGGTCGAGAAGCATGTCCCACGCGGGATCGGCGAAGAAATCGCCTTCGATGAAGCGCGAACGCAACTGGCGCTGGCGGATCATCCGGCGGATCAGCCGCGCCTCGGGCAGAGTGGTGGCAGCGGCCAGCGGGACGGCTCTGGCAGGTGGCGACGGGGTGGACGGCTTCGCATCCGACGGGGCCAGCCGGTCGATATGGCCCGCGATCTGGCCGACCTGCTCGGTCAGGCGCAGCAGCATCAGGCGGTCCGTTTCGGATAGTTCGCGCAGGCGCGCGATCGGAAAACCCGCAAGCACCTGTCCGAGCGCGATCACCCGCTCGGCGCGGTTCGGATCGACCAGCAACAGCGGCGCCGACATGTCCATGCAGGCGAAGATGTCGTCCAGCCCCTCCACCGAGGTCGAGACGATGAGCCGGGTGCCTCGCTGCGATGCCCGCAAGTCCAGCCCGGCGAGCGCCGCCATCGTCTCGGCATCGACGATCGGGCAATCGAGCAGGACGACATCGGCCAATGCCCTGCCATTCGCTTGCAGGAGATCGCCGAGCGGTCCGGCCTGTGCGACCTCCAGCCCGGCACCCGCCGCGTCCTCGCCCATCGTGGCCCGCACGTGCGCCCGATCCGCGAAAATCGCCAGCGAGACTGCTCCGCCGCCGCTCGCATCCTGCGGCATACCATAGGAAAAATCGGCAACTTCCGAGTGCTGCATGATCGTTCGCCCCCGCTACGATAGCCGCCTTCAGGGGTAGGTCGGCGCCCGCGGGAGTCAACGGATGCTAAGGTTAAATCCTTGTTACCATCCGGCAAGCTCCCGCGTCACAAGCGCTTGCAGCATGGCCATTCCCGCGGCTCCGTCGTTCAGGCAGGCGAGCACGGCGAGGCGCTCTCCGCCCGCTTCAGCGAAGACTTCCGCCCCGCGAATCGCGAGTTCCTCCAGCGTCTCCACGCAGTCCGCGGAGAAGCCTGGCGCCGCCACCGCCATAAGTTTCGTTCCGGATTTCGCTTCGCGGGCCAGAATGTCCTCGGTGGAAGGCTCCAGCCACTTGGCCCGGCCGAAGCGCGACTGGAAGCTGGTCTCGATCCTGAGGTCCGGACGGCGCTGCGCGAGCCGCTCGGTCAGCAGGCGCGAGGTTTCCAGGCAATGCCGGTAATAAGGGTCTCCAAGGTCCGCCGTGCGCTGCGGCATGCCGTGATAGGACAGCAGCAACACTTCGGGCACGAAATCCAGCGCCTCGATCTGGCGCAAGAGATCGGTCTCCAGCGCGTCGATAAAGGCGGGGTCGTCGTAGTAGGGCGGCAGGGTGCGGATCGCGGGCTGCGCGCGCATCGCCTCCAGCGCATCGCCCAGCTTGTCCATGACCGAGGCGGTCGTCGCGCCCGAATAGTGCGGATAGAGCGGCGCGATCAGGATCCGGTCGCACCCGGCATCCTTCATCGCCTGGAGCCGCGAGGGGATCGAGGGATTGCCGTAGCGCATGGCCCAATCGACCTTTGCGCGCGCGCCCAGCAGCTCCTGCAAGCCCGCCGCCTGCGCTCTCGTGATCGCAGCGAGCGGCGAACCCTCATTGGTCCAGACCTGCCCGTAGGCATGGGCGGACTTGGCCGGGCGGGTGCGCAGGATCACGCCGTGGAGGATCGGTTTCCAGGCGATCGCCGGGATTTCGACCACGCGCGGGTCGGACAGGAACTCCGCAAGATAACGCCGCACCGCCGGGGCCGTGGGCGCGTCGGGCGTGCCGAGATTGACGAGCAGGACGCCGATCCCGCCGGTTTTGGCGGACGGCTGTTCACGGACGGGCATTACATATCCTCAGCAAAGAGCGGCAAACGCCGGAAACGCAGTCCGGTTGCCGAATAGAGCGCATTGGCGACGGCAGGCGCAACGACGGCGGTGCCGAGTTCCCCCGGATCGGCAGGGTCGGCAGTGCTTTCGATGAAATCGACCTCGATCTCCGGGCAGTCGGCCAAGGTCGGCAGGGCTAGATCGGGCAGCCGCTCGCCGTCCGGCCTGCCGCCCGCGTAGTTCGGGCTGCATCCCAGTGCGAGGCCGAGGCCGAAGACCAGACCGCCCTCGATCTGCTGGCGGGCGATATCGAAGTTCACGATGCGGCCGATGTCGGCGACGGCGCTCAGCTTGTCCACCCGCACGCCGTTCTCGTCGCGGCGGGCGCTGGCGACGACGGCGATGCGGCCCTCGCCGATGACATGGCAGGCGATGCCCTGCCCGCTGTTGTCGCCGCCCCCGCCCCACTGCGCGAGGCTCGCGGCGCGCTGGAGGCATTCGGCGAGGCGCGGGTCGTGGCCGAGCATCGCCATGCGGAAGGACAGCGGCTCGCGGCTGGCCTGATGGGCAAGTTCGTCCACGAAGCTCTCGGTGAAGAAAGCGGTGTAGCCATGGGCATTGCCGCGCATCCGTCCGGTCGGCAGGCCGATCGCGGCAGGGATGTGATCGACGGCGAGGTTGGCCACGGCATAGGCGGGGGTCGCGCCCTCCACCGCCATCGGATCGGCGGTCCCGGCCACGGCGTCGAGCGCGTCGAACGGGGCATCGCCCGCGAACAGGCGGCGGCCGAACTCGCGCGCGGTGGCAGGCGCGGCGATGCGGGCGCGCCAGCTTGTCGGCCTGCCCTCGGCGTCGGGGCGGGCGGCCATCACGGCAACGGCGGGCGCGCGGGGGAAGGTCGCGAAATGCTCCTGCCGCCGCGAATAGGTGAGCTGCACCGGACGCCCTGCTTCCTTCGCAAGGACAGCCACCTGCGCGGCATGGGCGCATTCCAGCCGCCGGTCGAAACTGCCGCCGATCGGCATCGGATAGAGCACGACATCGGCTGCGCGCATTCCCAGCGCCTCGGCCGCCGACGCGCGGGCGACCTCGGGCGCTTGGGTGCCGATCCAGAGTTCGAGGCGACCGTTCTCCAGCCGCGCGGTGGCACTGGCAGTCTCGATCGTCGCATGGACCGCCGGGGCGACTTCGTAGCGGATCTGGAGCGGCAGCGCGCCTTCGAGAGCGCCTGCATCGCCAGTGAGGTGGATGCGGGTGGGCGTGCCATGCGCCATGGCCTCGTCCAGCGCGCCGTCGATCTCGCCGCTGTCGCTGCCCCGCGCGACGCGGAAGCCCGGCGCGGCACGGGTGAGCGCGGTTTCCGCCGTCCACCAGTCCTGCGCCAGCGCCGCCACCCAGTCCGGTCCCTGCACGAAGCGCACAAAGCCGCGCAGGCCCTTGGCGGCGTTCTCGTCGAAGCCGGAGACCGTGGCTTTGCCGATCGGCGCATGACGGATCGCGGCGCGCAGCATGTCGGGCAGGCGCACGTCGCCCGCGAAAGTCCACGATCCGTCCGCTTTCGACGGCAGATCGAGGCGCGGATAGCGCAAGGGCGCGCCGGGCGGGAATTCACCCGGCTTCTCGGCCATCGGTTCCGGGCGCAGCGGCGGCGGATCGGGCGGCGAGAACGCAGCCGCCTCCGCCGCGAGCGGGCCGAAGTTCAACCGCTTTTCGTCGTGGATGACAAGACCGCCCAAGACCTCGCACTCCTCCGGCGCCACCTTCCAGCGCGCCGCGGCGGCCTGGACCAGCAGCGCGCGGGCCGAGGCGGCAGCGGCGCGGGCCGGTCCCTCGTAGGCGGCCAGCGCAGTGCCGTCGGCGGTGACGTTGAAGCGGTGATCCTCGGCCCAGCGCCGCGCGATCATGCCGTCCGGCGCCTCGGCAAGGCCCGGCATGACCGGCATCCACAGCGGCGCCCACTTCGCGGCCAGCACGGCATTGGCGTAGAGCGCGCTGACCGGCGCCGGTTCGACCGCCACCTGCCGCCAATCCGCGCCGAGTTCGTGGGCGACGATCTGCGGCAGCAGCGTCGTCACCCCCTGCCCTATCTCGACTTGCGGCACGGCGACGCTGACCACGCCGTCCGCCGCGATCTTGATCCAGGCACCGAAGGCATATTCGTCGCGGCCGGGTTCGAGCGGCAGCGGAAAGCGGCGCGGACGCAGCAGGTATCCCACCGCCAGCCCGCCGCCCGCCAATGCGCCGACAAGGACCCCCCGGCGCGACAAAGCCATCAATGCGTGTCCAGCCAGTCCGAAACCTGAGCGGCGAGCGCGGCGAAAGCCTCGGCCTGCGGGCCGTCCCCGGCGGCGGGCGGCTTGCCCGCATCGCTGTCGCGGCGGATGACGATGTCGAGCGGAATGCGACCAAGGAACGCCTGTCCCATGTCCTTCGCCGCCGCCTCGGCCCCGCCCGCGCCGAAAGGATCGCTCACTTCGCCGCAGTGCGGGCAGGCATAACCGGCCATGTTCTCGACCACGCCGACCACCGGCACGCCGCTCTTCTCGAACAGCTCGACCGCGCGGGTGGCATCCATCAGCGCGAGGTCCTGCGGGGTCGAGACGATTACCGCACCTGCGGGCTTGAACTTCTGGAGCATCGTCAGCTGGACGTCGCCGGTACCGGGCGGCAGGTCCACCACTACGATCTCGGCATTGTCCCAGTGGCCTTCGAGCATCTTGGTGAGCGCGCCCGCCACCATCGGCCCGCGCCAGGCAATCGCCTGACCCGGCTCCAGCAGGTTGGCCATCGACAGCACCGGCACGCCGAACGCGCTGGCGACGGGAACGAGGCGGCTCTCGTGCGCGACCGGGCGCTGCCCCTCGGTGCCGAGCAGACGCGCCTGCGAGGGTCCGTAGATATCCGCATCGACCAGCCCGACCTTGCGCCCCATGCGCGAGAGCGCCACCGCGAGATTGGCCGCCAGCGTCGACTTGCCGACCCCGCCCTTGCCCGAACCGACCGCGAGGATACGCCGCACCGGCTTTTCGGCCATGACCGCCACGCGCACGTCGGTGATCCCCGGCTGGCCTTCGAAGGCGCCGGAAACCACTTGCTCCAGCCCGGCGCGGTCCTGCACCGAAAGGCCGGTGGCATCGATCACCACGCTTGCCATGCCGTCGCTGAGCCGCAGCGACTGCACCCTTTGGGCCACCTCGACCGGCAGGAGTGCTTTCAGTCGATCGGCATCGGGACTTGTCATCGGATCCTTTTCCAGAACTTGTCTAGGGCCTGTGGGGAATCAGTCCAAGTGGAGCCGAGAATGGTGGGCTTTCGTGACCCGGAGCGCAGCGTACTTTAGGTACGTGAGCACCGGAAGCGCGAAAGACCGCCGTTCGCAGGCCCGCATGGGCTGAATCCCCACAGGCCCTATAGGGAGGGGGAATTTGCGGTTCAGGTGGCGCACTGCGCGAAAAAGGGCAAGAGAGGCACTGTTTTTGTGCGAATAGCGCACCTATAGATGTAGATATGAAAGCAATTGGTGATGCAATCTCGCCCGAAGGTCTTGCCATGAGCGGGCGCCAAAGCCCCTGGGGCGGCGGCGGAAACTCGGACGGGGGTTCAGGTGGAGAGCCTGACAAGAGTTCCCCCGAGGACGCCGCAGATACCGGCTCGGAAACGGATGGCGAGAAGGACGAAAGCCCCGATCGCAAACCGGAAGATCGGCCTGCCGACCGCGCTCCTGACCGCAAGGGTCCCCGCAATCCCTGGCTGCCCAGCGGCGACACGCCGCCGCGCCGTTCGGCCGGTCTCGACGACATCTTCCGTCCGCGCGATCCGCGCCGCCCCAGCGGCGGTGACGGAGGCGGCGGTTTCGGCGGCGGCTTTCCCAACATTCCGCGCCGCCCGGACGGCAAGTCGTGGCTGCCGCTCGGCATCGGCGTCGCGGTCGTGGCGGTGCTCGGCATTTCGATGGTGCACATGCTCGGCCCCAAGGACCAGGGCATCGTCACCCGCCTCGGCGGCTATTCGCGGACCATCGATTCCGGCCTTTCGCTGACCCTTCCCTGGCCGATCGAATCCGTCGACGTGACCGACGTGCGCAGCTTCAACGTCTATTCGATCCCCGACGGCGAAGGCGAGAAGCTGATGCTGACGAGCGACAAGAACCTCGTCGATCTCAGCTATCTGGTGCGCTGGAACATCAAGAACCTGAAGGAATACAGCTACCGCCTCGCCGACCCCGACGAGACGGTGCGCGAAGTGGCCGAAGCGGCGATGCGCGCCTCGATCGCGCAGATCACGCTGAACGAGGCGCTCTCGGGCGCCGGTCGCGCCGCGGTGGAGCAGGACGTGCGCGAGCGGACCCAGCGCATTCTCGACCAGTATCACGCCGGGGTCTCGATCCAGGGCGTGGAGATCAAGAAGGCCGACCCGCCGGCCAAGACCCGCGAGGCCTTCGACCAGGTCAACGTGGCGCAGCAGGAAGCAGACCGCGACCGCTCCAAGGCGCGCGCCTGGGCGCAGCAGACGCTGGCCCGCGCGCAGGGCGCTGCGGCCTCGTTCGACAAGGTCTACGAACAGTACAAGCTGGCGCCCGAAGTGACGCGCCGCCGCATGTATTATGAAACGATGGAGAGCGTGCTGCGCGACAACGATGTGGTCGTCAGCGATTCCAGCAACATGACGTCCTACCTGCCCCTGCCCGAAGTGAAGCGCCGCCCGCGCGCCAGCGACGAGACCGTGGTGACGGTGCCCGCCGGAACCGCTACCGGCACCGCGACCGCCACCCCTGCCGCCAAGGGAGGCCAGTAAGATGAGCAGCTTCTGGCAGGACTACAGGGTTCCCCTCAGCCTCGGCGGCGCGGCGCTGGTCGCGCTCATGCTGAGCGTGATCGTGGTTCCGGAAACCGAGCAGGCCGTCGTGGTCCGCACCGGGCGTCCGGTCGCGGTCTACAACCAGTTCAACCCCAAGGCCGACTACGGCAGCACCGGCGCGGGCGTGCACTTCCGCATCCCGGTGGTCGACCGCGTGATCCGCATCGACAAGCGCCTGCTCTCGCTCGACATGCAGCAGCAGCAGGTGCTCTCCACCGACCAGCTGCGCCTGAATGTCGATGCCTATGCCCGCTACCGCATCATCGATCCAATCAAGATGGTCGAGACCGCCGGGACCACCGAGCGCGTGACCGAGCAGCTCGAACCGATCCTCTCCTCGGTCCTGCGCCAGGAACTGGGCAAGCGCACGTTCGAATCGCTGCTCACCGCCGAGCGCGGCAAGGCCATGGAGAACATCCGCGACGGCCTCGACCGCGAGGCGCGGGAATATGGCGCCCAGGTGGTGGACGTGCGGATCAAGCGCGCCGACCTTCCCGAAGGCGCCCTCGAAAGCGCCTTCACCCGCATGCAGGCGGCGCGCACCGAGGAATCGCGCACGATCGCCGCGCAGGGCCAGAAGGACGCGCAGATCATCCAGGCCGAAGCCGAGGCACAGGCCGCCAAGATCTATGCGGGAAGCTTCGGCAAGGACCCGCAGTTCTACGACTTCTACCGCTCGATGCAGAGCTATTCGGTTACCTTCGGCAAGGGGGATACGGAGAAGACGATCCTGCTCTCGCCCAATAACGCCTATCTCAATCACTTCAGGGAACCCTAACCGACTCCAGGCGCTGAATTGGCCGTCTATTCAAACCCGGTTAAGCTCTTGAGGGTTCAATCGGGAACGGACGGCGGAGAGTTCCGCAGCACTGCCAAGATTGAAGGAATCAAAGGACGTGAAGCCCGTGCGATACGCTTATGGACTGACCACAGCGCTCCTGCTGGGGGGCGCGACCGCCACTTTGGTGACAGGCTTCCCCGCCGGAGCCCAGGTCGCCCAGAACGAAGCCAGCCAGATGGCCCGCGTGGCGCCCCGCGCCGGTGCCCCGGCCAGCTTCGCCGACCTGACCGAGCAGCTTCAGCCTGCGGTGGTCAACATCTCGACCCGCCAGCGCGTGCAAGTGGCGGGCGGCGGCAACAATCCCTTCGCCGGGACGCCGTTCGAAGGCCTGTTCGGCGGCGGTGGCGGCAGCACTCCGCAGACCCGCGAGGCCCAGTCGCTCGGCTCGGGCTTCATCGTCTCGGCGGACGGCTACATCGTCACCAACAACCACGTCATCACCGCCGAGGGCAAGGGCGAGATCGAATCGATCACCGTCATCATGCCCGACGGCACCGAGTACCCCGCCAAGCTGATCGGCAAGGACGCGCAGTCGGACCTCGCGGTACTCAAGATCACCGCTTCCAAGCCGCTGCCCTTCGTGAAGTTCGGCGACAGCTCGAAGGCCCGCGTGGGCGACTGGGTGCTGGCGATCGGCAATCCCTTCGGCCTCGGCGGCACCGTGACGGCGGGCATCATCTCGGCCGTCTACCGCAACACCGGCGCGGGCGGCGCCTATGACCGCTATCTCCAGACCGACGCCTCGATCAACCGCGGCAACTCGGGCGGCCCGATGTTCGACATGAACGGCCAGGTGATCGGCATCAACAACGCGATCTTCTCGCCCACCGGCGGCAGCGTTGGCATCGGCTTCTCGATCCCGGCCGAGATCGCCTCGCCGATCGTCGAGAAGCTGATGAAGGGCCAGGCGATCGAGCGCGGCTACCTCGGCGTGACCATCCAGCAGCTCAACGAGGACCTCGCGGATTCGATGGGGCTGGAGCACAACAAGGGCGAATTCATCCAGAGCGTCGTTCCCGACGGTGCGGGCGCCAAGGCCGGCATCCAGGCGGGCGACGTCGTGGTGAAGGTGAACGGCAAGGAAGTGACGCGCGACCAGACGCTCTCGTTCCTCGTCGCCAACACCGCGCCGGGCACCCGCATCCCGATCGAGCTGATCCGCAACGGCCGCCGCCAGACGCTGACCGCCACGGTCGCCAAGCGTCCGTCGGACGACGAACTGCAGCAGAGCTTCGACCCCAGCACCGACCAGGACGGCGATGCCTTCAACAACCCGCCCAAGCAGCAGGGCGAAAGCGCCGTGCAGAAATCGCTGGGCCTCTCGGTCACGCCGCTGACGCCGCAGATCGCCCGCCAGATCGGCGCGGCGGAAGGCACGCGCGGTCTGGTGATCGTGGGTGTCGACCCCAGCTCCGACGCCGGGCAGAAGGGCCTCGCCCGCGGCTTCGTGATCCTCTCGGCCAACAACGCGCCGGTGACGACGCAGGCCGATCTGGAGAACGCCATCAAGGCCGCCAAGGCCGACGGTCGCTCGGCGATCCTGCTGCGCATCCAGCCGCGCGGCCAGCAGGCGGTCTACATGCCGGTTCGCCTGCGCTGATATTCAGCCAGCAGCGATCATGAGAAACGCCCGCCGGAGCCGATCCGGCGGGCGTTTTCTTTTGCGGTGGTGGCTCTTCGCAGGCGGCTTTCGCGTCCTTTTCAAAGCACAGAGCCGCGAAGGTCGCCTGAAAGCCGTTCCCAACCTCTCGTCATCGCGAGCCCGCAAAGCGGGAGAAGCGATCCAGAGCCGCATAAACCGCTCCTGGATTGCCACGCGACCTTCGGTCGCTCGCAATGACAAAGAGGGGCTACAAGGCTACAAGTCTCGATCGACGAGAGCAGGATCCTCGCCCTCCCGTGGACGACGGCTGGCCTGCAACGAAAACGCCCGCCGAGGTCATCGGCGGGCGTTTTTGTTTTTCATCTGATGTTCGGTGTCAGTCGCCCGGCGTGCGAACCGCCGCGGGCGTGCGGGTCGGTGCCGGGCGCGGATTGGGAGTGTTCTGGCGCGTCCCCGTGCCGTTGCCCAACCCCTGCCCGGCACGGAGCCCCGGATCGTCGCTGCGCGAACGCCCGGTGGCGCGGTCGAGGAAGTCCTCGTTCGCCGCCGGGGGCGCCTGGCCGGGGCCGTAGTCCGGCATCTGCGGCTGGCCCGGACCCGAACCCGGCCCCGTGGTGCCGTCCTCGTAGCGCGGCTGGCCGTCGGGGGCCTGCGCGCCGCCTTCCGGCCGCACGATATTGCCGTTCTCGTCGACGTAGTAATAGTCGTCGGGATTGCCCTGCATCGCCTCGTCGTCGGGTTCGAGCTGCCATTCCGGAAGCTTCACTTCCGTCTGGAACTGCTCGACCGGGCGCTTGGCGACGGCGACCTTCATGTAGTTCGAGAAGGCGCGCGCGGGGGCATGGCCGCCCGAGAGGCCGGGGACCGGACGGGCATCGTCGCGGCCCATCCACACGCCGGTGGTGATGCCGCTGGAGAAGCCGAGGAACCAGCCGTCCTTGTTCGAGCTGGTGGTGCCGGTCTTGCCCGCGACCGGACGACCGATCTGCGCGGCGCGGCCCGTCCCGGTGGCGACGGTGGTCTGGAGCAGGTCGGTGATCCCCGCCGCGACATTGGGCGGCACCAAGACCTGACCGCGCGTGGACTTGTGCTCGTAAAGCACTTCGCCCGAGGCCGCCGTCACCTTAACGATGCCGTAAGGCTCCACCGACGTGCCGCCCGCCGAGATCGCCGCGAAAGCGCGGGTCATGTCGATGACGTGGACTTCGGAGGTGCCCAGCACCATGGCGGGCTTGGTGTTGATCGGCGTGGAAATGCCGAAGCGGCGCGCCATCGAGGCGACGGTGCCGAAGCCCACCTCGTTGCCGAGCTGCGCGGCGATGGTGTTCTTCGAATAGGCGAAGGCGGTGCGGATATCGATCTGGCCCGCGAAGTTGCGGCCGTCGTTCTGCGGGCTCCAGCCGTCGATCGTCACCGGCTCGTCGACCACGCGGTCGTCGGGCGTATAGCCCGCCTCGAACGCCGAAAGGTAGACGAACAGCTTCCACGCCGAGCCGGGCTGACGCAGCGCGGTGGTGGCGCGGTTATAGTTCGAGTTCACGTAGTCGGTGCCGCCGACCATCGCCAGCACCGCGCCGTCGCGGTCGAGACTTACGAGCGCGCCCTGCGCGCCCTTGGGGGCATTGGCGGTGATCGCATTGGTCGCCGCCTGCTGCATCTTCGGGTCGAGCGTGGTCCAGACCTCGATCGGCTCGTTGGTCTCGGGCAGCAGCATGTCGAGCTGCGGCAGCGCCCAGTCGGTGAAGTAGCGGACCGCGTTCTGGCCCTTTTCCTTCACGACCTTGACGTCGGCGATATCGGCCTGGTCGGCTTCGGACTGCGAAATCGCGCCGTTCTTGACCATCAGGCCCAGCACGACTTCGCCGCGATCCTTGGCGGCCTCGACATCGGCGGTCGGCGAATAGTTCGACGGTGCCTTCACGAGACCGGCGATGATCGCCGCCTCGGCGGTCGAAAGCTCGGTGGCCGGATGGCCGAAGAACTTGCGGCTCGCCGCGTCGATGCCATAAGCGCCGCCGCCGAAGTAGACCTTGTTGAGGTAGAGTTCGAGGATCTGGTCCTTGCTGAACTTGCGCTCCAGCGCCAGCGCCAGCACCGCCTCGCGCGCCTTGCGCGTGAAGGAGCGGCTGTTGTTCAGGAACACGTTGCGCGCGAGCTGCTGGGTGATCGTGGAAGTCGCCTTGGCGCGGCCGCCCGTCGTCGTCGAGACGTAAACGGCGCGCAGCAGGCCCAGCGCATCGACGCCGATGTGCTCGCGGAAGCGGCGGTCTTCCACGGAAACCATGGCGCCCTTCATCACTTCGGGAATCTGGTCGTAACTCAGCCACTTGCCATAGCTCGGCCCGAGCGAGACGAGTTCGGTGCCGTCGCGCGCGCGCACGACGATCATCTGGCCGTTCTGGCCGCTCTTGAGCGAGTTGTATTCCGGCAGCTCGCTCATCGTGAAGACGACGGCGGTGCCCAGGAAAATCACGCCCAGAACGACGAGAGCGGAACCCCAGATCAGGACGCCGCGAACGATTCGGCGCCAGAGAGGTTTCTTCTTGGCAGGAGAGGAAGGCCCGCTGGTCGAGCGGCGCCGGCCGGAATCATTGGCCATTTTCTAGGTACAAATCCCTTAAGCAGGCCGAGCGGCCCGAGCGCTTCCTACACCGTGGACGCGGCTATTGTAACCCGCAGTTAACGAGCCAATGACAAACGCCGCGCTACAGCGTCGCGTAGAGGGCCAGCATCCGCTGCCAGGCCTTGTCCGCCGCGTCCGGGTCCCACGCCGGAGAATCGGGCACGCACCAGCCGTGGTCGGCAGGATAGACTTCCACTTCGGCCGGGCGCCCGGCGGCGGCAGCGGCATTCTTCAACTCCGCCTTCTGCACGGGCTGCTTGGCATCGTCGTTGCGGGCGATGGCGAAGAGATAGGAGGCGCGGGTGCTGGCGAGCAGGCGGTGCGGGCTGTCCGGCTTGTCAGTCGCCAGTCCCGCACCGTGGAACGAGGCCGCCGCGCGTACCCGGCCGGGCACCGCTGCCGCCGTGCGCACGGTGAACGGCCCGCCCATGCAATAGCCGTTCGAGCCGATCCCGCGCCTGGTATCGACCGCCTTCTGGTCGTCGAGGAAGGCAACATAGGCCCTGGCATCGCGGGTGATTGCCTCGGGCGTGAGCGCGGCACGCAGGGGTTCGACCTTGGCCTGCCCTTCCGGGGTGCGGAAACCGGCGAAGCTCTCGAACACCGGGGCGGGCTGGCCGCGATAGTAGGGATTGACGACCAGCACCGCATAGCCCTCCGCCGCCAGTGTCCGGGCCATGATCTTCTTCGCCTCACGCAGGCCTGCGATGTCCGGCCAGAGGATCACGCCGGGGTGGGCGCCCTTGGCGGGGTGGACGAAGAAGGCATCCGCCACGCCATCGGCGGTGGTGATCGAGACCATTCGCTCCTGCACCGAATTGGCGGGGTGCGTCTTCATGATCCCCGCGCATCCGGCGAGCGCGGCACTGGCGCCGAGCGCCGCGAAAGTCCGCCGGTCCAGCCCGCGCCGGGCAAGGTTGGCGTCGTCGGTCTCCGCCGTGAAGTCATCGCACATCGAAAGGCGCTCCGGTCTCTGGAAAATCAGCTTGTTGCCGCAAGGCTACCGAACCGCAAGCGGGATGGCGAGCCTTTCAATCGTTAGCGAAGTTCAGTTCCAGATTCACCGCATTGGGATCGACCAGGAAAATCTGCCGCAGGCCGAGCGCCGGATGTTCGACGATGCGGTGGGTGAGGCCGCGTTGCTCGACCTTCGCCAGGGTCTCGGCAAAGCCGGTGCAGCGCAGGGCGAAGTGGTGGAGCGCATTGGTCGGCTGTCCGGGGCGGTAGGCCTCGTAGCGGTTTCCGGTAGTGGTGCGGTCCACGAGATGGAGGATCGCATGACCTGCCGCGTCGCGCATCCAGTACCCGTCGGTGCCCTTGCCGATCGTCGAATTCGGGCTGCGCGTCAGGCCGAGGACCTGCTCGTAGAACGAGGCCGTCGTTTCGAGATCGTCGGTGAGGATGTTGACGTGATCGACGCCGCTGACGGGCATGACCGCTCTCCCATGGTTAGAGCGGCAGCATCGACCGATGCGTGCCGCCCCGCAAGTCTCAGCTGCGGAAAACCACCGTCCGCGAACCGTTCAGCAGCACGCGGTCTTCGAGATGCAGGCGCACGGCTTCCGCCAGCACCCGGCGCTCGATGTCGCGGCCCTTGCGGACCATGTCTTCGGGCGTGTCGGAATGCGTCACCGCCTCGACGTCCTGATGGATGATCGGGCCTTCGTCGAGGTCGGCGGTAACGTAGTGCGCGGTCGCGCCGATCATCTTCACGCCGCGCGCATGGGCCTGGTGATAGGGCTTGGCGCCCTTGAAGCCCGGCAGGAACGAGTGGTGGATATTGATGCAGCGGCCCGAGAGGAACGCCGCCATCTCGTCCGAGAGGATCTGCATGTAGCGCGCCAGCACCACCAGTTCCGCGCGGGTTTCCTCCACCAGCGCGCGGATCTGTGCTTCCTGCTCGGCCTTGCTGTCCCTGGTGATCGGCAGGTAATGGAAGGGGAAATCCCCGATCATCAGCGAGTTGATCGCCTCGCGCGGGTGGTTGGAGACGATGCCGACGACTTCCATCGGCATCTCGCCGATGCGCTGGCGATAGAGCAAGTCGGCCAGGCAATGGTCGAACTTGCTGACCAGCAGCAGTACGCGGCGCGGCCGGTCGCGGCGTGTCATCGACCAGGCCATGCCGTATTCGTGGGCGATCGCGCCGAAGCCCTCGCTGAACGCCTCGCGCTCGGCAGTGCCGGGATCGAAGGCGACCCGCATGAAGAACTTGTCTTCCTCGAGGTCGTTGAACTGCTGCGCCTCGATGATGTTGCCGCCCGCCTGCGCGAGGTAGCCGGTTACGCGGGCGACGATGCCCGGACGGTCGGCGCAGGAGAGGGCAAGGATCAGCGGACTTATCAGCGGTTCAGGCATCGATCGGGTCCCTCAGGCAGCGCGGTTGGAAAGCGCGGCCTCGGATTCGGCCATGAGCGCGGCGATGATCTCCGTCACCGGCTCTTCCTTGCTGACCATGCCGACCGACTGGCCCGCCATGACCGAACCGCTCTCGACGTCGCCGTCGATCACCGCGCGGCGCAGGGCACCGGCCCAGAAGTGCTCGATCTTGAGCTGGGCCTCGCCCATGTCGACCTCGCCGGAGTCGAGCAGGCGCGCGACTTCGATCTGCTTGGCGGTGAATTCCTCGGTGCCCTTGTTCTTGAGCGCACGCACCGGGATCACCGGCAGGCGCGGATCGACCTGCACCGAGGCCACGGCATCGCGGGCATTGGCGCGGAAGAAGGCCTTCTTGAAGTCCGGGTGGGCGATCGATTCGGTGGCGCAGGCAAAGCGGGTGCCGAGCTGCACGCCCGCCGCGCCCATTTCGAGATAGCCCGCCATCGCCTCGCCGCGGCCAATGCCGCCCGCGACGAAGACCAGGTGCTCCTCGGCCAGCGCGGGCAGGATTTCCTGCGCCAGCACCGACGTCGAGACCGGGCCGATATGACCGCCCGCTTCCATGCCCTCGATCACCAGCGCGTCCGCGCCCGAGCGCAGCAGCTTCTTGCCCAGCGCCAGAGTCGGCGCGAAGCAGATGACCTTGGCGCCCGCTTCCTTGATCGCCTCCACGCTGCCCTTGGGCGGAATGCCGCCCGCCAGCACGACATGGCCGACCTTGTGCTTCGCGCAGACCGCGATCAGGTCGAACAGCTGCGGGTGCATGGTGATGAGGTTCACGCCGAACGGCTTTTCGGTCAGTTCGCGGGTGGCCGCGATTTCCTTGTCGAGCAGCTCGGGGTTCATCGCCCCGCAGGCGATCACGCCGAAGCCGCCGGCATTGCTGATCGCCGAGACGAGGTTACGCTCCGACACCCAGGACATGGCGCCGCACAGGATCGCATATTCGGTACCGAGAAATTCGCGTCCGCGCGTCATCAGTGCGGAAGTCTTGGAGGTGGCCATCGATGCTCCCATAGCCGGCAAATTCGAGAAATGAGCGTGCGCCATAGATGGGCGCGGCCCCGCGCACAAGCGCCCCGCCTTGACGGTCGTTCCCTGTAACTAATCGGTTATGACGATCACACTTACATCTTCGTATAGTTTCACCGATCTCTCGCTCCACGCTAACCCTTTCCCATTGCCGGGAAAACAGCCCGATACCGATCAGACAAGGAGCGAGACCATGACCGAGACCCCACCCAGCGGCGGCAAGTGCCCCTACGCCCACGGCGAAAGCTCGCTCGCTCCCACCCCGCTCACCACCGCCTTCGGCGCGCCGGTCGTGGATGCCTCCAACTCGCTGACCGCCGGTCCGCGCGGTCCGCTGCTGATGCAGGACGTCTGGCTGCTGGAAAAGCTGGCCAACCTCAACCGCGAAGTGATCCCGGAGCGCCGCATGCACGCCAAGGGTTCGGGCGCTTTCGGTACCTTCACCGTCACCGGCGACATGTCGAAGTATACCCGCGCGAAGTTCCTCCAGCCCGGCAAGCAGACCGAGCTGTTCGCCCGCTTCACCACCGTTGCCGGTGAGCGCGGCGCGGCGGATGCCGAGCGCGACATTCGCGGCTTCGCGGTTAAGTTCTATACCGAGGAAGGCAACTGGGACATGGTCGGCAACAACACGCCGGTCTTCTTCGTGCGCGACCCACGCCACTTCGCCGACCTCAACAAGGCAGTGAAGCGCGACCCCCGCACCAACATGCGCAGCGCCACCAACAACTGGGACTTCTGGACCCTGCTGCCCGAGGCCTTCCACCAGGTCACCTATGTCATGGGCGATCGCGGCATCCCCAAGTCGTACCGCCACATGGACGGCTTCTCCAGCCACACCTACTCGTTCTACAACGAGGCGGGCGAGCGCTTCTGGGTGCAGTGGCACTTCAAGACCCAGCAGGGCCACGCCCACCTGACCGATGCCGAAGCCGCCGCCATCGTCGCCGGTGACCGCGAATCGCACCAGCGCGACCTCTACGAGGCGATCGAGCGCGGCGAATTCCCCAAGTGGAAGGTCATGGTCCAGATCATGGGCGAGGAAGAAGCGGCGACCTGCGGGTTCCATCCCTTCGACCTCACCAAGGTCTGGTCGCAGAAGAAGTACCCGCTGATCGAGGTCGGCACGATGGAACTGAACCGCAATCCGGAGAACTTCTTCGCCGACGTGGAACAGAGCGCCTTCTCGCCCTCGAACCTCGTCCCCGGCATCGGCGTCTCGCCCGACAAGATGCTGCAGGCGCGGCTCTTCGCCTACTCGGACGCGCAGCGCTACCGCCTCGGCGTCAACCACCACCAGATCCCGGTCAACGCCGCGCGCTGCCCGGTGTTCAACAACCACCGTGACGGCCAGGGCCGGGTCGACGGCAACTATGGCGGGTTGCCCCACTACCACCCGAACTCGTTCGGCCAGTGGCAGGGCCAGCCCGAGTTCCGCGAACCGCCGCTCAAAATTGACGGAAACGCCGACTTCTGGAACTTCCGCGAGGACGACCACGACTACTTCAGCCAGCCCCGCGCGCTGTTCGAACTGATCGACGCCGACCAGAAGCAGCGCCTGTTCGACAACACCGCCCGCGCCATGGGCGACGCGCCGGACTTCATCAAGCAGCGCCACATCGACAACTGCACCCGCTGCCACCCGGCTTACGGTGAAGGCGTGGCCAAGGCACTGGGCATGAGCGTGAACCCCGCGCTCTCGCCGGAACCCGAAACTGCCGACTGACCTTCCGGCCGTCGCCTTCCCTCCCCCCACCCTTGCGACGGCCACGATCCCGCCCCCAATGCCCCCTGGGGGCGGGATCTTTTTTTCGGAATAGAGGAAGTCCTGGGGGATGATCCCCCAGACCCTCGGAATGTCGCCGTCGCGCGCTACCTATCCGTAGTGCACTCCTTGCGGCGCAGCCATTAAGTCTCCCGACCCTACCATGGGCGCGTAACGGAGTTGGTCCGCGTGACCTGGACAGTAATGGGGGTGCAGGGGGGCTATGCTCCCCTGCTTATTCTCTCTTCCTCCCGCGGAAACGAGAAAGGCGGCGCTCACCGCGCCGCCTTTCTCTAACTCAAGCTATTACGCCCGCTCACCCTGAGCTTATCGAAGGGTCAGGCAGCAGCGTCGAGTCCATAAGCGGTGTGCAACACGCGCACCGCCAGTTCGGTCTCGTCGGTGTCGATCAGGACCGAAACCTTGATCTCGCTGGTCGAGATGGCGATGATGTTGATGCCGCGATCGGCCAAGGTCTTGAACATCGTCGAAGCCACACCGGCATGGCTGCGCATGCCGACGCCGACGACGCTGATCTTCGCGACATTGCTGTCGGCGATCATGCGGTAGTAGCCGATCGACTCCTTGCGCTCTTCCAGCAGCGCCTGCGCGCGGACGAGGTCGGCCTGCGGCACCGTGAAGGTGACGTCGGTCTCGCCCTTGTCCTTGGCGACGTTCTGGATGATCATGTCGACGTTGATGTTCGATTCCGCGAGCGGCGCGAAGATCGCGGCCACGGCGCCGGGACGGTCGGGCACGCGGGTCAGCGTGACCTTGGCTTCGTTCTTGTCGGCGGCGATGCCGGTGATCAGCTGGCGTTCCATGTCGCTTCCTTCCAGTTCTTCGTCGCTCACGATCATCGTGCCGGGCAGGGTATCGGCGGCCGGCGCGTTCTCGTCGATGAACGAGGACAGCACCTGGACGCGCACCTTTTCCTTCATGGCCAGCGAGACGGAGCGGGTCTGCAGGACCTTCGAACCGACCGAGGCCAGTTCGAGCATTTCTTCATACGTCACCAGCGGCAGCTTGCGCGCCTTGGCGACGATACGCGGGTCGGTGGTGTAGACGCCGTCGACATCGGTGTAGATGTCGCAGCGGTCGGCCTTGACCGCCGCCGCGACGGCCACCGCCGACGTGTCCGAACCGCCACGTCCCAGCGTGGTGATGCGGTTATCCGGCGAAACGCCCTGGAAACCAGGGATCACCGCGATTTCGCCCGCCGCCATCGAGGCCAGCAGCGCTTCCGAATCGAAATCCTCGATACGCGCCTTGGCATGGGCGTCGTCGGTCTTGATCGGCAGCTGCCAACCGAGCCACGAGCGCGCCTTGCAGCCCATCGCCTGAAGCGTCAGCGCCAGCAGGCCGGACGTGACCTGCTCGCCCGAGGCGACGACCACGTCATATTCCGCCGGATCGTAGAGGGCATTGGCTTCGCGGCAGAAGTTCACGAGGCGGTCGGTCTCGCCGGCCATGGCCGATACGACGACCGCGACTTCGTGGCCCGCTTCCTGCTGGCGTTTGACAATGCCCGCCACGCGCCGGATTCGCTCGGTTCCGGCCATGGAAGTGCCGCCGAATTTCATCACGATACGTGCCAAGGTGCCACTGCTCCCCGTCGGTTGTTGCGCAAAGATGGATATGCGCGTGTGGATAAGAGTCGGGCGCGCTGTTAGGGGGGAGTGATGGACAATGCAACTGCTTCGAACGCACCTTCCCGCGCAACAATCGATCCGAAAGAGGCCGCTCACTTCGGTTCGCTGGCGGCGGAATGGTGGGATCCCAAGGGTTCCTCGGCCATGCTGCACAAGCTCAACCCGGTGCGCCTGGCCTTCATCCGCGCCGAGATCGACCGGCATTTCTCCACCGACTCGCGCATGCTGCGCCCACTTGCGGGCAAACGCGCGCTCGATGCTGGCTGCGGCGCGGGCCTGCTCTGCGAACCCCTCGCCCGCCTCGGCGCGGCAGTGACCGGCGTGGATGCAGCGGCGGAAAACATCGCGGCGGCCAGCGCCCATGCCGAAGCCATGGGTCTCAGCATCGACTACCGCCACGGCGAACTGGGGCAGCTCGGCCTCTCCGGCTACGACCTCGTCTGCTCTCTGGAAGTGATCGAGCACGTGACCGACAAGGCACTGTTCATCGGCCAGCTTGCCGATGCGCTGGCGGACGACGGACTGATGCTCCTCTCCTGCCCCAACCGCACCCCGGCCTCGCGCCTGCTGCTGGTCGAAGCCGCCGAACGCCTCGGCAAAGTCCCGCGCGGCACGCACGACTGGAACGCCTTCGCCACGCCCGACGAACTGCGCGATCTCGCCGACGGCGCCGGGCTGGTGCTGGGCGAACCCAAGGGCATCGCCTGGTCGCCAACGGCGGGGCTGCACCTGTCGGACGATCTCTCGCTGAACTTCATCGCCACAGCTACGAAGAAGTAAGGGGTGAAGCAGGGGCCATCGCCCCTGCACCCCATTACCGTCTAGGTCCGGTGCCACCTATCCGTTTCGCGCCCATGGCTGCGTCGGGAGACTTATTGGCTGCGCCGCAGGGAGCGCACTGCGGATAGGCAGCGCGCAAGGTCGACATTCCGAGGGTCTGGGGGACCATCCCCCGGAACTTCCTACTTCAAACCCTCAATAACTGCCCGAACCTGCCCCTCCCGCTCCTCCCACGAACCGCCGACCCGCGAGAACGGCACCCCGGCCCGCACCAGCATCTCCTCGGCCAGCGCGGCAAAACGTGCGCGCCTTTCGTCCGAGCCGAAGAATCGCGTGCCGTCCTCCCGCCAGGGAACGTCGGGCGCGAAGAGCAGGTAGTGGTCCGCCTTGGGGTAGTTCAGCAGCACCTCCGGCACCTCACCGAACAGCATCTGCGCCCAGGCGGCCGTCATGAGCTGGTCGGTATCGAGCAGGAGCACCGGCGGGCGCGCCGCCATCGCCTTGCGGTTTTCCTCGGCCTGTCCCTCGGCGATGGCGAGGAGGTCCTCCATCGTCAGGTCGGTGCCGCGTTGCTCGCAGTAGGTCCGGCCATATTCCGGCACCCAGGGGTAGCCGAGCCGCTCGGCCAGTACAGACTTGCCAGTGCTTTCCGCGCCGTGGAGGCAGACGGTAATCACGCCTCCTGCGCCTTTTCCGCCACGATCCATTCGCGCAGGCCGAGCACCGACATCCCCAGAAACACCCCATAGAGCGCGGCAGTCGGCCAGAGTTCCTTGTAGAGATAGACCCCGATCGAGCCGACATCGATCGCGATCCACAGCACCCAGTTCTCGATGCGGCGGAAACCGAGCAGGATCTGCGCGGCGATGCTGGCTCCGGCGATGGCGGAATCGGCGTAGGGCAGCGAGGCGTCGGTGAACCGGTGCATCACCCAGCCGAGATTGAGCGCCAGCGCCGTCGTGGCCATCAGCCAGAGCAGCCGGGCAAAGTTGCCGAGCCGCCGCACCGGCACCCGGCTCTCGCCATGGCCCGCGCGCATCCAGAGCGCCCAGCCCCAGATTTGCGCGGCGAAGAAGAACACCTGCAGCCCGGCCTCGCCGTAGAGCTTCGCTTCGCGGAACACGACGAAGTAGAGCGCCACCATCGCCATGCCGAACGGGTAGTTCCACACGCTGCGCCGCACCAGCAGCGCGATATTGGCAAGACCAAGGCCCGCCGCCACCCATTCGACCGTGTTCATGTGCCCCCGTTCATCCGGCCCCGTTCATCGCTGGCGGTCAGCCCAGCGCAGCTTCCCATTCCGGCTCCTTGAAGCCGACCAGCAGCCCGCCCGGATATTCAACAACCGGCCGTTTGATGCAACTGGGGTTGGCGGCCATGGTCGCCACCGCCTTGGCGGCATCGATATCGGCCTTGTCCTCGTCCGGCAGCTTCTTGAAGGTTGTCCCGGCGCGGTTGAGCACTTTCTCCCAACCGGCCTCTGCCACCCACTTTTCGAGCCGCGCGGCGTCGGCGCCTTCCTTCTTGTAGTCGTGGAAGGTGTAGTCGCTGCCGCGCGCTTCCAGCCATTTGCGCGCCTTCTTCACGGTGTCGCAGTTGGGGATGCCGTAGAATTCAAGGCTCACGATTCGGTTTCCCTTTCGAAGTGGCGTACGCGCGGTTCGTTGCAGGCGAAGGCGGTGTAGCTCTGGTAATAGTGCTCGCGGCCCTTGGCCTGCACTTCGGCATGGGCGGCGACGCGGCGCCATGCAAGGGCGGCGGCCTCGTCCTGCCACTCGGACAGCGCGATCACTTCACCGTCCTCGCTGGTGTAGCTCTTGAAGGAGAGGAAACCGGGCTGGGCGCGGGCGAGCGCATCCATGGCCTCGGCATCGGCGGAATAGGCGGCGGCGTCGATATCGGCGCGCTTGCGATTGCGGAAGACAACCAGGAACATGGCCGCGCTCATGGGCCTTCGCGGATCGTTCCGCAAGCATGTGACTCGCACCCCCATGCTGGACAATCCGAAGATTGCGCGCCAAGGCGCGAAGCATGAGCGTGAACACTTTCGGCCGTCTTCTGCGATTCACCACCTGGGGCGAGAGCCATGGTCCGGCCATCGGCGCCGTCGTCGACGGGTGCCCGCCGGGCCTCGCCATCGACGAGAGCGTGATCCAGCCCTTCCTCGACGCGCGCCGCCCCGGCCAGTCGAAGTTCACCACGCAGCGACAGGAGCCGGATCAGGTCCGCATCCTGTCCGGCGTGTTCGAAGGCAAGACCACGGGCACGCCGATCAGCCTGATGATCGAGAACGTCGACCAGCGCTCGAAGGACTATTCGGACGTCGCCAAGGCCTATCGCCCCGGCCATGCCGACTATGCCTATGACGCCAAGTACGGCTTCCGCGACTATCGCGGCGGCGGCCGCAGCTCGGCGCGGGAAACCGCGAGCCGGGTGGCGGCAGGCGGCGTGGCGCGGCTGGTGATCCCGGAAGTGACGATTCTCGCCTATGTCTCCGAGATCGGCGGCGACGCGATCGACATGGCGAACTTTGACGCAGCCGAAATCGCCAACAACCCGTTCTTCTGCCCGGATGCGGAAGCCGCGAAACGCTGGGAGAAGATCGTCGACGATGCGCGGCTGGCCGGTTCCTCGGTCGGTGCGGTGGTCGAGTGCGTCGCCACCGGCGTTCCGGCGGGCTGGGGCGCGCCGCTCTACGGCAAGCTCGACGCCGATCTGGCCGCCGCGATGATGGGTATCAACGCGGTGAAGGGCGTGGAGATCGGCGACGGTTTCGCCGCCGCGCGCCTGACCGGCGAACAGAATGCGGACCCGATGCACCCCGGCACCAATGGCCCGGAGTTCAGCGCCAACCACGCAGGCGGCATCGCCGGCGGTATCTCGACCGGCCAGCCGGTGCTGGTGCGCGTGGCCTTCAAGCCGACCAGCTCGATCCTCACCCCGCAACCCACGATCAACCGGGAAGGCGAGGCAACCGAGCTGTTCACCAAGGGCCGCCACGACCCCTGCGTCGGCATTCGCGGCGTGCCGGTGGTGGAGGCGATGATGGCGCTGGTGCTGGCCGACCACAAGCTGCTCCACCGCGGCCAATGCGGCTGAGAGCAGACTGAGGTGATCGCCCTTCGCCCCGAGCGGGACGGCGACGTCGCAGCCATCGGCGCGCTCGTGACCGCCGCCTTCCTCGGCGCCGAGCATTCGAGCGGCACCGAAGGCGCTATCGTCGATGCCCTGCGCGCCTCGGGCATGCTCGCCGTTTCGCTGGTCGCCGAGGACGACGGTGCGATCGTCGGCCATGTCGCCTTCTCGCCGGTCGCTATCGATGGGCACGATCGGGGCTGGTTCGGCCTCGGCCCGGTGGCGGTGGATCCCCGCCTGCAGCGCCAGGGCATCGGTGCGCGGCTGATCGAGGCAGGGCTAGCGCAATTGCGCGAAGCGGGCGCGCAAGGTTGCGTGGTGCTGGGCGATCCGGGCTATTACGCCCGCTTCGGTTTCGCGAGCGACCCCGCGCTCATTTATCCCGGCGTTCCCGGCGAATATTTCCAGAGGCTGGCATTCGCAGGAGCCGCGCCGACCGGCACCGTCGCCTACTCCGCCTGCTTCGACGCCGCGTAAGCGCCGTCCGTCAGTCCAGAGGGCTGCGCACGCGCGCCGGATTGCCAACCACCGTCGCACCTTCCGGCACGTCGCGCGTGACGACGCTCCCCGCGCCGATCACGGCATGGTCGCCGACCGTGACTCCGGGCAGGACGATAGCACCGCCGCCGATCCAGACATTGCGCCCGATCCGGATCGGGCGGCCCCATTCGCGCCCGGTCGCGCGCTCGGCGGGGTCTCGCGGGTGATCGGCGGTGAGGATCTGCACGCCGGGGCCGATCTGGGTGCCGTCCCCGATCACGACTTCCACCACATCGAGCACGACGCAGTTGAAGTTCAGGAACACGCCGCTGCCCAGGCTGATGTTGAACCCGTAGTCGCAATGGAAAGGCGGCCGAATCACGCAATTCGCGCCGACCGCGCCGAAACGCTCGCGCAGCAAGGCCTCGCGCTTGGCCGAAGGGAGCGGTCCGGCATGGTTGAAACGGTGCATCCATTCCGCCGCCGCCTGCTGGTCCGCGGCAATCTCGGGATCGCTGGCGTGATAAGGCTCGCCCGCGAGCATCTTCTGCTTTTCCGAGCGTGCCATGCCTGTCCTACCTTCGCTTTTTGAGAACCACGTAGATCGCACCTTGGCCGCCATGACGGCGGTGCGCGCCGCGAATCGCGACGATATCATGCGCATGATCGCTGGCACCCAGCCAGTCGGTGATCTTGGCGCGGATGGCGCCGCGCGCGGTGCCCCGGTCCATCGCGTCGACCGGTCGGGGCTTGCCCGTCACGATCAGCACCACGCGCGCGCCCATGGCCTTGGCCTGGGTAAGACCGTGCATCAGCCGCACATAGGCCTGATCGAGGTTCGAGCCGTGGAGGTCGAGGCTGAAATCAGGCGCCAGCGTGCCCTTGGAAATGCGCTTTTCCCAGGACCCGTCGAGATGGAGCGGCGCGTCCGCTTTCGGCTTGGCTGCCACCGGCTTGGGCGGAAGCGGCGCCGGTATGCGGCCCTTCACTTTCTTCGGCGGCGAGACCGACACCGAAACAACCGCCTTGGGGGCCGTGACCAATGCAGCCGCCTGCACAGCGGCACGGCGCTTTTCGAGCGGCGTCACCGTGCGGGCGACTTGCGCCCACACTTCGGCTTCCTCCGCCGTCAGTCGCCGTCCCGGTCGTCGCATCTTACCTTACACCAAGGCGCGCGAGCGTGCCCTTGGGCACCAGGATCAGCGCCTCGCCCCGGCCGCTCATGCCGCCTGCGGTGTGCCGCGCCTGATCGCCCGAGCCCCAGAAGGTGTCGAAGCGGTTGGCGCCCTTGATCGCGCCGCCGGTATCCTGTGCCACCCACAGCCCGGTCGCCTCGCGCCGGTCGAGCCGCAGCCAGACCGGCGCGCCCAGCGGCACGAAGCGCGGGTCCGCCGCGACCGAGGCATGGGCGCGCACCGGCACGCCGAGCGCACCAAGCGGGCCGTCGCCCTTGAGCTCCTTGAAGAAGACCCACGACTTGTTCTCGCGCATCAGCGCGGCGCCGTCGTTGGGATTGTCATGGATGTACTGGATGATGCCCTGCATCGAGCCGGAATATTGCCCCGGCCCCGGACCGACGAGGCCGCGATCACGCATCACCCCGCCAATGCCGGTATAGGGCAAGCCGTTCTGCCCGGCATAGCCGATCCGCATCACGCTGCCGTCCGGCGCCCGCAACCGGCCCGAACCCTGGACCTGGAGGAAGAAGAACTCGATCGGATCGGCGACCCAGGCGATCTCCAGCCCCTTGCCGGAAAGTGCGCCCCGCTCGATCGCGGCGCGGTCGTGATAGGGCACGAAGACCCCGCTCACGTCGTAGCGCCCGAGCGGCATGCGCCCGCTCGACGTCGGCGCGGCATCGCCCGGCTTGGCGCGCACGAGGTCGCCCGGCATGGAATAGACCGGCACCGCATAGCCCGGCACCGGCAGGCGCGACCCGGCTATTTCCGGTTCGTAGTAACCGGTGGCGAAGCCCCGGCCGTCGCCGATGCGCGCGGTCTCGAAATAGGTCTGGAAGAACTGCGCGGCAGGCTTGCCGCCCCAGCTTGCGGCGGCAGCACAGGCCGCGCGCCAGTCGGCGGGGCGGGTGAGACCGCTGGCATCGGTGCGCACGGTGACGCGCGGGCAGCTCTCCCGGAACGAGGCCAGCGCGGCGGCGGCATCGCTGCCGCCGAGCGGCAGGGAGGCAACCGCAGGCCCGGCCTTCACCCCTGCGGCAACGGCGCTGCCTGCCTGCGGCTGAACGGGCTGGCTCGGCGTTTGCGTCGGCTTCTGCACGGGCGGCCTTGCCGGAGGACGCGAAGGTCCCTTCGGTCCGGGCACGACCTGCACGCAGGCAGCCAGCAGGGCAGGCAGGACGAAAGCGGGCAACCGGCGCCATGGGAAACGCCAAGAGGACCATCCACCCCGACGCCGCGACATGCTTTCTCCCCGCAAGATCGATCTCCGAAAACGTATAACAGCGCCAAGAACAACAAGGCCGGACCTTGCGGCCCGGCCTGTCGATCCTTGTGGGATCATGGGTGCGAAATCAACCGCGCGAGGCGGTCAACCGGCGTCGGTTTCGTCGAGCAGCCAGTCGGGACCGGACGAGTTGAGCGAGCGGCTGAAGGTCCAGACGTCCACCGCCTCGATCGCATCGTCGAGCGAACCGGCAATCACATGACCTTCGGCATCGCGCGTGACGGCTGCGATATCCGAACGGAAGCGCAGGGTGATGCGGGCATAACCGCTTTCCACGCCCGCCGAGACGATCGCCACGTCCTCGATGCGGATCAGGCGGTTGTCCATGGTTTCGCCAGCGGCGACGCGGGCGTCGACGGCTGCGGCGAAGCTGTCGTAGACGTCGCCGTCGCAAAGCGCGCGAAGTTCGGCCTTGTCGCCCTTCCAGAACGATTCCAGGATCAGGCGATAGGCACTGCGCGCACCTTCGAGGAAGGCGTAGGCGTCGAAGCGGCGATCGGCGCCGGAGATCTCGGCAAGACCGCGCTCGACCGAGGGCGGCGCCAACGGCATTTCGCGCAGACGCTGGGGCTGACCGATACGGCCGCGCTCGTCGCCCTTCGCTTCAGCCTTGGCATCTGCCTTGGGAGCGGGGACGCGCGGCGCACCGGGCTGGCCCTGGCGACCTTCGAAGCGCCCCTGGATCGGCTCTTCCTCATGCTCGGCACGGCGACCGAGTACCGAATAGAGCCGCAGGCCGAGGAAGGCTGCGATCATGGCCAGGATCACGATTTCCGGTGTCACGTTCCTTTGTCCATCCTTGTGTTGGACGCTTCGGGGGCACGGGTGGAGCGTTTTCGCCATCCGCCCGAAGGCGCCATCATAGACCCAGATAGGTACGGTTTTCAAATGAACAACGTATGAGCGCCGATTACCGCGTTTTATCCGGTGTTTTTCGGCCGATATCCGGAGCCGGATTTCCGCCTTGGAACGAGCAACGCTTCACCGGCCCGGCTGTTCCGCCTGCGACGCCCGGTGCCGAACGACCGCAACGAATCACCCGGGCCGAATCCTGCGCTGGCCGGGACGCCCGCCGTTTTCGAACAATTTACGGTTGCTAGGGAGTTCCACAGGTCCGCAAAATGCTTTAGGCGCGCGGCCAGACTTTCCATGCGCAGGCCCGCTCGGGGCGATACGCGTGCTTTAACGGGAACGAAGCAAATGGCCGACGAAGGCAACGTCATCTCCGACCTCAACCTCGGCAACGGCGAGGATTCCGCGCCGGCCGCCGGCATCATCTCGCAGTACGTCAAGGATCTCTCGGTCGAGAACCCGAACGCGCCGCAGAGCTTCTCGTGGCAGGACCAGCCGCAGATCGAAGTGCAGTTCAACATCGGCGCCCGCCAGATCGACGGCGAAGTACACGAAGTCGAGCTGAAGATCACGTGCGCCTCGAAGGGACCGCAAGGCACCGCTTTCGCGGTCGAGCTGGCCTACGCCGCCCTTATCGGCATGCGCAACCTCGAAGAAGGCCAGGCCCACGCGTTCCTCTACGCCGAAGCCCCGCGCATCCTGTTCCCCTTCGCCCGCCGCGTGGTGGCCGATGCCGTGCGCGATGCCGGCTTCCCGCCGCTGATGCTGGAGCCGATCGACTTCAACGGGCTCTACATCCAGCAGCTCCAGGCGCAGCAGCAGGCCGACGCCACCCAGGGCGAGCCGGTCGGCCACGCCTGAGCACCTGCCTGAACGGCGTATGACGCACGTTCTTGCACTATCGGCCCGCGCCTCCACCCTGGAGACGCGGGCCGTTGGCTTATCGGAGCCTTCCTTTTCGGCGATCATCGGGAGCCTGCGGGCATGAACCTTACCAAGGCGCTGGCCAGCGTCGGCGGCCTCACTCTTGCCAGCCGCGTGCTGGGCCTGGTCCGCGACAGCCTCTTCGCCCGCTTCGTCGGCGCCGGTTTCGCCTCTGACGCCTTTCTGATCGCCTTCCGTCTGCCGAACATGTTCCGCGCGCTCTTCGCGGAGGGGGCCTTCGCCTCGGCCTTCATCCCGATGTTCAACCAGAAAGTCGCCGACAAGGACGGACCGGGACTTCCGGCGGGCATCACGTTCGCGGAGCAGGCTCTCGCCGTGCTCCTGCCGATCCTGCTGGCCATGACGGTGGTCTTGGAACTCTTCGCCTGGCCGGTGACGCTACTGCTTTCGGGCAAGTTCAACGGCGTCAGCCACGAACAGTTCGCCTATGCCGTGCAGCTTAGCCGGATCACGATCCCCTATCTCGCGCTCATCAGCCTCGTCTCGCTGCTGGGCGGCATTCTCAATTCGCTCAACAAGTTCTGGGTCAACGCCGCCGCGCCTATCCTGCTGAACCTCACGCTGATCGTGGCGCTGCTCGGCTTCCATTCGAGCGACGCGCTGGTAACGGCGCGCAACCAGGCGATCGGCGTCTCGGTCTCGGGCGCGCTCCAGCTGCTCTGGCTCATGTGGGCTTGCCGCGCCAACGGCGTCTCGATGCGCCTGCGCATGCCGAAGTGGAACGCGGACGTGAAGCAGCTGATGAAGCTGATCCTCCCCGCCGCCGCCGGAGCGGGCGCCGTGCAGATCAACCTCGTGATCTCGACCGCGCTGGCCGCCTCGCTGCTGGCCCACGGCTCGGTGACCTATATCTACATGGCCGACCGCCTGAACCAGTTGCCGCTCGGCCTGATCGGCATCGGTCTCGGCACCGTGCTGCTGCCGACGATCTCGCGCCAGCTCGGCGGCGGCGAGCACGCGGCGGCGATGGATACCCAGAACCGCGGCATGGAACTCGCCCTGCTGCTCACCCTGCCCGCCGCGGTCGCGCTGATCGTCTGCGGCCAGCCGATCGCCGCCGCGCTGTTCGGCTACGGCAAGTTCGACGCGGGCGATGTCGCCCGCACCGCCGAGGCACTCGCCGCCTTCTCGGTCGGCCTGCCCAGCTATATCCTCGTCAAAGTGCTGACCCCCGGCTTCTACGCCCGGCAGGATACCCGGACGCCGGTGCGCTATGCGATGATCTCGATGGCGGTGAACCTGATCGGCAACCTGGCGCTGATCGTGCCGCTCCAGCACATGGGACCGCCGCTGGCGACCGCCATCGCCTCCTCGGTCAATGTCGCCATGCTCTACTGGACCCTGGTGAAGCGCGGTCATTTCCAGGCCGATGCCCGCCTGAAACGCCGCGCCCCGCGCCTCGCTCTCGCCGCCCTGACCATGGGCGCGGTGCTGTGGTTCGGGCAGGACCTGCTGACGCCCTATCTCCACGGCACCTGGCTGATGCGCGGGCTGGCCCTTGCGGTGCTGGTCTCGGCAGGCGGCGCCGTCTACGCGCTGGCGACTCTGGTGACGGGCGCCTTTACCCGCGCCGACCTCGCCCTGCTGCGCCGCCGCCGCGCCGCGTCCTGAGGCTTCCATCCATGAGCGTTTGTGGTATGAGCCCAGCCCATGCAGGACCTTTCGCTCCCGAAGTCTGCCTTTGCTCGCCGCACCTGGCGATGGCGGAACGCCGCGCGCACGCCGCGCTGACCGCACCTGTATCCGCGCCTCTCCGGGCGCCACCACCACATCCCTGACAACTCACAACTCGCGAAGGACGCATCCATGCGTATCGTCTCCGGCATTCAGCCTACCGGCAACCTGCATCTCGGCAACTATCTCGGTGCGATCCGCAATTGGGTGAAGATGCAGGACGACGTCGCCGCCGAGGGCGGTGACAGCCTCTATTTCCTGGCCGATCTCCACGCGATCTCGATGCCGCACGATCCCGCGACGCTCTCCGCCAACACGCGCGAGATGGTGGCGGCGCTGGTCGCCTGCGGCGTCGATCCCGACCGTTCGATCCTGTTCAACCAGACCCAGGTGCCCCAGCATGCCGAACTGCAATGGCTGCTCAACGGCACCGCCCGCATGGGCTGGCTGAACCGCATGACCCAGTGGAAGGACAAGGCGGGCAAGAACCGCGAAGGCGCTTCCGTGGCGCTGTTCACTTATCCGGTGCTCCAGGCCGCCGACGTGCTGCTCTATCAGGCCACCCACGTGCCGGTGGGCGAGGACCAGAAGCAGCACCTCGAACTCGCCCGCGACATCGCGCAGAAGTTCAACAACGACTTCGCGTCTGAAGAGGCCCCGGTCTTCACCCTGCCCTCGCCGATCATCCCGCCCGAAGCCGCCCGCATCATGAGCCTGCGCGACGGTTCCTCGAAGATGAGCAAGTCCGACCCCTCAGACATGGCCCGCATCAACCTCACCGACGATGCCGACACTATCATGCAGAAGGTCAAGAAGGCCAAGACCGACCCCGAGCCGCTGCCCTCGGAGAAGGAAGGCCTCGAAGGCCGCGCCGAGGCCCGTAACCTCGTGGGCATCTACGCGGTGATGGCCGGAACCACGGTCGAGGCGGTGCTCTCGGACTTCGGCGGCGAAGGCTTCGGCAAGTTCAAGCCCGCGCTGGGTGAACTGCTGGTGGAGAAGCTGGCGCCGATCAACGCCCGCTTCGTCGAGCTGCGCGGCGACCGCGACGCGCTCGACGCGATCCTGCGCAAGGGTTCGGAAAAGGCGCGCGCACTGGCCGTGCCGACGCTGGAAAAGGCTTACGAAGCGCTCGGCCTGGTGCGCTGACCCAACGGTTCAGGCGTCGCCCCGTGATCTCGGGGCGGCGCCATTCCTACGCTTCCAACCCCAGCAGCTTCGCCCGCCGCCTGATCCAAGTCGCGGCAAGCGGAGCAACTTCGCCCAGCGCTTCCAGTCCCTCGCGGTCCTGCTTGTGTTCGCCCGCGATCAGCAGGCCGAACACGCGCTTCACGCTCCACTCCGGATAGGGCCGCTCGACCAGCGCCATGCGGTCCCCGGCGGCGACTTCCCCTTCCTCCAGCACCCGGTAGTACCAGCCCGAACGGCGGGACTTCACCACGCGGGCGTTCACCGCCGCGCCGTCGAAGCGGTGATCGAGCTTCCAGCACGGCTGGCGTCCCTGGCTCACTTCGACCAGCGCCGTGCCCAGCCGCCAGCGGTCTCCCACGCAGATCCTGTCCTCGGTCAGCCCCTCGGTGGCGATGTTCTCGCCAAAAGCACCGTAGCCTGACAGCAACGGATGGTCGCCGAGCGACGCGCGCCAGAAGGCGTAATGGTCGTGCGGATAGTGATGGATCGCCTTGTCCGGCCCGCCATGGACCGCCAGATCGGCCTGTTCGTCGCCGTCGAGGCCAAGGCGATGGATCCGCACCTTTCCGGCAACCGGCATCTTGCCGATGGCGCTGGACTCATCCTCGCCGCGGAATGGGGCGACCTTGCCGCATTGAAGCGAAAGAATCAGTACGGAAAATGTGTCCGGGGAACTGTTCAACATGCAGCGGGCTTCCTACATGATAATCCTGATCTCAAGCCGTGACTTACGGCTGAATGGCGTAAGGGCCACGGAATCGCTTCACCGCCGCCCTGCCTCCATTCAACCGCTATTCAGGGCATTGATATTAAGGCAGAGTCAGAAGGAATCACAGGCCACGCTTGGGAAGGGCGTTTCGGGCCTGTCAGGTTCGTGGAGTGAAACCGATGACAGATAATCCCGGAACCCATCGCGGAAAACTGAGGCTCGTCGCCGCAGCCGCCCTGCTGATGGCCCTCGCCGCCTGCGCAACGCCCTTCAAGGCCAACGTTTCGCGCTTCCAGTCGCAGCTTCCGGCCCCGTCCGGCCAGACCGTCGCGGTCGTCGCCGACGATCCCAAGCTGGCAGGCGGTCTCGAATTCGCGACTTACGCCCGACTGGTGAGCGATCACCTCCAGAAGGTGGGCTATACCCCGGTCGACGATCCCTCGAAGGCCACCCTGATCGCCCACTTCGACTACGGCGTCGACAGCGGCCGCGAACGCATCCGCTCCACACCCGGCATGACTGGCAACTGGGGTCCGTGGTACGGTGGCGGCTGGGGCGGGCGCGGCTTCTACGGTCGCGGCTGGGGCAGCCCCTTTGGCTGGGGTGGCCCGTGGCGCTATGGCTGGTATGATCCATTCTTCGACGGCGGCGTGGATTCCTATACCGTCTACACCAGCGGCATCACCCTGAAGATCGACCGCGCGGCAGACAACCAGCGCCTGTTCGAAGGCAAGGCCGAAGCCGTTTCGACCTCCAACCACCTCCAGTACCTCGTTCCCAACCTGGTGGAATCGATGTTCACGAATTTCCCGGGGAACTCCGGCGAGACCGTGCGCATTACGGTCGCGCCTGAAAAGAAGTGATTTAATCGTCCGAGCTGACTGGCTCCCCCTGCGAAGAGGGAGGCACCGAGGGACGGGTCCGCTGAAATATGCGGGCCCGTCCTTTCTTTTTGCCGGTCCGGCCCGTATCGCAGGCGCTCCGGTTGACCCCCGCCAACCGCACGGGAATGCTCGCCGCCGATGAATACCTTCATGGCCATCCTGTCGCAGCTCTTCTGGGGCGTGACCGTGGGCGCGCTTTCCGCAGCGTTCTCAACGCTTGCAAAAGGACTGGCGACCATCGTCGGTATCGGCGGCGTGGGCTGGTACTCGCTCAAGCGGCGGCGGGAGCGGCGCGGGCGAATCGGGCGGAAGGATTGAAGACTAAAGGGAAGCAGCAGGGGTTAACACCCCTGCACCCCATTACCGTCTAGGTCAGGTGCGACCTACCCGTAGCGCGCCCATGGCTGCGCCGGGAGACATAATGGCTGCGCCGCAAGGAGCGCACTGCGGATAGGCGGCGCGCGGCGCTGACATTCCGAGGGTCCGGGGGATCATCCCCCGGAATCTTCCCTCTCTCTCTTCTCAACTCCCCAAAGCAACAACCCCGCCGGTAGACCCGAACCCGCCCTCACCACGCTCGGTCGATTCCAATTCGTCCACGGTCAGCCACGCCGCCCTCGTCACCGGCGCCAGCACGAGCTGTGCCACGCGGTCACCACGCAGGATTTCGAAGGGCTTGGCGCCGTGGTTGATGAGGATGACCTTCAGCTCGCCCCGGTAGTCCGAATCGATCGTGCCCGGCGCGTTGGGTACCGAGATCCCGTGCTTGAGCGCGAGGCCCGAACGCGGGCGGACCTGGATCTCGAAGCCCGGCGGGATCGCCATGGCGAGGCCGGTGGCGACCGCGTGGCGGGCGCCGGGTGCCAGCGTCACGTCCTCCGCCGAGACCACGTCCATGCCTGCGGCCCCGTCGGTGGCGTAGGCGGGAAGGTCGAGGCCTTCGCCGTGAGGCAGGATCTTGACGGGAACGGGGACATCAACGGGGGAGTGCATCTGCGAACCTTTCGACGAGGGCGCGCGCGACGTCCTCCTTGGGCATTTCCGGAAGACTGATCACATCGTCCGCGCGCACGATGTGGACCGCATTGACGTCCCCGCCCATCACGTCGCCCGACACGTCGTTGGCGATGATCCAGTCGGCGCCCTTGCGTTTGCGCTTTTCGGTGGCGTAGCGGATGACGTCCTGCGTCTCGGCGGCGAAGCCGATCACCAGCGGCGGGCGGTTCGGCCCGGTCGCGAGGGTGGCGAGGATGTCGGGATTTTCGGTGAGCAGCAGCGCCGGGGGGGCAGAGCCGCGCTTCTTGAGCTTCTGGTCGGCGGCCTGGGCGACGCGCCAGTCGGCGACGGCAGCGACCATCACGGCGATATCGGCGGGCAGCGCCTGACGGACTGCCTCGGCCATCTGCAAGGCGCTTTCCACATCGATGCGGTCGACGCCCGGCGGGGTCGGCAGATGGACCGGCCCGGCGACGAGCGTCACCCGCGCCCCGGCCTCGGCGGCGGCGGCGGCGATGGCGAAGCCCTGCTTTCCGGACGAGCGGTTGGCGATGTAGCGCACCGGATCGATCGGCTCCCAGGTCGGCCCGGCGGTGATGAGGACGTGGCGACCGGAGAGCGGCCCCTCTCGCAAGGGGTGCAGCGCATCGGGATCGGTTGCGGGAGCGGCGCGCGCTTCGCCCTTGCGGGCGGCGAGCGCGGCTTCCTCCGGCGTGAAGCCGAGGTCTTCATGGCCGAAGGTGATCGCCTGCCGGCTCTTGCTGCGCCCTTGCGAGACCATGCCGCCGGTCAGGCCGCCAAGGTCGATATCGCCGGAATCACGATGTTCGGGTTCGTCGAAGCGCGCCGATGCGAAAGGATCGCTCCCCGGCAGCGGGGCCACTTCCACCGGACCGAGGCCGAGCGCCCAGGCGATGCGCTGCCAGATCGCCAGTGGGTCCGGCAGGCGACCGGGGCCGTATTCGCCGCAAGCCATGGTGCCTTCGTCCGGCTCCATCACGTCCACGCCCGCATCGCGCAGGGTCTGGACGTTGCGGGTGGTGGCGGCGTGCTGCCACATGCGCACGTTCATCGCCGGGACCGCCATGACCGGCTTGTCGGTGGCGAGCAGCATCGTCGTCGCCAGATCGTCGGCAATGCCTGCCGCCATCTTGGCCATGAGGTCCGCCGTCGCCGGGCAGACGACCACGAGGTCGGCCTCGCGGCTGAGCTGGATATGCCCCATCTCGGCCTCGTTCTTGAGGTCCCAGAGCGTGGTGTAGACGGGCTTTTCGGACAATGCGGCCAGTGCCATCGGGGTGACGAAGTGCGATCCGCCCTCGGTCAGGACGCAAGTGACTTCGCCGCCTTCCTTGCGGATCTGCCGGACGAGTTCGCAGGACTTGTAGGCCGCGATGCCGCCGCCGACGACCAGGAGAATGCGTGGTCCACTCATGCTGCGGGCTTGTGCAACAGCGGGCGGGCGGGCGCAATCGGTTTGCGTGTGCCGGGCGGGGATAGCGCCTGCGAAATCAGCGCATCGTGCGCATCCTCCCCCCTCTCAGGTTGCCCCAAACACCCCGCTCATCCTGAGCTTGTCGAAGGATGGCGTGCAAGGCGCCTCGTCGCCGGGGGCTTCGACAGGCTCAGCCTGAGCGGGGTGGTGATGGCAGTTGGAGAAACTGCGCCCGGCAGGCCCGCTATCCGAGCAATGTCCAGTAGGTCACGCCCCAAGCCACGGCACCGCCGATCAGCGCCGCCAGACCATGCCCGATCCACTGGCTCGGTTCGGGCCTGCGCGGAAAGATCAGGTCGACCTCCGGCAGCGGCGCCTGCTCCGGCGCGCCGCCCTTGGGCGGGAACTTCTCCTCGATCCGCCGCACCAGCGCGGGCAGGCGGAACAGAGTGCCAAGGTCCTCGCGCAGACGGTCGGCAATGACCGCCTCGGGGCCGAGTTCGTCGCGCAGCCAGCTCTTCACGAACGGCGCGGACACGTCCCACATGTTGATCGCCGGATCGAGCGCCGTCGCCAGCCCCTCGACCATGACCATGGTCTTCTGGAGCAGCAGCAGATGCGGCTGGACCTGCATGTCGAAATCGCGGGTGATCGCGAAGAGGCCGTCGAGCATCTGGCCGACCGACAGCTCGGATACCGGCTTGCCGCGCATCGGCTCGCCCACGGCGCGCAGGGCGGTCGCGAACTCTTCCACCGTGTGGTAGCTCGGCACGTATTGCGCTTCGAAGTGAATCTCGGCGACGCGGCGATAGTTGCCGGTGGTCAGGCCGTAGAGGATTTCCGCCAGCCAGAGCCGCGCCTGCCGGTTGATCCGGCCCATGATGCCGAAATCGATGGCGACGATCGTGCCGTCCGCTTCCACGAACAGGTTGCCCTGGTGCATGTCGGCATGGAAGAAGCCGCTGGAAATCGCCTGGGTCAGGAAGGTCAGCACCAGCTTGTGCGCCAGCTTCGGCAGGTCGTGCCCGGCAGCGCGCAGCCCGGCAAGATCGCTCATCTTGGTGGCGCCGATCCACTCGATCGTCAGCACCTGGCCGTTGGTGCGGTCCCAGTCGATGTGCGGCACGCGGTAGCCGTGAATGCCCTTCATCGCGTCGGACAGTTCGGAGGCCGAGGCTGCCTCGCGCCGGAGGTCCAGCTCGCGCAGGGTCCAGCGCTTGAGATTGGCGACGACCGCGCGCGGGCGCAGGCGCGAAGCCTCGCCGCCCAGCGCTTCGAGATGGGCGGCGGCCCATTCATAAGTCTCGACATCGCGGGCGAACTGCTCGCGGATGCCGGGGCGCTGCACCTTGACCGCGACGGTGCGGCCGTCCGGCGTCACCGCCTTGTGGACTTGCGCGATCGAGGCGGCGCCCACCGGGTTCTCGTCGATCGAGGCGAAGACCTGCTCCAGCGGACGACCGAAGCTGCTTTCGATCACGCGGCGGATTTCGGAGAAATCCACCGGCGGCAGGCTGTCCTGCAAGGTCAGCAGGTTGCGCGCGGGGCCTTCGCCGACCAGGTCGGGCCGGGTCGCCAGCGCCTGGCCGAGCTTGATCGCCGCCGGGCCGATTTCCTGGAAGGCCCCGGCATAGTCCGGCTCGACCGGCTGGCGCGCGCCGAAGCGGGCGATCCGGCACAGGCGCTTGACCTGCGCCGGGGCGTTGCGGTCATTCTCGATCCCGCGCAGCGCGCCGTGGCGTGCGAGGATACGCCCCCATTTGAGGAGGCGCAGGATATGGGTCGTCGAACTGGTCACGGTCTGCGCTTAGACTTTCCAGCCCGAGTGGATCGCGACGAGGCCGCCCATGATCGGCTCGACCTTGGTGTGCTTGAAGCCCGCACCGCGGATCATCTTCTCGAACTCCGGCATCGGCGGGAAGCGGCGGATCGATTCGATCAGGTAGCGGTACGATTCGGCGTCACCGGCGATGGCCTGCCCGATCTTCGGCACCAGATGGTGCGAATAGGCATCGTAGACTTCCTTGAAGCCCGGCCATTCGGTGGTCGAGAACTCCAGGCAGAAGAACCGCCCGCCGAACTTGAGCACCCGGTGCGCCTCGGCCAGGGCCTTGTCGATATGGGTGACGTTGCGGATGCCGAAGGCGATCGTATAGGCGTCGAAGAACCGATCCCCGAACGAGAGCACTTCGGCGTTCTGGCGCGACCAGACGAGGCCATCGATGCCCTGCTCCATCGCCCGCTCGATGCCGACGTCCAGCATGTCCTGGTTGATGTCCGACACGGTGATCGAGGCGCCCTGCGCGGCCATGCGGAAGGCGATGTCGCCGGTGCCGCCCGCCATGTCGAGGATCTGCTCGCCCTCGCGCGGCTTTACGCGGCGGACGAACTTGTCCTTCCAGAGCCGGTGCATGCCGACCGACATGGCATCGTTCATCACGTCGTACTTGCGTGCAACGCTGGAGAAGACGGCGCCGACGCGCCCTTCCTTCTCCTCGGGGCTGACCTCTTCGTAGCCGAAGGAAACCGTTTCGCTCATGGCGCAGTCCTCTAGCCTCCCGGCCGCGCCTGCGCCAGTCCGTCGCGCCGGTTATTTTGTCCTACTGACCCCGAACGCGGAAAGCACGATCCCGCCCAGAATCAGCGCCATCCCCGCGAAGTGATAGCCGTGCAGCCGCTCGCCCAGCAGCAGCGCCGAAAGCAGCGCGCCGAACAGCGGCATCAGGGTGATCGCCTGCCCGGCCCGCGCCGCGCCCAGCTCGCCGGTCGCCCGGTTGTAGATGAAATAGGCGATCACCGAAGGGAACACCCCGACATAGGCGAAGGCGGCCAGCACGCCCGGACTCCAGACCACGACCTGTCCCTGCGCGGCCTCCATCGCCGCCAGCGGCGCCATCGCCAATGCGCCGATCGCGAACGTCAGCACCAGCAGGCTCGCCGCCGAGATCACCGGGCGCTTCCTCAGGAACACCGTATAGAGCGACCAGGCCGCAACCGCGCAGAACACCAGCCCGTCTCCGGGGCCGAAGCGCAACTGCATCATCGCCGCAGGATCGCCCCGGAAGACGATGGCCACGACCCCGAGCGTCGAAACCAGCACGCCCAGCACATGCATCCGCCCCGGTCGCCCGCCGAACACCGCAAAGTCCAGCGCCATGACCGCCGCCGGGATCGCCGCCTGCAACAGGAGCGCATTGGCAGCCGTCGTGTAATGCAGGCCCTTGTAGAGAAAGCCGTTGAAGCAGACGATGCCGAGGAACCCGAGCACCAGGATCCACCGCCACCCGGCCAAGGCCTCGGCCCGCTCCCTCCAGAGCTGCCGCGCGGCAAAGGGCAACAGGAGCAGCACCGCGATCAGCCAGCGCCCGAGCGCCAGCGTGAACGGCGGAATATCGTCGCGCACGGCCCGGCCGGTGATCGAGTTGCCGGCCCAGAACAGCATGACCAGTCCGAGCATCAGGAATGCGCGCGTGTGGGAGCGGTTGGTTTCCATGCGTCTGAATTGCTTTGGAAGGGGGTGGAAGGGAAGGAGAAATGCAGGGGGATCATCCCCCTGCACCCTGATACTGTCGAGGTTGTGCGCCGCCCTATCCGCTTTGCGCCCATGGCTGCGTCGGGAGACCTAATTGGCTGCGCCGCAGGGAGCGTGGCGCACAAGGTCGCCATTTTGAGGGTCTGGGGAATCATCCCCCAGGACTTCCCCTTTTTCTTCTTCTCTCCTCACCCTATCTCCCTTCCAAGATGCCAGAACTCCCCGAAGTAGAAACCACCGTCCGCGGCCTCGCCCGCTATCTGGAGGGTGAGCGGATCGCCCGCGTCACCCTGAACCGGCCGGACTTGCGCCGTCCGTTCCCGCCCGATCTCGTCCAGGTCCTGACCGGCGCGCGGGTTACGACGATGGGCCGCCGGGCCAAGTACGGCCTCATCCATACCGACCGCGAGCAGACGGTGGTGTTCCACCTCGGCATGTCCGGGCGCTGGCGGATCGAGCCGGAGAAGCCCGAGAAGCACGACCATCTCGTGATCGAGACCGGCGCGGGTCATGTTCTGGCGCTCAACGATGCGCGGCGGTTCGGCTCGGTCGATCTGGTGCCGACGGCCACGCTCGATGCGTGGGGGGCGTTTGCCGCGCTCGGGCCGGAGCCGCTGGGCGAGGGACTGACCCCGGCCCATCTCAAGGCGGCGTTCGCGGGACGAATCGCGCCGATCAAGCAGATGCTGCTCGACCAGTCGGTGGTGGCGGGGCTGGGCAATATCTATGTCTGCGAGGCGCTGTTCCGTTCCGGTATCCGGCCTGACAAGGAAGCCGGGCTGATCAGCCTGCCCGCCTTGCGCAAGCTGGTCCCGGCGATCCGCGAAGTCCTGTCCGAATCGATCGCAGCGGGCGGCTCGACGATCCGCGACTATGCCCAGCCCAACGGGGAACTGGGCTATTTCGCGACCGCCTGGCAGGTTTATGGGCGAGAGGGGCAGGACTGCGCTTGCGGGGCGCCGGTCCGGCGATTCGTGCAGGGCGGGCGGAGTACGTTCTGGTGCCCGAAGTGCCAGAAATAGGCGGTTTCACGTGCCTCTGCCGGGTTGACGAAACAGCCCTGCACCGTTAAGGGGCGCGCTTTCCGGCGAGTCCGCTCGCCTAGAGATTCGATCAGGCAATTGGGCCGCCATCACCGCTGTGGGGGGGCCAGACAGAGGAAATTCGATGGCCAATACGCCGCAAGCCCGCAAGCGCATCCGCCGTAACGAGCGCCGCGCGGAGATCAATACGAACCGCATCAGCCGCATCCGCACCTTCCTCAAGAAGGTCGAGACCGCGATTGCCGGTGGTGACAAGGGCGCCGCTTCGGCCGCTCTCAAGGAAGCCCAGCCCGAGCTGGCCCGCGGCGTGGCTCGCGGCGTGCTTCACAAGAACACCGCTTCGCGCAAGCTGTCGCGCCTCACCAAGCGCGTTTCCGCGCTCGGCTGATTTCCCGGCAGGCGCGCCTTCGGGCGCGTCCGACCCGTACGGCAGTGGCCCGCGTCGCCACCTGAACTCCCGTCCTTGGGGACGAGATTTCAGGTGGCGACGCGGGCCGCGCCCGTTTGGGCTGCTGAAAGGTGTTGCCGGACGATACCGGCTGCCTGCTTCAGCCTCGCCTGTTCCGCCCTCCCAACTGCACAGACCCTCCAGACGCGCCGACCGGCGCCCTGACCGATCGGCGGGCGATTCCACGCCGAATCGGAAAGCCGATTCGCCAACGGACCCGGCTTGAAGGAACCGAATCGCAGCGCCGATTCGCCCGCCACCGAATCTCGCCGCTTAAGTCGAAAGCCGATTCGCGTCTCTGGAACCCGCGAGTGAGTACGGAAGGGGAACGCTTCCCCGCATCATTTCCGGCCTGCCAGGGCCGCGCACCCCGCCGCCTTGAACACGCTCCGGGCAAACTCGCGGAAATGTTGCGATTCGCATGCGGGGCTCGGGACGACATCGGTCAAAACACTGAATTTAAACGATTAAATTCGATCATGACGGAAATTGGGCACTCAAGGCGAGTCAACAGCCATAATTTTTTTTATTTGGGGAGGATCGTCTTGCACCGCGGTCAAACCCGTTCCTAAAAGAAGTCCACAGGCCGTGCGGAACCGGCCCGGGGAACATCGACAGCTACGAAGAACCTGCTGCAAGGCACGCTTTGCAGTTGGGGGATTTTTGTCTCTGTATTCCCAGTCCCGGCTGAGGTTCGCCTCGTCCGGGGCTTGTCTTTCGCCGGGGTTCGCCCCGGAGAAGCACCGGTTCCACGCACGGCATTCAACTTTCGCGGCCCGCTGGGTCACATTCGATAACGGCCGACATAGGGGAGTTGGTGCAGTGTCAGGTTCAACAGCGGGCCGGTCTCCGGCAAGTCAGGGCGCAAACGGCGTGATTAAGAAATCGAAGGCGGTACGAGTGGCGATGGAAGAGGATCAGGAAGCCGTGAATCTGGCGGCAGACTGGGCTGACATCAGCCAGGGCCTGCGCAAGGACCTCGGCCAGCAGGCGCACAGCCAGTGGATCAAGCCGATCCAGCCGGGCAATTACTGCAAGGAAACCGGCACGCTCGACCTCTATCTTCCCACTGAATTCTCGGCGAACTGGGTCGCCGATCGCTTCGCCGACCGCCTGTCGCTGGCCTGGAAGATCGCCCGCCCCGACGTGCGCCACGTCCGCGTGCTGGTGCACCCCGGCCGCCGCCAGCTCCCCGAGCTGCGCCTGGGCGGCGGCAACGGCCGTCCCTCGAGCGCGCCGGCCAACGATTCGGCCCAGGGCTGGCCCAAGGACGGCGGCGCCGATTCGATCGCCGCGGTGCTTCAGGGCGAGGCTTTCGCCGCGCTCGGCCAGGGCCCGGTCGGTATCGACGCCTCGCAGACCTTCACCTCGTTCGTGACCGGCCAGAGCAACGTGCTCGCCTGCAATGCCGCGCAGCGCATGGCCGCCACCGAAACGCCGCAGTTCTCGCCGCTCTACCTCAAGGGCGCGACCGGACAGGGCAAGACCCACCTGCTCCACGCGATCGGCCACGCCTATCTCGCGAACCATCCGCATGCCCGGATCTTCTACTGCTCGGCCGAGCGCTTCATGGTCGAATTCGTCCAGGCCCTGCGCCAGAACCAGATGATCGAGTTCAAAGCCCGCCTGCGCGGCTTCGACCTGCTGCTGGTGGACGATATCCAGTTCATCATCGGCAAGGCTTCGGCGCAGGAAGAGCTGCTCTACACGATCGATGCCCTGCTCCAGGAAGGCAAGCGCCTGGTCTTCGCCGCCGACCGTGCGCCCCAGGCGCTCGACGGGGTCGAACCGCGCCTGCTCTCGCGCCTGTCGATGGGTCTCGTCGCCGATATCCAGCCCGCCGATATCGAGCTGCGCCGCTCGATACTCGAGAACCGCCTCGGCCGCTTCGCTTCGGTGGACGTGCCCGCCGACGTGATCGAGTTCCTGGCCCGCACCATCAACCGCAATGTCCGCGAACTGGTCGGCGGCCTCAACAAGCTGATCGCCTATGCCCAGCTGACCGGCCAGGCGGTGTCGCTCCAGCTTGCCGAAGAGCAGCTGACCGACATCCTGTCGGCCAACCGCCGCCGCATCACCATCGACGAGATCCAGCGCACGGTCTGCCAGTTCTATCGCATCGACCGCACGGAAATGAGCTCGAAGCGCCGCGCCCGCGCCGTCGTGCGCCCGCGCCAGGTGGCCATGTACCTCGCAAAGGTGCTGACGCCGCGCTCCTACCCGGAAATCGGCCGCAAGTTCGGCGGCCGCGACCACTCGACGGTGATCCACGCCGTGCGCCTGATCGAGGAGCTGCGCACCCGCGATGCCGACATGGACGGCGACGTGCGCTCGCTGCTGCGCCAGCTGGAATCCTGAGGGCTGCATAGACGTCTTCTGCACCGGCTCCGGCAGGGAACGAGATAACCTCGTCCTTACCGGAGCCGGTTGCCGCACACGCGCGAAAAGCGCGGCTGTCATGCGGGAATGCAAAATTTTAACCATTGCATAAGCGTCACGGTGTAAGTCTTCTGCCGATCCGGACATGTTCGCTCCGGCGGAAGAGGCACCCTTCATGCGCTTCTATCAGGCCACGACGTTCCTGTTTCCGCGCCGCTACGAATGGCGCATCCTCCTCGTCTGCTTTGCCGCCGTGCTCGTGCCGCCGCTTGCCTGCGCTGCCTATCAGGCGGCGACCGGGCAGTGGCAGCCGGAGATACTCCTCGTCCTGCTGGGCGCCACGCTGCCGAGCGCAGCGCTCGGCCTTGCCGCCATCCGCGCGCTGCTGCGCCCGATCGAAACCGCCACGCAGATGCTGCGCGCGGCCCAGGCGGGCGAGCGCGTCGGGCCGGTGCCGGTCGGCAACGCGGATCTGGTCGGCCGCCTGCTCCACGGCGTCACCGTGGCGGCGAGCGAATCGGCGGCGCGGATCGAGCGTCTCGTCGAAACCACCGAGCGCGACGAACTGACCGGCCTGCGCAGCCGCCGCGGTTTTCTCGATTCGGCCCGCCGCATTCTCACCGACGACAGCAACGGCGTGCTCGCCATGGTCGATATCGACCGCTTCCAGGCCATCAACGACCGCTTCGGCCATGCCACCGGCGATGCCCTGCTGCGCGAAGTGGCGCTGCGGCTGGACCACGGGGTACGCCGCTCCGACCTGGTCGGGCGCTGGGGCGGCGAGGAATTCGCGATCCTGTTCCCCGATACCCTGCTGGAGGAAGCCCGCGTGGTCATGGAGCGCCTGCGCGCCAGCATCGCCCTCGACCCCAGCCTCCAGGGCGACGAATGGCCAGTGACGTTCTCCTGCGGTCTGGCGCCGGTGCGCAGTTTTGCCCAGCTGGATCACGCCACCCGGAATGCCGACGGCGCCCTCTATGCCGCGAAGAACGGCGGGCGGAACCGCGTGCAGATTTCGCGAGACGATTGACCGCGCGCACCCGGCGCTTGCCCCTCCCGGCCCCTATGCTGTAGGCCTTTGGTCATGAGCGCTGCCCTTCCCGCCGCCTATTCGCAAGCCGCCCTGCGCGGCATCCGCTGCCGCTGCCCGCGCTGCGGCGAGGGGCGACTGTTCCGCAAGTGGCTGAAACCGCTCGGCCGCTGCCCGGTCTGCACGCTGGACCTCACGCCGCAGCGCGCCGACGATTTTCCCGCCTATATCGCCATGATCGTCACCGGCCACCTGATGGCGCCGCTGATCATCGCCCTATCCAAGGATTTCCACCTCGGCCCGGCGGCGATGTTCGCGATCCTGATCCCGCTGGCGGTGGCGATGATGATCGGCATGCTCCAGCCCGCCAAGGGCGCGGTGATCGCCACCCAGTGGTGGTTCGGCATGCACGGCTTCCGCAAGGAACGGCCCGACACCGTCGAGGCGGAAAACACCGAAAGCCGATGACTCTTTCTCCCGAACGCCTTCAGCGCTTCGCGCGCCATATCGTGCTGCCCGAAGTGGGCGGCGTTGGCCAGATGGCGCTGGCGGATGCCCATGTGGTGCTTGTCGGCTGCGGCGGGATCGGCAGTCCTGCCCTTCAATATCTCGCCGCAGCCGGCATAGGACGGCTGACGCTGATCGACGACGACACGGTGGACGTCAGCAATCTGCAACGCCAGACGATTTATTCGCCGTCGGATATCGGCAAGCCCAAGGCGGAAGCGGCGGCCGAATGGGTGCAGCGCTTTGATCTTGGCCTTGAGGTCCTGCCGCACGTTGCGCGTCTCGGGGGTGACAACGCGGCGAAGATTCTCTCCGGCGCCAGCGTGGTACTGGACGGGTGTGACAACTTCGCGACTCGGCTGCTGGTGTCAGATTCCTGTGTGAAACTCGGCATTCCCCTCACGAGCGCGGCAGTTGGTCGCTTCCAGGGTCAGGTAGCCAATTTCGCCGGGCACCTGCCGAATCACGCCTGCTATCGCTGCTTCGTGGGCGACGCCTTCGATGCGCAGGACTGCGATACATGCGCGGCGGACGGCGTGCTTGGCGCGATGGTGGGCATGGTCGGCACTTTCGCGGCGATGCATGCGATGCGCGTGGTGCTGTCAGGCAAGTCGGCGCTGGGCGAGCCGCACTATGGCACGCTCCATCTGATTGACGGCATGGCGCCCTCGATGCGGCCGCTCAGGATCGCCAAGGATCCCGGCTGCTCAGCCTGCGCCGTTCAGGCGGTTCTGCCGTCGTAAGTGTAAACCCGCAGGCCGGCGAGCAGTTCGGGCGCGAACAGGCGCATGTTCACGCCCATCCGGTCCTGCGCCGGATCGACCGGACTCCAGTGCGTGGTGCAGCCGCATTGCGGGCAGTGCCAGAAGGTCAGCACTCTGTCGCCGGTCTGATAGCCGACGAGCTCACCCGCGACCCGCAGCTTCGTGGGACTGTGATAGGACCACAGCGTCCCCAACCGGTGGCATACCGAGCAGTTGCACTCGCAAACCTCATGCGGCTGATCCGCCAGTTCCAGCGTGACCGCGCCGCAGTGGCAGTTTCCCCGATGGACCGTCATACGCCGAGTACCTCGTCCACCCATGCCGTGACCAGTCCGGTCGCCGGACCATGGCGAGCCTCGTCGAACCACGAGGTGCCCTGCGAGGGTTCGAGGTTCAGTTCCAGCGTCGTCGCCCCGAACTCGCGGGCGTTGCGCACGAACCCGGCGGCCGGATAGACCGCGCCAGAGGTGCCGATGGAGACGAACAGGTCCGCCCGCTCCAGCGCTTCGAAGATTGCATCCATGCGATAGGGCATTTCCCCGAACCAAACGATATCGGGCCGCAGCGCCGCCTCGCCGCATTCGGGGCAGGCCGGACGGTCGATCAGCGGCCCGGTCCACGGCACGCGCTCGTCGCAGGCGGTGCACCAGGCATTGAGGTGTTCGCCGTGCATGTGGAGCACCCGTTTGGCACCTGCCCGCTCATGCAGGTCATCGAGGTTCTGGGTGACGATCAGCAGTTCGCCCGGCCACGCGCGGTCCAGCCTGGCCAGCGCGTGATGGGCGGCGTTGGGCGTCTTGGTCTGGATCGCCTCGCGCCGCATGTCGTAGAAGCGCAGCACGAGGTCGGGATCGCGGGCGAACGCCTCGGGCGTCGCCACGTCCTCGACGCGGTGCTGCTCCCACAAGCCGCCACCCCCGCGAAAGGTGTCGATGCCGCTTTCAGCGCTGACGCCTGCGCCGGTGAGGATGACGATGTTGCGGATGTTGTTCATCCCGGCCATGAGACCAGCCTTCAACGGAGACGGCAAGTGGCACGAATCGGAATTATCGGCAGCGCAGGACGCATGGGGCAGGCCATTGCAGAGGCCATCACGGCGGCAGGCGAAGAACTGTCCGGCGGTGTAGGCCGCGACGGCGATCTCGGCGCGCTGGCCGCGCATTCGGACGTGCTGATCGATTTCTCCAGCCCGGTCGCGCTCGAAGCCAACCTCGATGCGGCGGTCGATGCGGGCATTCCCATCGTCGTCGGCACAACCGGGCTTGAGGAACGCCACCACTGGCTGATCGATTCGGCGGCGCAGTACATTCCCGTGCTCCAGACCGGCAATACCTCGCTGGGCGTCACCCTGCTCGCCCACCTCGTGCGCGAAGCGGCCAGCAGGCTCGGCGAGGACTGGGACATCGAGATCGTCGAGACGCATCACCGCATGAAAGTGGACGCCCCCTCCGGCACCGCCCTGCTGCTGGGCGAAGCCGCCGCCAAGGGCCGCGAGGTCAGCCTGAGCGAAACCGCCGTGCGCGGCCGCGACGGCATCACCGGCAAGCGCGAGGCCGGCACCATCGGTTTCGCCGCCCTGCGCGGCGGCACCGTGGCGGGCGACCACACGGTGCACTTCCTGGGCGACAACGAGCGCCTCTCGTTCTCGCACCTCGCGGAAAACCGCACGATCTTCGCGAAAGGCGCGGTCAAGGCGGCACAGTGGCTGAAGCACAAGCACGCCGGTCGCTATACGATGCCCGAGGTGCTGGACCTTTGAACAAGGCCGAAATCTTCGAATTCTTCCGCCGTCTCGCCGAGCTTAACCCCTCGCCCGAGACGGAGCTGGAATTCGGCAACAATTACCAGCTTCTGGTCGCGGTAGTGCTCTCCGCGCAGTCGACCGACGTCGGCGTCAACAAAGCCACGCGGGCGCTGTTCCGCGAGGTGAAGACGCCCGCACAGATGGTGGCCCTCGGCGAAGAGAGCCTCAAGCAGCACATCAAGACCATCGGCCTGTTCAATTCCAAGGCCAAGAACGTCATCGCGCTCTCCGAAATCCTCGTCGCGCGCTACGACGGCGAAGTGCCGGAAGACCGCGATGCGCTGGTCGAACTGCCCGGCGTCGGCCGCAAGACCGCCAATGTCGTCATGAACTGCGCCTTCGGAGCGGAGACCTTCGCGGTGGACACCCATATCTTCCGCGTCGGCAACCGCACCGGCATCGCCAAGGGCAAGACCCCGCTCGCCGTCGAGAAGCAGCTCGAAAAGCGGGTGCCGCAGCCCTTCCGCGTCGGATCGCACCACTGGATGATCCTGCACGGCCGCTACATCTGCAAGGCCCGCACGCCCGAATGCTGGCGCTGCCCGGTGATTGACTTGTGCGACTACAAGGACAAGGTTCTGGAGAAGGGCGCGAAGAAAGCCGCCTGATCTGGAGTTCGCCCATGGCCGACCGTCGTTTCGTTCTGCTGCTCTCGCCGCTCGCGCTAGCCGCCTGCTCCGATCACGAACCCTCCCCGCCGCCGCCTCCCAGCCCCGCCGCCGAAGCCACGGCCTCCGCGCAGGACTGCCTGCCGCTCACCCAGTTCTCCAGCACCCGCATCCGCGACGACTGGACCATCGATTTCATCGGCGGCGCGGGCAACCGGGTCTGGCGAGTAACTCTGCCGAACCGCTGTGCGGGGCTGAAATCGGCGGACAGCTTCACGTACGCGACTTCGCTGTCGCAGCTTTGCCAGCAGGATGTCATCTATCCGCTCAATCGCGTGGGGGGCGGATTTCAGCGCGGCGGTGGATGCGGCTTGGCGCCGTTTACGCCGGTGAAGCTCAGCCAGTAAAAAAGAAGACCCGGGGGATGATCCCCCGGACCCTCGGAATGTCCACCTCGCGCGCCGCCTATCGGTCGTGCGCTCCCTGCCGCGCAGCCATTCAGTCTCCCGACGCAGCCATGAGCGCACAACGGACTTGGTCCGCGTGACCTAGACGGTAATGGGGGTGCAGGGGGGCTTTGCTCCCCTGCTTTAATCCCTTCAACTTTCGTACTGCTCCGGATCGATATTCAACCCCCGCCGCCCCTCGGACGAGGAATGCGCAGGAGCTTTCGGCATCTGCTCATCCGGATCGACCAGCGGCTGGAGCATGCCTTCGCTGCGGGTGATGACCGCTGTCGCCACCGCGTTGCCCACCACGTTCGTCGCCGAGCGGCCCATGTCGAGGAAGGTGTCGATGCCGAGCAGCAGCGCGATGCCTTCGACCGGCAGGCCGAACTGCGTCAGCGTCGCGGCGATCACCACGAGGCTGGCGCGCGGCACGCCCGCAATGCCTTTCGAACTAACCATCAGCGTCAGCAGCATCAGTATCTGCGTGCCGATGGGGACGTGGATGCCATAGGCCTGCGCGATGAAGATCGACGCAAAACTCATGTAGATCATCGAGCCGTCGAGGTTGAAGCTGTAACCCAGCGGCAGGATGAAGCCCGAGATGCGGCGCGGCACGCCGAAGCGGTCGAGCTGCTCGAACAGCTTGGGCAGGCTCGCTTCCGACGAGGCGGTCGAGAACGAGAGCAGCAGCGGCTCGCGGATGTAGCGGAACAGGGTGACGATCCGTCCGCGCAGGAAAATGCCGCCGACCAGGAACAGCAGCACCCAGAGCAGCAGCATCGCGAAGTAGAACTCGCTGACGAGCACGCCATAGGTGACGATGATGCCGAGGCCCTGCTTGGCGATCACGCTGGCAAGCGCGCCGAACACCGCGAAGGGTGCGAAGCGCATCACGTAGTCCGTGACCTGCAGCATGAGTTCGGACAGCGCTTCGCTCAGCTTGACGATGATCGCGCCCTTTTCGCCGATGGCGGTCAGGCCGACGCCGACGAAGACCGAGAAGACGAGGATCTGCAGGATGTTGTTCTGCGCCATCGCGTCGACGGCGCTGCTCGGGAAGATTTCGAGGATGAAGTGACGCAGCGTCAGTTCCCCCGTCTCCAGCTTGCCGAGGTCCGAGCCGGTGGTGAGACCCGCGCCGACGCCCGGCTTGAACAGGTTGACCAGCACGAGGCCGAGGCCGAGCGAGATCAGGCTGGCAGTGATGAACCAGCCCAGCGCCTTGCCGCCGATGCGGCCCAGCGCCGCGCTGTCGCCCATTCCGGAGATGCCGGTGACGATCGTCGCGAAGACCAGCGGCGCGATGATCATCTTGATGAGCTTCAGGAAGACGTCGGGCAGCAGCTTGAAATAGTCGGCCCACTGCACAAGGCGCGGATCGTCCGCCGGGATCGTCGCATGCAGCAGCCAGCCCACGGCGATGCCCAGCACCATGCCGATAAGAATATAAAGCGTCAGGCGCCTGCCCATTGTCACCTCGCAATAAAATTGCCGGGGAGACTAACAGCGTGACCGGTCCGGTCAACGTCGTCCGCCGGACTTACGTTCAGGTTTTGATTTGCAGACCCGCAGGCGGATCAGGCTTGCGCGAGCGCGGCCTCGGTGACGCGGCGATAGATGCGCACGAGCATGTCGAGATCGGGGATCGCCACGGCCTCGTCGCGCTTGTGCATCGTCGCGTTGGAGAGGCCGAATTCGATCACCGGCGACAGGTCCTTGAGGAAGCGTGCGTCGGAAGTGCCGCCGCTGGTGGAAAGCTCCGGCTCCACGCCGGTTTCCGCGCGGATCGCCTCGGCCAGCATCGCCGAAAAGGCGCCGGGCTGGGTGAGGAAAGCCTCGCCGGAGATCACCGGGCGGGCGGTGCCGCCATGGCGCTCGGCAATCTCGGTGACGCGGCGCGACAGGCTCTCGCCGGTGTGAAGGTCGTTGAAACGGATCGAGATGCGGGCCGAGGCCTTTGCCGGGATCACGTTGGTCGCGGGATTGCCGACGGTGAGGTCGGTCACTTCGAGATTGCTGGCCTGGAACCAGTCGGTGCCCTCGTCGAGCACGATCGCGTCGAGTTCGGCGAGCATCGCGACCAGCTTGGTGATCGGATTGTCGGCCAGATGCGGGTAGGCGACATGGCCCTGCATGCCTTCGACTTCCAGCCAGATATTGACCGAGCCGCGGCGGCCGATCTTCATCATGTCGCCGAGGCGGTGCACCGAAGTCGGCTCGCCGACGAGGCAGAGGTCGGGGATTTCGCCCACTTCGCGCATATGGTCGATCAGCGCGAGGGTGCCGAAGCGGGCCGGGCCTTCCTCGTCGCCGGTAATGATGAAGCTGATGGTGCCCAGATCCGCCGGGATCTGCGCGGCGGCGGCGACCATGCAGGCGATCGAGCCCTTCATGTCGACCGCACCGCGACCGTAGAGCAATTCGCCGCGCACTTCCGGCGCGAAGGGCGCGCTCGACCAGCCCTCGCCCGGCGGCACCACGTCGAGGTGGCCGGCGAAGGCGAAGTGGCGCGAGCCTTCCGGGCCCTTGCGGATCGCGAAGAGGTTCTCGACCGGACCGTCGGGCGCCTCACCCGCCAGGAAGCGGTGCACCGCGAAGCCGAGCGGGGCGAGCTGGCCTTCCAGACAGTCGAACACCGCGCCGGTGGCGGGCGTGACGCTGGGGCAGGCAAGCAGGGCTTCGGCGAGCGCGAGTACAGGCTGGGTCATGCGGCGGGCCATTGCACAGGTCCGCGCCCAAGACCATAGCCGAGAGACAGGCTTTCAAGGAAGCGAACCATGCCCAGACTGGATATCGAGGCGATCCCGCAGTCCAACCGCACCGGCTATCCCGAGCCCTTCGACGCTGCCGTCGAAGGGCGCTGGTGGCGGCGCCTCGCCCCGGCTGGAGGGCTGACGGAACTGACCGCCAGCCATGTCGTGCTGAAGCCCGGCGCATGGTCCAGCCAGCGCCACTGGCACCGGGGCGAGGACGAACTGCTGGTGATGCTCTCCGGCGAGGCCGTGCTGATCGAGGACGACGGGCGTACCGTGATCCGCCCCGGCGACATCTGCGCCTGGCCCAAGGGCGCCGAGAACGGCCACCACCTCGTCAATGAGACGGACAGCGACTGCACGTTCATCGCCATCGCCGCCGGAGCGGACACCGGCGGCTTCTACCCCGACATCGACATGCTCTGGAACGAAGAGGGCTATCTCCATAAGGACGGCACGCCCTATGCCGCCAAACGGCCCGGATGAGGTCTAGAGCAGTTGATCCGATCACATCGGATCAACTGCTCTAAGTTTTTGGCTTACCGCGTTTTCCGAGTCATCAGGTGATCCCACCTGATTAGAAAACGCTCTACCGGACCGGGTGCTCGTACTGCTCGATCACCCAGTCCTCGGACTCGGCGGCATTGATCCACTGCTGCATCCACTCGTGCTCCCACACGGCCTGCATATAGGCCTGCGCGAAGCCGGGGACGCCGATGCCGTACGTCAGGAAACGGCTGACGACCGGGGCATAGATCACGTCCGCCGCGCCGAAAGTGCCGAACAGGAACGGCCCGCCCTTGCCGAAACGGGCGCGGGCCTCGGCCCAGAGCGTGAGAATGCGCACGATATCCGCGCGCACGTCCTCGCCCAGCGGAACGCCCTCCACGCGGCTGCGGATGTTCATCGGGCAGGCACGGCGCAGCGGCATGTAGCTGGAGTGCATTTCCGCCACCATCGATCGGGCCATCGCCCGCGCGGCGTCGTCCTTGGGCCAGAACCGGTCGCGCCCGACCTTGTCGGCGAGATATTCGATGATCGCGAGACTGTCCCACACCACCGCCTCGCCGTCCCACAGGATCGGCACTTTGCCGTGGCTGGGCGCGAGATCGTCGGAACTGCGAGCGGCCTCCCAGTCGTCGCCGAACAGCGGGACCGTGATCTCCTCGAAAGCCAGCCCCGACTGCTTGCAGGCCAGCCAGCCCCGCAGCGACCAGCTGGAGTAGTTCTTGTTGCCGATGATAAGCTTCACTGCGCAGTTCCCCGTAGGCCGTGGATTCGGCCTATCGGTTCAGGCTGGCAAAGTCGAGGATGAACGGTGTTGTAGAAGGGGGAAGGATGAAAGCAGGGGAGCAAAGCCCCCCTGCACCCCCAATACCGTCCAGGTCACGCCAAGCCTATCGGTTGCGCGCCCATGGCTGCGTCGGGAGACCTAATGGCTGCGCCGCAAGGAGCGCACTACGGATAGGGTGCGCGCGGCGTAGACATTCCGAGGGTCCGGGGGATCATCCCCCGGGACTTCCTCTTTCCCTTAGAAAAGCCGCGTCAGATAAAAGAACAGCGCCCCAACGATAGCGCTCGCCGGAATCGTCACGAACCACGCGACGATGACCCGGCTCGCCACCGACCACCGCACCGCGCTGGCCCGGCGTGCCGCACCCGTACCGACGACGGCGCCGGTGATAGCGTGGGTGGTCGAGACCGGAATGCCCATGGCGCTCGCGCCGAAGACCACGAACGAGCCTGCGGTGGAGGCGCAGAAGCCCGAATGGTGGTTCAGCTTGGTGAGCTTCGACCCCATGGTCTTGATGATCTTCCACCCGCCCGAGAGCGTGCCGATGGAGATCGCCGTGTAGCAGGCCAGCACGACCCATTCGGGCACGTGGAAGCCGCCCTGGAGGTGGCCGGTCGAGTAGAGCAGCACGGCGATGATGCCCATGGTCTTCTGCGCGTCGTTGCCGCCGTGGCTGATCGAATAGGCCGCCGAGGAAAACAGGTGCAGCGTCTTGAAGATGCCGTTGGAGGAACGCGGGGTGGTGCCCTTGAACAGCCAGGAGGTGAGCAGCATCATGGCCATGGCGATGACGAAGCCGAGCACCGGCGAGGCGACGATGGCGATCACCGTCTTCATGGTGCCTTCCGATTCGACCACGCCCGGCCCGGCGGCGGCAATGCCCGCGCCGAGGAGGCCGCCGATCAGCGCGTGGCTGGAGGACGAGGGGATGCCCTTGATCCAGGTCAGCACGTTCCAGAACATCGCGCCGACAAGGGCGCCGAACACCACGGCAGGCGTCACCGCGTCCTTGTCGATGATGCCCTTGCCCACCGTCTCCGCGACGTGGAGGCCCATGATCCAGTAGGCGGCGAAGTTGCCGAAGGCGGCGAAGAGCACCGCGACGACCGGCGACAGCAGGCGCGTGGCGACGACCGTGGCAATGGCGTTGGCGGCGTCGTGAAGGCCGTTCAGGAAGTCGAAGGCGAGCGCCAGCGCGACGAGGCCGAACAGCAGCGGCAGGGCAAGGGTATGCTCCATGTCGAGTGTCCGCCCGTCAGGCGTGATCGATCACGAGACCGTCGATCTCGTTGGCGACGTCCTCGAAGCGGTCGACAACGCGTTCGAGGCGCTTGAACATTTCCTGGCGCACGATGAAGTGCAGCGCGTCGCCCTTTTGATTATTGGGGCCGGTGTCGGCCTTGAACACGCGCTTCAGGCCGCGGGCGTGGATCTCGTCGGCATGGCCTTCCATGCGCACGAGGCGCTCGGTGAGTTCGTGCAGGCGGTGGCCGTTGTCGGCGATCTTGCGCAGCAGCGGCATGATCTCGGCAGTGAGGCGCGCGGCGTCGACGATGATCGCCGCCATGTCGATCATTTCCGGCTCGAACTCGGCGACCTCGTAAAGGTTCACCGCGGAGGCCACCTGCTGCATCTCGTCGATGGCATCGTCCATCGTGGTGATGAGGCTGGTGATCGACGAGCGATCAAACGGCGTCAGGAACGTGCGGCGGACGGTCTGGAGCACTTCGCGGGTGATGTTGTCCGCGTCGTGTTCGCGTTCCTCGATCTCGCGGATGTGCTGGCCGCGGCCGGGGCCGCCCTGCGCCAGACGCGCGAGCGCGTCGGCACCGGCAACCAGCGTGGCAGCCTGCTGCTCGAACAGATCGAAGAAATTGCCCTGCTGCGGAAGCAGCTTCTGGAACCAGGCAAACATTGTATTGATCCCTGTCTTGTCGGCCATGCGGTCAGCCATCGCGCCGATCAGGCGCGCGGGGCTGGCCGCAGCGCGGAACTCGCGCGCACCGAAGGACCGGATGAGCGCGCGAAGATCCTCTTCGTCGACCGCCTTAGCGGCGTCGGCGAGAGAGAACCAGCGGCGTTCGCGCTGATGCTGTTCGTCCCACGAGTCAAGCTCTTCGGTGACGGCGAAGGGGAATACATCCACATCCGCCCATACCGAAGCGCCCGAAGCGCGCTGCTTGCGGTAGCGATAGGACCCCAGCGGGATCGGACATGCCGCACCGAGCACACCCGCTTCCTCCTCCGCTTCGGCGGCGGCGGCTGCGTGGGGCAGATAGCCCTTCATCAGTCCGCCCTTGGGAATGACCCAGCGCCGCGTGCTGCGCGACGTGATCAGCAGGATCTGAATCGGCGCATCCACGGCAGGGCCGATAGTGCGATAGGGAAGAACGGCGATCTGGCGCATGGCGAGACTCCTTTCTTCTCATTGGCGCGACCGAGCGCCTCTAGGGGAACTGCGCTCGTCACGCAATCGTCACATTTGCAGTTTTCCGGATGTTCCGGGCGGCAACCGGGTGTCGGGGCGATGATTGCCCATCAAGCCGCGATTATCAAAAGGGAAAACGGTCATTCCGGAGGCATTTGGGGCCGAGCATTCGGGGCTGCCCATCCGTTCGCAGCCCGTTCCTCCGCGACTTTATCCCTTTCGCACCCTACCCCTTAGCCCCCCTTCGTCGCCCCCGCGAAGGCGGGGGTCCCGCTTTTCTGTCGATTCACGCAGAGACGCGGAGACGTAGAGGGTTGGGACCAGCGCCAACCTCTCTGCGCCTCCGCGTCTCTGAAAAGAACAAGCGGGGTCCCCGCCTGGCGCGGGGACGACGGGAATCTTCAGGGCGTGGAGCGGCTCAGATCAGCGAATCGCCCAGAACCGCAGCGCGCAGCTCGGCGATGCCGAGGCCCTTTTCCGACGACGTGATGTGCACTTCCGGGAAGGCCGCAGGATGCTTGCGGGCTTCGGCAATCGTTTCGGCGTGGACCTTCTCGAGTTCACTCGCCTTGATCTTGTCGGCCTTGGTCAGGACGATGCGATAGCCGACGGCGGATTCGTCGAGCATCTTCATCATCTCGGCATCGACATCCTTCACGCCGTGGCGCGAATCGACCAGCAGCAGCGTGCGCTTGAGCACGACGCGGCCGCGCAGATAGTCGCGCACGAGGCGGCGCCAGGTCTCCACGACCTTGGGCGGCGCCTTGGCGAAGCCGTAGCCCGGCATATCGACGAGGCGGAACTGCATCGGCTCGCCCACCTCGAAGAAGTTCAGTTCCTGCGTCCGGCCCGGCGTCACCGAGGTACGCGCGATCGCCTTGCGGCCGGTCAGCGCGTTCAGCAGCGACGACTTGCCGACGTTCGAGCGACCGCAGAAGGCGATCTCCGGCGCGTCGGGATCGGGCAGGAACTTGAGCGCAGGCGCGCTCTTCAGAAACGTCACCGGTCCTGAAAAGAGCTTGCGCGCCTGCTCGGCCAGTTCAGCCTGTGCGGCCTGTTCTTCGGTCATGATATGTCTCAGGCCTTGCTCTTGCCGCGCTCGGCGGCGCGCGCCTTGTCCTGCGCTTCCTTCTCGGCCATCGCCTTGAGCTGCGGATGGCGGCTGTAGAGGAACTTCTGCTGGGCGATGGTCAGCAGGTTAGAGGTGATCCAGTAGACCAGCAGGCCAGAGGCGAACGGCGCCATGATAAACATCATGAACCAGGGCATCAGCGCGAAGACCTGCTGCTGCGCCGGGTCCATCTGGGCCGGGTTCAGCTTGAACTGCAGGTACATCGTCACGCCGAGCAGCAGGGCGAGCACGCCGATCGCCAGGAAGCTGGGCGGCGTGAACGGCAGCAGGCCGAACAGGTTCAGGATGTGCAGCGGATCGGGAGCGGAAAGGTCCTTGATCCAGAACACGAAGGGCTGGTGGCGCATCTCGATCGCCAGCATCAGCACCTTGTAAAGCGCGAAGAACACCGGGATCTGGAGGAACATCGGCAGGCAGCCGGCGAGCGGGTTCACCTTCTCCTGCTTGTAGAGCGCCATGATCTCAAGCTGCTGCTTCTGCTTGTCGTCCTTGTAGCGCTCCTGGATCGCCTTCATCTTCGGCTGGATCGCGCGCATCGCGGCCATCGAGGCGAAGCCGCGCTGGGCGACCGGGAACATGATGCCGCGCACGATCGCGGTCAGCAGGATGATGGCGACGCCGAAGTTGCCGACAAGGCTGAACAGCTTGGTCAGCAGCCAGAAGATCGGCTTCTCGAACCAGCGGAACCAGCCCCAGTCGATCGCGAGACCGAAGTTCGGGATGCCCGCCTTCTCATAGGCGTCGAGCACCTTGTGCTCCTTGGCGCCGGCGAAGAGCTTGGTCTCGCGGGTCAGGGCCTGGCCCGGCTGGACCACCGACTTGTCGTAGACGACGTCGGCGCGGAAGATGCCGTTACCCTGCGAGCGGAATGCGCCCTGGGCCTTGGCATTGACCGGGATGACGGCCGACATCCAGTAGACGTCGGTGAAGCCGATCCAGTCGGCATTGCCCGGTTGCGGCATCGTGCCGTCCTTGGCGAGGGTTTCGTACTTGGGGCCGAACGTGACCGAGCCGTCGAAGGCGCCGATACCGCCGGTGCGCAGCGTCCAAGCATAGGCGGCGGCAGTGCGGTCGGTGCGGTTGACCAGCGCGAAGGGCTGGACCGCGACCGCGCCGGTGCCGCGGTTCTGGATCTGCTGGTCGGCGGTGATCAGGTAGTTGTCGTCGACCTTGAAGGTGAGCGAGAAGACCTGGCCCTTGCCGTTGTCCCAGGTGAGGACGACGGGCGTGGACGGCGTGAGCTTCGCGCCCTGCGGCGCGGTCCAGACCGTCTGCGCGGTCGGCGCGGCGATGCCTTCGCCGACCCAGCCGAACTGGGCGTACTGCTGCGCCGGGGTGCCCGAGGGCGAGAACATGCGGACCGGGCCGGAGTTCTTCTCCACGGTCTCGCGGTGACGATTGAGCACGAGATCGTCGAGCAGCGCGCCGGTCAGGTTGATCGAGCCGGAAACGCCAGGGGCGGCGATGGGAACGCGGCCGGGCGCGGCAAGCGCGGTCTTGAGATCCTGCTGCTCCAGCGCCACGTCGGCGGCATCGCGCAGGCCGCCTTCGCGGGTCGGCTTCGCGGCTTCCGGAGCGGCCTGCTGGACCGGCTGCGGCTTGTTCGCCTGCGGATAGAAATACCCGACCCCGGCTTCCCAGCCGAAGAGCACGAGCGCGGTCAGAACGACCGCGATTATGATGTTGCGCTGCTTATCCACGAAGGCTTTTTCCTGTCGTATTCGCGTCAGTGGCAGCGACTTGGCTGCCCGATTTCATTCAGTCGGGGACCGGATCGTAGCCGTGCCCGCCCCACGGTTGGCAGCGCAATATACGCTTGAACGCCAGCCAGCCACCCTTAATCGCACCGTGCTTGCGGACCGCTATGATGGCGTACTGCGAACAGGACGGCGCATAGCGGCAGGTCGGCGGCATCAGTTTCGAGGGACCGAGCTGCCAGGCCCGCGCCACCAGAATCAGCAGCAGCCCCGGCAGCGAGACGAGGAAGGCGAGCGCCTTCTTCATGCCCCCACCTTCGGGCCTGCCTTCGAACTTGCGGCCTTCGGAGCGCCGCTCTTGCCCGACCCACGCTTGCGCCCGCGATGATTGCGCGGCGGATCGCCCTTCCCCGCCTGGGCGCGGCCGAGCGCGGCCAGCAGTTCGTCGCGCAGCAGGGTGAAGTCGCGCTCGACGCCGTTCTCGCGGCCGATCAGGACATGGTCGGTATCGGCAAGCCCGTGCTCCGGCAGCATCTCTCGCAGCAGCGCCCGGAAGCGCCGCTTCATGCGGTTGCGCACCACGGCATTGCCGATCTTCTTGGTGACGGTGATGCCGACGCGCATGCCCTGCCCGTCGTTCGCCTTGGCAAGCAGCACGAATCCGGGCCGCGCAACCCGCAGGCCGGCGTTGGCCGCGACGAAGTCGGCGCGCTTCGTCATCGTGGAGTAAGGGCTGGCGGTCATCGCGTCAGAGATAGGGTTGGCGGCCCGGACTGCAAACACCGCAAGTCACGAAAGCCGCAGCCCCAAACGGCGGCGGCCCGTGCCGCCACCCGAATCCCCGAGATACGGGAACTCGGATGGCGACACGGGCCGCGTGCCGCATCCCAGCCCAAATCCGGTGAAGGATTTGGGCCTGAAAGACTTAGGCCGAAAGCTTCGAACGGCCGCGAGCGCGGCGCGCACGAAGCACCTTGCGGCCACCGACAGTCGCCGTACGGGCGCGGAAGCCGTGACGGCGGGCGCGGACAAGGCGGCTGGGCTGGAAAGTGCGCTTCATGACGGTCCTCGAAATTCAAATGCGGCCCCGGAGGACCCGAACAAACAGGGCCGCCCCAAGAGGTCGACCGCAAAACTGAAGCGCGCCGTTACGAGAGCGGGGCGCGAGAGTCAAGGGAAAGGCGCATTCGCAGGCACTCGGGAAACGCATTCCCTGCCACGAGATGGGCATCCCATGCTCCGTGCCCATGCGAGTACCCCCAATGCCCCGCCGCGTCCACCCGAGCGCTCCCGAACGCACGACACCGCTTATGCTAACCTCGCGCCAAAGCCCCGTTTTCGGCGGTGAGGGAGCAATCAGGGTGAACTTGGCGAATCGATGACGAAGGACGAGCGAATCGGTGTGCTGGTGGGATGGTCCTCGCGCGACCTCGGCCCCAACGTGATGCTGGAACTCCAGACCTTCGAGCGGGACAGCTGGGACGCGGGCGAGGAACCCGATACCTCGCGATTCTTCCTGACGCGGAACCAGGCGACGCTCCTGGCGAATCACCTGCTGCAGGTCAGCGGCGCGCAGCGACCGCCAAGACGCAGGGGCTGGCTGGCCTCGCTGTTCGGATAGACCCGCAGGCATCCAACCGGTCGAGCTGTACCCAGCGCGCCATTTCCGCGCCGTCGAACCAGCGCGCCGATTCGAACGGGACTGCATTGGTCATCCCGTAGAAGGCCGAGGCCTCGGCCTCGCTCATGCCCATCTGCCGGTAATAATCGAGATAGCGGCGATTTTCCGGCGAATTCGCCGCATAGTCGCGCGGCGAGCGGCCGGTATCGTCCAGCCAGGCATGGACCGCGAACTCCGAGCCGGGATCGGCGTAGCGACGCACGCCGGCCAGGAACAGCTCGACCGCTCCCGACCGCACCGAGCCGCCGCTGGGTACATGGGTGGCGATGCCCCGCTCGCGAATCAGCCGTCCCAGCCGCAGATTGGCGAGGTCGTCTTCGGTGCCGGGGCACTCGACCATTTCAAGCTGGGCAATGCCCGGATAGTCGCGCAGGAGTGCCGCGAACTGCGCCGGACTGCGCGAATCGGTGGCATCGACCAGCGCCGCATGGGTGGCATCGATCACGCGAAACGGGCCGTAAGCGGCAATCCCGCGCGGAATGGCCGCGGGGCCGCTCTGCCAGAAGGTCGCCTGCGACAGGCCGGCGCGATCGGTCTCGATCGCGGCCTGCTCCGCGTAACTGGGATCGGCCAGCCCCGGATCGCCTTCGGCGACGCCCGAGTCCGTCTCCACCAGCTCGTAGGAAATCCTGCCATCCGCGGCCTGCGCCGGCAGGACCGGAAGCAGGGTCGCCAGAGCGAGAAGAATGGCAAGCGAACGCATATGCACAGGATGCGACCCATCTGCTTACACAAGTCGTTAGAGCTAAGGTTAAAAGACTTTAACCTTCTGGACAACGAGAAATACTTCGTTTTAGTTGTGTTATCTAACACGATCATCCGAATAGAAGTACGAATAGGCAAGGAATAGCCTTCGTGGTCGCCCTCGTTTCAACCGTCGCCTACTTGGGATTGGAAGCGCGCGCGGTTGAAGTGCAGTGTCAGGTCGCCCCCGGAATGCCGGGGTTCACCCTCGTCGGCCTGCCGGACAAGGCCGTCGGGGAGAGTCGCCAGCGGGTAAGTGCCGCGCTAACCGCCATGGGTCTCGCGCTGCCGCCCAAACGGATCACGATCAACCTCTCCCCGGCAGACCTGCCGAAGGAAGGTTCGCATTACGACCTGCCGATCGCCTTGGCGCTGCTGGCGGCGATGGGAATCGTCGATTCGGAGCAACTGGCGGATTTCGTCGCGGTGGGCGAGCTGGCGCTGGACGGCCGGGTGATCCCCTCGCCCGGCGTCCTGCTGGCGGCGCTCCACGCCAGCGAGCGCGATCTCGGGCTGATCTGCCCGGCGGCTCAGGGGAGCGAAGCGCGCTGGGCCAGTGGTGTGCCGGTGGTGGCGACGCCGAATCTCATCAGCCTGCTCAACCACCTGAAGGGCACGCAAGTGCTGCCGACGCCCGAGCCGGGCCGTGCCGACCCGCCCGAACGCGGCCCCGACCTGCGCCAGGTAAAAGGTCAGGAAGTCGCCCGCCGCGCGCTGGAGATCGCCGCCGCCGGATCGCACAACCTGCTGATGAGCGGGCCTCCGGGCGCGGGCAAGTCGCTGCTCGCCTCGTGCCTGCCCGGCATCCTGCCCGAACTGACCGCAGCCGAGGCATTGGAAGTCTCGATGATCGCCTCGGTCGCCGGAACCCTGGAGGAAGGCCGGATCAGCCGCGCCCGCCCGTTTCGCGCGCCGCACCATTCCGCCTCGATGGCCGCATTGACCGGCGGCGGACTCAAGGTGCGGCCCGGCGAAGTCTCGATGGCGCACCTCGGCGTGCTGTTCCTCGACGAACTGCCGGAATTCCAGCGCACCGTGCTCGATTCGCTGCGCCAGCCGCTGGAAACCGGCGAAGTCACCGTCGCCCGCGCCAATGCCCACCTGACTTATCCCGCGCGGGTCCAGCTGATCGCCGCGATGAACCCCTGCCGCTGCGGCTTCCTCGGCGATCCCGCCCTCGCCTGCTCGCGAGTGCCGAAATGCGCGGCGGACTATCAGGGAAAGGTGTCCGGCCCACTGCTCGACCGGATCGACCTGCACGTCGAAGTCGACCCGGTGCGCGCCGTCGACCTTGCGCTACCGCCGCCGAAGGAAGGCAGCGCCGAAGTCGCCGCCCGCGTCGCCCGCGCCCGCTTGCTCCAGACCGCACGGCTCGACGGCACCCGCAAGCGCACCAATGCCGAACTCGACGGCGACCTTCTCGAAACCCATGCGACACCGGACGAGGCGGGGCGGAAACTGCTGATGCAGGCGGCGGAGGCGATGCACCTCTCGGCCCGCGGCTACACCCGCATCCTGCGCGTCGCCCGCACGATCGCCGACCTCGCCGGGATGGAGCAAGTCACGCGCCTCCATGTCGCCGAGGCTCTGAGCTACCGCAGACGGCCGCCCAGCGGGTGATCGAAGCTGTGGCAGACATTAAATGACTGAAATCGTCACCGAAACGGTCCGATCTGTTCTTTGTCAGTGCGCGATAATGACACAAGAATAGCGTGATGCTCCTAATCCCCTCGATCCTGCTTGCCGCTTCAGCCCTGTGGCAACCTTCCCGCCAGAAGCGAGGACGATCCGAAACGCGCGCCGTTCATCGGCCTCGGCGCCTTTCCGGGCGAAGAGCCGGACGCCCGCTATGACGGTTTCTTTTGGCTCGGCCCTATCAGCGGCTCTCCACCGCTCTTGCCGGGCGATTAGGAAATCGTTCTGCTTGGAGGCGGGCGCTTACTTTTCCTAACCTCTTGCCCCGCACCGCCGCCGAGGGCATCGCGCAGGGCATGACCACCACGCCCGCTTCCGCAGCGACAGACCGCACCGCTCTCCTCGCCGGGCTTTCCATCGTCGTGGCGCAGGCCTCGATCAATCTCGGTGCGGCTTTCGCCAAGAGCCTGTTTCCGCTGCTTGGTCCGGAAGGCGTCGCGGCGCTGCGCACGACGATCTCGGCGGTGATCCTGCTCGCCATCGCCCGCCCGTGGCGCAGCCGGATCACGGCGCGGCAACTGCGCTGGCTGCTGGTCTACGGCCTCGTGCTGGGCGGCATGAACCTGATGATCTACTGGGCCTTCCGCCGTATCCCCATCGGCATCGGCGTCGCCATCGAGATCTGCGGACCGCTCGGCGTGGTGCTGGCGACCTCACGGTCGCTGCGCGACTTTCTCTGGCTGGCGCTGGCGCTGGGCGGCCTTGCCCTGCTGATCCCCTGGCCCGGCCGCGCCCAGCCGCTGGACCTTGCCGGGATCGCCTTCGCCCTCGGCGCGGCGGCCTGCTGGGCGCTCTACATCCTCTGCGGCAAGCGCGCCGCCGAGGTCGGCAGTACCACGGCGGTTTCGGTGGGCATGACCGTCGCCTGCCTCGTCACCGTGCCGTTCGGCCTCGCCGCGGCCCCGGCGAGCCTGCCGCTCCACGCGCTCGGCCTCGGCCTCGTCGTCGCCCTGCTGTCGAGCGCCCTGCCCTATATGCTGGAGATGCGCGCGATGACGCAGCTTTCCAGCCGGATCGTCGGCCTGCTCAGTTCGATGGCGCCCGCACTCGGCGCCATCGTCGGCTTCCTCGTGCTGGACGAGCGACTGACCGCCCTGCAATGGCTGGCCGTGGTCATGATGATCGCCGCCAGCGCCGGTTGCTCGCTCGGCGCCAAAGCTCCCGTCGCCAAGGCCCGCGACGACGTGATGGCCTAGGACCCCTAACCTTCGATATCGAGCTGCCGCAGCACTTCCGCGATCACCCGCGGATCGCTGGCGAAACCCAGGTGCGAGCAGCGGATCGCCACCGCGCGGTCGCGCTCATGCGGCCAGCCGCAAGCGGAGCGCGGGTGGATCACCCCGTCGCGCGGGCTCCACAGGGCGATCGTCGGCACCGGCGGCTTCTCGGAAAAATCGCAGTCGATCGGCGGTGCATGGACCGAATGCCCGGTGACGACCTGATAAGCCCGCCAGGCATTGTTGGCGCGCGGATCGCCGGAGAACGGCGTGCCCATCGTCACCACTTTGCCGACGCTGGCAGGCTGCCGCCGCGCGATCTCGCGCGCAAAGAGACCGCCGAGACTCCAGCCGACCAAGGTAACCGGCGCCCGGTGCCGCCGCGCCAGCGCCCCGACCCGGCGCATCAGGAACTCGAAGTTCTCCCGGTTCGGCCCGAAATTGAAGCCGAGGCCCCATTCGTGGACCTCGTGCCCGGCCTGCGCCAGCGCCTCGGCCATCGGTCGCATCCGGTTGGGATGCGCGCCGAAGCCCGGCAGCAGCATGACCGGCTGGGGATGAAGCGCCCGCTCGATCCCCAGCAGCTTGCGCCCTCCCCGCCGCAGCGAGGCGAGTTCGGCGAAGAACAGGCGCAAGGGCGGCTTGCGCACCCCTTCCGGATGCGGCTCGCGCGCCAGCGCCGCGCGGCGCGCGATGGCGCTGCGCATCATGTCTAGCTGTCGCGGGGCCGGTCCGTTCACGTCAGTCTTTCATCTCAGGGGCAATCGCCGACCCGCGAGGTGGTCAGGTGCATTGCCATCTTCATCTGCCCCATCGGCGCGGGGCCGCCGGACATGTCCATGTCCACATTGATATCGGAGCCCTGTTCGCTCACGGTGCCGGCCAGCTTGATGCTCGCCTGCCCCTGTTCGTTGGACTTGCAATCCATCTGGGCATCGAGTCTGCCGCCATCAACGTCGAAGCGCGAATAAGTGCATTCGCGCCCCTTGCCGATATCGTCGAACATGTCGCGGTAGCCTTTGTCGGCCTCGGCCTTGGTCAGGCAGAAGGTGTTGACCTGCCCCTGGGCCATCGCCGTCTTCATCTGCTCGGCAGCCTCGCTGGAGAGGCCCGGCATGTCCATCTTCGTGATCTCGACCTTCTGCGTGTACTGCCCCGGCTTCGGGCGCTGAAGCTGCGCGGCTTCCTGCTTCACGTCGTCCATCGACCGGGCTTCGCCACTCTTCTGCTCTTTCGAGCAGGCTGCCAAAGCCAGCACCAGACACGCCACCGAAACCGCCGTGATCCGCTTCATAGAATCGAGACCTTTCGCACCAAGTTGAAGGGCAGACGAAGTACCATCGACATGCCGTTCCCGCGAGTCCCCACCTCGGGTCATTGCGGGCGCGGGCGATATACCCCATATGTTCTCGCATGGCAGAGCTGATCATCCGCCGGGGCCTTGAGGAACCGGATACCTCGGGCACTTTCGTCCCCCACAAACCCGCGCGTCCCGACAAGTCGATGCCGGGCAGGCCGTTCAAGGTCGTTTCCGAATACGAACCGAACGGCGACCAGCCGACCGCCATCGCCGATCTCGTCTCCACGGCAGGCGACGGCGAGAAGACGCAGGTGCTGCTGGGCGTCACCGGCTCGGGCAAGACGTTCACGATGGCCAAGGTGATCGAGGAACTGCAACGCCCTGCCCTGATCCTGGCGCCGAACAAGATTCTGGCCGCCCAGCTCTATGCCGAGATGAAGGACTTCTTCCCCGAGAACGCGGTCGAATACTTCGTCTCCTACTACGACTACTACCAGCCTGAGGCCTATGTCGCCCGGTCCGACACCTACATCGAGAAGGAAAGCTCGGTGAACGAGGCGATCGACCGCATGCGCCACTCGGCCACGCGCGCGCTGCTGGAGCGGGACGACGTGATCATCGTCGCCTCGGTCTCGTGCCTCTACGGTATCGGCTCTGTCGAGACGTACTCGGCGATGATCTTCGACCTCAAGACCGGCGACACGCAGGACCAGCGCGAGATCATCCGCAAGCTCGTCGCCCTCCAGTACAAGCGCAACGACGCGGCCTTCACGCGCGGCACCTTCCGTGTGCGCGGGGATAATCTGGAACTGTTCCCCAGCCACCTTGAGGACACCGCCTGGCGCATTTCGTTCTTCGGAGACGAGATCGAGGAGATCGCCGAGTTCGATCCGCTCACCGGCAAGAAGGGCTCCGCGCTCGAAAAGGTGCGGGTCTATGCGAACTCGCACTATGTGACGCCGGGCCCGACGATGAAGCAGGCGAGCGAGGCGATCCGCTTCGAGCTGACCGAGCGCCTCAAGGAACTGGAAGCCGAGGGCCGCCTGCTGGAAGCCCAGCGGCTGGAGCAGCGCACCAATTTCGACCTGGAGATGATCGCCGCCACCGGCTCTTGCGCGGGGATCGAGAACTATTCTCGCTTCCTCACCGGACGCCTGCCGGGCGAGCCGCCGCCGACACTGTTCGAATACCTGCCGGACAATGCCCTGCTGTTCGTGGACGAAAGCCACCAGACGGTGCCGCAGATCGGCGCGATGTCGAAGGGTGACCACCGCCGCAAGATCACCCTGGCCGAATACGGCTTCCGCCTGCCCAGTTGCATCGACAACCGCCCGCTGCGCTTCAACGAGTGGGACGCGATGCGCCCGCAGACCATCGCCGTCTCGGCCACGCCCGGCCACTGGGAGATGGACGAAGCGGGCGGCGTCTTTGCCGAACAGGTGATCCGCCCCACCGGCCTGATCGATCCGCCGGTGGAAATCCGCCCGGTCGAGGATCAGGTGCAGGACTGCATCGTCGAGTGCAAGACGACGGCGGAGCGCGGCTATCGCACTCTCGTCACCACGCTTACCAAGCGCATGGCCGAGGACCTCACCGAGTTCATGCACGAGGCGGGCGTGCGCGTGCGTTACATGCACAGCGACGTCGAGACGCTGGAGCGTATCGAACTGATCCGCGATCTGCGCATGGGCGTCTATGATGTGCTCGTGGGCATCAACCTCTTGCGCGAAGGCCTCGACATTCCGGAGTGCGGCCTCGTCTGCATTCTCGATGCCGACAAGGAAGGCTTCCTGCGCAGCGAAACCTCGCTGATCCAGACCATCGGCCGCGCCGCGCGCAACGTGGATGGCCGGGTGATCCTCTATGC
>JAGHZR010000014.1 GCA_017745295.1 Novosphingobium sp.
AATCTGGAGCGGCATGACGAAGTTGACGATGCCGACGATCAGCGGGATCGCCACGAAGAAGATCATGATCGTCCCGTGCGCGGTGAAGATCTGGTCGTAGTGGTGGGCGTTGAGGTAGCCCTCGTTGCCGTTGAAGGCGATCGACTGCTGGATGCGCATCATGACCGCGTCGGCAAAGCCGCGCAGGAACATGATCAGGCCCAGGATCATGTACATGATCCCGATCTTCTTGTGGTCCACGCTGGTGAACCACTCCTTCCAGAGATAGCCCCAGAGCTTGAAATAGGTCAGCCCGGCCACGACCGCCGCGCCGCCGAGGGCGACGACGACGAACGTGGCAAGCACGATCGGTTCCTGTGGCATGGCGTCCCACCACAGGCGGCCCAGTAACGGGCTCCAGTGAGAATGGTCTACAGCTTCCATTGTTCTGTCAGTTCCGGGAAATCTGGGAGGAGTGCGCGGCGTCGTTGGCGGCTACCGGCTCTGCCTTGGCGGCGGGAGCCAGTGCCTGCTCGTCCTTGCCGAACAGTGGCAGGGACTGCGGGGCCTTCATGCCGGCGCCGGTCAGGACGCGCAGGTTTTCGGGCGCCTTGACCGTGTGGTCGGGGGCGGCACCGGGCATCTGGCGGCAGAGGGCACGAACCCAGGCCAGCTCGCGCTGGACGGCGGCGTTCGGGTTGACGTTGGTGGAAGCGGCGGCTTCGCGGCCACGCTTGTCGTAAGTCAGCATCGCGACGTTGCGGATACCCGCCTTGCCGAGACCGCCGCGTGCGTCGACCGCCATCATTTCGCTCATGCACATCTTGCCGGGCTCGACGCACATGTCGACGATGGCGCCGTAAAGGTCGGGCGAAACAGTGGCGTAGCGAATGACGGGCACCTTCTCGCTCGGCTTTTCGAGCTGGAGGTAGGCGGTGCGGTCAAGCGTGCCGCCGGCCTTGTCGGCCTTCACGTCGGCAGTCCACTTGGCGAAGTCCGCATCGGAAACCGCGCGCGTGGCGAAGCGCATGTTGGAGAAGCCCGCGCCCGAGTAGTTGGCCGAGAAGCCGATGGTGTCGATCGGCTTATTGAACACGGCGTGCAGGCGCGTTTCCATGCCCGGCATCGCGTAGATCTGGCCGGCCATGGCAGGCACGTAGAAGGAGTTCATCACGCTCGACGAGGTGATCTTGAACGAGAGCGGACGGCCGGTCGGCACGACCAGCTCGTTGACCGTGGCCACTCCCTGTTCGGGATAGATGAAGAGCCACTTCCAGTCGAGCGCGACGACTTCGACTTCCAGCGGCTTGACGTTGGCGGCCACCGGCGTCTCGTGATCGATACGGCCGATCGTGCGGTAGGGATCGAGCAGGTGGGTGGTGACCCAGGTCAGCGCGCCGAGACAGATGATGATCAGCAGCGGCGCGGTCCAGATCAGCAGTTCGAGCTGGGTCGAGTGATCCCAGTCCGGCTGATAGTTGGCCTCCTTGTTCGACGCGCGGTAACGCCACGCGAAAAGAACCGTGGCGGCCATGACCGGCACGATGATGAGGAGCATCAGCAGCGTGGAGATGACGACGAGGTCACCCTGCTGACGCGCGACATCCCCGGCGGGGTTGAGCACGACGGTGTTGCAAGCGGAAAGCGCGCCAGTCAGGGACAAGGCGGCAAGGACTTTGGCGAGCGCGGTCAACTGCCGCGGCTTCGGTCTGGACTCGGGTGGGCGCATGGGTGGAGCGCCTAAGCCCATGCCGCGAGTGCGAACATAGGACATTTTGTCCAATCCCCTTGAAGCCGGACAATGACGATACGCCCCCCATTATGTAGCCGGGCGTTTCGCGCGCCCGCCTTGATTCGTCCGCGCACGGCAGGCCGTTGTTGAGCCGTCCGCACGCGGACCCGAAACGAAGGCCGCAGAATCGAAATGACCAGCACCCACCATTCCGGCGAAGCCTTGGGCCATTCCGGCAATGCCTTGGGCCAGTCCCGCGAAGCCCTGGGACTGCCGACGTTCAAGGAGCACCATCAGCCCTCGCCCGGCGAGATCGCGATCGGTGTCATCATCGGGCGAACCTCGGAGTTCTTCGACTTCTTCGTCTACGCCATCGCCTCGGTGCTGGTGTTCCCGAAGCTGTTCTTCCCCTTCGTGGACGCGCTGACCGGCACGATCTATTCCTTCGCGGTCTTCGCGCTGGCCTTCGTGGCCCGCCCGATCGGCAGCCTCGTGTTCATGGCGCTCGACCGCGCCTATGGCCGCGGCACCAAGCTGACGATCGCGCTGTTCATGCTCGGCGGCTCGACCGCGGCGATCGCCTTCCTGCCGTCCTACGCGACCGCCGGTAGCACCGCGATCACCCTGCTCTGCCTGTTCCGCCTCGGCCAGGGCTTCGCCCTCGGCGGCACCTGGGACGGCCTCGCCTCGCTGCTCGCGCTCAACGCGCCGGAGCACAAGCGCGGCTGGTATGCGATGATCCCGCAGCTCGGCGCGCCGTTCGGCCTGATCGTGGCCTCGACGCTGTTCGCCTTCATGATCGCCGCCCTGCCCGCGCAGGACTTCCTCGACTGGGGCTGGCGCTACCCGTTCTTCGTGGCTTTCGCGATCAACGTCGTCGCGCTCTTCGCGCGCCTGCGCATCGTCGTCACCGAGGAGTTCGAGAACCTCTTCGCCAGCCGCGACCTCCAGGCCGTCAGCGTCGGCGCCACGCTGCGCACCGAGTGGAAGACCATCGTGCTGGGCGCCTTTGCCCCGCTCGCCAGCTTCGCGCTGTTCCACATGGTCACGGTGTTCCCGCTTTCGTGGGTCTTCCTCTTCACCCCCGACTCGCCGATCGGTTTCCTGCTGATCGAAGCGCTGGCCGCCGCCTTCGGCGTCGTCGCCGTGATCGCCTCGGGCCGCATCGCCGACAAGTTCGGACGCCGTAACCTGCTCGGCACGTGCGCCATCGCCATCGCCGTGTTCTCGGGCTTCGCCCCGCAGCTTCTCGATGCCGGTCCGGTGGGCGAGATCGCCTTCATGATCATCGGCTTCGTGCTGCTCGGCCTCGCCTTCGGCCAGTCCTCGGGCGTCGTCGCCTCGGAATTCTCCAGCGAGCACCGCTACACCGGCTCGGCGCTCACCAGCGACCTTTCGTGGCTGGTCGGCGCGGCCTTCGCCCCGCTGGCGGCACTGCTGCTGGCGACCAACGGCGGCCTGATCGCCTCGGGCGGCTATCTGCTCTCCGGTGCGATCGCCACCCTGGCTGCGCTCTGGCTGAACAAGGGCCTGGCCAGCAGGAATTGACGGCTGGACCGGATCGAAAATCAGGAAGGGGGCGCTGCGGCGCCCCCTTTTTTGTTCTGCGACAGTCTCGGAATTCTCCGCGAATCGCGCCTTTCCAGAGCCTTGACCGGAATTTGGGCGATCGTTCAAATAACGCCGTGCCGTAGTTTGATTAAAATGAAGCCATTTCATTTGACAACCGACACCCTCCCCAAGCACCCCATTGCCCAACAAGAGCAAAGAAAATCGGAGGGAGAGTCTATGCGTGGGTTCAAGCAGCTACTGCTGTGTTCCGCGGGCTTGTCGGGTATCTGCGGCCTGGGATCGGCCGCCCTGGCGCAGGAGCAGCCCGATGCCGTTTCGGTGAACGAGGCCAACGTCATCATCGTTCAGGCCCGCCGCCGCGACGAAGACGTGCAGGACGTTCCCGCCGTGATCGACACCGTGACCGCCGACGAGATCGGCAAGCTCAACTTGCGCGACTTCCGGGAAGTCTCGACGCTCGCACCTGGCCTCCAGCTCGACACCAATGCCAACGGCATCGGCGGCAATGCCCGAATGCGCGGCGTCAACTTCGACGTGAACGCCAGCGGCAACAACCCCACCGTCGAATTCTACATGAACGACGCCCCGATCACGGCGGGCATCGTGCTCCAGCAGATGTACGACATCGGCCAGATCGAAGTGCAGCGCGGCCCGCAGGGCACCCTGCGCGGCCGTGCTTCCCCTTCCGGCTCGATCACCGTGACCACCAAGAAGCCCGACCTCTATTCCTGGGGCGGCGTGGTCGACCTGACCGCCAACGACATCGGCACGCAGAACGTCAAGGGCGCGCTCAACGTGCCCGTCATCGAGGGCATCGCCGCCATCCGTGCTGCGGGGGTCTGGGACGAGAACGAGGTCGATCGCGTCCGCTCGATCGACAGGAACCGCGACCCCTGGTCGCGGACCAGGAGCGGCCGCATTTCCGCCCTCGTCACGCCGACCGACTGGCTGCGCTTCGAAGGCATGTACCAGCGGCTCGACCGCAACCAGCGCACGTACGACCAGATCGCCTCGTTTTCCGAAGTGAATCCCGGCGCCGCGCAGAGCCCGGTCTATATATCCTCGAAAGATCGCCTCTCCGACGCCGAAGGCCCCCGCCTCGTCAGCCAGGTCTTCGACGTCTACAACTGGCGCGCCGAAGCCAGCGGATGGGGCCAGCGCCTGATCTATCAGGGCCAGTATTATACCCAGAAGATCCACTCGACCGAGAACTTCGACAAGGGCAATGCCTTCGCGGGCGACGTCAACCAGATCACCGACACCCGCTCGACCTCGCAATCGCATGAAATCCGCTTGCAGAACGAGGAACGCCTGTTCGGCATGGTCGATTACGTCGTCGGCTTCTTCGACAGCCGGAACAGGCCGCATACCGACCTCACCAATCCGACCATCGTCGCCCTGCCCGCGGTCTTCGGCGGCGGCATCGCCCAGATCGTGCAGACGCCGATCACCAGCCAGGGCCGCACCCATGAGCAGTCGATCTTCGGCAACCTTACCGTCCATATCGGCGATGCCACCGAAATCTCGGGCGGCGCCCGCCACATCGACTACAAGGACCAGAGCCAGCTCATCGTCAACGGCGCGACGATCTCGAACAATGCCCAGACGGCGAAGAAATGGATCTACAGCGGATCGATCAAGCACAATTTCACGCCGGACCTGATGATCTATGTCGCCACCGGCAGTTCCTGGCGTCCCGGCATCAATGTCGTGGGCGACTTCAACATCACCCCTTCGGCGCTGGAAAACTCGTTCCTGCACCTGCCCGCCGAGACCTCGAAGTCCTATGAGATCGGCCTCAAGTCCACGCTGATGGACGGCCGGATGCGCTTCAACCTCACCGGCTACCACCAGAAGTTCAAGAACTACCCCTACCGTGTGCCGGGTTCGGGCGTGTTCTATGTGAACACCGTCGCCCTGCGCAACGCCAGCGGCGCGGTGACGGGACTGGCGCAGCAGGTCAGCAACTTCAACTTCGCCGGTGCCGTCCCGGTCGAAGTCAACGGTGTGGAGGGCGACGTGTCCTTCGACATCACCCCGAACTGGAGCCTGAACGCCTCGGCGAGCTATTCGCTGGGCAAGATCAAGGGCGGCACCGTCCCCTGCAACGACCTCAACGGCGACGGCGTGCCGGATGCGACGACGACGGCCCCCTCGCTCGCCGAACTCCAGGCCGCCGTCGGCGCGAACAACATCGCCGCCTGCGACGTCACGCAGCGGGCCTCGTTCATGGCGCCGTTCTCCGCCACGGTGCAGAGCGAATATTCGTTCCCGGTCTTCGACAAGACCAACGCCTATCTGCGCGGCCTGATGACCTATACCGGCAAGTCGCAAGGCGATCCCGGCAATGCCTGGGACAACGTGAGCGGCTATGCGCTGGTCAACCTGTTCGCGGGCCTGCGTTCGGACGACGGCGCCTGGGAAGTCGGGCTCTATGCGAAGAACGTCTTCGAGACCACCAAGACGCTCACCCGCACCAACCCGCTGTTCACGGCCTATCAGCAGCTCGGTTTCGCCGGACAGTTCGATCCCGCGACCGGCCGCCCGGTCTTCACCGGACCGACCGCCGCCACCGCGACCAGCACCTATACCGGCGTGACCACCACCGCGCCGCGCGAGTTCGGGATCAACGTGCGCTACGCTTTCGGCTCGCGCTGAGCGCATTCGCCGGACACAGGAACGGGGCGGCAAGGTGTGACCCTGCCGCCCCTTTCGTTTGCCGCCCGTTCCGTTCTCCGGTCGCCAGGTCAGGTCTGCTGCCAGCTGCCGCCGAGCGCGCGGAACAGGTCGACTTGCGCGAAGGCCACGGCGCGGGTCGCCGCCGCATAGTCGGCCTCGGACTGGGCCAGGGTGCGCTGGGCGTCGAGCACGTCGAGCGAATCGATCTGCCCCCTGCTCTCGCGCGCCAGGCTGACATTGGCCGCCCGCTCCGCCGCATCGCGCGCCGAGCCGAGCCGCTCCTTGCGCAGCAGGGCATTGCGATAGGCCGAAAGCGCGGTCTCGGTCTCTTCCAGCGCCCGCAACACGGTGCCGTCGAAGCTGGCGAGGTCGGCCTTGGCGTCCGCTTTGGCGCCGCCGATCCGCGCGCGGATCGCTTCCTGGTTGGGGAAGGCCCACGAAATAAGCGGCCCGAGCACCCAGCGCAGCGGCCCGCCCCCGAGAATATCGGTGGCGCCGACCGCCGTGCTGCCAATCGAGCCGCCCAGCGTGATCTTCGGATAGAGGTCCGCCGTCGCCACGCCGACACGCGCGGTGTTGGCGGCGAGACGGCGCTCGGCCGCCTTCACGTCGGGGCGCCGCGCCAGCAGGGTGGCACCGTCACCGACCGGGATCGGCTTGCTGACGTCGGGCGTGGTCGTGCGGGTGCGCGCCGCCTCGGGCAGGTCCTGCGGCGTGCGGCCGGTCAGCGTCGCGAGCCGGAACAGCGCCGCATCGCGGGCGGCCTGAAGGCTCGGGATGGCCGCCGCCTGCTGCTCGCGCAGCTGGGTCACGCGGATCACGTCGAGCTTCTGGTTGAGGCCGCGCTCGAAACGGGCATTGGTGATCCGCGCCGAACGGTCGAGCAGATCCACCGTGCGCTGGGCGACGCCAAGCTGATCGGCAGCGCTGGTGGCATCGACATAAGCGCGCACCGTGTCCGCCACAACCGTCACCCGCACCGCGTCGGCATCCTCCTGCGCGGCGGCGAGATCGGCACGCGAAGCCTCGACCCCGCGCGAGACGCGGCCGAACAGGTCAAGTTCGTAGCTCACCGCCAGCTGCCCGTCGGTGCGGCGCCCCTCCCGGTCGAAACCGGGAAGAACCTGCGCCTCGGAGACCCGGCCATAGGTGCCGGTGGCGCTGATATCGGTCTGCGGCAGACGGTCCGAGCGCGCGCCGCGCAGACCGGCGCGGGCCTTCTCGATCCGGGCCACCGCCACCCGCACGTCGGTATTGGCGGCCAGTGCATCGGCGACGAGGCCGTCGAGCACGGCATCGTCATAGAGCCGCCACCAGCTGTCGTCTGGCGCCGCGGTGGTGACTTCGGCGCTCTGGACGCCCACGAAGGGCGCCCCTGCCGCCACCGGCGGCGTCGGCGCGACATAGTCGGGTCCGACGGCGCAGGCCGAGAGGGCGGTCGCGGTGAGAAGTCCCGCGACCATGTTCTTGATATTCATGGACATCATCCGTCCTTTCATTCCGCCGGGACCACCGCATGGCTCTCGTGGTGCGGCGCAGCCGGTTTCCGGCGAAGCGCCACCGCGAGCTTGCGGCAGACGACGTAGAAGGTGGGCGTGAACAGCAGGCCGAAGCCGGTAACGCCGGTCATGCCGAAGAACACCGCCGTACCCAGCGCCTGGCGAAGCTCGGCGCCTGCTCCCGTCGCCACCACCAGCGGCACCGCGCCGAGGATGAAGGCGAACGAGGTCATCAGGATCGGGCGCAGGCGGGTGCGGGCCGCATAGACGGCTGCCTCCACCGGTGAGTAGCCCCGCTCCTCTTCGGCCTGCTTGGCGAACTCGACCACGAGGATCGCGTTCTTGGCAGCCAGCGCGATCAGCACGACGAGGCCGATCTGGGTGAGGATATTGTTGTCCATCCCCCGAAGGTTCACGCCGAGCATGGCCGCGAAGAGGCACATCGGCACGATCAGGATGATCGACAGTGGCAGGGTCAGGCTCTCGTACTGCGCGGCGAGCACGAGGAAGACGAACAGCACCGCCATGCCGAACACGATTCCGGCGGTATTGCCCGCATGGGCCTGCTGGTAGGCGATGCCGGTCCACTCGGTGTCATAGCCGGTGGGCAGGGTTTCGCCCGCGAGTTGCTCCATCGTCGCCAGCGACTGGCCCGAGGAATAGCCCTTGCCGTAGCTGCCGTCGATTTCGACCGCCGGGTGCAGGTTGTAGCGTACCACGCGGTAGGGTCCGGTCTCGTCCTTGAAGGTCGCGACCGAGCCGACCGGAACCATCGCGCCCGAGTCCGAGCGGGTCTGGAGGTTGGCGATATCCGCCGTCGATCCGCGATGCTCGGCATCGGCCTGCGCGGTGACGCGATAGGTGCGTCCCAGCAGGTTGAAGTCGTTGATGTAGGACGATCCGAGATAGACCTGCATCGCCTCGAAGACCTTGGCGGGGGAGACGCCCAGCATATCGGCCTTGCGGCGATCGACATCGGCATAGACGCGCGGCGTGTTCATCGTGAACAGGGTATAGACCTGGCTCAGTTCGGGGGCCTGGTTGGCCTTGGCGATCAGCGCGCCGGCAGCCTTCTGAAGCTCGGCCAGACCGCGTCCTTCCTTGTCCTCCACGACCATGCGGTAGCCGCCCGGAGGGACGATGCCGTTGATGGTCGGCGGCGGGATCAGCAGGACCTGCGCCTTGTCGTAGCCCTGCATCGCGGCCTGGGCCTGGGCCATGATCCCTTCATAGGTCACGCCGAGTTGCTTGCGCTCCTCGAAGCTCTTGAAGGGGAAATAGATGGCGGCGGCGTCCGGCGCGGCGGTCTGCGAGGGACCGTGGAAACCGGCGAACATCACCGCACCGCGCAGGCCCTTGACCGGCAGGATGCGCCTGGCGACTTCCTGCGTCACTTCGTCCGTGCGGTTGAGCGAGGAGCCCGGCGGCAGGAAGATCGCGGCGAGGAAGTAGCCCTGGTCCTGGTTGGGGATGAAGCCCGCGGGCGTCGCCCAGAACATGCCGATGGTAGCGGCGATGAGTCCGGCATAGGTCGCCATCATCTTCACCGGGCGCTTGACCAGCGTGAGCGTGAGGCGGGCATAGCCGTCGCTCATCCGGTCGAAGCCGTGGTTGAACTTGTCCGCGGCGCCTTGCAGCGCCCGCTTCCAGCGCGGGGCATTGGCGGGAAGGCCGTGCTTTTCCTTCAGCAGCATCGCCGCCAGCGCCGGGGACAGCGTGAGCGAGAGCAGCAGCGAGATCGCCGTGGCCGTGGTGATGGTCACCGCGAACTGCTTGTAGAACTGGCCCGACATGCCGGTGATGAACAGCGTCGGCACGAAGACCGCGCAGAGCACGAGGACGATGGCGATCAGCGCACCGGTCACTTCGTCCATCGAGCGGCGAGCGGCCTCCAGCGGAGACATACCCTCCTCGATGTAGCGTTCCACGTTCTCGACCACGACGATCGCGTCGTCGACGACGATGCCGATGGCGAGCACCAGCCCGAACAGCGAGAGGTTATTGAGCGAATAGCCGACCGCCGCGAGCATGATCGCGGTGCCGACCAGCGACACGGGGATCGCGATGATCGGAATCACCGCCGCGCGCCAGTTCTGGAGGAAGACGAGGATGACGAGAACGACGAGGATCACCGCCTCGAACAGGGTGTGGTACACCGCGTCGATCGACTGGCCGATGAATTCGGTGGGGTTGTAGATGACCGAATATTCCAGGCCCTTGGGGAAGTGCGTGGCGATATCGTCCATCTCGGCGCGGACGGCCTTGGCTGCGTCGAGCGCGTTCGAACCGGGACGTTGCAGCACGGCGATCACGACCGTGGGCTTGCCCGAGAGGTAGGTGTTGGTGGTGTAGTCCTGCGCGCCCAGTTCGACACGCGCCACGTCGCGCACGCGGACCTGGCGGCCTTCGGCGTCGGTCCGCACGACGATGTCGCCGAACTGCTCGGGCGTGGTCAGGCGGCCCTGCATCTCGACGCCGACCTGATAGGCATTGCCGCGATCATAAGGCGGCGCGCCGATCGCGCCCGAGGAAACCTGCACGTTCTGCGCCTTCAGCGCGGCGACGATCTCGCCCGCCGTCAGGTTCATGGCGGCGGCCTTGGTGGGATCGATCCAGATGCGCATGCCGTAGTCGCGCGAACCGAACAGCTGCACGTCGCCCACGCCGTTGAGGCGCGAGAGGCGGTCCTTGACCTGCGTGAGCGCATAGTTCGACAGGTAGTCGCGGTTGAACGTGCCGTCCGGGGACTGCAGGTTCACCACCATCAAGAACTCGGGCGAGGTCTTGCGCGTCACCACGCCCATCGCGCGAACCGCCTCGGGAAGGCGCGGCTCGGCAATGGCGACGCGGTTCTGCACGAGAACCTGCGCGGCATCGAGGTCGGTGCCGATCTTGAAAGTAACGGTGATCGTCACCTTGCCGTCGCCGGTCGACTGCGAGGACATGTAGAGCATGTCGTCGACGCCGTTGATTTCCTGCTCGATCGGAGCAGCCACGGTGTCGGCGACGGTTTCGGCGGAAGCGCCGGGATATTGGGCGGTCACCGTCACCGTCGGCGGGACGATGTCGGGATACTGGCTGACCGGCAGGCCGAAGAACGCAAGCGCGCCCACCACGGTGATGAGCACCGCGATGACGCCTGCGAAGATCGGCCGGTCGATGAAGAACCGGGAAAATCGCATGGGAATATGCCCCTCTGGGGGGAGCAGTCACTCAGATCGAGCGCCGCCCCCCGGTTGGGTGAATGTCAGTTGGCGAGCGTGGCCTGCGCCGCGACGGGCGAGCTGGGGCCAGCAGCGGCATGGGCCGCCTTGGGGTCCACCGCGATCTGGCCGCGGCGGATATTGACCTTGGCCCCGGTGATCGCGGCCTGGTAGTTGGAGATCACCACGCGGTCCGTGGGGGCAAGGCCCGAGCGGATCACGCGCAGACCGTCCACCAGCGGGCCGAGTTCGACCGGCTTGGCCGCGACCACGCTGTCCTTGCCCACCGTCAGCACGACCTTGCGCGCCTGGTCGGACTGCACGGCGTCGTCGGGCACCAGCAGGGCCTTGACCGTGCCACCTTCGGCCAGACGCATGTTGCCGAACATGCCCGGCGTCAGGAAGCCGTCGGCATTGTCGAGCACGGCGCGCACGCGGATCGTGCCCGAGCGCGGATCCAGCCCGTTGTCGGTGAAGTCCAGCTTGCCGTTCCAGCGGTACTGGGTTTCGTCCTGGAGACGGACCTGCACGTCGGCCGCGCCCTTGTGCTCGGCCTTTTCGCGCTGGGTCTTGAGGAACAGCGCTTCGGAAGCGTCGAATGTGAAGTAGATCGGGCTGACGGCATTGATCGTCGTCAGCAAGGTGGCGCCGGTGCCGTTCTCGCCCGAGACGAGGTTGCCCACGTCCACCCGGCGATCCGAGATGCGGCCCGAGATCGGCGCGCGCACGGTGGCGAACTCGACATCGAGCGCACGCTGGCGCACGCGGGCCTCGGCCCCTGCCAGCGCGGCGGTGGCAGCGCGGACCTTGGCGCGAAGCTGGTCGACTTCGCTGGCGGCCATAGCCTCGTCACCCTTGAGTCCGGCGACGCGGGCATAGTCCGATTTCGCGAGAACCAATGCGCTCTGGGCGGAGGCGACTTCGGCCTGTGCCTCGGCCAGTGCCGCGCGGTAGGGGCGCGGATCGACGGTGAACAGCGGCTGCCCCTCGCGGACGAATTCGCCGTCCTTGAAGAAGAGCTGGGTGATCGCGCCCGAGACGCGCGGGCGCACTTCCACCGACTTGCTGGGAGCGAAGCGGCCGACGTAGTCGTCCCACTCGGTCACGTCGCGGATCAGCGGATTGGCGGCCTGGACGACGGCGGGCGCCATCGGCGCCGCATCGGCTTCGGCATGGTGAAAGGTCTTCCAGCCGATACCCGCCACCGCGATCAGCGCGATGGCGGCCACGGCGGCCTGACGCCCTCTTTTCGGCCGAGTGCGGGGCAGTTCAGCCTCCGCCTCGACTTTGGCGAGGGTTTCTGGAGATACGGGGAAATTCACGCGGCAAGCCTCCGGAACGGGGCGCGGGAGCGCCCGATAAAGTCGATGACGGCGCCGATCTTGGCCTCGCTGTGTCCGGCCACGCGGGCTTCCTTCATGACGGAAGCGGGCAGCGTGTAGCCGTGGTGCCAGGCCTGCACGGCAAGGCGGCGCAGCGCTTCGAGCTGCTCGTTCGCGAGCATCGGCGACGGCGGCTGCGGGCCGAAGATCAGGCGGGCGAACCAGCCGCGCTTGCGCTGCGGCTTCAGCGTATCGAGGCCATCCTCGCGCGCCAGTTCGACGATCCTGCGCTCGAAGCGCGAAAGCGGCTCGTTGGCGGCGACAGGGGCGGCGGCGGGCGCCGTCTCGGTTACAGTACGGAACGCGGGCAGCGCCTGGAGCGCCGCATCGGTGAAGTCGATGAAGGCCATGTTGTGTGCTCCCTGAAAAGGTGCCCGGCGCGCGCCCTCGGGACAGGAGGGGAAGGTAAGGGCGCACGCCGGGGTGTTCCGGCGCAAGGGGCACCGGAAAGTCTTGAGGCGCAGAAGGACATCGCCCGGAATCGCACTTCCGGAAACGCCGACTACAGGTTCGTATGCTCAGGAGACGCCTGCGGGGACACAGGCGGCACCAAGGGAGGTCCGGTTGACCGGACCCTTGCGAACGCGGTCCCGTTACTCCCTCAAGCGGCGAGTCGGGCTACCTCGTTCTGTACCACTTGGTATATATTGCGGTGCGGCACATCGTCAAGCGACTTTCTGTACCGCTTGGTAAGATTTGTTCGGGAGCGCCGTTTTCAAGGGGCTTAATGCCGGTTGAACGGGATTTTTCCGGTTTCGGGCGAAAGGGTTGGAAGCAGAGCGTCTCGTAAAGGGCGCAGCCCTGCCCGCCAACTCAACGTCATCCTGAACTTGTTTCAGGATCCATTTCGCCAATCAGGCCGATGGTTGAGATCGAGAGATGGATCCTGAGCCGAAGGCCAGCGTAGCTAAACAAGTTCAGGATGACGTATTGGAAGGTTGGAAAGGCTAGCTCTGCCGCAGCGAACTCAGCGCCCCGGCCACATCGTCAGATAGGTATCGACAACGCCCTTCAGCTCCTGCGCGCAGGAGCCGCCCTGGGCCTTGACCGACATGCCCTGGAGCACCGTGGTCAGGCATTGCGCCAGGCAGCGGGCATCGACGCTCTCGGGCAAGTCGCCCTCGTCCTTGCCACGCTCGAAGCGTTCGATCAGGGCGTCCTCGGTAGCGATCCGGCGCTCGGTCACGAAGTCGCGGATCGAGGGGTCTTCCATCGTGCAAGTGACGGTGGACATGACGCCGAGGCAACCGTGCGGATCGCTGCCGCCGCAATGGGTGGAGATAGCGCCGGACAGCAGCCGCTCGGCCACACCGCGGGCGGTGGGCGCTTCCAGCGCCTTGCCGACATAGGCCAGCTTGTCGCGCTCGTAGAGGTCGAGCGCCTTCTTGAAGAGCGCTTCCTTGTTGCCGAAGCAGGCGTAGAGGCTGGGCTTGGTGATGCCCATCGCCTCGGTCAGTTCCGCCATCGAGGCGCCTTCGTAGCCGCGCTGCCAGAACACCCGAAGCGCGGCCGTCAGGGCCTCTTCAGGGTCGAACTCGCGCGGGCGACCCCGAGTCGATGTGGGAGCGGAACATTTCATACCGGTCGGTATATAGGTAGCGTACTCTTGTCCGTAAAGTGTCACGCTCGCTCACAGGGCGAGCGTGACAGGCAACGGAAGAAGCCGCGCCGGTTATCCGACGAAAGCGCGTTCGATCACGAAATCGCCCGGCTTGGCGTTCGAACCCTCGGTGAAGCCCCAGGATTCGAGATCGTGGGAGAAGTCCTTGATCATGTCCATCGAGCCGCAGAGCATCACGCGGTCGGTCTCGGGATTGAAGCGCGCATCGCCCTTCAGGCCTTCGAACAGGCGGCCGCTTTCGACCAGCGCGCCGATGCGGCCGGTCGTGTGGAACGGCTCGCGGGTGACGGTGGGCACGTAGTGGAGCTGCACCAGCGCCTGTTCGGCGACCAGCGGATCTTCGGCCAGCTGGCTTTCCAGTTCCTCACGGTAGGCAAGGTCGCTGACGCGGCGGACGCAGTGGACGACAATGATCTCGTCATAGAGGTCATAGACGTCCGGGTCGCGGATCAGCGACATGAACGGCGCGAGGCCGGTACCGGTCGAGAGCATGAAGAGACGCTTGCCGGGCAGCAGCGCGTCGGTGACGAGCGTGCCGGTGGGCTTGCGGCCGAGATAGATCTGGTCGCCCGGCTGGACGAGCTGGAGGCGCGAGGTCAGCGGGCCGTCCGGCACCTTGATCGAGAGGAACTCGATTTCCTCGGCCCACGAAGGGCTGGCGATCGAATAGGCGCGCAGCAGCGGGCGCTTCTCGCCCTGAAGGCCGAGCATGACGAATTCGCCCGAGCGGAAGCGGAACGAGGCCGGGCGCGACATCGTGAAGCTGAACAGGTGCTCGTTCCAGTGGCGGACGCTGAGAACTTTCTCGACCGAAAGGGCCGTCGTGGGTTCAAGAGTGGGCATCACGGCCTGACCGTCGCTCATCAATTCATTCCTCGGGTGGTAGAGTGGCAAAGCTCACGTATCGGGCCCAAGAGGCTCGAAACCCGTGAGTCGATAGTTTTGGCAGGTCCGGAAGCGGTCCGCGCGACATCGACACACGCGGCGCGCATAGCAGAAGCAGTCACAGGCGCAAGCGCCCGGTGCCCAGAAGTGCCGAAGTGGTCCATGAACTTGAAGGGTCTGCCTGATAGCCGCGATCGCCCCGGATGCAACGCAATTGCATTTTCACCGCCGAAAGCCAGACTTCGGCGCAGGCGCGGCGCAAAGGTTAGGGAACCGCAGGGCGCAGCGGCAAAGCCCCGAACGGGCGACAGGAAGGCCAAGGCAGTCACGCTACCGCGACTAACCTTATTGCTATCGTATCGCAATAGCATATCTCCCTGCCGGGAGTGCGCCTTCAACCGCCGCGTAGCTGGGTGCGCAGGGCCTTCAGTTCGCGGTTCAGTTCGGCGATACTCTCGATCGACACGCCGGTCGCCTCTACCAGTTCGCCCGGCACGCAGCGCGCTTCGGCAGCGGTTTCGCGGCCCTTGTCGGTCAGGGTGATCCGCACCACCCGCTCGTCCTCGGCGGAACGACGCCGCTCGACCAGCCCGGCCGCTTCGAGCCGCTTGAGCAGCGGCGTCAACGTATTCGATTCGAGGAACAGCTTCTCGCCCAGTTCGCTCACCGTCTGGTCGTCCTTCTGCGCCAGCCCGAGGATCGCGAGGTATTGCAGATACGTCAGGCCGAGCCGGTCAAGCAGCGGCTTGTAGATGCGATTGAAGGCAAGGCCGGTGGAATAGACCGAGAAGCACAGGAAATCCTCGAAGGGATCGAGATTGGCTTCCGGCTGCAAGGGAGGGGTCTGGGTCATGATCGCAATATAAATCGCACGCGATTGAATCGCAACGCTTGACATCCGACCGCGACTCACGCATTTAGATCGCACACGATTTAATCACTAACGATCAAAACGGAGAAGCACGATGTCGATCAATCCTCTCTACAAGACCAGCGCCACGGCAACCGGCGGCCGCGACGGCAAGGCCCGCACCGATGACGGCGCTTTCGAAGTGACCCTGGGCACGCCGAAGGAACTCGGCGGCAACGACCAGGGCAACAATCCGGAACAGCTCTTCGCCTCGGGCTACGCAGCCTGCTTCCTCGGCGCGATGAAGTTCGCCGCCAGCCAGGACAAGAACCTGCCTCGCGTGCCCGCCGACACCACGGTCAATGCCACCGTCGGCATCGGTCCGCGCAGCGACAAGGGTTTCGGCCTGACCGTCGAACTCGTCGTCACCCTGCCCGGCGTCGAGCGTGAAGCCGCCGAAGCGCTGGTCGCCGAAGCCGACACCATCTGCCCCTACAGCCACGCCGTGCGCGGCAATATCTCGGTGACGCTCGCCGTCGCCTGAGCGGTTTCAGGTCCCTTCGTGTCTGCCGGGGAGTTCGCCCTCCTCGGCATGACATTTCAACAATCTGGAACAATTCGGATCAACTTATCCCAATTCCCGGAAAACCTCAAAAAGAGGAAGAAGAGGTCAGTCCAGACGCACCCAACCACACGAGCACGAAAGTCCCCCGCCATGTCCCGCTTCTTCAACCCCATCCACGATCGCGCCAGCCGCCTTGCCGACGCCGCCCAGCCGGTCATCATCGCCATGGGAACCGCGGGCCTGACCGGCGGCGCCATGGCCGCCCTCGCCCTCTTCACCGACCGCGCCATGCAGTCCCGCGCCGCCGCCCAAAGCGCGCGCTGACACGCCCTTCGTTTTCCATCGAAGGACATGAGGGCAAAGACTTTCCCCGAGGCTGCTGACAGTCTATCTGTCCCCGCGAAACGCCACCATGCCTCCCGCGCCGCCTTCCTCCTCCCGATCGGGCCTTGAAGCGACTTTTCTCGAGAATCGGGACAAGCTGCTGCACTTCCTGCGCGCCCGCGGCGCCGGGGATGCGGCGGAAGACCTGGTCCAGGAAGTCTGGCTGAAGATCTCGCGCAGCGCGCCCGGCCCGGTCGCCGCGCCGCTCTCCTATCTGTTCCGCACCGCCGACCTGCTGATGATCGACCGTTTCCGCTCCACGCGCCAGTCCGGCACCCGCGAGCGCGACTGGACCGAGGCGCATGTCGATGAAGCCGGTGCCTCTCCCGAACCTTCCGCCGAACGCCGCCTTTCCGCCGCGCAGGAAGCCGGGCGCGTGCTTTCGCTGCTCGAAAGCCTCGGCCCGCGCGTCTCGGCGATCTTCCGCCGCCACCGGATCGACGGCATAGCGCAGAAGCAAATCGCCGCCGAACTCGGCGTCAGCCTCAGCACGGTGGAAAGCGATCTGCGCGTGGCCTATCGGGCGCTCGCCCAATGGAAGGAACGCAGCGATGAGGCCTGATAACGATGAGGTCCGCGCCGATCGTCTCCGTCTTCGCCGCAGAAGGAGCGCGCGATGAGTGATGACGACAAGATCAGGGCCGAAGCGCTCAACTGGACCCTGCGCGTCGGCGATCCGGCCTTCGAGGACTGGGAAGGCTTCACCCATTGGCTCGACGCGAATCCCGCCCATGCCCGCGCCTATGACACCGTGGCCGCCGCCGTGGCCGACGGCGCCGAACTGATCGCTGCGGCAGCGCCCGCCAACGACGATGTGGAACCGGCGATAGTACCCGCCTCGCCCCGCCGCCGCGCATGGCTGGGCGGCGCCGTGGCCGCCTCGCTCCTGCTCGTGGGCGGCTTGTGGGTGTGGCAGGCGGGCAGCCGCGACCTCTACCGCATCGAGACCGCCCCCGGACAGGTCCGTAGCGTCGCCCTCGACGCGCAGACGCGGGTGGACCTCGCGGGCGGCACCGCCATGGAATTCGACCGCAAGGACCCGCGCTTCGCCCGGCTCGAAAGCGGACAGGCGCTCTTCACCGTCCGCCATGACGAAGCCCGCCCCTTCCGCGTGACCGTGGGCGAGGACACGCTGGTCGATGTCGGCACCGTGTTCGACGTGCGCCACGACGGCGAGGACTTCAGCGTCGCGGTGTCGGAAGGCGCGGTGCAGTTCAATCCCAAGGCGCAGGACCTGCGTATCTCGCCGGGCGAAATGCTCCGCCGCCACGGCAAGGCCGGGGACTACACGCTCGGCAAGATCGCGCCCGCGCAAGTCGGCGAATGGCGCGAAGGCCGCGTCACGTTCGAGGATACCGCGCTGGATTCCGTCGCCGCCGACCTCGCCCGTGCGACCGGCGTGGCCTATGTCGTGGCGCCGGGCAGTGCGGATCGCAAGGTCTCCGGCTCGCTGCTGGTGGCGCCGCTGCGGGAGGATCCGGCGGCGCTCGGGCCGCTGCTGGGCGTCAGGGTTCGCGCAGACGGAAAACGCTGGGTGATCGGCACGCCCTGACGATGAGAGGTGCGGCCTGGCTTCTGGCGGCCGCCATGGCCATGCCTCTTCCCGTCCTCGCCCGCGAAGCGGACGTCGCCACGCGCGCCGGCACCGCCAGCGAGGCGGTCGTCGATCTCGCCCGGCAGACCGGCACCAGCATCGTCATCGCCGATCCCGCGATCGCCCGCCGCGCGATCCCCGCCCTGCGCGGACGCATGGACGTGGCCGAAGCCCTGAGCCGCCTCGCCCGCGCGGCAGGCGCGCGCGCAGTGCCGGTCGGACGTTCTGCCTGGCGCCTCGAAGCCGCGCGCCCTTCGGCGCCGCTCGCCCGGCAGGTCCGCGAGGTCTCCCGCCCCGCCGCGCCGCGTCCACCGATCGAGACCCATAGCGAACCCATCGTCGTCCAGGCCACCAAGCGCGACCTCCGGGTGGAGGACGTACCCGGCCAGCTCGCGATCCTCGACGGCAAGGCGCTGGAAACGGGCGGCGTCGGCGGCACCGAGAAGATCACCCGCCAGCTCGCGACCGTTTCCTCGACCCATCTCGGCAGCGGCCGCAACAAGCTGTTCATTCGCGGTATCGCCGATTCCAGCTTCACCGGCCCGACCCAGGCCACGGTGGGCCAGTACCTCGGCGACATGCGGCTGACCTACAATGCGCCGGACCCGGATCTGCGGCTGTCCGACCTTGCCCGCGTGGAGGTACTGGAAGGCCCGCAGGGCACGCTCTACGGCGCCGGATCGCTGGGCGGGATCATCCGCCTCGTGCCCAATGCCCCGGTCATGGGCGCGACCGGCGGCACGGTGATCCTCGGCGGCTCGCTGACGCAACACGGCGCCCCCGGCGCGGATGCCAGCGCCACCGTAAACCTGCCGGTAGCGGGCGAGAGCGTGGCCCTGCGCGCCACGTTCGACAGCGCCACGTTAGGCGGCTACATCGACAAGCCCCTGCTCGGCCGTAGCAACGTCAACCGCTCCAACATGCTCGGCGGCAAGCTCGCCCTGCGCGCGCGGATCGCGCCGGACTGGACGATCGACGTGATCGCCCTCGCCCAGAGTACCGAGGCGGACGACAGCCAGTATGCGGACCGCAACGGCAAGCCGCTGGAAAGCTCGGCGCGAGTGCCGGAAGGCTCGAAGGCGGACTATGCGCTCGGCCAGTTCGTGGTGTCCGGAAAGATCGGCGCGGTGAACCTGCGCTCGACCACCGGCGTGGTCGCGCAGGACCTCCACGAGCACTACGACGCCAGCCAGACGGGCGACGAGCCGCGCCTGTTCACCCAGACCAACGAAACCCGCATGATCGTGCACGAGACGCGGCTCTGGCAGAGCGAACGCCACGGATTCGGCTGGCTGCTCGGCGCAAGCTACACCCACAACCGCACGACGCTTAATCGCGATTTCTCCAGTCCGGCCTTCGATGTACGCAAGGCCGCGACCGGCGTGCGCAACACGATCGACGAGTTCACGCTCTACGGCGAGGCCAGCCTGCACCTCATGGGGCCGCTCACCGCGACCGGCGGCGGCCGCCTCACCCGGTCGCGCCTCGGCGGCGACGGCGAGGATATGGCCCCTGCCGCCGCGATGTTCCTCTCCACTACCGGCGTGACCGCGCGGCGCACGATGAGCCGGTTCCTGCCCTCCTTCGCGCTGAACGCCCGGTTCTCGCCCGAGGATTCGCTCTATTTGCGCTATCAGCAGGGCTTCCGACCCGGCGGTTTCGCAATAGAAAGCAACGTGGTGCGCCGCTTCCAGAGCGACCGCACCGGCACGTTCGAGATGGGCGCCCGCCACGGCCGCGCCGGGTCGACGCCCTTCGACCTCGCGCTGAGCCTGTCCTACACGCGCTGGCAGGATATCCAGGCCGACTTCATCGACGGTTCCGGCCTGCCCAGCACCGCCAATATCGGGGATGGCCGCGTCTGGTCGGCCAGCCTGTCCGGTGGCGTGCTGCTGGCGCCGGGCCTGCGCGTCGAACTCGGCGCGACCTGGAACCGGAGCAAGGTGGACGAACCCTCCGCCGCGCTGGTGCAATACGTGCTGGCGCCGGTCGGCCTTGCGGCGGCGACGCTCTCGCGCGCGGAAGTGATGAGCTATGTTGCCACGCGCGGCATGCAGGTGCCGAACATCGCCCGGTTCGCGGGGCACTCGGCGCTGGCCTGGACCCATGACGTCAGTGCGGACTGGATGCTGAATGCCAATGCCTGGGCCAACTACATCGGCCGCTCGCGGCTCGGCATCGGGCCGGAACTGGGGGCGCCGCAGGGCAACTATTTCGACAGCGGCTTCGACATGCGCCTCGGCACGGCAGGCTACGGCATCACCCTCAGCGTGACCAACCTTGCCGACGTGCAGGGCAACCGCTTCTCGCTCGGCACCCCGTTCAGCACCGGGCGGGAGCAGGTCACTCCGCTGCGCCCGCGCACTGTTCGCGTGGGATTGGACGCGCGGTTCTGAGGGGACGATGGCCGCTCCTCACCCAAGTAGTACCCACCGGCTTGCAAAAATTTAATCCCCGGCCCACGAGGATTAGCCGTTCTCGCCCGAGTAACCCCGCGAATAACACTTAATAACCAAGGCATTCCGGCGTATTTTAGGCCACCTTTTCTGCCGGTGGCTCGACGGGCGTCGCACCGCGCAAGGACAGACGCGGCGCCCGCGGCCCCGGTTCAGGGGTACGATACAAGGGAGGGCACCCGGAATGTCACACGGTCTTACGCGGCGATTGACGTCGCGGCTGTCTGCGGCTGCGCTGACAGCGGCACTGGTTTCGACATCGATGCTTGGCGGATGTTCGTCGCCCACCGCATCGATGCCCACGCTCGCATCCGCTCCGGCAGGCAACTACCGGGTGGGTGCGGGCGACAAGCTCCACATCGTGGTGCAGGACCTGCAAAGCGCCAACGGCGACTATATCGTCGAGGACAGCGGGGCGATCTCGCTCCCCTATATCAAGCAGGTCGACGTCGCCGGGATGACCTATCGCGAGATCGAGCAGGGCATCGCCGCCTCGCTCCTGCGGCAGGGGATCATGACCGGCGATCCGGTGGTCAACGTCGGCCCGGTGGAGCTGCGGCCCTTCTACGTCGTCGGCGAAGTCAACAAGCCCGGCCAGTTCGAATATCGCCAGGGCATGACGGTGCTGGCGGCGATCTCGGCGGCGGGCGGCTATACCTACCGCGCCAAGACCGGCAAGGTCGCCGTGACCCGTATCGTGGGCGGCAAGGACGTGACCGCCAGCGCCGACGAGTTCGCCACGGTCCTGCCGGGCGACCGGATCCGCGTCTACGAGCGGTGGTTCTGAGGCCATGCGGGGTGCCATCGCACTGGCCGTGCCAGTTCCGTTCCTGCTCGCGGTTCCGCAGCAGGCCCTGGCGCAAGCGCGCGACATCGGTTCGACCGCTTCCGCGGTCTATCCCAACGATTCGGAGTACAAGGACCTGCCGATGCATCTCGGCTCGCTGAATGTAAGTCTGGGCGGCGAGGCGCGGGTGGAATACGACACCAACGTCTATGCCACGCCCAGCAATGCGCGGGACGACGTGCACCTTGAACTGACGCCGGAAGTGCAGATCGCCACGGCGCCCGGCCCGCTGAGCGCCACGGCGCACGGTTCGGCGACGATCCGGCGCTTCGCCGATCTCAAGACCGAGAATACCGAGGCCTGGTTGCTGGACGGCTCGCTGCGCTGGGCCCCGCAAACGACGACTTCGGTGACGGGCCGCGCCTTCTACCAGCGCGCGGTCGAGGAACGCGGCAGCCCGGAATCGCGGCAGGACCCGAACGCCGGTCCGCGCGAGATCGACAGCCTGGGCGTGGACTTGCGGTTCCGCCACATGACCCGGCGCCTGCTGTTCGACCTCCAGGGCAATGCCACCAAGTACAATGCCCTCTCCGCCGCCGACGCCAACCGCGATTTCACCGGCCTCAACGGCGTGGCCACGGTCGGCTGGCGCGTCACCGGGATCACGTTCGTGACCGCCAGCGCCTTCGTGGCCAAGCGCGACTTCCGCCTCGAACGCACGCCGGGCGGCAGCAAGCGCAACACCACGACCTGGGGTGGCCGCGTCGGCGTGGAGTTCGAACCGGGCGGGGTGCTGGAAGGCAATCTTTCCGCCGGTATGTTCCGCTTCGTGCCGGAGGACAGCCTCGCGAAAAGCCGCACCGGCCTGTCGGTCTCGGGCAGCGTGACCTATCGCCCGCGCCAGCGCACGGCCTTCATGCTGGACGCCTTCAACGGCGATGTCGCGACCTTCCGCAGCGGCGCCCAATCGCGTACCGACACCACGGTCAAGCTCTCGGTCCAGCAGGAGATCCGCCACAATCTCTACGCCACCGTAGGCGGCGGCTACCGCCGCAGCCGCTACAACGGCTCCGGCGTCAAGGAACAGACGCCGACCGTCTCGGGCGAGATCGAATACATCTTCTCGCGCAACATGTCGGTCGCGGCCTATGCCAACTACGGCAAGCGCACCAGCGACGATCCGACGCTCGAATTCGATCGGGCCAAAGTGGGCGCTTCGTTCCGCTTGCGGTTCTGACCGGCAAACAGGGGGATGGGCCAGGCCACGGACCGGGCATCCCCCCTCTTTCCACGCCCGAACGCGTCATTGCGAGCGTAGCGAAACAATCCAGAGCGGCTTGAGACCGACGCTGGATTGCTTCGCTACGCTCGCAATGATGAAGGGCTGAGGGCGGCGGGCGGAGGAAAATACCTCACCCGCCCGCCAGTTCTTCATAGACGGCAGTGACCTGGCGGATGTGGTTCTCGCGCGAGAAGCGGCGGCGCGCCTCGCTGCGCGCGCGGGTGCGGATGGCGTCGAGCCGTTCGGGATCGGCGAGCAGGTCGGCGGCGGCATGGGCCATGGCCGCGGGGTCGTCGAGGGGGCAGAGCACGCCGCAGCCCCCCTCCAGCGCTTCGGGATTGCCGCCGGAATCGGTGGCGACGACCGGGGTGCCGACCAGCATCGCCTCCACCAGCGTCCGCCCTAGCGGCTCGCGCGCGGCGGGGACGAGCAGCAGGTCGCAGCCCGCCAGCCATTCGTAGCCCGGCGCGCGGTAGCCCATCATGACGACACGCGCATTGCCCGAAACCCGCGCGATCCGCTCCGGCAGGGCATCGCCCACCTCGGTATTGCGCGGATCGCCGAACATCAGCCCGACCACCGGCCGGTCCAGCAAGGCGCCCAGCCGCTCGACCGCCTCGACGAATTCGAGCGGGCGCTTGCGCTGCACGAAATTGCCGAACCAGCCGCAAAGCACCGCGTCTGGCGCGCAGCCGAGTTCCTCGATCAGGGTACGGCGCATCGTCGCCCAGTCGGCGGTAACGGTCGTGTCGAAGGGACTGTAGACCACTTGCGCCGCTTTCGCCGCGCTGCTGCCACCCTGTGGCAGGGAGAAGCGCGAAACGGTGAATATCCGGCTCGCCAGTAGCGGCGCCGCATAGCGCAGGCCCCGCGCATCGGGGTCGCCGCGATGGTGCCAGACCAGCTTTGCGCCTGCCAGCCGCGCTGCCAGCGCCCAGCCCGCATGGCTGCGGCCGTCGTTGCTGTGCACCACGTCGATCGCGTTCTCGCGCAGGAAACGCACACGGCGCGGCACGCCTGCCAGCGCGCGCAAGGCCTTGCCGAGGCCGAACCGCGCGCCCGGCACGAAGGACCGTGCGGGCGGCGCCGGGTCGGGCACTTGCGCGAATTCCGAGAAGAATCCGGCGATCGTGCCTTCCGGCACTTCGGGCACGACCAGCAACCGGTAACGCCCCGGATCGAGCCCTTCCATAAGCCCCCGCGCGGAAACGTGGCTGCCGCCCAGTTCGTCCCCCGCGAAAGGAAAGCAGATGCGCAAGGGGCGGCTTCGTGCCTCCACCCTTGCGGCCGGTGCCGTAACCTCCCGCTCAAGCGGGGCTGCAAGGCTGCTCAAAGGCCGAACCCTTTCTCGCGATAACTGAGGAATTCCTCGAAGTTCTCGATGCCGTTGCCGTTGGCATCGCCCCAGGCATCGTTGCGGGTGGGGTCGAGACCGTTGGCGCGTTCCCAGGCATCGTCCATGCCGTCCTTGTCGTTATCGACGTAGGGCGTGCCGGAAGTCGGCGTCGGGATTGCCGGAACGGGTTCGCCGATGCGTCCGGTGCGGTTCTTGACGTCGGCCACCGCCGCCTTGTCGATGCCGTCGCGCGGGAAGGCCCCGGCACGCGCGAGAACCGAGGCATAGGCCGCAGATGCGCTCATCGGCTGGACCGTCAGCGGGCACGGTGCCTGCTGGATCTGGGCGGGCACCACTTCGGGGCTGACGTGCTTGAAATTGCCGTCGAAGGCATTGTCCCAGAGATAGATCGAGGCGGTTCCGGTGGACCCTTGTGTCTCGCGGGCGACGCCTCGGCTCTGGGTATTGGTGTTGGTTCCGGCGATGAAGGTGTTGCCGACGATCGAGACCGGGCTGCCGCCGTAGCTCTCCCAGACCTCGGCGAATTCCGACTGGGCATTATAGAGCACGTTATTGATGACTTCGACGCAGGAACCCTTGGGGAAGTTGATGTCCGGATTGCGATCGCCGTTGTGCGCGCAGAGATTGCCGATGAAGCTCAGCTTCTGCTTGTCCACCGGATCGCTGGCCAGGAGCGCGCACTTGTCGTGCTTGGGCACGCCCCAGGCGAAGATCGAGTTGCTGATGGTGATCTCGTCGTTGTCGTCGTAGCCGTTGATCAGCTCGTCGCGCGCCCAGGAGGCGCTGACATGGTCGATCACCACGCGGCTGCTCTTTTCGATGGTGATGCTGTCCTCCGCCTCGCGGTTGCCGCCAACGCGGTCGTTGCGCACGCGGATGCCGCGCACGACGACATCGTGGGTATTCTTGATGACCAGCGGGGTCAGGCCGTTCTTGCCGCCGCCATGGGCGAGCGTGATGCCGCTGCCCGGCGCGGTCTGCCCGGCGATCGTCAGGTAGGGCGACATGATCCACGGCGGGCGCTGGGTGAAGCGGATCACCCCGCTGACCCGGAACACGCAGACGCGCGGACCGGTCGCGGTGACGCAGGCGCGGTAGGAACCGGCGCCGGAGTCGGCCAGGGTGGTGACGTAGATGATCCGCCCGCCGCGCCCGCCCACGCTTGTCGCACCGTAGCCGACGGCGGCGGGGAAGGACTTCTTGCCACTCGGCACTTTCACCACCGGCGCCGCTGCCATGACTTCCTCGCTCGTCGTGCCGGCAATGCCGAGCGCAACGGCGGCGATGGCCACCCCCGCAGCCGCAAGGAACAGGATCGTGAGCAAAGGAGGCTTCTTCTTGAGTCTCACCGCCGTCATGCCGTTTCTCCTGCCGCCAGGGGACGAAACCCACCGGCGCGGTTCTCGAAAACCCTGATGACCGCGGGGAAACGACGATCTCGGGCCTGGAATCCTGAAAGACGCCCCCGCGCAGAGCCATGCACGGACGGCAGCGTGGGCCTCGGACCCGGCGCGCACAAGTTACCATTTGGACTTAGCCCGGCAGGCCGCCTCCCCCTTTTGCGCTAACAACTATGCGCTTCCTTATTGTCCGGACTGGCCTTTGCCTTGGGGCAATTCACTGGCCCATGATCGCGGGCATGGCCGCTATCCTGACCCAGCTACCCGACGACGGGACGCCGCAGTCCGCATCCTGGCGGCCTGCGCCCCAATTGGCCCGCGAACCGGCATCGCCTTACGACCGTGCGATCGCCGTGCTGCTGCCCGCCGCGGCCTTCTTCCTCAGCTGGTGGCAGGTGGGACGACTTCCCAATGCCAACCTGACGATGTCCGACATGATCCTGATCGTCTGCATCCTGCTGATGCTCGTCTCACGCGGGCTCAATGCGCGGATGATGGGGAAGATGTCGGTGCTCTGGGTGGGCGGCATCGTCATGCTGCTGGGCGGCATGCTGGTCGGCTCCACGATGCATGGCGATTTCACCCGCTGGCCGGTGGTCGCCGGGCAATATGCCTTCGCGCTGCTGCTGATCCCGATGGTCCTGGCCAACTGCTCGCTACCCGTGCTGCGCAAGGCCGCGCTCGCCTATGTCTGGGGCGTGGCGGTGTCGCAGGCGGTGGGCATCGCGCTGGTCAACCTGTTCAGCCGCGACATGATCAACCAGTACGTCAACAAGTACGTGGTCACCGGCAATGGCCGCCTGGGCGCCTTTACCGGGGAGCCCAATTCGAACGGCGCGGTCTGCGTCTTCGCGCTGATCTTCCTGCTCCATGCGGTGATCGAGAGGCGCCTGCGCCCCTTCGTCGCCGTGCCGCTGGCGCTGGTGATCGTTGCCGGGATGGTCTATTCCGCCAGCTTCACCGCCTTCGCCACCACGATCCTGTCAATCGGCTTCGTCCTTGCCCTCTCGCGCATTCGCACGGTGATCACCATCGCCATGCCGGTGCTGCTGGTGGTCGGCGCCTATGTCGGCCTCGGCGGCCCGGTTCCGGCGGTGTTCGAACAGCGGGTGGGCGACGCGGTGGTCTCCGGCGACCCGACCAAGGCAGGCACGTTCGTCGGCCGCTCGGTGCTGATCCAGGAGGCCTGGCAGATGTCGGGCGACAACCTGCTGATCGGCCTCGGCAGCGACGGCTACCGCAAGGCGAGCGTCTACGGCATGCCGGTCCACCAGCTCTACCTACTGGTGCTCAACGAAGGCGGCGTGGTCTCCTTCCTCGGCCTGTGCCTGATGTTCGCGGCGATGTTCGTGCACGGCACCTCCATAGCCGGGCGAAGTCGCACCGACGGGGTCTGCGCGCTGGCGCTGCTGGGCGTGTTCTTCCTTTACGCAATGTCGCTCCCGCACATGTTCGCGCGGATGTGGAACGGCCCGGCAATGCTGATGTTCGCGCTGGCGAGCGCCGGCGCCGGAGCCGCCACCCTTTCCATGACACGGCGCCCGGCCTGGCGCAGCCAGACCGAACCCCCGGAACCAGAACGGACCTCGGAAGCAGGATGACCCCCATCGAAAGCGCAAGCGAGGTCGCCGCGCACCGCGAGGCTTCCTTCCTGTCCCGGCAGTTCGCCCGCTGGCGCGGCAGCGAGATGCTGAGGCCCCACCTCGTCAGCATCGGCCACTTGCTCTCGGGCAATTTCGGCGGCGTGATGATCATGATGGCGAGCCTCGCCATCGCCACCCGCGCGCTCGGACAGGAGCAGTTCGGCATCCTTGCCGTTGTCCTGGCGATCGGGCGCGTCTGCGAGCGACTGATCCGCTTCGAATCGTGGCAGCCACTGGTCCGCTTCGTGGCCGTGGAGGAAGAGAACGGCGATGTCGGCCGAATGTCATCGCTCTATGCCTATGGGCTGCTGCTCGACGTGGCCAGTGCCCTCGTGGCGGCGGTGATGAGCGTGCTGGTCGCATGGCTGGCCGGGAACCTGATCGGTATCGGCCGGGGCAATGTCCACCTCGTCGCCATCTATGCCTGTGCGATCGCCTGCAACCCGCGCGGCATGGCGAGCGCGGCGCTGCGCCTCGCAGGCAAGTTCCGCATTCTCGCCTATATCCAGCTCGCCTCGTTCGTCGCCCGCTTCGCGCTCTCGGCGCTGCTCTATGCGCTGGGCGGCGGGCTGGTCTGGTTCGTGCTGGTCTGGACCGTCAGCCAGATCTTCGATTCGGCGCTGTTCAACCTGCTCGGATTCCGCGCCCTGGCCGAAAACGGCATTCCCAGTCCGCTCAAGGCCGACTGGCGCGATCTGCCCGGCCGGTTTCCGGGCTTCATGCGCTTCGCGATCTCCACCAACCTCTCCTCCACCCTGCGCACCATGACGCACGAGATGGACACCCTGCTGGTCAGCACGTTCGCCGGCGCGAGCGCGGCGGGTCTCTACTACCTCTCCCGCCGGATCGCCAAAGTGGCGCAGACCGCCGGGGACATGATCCAGACGGTGATCTATCCCGACCTCGCCCGTCTCTGGAGCAAGGTCGGACCCGGTGCGATGGGACAGCTGGTCTCGATCCTGCAACTCTCGCTCGCGGGTATCGCGCTGGCGGCGGTGGGTGCCTGCTGGCTGATCGGCAGGCCGGCGATCGAGCTGGTGTTCGGCCCCGGCTTCGCGGACAGCTACCAGCTCCTGCTTGTCCAGCTCTTCGCGGTGCTGCTGACGCTCCACGCCACCCCGGCGCGCGCCGCGCTGCTGGCGATGAACCGGCCGACTTACGTGCTGGCCGCCAGCTTCACCGCGACCGCCGCCTTCTTCACGGCGGCCTTCCTGCTCATCCCGCGTTACGGCGCGCTCGGGGCCAACTACGCCCATATCGCCTTCGGGGTGGCGACGGTGATCCTGCTCGACCTGGCATTCTGGCGCAACTTGCGCCGCGCCGGGCACGAGCCGGCTCCCGCCAACGGCGCATACGCCCTGGAATCCGAGTCATGACGGTCCATTCCCCGATCGAAGCCTTTCCCCGCGATGCCGAGCCGCAGCCGCCGCTGAATGTCAGCTCGATCATCACCAGCCTGACCTCCGGCGGGGCGGAAGTCCTCGTGACCAACCTCAACGCGGCCTTTGCCGCCAAAGGCGCGCGCGGGACGATCCTCGCCCTCTGCGATGCGCCGATGCTGGGCAATTCGCCGGAGATGGAAGCCGAACTGATCGACCAGATCGGCCAGAGCGGCTGCCGTTTCGAATCGATGCACCTCGGCCGACGCCGCCGTCTGCTGCCGGGCGTGCTGGCCCTGCGCCGCCATCTGGCCGAGGCCCGGCCCGACGTCGTCCATGCCCATACCGTGCGCGCGGTGACGATGCTGGCCTTCAGCGGCTTTTCCGGGCCGATCGTCTTCACTTATCACAACAGCCGCCTGAGCTTCCCCCCGGCGCTCTTCTCCGCGCTGGACCGGGTGGTCCACCACTATGTCGCGATCAGCAACGACACCGCCGGAATCTACCGGCACTGGTCGAGACGGCCCTTCACCCTGATCCAGAACGCGCCGTCCTCGCGCTACAAGGCCTCCTCCCCGCGTGTCGCGGCTCGGCGGCCCTGCAACGTACTGACGGTCGGCGCGGTTTCGGACCAGAAGAACTACCCGCTGCTGATCGAGACCGCCCGCATCCTGAAAGACCGCGCGACCGAGGCCCAGCCACCCCCGGTCCTGCGCGTAGCAGGCGGCGGTGAGGGACTGGAAGCCCTGCGCGCCCGTGTCCGCGAACTCGATCTGGGCGAAGTGGTCGAATTCCTCGGCGAACGGCGCGACGTGCCCGACCTGCTGAAGCGCAGCGACCTCTACCTCAACACCTCCCATTACGAGGGCTTTTCGGTAGCGATCCTCGAAGCCATGGCCATGGGCCTGCCGGTCGTCGCCACCGACGTGTCCGGCAACCGGGGCCTCGTGCGACAGGGCCAGAACGGGCTGCTCTGCCCGCTCGACAAGCCGCAGGCGCTGGCCGCGGCCATGCTGCGGCTGACGCAGGACAATTCGCTTTACCGGCAGTTTTCGGCCGGGGCACTGGTGACCAGCCGCGAGTACACGATCGAGAACGCCGCCGCGCGCCACCTCGAACTCTACTCCGCCCTGCTGCGCCGCCGCGTCCCCCAAAAGGACTAGTCTCTATTGGGACCCGCGAGGCCCCTATGCCCTTTTTGCTCGGCCCGCCTTTGACCGCATAGTTCACGATGAAGACCGTCCCGCGTGGACGACTCCGTACCGGAACCGTCCCGAGGGGGGGCGGCAGGGATCACGAAAAGCCGACCGCAAGGCGGCCAACATCACCTCGCTGGAGGGGCACACATGTCGACTGCAATCGCGCCCAGCCCGATCGGCGGCGCGCCGACGCACTACCGCGGACCGGCGCCCTCACGGGATATCCCATCGTCCGATCAGCAAGTCGGTCCGCGAGACCTGCTTCGCGTGTTCTACCGACATCGCACGATGATGGCGCTGGTGGTCGGCACGATCACCCTGGCCGTGCTGGTGCAGCAATGGCTCTCGCCCACCCTCTACCGCGCCTCTTCCACCGTGCAGGTCGAACTGATCGACGAAGTGGGCACCAACCAGGCCGACGTCAATTCCCGCAATGCCGAGCGTGTCGCCAATGCCGTGCGCCTGCACCGCTCGCGTTCCGCCGCCGAGCAGGTCGTCGCCGATCTCCACCTGACCAAGGACAACGACTTCCTCAAGGAACTCGGCAAAGTCCCCGATGACAAGCGGGTGCTGCAGCAGGCGGCGACCAACAAGGTCCTCTCGATGGTCGCGATCAGCTCCGAAGCCGGGTCCGACCTCGTGGAGATCTCGGTGACGGCCGGTTCGCCGGTGCTGGCCGCCTCGATCGCCAACCAGATCCCGGTCTCGGTCCGCTCGCTGCGCACCATGAAGACCAACGAACGCCGGGCCGAATTGCTCGCTTCGCTGGAGCAGGAACAGCAGGCCCGCGCCACCGAGGCCGAGGAGACGGCCCAGCGCGTCGCCGATTTCCGCTCGCAGCACCAGATGCTGACCGGTGCGGGCGGCGCGGAAGACCTCGCCCAGCTCAACCGCATCGCCGTGCAGAGCGCTTCGGCCATCGCCGCGCGCGACGCTTCCATGGCCCGCAGTGCCGGGATCGCCCGTGCCAGCCGCATGCAGAGCACCGCGCTCGCCAGTTCCGGCGTGCTCGACCAGCTCGAACGCACGCGCGGCGAACTCGTGGCCGAAACCTCCAAGCTTTCCACCAGCCTCGGGCCGAACCACCCCGACGTGAAGCGCCTGAACTCCCAGCTCGCCACGGTCAATGACGGCATCGTCAAGGAACAGGCCCGCGTCCAGGCCGCCGCCCAGGCCGATGTCTCGGCCAAGGCCGCGCAGATGACCGAACTGGCCCGCAGCCAGGCCGCCGGCGACAGCGCGCAGGCAAACCGCCTCGAAGGCATCGTCGCCGGACTCAGCTCGACCGCCTATCGCAACACCGCCAATTCCGTGCAGCTCGACAAGCTGGTGCGCGAATCGACCCTGGCGGACGATGCCTACAAGGCGATCGCCGGCCGCGTCGAGCAGGTCCGCGCGCAGATGCAGATGGAAGGCGTGTCCTCCTCGGTCGTCTCCCCGGCGGTGCCGGACTTCGATCCGGTCGCGCCCGCGCCGGTCAAGATGGCGATCACCGCCCTGCTCGGCTCCAGCGTGCTGGCCTTCCTGATCGCCTTCGCCCGCGACTTCCTCGACGACCGCCTGCGCACCACCGCGCAGATCCGCCGCCTCTTCGGGCTGCCGACCCTGGGCATGCTGCCGCTGCTCAACAGCAACCTCTCCGAAGATCCGAACGACAGCCCGGTCATCAACGAGCCGCAATCGCTCTTCGCCGAAGTCGCCCGTTCGACCTACACCGAAGTGCGCGCACTCGACCGCCGCCCCACTGATGCGCGCGGCAACTCGCAGGTCGTGCTGGTCACTTCGCCGCTGCCGGGCGACGGCAAGTCCACGGTCTCGCTGACGCTGGCCGCCGCCGGGATCGCCATGGGCGACCGCACGGTCATCCTCGATCTCGACTTGCGCAAGCGCGGCGCGCTCCAGCGGCTCCAGAACGAGATGCAGATGCCCGACCTCGTGGACATCGTCTGCGGCCGCGCCGATCTCGACAGCCTGGTAAGCCCGCGTTCCGCCCATCCCTACGACGGCAAGCTCATCACCGCCGCCGACGGCACGCAAGTGATCGAACCGGAAGGCGCCAACAAGATCGTCCTGCTCAGCGCCAAGGACCCGGTGGCCGAACCCGCCCTGCTGCTCTCGTCCAACCGCCTGAAGACCCTGCTCGAACAGCTGCGCGAGCGCTTCGAACTGGTCATCATCAATGCCCCTGCCGCCCTGGCGGTGCGCGATGCGCGGGCGATGTGCCACTTCGCCGACCAGACCGTGCTGGTCGCCCGCTGGGGCCACACGACCGGCGACCAGATGCGCGCCGCGCTGGAGATGCTGGACGACAGCGTCGGCGGCGTGATCTTCGACCAGGTCGACTACGCCGAACATGCCCGCCGCCGTTACGGCGACTCGGTGCAGTTCTACGCCGACTCGGCCAGCTACTACTCCTCGCCGGTTCCCACCCGCGACGAGTGGGCCGCCAAGGTCCGCCGCTTCTTCCGGGGTCACTCCTGGCGCCCCGTGGAAGCGTGAGCAGGAGCGCGCGAGTGGCCTTCGCTTCCCTTCGATTGCTCGCCACGCTGCTCCTGCTCACCCTTCTGCCGCTGCTGCTGCTGCTGGGGCTGGGCGTTCTGCTCTCGATGGGTCGCCCGGTGCTGTTCCGACAGCGCCGGGCGGGCCGCGAGGGGCGGGACTTCACCCTGCTCAAGCTGCGCTCGATGCGCGATGCCACCGGGGCGGACGGCAAGCCGCTGCCCGACGAAGCGCGCGTCACCGCCTTCGGGCGTTTCCTGCGCCGCAGCCGTCTCGACGAACTGCCGGGCCTGTGGAACGTGGCCGCCGGGGACATGACTTTCGTCGGCCCGCGCCCGCTGCTGCCCGAGACGATCGCCGCCCTCGGCGCGCGGGGCACCGCGCGGGGCCGGGTGCGACCGGGACTGACCGGCTGGTCGCAGGTCAACGGCAATACCCTGCTGACGCTCGACGAGAAGATCGCGCTCGATCTCTGGTACGTGGAGAATCGCGCGCCCTTGCTGGATTTCAGGATCGTCCTGCTGACGCTCTGGGTCATGGTCGGTGGCGAACGCCGCTCGCGCGAGGTTGCTTTGGCGGATTGAGGGGAGCGACTGCCGGACTCACCCAACCCGCCCCAACCTCCCACCCGCTCATGCTGAGCTTGTCGAAGCATGGATCGGCGCGCCAGGCCTCGGGGCCTTCGACAAGCTCAGGCTGAGCGGGTTGAGATGTGGCGATGAGGTGAGGTCCGTTCTCCTAACCTCCCGTTTAGAACCCGCGTTTGGAACGCACTCATTTCAGAATCTGCTCAGCCTGAGCTTGTCGAAGGCCCCTCAGCCCAGCACCAGCTCATCCAGCGACGCGACGACATGGTGTGCCGCATGGGCAGGCGTCGGCGCCGTACAGGCATGGATGCGGCCCTCGCGCAGGATCTGCACGGTCGTCCAGCCCCGCGCGCGGGGGGTTACGAAGTCCTTGGCGGCATTGTCGGCAATGTAGACGTGCGCCGCGCCCGGATGGCCGGACCACTGCTCCACCATCTCGTAGGCTAGGGCATGGGGCTTGCCGCAGCCCTCGGGCAGCAGGCCGGTGAGCACCACCTTGCCGATCCGGTCGTAAAGCCCGAGCGCCGAGACCTTGTTGCCCTGGGTCTGGGCCGGACCATCGGTAATGATCGCGCTCGGCCGCGCGCCCAGCCGGGCGAGCAACCGCACCGCGTCTTCGGCCAGCACGATATCCGGCACATGACAGCGATAGATCGCCACCAGCGGCGCAACCTCGATCAGCCCATGCCCGAGCGCCGCCAGTGCCGCATCGAACACCGTGCCGCGATGCCCTTCGTCGAGCAGGCGCGCGCACTCGGCCGCATAGCCGGTGATGCCGTGGCTCTGCTCCAGATGCCGCCCCACCGCCGCGAAGCCGCTCCGTGCGAAATCCCGTTCGAGGTAGAGCGTATCGTCGAGATCGAGAACGACGACCTTGTCCGCGATATCAACCACGGAACACGGCGCTGTCGTAGCGCACCATGGTCACGCCTTCGCGCCAGAGATCGCTCGCGCATTCGGCGCGGCCGACGACACGGGCCAGCAGGCTCTCGGCGAAGCGACCCCCGGCATGGTCGGCCAGCGGATAGCCGCCGCCGAAGCGGGCATTGATCTCGAAGACGCGCGGGCCGCGATCGGGATCGTCGATGAGCTGGAAACAGAGCACGCCCTCCGCCCCTCTCAGGGCTGCGGCGATGTCGGCGGCAATGGCGATCATGCGCGGGTCGCGCACGGTGCGCCCCTTTTCAACTTCGCCCGCGCGCGTCGATATCCGCAAATGCGGGATCGCCGAGCGCATCCGCCCGCGCGCGTCGAGGTACATGTTGATGGTATATTCCGGCCCGCGCAGCAGTTCCTGCACCAGCATCGGCTCGGGGTAGTCCTCGCGGATATCCGTCGCCGAATGCAGCACGCCGATGCCCCGGCTGGCGCTGCCGCCCACCGGCTTGGCGAAGAGCGGGAACGTCCAGCCCGAGGGATCGGCGCGCACCTCCTCGATCCGCGCGGTACGCGGCACCGGCACGCCCGCTTCGGCCAGCACCGAGACGGTGCGCTCCTTGTCGCGCACGACATCGATCACCTGAGGCGCGCTGACGTGGACCAGAGTGCCCACCTGCGCGAACTGCTCCCGCGCCCGCGAGAGCACGTCGAGTTCGGTGTCGATCGTCGGCACCAGCAGGTCGATCTGCTCGCGGCGGCAATGGTCCAGCAGACGTTCGACATAGTTCGGCGCGGTGCAGCGCGGCACCGCGAAGGCCACTTCGGCCTCCAGGCAGGCGGCGCTGAGTTCGGGTTCGAGATCGCAGGCGTGGATTTCGGCACGCAGCCCCAGCTTCTCGGCCGCGCGGCGGAAGCAGCGCGTCAGTTCGACCCGGCGCCCGGCCGATGTGAAAAGTATCCGTACCACCCTGTTCCCCCCGGTCATCGCTTCAGCCCCAAACCGCTAACATCTTTCCGACCTCCTCGCCCCCAGTCCAATCCCCCTTTTCGTCATTGCGCGCGTAGCGAAGCAATCCGGAGCGGCTCTGCGCGACTTGGGACTGCCGCGCCGGTCACGCCTCCTCGCATTGACGAAACGGAAGAGAGGAGCGGGAGGCGGGACGGCGCGACAGGACTTGCGCCAGCATCTGGTCCCATTGCTGGAGTATCCGCCCCGGCTGGAACCGGACCATCGCTTCCTCCGCCCCCGCGCCGATGCAGGCGCGGGCGCTGGGATCACCGATCAACCCGGCCATTGCCTCGCCCAGCGCCAGGGCATTCTCGCTTTCCACCAGCATTCCGCTGCGGCCATTCTCCACCATGTCGGCGGGGCCGAAATCGCAGTCGGCGGCGATCACCGGCAAGCCCGCCGCCATCGCCTCGCCCAGCACGTTCGGGAATCCCTCGTAGCGCGAGGACAACACGAAGATTCCCGCCTCCGCCACCCAGGCGCGCGGCCGGGGACTGAGCCCACGCAGCACCACCCGTTCCTCCAGCGCGAGATCGCGGATCTGCCGCTCCAGCGCGGCGCGCTCCGGTCCCTCGCCCCAGATGTCGAGCCGCCAGTCCGGCCAGCGCAGCACCACTTTGGCGAAAGCGGCGACGAGCAGGTCGAAGCCCTTCTGATGAGCCAGCCGCCCCACCGCGCAGAGACGCTTCACCTCGGCCGCCGGGCGTACCACGTCCGGCAGCGGAACGGGGTTGGGAATCGTCACCAGCTTGTCCTGCACGGCAGCGGGAAAGCAGCGCCGCACCGCTGCCGTCTGGCAGACGATGGCATCGGCGCGGCGATAGAGCAGGCGCAGCAGCAGGTTCCACAAGGGATGGGTATCCTGTCGCTCGGGATTGTTACGTTCGGCGCAGACGAGGCGGGTCTGCGTCCCCACGGTGGCGAGCGCGGCGATCAGGTTGTTCTTGGTCAGAAACGAGACGATCACGTGCGGCCGCTGCCGTTGCAGAACCCGGCGCAAGGCAAGGACCCGGCCCGCCATGCCGGCGAAGCCGCTGCGTCCGCCCAGCCGGTGCAGTGCCGCCTCTTCCGGCAGACGATGGAACACCGGGTCTTCCGGTCGGTCGAAGACGATCACGTCCACGCCCTGACCGGCTCCGCACCAGTGGCGCGCAAGCTGGGCGATCACCTGTTCCGCCCCGCCGGCGCCAAGGCCGGAGGCGAGAATCGCGATGCGCATCGTGCCGGGTGTCAGTGCCAAGGCTGCCCCTCGTTCGCCTGGGAAAAAAGTCCGTCTGGGTGAAAACCTGTTCCTTCGATTGCCCTTGAACCTAATCGATGCCGAAGCCTCGGACAGGCGTTCATGCGGTCTAACCCTTTATTGGAGATTTCGATTCGGAGGCAGGCCCCGGCCCTCGTCATCCGGAGTGGGTACGCCCTAATCGCGCTCACGGTCGGCCCCGGCATCCGCCACACTTCCGCGCCAGGGGTGAGCAACAGGGGAGTCCGATGATGAAACGCGACATGTCGCATGGCGCCGGGGCAAACCTGGCGCAGGACCCGGACTTTTCCGCGCTGCCGTCCCTGCCGGACGGCGGCATCGGGACCGAAGCCACAGGACTGGCCGCCTCGATGTCCACCGGCCTGAGCGACGGACCGGGCGGCCTGTCCCGGCGCGCGACGCCGAACCTGGCGACGCTCGCGGCTTCCGGGCTGCTCGCGGTGCTCTATCTCGGGCTGGTCGGAAGATTGCTGGCCTATCCGATCGGGCGGGACGAGAACCTCTTCATCGCCGTTTCGCGTCTCTGGGGCAGCGGCGATATCTATCGCGACTTCGGCTACAACCACCTGCCCTACCTGCCCTACATCCTCGGCGGGCTGTACTGGCTGACCGGCACGGGGCACCTGCTCCTTCTGGGGCGGCTGCTGGTTGCGGTTTCCTGGGCCATGGCGATTGCCGCGCTCTGGCTGATCGCACAGCGCCAGCGCGCCGGTTTTCCGGCCTTCTTCACCGGCGCCATGCTGCTGATGGGCAATGTGCTGCTGATCGGCGCGCCGGGCCTGATGGTCAGCAACAACTTCCTGCCGCTGCCTTTCGCGCTGATGGCGATCCACTTCCTGCTCTGCGGGCTGGACCGCGAGCGACCTTCGTGGATGTGCTGCTTCGTGGCAGGCGTGCTGATCTCGGTGGCGATCGGCCTCAAGGCCAACTACATCTTCCTCGCGCCGTTCCTGGCCCTGACCACGGTGCTGGCGCCGCTGGCCCATCCCCTACGCCAGCGACTCGTCTGCGGCACGGTGCCGCTGGCGCTGGGCGGCCTGACCGGCGGGGTTCCGGCGCTGATCGCCATCGCGTCCGATCCGGATGCCTTCTTCGCCCATACGATCCGCTACTTCACCCAGCTGCAACCGGCCTACTGGTCCCACTCCACCGATCCCAAGATCATGACCATGGCGCAGAAGATCCTGCTCGCCGAGGAAATCTGGACCTCGAACGCCACCCTGCTGGCGCTTGTCGGCGCGGTCGCGCTCGTCGCCCTGCCGCTCTGGCGACGCGGCTGGCGGGACGGCCTGCTGGCGGTCTGGTCCTGGCCGGTGATCCTGGCCGCGGCGCTGGCGGCGATGGGCGTGGTCATCTCCTTCGTGCCGACCCCCTCGTTTCCGCAATATTTCGTGCCGCCGATCCCCTTCCTCGTGCTGCTGGTGCTGCTGCTGCGCGCCCGCACGCTGAGCGAGAATAGGACGGCGGCCGATGCGGTGCTGCTCTCGCTGGCCTTCGTGGCGCTGCTCTGCGCCGGGTCGCGGCTGGCACCGGGGCTGATCTCGCTGTCGCGCCCCGCCACCTGGGAAGGCGTGAAGATCCACCGCGAGATGCGCACCCTTGCCCGCGACGCCGGGGCCTCCTCGGGCGATAGCGTGGCGACGCTCTCGCCGGTGTTGGCGCTCGAAGGCGGCTTTGCGGTGCCGGGCGAGTTCGCCGCCGGGCAATTCGTCTACCGCGTGGCGGACTACCTGCCGCCGCAGGACCGCACGTACTGGACGACGACTTCGCCCACCCATCTCGCGTCCTGGCTGGACGCCAACCGGCCCTCGGCCATCCTGGTGAGCGGCGAGGAGCCGCTGGAGCAGGCCTTCGCCGACTATGCCCGCAGCCACGGCTACACCGCGTTTACGGGAAAGCGCGGCGACGCCGGACCGGTACTCTACCGCCGTCCGTCGGAGCCTGCCGAACTGGAGTGATTGTCCCGACATGACGGCCCGTCATGACGGCCCACCATGACCGCCGCCCCGCCCCGGCCGCGCCAGCGAAGGGGCCGGGGCGGCGAAAGCGTATAGGCGGCCGCCCCAAATGGCCTCTCCGCGCATTTGCCGAGCAGCGCTTAGCCCTTTGGCACCCCGGCTGGCTAAAGCTGCCTAACCCCGATGAACACTTCTCCACCGGCCCGAACTGCCCTTAACCTTGGCTAATCGACGGGAGCAATTCTCCAGAAAATTCCGACACCGGAGGTGCGGTCATGAAAGTCGTCCTGCTGGCCGGGGGCCTTGGCTCCCGCCTTGCCGAAGAAACGGTCCGGGTGCCCAAGCCCATGGTCGAAGTGGCCGGCCGTCCGATCATGCTCCATGTCATGGATATCTACGACCGCTGGGGACACAACGACTTCATCGTTGCCTGCGGTTACAAGGCCATGGCGATCAAGAGCTTTTTCCAGGACCTCCACCTCATGTCGAACGACTTCACGGTCGGCATCGGCAATGGCGAGATGGCCCTGCGTCCCACCTCCAAGATCGACTGGCGCGTCTCGGTGGTCGACACCGGCCTGGCGACGATGACCGGCGGGCGCCTGAAGCGCCTGCGCTCGTGGCTGGACGACGAGACCTTCATGGTCACTTATTCGGACGGCGTCGGCAATGTCGACCTCGACGCGCTGCTGGCGTTCCACCGCTCGCACGGCAAGCTCGCCACCGTCACCGCGGTCCAGCCACCGGCGCGCTTCGGCAATCTCGAACTGGGCGATTGCAACGGCACCGGCGGGCAGGTGGTCGAGTTCACCGAGAAGGTCATCAAGTACGAGACCTGGATCAACGGCGGCTTCTTCGTCTTCGAGCCGGGCGTGCTGGACTACCTGACCGGTGACGAGGAACCGTTGGAGCAGGCGCCGCTGACGCGCCTCGCCCATGACGGCCAGCTCATGGCCTACAAGCACAAGGGCTTCTGGCACCCGATGGACACCGTGCGCGACCGCGACACGCTGGACAAGCTGGGCACCCAGCCCCTGCCGCCGTGGATGGATTTCGAGAACGGACAGCCGGTGCTCAGCACCGACGTCCCGACTAAGCTGCAACATGCCTGAACAAGGCACACTGGATCAGGCGCTTGTTTCGGCATTTCGGGGCAAGCGGATTCTGGTGACCGGCCATACCGGCTTCAAGGGTGGCTGGTTATGCCTCTGGCTCAGGCAACTGGGCGCAGAGGTCATCGGAGTCGCCTTGCACCGCCCCCCGCAAGGCCCTGATATGTTTCACACGGTCGACCTCGGGGGGCTGGTCGACCACCGCATCGCCGATATCCGCGATGCTCGCGCCTATGCCGAAGCCTGCGAAGGGCTGGAACCGGATCTCGTGTTCCACCTCGCCGCGCAGGCGCTGGTGCGCCCGTCCTACGACGATCCGGTGGAGACTTTCGCCACAAATGTCACCGGCACCGCCGTCGTGCTCGACGCGGTGCGGCGCATGCCCTCGGTGCGGGGCGTGGTCGTCGTCACCAGCGACAAGTGCTACGAAAACCGCGAGTGGGAATGGCCCTACCGCGAGACCGACGCACTGGGCGGAGCCGATCCCTACAGCGCCTCGAAAGGCTGCACCGAACTGGTCGCCGCCGCGTTCCGGCGCTCCTATTTCTCCGACCCCGCCGGGTGCCAGATCGCCACCGTGCGCGCGGGCAACGTGATCGGCGGCGGTGACAATTCGCTCGACCGGCTGCTGCCCGACGTGGTGCGCGCCACCCTGGCAGGCACTGCCGTCACGATCCGCAACCCGGCCAGCGTGCGCCCCTGGCAGCATGTGCTGGAGCCGCTCGCGGGCTACCTGATGCTGGGTGCGCGGCTGCTTGGGGAGCAGGCACCGCGCTTTGCCGAGGCCTGGAACTTCGGCCCCAGCGCCGACGGCTTCATCGACGTCGAGGAGATCGCGCGCCACTTCCAGCGGGCCTGGGGTCCGGGCGTGGCACAGATCGCCTTCGGGCGGCGGCCCGACGATCCGCACGAGGCCGGGATGCTGACGCTCGACAGCAGCAAGGCGCAGGCCCGGCTCGGCTGGCGCCCGCGTCTCTCGACCGAGCAGGCGGTGACGATGAGCGCCGAATGGTATCGTGCCTTCGCGCGCGGAACCGAAGACATGCGCGCCTTCAGCGAGGCGCAGATCGCCCGCTACTCCGGCGATCTAACCGAAACACTTGAGGGGGAAGCAACTCTATGCGCGTAAACTATGGCCAGACCGTCCACGGCGAGGAAGAGATTGCCGCCGTTCTCGAAGTCCTGCGGACGTCCACCCAGATGGGGCCGAAAGTGCGCGCCATGCAGGAACAGGTCTCGGCGCTCTTCGCCAAGGACCACGGGATCATGGTCAATTCCGGCTCCTCGGCGAACTACCTCGCGATCGAGCTGCTGAACCTACCCGAGGGCAGCGAGGTCATCACCCCGGCGCTGACGTTCGCCACCACCGTCGCCCCGATCGTGCGTTCGCGCCTCGTGCCCGCTTTCGTGGACTCGGCGGTCGGCACCTACAATATCGACGTCGAGAAGATCGAGGCGATGATCGGGCCGAACACCAGGGCGATGATGATCCCCTCGCTGATCGGCAACCTGCCCGACTGGGACCGCATCCGCGAGATCGCCGACAGGCACGGCCTGATGGTCGTGGAAGACAGCGCCGACACCCTGGGCGCCACCCTGCGCGGCACCAGCACCGGCACCCGCTCGCACATTTCCACCACCAGCTTCTACGGCTCGCACGTCATCAACGCGGCGGGCAACGGCGGCATGCTCTGCGTCTCGGACGAGGACCTCGCCCGCCGCGCGCTGCTGCTGCGCTCGTGGGGCCGCACCAGCTCGCTCTACGTCGATTCCGAAAGCATCGAGAAGCGCTTCAACGTCGCACTCGACGGCATCGACTACGACGCCAAGTTCCTGTTCGACGAACTCGGCTTCAACGTCGAGCCTTCGGAAATGGGCGCCGCCTTCGGCCTCGTCCAGCTGAAGAAGCTGGACCACAACATCGCCGCGCGCGAGCACAATTTCGCGCGCCAGTATCAGTTCTTCAAGCAGTACGAAGACTGGTTCGTCCTGCCCGAGCAGCTTCCGGAAACGCGCACCGGCTGGCTCGCCTTCCCGCTCACCATCCGCGAGGATGCCCCCTTCACCCGCACCCAGATGCAGATCTGGCTGGAGGAGCGCGACGTCCAAACCCGTCCGGTCTTCACCGGCAATATCCTGCGCCAGCCCGCCATGCAGGGCGTACCGCTCAAGGCCGCGCCGGAAGGCTATCCGGTCGCCGACGCGGTGATGAAGGGCGGCATCCTGCTCGCCTGCCACCACGGTCTGACCGAGGCCCACCTCGACTTCATGCACGAGACCTTCGAAGGCTTCGTCCGCTCGCTCTCCACCACGCCTTCGCGAGAGGCGGCCAATGCTTGAGATGCCGATTCCCGAGCAGAACGCCACCGACATCCTTTCGGAATGTCGCGCCTGCAAGGCCCCCGCGCCTTACCTGTTCCTGCCGCTCGGCGACCATGCCCCCGGCCAGATGCTGATCCGCCCGGACGATCTCGGCCGTGAGCAGCCCGCCTTCCCGCTCAACACCCAGGTCTGCCTGGAATGCGGTCTGGTGGAGATCGCCGACCAGATCCCGGCCGACTTCTTCCGCCATTACCTCTACGTGCCCTCGGGCGCGGCGCGGATGCACCGCCACTTCGCGGACTTCGCCGAAGTGCTGGCGCAGCGCGCAGGTGATGGGCTGATCGTCGACATCGGCAGCAACGACGGACTGCTGCTCGCCGCCTGCAATGCGCTGGGCTGCACGACGCTGGGCTTCGATCCCGCCGAGAACATCGCCGCCATGGCCGCGACGCGGGGCGTGGAAACCCACGTCGACTACTTCACGCCCGCTTCTGCCGAACTGGTCCGCTCGCAGCGCGGCCCGGCCAAAGTGATCGTCACCACCAATACCTTCAACCACATCGGCGACCTCCATACTTTCATGGCGGCGATCTCGATCCTGCTGGCCGATGACGGGACGTTCGTGATCGAAGTGCCCCGCGCCAAGGAATACATCGACCACGCCGAATTCGACAATATCTACCACGAGCATGTCTCCGAGTTCAGCCTGCTCTCGATCGTCAAGCTCGCCGCCTTCTTCGACATCGAGGTGACCGATGCGCTCTCGCTGCCCGACATCCACGGCGGCTCGATGCGCGTTTTCCTGAACCGCAAGGCCGCCGGGATCGGTCCCTCGCAGTCGGTCGCCGACATGCTGCGCGACGAACTGGCGGGCGGCATGCTCGTGCCGGAAACCTATGACGCTCTGGCGCGCGAAGTCGACGACATGGGCCGCGACGTGCGCGCCATGCTCGACGATATGAAGGCCCACGGGCTGAAGATCGCCGGCTATGGCGCTTCGGCGCGCGGCAACACGCTCATCACCCATTACGGCATCGACACCCGCTATCTCGATTTCCTGGTGGACCGGAACCCGCTGAAACACGGGCTCTATTCGCCGAACACGCGCATTCCGATCCGCCCGGTCGAGGCCATCGAGGAAGAGAAGCCCGACGTGCTCTTCGTGCTCGCCTGGAACTTCTTCGACGAGATCTTCGAGCAACAGGCGGCGTTCCGCGCCCGTGGAGGCAAGTTCCTGGTGCCGCTGCCGGTGCCCCGGATCGTGTGCTGAACTGAACCGTCCGGAGCCGGAACCAATCCGGCCCGGACCCATTCGGAAGGGTTGCCCAGTGGCCGAAGGCGTAACGCTATTGACCGGTGCCGGCGGCTTCATCGGCGCCCATCTCGTCCGCCGTCTTCTGGAAGACGGCGGAGAGGTCCACGCGATCGTGCGCCCCTCCACCGAACTGGGCCGCCTCTCGCCTTTCGCCGAGCGCCTGACGATCCACCGCATCGACCTCTCCGACCGGCTGGCGATCCGGCAGTGCATCCGCGCCATGGCCCCGCGCCGCGTGTTCCATCTCGCCGCCGAGACCCGCCTGCCGCCCCAGCCGGACTTCACCGCCGCCCGCGCCACGGCCGCGATCTACCTCCAGCCCGCGCTCAACCTGCTGCAACCGCTGGCCGAACTGCCCCGTCCTCCCGCAGTGGTCGTGCGCGCCGGGACGATCGCCGAATATGGCCGCGCGGCGCTGCCTTACCGCGAGTGCGCACGGGCGATGCCCGCGACGCCCTACGGTGCCGGGATGCTGGCCACGACCGAGGCCATCGCCATGCTGGCGCCGCGCCTGCCCTTCCCAGTCGTCACCGCCCGCCTCGCGCTCTGCTACGGCCAGGGACAGGCCCCGAGCTTCCTCGTGCCGGCCATGATCGACGCCTGCCTTTCGCGCCGGTCGATGACGATCCGCCGCCCCCACGACCGGCGCGACCTGCTCCATGTCGACGACGCCGTCGACGCCCTGCTGCACATCGCCCGCCGCGCGCCGCATGGCGCAGACCTCGACTGCGTGAACATCTGCACCGGCGTGGCCTCGACGATGGACGAGGTCGCCAGCCGGATCGAGGCGCTGACCGGCTGCGGCGAAGGCTTCCTTTCGCGGGCCGCTATCGAGGACGAGCCCGTGGAACTGCGCTCCAGCCCCGACCTCGCCGCCACGCGCCTCGACTGGCATCCCCGCATCGCCCTCGACGAAGGCCTCGACCGCACCATTGCGGACGAACACGCCCTTTGCACGAAAGCAGGATAGACCCGTGAACGCCGAGCCGAAGACCCTGGTTTCGATCCTGGTTCCCGCCTTCAACGAGGAACTCAACGTCGTGCGCTGCTACGAGGCGATCGTGCGCGTCTTCGAGAAGCTGCCCGAATACAGCTACGAGATCATCGTCACCGACAACCATTCGACCGACCGCACCTTCGAGCTGCTGGAAGACCTCGCCCGCAAGGACCCGGCGCTGAAGGTCATCCGCTTCTCGCGCAATTACGGCTACCAGCGCTCGCTGCTCTGCGCCTACAAGGCCGCGACCGGGGCCTGCTCGATCCAGCTGGACTGCGACCTTCAGGACCCGCCCGAACTGATCCCCGAGATGCTGGGTCTCTGGCGCGTCGGCCATCAGGTGGTCTACGGCATCCGCCGCTCGCTGAAAGACGGCTTCTTCGTCGCCACGCTGCGCCGCGCCTTCTACCGCTTCATCACCTGGATCAGCGACGACGACCTGCCGGTCAATGCCGGGGAGTTCCGCCTCGTCGACCGCCGCATCCTTGTCGAACTGCACAAGGTGGAGGATGCCTCGCCGTACTTGCGCGGGCTGATCAGCGCGATGGGCTTCTCGCAGATCGGCCTCGAATACGACCGCGGCGACCGCATCGCCGGGGAAAGCAAGTTCCCGCTCAAGTCGATGATCTCGCTGGCGGTGGACGGAGTGCTCAACCACTCGCTGATGCCGCTGCGCATCGCCTCGATCGCGGGCATCGTCATCGGCGTGCTGAGCATGGTGCTGACATTCGTCTACCTCGTCGGCCGGGTGCTGCTGGGGCAAGCCTGGCCCGCCGGTTTCGCGACGACGACGATCCTGCTGCTCATGTCGATCTCGATCAACGCGGTGTTCATGGGCATTCTCGGCGAATATGTCGGGCGGCTGTTCCTTCAGGCCAAGCCCGGCACCAAGCCGATCGTCGAGGAAAAGCTCAACTTTCCCGAAGTGATCTCGCTGGTTGCGCGCGAAAGACAGTGATGCGGGTGAGCACGAAGAGCACGCCTGCATAGGTGCAGATCGCCAGACCCTGCACCACGGCGCTGCGCTCGAACCCCGCGCCCCGGCCCAGCGCCACCACGGCAAGGTTGGCGCCATAAGCGATCAGGAAGGCCGTGCCGTAGCGCAGCGCCTCGCTCAGGGTAGCCCGGTGGCGGGCCCGGAAGGTCAGATGACGATGGAGCCAGTAGGATATCGGCAGCCCCATCGCGAAACCCGCGAGATTGGCCGCATAGTCCCCGAGACCCAGCCGCAGCCAGCCAAGGATCAGGCCATAGCCGATCGCGGTATTGGCCAAACCCACCAGCACGAAACGCGCCAGCGTCGCCGCCTCGCGCCCGAGCAGCGCCGCCCTGTCCACGGGGCCGCTCAGCGCAGGCCGCCTACGACAAGGATGGGGCCGGGGGCGACGACGGTATCGGTGCGGTTCACAAGCGGCTTCCTGTTGCGACGGGTTCCGCCGCCAGGGTGCACCGCGCCGGGCGCTTCCGGCAATTCCCCGGAAGCATAGCACCTCCGGTCATTCGCGCCGCCGTTCGCCCCAAGGGATTAGATACGCGAGCAGCATCGGGCACCCTAATACCGCCGACCGAAACGGGCGCACTTCCGAAATAAGAAGGCAAAAAAACACGACGATTTCTATTTGTTACGAGTTGATGAAATTTACATCCATACCGGACGTAAATCTTATGAAATTAAAATTCATACACCACCACGAACAGCCCCGTTGGCAATCCATTTCATAAAAGGCATGAGTAATCGGAATCCGCGGGGCTGGAAAATCTCTGGATTCGATCATTGATTCAGGGAGGCAATATGAGCGAGCCGTTCGTCGGACAGATAATGCAGGTGGGATTCAATTTTGCCCCGACCGGATGGGCGACCTGCAATGGACAAATACTCAGCATCTCCCAGAACAACGTGCTGTTCTCGTTGCTCGGCACGACATTCGGCGGAAACGGCACGACCACGTTCGCCTTGCCGAACGCCGCCGGTCGCTCGTTCCTCGGGCTGGGACAGAGCACTGCGAGCGGGCAGAACTACAACTGGGGCCAGATCGCGGGGACCGAAACGGAAACGCTGACGATCGCCAACATGCCTGCCCATAATCATGCGGCGACCTTCACCGGTACGGCAGGCACGACGTCGGCGAGCGGCTCGATCCAGGCGGTCACCGGCACCACGAACCAGACGAATATCCCTGCGGAGGGTTCGCTGCTGACCAATGCCGCGAACGCCGGTCCGAACCAGGTGAAGATCTATGCGCCCAGCGGGACCACCGGCCCCGTAGTCAATCTGGGCGGGGTCGCCATCACCGGCGGCAGCTTCACGCCGCAGGGTTCGGTTACGGTGGGCATCGCCGGCGGCAACGCGCCGTTTTCCCTTATGAATCCCTATCTCGCGGTACAGACCAACATATCGCTCTACGGTATCTATCCATCCCGTTCCTGATCGATCGCCACGAAAAAGGATGCGGCGCCTGTCCTTCCAGACAGGCGCCGCATCGCGTTGTACCGTCAGGCGAAAACCGCCTCGTAGATCCGGCGGTCGGGCTGGGGCTGCAACTGCGTGACACAGATGGCGTGAGGGCCGCCCTTCCCACAGTCGAACTCGTACGTTCCGTCGATCAGATAAGTATCGAGAGCGGATTCGAAGTAGAGCGAAAAGGGCACGCGCACATCGAAGCCTGCAATGGCATTGCGGCGATGGATGCGTCCCAAAGTGATTTCGACCGGCTCCGGCACCGTTCCGACGCGGACCTTGCGGCCGACCCAGGGTTCAAAATCTTCCGGTGTAAGCAGTGACATGGCTTGCCGTTTCCCCCACGGACGAGCGAATCTTCGTCCTCGTTCCGGAACCTGCCACTATAACCGTCGGTCGTGAAGCCGGGTCGCAATGACGCGGGCCGGTATGTCGACCCGATCGGGAGATGCGTAAGCTGATGGATCCCTGCGCGTTGAAACCGTTCCCCACCGCTCGCCCGATGCCGGCCCTGACCGAAGAACTCCGGAGATCGGCCATCGAACTTCCGCCCGCATCCGCTGCGGATGTTCCATTTCTTCGCGCACTATACAGAGCCTCGCGGCTTGCCGAACTGCTGATGACGCCTTGGTCCGCCGAACAGAAACGAACTTTTCTCGACGATCAGTTCGCCCGTCAGCACGGACATTTCCTGAGAGTCCACCGCAGGGGCGACTACCGGGTAATCGTCCAGGCTGGACGCTCCGTTGGGCGGATCTACTGCGATCGTAGCGGTCGCGACTGGACGCTGATCGACATCCTGCTTTCGCAAGAGGCCCAGGGGAAAGGCATCGGCAGCGCCCTTATCCGCTGGATACAGCACTCGGCCCTTGTCGCGGGCGGGGCGCAATTGCGGCTGAGCGTCGCGCATGACAATCCCCGCGCACGCAAGCTCTACGACCAACTGGGTTTTTTCGAGACCGAGGTCGGTGCAACCCACACCAAGATGGCCTGGAACGGAAACGTCTCAGTTCCATCGGAACCGGACTGCTGCCGCGAAATATAAGGTGCGAAGCGGCGCCTGGGGCAAGGGACACGCCCCAGGCGCCGCTTCGCGTTCCCCCGCAGGGCCATCGGGAAACGACGGCTCCGCGGGGGAGTCACGGGGTTGTTAGAAGTCCACCTTGGCGCCGATACGCAGGTAACGGCCCATGAACAGGCGGTCCTGCCAGGCGGGGTTGAACTGGTACAGGCCGTAACCCGCGTTCGGATCGTACTTCGGCTTGCCGTCGAGCACGTTCAGCACGTCGAAGTAGAGCTTGAACTGGTCCGCCACCTTGACTTCGCCGTGGGCGTCGAGGTCGAAAGTGCTCGGGCCATGGCACTGCACGGCATCGCCATTGTCATAGCTGACCAACTGGCCTGCTGCCGCGCTGGCGGCGCAATCCTTGTAGGTGCCACCGGCGTCGGCCGAAGTGCTGGAATAGCCGCTGGTGTAGTTCGCGGTCAGCGTCAGGCTGGCGCGATCGTTGAAGTCCAGCGTGTTCTGCCAGGTCAGGCGGAAGCGGGGGGCACCCGAGCACGAGGTCAGGCTGCAGCCGCCCAGCGACCCGTCGTAGCGCCACACTTCACCGTTGTCGTTCTCCTGCTCCAGACGGATCAGGTACGAGGCATTGGCCTTGGTCTGCCACGAGATCGTGTTGGTCAGATTGAAGCGGGCATCGGCCGAGAAGTCGATACCCTTGCCAAGCATCGCGTTCTGGTTGTTGAACGTGCCGACGATCTGGCCCAGCAGCGGCAGGGCGCTCGGGTTCTGCGGATCGGGCTGGCCCGGTACCACGGTGATGCCCGGAACATTCACTACACCGTTATTGCCGTAGTACTGCTCGTAGATATTATCGTCGATCATCGGCGACGTGATCAGGTTGGTGATCTTCGTGCGCCAGTAGTCGAGCGTGAAGGTGACGTTGCGGACCGGCTGGACGACCATGCCGAAGGTGTAGGAGGTCGAACGCTCCGCCTTCAGATCGGGGTTGCCGCCAGAGGTCACGCCCGGCGAGTAGGTACCGGCGTAATAGGCCGGGTTGCTGCCGTGGGCCGCGCAGAAGGCCTGGTAGATCGCCTGAGTGCAGTTGATCTGGGCGCTGTTGTAGCCGGTCGAAGGCGCCTGGAACGATTCGTTCAGGTTCGGCGCACGGAACCCGCGCGAGAAGGTGCCGCGCAGCTTGACCTGCTCGATCGGACGGAATTCGGCCTCGAACTTGGGCGAGAACGCCTTCTGGCCAGTCGAGTAGTGGTCGTAGGAACCATCCGCCTTGACGCGCAGCGAGTCGATGATCGGCACCGAGATTTCATACGAGGTCGACCAGACGTCGCGGTGGCCCACCACGCTCACGGCGTTGATGCCGTAGTAGCGCGCGTAGGGGTTCGCATCGTTGGGCGCGTTGGCACTCGGGTTGTTGATCGACTCGTAGCGATACTGACCGGCGACGGCCACGTTCACCATGCCGCCCGGCAGTTCGAACACGTCCTTGCTGAGGGTGCCGATGACCTGCGCCAGCTTCGAGGTGGCGCGGCGTTCCTGATCGCGGAACACCTGCTGGTTGGCTTCGGCCGAGTTCTGCGAGGGATCGACGAAGTTGTAGGTGCCCTGCGCGATGGCGTCGGCCAGACCCTGAAGGTAGATGTAGCCGGTGTTCTTGACGTCCAGCGTGACCTTCGAGGCGGTAGCGCCGACCGAGTAGTCCCAACCCTCGCCAAAGCTGCCGTGGATTCCGGCTGCAACGCGGTAGGTCTTGGCATCGGTGAAGGTGCGGCGCGGCTGGTTGGGCATGCCGCTCAGGCGCGCAAGCTGGCCCTGCGAGGCGAAGGGGTTGTTCGGGTTGAGCGTGCCGTTAGAGGCATTGCAGCCCGTCGCCAGCAGGTTGCCGTTGGCATCGACGCTGGAGGTGCCGTTGGCGCAGACATAGACCGGCAGGAAGACGTTGGTGGCGGTGATCTGCTCGCCGCCCGCCGCCGTCTGACCCGCCCACGAGGAGTTCACGGTCTCGTTCGCGGTCTTCACATTATAGTAGTTGAGCGCGAGGAACGCTTCGGCATTGTCTCCAACCTTCACCGTACCACGCAGCGCCGCGCCCTTGCGGGTCGTTTCCGCGGTGTACATGCGGTAGTCGTTGACCAAGTCCTGCTGGCAGACCACCGAGGGGGCGGTGTTGACATTGGTGCCGTTGGTGTACTGGGTCTGGCCCGTAGCCTGCTGTTCAGGCGACAGCGTCGCGGCATTCAGCCCGCCGCAACCGGCAGCGGCATTGAGCAGCTGGTACGAACCCAGGAAGAGCGGGGCCTGGCCCGGCGTGGTGCTGCCTGCGGCCGGAACGGTGCTGGCATAGACCGGCACGTAGTTGCCGTTGGCGTCGATCGTGGTCGTGGTCGCCTGGCCGAAGTTGACGGTAGTCGACTGGAAACCGTTGTAGCTGCCGTCGGCCTGGATGCCGTTGCGGATGCCGTTGGTCAGGCAGCCCTGTGCGGCGGTGCCGCAGATCGAGCTCTGGTCGGCCGTGCTCCACGGGCCCTTGCGGTCGCGCAAATAGAGCGAGTCGTTGTGCTGGTATTCGGCGCTGGCGTAGATGTTGAAGCCCTGGTCGTTCAGGTCGCCGTAGCCGTAGCTGGCGTTCAGGCGCTGCTCACCGCCGTCGCCGCGCTGCGAGATGCCCATCGAACCGTCGAGGTGCAGGCCCTGGACTTCGCGCTTGGTGATGACGTTGACCACACCGGCGATCGCATCCGAACCATACGTGGCCGAAGCGCCGTCCAGCAGGGTGTCGATGCTCTGGACGGTCGAGCTGGGGATGCTGTTGATGTCGACGATGTTGCGCTGGGTATCGTCCGCCAGCGGGTAATAGGCGGTGCGCATGCCGTCGAACAGCGTGAGCGTGTAGGCATTGTTGAAACCGCGCAGCGAGGGCGCGGTGGCGCCGGTCGTGAAGCCCTGCGCCGACCAGCTCGCCGGGATCGTGCCGGCATTGTTGGCGGTCAGCGACTGGAGCGCATCGGAAACGGTGGTGATGCCGCGCTTCGTCAGATCGTCGGCGGTGATGGAGACCACGGGCGACGCGGTGGCAGCGGCGGGATTGCGGGTGATCGAGCCGGTGACGACGATCGCGTTGTCGTCGGAAACGTCGGCGGTTTCAGACTGCGAAGCGGCATCCTGCGCCTGGGCGCTACCGCAAAGCAGGACAAATGCTGTGAGGCTCGTGGCGCTGCACAGCACGGCCTTCTGGAAGGGGGTCTTCAAATCTACGTTCCTTGTCCATTACTCGGGCGGGACATGCAACCAGACCCGCCAAAAGTGCGGCTGGCGCCGCCATTGGAGCGTTTCGATCACGCTCGACCGCAGCCCATCGCGCGCAGGACGTTAGGGTTCAAACGACTTTTGCAATGGTATTGCATAACATTGCCAATATGTAGCCATTGTGCAACAGGTAGCCAATTGGACAGATTTTGGTTCTATTAACTGCGGGTGAATTCGCTGCGATCAGGCCCGTGGAAATGAAAATTCCGGGCAGGCAATTTTGCTTCCTGCCTGAAGCTGGCGTTTTGTTCTGCGGCGAAGATATGGCCCTGTCGATCCAGGAACCGTCCGGAAATTACAGCACCGACATCACGAACGGCCGGGCGGTCAAACCCGAGCATGAAGCGAAGGCGCTCGGCGAAACACCTTGTTGCCCTGCCGAACGATTGGAAGACCAAAGTCTTGGAGCCATCAAGAAACAACCGCCTGCGACCACAAGGCCTGCAAGACAGACGTTCGAACTGAGATGTGAAGAGATAGGACCGCGATAATCTTCATCATTCCCAGCTACTGTTCTGGGATTTCAGTGAAGAAACTCTTGGCGGAGAGGGTGGGATTCGAACCCACGGTACGGTTGCCCGTACACTGCATTTCGAGTGCAGCGCATTCGACCACTCTGCCACCTCTCCGCTAGAGATGCGATAGCGATGGAAGGTCTCCATCGGGTCGGGAAGCGCGCCACTAGCGTGACCTTTCAGGCTTGCCAAGCCCCTCTTTTCAAAAATGGGGATTATCCACAAGCATTCCTTGTGAGCGAACCGCAGGAAACCTATATTTCCTGCATGAACAAGGCCTCATTTTTTTCTCCGACGGCCGGCCGCATCATCGATGCACCGCGTGAAACACGGGCGCGATTCGGGATCGGCGATGTCGTTCGCCACAGGAATCACGACTTTCGCGGCGTCATCTTCGATATCGATCCGGTCTTCGCGAACAGCGAGGAATGGTACGAATCCATCCCTCTCAACGTGCGCCCGCGGCGCGACCAGCCTTATTACCACCTCCTCGCCGAGAACGAGGAATCCAGTTATGTCGCGTATGTCAGCCAGCAGAACCTGATGTCCGACGCAGACGGCGGGCCGGTCGACCACCCCTCGCTCTCGCAGATCTTCGAGGATTTCGACAATGGGCGCTATCACTTGCGGCGCGGATTGACGCACTGATCCTTCGGCGCACGAAAAACCCCGACCGGATGTCCGGCCGGGGTTTCGAAAGCACCTGATTCGAGCGGGCGGTCAGCCCTTGATCTTCCAGCCCGAGCGCAGGACCATGTAGACGATCCCGGCCAGCACGGCGTCGAGCAGGCCCATGCCGAGCGCGCTGTGCAGCACCGCCATGTTGGTATCGCCAATGTCGCTGACGCCGAGGAAGCCGAAGCGGAAACCCGAGATCACATAGAAGAACGGGTTCATACGGCTGATCACCTGGAACGCCGGCGCCAGGTTGTCGATCACGTAGAACGTGCCCGACAGCAGCGAGAGCGGCGCGATCACGAAATTGGTGACGGCAGCGTTGTGATCGAACTTCTCCGCCCAGATCGACGAGAGCAGACCGAGCAGCGAGAGGAAGACCGCACCGGCCAGGCCGAACCACACGACGGCCCAGGGGTGCGCCATCGAAAGATCGACGCCCGGCCAGAGCAGCATGGCGCCCGTCAACGCCAGGCCGACGAGCACGGCACGGGTCACCGAGGCGCCGATCATCGCCAGCATGAGTTCGCCCTCGCTCAGCGGCGGCATCAGGTAGTCGATGATCGTGCCCTGGATCTTGCCGGCCAGGAACGCGAAGGCGGCATTGGCGAAAGCGTTCTGCATCATCCCCATGACGATCAGGCCGGGCGCCACGAAGGTCGCGAAGTTGACGCCGAGCACTTCGCGGCCGCCCCGGCCCATCGCCACGGTGAAGATCACCAGGAATAGCAGGGTCGTGATCGCCGGTGCCCAGATCGTCTGGGTCTGGACCTTGAAGAAGCGCCTGACCTCCTTCATATAAAGGGTCTTGAGCCCCTCCCAGTTCACCTGATGGATCAGGGGTTCTCCCTTCGCCGGGAACTGGCGGGCCGACACTGTCCGGGATGCGCTGCTTTCGGGCACGATCCCTCCGGAGGTCGGCAGGTCGGTCGAATTCGTTTGATCGGGCATGGACCGGCGAGTATCGGCTGCGGCTTTCCAAGGCAAGCCGCGCCACGGAATTTTGGGGCGATTCTCACTTCGCCCGATGAAGAGATGGAACACGAATGAGCTGGACGGACGAGCGGATCGAGAAGCTGACCAAGATGTGGGAGGGCGGAGCCACCGCCAGCCAGATCGCGGACGAACTCGGCGGCGTGAGCCGCAATGCAGTGATCGGCAAGGCCCACCGCCTCGGCCTCAAGGCACGCCCCTCGCCGGTCAAGGCCAATGAAAAGCCCGCGCGCCCGGCGCCCGCGCCCAAGAAGCCGAAGCCGGTCGAGGCCGCACCCGCTGCGCCCGAACCCAAGGTCGAGGCCCCGGTCGTGCGCGCCGCGCCGCCGCCTGCGGCACCTGCGCCGCGTGCGCCGCAACCCGCTGCGGCGCCGGTCGCAGCCGACGACGCCGCGCCGGTCGCGCCCAAGGGACCGCGCGTGGTCTCGGTCGGCCCCGGCGGCTTCCTGCGCCAGGGTCCCGGCGACCAGCAGCAGCCGATCCCGCCTGCACCGCCGCGCCGCCTCATCCCGGCCAAGCCGAGCCCCGAGATCGCGGACAAGACCAGCCTGCTGGACCTTAACGACCGCGTCTGCCGCTGGCCGATGGGCCACCCCGGCGAGCCGGACTTCCACTTCTGCGGCGGCAAGGTGAACCCCGGCTTCCCGTATTGCGTCGAGCATTGCGGCCGCGCCTACCAGGCCCAGCTTCCGCGCGGCGCCCGCCGTCCTCCTCCGCCGCTGCCGTTCGGCGGTCCGCGGGTTCGCTGATCCCATGAGAAAGACGCGGCAAGCGGTGTCGGCAATCCGGCTGCCTGCCGCGTCTTTTCTGTTCATGGCCGGTGCCGTCCTGGCCATGGCAGCTCCTTTACATGCCCAGAACGTTTCGGCGACGGCCGCTTCCGCCGCACCTGCTCCGGCAACCCCCGTCGAGCATGTATATGTGGCGCTGACCACCCATGCCGGGGTGATCGTGCTGGATCTCGACAAGACCCACGCGCCGCTCACCGTCGCCAATTTCCTCAGGTACGTCGACAGCAAGCGCTTCGACGGCGCGAACTTCTACCGCGCCATGCACCTCGACTGGGGCGATGCGCCCAACGGCCTGCTCCAGGGCGGTCTTCAGGGTGTGAACGTCTTCCCGCCCGTGGCGCACGAGCCGACCAGCGCGACCGGAATCAGCCACAAGGCCGGAACGATCTCGATGGCGCGTTTCGCGCCCGGCAGCGCCACTGCCGACTTCACCATCATGCTCGGCGACATTCCTTCGCTCGATGCCCAGCCAGATTCGGAAAATCCGGAAAGCCGCGCCGGCTTTGCGGCCTTCGGCCATGTCGTCTCCGGCATGGACGTGGTGCGCCGGATCTGGGACGAGCCGCGCTCGGCCACCAAGGGCGAAGGCGTGATGAAGGGGCAGATGCTGGAGCCGCCGGTAAAGATCGTCAGCGCCCGCCGGGTTGCCGCCCCACCGCCGTCGACGCCATCGCCGGAAACACCGGAAACACCCGGCTCTTCCGCCACGCCCTGACCCGGCGCGACGCGGCAAAGCGCCGTTGGTCGCTTGGGCGGCTCCGCACACCCCCTGTTAACAAGATTTCATCCCCGCCCCGGCCTGCCCTTGCTATAGGCGGCGCGCCTCCCCGTGACGTTTCTTTCGCGGATAATCCCCTTTTTTCTCAACGCGTCACGATGCCGCAATTGATCCAGATCAATGTCCGGATTGGACTGGTAAGAAATGGTTTACCCCGTTTCTGATCGATTACGGGAAATCCCTTAGTTGGTCCTGTTGAGGCCCGCAGCCATTGCTCTGCTCAGGGGTTGTGGAATTACCTCTCAGGTCCGGGGGCACGGACTGCATCTATTCGGTCTGATGTACTGTTGAGAGTGCGATGATAGAAAATTTACCATTCAATTGTGCCGGCGATGCCGGTCCGACTGTTGTTTCGCACGAAGAGTTCTGGTTCTCGCTGAAATTGAGAGTTGATTCAACTTCTCAGCTTTGGCAGGCGGCTGCGCTTCGCTGCATGAGCCAATCGGAGATGTCGTATGAAGAAGTCGACGAACTGATCGGCCCGATCGACGACCCGTCGGTCGCGGACTGCTTGATGGTCCTGGCCCTGCCGGACCGCATACCGGGCTGCACGCGTCTCGACGTGGCGTTGCAGGCCTCTGAAAGTCCCGGCATGGTCACCGTCATCGACAGGGATCCCTGTCACAGCACGGTAGGCCAGTCCTGAACGAAAAGCGCCCCCGAACCATGGTTCGGGGGCGCTTCGTATTCCAGCGATAGTTGCCGGAAGATCCCCTTTCGGCGGACCTTCCGGTCTCCTCTCAACTGTCGATATTCGTGCCCGCCGCGGCAATGGCAACGAGGCCCGAAGCGGACATGCGGATACCGTTCACACCCAGCATGATGTTGGTCCCGTCGGTCACGACATCGTTGACCACCGCCACCGAGTTGATCGTGGTGTCCAGCTTGTTCCCAGCGCTATCCTTGGCCTCCACCGAGAGCGTATAGGCGCCCTTATCAGCCTTTGTACCATCGGCCTTGGTGCCGTCCCACTGGTAGGAGCCCTGCGTTTTGGCGTCGAGCGTCACCGTGTTGATGACCTTGCCCGCGGAATCCTTGATCGTCGCGGTGATCGCGGCAGGGGTGCCGTCGACATAATAGGTCCAGTGCGCCGGAGCATCGCCCAGACCCGCTACCGGAGAATCGAAGCGCGCCTCGCGGCCGATGTAGTTCGAGGCCGCCGACATCTGCTGCGAGGCCAGCTGGCCGAGGATATCGCCGAGCTTGCCGGTCTGCTGGATCGACTGTTCGACCTGCGAATACTGCACCAGCTGCTGGGTATATTCGGAGGTGTCCATCGGGTCGAGCGGGTCCTGGTGCGTCATCTGCGTCGTCAGCAGCTTGAGGAACAGGTTGTAGTCGGCCAGCAGGCCGGACGACGGGGCCGCCGCGGCATTTTTCGCCGTGGTGGAAGACGTGTCTGAAATGGTGGTCATTGCTCTAGTGCCTTATGCCATGAGATCGACATGGCCGCTGCCGCGCAGCGACCGATAGATCGGGTCGTCGCTCCCGCCGAAGCCGTCCGGCAGGCCGCCACGGGACGAGAGGCCGGCCTGCTGCTGCCCCTGCTGATCGCCCTGCCAGCGCTGCCCGCTGCCCTGCCCGCCGGAGCGGCTGTCGAAGCGCAGGGACTGGCCGTCGCTACGCACACCGGCATCGGCCAGGGCACGGTTCAGATCGGTGCTTTCCCGGCGCAGCATGTCCAGCGAGGAAGCGCTGTCGGCCGAGAGGACTGCGCGCAGGACACCGTCGTGGTCGAAAGAAAGCCGCACGTCGATCCGGCCCATGTGGCGCGGATCGAGACGGATCAGCAGGTCGTCGCCGCCCTTGTCGAGCGCGCGGGCGATTTCCACGCCGATATCGTTGCCGAACTGGCCCTGCTGGACGGACACCGTGGCGCTCTGCGGCGCGGAATGCGCGGTCGGCGTGTATGGCAGCGCGCCGGGGCGGCTGGCCGTGCCTGCCAGCGTCTGGCTGAACAGCGGTGCGGAAAGGCTTGCGTCCGAAGAGCCGGAACCCTGATCGGGGGCAGCATCGACCGTCGCGGCGGTCGAAGTCGTGCCTCCTTGACCGGCGCCTTGGCTGCGCGAACCGGCAGACTCCTGCGCTGCCCCCTCGAAGGGAGTGGATGCGGCCGGGCCGCCCGCTTTACCGAGCTTGGAGGAGACTTTGCCGAAGCCTTCTGCCGATCCCTTCGCGGCATCGGCAGCGGCAACATCGTGCACGTCCTGCGGGGTGGCCGCGAGTTGCGGCTGGATCGAGGCCGCACCGGCCATGGCGGCGTTCGGAGAAGCCTGGGATGTCTGCGTCGGAACGGCGAGGACGATGGCCGAAGCATCACCCTCCCCGTGCTTCGCCACCGGCGCCTCGGCATCGTCCTTCGCCGGGGTGGCATCCGCGTCCGACGTCTCCGTATCCGCAGTCGGCGCTGCGGGTTCTGACGAAGCGGCCTGCTTTACCAGTTGCGGAAGGATCGGTTCTCCGGTCGCCACCTGCGGCTTGATATGATCGGCCGCCACGGCATGGGCCGCTTCGGTCGGCTTGGCCGACGGGCCCTTGGTCTGGGCGGCAATAGCGTCCTGCACCGGCGTTTCGGCGGCGATCTGCGGCAAGGCGGTCGCCTCGCCGACAAGCGTATCGACCGGGGGAGGCGCAGCGGCGAGGAGATCGGCAGACTGCGCCGCACCGGGCGCCGTCGCTGCGCTCGAAGGCGAAGCCGTCGTGGTCGAAGCGGCCTGAGCAGCCCCCAGCAGAGACTGGAACGACCCCTTGGCCTGGCCTGCACTCGTGAAGCCGCCGGCAAGGCTGTCGGCCGCCGGGGCCGAAGAGACTGCGCCCCCGGCTCCAGCCGCCATCGGAAACAGGGAATTCACGGAAACCGGCATTACTGTGCGTCTCCCGGCCGACGAACTGCGGCCATCATGTCATCATAGAAGGATTGCGGCCCAGCCGGTCGCACATCCCGTATTCAGCCAACCGCGCCGAGGCTGCGCAGCCGCGCGCGCGGATGGATCTCGTTCTGCGACAACACCACGGTTGCCGGGCGAACGCGCTCGATGATCGAGCGGACGAATGGCCGCAGCGGCGGGCTGGTCAGCAGGCAGGGAATCTCGCCCTGCCCGGCCAAACGGTCGTAAGTGTCGCGCACCGCGGCGATGAAGGCCTGGAGCTGCGAGGGCGCCATGGCCAGGTGACGATCGTCGCCCTGGCCGACGATGGCCTCGCCGAAGGCCTCGTCCCATTCGCCGCCGAGGGTGACGATCGGGATGGTTCCATCGAAGGTCTGCTGCGCCGAGATCTGGCGGGCTAGGCGGGCGCGGACATGCTCGGTCACTTGCGTGAGATTGCCGGTCATCGCCGTCGCTTCGGCCACGCCTTCGAGGATCGTCGGGATGTCGCGGATCGACACGCTTTCGGCCAGCAGGTTCTGGAGCACGCGCTGCACGCCGGAGATCGAAATCTTGCTCGGGATCAGGTCCGCGATCAGCTTCTCGGTGTCCTTGTGGACCTCGTTCAACAGCTTCTGCGTCTCGGTATAGGAGAGCAGGTCGGCAATGTTGTCCTTGACGATCTCGGTCAGATGGGTGGTGACGACCGTGCCGCAATCGACGACGGTAAGGCCGCGGAAGCCCGCTTCCTGCCGCATGTCGCGGTCGATCCAGAGGGCCGGAAGCTGGAACACCGGTTCCTTGGTCGGCTCGCCGCGAATGCCGATGTCCTGCTCGCCCGCGTTGATCAGCAAGAGCTTGCCGATGCGCAGTTCACCGCGCGCGATCTCGGTCTCCTTGACGTAGACGATGTACTCGTTCGGCTGGAGCGCCATATTGTCGAGGATGCGGACCGAAGGCAGCACGAAGCCGTAGTCGATCGCCATCTGGCGGCGCAGCGCGCGGACCTGGTCGTCGAGGCGCGGCTCTGCCTGGGAATCGTTGATCAGCGGCAGCAGGCCGTAGCCCAGTTCGATGCGCAGCGCGTCGATCGCCAGCGTGCGCGCAATCGGTTCCTCGGCCTGGGCTTCCATCTGCTGCTGCTGGGCCATGGCCTCCTGCATGCGCTCCTGCGCCGCACTCGCCTGCGCCTTGCGCGACATCGACCAGGCCACCCATCCGCAGATGCCGCCCATCGCGGCGAAAGGAATGAAGGGCAGGCCGGGCATCAGCGCCAGCGTGCCCATCAGCACGCCAACGATGCCGAAAGCCTTGGGGTAGCGGCCGAGCTGGTCGCCCAGCGCGGCGCCGGTCTTGCCGACCACGCCGCCCTTCGAGACCAGCAGACCTGCCGCGGTCGAGACGATCAGCGCCGGGATCTGGCTGACCAGACCGTCGCCCACCGTGAGGATAGTGTAAGTGGTGAAGGCCTCTCCGAACGGCACGCCGTGGATGGCGACACCGATGATCAGGCCGACGACGATATTGATCGCGGTGATGAGAAGCCCCGCGACGGCATCGCCCTTCACGAACTTCGAGGCACCGTCCATGGCACCGTAGAAGCCGCTTTCGGCCTCGATCTCGGCGCGGCGTTCACGGGCCTGCGCTTCGGTGATGGTGCCGGCATTGAGATCGGCGTCGATCGCCATCTGCTTGCCGGGCATGGCATCGAGGCTGAAGCGCGCCGCCACTTCGGCGATGCGGCCGGCGCCCTTGGTGATGACCACGAAGTTGATGACGATCAGGATCGCGAAGATGGTGAGGCCGATGACGGTCTCGCCGCCCATCAGGAACTCGCCGAAGGCCGCGATCACGCCGCCTGCCGCATGATGGCCCTCATGCCCGTGGCCGAGGATCAGGCGCGTCGAGGCGAGGTTGAGGCCCAGCCGCAGCATCGTCACGATCAGCAGGATCGTCGGGAAGCTGGAAAGCTGGAGCGGCTTCTCGATGAACAGCGCCGTCATCAGGATCAGCACCGAGGCGGTGATCGACAGCGCCAGACCCATGTCGAGCATCCAGCCCGGCATCGGCAGGATCAGCATGCCGATGATCGCACTGACGCCCAGCGCCAGCGCGAGATCGCGGCTGGGGCCGAGGCGGGTCAGGAACTGGTCCAGCCTTTGAGAGACGATTGCGTTCATCGGATCACCGGGTGCCTAAAGTCTGAGGTCTGGATTCAGTGTCGGATCAGGCCGGGCGGCACGGCGACGCCGTCGGACAGGAACGTGCGCAGCTTGTTGCGCATGGTCCGGACCGAAATGCCCAGCATCGAGGCCGCATTGGTACGGTTGCCCCGGCAGTGCTCCAGCGTCTTGAGGATCAGCTCCCGCTCGACGTCGGCGATGTTCTGGCCCACCAGCTCGGAAACGGCGGTGCCGACGGAGGGATTCGCCCCTTCCGCCTCTCCCGCCCCATTGCCGCGCAGCCGGGCCATCACATCCTCCAGGTTCACCGCGATATCGACGACCACCAGGTCGTTGCGGGCACGCTGCCAGTCCTCGAACACGGTGGAATTCGCGGTGCCCACGGCAATGCTGGCGGGGGAACCGCGCACCATCTCCACCGCAAGGCCCATCGCGTTTCCGAGATCGCCCACCAGCATCAGCCGGGTCGGATCGTGTTCGGGCGTGGTCATCATGCTTCCTGCCGGACGATTTCGGTGAGCGTGATGCCCAGCGTGCTGTCGATCAGCACGACTTCGCCGCGCGCGATCAGGCGGTTGTTGACGAAGATGTCCACCGGCTCGCCGACGCGGCGGTCGAGCTCCACGACCATGCCCGGCTTCAGGCGCAGCAGGTCGCCGATGTCCATCCGCGAGCGGCCGAGCACGGCCTGGACTTTCACCGGCACGTCGAACACGGCCTGGAGGTCGTCGGGCGTCGGCGGCGTGGTCGGGCGCGGCGGGATCGCCGTTTCCTCGACGTTCGCGTCGGCGGGAATTTCGTCGGTCAGGTGAGCAGGCGCGAGTTGGCGCGGCTCGAGCTCGTCGCTCATGGTCATACCTTTCAGCTGTTCATCCACTGACGGATTACGGATGCGGATTCTGCGGGACTGGCCGAGATGGCGTCACCGATGCGGCGCAGGGCGGAGAGCTTGATGCGCCCGTCCACTTGCGCCAGCGCGATTTCCTGGTCGAGCATCTCGCCCTCGGCCGCGCGCTGTTCCTCAAGCTGGCGCAGGGCGTCCTCGTCGCCTTCGGCGGCGCGTTCCTTGAGCGCCATGAGTTCGGCGTCCTCGGCGGTCAGGCGCTGTTCGACAACGCCTTCCACCAGCGGCGGCGGGAGCAGCTTGGGCTTCAGCATCTTGATGGCGAAGAGGATGATGCCGCCCACGACGAGGATCTTCAGGACGTCGAAGATGCGGTCCCAGGTGAGGCCGAAGGGCAAGCCACCTGACGTACCGTCGAGGTCGGTCGGTGCGTTGAAGGCCATGTTCTCGACCACGACGCTGTCGCCGCGTTCGGCATCGAAGCCCACCGCGTTCTCGACCAGCCGCTGGAGACGCTGCACTTGCGCTGCGGGCAGGCCCTGCGGGCCGCCGTCGACCATGACCGCCACGGTCAGGCGCTTGACCTGTCCGGGGGTGCGAACGGCCGTCTTCTGGGTGCGGCTGTTCTGGTAAGTGGTGTCTTCCGAGGTTTCGTTCTGCGCCGAGCGGCGCGCGTCGCCGCCACTGCCGTTGACGTTGCCCTGGTTGTCGGGAAGCTGCGAGCCGACGGTCACGCCTTGCGCACCCGCCGCGTTCTCGTCGCTCTGGTTGCTGGATTCGACCGTCGTCTGATGCGCGATGACCTGGGTATCGGGATCGAAAGTTTCCGATTCCTCGCGCACCTGGTCGCGTTCGAGCACGGCGGCCACTTCGGCCCGCACCTTGCCCTGGCCGACGATCGGCTCGATCATCGATTCGATTTCGCTGCGCAGACGGGCCTCGACGGCGTTCTGCCGGTCCTCGAGATTGCCCGCCCCGGCATCGCCGCCCTCGCCCGCCCGCGCCAGCAGCGCGCCGGTCTGGTCGACGATCGACACCGCCTCGGGATTGAGATCGGGAACGGCGGAAGAGACGAGGTAGCGGATCGCCTGGATCTGCTCGCCGGAAAGGCGGCCGTTGGTCTTCACCGTCACCGAGGCACTGGACTTGCGCGGTTCGGTCTCGAACATCGCGCGTTCCGGCATGACCACGTGGACGCGGGCCTTGGTGACTTTTTCGAGGCTTTCGATCGAGCGGACCAGTTCGCCTTCGATGGCGCGGGTCTCGTTCATCTTGGCGCGCGAGGAGGAAATGCCGAAAGGCTCTTCCGCGTCGAGCACTTCATAGCCGATCTTGCCGCCCAGCTGGTCGGAGGCCATCGACATGCGCAGCTCGGCCAGGCGGTCGACCGGGGCCATGACCCCGGTGCCGTCGGCGGAAAGCTGGAAGGGAACGTTCTGCCCCTTCAGCTTGTCGGTGATCGATTTCGCCGCCGAGGGATCGAGATCGGTATAGAGATAGCCCATCTCGGTCGCAGGACTGCGAAGAGCCATCCATCCGAGCCCGGCCAGCAGGGCAAGGGCCACGCCGCCCATCAGCAGGGCCCGGCGAGGACCGATCTGCTCGATAAAGTTCCGCAACGGGTTCAAAAGTCGCCTCTTACATCAGCGGCGTCACTCCCTTGGTGTCGCCTCTGACATTATAGGATAAACCGCTAGGCAACTCTTGCCGGGAACAGGAAAAGTTTACGCAGAAAGTTCCTGGCCCAGAACACCGGCCAGTTCGGCCATGACCGCGGCGCGGCGCGCAGCGGCATCGACGTTGAGACCGCCTTCGGCCCAGCCGATATGGGCATCGCCCATGGGCAGGTTTTCGTCATCGACGACGACGATCGAGAGCGAACGGCGCTCGCGCGCGCGGCGTTCCTCGACGAGACGCTCGATATCCTCGCGCATCGCCGGATTGGCCCGGATCGACAGCGCGGTATCGCGCGCGACCTGATCGAGCGCGCGGGTCAGCGCCTCGTCGATGGCGCGCGCGGGCTGCGCGGCGATGGCATGTCCGGCAAGCAGTTCGGCGGCCTGAAGCGCGACCGATCCGGCCTCGGCGATCACTTGGTCCATCACCGCGTCGAAGCGGCGCTCCACATCATCGAGCGAGGCATGGAGCGCATCGGTGGCGGCCAGCATGGCTTCCGCCCGCTCGCCCCGCGCCTGCTCCAGCCCGGCCTCGAAACCGTCGGTCCGCGCCCGCGCGAGTTCGGCGACGTGATCCTCGTGCAGGCGCTCGATCCGCGCCTGGAGTTCCTCGACATGCTCGCGCAGTTCGTCGTGCCGTCGCTCATCGACGACCGGCTCGTTGCCCGGAAAACGGAATATCCTGTCGAAACCGAATGGCTGAATGGTCATGGGATCCTCCATCATCGCCGCACCCTCGGAATTCGTGCGACCTTGCGGTCGCGCATCGCAGGCACCGGCCCGCGACGCATGGCAATCTCTGAAATCCTGCGGATCGGCCATTGGCCTCCCCAAATGGCAAGCTCGTGACGAATGCCACGAGCTTGCCGGATACCGGACTCTTCGCTGCTCGCTCCAGACCCAGGGCTGGAGAAACAGCAATTTAAACAGGTCGTCACCGCGATCAATAGATCATCGCATCGTCGCTCTTGGGATCGACGAGCATGATCTCGCCGCGGTCGCCCAGCGACTTGGCGAGGCGAACCAGCGACGTCTGCGCTTCCTCGCATTCGCGGGCGCGGACCGGCCCCATCGCAGCCATGTCGTCGCGCATCAGCTTGGCGGCGCGTTCGGTCATGGCGTTGAAGAAGAGCTTCTTCATCTCTTCCGGCGAACCCTTGAGCGCCAGCGCCAGCTCGCGCTTGTTGCAATTGCGGACGATCGTCTGGATCGCCGCCGGCAGCAGGTTGCCAAGGTCCTCGAACGTGAACATGAGCGCGCGGATGCGCTCCGCCGATTCCGGCGCCTTCTCGTCGAGTGCGCCGAGCATGGCTTCCTCGGTCGAGCGGTCGAGCGCGTTGAACAGCTCGGCCATCGTCTCGTGCGGATCGCGGCGCTGGGCGCGCGAGAGGTTGGTCATGAACTCGCTCTTGAGCGTCTGTTCGACCTGGACGATCACGTCCTTCTGCACCGTATCCATGCGCAGCATGCGCATGACGACATCGGTGGCGAAATCGCGCGGCAGTTCGGCCAGCACCCGCGCGGCATGGTCCGGGCGCAGCTTGTGCAGGATCACCGCGACGGTCTGGGGATATTCGTTCTTGAGATAGCCCGCGAGCACCGCCTCGCTGACGTTGGACAGCTTGTCCCACATCGTCCGGCCGGAAGGACCGCGAATGTCCTCCATGATCTCCTTCACGCGGTCCGCCGAGAGGATGCCTTCCAGCAGCCTTTCGGTGGTCTCGTAGGAGCCGTGGAGCGTCGCCATGCTCGAGACTTCGCCCGAGAACTGCACGAGTAGATGCTCGACGACGACCGAAGGCACCCGGCCGAGCTGGGCGATCGTGGAGGACAGCTCCTTGATCTCGTCGGTATTCAGCTGCTCCCAGATCGGACCGCCATGATCGCGCCCGAGCGCGAGCATCAACGCGGCAGCGCGCTGCATTCCCGAGTATTTCTTGAGCTCCGGCGGCTCAACCACCGCGGCCATCATCGTCACTTCGATACCCCCGAAAAATTGCTCGATCCCGTACGGTCAGGGCCTCGTTCCCTCTATTTATAGGAGGAAGGTCAGCGCAACGGCCGGATGGAGACAGAATTGGCGATAAATTTAAACAATGGGTTGATAGGTCTGTCGGTTCTCGGCGGAACGAGCGCCTATTCGAGCCTTTCCAGCTCCCTTGCCACCCTGGACAGCGCTGCCGTCCTCAAGGCGAAGAAGGGATTCACGCTCGCCGAACCGAAGGCCACGCTGCCCTGGCAGGAGGAAGCTGACACCCGCCCGGTGAGCGCCCAGATCCAGTCGATTAAGCAGATGCTGTCGCTCGTCGACAGCAAGAAGGACAGTTCGCTGGGGGATCTGCCCGACGTCCAGACCGCCTTCACCGCCTACAAGGCACTCGACCGCCTGCGCATCCTGGCCGAAAGCGCCGCCAAGGCCACGACGTCCTCTGCGGAACGCGCATCCCTTCAAAAGACGTTCGCGCAGGGCCTTCTCGATCTTCAGTCCTTCCTCGGCTCTGCCGACAGCGATCTCGTCTCGCTGAGCTTCGGCATGCAGACCAGCAATGCCAGCTCAGTGGCGATCAAGTCGACCAACTCCAGCGGCCAAGTCATCGGCGAAGGCGTATCCAAAACCCGCGATGCCGCCATTGCCGGCATGACCGGCAACGAAGTTCTGCAAATCAAGCTGACCAGAGGCAGCACCACCGAAACGGTTACGCTGGACCTCTCCCAGACGACGCAGCCACCCACGCTCGATTCCGTGGCCGCCGCCCTGAATGCAGCGATCGGTGCCACCCAAGCCACGGATTCCAGCGGCAATCCGGTGGTGGATGCCAACGGCGATCCTGTCAGCAAGTGGAAGTCGAGCTTCACCGTCGCCAAGAACGACGGCAAATGGGGTCTCGTTTTCAAGCCCTCGGGCAGCGAGAAAGTCGCGATCGACCAGATCGGCGGCAGCGATGCCCTGATGGTGGCCAGCGGCGAGACCATGAAGGACGCGGTTACCGCCGCGCGCGTCTACCGTGTCGAGGATCTTGACGATTCGCTGTCTTGGCAGCGCATGAGCAAGCTCAATGCGACCGACAGCAAGGCCACGGCAGAGGCCAAGGCCGCAGCCTCCAAGAACGACTTCGAGGGCAAGGACTACACGGTCACGTCCGCCACCGCGGCCAAGGCGATCGCCACCGACGCCGAAGGTTTCAGCTATGTCGTCGGCACCACCGCCGGGGATGTCGGCACGCGCATTTCGGACGGCTCGGACGACCTCTTCCTCACGAAAGTGGACAGCGAGGGCAACGTCGTCTGGCAGCGCAGCCTGGGCGCCGCCGGCAGTGCCCAGGGCGCAGCGGTAACGATCGCGCCGAACGGCGATATCGTGGTGGCCGGCACCGTCAGCGGCGCCTACAACGGCAGCGACGACAGCCAGACCGACATGCTGGTCGCGCGCTACAACATCAAGGGCGATCAGCTCTCCTCCACCGTCATCCGGCAAGTCGGCAACGAGACCGCCAGCGCGGTCACGGTGGGCGACGACGGCAGCATCTACGTCGCGGGCAGGTCCTCGACCGGTGGCGGCGATGCTTTCATCGCCAAGCTCGATGCCGCCGGAAAGCCGCAGGAACGTCGCACCATCGACAGCGGCGGCGTGGATTCGGTGACGTCGCTCGCCATCGACAACGACGGCAACCTGCTGGCCCTGACCAGCGAAAACGGCGTGGCCACGGTTCGCCGGATCGATTCGTCATCGCTGTCGAGCGACCTCGGCAAGATGACCCTCGGCAATGTCTCGGCCCGCGCCATCGCCGTGTCCGATACCGGCGAGATCGCCGTCGTCGGCACGACCAGCACGGCCGTCAGCGGCAGCCAGGTCAACGGCATTAGCGGCGGACAGGACGCCTTCGTCACCCGCATCGATGCCGCCATGTCCTCGGCCAGCACGACCTACATTGGCACTTCGGCCAACGACCAGGCCGACAGCGTGACCTATCTGAACGGCACGCTCTATGTCGGTGGCCGCACGGCGGGAGACTTGTCCGGGACCAAGGCCGGAACCGTCGACGGCTTCGTCGCGCGGATCGACGCCTCCACCGGCGCGATCGAGAAGATTTCGCAGTGGGGCATGTATTCTTCCACGACCGAGCCGGTGAAGATTTCCGCCGTATCCGGAGGATCGACGGTACTGGGCGCCCTGGGGCTCAACCGCGGCACGCTCAACGAGCAGGAATCGACGACCCTGTCCTCGCAGACCAGCTTGCAGGTCGGCGACAAGTTCACGCTCCGCGTCGATGGCGGCGCCACCCGCACGATCACGATCGGCAAGGACGAGACCATGCTCTCGCTGGCGCAGAAGATCCAGAAGATCACCGGGACCAAGGCGACGATCACGACGCCCAAGGTCAACGGGCAGACGACGCTGAAGATTCAGGTCAAGGCCGGTTACTCGATCGAACTCGGCTCCGGCACGGACGGCAAGGATGCGCTCGCCAAGCTGGGTATCGAGCCGGTGCGCCTGATCGCATCCAAGACGCCCGACAAGGATGTCCCGAAAGTTACGCCGGGCGGCAACTACGGCCTTGGCCTCACCAATACCCTGTCGCTGACGGACGCCAAGACGGCGGCGACGGCGCTCGCCAAGATCAAGTCCGCCCTCTCGATGACCCAGTCGGCCTACCGTTCGCTCTACTGGGATTCGGGGAAGGCCGCGCTGGTGGACGGTGCAATCACCGGCGGCGGCACCGCCTACCAACAGAAACAGCTCGCCAACTATCAAGCCGCCCTGTCGCGGCTCACCGGTTCCTGAGGTAATCCTTCATGTCTGCTCTTCCTCCTATTTTCGACGGCATGGCGCAGTCGATGAAGTTCATGTCCGAACACCAGCGCGTAATCGCCGAGAACATCGCCAATAACGAAACTCCCGGTTTCAAGGCCCGCACCGTCGAGACGCCGGACTTCTCCTCGCTCGTCTCGCAATACGGCGGGGCTGCAGGTACGCCGCGGGTCTCGCGGCCGAAAGTGGAGCTGTCGGGCGGGATGACCGCCCTCGGCGCGCGGCCGCCCCAGGCGGGTAGCCATATCGTTCTCGACAGCGACACCACTGAAACCAAGCCGGACGGCAACAACGTCACGCTGGAAGACCAATTGCTCAACCTCGGCCAGGTTCAGGCCGACTTCGCGGCGATGACCAACCTCTATCGCAAGCAGATCGGCCTGATGAAGACTGCCCTCGGCCGCGGCTGACCGGTGCGCCGGGCTTCGCCGCGCGGTGAAGCCCGGATCTTCAAACGGCGTCCAGGGACCGCGGTCGAGAGCAGAGCGCGCCTTCCGCTTCATTCCCGTTTCGCGGGAACCCCGAGACGGTCGCGAGATCGACCCATCGGAAATATCCGCAGACTTGCCGGATATCCCGCCCCGAAAGACACTTCGTTCAGATCGCCTTAAAAACCCTCGGCCTTATCCGGAAAATCTCCGGATTTATCCTGGTAGGAGGGAACAGGAATAATGGCGCGACGTTTAGAGGGAACATATCTATTTCAGTTCTTTAACCGCCGCCCCGCGCCAATTATCCATAATCCGGATGCAGCGGGCCGCCGAGCGACTAGGCAACTTTTTCCCGCAAAGAAGCTGAAATCCAACGGAAACACGACAAGAATAACCATTATGGAGCAAAGCCGATGGATTATAGGTGGAACTTCTTGCCGAGCACATCAATCCGACCCACTTTGGCACGACATATATAATGGATTATTGACCCTTCCGGGTTTCCGTGGAACAAATTCAACATTCATAGCCAGACAAGAGCTTCAATGACCCAAAAACCGCTTGGATCCCAGAAGCGGAATGGGAAGGCGCTTGCAACCGCGCCGACCGCAATCGAGATCGATGCTTACCGCACGCTCGTCTTTCCGAACCGGATCAGGAAATTTCGCAAGCAGCTGAATATTGGATCGCTGCTGGAATTGTCGGAGAAACTTCCGACGATAACCTATATCCGCCTCTCGAAGATCGAGAGGGGCGAGATCTTCGCGCGTGCCGGCGAGTTGCGGGACATCGCGACGGCCCTGGGAATAGACGCGACGGAACTCCTGATCGACATCGACGATCCCGAATTCGACATCGCCGCCTGGGCAGATCCGCTCCACGGCAACGACCGCGCCGATCCCGAAGCGGAGCGCTTCGCGGTCATGCTGGCGGCAGCGCTGCGGAACCGCCGCGCTTCGGACGATGCCCTGACGATCGCCGTGCTCGAACAGGACTATGGGATTGCGCCCGTCATCCTCTCCCGGATCGAGAACGCGCTGAAGCCCTACGAGCGCTGGAACGAGGAAGTGCGCGCCGCATTGCGCCGCCTGCTCGATGCCCGCGACGATGCCGAACTGACCGCCATCGTGAACGAGGCCCATCTCCGCGGCGATCTCGATGCGGTACTGCCGCTCGTGGCCAATCCGCAGCTGCGGATAGCCAAGTCCCGCACCCGCATCGCCGCGCTGCATGACGAGTTGCAGGGCGTATCGCCGCAGGCAAGGGCCAGCGCACGCGCCGCGCCCCATCCGCTGCTCGAACGCGTGGCAAGCAAGGACACCGGCCGACTGCCGGCCAGGGCAGTCGACATCGCCGAAGCGCATCCCGCGGAGACCCAGATCGTACGCCTCGTGCCGGTTTACGGCAGCCCCTTGCCCGACGGCCTGATCGCGCGCACACCCGGCGGCACTCACGTCGAAGCGCCGCGCAGCGCCGGTCCCCGCGCCTATGGGCTGCGACTGGGACGCCCCACGCTGGGCGCGGGCCTACCCGGTCGCTCGACGCTGATCGTCGATCCCGATCGCTTCCCTTCGGCGGGCGGGCTTGCCGTGGTTTCGTCAGCCGAAGGACTGCGCGTGCTCTCGGTGGCGCTCGACCGGCATGGTCACATGCTCGGCTACAGCGAGAACCCGGATATCGAAGTGGCGCTCGACCGGATCGATCCGGCCGACCTTGCAACGGTCGTGGCGGCCGTCTTCGAGTAAGTAACGGTATTTGACATGTCGCGCCCGCCGCCCGCCGTGGCGACCGCGATATAAGTATGTGTAGGATACCGGAAAGCGGAATGCGCATACTTGGCCTGTTGAAGTCGATCGGGAAGCGGTCCCAATCACCGCCCCTGCATTTGCCGCCGCATCGGCTCGCCGCGCGCGCTTCGCCGCTGCGGATCATCGAGCGGAGCCTGACCCGCCATCGCGCACGCGCGGCACCGAATGCGGCTGCCGTAGCCCTGCTGCTGCTCGATCTCGACCGGTTCAGGCTGGTCAACGATCTCTGCGGCCATGCTGCGGGAGACAGCCTCATCGATACCGTCCGCGATCGCTGCGCCGGTTCCCTGCGCGCCCATGCCCTGCAGGGCGGCGAGATCGTCCACATCGGTGCCGATGAATTCGCCTGCCTGCTTCCGCTCCACGGCGACAGCGAGGATCGGGCCCGGCTGGACCGTCTGGCCGAGACACTGCTGGATGCGATCGGTACGCCGGTCAGCCTCGGCCGCCATATCGTCCACCTGACCGCCTCGATCGGCATGGCGGTGGACCGCCAGGGTACGCTGTCCGCGGAAGAGCTCCTGCGCGGCGGCTCGATCGCCCTTTCCCATGCCAAGGACGCGGGCGGCGGGGGAATCCGCCGTTTCTGTCCCGAGATGTTCGCCTCCCTGAGCGACCGGGCCGCCCTCGAAGAGGACTTGCGCGGCGGACTGGTACGCGGGGAACTCGTTCCCTACTACCAGCCCATCGTCGCTCTCCCCTCGCGCGGGATCGCCCGTTTCGAGGCGCTGGTGCGCTGGCAGCATCCCCAGCGCGGCGTGCTGGGTCCGGACCGCTTCCTGCCGATGGCCGAGGATGTGGGCCTCAACGACGACCTGCTCTACGCGATGCTGCGGCAATCCTGCCGTGACGCGCAGGACTGGGGCGCTCGCCTCGGCCTCTCGCTCAACATGTCGCCCAGACAGGTCTGCGATCCGGACATCGCCTTCCGGCTGCTGCGCATCGTCTTCGCCAGCGGCATCCGGCCCGACCGGCTGACGGTGGAGATCACCGAGAACGCCGTGATGCACAACGTAGTGGCCGCGCAGGCGACCGTGGCCAGCTTGCGCGAGGCCGGAATCAGGGTGGCGCTGGACGATTTCGGCACCGGCTACGCCAGCCTCAGCCGCATCTGCAAGCTGCCGCTCGACATGATCAAGATCGACCGCACGCTTGTCGACGCCCTGGGTAGCGATGCCGGGCGCAAGCTGGTGAAAGTCGTCGTCGATCTGGGCCAGAGCCTGTCGATGCCGGTGACCGCCGAGGGGATCGAGACCGAGCAGCAGGCCCAGGCGCTTTCCGAACTGGGTTGTGCTTTCGGGCAGGGCTATCTGTTCGGCCGCGCCGCTCCGGCTTGCGAAACCGCCGTGCGGGCGCGCCAGGGCATGGATGCGCTGGCTTCCTGACGCACGAGGCGCATCGACGGCACAACGCCTTGCACACCCCCTCGTCCCGGCGGAGGCGGAGACCCCGCTTCTCTCGTGCAAGGCGAGAGGTCGCAGAAAGCAGTGCCCCTCCGCTTGCACAGAGGCGACGATGGACAGGGCCGCATAGGGCCGCCCGCCGTCCCCCCGGCATGAGGAAGGGGAGGAGCGACGCCCTGCCGCTCCTCCCCTTCCTCATGCCGGACTACCCTGCGATCAGTATTCGGTATTGAACGAGATCGGCGTGGTCAGGTCCAGACGCGCGATGTCGCCCTTCGGGCTGTAGGTGTAAGTCCGGTTGCCGGAGAGCCGCTTGGCCTCGTTGGCGATGGCCCCCATCATCTCCATCGAAAGCTCGATCTGCCGTTCCAGCAGCGCCGAATTGACCATCGAAGCCGCCCGCAACTCGCCGAGAGCGGCAGCCAGAGCCTCGCGCGTCTCGTCGTCCATCTGCTCGGTCCATTCGGGATCGAGGCGGTTGCGCCGCGCCAGCACTTCCTCCAGCGAACCGACCAGCCGGGTCTTCGCCGCCGCCAGTTCGGCAAGGTCGAGCGCACGCTCGCGACCTTCGAGCCGTTCGGTTTCCTCGCGCATGACCAGCGACAGCGAGGTCATGATCTCGATCAGTTCATTCGGCACGGCTGCTGCCTCCCTGCAGGCGGATGATCTGCGCCTCGACGGCGGATGCGATGCCGAGGCCCTTGCCCTTGGCGATCTGGTTGCCGATCTGCTCGGCCAGCACGCCGCGGAACATTTCCTCGCCGTGGCCGCCGTTGAAATCCTCGCCCTGCTCGACGGTCTCCAGCATGATCTTGGTGATCTGCCCGGCGAAGACGCCCTCGAATTCGCGCGCCACCTTCGCGGGGCTACGGTCCGGCATCTGGATCGCGGGACGGGAAGGAAGCGAGGGTAAAACCGGATCTGCCATCTTTACTGTACCGCTATTTCGGCCTGAAGCGCGCCCGCCGTGCGCAGCGCCTGCAGGATGGTGATGAGATCGCGCGGGCTGACGCCCAGCGAATTGAGTCCCGCAACCAGCGTCTGGAGCGACGTGCCGCTGTTCAGCACCGCCAGGTGGGCGCCGCTGCCGTCGTCCGCTTCCACGCGGGTGCGCGGCACGACGGTCGTCTCGCCACCCGAGAACGGCGCGGGCTGCGAGACCACCGGCGTCTCGGTGACGCTGATGGTCAGGCCGCCCTGGGCGATCGCCACCGGGCTGACGCGCACGTCCGCGCCCATGACCACGGTGCCCGCCGCCTCGTTGATGACGATGCGCGCGACCTGGTCGACCTGCACCGGCAGGTTCTCGACGCGGGTGATGAGATCGATCACCGAGCCGCCCGCCGGGTCGAGTTCGACGGTGCCGGGGTCGAGCACTTGCGCGGAACCGGGCGCCTCGCGGTTGATCGTCGAGGCGATCTGGCGCGCGGTGGTGAAATCGGGGTTCTTGAGCGCGAGCTTCAGCTTCTGGGCGGAGCGCAAGTCGTAAGGCACTTCGCGTTCGACGATGGCGCCCCCGGCGATGCGCGCGGTGGTCATGACGCCGCGGCTGAGCTTCGCCGCCGCGCCCTGCGCCTTGAAGCCCGAGACCGCGACCGGGCCTTGCGCCACGGCATAGATCTCGCCGTCCAGCGCGCGCAGCGAGGAGACCAGCAGGATGCCGCCTTGCAGGCTGGTGGAATCGCCGAGCGCCGAGACTTGCACGTCGATCGCCGAACCGGCGCGGGCATAAGGCGGCATCGTCGCCGTCACCGTCACCGCCGCGACGTTCTGTGTCAGCATCTGCGTGCCGCGGATGTTCACGCCCATGCGTTCGAGCATGGCCTGCAGGGTCTCTTCGGTGAAGGGAATGTTGCGGATACGGTCGCCGGTGCCCTGGAGGCCGACCACGAGACCGTAGCCGACCAACTGGTTCGAGCGCACGTTCTCGACATCGACGATGTCCTTGATGCGCGGCTGGGAGCCGGCGAAGGCCACTCCCGGCGCCAGCAGGACCGCAAGCAGGGCGGTGCTGGCCGCCATGGCCAGCAGCGAACCGTGCATCCTTGATTTCAAAGGCTTGAACATCTCTGACCTTATAGGATGATTGAAGCGGCGGAGGGCGGGCTGGTTCGGCATTTTCACCTCACGTCTTCCCGGTTCTGGCAAGCCGCATGACGTAGCCGATGATCTCGGCGACGGCGGCGTAGTGTTCGATCGGAATCGGGCGGTCGATATCGACGGCGGCATAGAGCGCACGGGCGAGCGGCGGACTCTCGACGATCGGCACCTTGGATTCGGTGGCGATCTCGCGGATGCGCAGGGCGATTGCGTCCACGCCCTTGGCCACGACGACCGGCGCCGCCATGGCGCCGTGGTCATACTTGAGCGCAATGGCGTAGTGCGTCGGGTTGGTGATGATGACGCTGGCCTCGGGCACGGCCGCCATCATCCGCTTGCGCGAGCGCTGCATCTGGATCTGGCGGATCTTGGCCTTGATCTTGGGATCGCCGTCGCTCTGCTTGTGCTCGTCCTTCACTTCCTGCAGCGTCATCATCATGCGCTTCATGAAGGCCCGGCGCTGGTAGACGAAGTCGAACAGCGCCAGCGCCATGACCAGCAGCAGCACCGCGCGGATCGCCTCGTAGCCCAGTTCGCCGGCCGCCGCGCCGACCGCGCCCGGCGCGAAGCCGACGAGCTGGTCGAACCCGGTCATGCGCGGCTTCAGCACCATGAAGACGACAAGGCCGATGGCGCTGAACTTGGCCAGCGTCTTGGCGAACTCCACCAGCGCGCGCATGCCGAAGATGCGCTTGAACCCGCTCGCGGGATTGAGCTTGGACCATTTGGGCGAGAGGCGCGTCCAGCTGAGCACGAACCGGCCCTGAAGGAAGATCGTCGCCACCGCACAGGCGAAGAGCACGCCGAACACCGGCAGCAGCGAGAACGCGAAATGGCGCGCCACGCCGGTCATCAGGTTCTGCGCGCCATTGGAATCGAGCGGATAGTCCTCGGCGCTCCCCCAGAGGCGGGTCATCATCATGCCGAGGTGGCGGATCGCGGAAATGCCGACCCAGCCGGTGACGATCAGCGCGCCAGTCATCATCGTGGCATGGCGCACTTCCGGCGACATCGCCACTTCGCCGCGCTTGCGGGCATCGTCGAGCTTCTTCTGGGTCGGCTCGTGCGTGCGCTGGTCCTTGTCGCTCTCGGCCATGGCTTAGAGGCTCCATCCGTTCTGCATGAAGTTGCCCATGGCGGTCGCGAAGGCGGTCAGCATCGTGCCGAGCGTCATCGCCAGCACCGAGATACCCAGCAGCAGGTTGAGCGGCTGGGTGATGAAGAAGACCTGGATCGACGGCGCGACGCGGGCGGCCAGGCCGAGACCGACGTTGAACAGCGCGCCGTAGAGGATCAGCGGCGCGGAGAGACTGACGCCCAGCGCCATCGCCTGCCCCGTCACCTTGACCGCCAGATCGGCGAACTGCGCCGAGGGCGGCAAGCCGCCGACCGGAAACACGGAGTAAGACTGGAAGATCGAGGCGATCCACAAGTGATGGACGCCGAGGCTCATGCAGACGATGATCGCGGCAATCCCGAACAGGCGCGACAGCAGCGGCGCCTGCCCGCCCATCGACGGGTCGTTGACCAGCGCCGAGGCGAGGCCGACCTGCTGGCTGGCGATCGAACCGGCGATCGCGGCGGCGCTGAACAGGATCTTCACGATCATGCCCATCGCAAGGCCGACCAGCATCTCGCCGATCACCAGCATCGGCAGCGAGGCGTCGGACTTCACCGCCGGGGCGACCTGGCCCTGGAGCATGCCGTAGAGACCGAGCGTGAAGCCCAGCGCCATGACCAGCCGGATCTGCGGCGGAATGGTATCCTCGGAAAAGGCCGGGAGCAGCATGACGACCGCGCCGACCCGGCAGAACAGGATCAGGAACGTCGCCGCGTCGACCGGCAGAGCGGCCAGGGTCGCGATGTCGAGAGAAGCCCCGCCCATCGTGTCAGCCGGTGACGATGGCGTCGGCGATGCGGTCCATGAAGGCGCCGAGGGCATGGCCGATCATGGGCAGCGACAGCAGCATGACCACGCCCAGCACCAGAATCTTGGGCACGAAGGTCAGCGTCATTTCCTGCACCTGGGTAAGCGCCTGGAGCAGGCCGATGACGACGCCGACGATCAGCGCGGCGATCAGCATCGGCCCGGCGATGGTCAGCACCAGCACCAGCGCCGCGCGCGCGATCTCGATGGCTTCGGGTGAGGTCATGACGCCGAGCTTTCCTAAAAGTCAGGCTTTTTGGGCCTAGATCTGCATCCGCATGATGTCGGAGTACGCGCTGACCACCCGGTCGCGCACGGCCACCACGGTATCGAGCGCGGTTTCCGCCGCACCGATCGCGGTGACGACATCGATCAGGTCGCCCTTGCCCGCCACTTGCTTGGCGCTTTCCGCTTCGGCGGTGCGCAGCGAGGTCGAGGCATCGGTCACCATGGATTCCACCATGCTGCCGAAGTTGCCGCCGGTGTTTCCGGCTGCGCCAGCCATGCCGCCGGCCATGTCGCCGAGGCCGGTGAGACCGCCAGTGGAAGGCGCAGCCGCCTTCATCGCGCGGCCATAGGCGGCCGCGGCGTCGAGTGCTCCGATTGCCATGGAGTGTTTCCTTACCTGAGCAGGTCGATCGTGCGCATGGTCATGCCGCGCGCGGATTCGATCGCATTGAGATTGGCTTCGTAGGACCGCTGGGCCGCCTTCATGTCGGCAGCCTCGATCAGCGGATTGACGTTGGGCTGGTCGACATAGCCCTGCGCGTCGGCGGCCGGGCTGCCCGGCTGGTAGACGCGCGGAAACTGGCTCTTGTCGCCCTCGATCGACTTGACGGCGACCTGGGTGGCACCGCTGGCACGGTCGACTTCGGCGGTGAAAGTGGCGACCCGGCGGCGATAGGGATCGGCATCCGGGGTCTTCGCCACGGAGTCCGAGTTCGCCAGGTTTTCCGCGATCACGCGCATCCGCAGCGACTGGGCGCGAAGGCCCGATGCCGAGACGCCGATCGAGTTGTTCAGTTCCATCAACACAGCTCCTGCCCTGCCCTCGCGGCAGACAGCTTCCTTATAGGCATTTTTTGCCTAGCACCGCGCACTCCTATAAAATAATTCCTATAAGCAGGCTTGAAAGGAGACGCGTCATGTCCGTCCTCGAAGGCATTCCCATCGACATGTCGATCGTACTCGGATCGACCAGCATCCCCATCCGGCAGGTTCTCAAGATGAGCCGCGGCGCGATGATTCCGCTCGACTGCGGCCACAACGATCCCACCCGCGTCTATGTGAACGACCAGCTGGTGGCAGAAGGCAAGATCCTGGTGAACGGCGAAGTCATGTCGCTGGAGATCACCAAGGTCGTCGAACGCGAGCGCTGAGAGCATGGACTTTCTCTCTCTGCTGCGCACGATCGGCGCGCTGGGCGTGGTGCTCGGCATGCTGGTCGGGGCGCTCTGGGTGGTGCGCCGCTATGACCTGAAGCTGCCGCAGAAGTGGCTGAACGGCCAGCTTTTCGCAGGGCTCGGCCCGGATCGCAGCGAACGGCGCCTCGAACTGATCGAGCGCCTTGCCATCGATCCGCGCCGTTCGGTCGTCCTCATCCGCCGCGACTACCGCGAGATCAGCCTGCTGATCTCGCCCGAAGGCGTCGTCATGCTCGATTCCGCGCCGTGCATCGGTCCGGTCACTCCGAAAGCTCCTGCTGATGCATAAGCGTTATGCCGTCGCCGCCGCACTTTGCGGGGCGGCAATTCTTGCCGTATTGCCCGAAGCCGCCCTCGCCCAGAAAGCCGCCGCCGCTGCGGCGGGTGCAAATCCGCTCGGCGAAGGCGCGATGTCGGGCCGGGTGATCCAGCTCGTTCTGCTGATGACGGTGCTGAGCCTTGCGCCCGGCATCCTGATGACGATCACCTCGTTCACCCGCATCATCGTCGCGCTGTCGCTGCTGCGTTCGGGCCTCGGCGTGCAGGGCGTGCCGCCGAACCCGGTTGTCATCAGCCTGGCGCTGTTCCTTTCGTTCTTCGTCATGGCGCCGACCTTCGACGCGGCCTGGAAGGACGGCATGGTTCCCTACAACCAGGGCCGCATCAACGAGACCCAGGCGCTGGAACGCGCGAGCAAGCCGTTCCACACGTTCATGCTCAAGCAGGTCCGCGACGACGACGTGAAGCTGTTCGTCCGGCTGTCCGGCAAAGTCCCCGCCTCGCGCGCGGAATTGCCGATGACGACGCTGATGCCCGCCTTCATGATCTCCGAACTGCGCCGCGCCTTCGAGATCGGCTTCCTGTTGCTGCTGCCGTTCCTGGTGATCGACCTGGCCGTGGCCGCCGTGCTGATGGCGATGGGCATGATGATGCTGCCGCCCGCGACGATCTCGCTACCGATGAAGATCATCTTCTTCGTGCTGGTGGACGGCTGGGCGCTGATCGCCGGATCGCTGGTGAAGAGTTTCGGCGGGCCGGGGTAACCGCGCCGCCCACTCGATCGATCCGAAAAGGGCGCGGCGGTCATCCTGACCCCCGCGCCCTTTTCCATTCACGCGCCGTAGCGCAGCGATCGCTCGATGAGCCAGGGGCCGAAGTCCGCGAAAGCCAGCGGCTCCAGGAACGAGAGGCCGTAGGCGCCCTCGCCCAGCCAGCGCACCGCCGCTTCGCGCTCGCCGAGTCCGGGGATCGCGATCCGGACGATGCTGTCGCGCATCAGGCGCACATCCGCAACGAGACGCGCGCCGCCTTGCGAGAGATCGATCAGGCAAGCCTCGTGCCGCTGGTGAGCGGCGAGCAGGTCGGCACGGCAATCGACATCGAATCGTGGACCGCGGGCGATCCCCTCGGGACCGATGCGGTTGGCGACATGGCCGAGCAGGTCGGCGACATGGACCGGCGCATCGAACGCCACGCCGATCCGGCCGTTCAGCGACCAGCGGACATGACCGCGCAGCACGTCCCCGGCTTTCAGCGTCACGGCGACGGGATCGTTCACGGCGAAGGCGCCGTGGACTTCGGCCATGAGGCCGTCGTCGGAAATGTTGCGAATGCGGCAGATCGTCTCGCCGAACCGGCTGGCGAGCTTGCCGATCAGCAGGATCGTGGTGACGCGCGGCCCGCGCGGAACGAGCGGCAGCGACACTTCGCCGTGCGACAGGGCTGACGATGATACAGGCATCGCGGCCTCCTCCTTGCGGTTTGGGCTGAGACCGGCCCCGAACATGGTCGGACCGGCCCCAAAATGCTTAAACTGGTGAAGCCTGGGTGACCACCACCCGGCGCACGAGGTCCTTGCCGTAGACTTCCACGGCGGCCTCCATCACCACCCGGCGGAAGGCGTCGATGCCGGGGATCATGCCGTCCGGCCCGCTGGCCAGCGGCGTGCGATAGGTCCGCATGTTCACCGCGTTGAGCAGCAACGGAAGCTGGCCCGTCACGTCGGCAGCCTTGCCCTTGGCCACTTCGACCTGGCACTCGAACGAGACATAACCCGCGAGCCGCCCGTCCGGGAAAGTCAGCGGCGCGAGCATGGTGCCGGTCGGCACGAATTCGGTCTCGACCTTTACCGGGCCGAGGTCGGGCATGACCTGCGGCAGGAACTGCCGGGCCGCATAGGCACCGCCGATGCCGACACCCGTGCCGGCGATCAGCGCGGCCAGGCCGATCACGATGCGCTTTATCACGATAGTCTCCAGTCTTTGCCCATCGCGTTAGAACTTGAAGCTGGCGTCGCGCGGCAGCGCGGAAGCTTCGGCCTTGACGACGATGGTGATACGGCGGTTCTCCGGGCGGTCCGGGCGGTCGGGATAGACCGGCTCGGTCCCGGCCTTGGCCACCACTTCGGAAAAGCGGTCGGCAGGCAGGCCCGCGGCGATCATCGCCGCGCGGGCCGAAAGCGCCCGCTGGGCCGAAAGGTTCCAGTTGGCCTCGCTCTGGCCGCCGCTCGAATCGGTGTGGCCCTCGATCGCGACTTGCGCGCCGGTGCCGGAGAGCTTGCGCGCGATCCGGCCAAGCATGCCACGGGCATAGTCGTTGAGGTCCGCCGTCGGTCCCTTGAACATCGAACGATGGTCGCTGTCCATCAGATGGATGCGGAAGCCGTCGCGATCGGGCTGGACGTCGATATTGCGCTTGCCCTGGCTCGGGTCGACCGGCTGGTCGAGCGAGAGCTGCATCTCCTGCGCCATGACTCGCAGCGAGGCTTCCGGCACGTCGGCCGTGCCGCCCCGCGCGGCGCCCTTGGTGCCGGCTTCGGCCGAAGGCTCGCCCACGGCCTCGCTGTCGGCGGACTGGTTGCGACGACTGTGCCCGCCGAGGCCCGGCTGCGAACCGGGCTTGGTGGTCAGCGTGGTCGCCGGGGAAGACCGGTCGGCATTGGGCGAGAAGTATTCCGCCAGCCCCTTGAGCTGGTCCTTGTCCGGATTGGCCAGAAGCCAGAGCAGCATGAAGAAGGCCATCATCGCGGTCACGAAGTCGGCATAGGCCACCTTCCAGGCGCCGCCGTGGTGACCGGCGTGCGCATGCTTCTTGACCTTGCGGATGACGATCGTGGGATGTTCGTCGTTACCCCGTGCCACGGTTCGATCCTCAGTCCAGCGCGGCGCGAAGCCGGTCCTGCATCACGCTCAGACGCACCTGGCCGACCGCCTCGCCGGGGCTCTGCCCCCCTGCCACGCGGTCCAGCAGCGCGGCGCTTTCGTCCACGTGCTGGGCGATCAGGTCGAAGGCCTGAAGCTGGTCGATATAGTCGAGGACGAAGCGCTCGTCGGTCACGAGCACCCCGGCCAGCTGTTCCAGCAACCCGCGGGCCACGCGCATCTCGTGCGCCAGGGCCTGCCAGAGCGGGGCCGCTGCACCTTCCGGGGTTCCTTCTGTTACGATAGCCATGGATTCCCCCTGAATTTCCGTATGTATTTCCGCCTGCCGCGCCATGGTCAGAACAGCTCCAGCTCGCCAGTCGGCTGGGCCACCGGCACGGGCCTCGGACGGACGACGGGCGGCAGCGGCTGGTCCTTCACCAGCGTCGCGCGCACCCTGCTTTCGTAGGGCATGAATTCCACCTTGCGCGCCTGCGTCCCGCCAAGGTCGCTGTGATCGAGCGCAATGCCTTCGGTCTGCATGAACTTGCGCGCGAACTCGCCGTTCTTGGTCCCGATCCCGCCCAGCCCGGCGACGATGTTGGCACCGCCGTAGAGATGGCCGCGCAGCCGCGAACGCTGGGCGCCGCGCTGCATCAGGGCGTTGATCAGCAGTTCCATCGCATGGACGCCGTAGCGCTGCATGTCCGCCGGGTTCACCGGCGCGTCGGCGCCCGGCTCTCCCAGCAGGAAATGGTTCATGCCGCCCACCCGCGCGACGGGGTCCTGCAGGCAGGCCGCGACGCACGAGCCCAGCAGCGTCGAGATGACGACGCCGGGCTGGTGGACCACATGGTATTCACCCTGAACGATGGCGACGCGGCGCATGGTCTCAGACCAGCTCCCCGAAGACGCGCTCGATCTTTTCCTTGAGCGCGGCGGGAGCGAAAGGCTTCACGACATAGTTGTTCACGCCGAGCGCGGCGGCCTTCTGGACGATTTCCTTGTCGGCCGAACCGGTGAGCATGATGAACACGGTCTTGCCGATCACCGGGTCCTGACGCACCGCTTCCAGGAACTGGAGACCGTCCATGTCCGGCATGTTGTAGTCGGAGATGATGAGGTGAACGCGGTCGGACTTGATCGCGGCCAGCGCCTCGACCGGACCGGCCTTGTCCCGAATGTCCTTGAAACCCAGATCCTGTAGGGCGCGACGGATCATCGCGCGCATGGACGTCTGATCGTCGACCACCATTACTTTTATTGCAGACGCTGCCGGCATGAACCGCTCCATTTACCGCCGACACGCGCCGAGGATGGCCTCGGGCATGGCGGACAAACTGAATTCCTTTTCGACCGCGCCCGCCTCGAAGGCGGCGCGCGGCATTCCGTAGACCACGCAGGTCTCGCGCGACTGGCCGAGCGTGCGGGCTCCGGCATCGCGCATGGCCTTGAGGCCGATCGCCCCGTCCGAACCCATCCCGGTAAGGATGACGCCGACGGCGCGCGAGCCGAGCCGCGCAACCGAGCGGAACAGCACGTCCACCGAGGGACGGTGTCCGCTGACGGTATCGCCCTCCAGCAGCCTGACCTGGCCGCTGGTGCCGCCCAGCAGCTCCATGTGCTGGCCCCCGCCGGGGGCGAGATAGACCGTGCCCCGGCGCAGGGTCATGCCATGCTGGGCTTCCACCACCTGCACCCGCGCGGCCTTGTCGAGCCGCGTGGCGAAGCTGCCGGTGAAGGCGGCGGGCATGTGCTGCACCACCATGACCGGCGGGCAGTCCGGTGGCAGGGCGCCGATGATCGAGAACAGGGCTTCCACCCCGCCGGTCGACGCGCCGACCGCGATCACCACGTCGCGCAAGGACCCCTGCGCGGCATTGACGGGTGTCGGCGGGCTGGCGGTGCGGCGCACCGAGGAGCGCGCCGCCGCCTTGACGATCTTGCGCAGCAATGCACCGTCCTGGGCAATCTCCAGCGGATTGCCGGAGGGCTTGGCGATGCAGTCCACGGCGCCGAGGCGCATGGCCTCGATGGTCGCCTCGGTCCCGCGCGCGGTCAGTGTCGAGCACATGACCACCGGCATGGGCCGCAGGCGCATGATACGTTCGAGGAAAGACAGTCCGTCCATCCCCGGCATTTCGATATCGAGCGTGACCACGTCGGGATTGAGCGACTTGATCATCTCGCGCGCGGCATGCGGCTCGGGCGCCATGCCGACGACCTCGATGGCGGGGTCGTGGCTCAGCAGCTTGTTGAGCAGCGCGCGCATCGCCGCGCTGTCATCGACGATCAGGACGCGGGTCTTCTCGGGGGCGACCGTCATGCGGCGCCTCCGTCGTTACGCGCGTAGATCGTCTGGCCGACCGGCTTCATCAGCCGCGCGGCGGGGCCGATCAGGCGCTCGGAATGGCCGATGTAGAGCGTGCCGCCGGGCGCCAGCATCTCGACGAAACGCGCCTCCAGCTCGGCCTTGGCGGTATCGTCGAAATAGATCATCACGTTGCGGCAGAAGATCACGTCGTACTTGCGGCGCATCGGCCAGGGCTCGAACAGGTTGAGCACGCGCGCCGCGACGAGTTCGCGCAGCGGATCGACGATGACATGATCGCCGCCCGTCTCGGCGCGCATCCAGCGCCTGCGATAGCTTTCCGGGATCGGCTCGACGGTGGCGGCGGAATAGCGCGCGTCGCGCACGGACTGGACGACCGGCGGCGAGATGTCGGTGGCGAGCAGGCGCACGTCGCCCTGCTGCAGCCAGGCCGCGCTCGTCGGCCCGTCTCCGGCCAGGCACATGGCGATCGAGTAGACTTCCTCGCCGCTCGAACAGCCCGCCGACCAGATGCGCACCTTTTCGCCCCGGCGCGCGCGGTCCTGCAACTGGGGCAGGACCTCGCGGCGCAAGTGGTCGAAATGGTGGTTCTCGCGGAAGAAATGCGTGTGGTTGGTGGTCAGGGCGACCACCATGGCATGGCGTTCCTCGGCATCGCGCTGGACCAGCGCGACGTAGTCGACGAAGCTGGACAGCCCATGCTCGCGCAACCGGCGGCTCAGACGCGAGTGGACGAGCGTCATCTTGGCCTCGACCAGATGGATGCGCGCCTCCCGCTGCATGATCGCGGCAATGTCGCGGAACTGGGCGGTGCGCAGTTCGGCCGTGCCGCCCAGTGCTCCGCTCGTTCCTTCAGAAGACGCCAGCACGCTCATTACGCGAAGTCCGGCACCTGACGGGTCAGGCTCAGCGCATCGAGGTCGAGCAGCAGGCACATGGCCTCGGCATTGGCCGCGTCATGGGTGCGGCGCTCGATCTTGACGAGACCGGCGATGGCGCCCTGCTCGTTGATCTCGACGTCCGGCGCGGGCTGGATCTCGCTTGCCTGGATCACGACGATATCCTGCACTTCGTCCACCAGGAAACCGGCATGGCGGCCATTGATGGTGACGACGAGGATGCACGAGCGCGAATGCAGCTCGCTCGGCGCCCAGCCGAGACGCTCGGACAGGCCGACGACGGGAACCACCGAACCGCGCAAGTTGGTCACGCCCTTCACATAAGGCGGCACGCTCGGCAGCGGGGTGGGTTCTTCCCACTCGCGGATTTCAATCAGCGAGCGCATGTCGATGCCGAACAGGCGGCTGCCCAGCGTGAAAGTGACGATCTTGCGTTCGTCGAGTTCGGTGTCTTCGGTGCTCATGCTGCCATTCCTTTCAGCGCATACTTGGACGAGCCGCCGGTCGCGACCAGGGCGTCGATATCGAGGATCAGCGCGATCGAGCCGTCGCCGAGGATGGTGGCGCCGCCGAGGCCGCGGATCGGGTGGAGGTTGTCCTCCAGGCTCTTGATCACGACTTCGCGGCGGTTATCGATGGTATCGACCATCAGGCCGACATGACCCGCCGTCTCGCTCTCGACGATGATGACCAGCGAGTCCTCGGGCGCCCGCTGCGAGCGCATGCCGAACAGTTCGCCGACCCGGCGCACCGAGAGGTACTGCCCGCGCAGTTCGATCACTTCGGACGTCGGCGAAGTCTCCTTCACCTGGCCCGGCTCGGGCTGCACGGTCTCGATCACGTTGGCGAGCGGCAGCACGAAGCGCTGGTCGCCAAGGCGCACGATCATGCCGTCGAGGATCGCCAGCGTCAGCGGCAGGGCCATCGTGAAGGTCGTGCCTTCGCCGGGGATCGAATTGATTTCCAGACGGCCGCCCAGCGCCTCGACGTTGGAACGCACCACGTCCATGCCGACACCGCGCCCCGAAATGTTCGAGATTGTCTCGGCGGTCGAGAAACCCGGCGCGCAGATCAGGCCGTCGATTTCCTCGTCGGAAATCGCCGCGTCGGCGGAAATGATCCCGCGTTCGATGGCCTTGGCGCGCACGCGCTCGCGGTTGATGCCGCGTCCGTCGTCGCGCACGCGCACGATGATGCGCGCGCCCTTCTGCTCGGCGGAGAGATGGATCGTGCCCTCGGCGGGCTTGCCGGCGGCGAGGCGTTCTTCCGCGCTCTCGATACCGTGGTCCACCGCGTTGCGGATCATGTGGGTCAGCGGATCGCCGATCTTCTCGATCACGCCCTTGTCCACTTCGGTCATCTCGCCGATGGTTTCGAGGATCACCTTCTTGCCGGTCTCGGCGGAAAGATCGCGCAGCATGCGGGGCACGCGCGAGAAGGCCTGCTTGATCGGCTGCGCGCGCAGCGACATCACGTTGTCCTGGATCTGGCGCGTCAGGCGCGACAGTTCGGGAAGCTCGACGCGCTCCTGGTCGGCAGGCGAAAGCCGGTCGGACAGGATCGAGCCGCGGATCACCAGTTCGCCCACGAGATTGAGCAGCTGGTCGAGCTTCGACAGGTCGACGCGGATGGTCTGCGCCACTTCGACGCTCGCCGGGCGCGCTTCGGCTTTCGGCTTCTCCGCGGCTGCGGCAGGCACCGCAGCGGGAGCAGCCACCACGGGCGCCGGTTCGAGGGGCACGAGCGTCAGCAGCTCCTCTGGAACGGGCAGCGGCTCGAATACGCCGAAACCGTCGTCGTCCTCGGCAACAGGCGCGGCAGGCGCTGCGGGCACTTCCGGCACGATCGCGACGAGCACTTCCTCGCGATCGATCTCGATCAGCGAATCCGGTGCCACGAAGTCAAAGCAGTCGCGGATGTCCTGCTCGCCCACGGTGCCGGGCACGCGCAGGGTCCAGACGAAATAGCTGTCCTCGGGATCGAGATCGCGCAGGCCCGGAAGCGAGTCGACATCGACGCCGGTGACGACCGCGCCCATGTCCTCGAGTTCGCGGATCACCAGCATCGGCTCGCCGCCGTTGCCGAGCGCCCCGCGCGAAGGTCCGAAGCGGACGGTCCATCCGGCAGGCTCGGCCGGTTCGACAGGAGCGAAGTCCTCAAGCTGGACCGCGACCGGCTCGAAGCCGAAGGGATCGAAGTCCTCGACCACGGCAGCGACCGGCGTGAAGCCGAATTCATCCGCTTCCGCGACGGGTTCGGGAGCGGGCGCCGGAGCGGGCGCCGGAGCGGCTGCCACCGCGCCCTTGCTCTCCAGCACCGCGTCGAGCTGCGCCAGCATCGCCGCGTCGGCAGGCGGCTCGGTGCCGCCCTGGGCCGCCGCGACATGGTCGGACAGGATATCGAAGGCGCCCAGCAGGGTCTTGGTCACCTCGGCGCTGGCCGGGATGCGGCCGCCGCGCACTTCGTCGAGCACGTTCTCGAAGCGGTGCGAGAAGGCCAGCAGCGCAGCGTGGCCGAAAGCGCCGGAGCCGCCCTTGATCGAATGGACTGCGCGGAACACCCCGGCGATCGTCTCGGAAGAGGCGTCGCCTTCGGCCATGGCCGAAAGGCCGGCCTCGGCGACGGCCAGACCTTCGGTGCACTCTTCGAAGAAGATGCCCTGGATTTCGTCGAGTTCGTCGCTCACGGGCAGACGCGGCGGACGGCCGCTCCCAGCTTGGCCGCTTCGAAGGGCTTGGTGATCCAGCCGGTGGCACCGGCCTCACGGGCGCGGGTCTTCTTCTCGTCCGAGAATTCGGTCGAGAGCACCAGGATCGGCGTGCCGCGGAACTCGGGCACCGCGCGCACCGCCTCGATCAGTTCGAAGCCGTCCATCTTGGGCATGTTGATGTCGGTGATGAGCAGATCCGGCTTCACTTCGTGCATGCGCTCGAGGCCGTGCTCGCCGTCATCGGCGGCTTCGACGCGGAAGCCCTGCGCGGCCAGCGAGGCCTTCAGCAGCATCCGCATCGAGGCGGAATCGTCGACGGTCAGGATGAGTTTGCTCACGACGGGAATTCCTCTTCAGAAAGGCCGACGGCTTCCGCCAGCCCGCAGGCCTGCACGCGCTCGACGAAGGCGGTGCTGGGATTGACGATTTCGTACTCGTGGTCGGCCTCGCGCGCTTCGGTGCGGGCGGCGACGAGCAGTTGCAGCACGGCCTGGCCGACCGTCTCGACCTGGCTGGCGTCGATCTGCATCGCTCCGTCGAAGTCGCAGGCCAGGACCATGCGGACGCGCAAGTCCTCGGCGGTCACGGTAGTCCCGTGGACCGGCAGGTGCAGCGAACGGTCTTCGGGAAGAGCGATTTCCGGCGCCATCTCTTCGGGCTGCACGGATTCAGGCAGGTTTGGCATTGAGCTGATCCTTCACTTCGTCGAGCGCGGTCTCGAGCTGCGTGAACGAGGGGGCATAGGGCGACGGCGTCATGCGGCGCGCCAGTTCGATGGCCACTTCGGTCGGCTGCCCCTGCGCGTGACCGACGATCGCGGTCTTGACGATGAGGTAGGGCTTGAAGTCGGAGTCGATGATCTGCTGGAGCTTCTGCGCGATCGGACCGACCAGGCAGTAGGCCAGAAGCACGCCCAGGAACGTCCCGACCAGAGCGCCGCCGATCATCGCACCGAGGATCTCGGTGGGCTGGTCGATCGAGCTCATGGTCTTGATGACGCCGAGAACGGCGGCGACGATGCCCAGCGCGGGCAGGCCGTCGGCCATCATCTGGAGCGCGTGCTGCGGCGCCATTTCCTCGGCATGGTGGCGCTCGATATCGCCTTCCATGGCTTCGGCCAGCTGATGCGGGTCCTCGAAGTTGACCGTCATCATGCGCAAGTAGTCGCAGGTGAACTCGACCAGGCCCTGGTCTTCCAGCAGGCGCGGGTAGCGCGTGAAGATGGGGCTTTCCTCGGGCGCGTCGAGATGCTTCTCGATCGAGTTCGCGCCTTCCTTGCGGAACGTGGCGAGCAGAGTGAAGAGCAGCGCCAGCAGGTCGCGAAAATCGACCTCGGTCCAGCGACCGCCCTTGAAGACGCGCTGGATTCCGCCCCAGGTCTTCTTGACCGTGGTCATCGAATTACCGAGGATGAACGCGCCGACCGCCGCGCCGGCGATCGCCAGCATTTCGTGCGGCAGGGCGTGGGCGATGACCATTATGTTGCCGCCCGACATCAGGAAGCTGCCGAAGACGCACAGCAGGATGACGACAAGGCCGATGGCGTTGAGCATGAAGAAGATCCGCGATTGATGGCCGCAAAAGGTTAGCAGGCCGAAGCCCTGCGTTAGTTATAGGATGCTCGGGGCGGGGCTGGTGCCGGGGGATGGATTTTCCGTGACAGCCGCAAGAAAGGTCATTGCAAAACCAGCATCGTCGCGACCGATCCGCACGCTTCCATCCTATATGAGGGAGGCGGACGTCCTTGCTGGAGCCATCATGTCACTCAATGCCTATCAACGCGTGCAACAGATCGCCGCGACTCCCCGCCGGAACGAATACCGGCTCATGAGCCAGATCACCGGCGAAATGATCGCCGCGCGCGATGCCGGCCTGCACGGCGCGCAACTGGCGCCGGCTCTCCACCGCAACCGCCTGGCCTGGTCCACGTTTTCCTCGATGTGCGCGTCGCAGGGCAATCAGTTGCCCGACGACTTGCGCGCAAGGATCATTTCGATCGGAATGTGGGTCGAGAAATATACGTCCGAAGTCATTACCGGACATGATACGATCGATGACTTGATAGTCGTAAATCGCGCAATTATCGAAGGGCTTGCAAACGAGAACGCAGCAAGCAACTAAGGAAAACCCCTTAGACTGCGATAATGACTTTTTTATAAGCCATTATCAGCCGCTTATCATTTTTGACACGGAATGCGCAGGCCGCCGCCCGGTGCGTCTATTTACAATCATTCACAAAGGTCTAATGGCCCCCACGCCTTGAAACTATAACAGCAAGGCGCAAGAAGCGGGTCGGAATGCAGGAACTGAATCCACCGCCGCAGCGTTTGGGCGGGCCGCTTCCCGACAGGATGGAACCGGCCGTTCCCGCCCTCGTCGCTGCAGCATACCTTGTCTGCGCTATCGTCCTGTGCGGATGGATTCTGGACATGCCCCGGCTTGCCGGCGGCGGCAGTGCCAGGTTGTTGATGCAACCGCTCACGGCCGTGTGCTGCGCCGTCATCGGCGGGGGCGTTCTCCTGGCCGGATCGCCGGGATGGCCGACCTACCGCGCCGCGCGCTGGATGCTCGCAATCCCCTTGCTGATCGGGCTCAGCGGCCTGACCGAGGAATTCTCCGGCCATTCGCTCGGGATCGACCTGCTCCTCTGGCCGCGCAGCATCCTCGAGCTGCCGCGCCCCGACCCCGCCCGCCCCAGCCTGCTACCGGCTGCCGGGCTCGTGCTCCTCTCCATTTCGGTATTCGCGGTAGGCTCGGGTCGGCGCCTGCTCCGGCGGCTCACGGTTCCCTGCGCCTGCGTGGCTTTCGCGACCGCAGCCATATCCGGAGCGCTCGCTCCGCTCGGGATCAGCACGCCCGGTCCGCAGACGCACCACGCGCTGATGTCCATACCCTCGGCGCTTGTCATCTGCCTCCTGGCACTGGCCGTCATCGCCTTGCGGCGTCAATACGCCTGGCCGCGCAAGGCGGAATCGGGCTTCGGCTCCGGAACGATCCAGACCTGTCTCACGGTCTGCGTGAGCGTCCCGGTCGTGTCCGCGCTCGCGCACTTCAAGGCCGCCCGGGCGGGCATCGCCTCGCCGGAAATGATCGAGATCGTCCAGGCGGCGGCCGAAGTCGCGCTGTCCTGCGGACTGATCGCCTGGGCCTGGATGCGCATTGCCAAAGAAAGCAGCGCTCGCCGCGCCGTCGATGTCGCGCTGGATGCCGCGCCGGTCTCCATTACCGACGCGCAGGGCCGCATCCTGCGCTGGTCGGCCGGTTGCGAACGTCTCTACGGCTGGTCGGCACAGCAGGCGCTGGGCCGCTTCCAGCAGTCGCTGATCGGCACGCCGCCGCTCCCCGGAGAGGGAATCGAAGCCCTTCTCGACGGCACCCGGCGCGAGACCGAAGTGACCTCCCATCACCGCAACGGCGCCGAAATGCGCGTGCTCCACAGCTGCCAGGCGGTCCAGCCCCGTCCCGACATTGCCCCGATGGTGGTCCATTCGATGACCGACATCACTGCGCGCAAGCGGGCCGAGCAGGCCCTGCTCGCCAGCGATGCCCGCCTTTCGCTGGCGATCGACCTGCACGAGCTGGGCATCTTCGAATGGTCGTCCGCCTCCGACCGGTTCGTCTTCCATGGCCATGCCGAGCGCCTGTTCCGTGTCGAGCCGGGCAGCTTCCAGGGCGGCATCAAGGACTGGTTCCAACACTTGCGCGACACGTTCGGCACGACCTTCGAAGTGCCCGAGGCGCCGGAAACATGGCATGCCGAACGCCAGACGTTCCGGCTCATACCGCTCCAGTCCGCCACGCGATCCGTCGTCGAGGGCACCGCCCATATCCACCGCGTCCCCGGCACCGACGACGTCTCGGTCATTGGCATCGTCATGGACGCGACCCAGCGCGAACAGCATGCGGAACTGCTCAAGTCCCGCGATTCCGAGCTGCGCTCGATTCTGGAGACCGTCCCCGAGGCGATGATCACCATCGACCAGCGCTGCCACATCCGCTCGTTCTCGGCGACGGCGGAGACCCTCTTCGGCTACGCCGCAGAGGAAGTGCTGGGCAAGGATGTGCGGATGCTCCTGCCGCGCTACCTCCGCCCGCCCCCGGACCAGAAGGCGCCCGACAGCGGTCCCTCCACCGATACCCACATGACCGCCGGCCTCGACCGCAACGGCAACGAGCTGCCGGTGGAAATCGCCATAGGCGCCGCCAACATCGGGAACGAGCGTATCGCCATCGCCTTCGTGCGCAACATGCGCGAGCAGCTCGCGAGCCAGGCGCGAATGGGCGAACTGCGCGAGCAGTTTCTCCACGCTTCCCGCGTCAGCGCCATGGGCGAGATGGGTGCCGGTCTCGCGCACGAGCTCAACCAGCCGCTGACCGCCACCGCCAACCTCCTCGGCGCCATGGACCTGGTCATGGCGCGAGAGAACGGATCGGAACAGCAGCGGCGGATGCTCGATCTCGCCCGGCAGGAAGTCCTGCGCGCCGGGGCGATCATCCGCCGTATGCGCGCGTTCGTTTCCAAAGGTGAACTCGAGATCAGGGTAGAGCCGCTGGACGACGTCATCGCCGAAACGCTGCAACTGGCCCGTTCGCGCAGCCGCGCGCCGGGCGTATGCCTGCGGTATTGTCCGGGGGTCGCGTCACCTTCGGTCCTTGCCGATCGCATTCAAATACAGCAGGTGTTGGTTAACATCATCAACAACGCCTTCGACGCGCTCGCGGGCCTCAACGACAGGCAGCCGGAAATCGTTATCTCGACTCGCCAGACGAACGACGATCAGGTCCTGATCCGGGTGCTCGACAATGGTCCGGGCCTGCCCGAGACCATTCTTTGCAAACATTTTGAGGCCTTTACCTCGACAAAGCCGAATGGCATGGGGCTCGGGCTGTCGATCAGCCGTCGTATCGTGGAAGCGCATGGCGGGCGCTTTTCGATGCACAATCCTTCCGAAGGAGGCGCGGCTGTCGAATTCACGCTTCCCGCTTACCCCGACCTGGAGCTGAAGGCCGGATGACTTCCCGACGCATCTACATTGTCGACGACGACCTGGCCGTTCGCACTTCGCTCGAATACCTGCTGGCGATGATCGGAGACAGCAGGATCACCTGCTTCGATTCCGGCGACACCTTCCTGGAAGCGGCCTCGCTGCTGGAGCCGGGCTGCCTGCTGCTGGACCTGCACATGCCGGGCACTTCTGGCCTCCAGGTGCTGAGCACGGTAGGCGGGCGGCCGACGCGCTTCGTGCCGATCGTGCTGACCGGCGAAGGCGACGTTTCCGTGGCGGTCCAGGCGATGAAGCTGGGCGCGGCCGATTTCATCGAGAAACCCTGCGACCATCACAAGCTGATGAGCGCGGTGGAATCCGCGTTCCTGCAGCAGGCCGTCTCGACGGCGGAGGAGCGCCGCAAGGAGAAGGCCGTCTCGCTGCTGGAACAGCTCTCCCCGCGCGAGCTGGACGTGCTCAAGGGACTGATCGACGGGCAATCGAACAAGATCATCGCCCATGCCCTCGACATCAGCCCGCGCACGGTGGAAATCTACCGCGCCAAGCTGATGGAGAAGCTCCAGGTCCGCAGCCTGTCCGAAGTGTTGCGCATCGCCTTCGCGGCGGGCCTGGTGCCGATGGACTGACCCGCCCGGCCCCGCTGGAGCCGGACGGGCAGGATCTGCGCTAGAAATCGAAGTAGAGGTCGATGTACCCGTACTTCGTGTCGCCCGTCCGCGGCGCGTTGGGCGCGTCCTTGAGGAAGTGTCCCTTGGCGAGGTAGGCCACGCCGGTATCCACCCGCAAGACTTCTGGAATCAGCGTGCGGCGGTAGCGTGCCTCGAACTGGTTCCCGGCGAAGCTGCCGCTGCGCCCGGAAGCATCCCTCACGCCGGTGCTGGAAAAGCTGTCCGTCTTCGAATCCAGCCAGAGCGCCCGGTACATCACCATCACGTCCGACTTCCGGCTGGGCTTGACCTCCAGCCGCGTGCCCCCCGAAATCGTGTTGAAGCGGCCGATCGCGCCGTAGAGACCGGTCGGGCCGAAGTCGAAGCGGCGGGCACCGAACAGGGTGTCGAAGCGGTTGTAGGTCCCGGCCTTGGCGCGGTCGCCGCTGGCCATGTCGAAGTCCAGCGAGAGACGCGGTTGCCAGCCGCTGGTGAACGTCCGACCGGCTTCGGCGTGGATCAGGTAGGCCGAGACGTCGAGGTTGGTCCTGTCCGTCGGCGCCGTGGTCGCCCGCGTGCGTCCGAACTGGTAAGCCCCTTCCAGATCGTAATCCAGCTGCCCGGCCTTCGGCGCGCGGAACAGGCGCAGACCCGGCGTGAACAAGTGCCGGTTGCGCGTGGGCCGGTCCGCACTGTCGCGCTCGGCAAGGCCATAGCCATAGAGTTCCAGCGAACCACCGAACACGCGGGCCTTGGTCAGAGAGGCCCCGAAGAACTGGAGATCGGTGGTCTCGGTGTCCCATCGCACGGTGTTGTCGTGGATGCCTTCGACATCGTCGGGAAGGCGGATATGCGGCATCGCCCAGAGCACGGTCAGCTGGTCGCCCGCCCGGCTCTTCCACTGCACATTGACGCCGGTAAAGGCATTGGTCGAATTGCGGAAAGCCTGGCGCGCGACCAGACGGCGCGAGCCCAGATTCATCGTGAAGCGCCCCGCCGTCAGCCGCGCTTTCGTGCCGCCGGACACGGGAATATCGACGCCGACATAGGCCTGGACCATTTCCAGGGCATCGACTTCGCCGGTCCCGGCCGAGGAATTCGATTTTTCCCCATAGGCGCGGGCGTCCCAGAGTTCGCCTCCGACCCGCCAGGGACCGCCGTCGTATTCCACCTGCAAGGTCGTCTTCAGCGAGAACATCGCGTCGTCCTCGGCCACCCGCGGCCGGAACTGTCCGTCGATCCCCTCGACGCGGCTGCGAACTTCACCTTTGATCGTAAGCCCTTCGGGCGCGCCAAGCGCCGTTTCGAGCATACCCGCCGCATGCGCCTCGCCGCCATGTCCCGCCGCCAGCAGGCTGCCGCCGAGCATACCCATGAGCGCCCGGAACCGCGCGGATCGTATATAGAAAATCCGGCCCTGACGGACCGGATCGACGAGGCTGGACTGCATCGAAATCTCCCTTGGTTGCGGCTCATTATAGGATAACATCGGAGCCGCTAACCGTCCGGGAGGGAGTTATATCATCAGGACCGTCGAATTTTCATCACCCTTCCAAAGGTCCCCGAAAAAGAGGCCGGCAACGCTGCGCCCATGTCGGTTCGCTGCCGCATGCCCCTCAATGCGCCGCGACCGGCGTCAGCATCGCCTGGCGATACTCAGCCATCATCGTGAAGCGCGGATCTGCACCGGCAAGGTCGCTCATGGTCTTGGCGGCGCGCTTGGCGATCTGGCGGACGCGCTCCTTGGCGACGCTGCTCTCGTCTTCGGCCACATCGAGTGCCGCGATCTCGAACAGACGTCCCTCCACGACCTTGCGATTGTGTTCGAGACGCTCTTCCAGCTCCGCCAGCTCGACCGGATCGAGCGCGGCCTTGCCGCTGCGCCAGACCGAACGGTGGGCACCGGCCCCCGCACCGGCCTCCGCGCGCGGCGCCTTCTTCGGCTGGGCCTTGCGGCGGATACGCTCGACGCCGATGTTGCGCAGATGCTCGACGTAGCTGTCGGTCAGCGAAGCCATGGCCTGACGTGCGAGATAGTCCGACGCCGCGGATTCCGTGCGTTCCAGGGCATCCTCGTCCTCGATCGAGGCGACGATCGACTGGCCTTCCCCATCCTCGCCGACGCCGATGGCATCGAGCGACACGGTGACCGCCTCGACCTTCTTGGCGGAAGGACGTTGGTCGGTCATGAGGCGGAAGCGCAGGCTCTGAAGCTCGCCGCGGATCTGCCAGTTCACGAACGTGGTGAACTGCGCCTTTTCCGGATCATAGGCCTGGATCGCGCGGTGGACGGCGATCGCGCAGACCTGCTCGGCGTCGTCCCAATGCGCGACGAGGCCGTACTGGCGAATGAAGTGACGGATACGCGGCGCGATCAGCTTGATGATCTGCGCGAAGGCGCGATCCACGATCGCACGCTGGCGTGCAGACTGCGCCTGGCCCTCGGCCGGCATGTTCGCGCTGACGGTCGCTACCGCCGATTCCAGAGCGATGGTGATCTTCGACATTGTGAACCCCCGGTCAGAGTGGAGCCGCAGGGCGCCCATCGCCGCTGCTCCGCTTCAACGAGACCCGTTGTCTCGCGAATATCTGAATGGAAGGTTAATCCTATAAGACAGTTTCCTATATTTCCTATAATAATTTTCGTTTTGTCGGAAAATGCGGGCATTCCGCCTGAGTTTTACCCTGCGAAACGGTCCGGCCGGATGTTCCGGCCGACATAGTCGAGCAGCCAGGAACGGTGTGCGGCGACCGCGCTTCCCGCCATTTCGATGCGGCGATTCGCACTTGCCGAGCCGACTTGCGCGTTGAGCAACGTGCGCGCGCGCTCGGGCGAGAGACCGCCCTTCAGGAAACGCGTCGCATCTCCAAGCCCAAGGTGATGACCGAGGTAAGCCGCCTGCGCGAGTTCGACGACACCGCCGCCGATCCGCACGCCCGAACCGCGCAAGGAATCGAGATTGGTTCGCGCATAGTCGGCGATCGTTTCGATCGAGGCCTTTGGATCGTAGCGCAGCGCCAGCAAGGCGCCGCGACTCTCGCCACGCACCTGACCGCGCGCGTTGAGCCAGCCGTTCTGTTGCGCGAAAGCGTGGAGCCAGGTGCCCTCGCGCTCCGCCTGCCCTTCCCAGGTCTTGTTGAGAAACTGACCGATACCGGCGGCACTGGAACGCGGATTGCGCGAATAGGGCAGCCAGCGCCCGTCGGAGCCCTTGGCCGCTTCGGCATTGACGATCGTGGCGAGCGCCGCCGCCGGAATGCCGGTACGCGACGCCGCCGCGCCGAGAACGCCTGCGTAGCGTGCATTGGGGCCGTCCTGCATCGACAGTGCGCCTGCCGAGCCGCCGCCCGAATTTCCGCCGCTGCCTTCGCTGTCCTGCTGCCGGGCAAAGCGCTCCCAGACACCTTCGCGGGATGTGCAGGATGGGTCGGCCTGCGGCTTCGGGAAGGCCTGTTCGGCGACGGCAGGCTGCGCACCGGCAGCTTTCGTCCGTTCGTCCAACAGCGCCAGCAGACCGTCGAGACCCAAGGGATCGGAACGCTTGTCGACCAGTCCCCCGGACTGCTTCTCGTCCTCGCCGCCCAGCGCCGCGCGCCAGAGACGGCCCGAGAGTTCGCTGCGCGCCTGGGTATAGATCAGCTGCGCCTTCTGTGCCGGGGTCAGCCCCTGAAGGCCTCCCGCCTGAGCGCCGAGAATCTGGCTGCCGGCACCCTCGATCATCACGAATCCTCACGGCGCATCGCGCGCCGGGCCTTGATGAAGGACATCGCAGCGAAATCGTCGATCCCCGCCTGTTCGGCATTGGCGATCACCCGCTCGGCGTCCTGCCGATAGCCGTCGGCCGCCGTCTCGATGGCGCGGAACGTGCCATAGGCATCGACCGCCATGTCGCGCAGTTCGTCGAGCCGCGCCTTCAGCAGGACCTGACGCGCGGTCAGCTGGTGCCGCTCATGCCGCATGCGCTGGAGATAGGCGTGAGAGCAGACCGCAAGGTCGCCCGCCGCAAGATCCGCCTCGCGGGTGATCGACTTCGACACCCGGTCACGCGCCTTCTCGACTTCGCCCAGGACGCCGGAATGGGTGCTGATTGCCGCACTCATCTCGTCGATCTCGCGCTGCTGCACGCGCAGCGCGGCATCATACGGCGTCTTCATCCGCGACCTCCATCAGTGCCGCCAGCGCCGCGAAGCTTTCCTCGGCGTAGCCGCGATCCTGCTTGCCCTGCTTGAGCAGCTCCTCGATGCGCGGCGCAAGCGCCACCGCGCGGTCGACTTCAGCGCTCGATCCGGCGCGATAGGCACCGAGCCGAACCATTTCCTCCATGTCCTTGTAGGTCGCCATCTCGCGCCGCGCGGCAAGGCGGACGTGGTTTTCCGCCTCGCCCAGACAGTGGGGCAAGGTGCGCGAGACCGACTTGAGCACGTCGATCGCCGGATAGCGACCGCGCTCGGCGATCTGGCGGGTGATGACGATATGACCGTCGAGAATGCCGCGCACGGCGTCCGCGACCGGCTCGTTGTGATCGTCGCCGTCCACCAGCACGGTGAACAGACCGGTGATCGCGCCCTGTCCGGGAAGTCCCGGTCCGGCGCGCTCCAGCAGGCGCGGCAGTTCCGCGAAGACGGTCGGGGTATAGCCCTTGGTCGCAGGCGGCTCGCCGCTGGCCAGGCCGATCTCGCGCTGGGCCATGGCGAAGCGCGTGACCGAGTCCATCAGGCAGAGCACGTTGAGGCCCTGGTCGCGGAAGTGTTCGGCGACGGTTAGCGTGGTCCAGGCGGCTTGGCGGCGCATCAGCGCAGGCTCGTCAGACGTGGCGACGACGACGACGCTGCGGGCCAGGCCCTCTTCGCCGAGATCGTCTTGCACGAATTCCTGCACCTCGCGGCCACGCTCGCCGATCAGGCCGATCACCGCGACGTCGCACTCGGTCCAGCGCGCCAGCATCGACAGCAGCACCGACTTGCCGACGCCCGACCCCGCGAAGAGGCCGAGGCGCTGGCCGCGGCACAGCGGCGCGAACAGGTCCAGCGCGCGAACGCCGGTGGAAAGCCGTCCGCCCACCCGCGCCCGCGCCGAGGCCGGCGGTGGCGAGGCCTTGATCTTGCGCAGCATAGCGCCCTGTTCGAGCGGCCCCTTGCCGTCGACCGGACGGCCGAGCCCATCGACCATGCGGCCGAGCCAGCCGCTCGAAGGCCGGAGGGCGAACTGGCTGGCGGAAAGGTCCGCGCGCGACCCCGAGGCGATGCCCTGCGGCTCGCTGAACGGCATGCAATGGGCAATGCCCCGGTCCAGCCCGGTCACTTCCGCCTCGACCTGGCCGGTCGGCGAATTGAGCGTGACGCGCGAGCCGATCTGGGCCGCACCGGAAAGCCCTTCGACCTCGATCAACGCACCGCGCACGGCCACGACCCGGCCATAGCGCTGGTCTGGCGTGAGCAGGCGAAGACCTGCGGCAGCGGCGGCGAGACTGGCCATGACGCGCCTTTCCCGATCAGGCGGCCGGCGCGGTTTCGGCGGCGGCTTCCAAGGCCTGAACGGGCATTGCAACCGACTGTTCGAGACGCGAAAGCGCATCGGACTCGTAACCGATCAGCCAGCGGCAATCGGCCAGCGCATGATAGAACTGACCGGTCGCGACTTTCTGCGCAAAGCGGATGCAGACCGCCTTGGCTTCCGCCGTTTCCAGCGCCGTCATCAGCAATTCCAGCCGCGCCAGCAGTACCTGCTGGTGCCGCGAGAGGTCGGCCGGATCGATATAGGCCATCATGCAGGCGAAATAGAGCTGGCGTGCCGGAGAAGTCGCTTCTTCCGGCTTCATTACGTCGCGTCCGCGCAGGATCGTGGCCTCGTTCTCGACCACCAGATCGGTGCGGCCTACGGCGCGCAGAACCGCGCCGTTCACGATCACCGGTTCTCCGTTGCGAAGCGAAATGCGAAGAGTCATGTCAATTGCCCCCGTGACATCTGCATCATTTATAGGATGACAGCGGCAAGTCTGTTGCAGTCAGCCAGAAATTTTATGCGGCTCGCGCCCGTGCCCGGCGCCATTCTTCCTACAATGCCTCTGTTCGGTGGCCGGTACGCCAACCTTGCCGGCCGACACGCACAGGAGAATGAAATGAGCCTTTATTCAGCTCTTTACGCGGGCGTTTCCGGTCTCGGCGCGCAGGCGAGCGCCATGGCGACGGTTGCGGACAACATCACCAACGTCAACACCATCGGCTACAAGGGCGTTTCCGCCCAGTTCAAGACGCTCGTCACCGACGGCAAGATGAAGAGCAGCTATTCGGCAGGCGGCGTCACCGCCGCGCCCAAGGCGCTCATTTCGAAGCAGGGCCTGCTCCAGGCTTCGAGCAGCCTGACCGACATCGGCATCGACGGCGCCGGTTTCTTCGTCGTGCGCTCCAGCGCCGACACCAGTGGCCAGATCGCCTATACCCGCGCCGGTTCGTTCACGCCCGACGCCGACGGCTTCCTGCGCAACACCGCCGGCTACTACCTGACCGGCTGGCCGCTCGACGCCAGCGGCAACTACACCAACAACGGCAGCATGGATTCGCTGGTGCCGATCCGCCCGAACGCGCTGACCGGCGCCGCATTGCCGACCACCAAGATCGCGATGCGTGCCAACCTCGATTCCACCGCCACGCCGATCACCGGCCCCTATGTGCCGGGATCGATGGCGTCGGGCACCCTTTCGCCGCAGTTCTCGCGTTCGGTCGAGATCTACGACGCACAAGGCACCGCCCACTCCCTGACCTTCAACTACGTCAAGACCGGCGCCAACGAATGGGTTGCGGAAATCTCGGGCGATCCCGCCCAGATCACCACCTCGAACGGTGCCGCCATCACCAACGGCGTGCTCGCCAGCGGCACCGTGAAGTTCAATGCCGACGGCAGCCTGGATCTCGCGGGTTCGGACCCGACCCTGTTCGCCAACCTCGACATCGGCTGGGCCAATGGCGCCGGTTCGACGCCGATCAAGCTCGGCCTCGGCTCCAACGGCGGGCTTGACGGCCTGACCCAGTTCGGCAGCGCTTCCGCCCTGCTTTCGTCGAGCGTGGACGGCGGCGTGCTCGGGACCGTGGCCTCGGTCGAGATTTCGGACACCGGCATCGTCAGCGCCGTCTTCGACGACGGCACGACCCGCGCGATCTATCAGCTGCCGATCGCCACCTTCCAGAACCCGGACGGCCTCACCCGTACCAGCGGCAATGCCTATACCGCTTCGGCCACCTCGGGGAACGTCGCGATCAACCAGCCCGGCGCCCTCGGTGGCGGCTCGATCTCGGCCGGCGTTCTCGAAGCCTCGAACGTTGACCTGGCATCGGAGTTCTCGAACATGATCCTCTTCCAGCGCGCCTACAGCGCCTCGTCGAAGATCATCACCACCGTCGACGACATGCTTCAGGAAGTCAGCAACCTGAAGCGCTGATAACGGCGCCGGTTCGGCGCCGTTTCCCAAGACCTTCCCTTTCCCGACGATATTTTCAGGAAGACCAGAACCGTGTCCCTCAACCAGATACTCAATTCCGCAATGTCCGGCCTCTCGGCCTCTCAGTCCGGAATGGCGACGGTTTCCAACAATATCGCGAACGTCAACACGGCGGGCTACGCCCGCCAGAAACCGACGATCACCACCGGGGTCGCGGGCGGGAAGGTCAACGGGGTCGTCGTCGGCGAGCCCTCGCGCGTGGCGGACAAATTCCTCGAGAACGCCGTCTACCAGCGCGCGGGCAACGCCGGGCGCAGCGACGCGACCTCGAACTATCTCGACCGCCTGCAATCCCTGCTGGGTTCCACCGATTCCAAGTCGGGCATTGCCGCGCGGCTGACCGCCATTTCCACCTCCGTCTCGCAGATCGCCAGCCTTCAGGGATCGGCGCAGTCAATTGCCCTGTTCACGGGCAACGTCTCCGATTCGATCGCGGGCATCAACCAGCTCCAGAAGGACGTTTCCAACCTGCAAGCCGATGTCGAGAGCGAAGTCTCCGACACCGTCGACCGCGCCAATGTCCTGCTCAAGAAGATTCACGACCTCAACAGCGAGGTTGCCCGCCTCCAGGGCCTGGGCAAGAGCGTGTCCGGCCCGGCTGACGAACGCATGTCCGCCCTCGAGGAACTGAGCGGGCTGATGGACGTCACCGTGCGCGAACAGAGCGACGGGCGCGTGACCATCGATTCCGCTTCGGGCCAGGTGCTGCTCGACAAGCGCCTGCGCCAGCTCAGCTATCCTTCGGGCGCGGCCGCCTCGCAGGCGACCTACCCCGCCATCGACATCCGCTTCGCCTCGGACAGCGGCGTCATGGGTGCCTCGACCGGCGAGAAGATCGATTCCACCGCGGTCGGCGGAAAACTCGGCGGCTTGCTCGACATCCGCGACCGCGCTCTGCCGAACTTCTCCGAGCAACTCGGCCAGCTCTTCAGCGGCCTCGCCGGAGCCCTGAACAAGGTCGCCAACGAGGGCACCACGATGCCCCCGCCGCAGACCCTGACCGGGCAGGCGAACGGCCTCACCGGCTCCGACCGCCTGGGCTTCACCGGCAAGGCGACGTTCGCCGTCGTCGCCAAGGACGGCACGCTGGTTTCCAAGACCACCATCGACTTCGATGCTCTCGGCCCCACCGCGACGGTCGACGACGCGGTCGCGGCGATCAACGCCGGACTTGCGCCTGACGGCAACGCGAGCTTCACCGACGGCGTTCTCTCGCTCAGCTCGACCTCCAGCGCCAACGGCGTTGCCATTGCCCAGGACCCGACCACGCCCAGCAACCGCGCGGGCGCGGGCTTCTCGCAGTTCTTCGGCCTCAACAACCTGGTCCGTTCGGACACCAGCCCACTGACGCCCTCAGGCTTCACCGCCAGCGATCCCCACGGCTTCGGCACCGGGGAAACCGCGCAGATCGTCTTGCGCGACCCCACCGGCAAGGTCCTGACCCAGTACACGCTCACGGGATCCACCGGATCGACCTGGGGCGATCTGGTCAGCGAGCTCAACGCCAGCCCGCTAAGCGCCTACGGCAGCTTCAAACTGGACGACAAGGGTCGCATCCAGTTCAACAGCAATACCGCCAGCGCCGGTTCGACGATCTCGATCCCCTCGGATTCGACCAATCGCTCCGGCACCGGCCTGTCCTTCTCCGCGCTTTCCGGCCTGACCGGCGCAGCCAGCGGCCTCTCTTCGGCCGAAGTGCCCGCCAACATCCTGGCCGATCCCACCAAACTGCCGCTGGCGCTGCTTCAGCTCGATGCCGCCGTGGGTGAAAAGGCGATCGGTTCGGGCGACATCCGCAATGTCTCGGGCTTCGTCGACGCACTGTCGGGCGCGGTCGATTTCGGCAAGGACGGCAACGCTTCCATCGGCAATTTCGCCAATCGCCTGCTCGGCGGCATCGGTTCGCAGGCCTCGCTGGCCAAGACCAACCATACCGATGCCTCGTCGCGGCTGAGCGACGCGCTCGACCGGCGCGATTCCTTCTCCGGCGTGAATGTCGACGAGGAACTCGCACAGATGGTCGTGCTCCAGAACAGCTATTCGGCCGCGGCCCGCGTGATGACCACGGCTTCCGACATGTACGACACCCTGCTCGGCATGATCCGCTAATTTCGAGAACGAGGACCAGACGATGACCCGCGTAGCGACGATCCCCCTCCAGCGCACGCTTGCCAGCGGCATCGCCCGCTCGCAGGAAAACCTCGCCACCAGCCAGCTCCAGCTGAATTCCGGCAAGAAGGCTACCGACTATGCCGGGCTCGGCCTCGATGCCGTGCGGACGCTTTCAGCCCGCTCGATGTTGGCCCAGCAGGAATCGTACAAGAGCAATGCCGGCCGCGTCTCGACCACGCTGTCGCTTTACAACGCCCATCTCGACCAGATCGACACTTCGCTGTCGGACTTGAGCAAGCAGCTTCTCGACGCGGTCGGAACCGGGGATTCGCCGGGTCTCCAGGCGGCGATAGAGAGCGCCTTCGGCGACGTGCGTACTGCGCTGAACTCCGCCGAGGGCGGCATTCCGCTGTTCGCCGGATCGCAGACCTCCAGCACGCCGTTCGTGCCCAAAACGCTTCAGGACACCGTCGGGCTGAATGCCGCCGATGCCTTTACCAACGACAGCGTGCGCCAGTCGACCCGCGTCGGCGAGAACATCGATCTTGAATACGGCATCGGAGCCAGCGAAGTCGCCAGCAATCTGGTCCCCGCCTTCCGCACGCTCGCCGAAGCGGGTCCGTTTGGCGAGAAGCTGACCGATGCGCAGAAGCAGGCCATCACCAATGCGATGGCCCAGCTCGACGTGGGCATCAAGGATGTGCGCACGGTCAATGCCACCAACGGCCGCAACCAGAACAAGATCGAGACCCTCAGCGACCGCGCAGACGACCGCATCGACCTGTTCAAGGAACTGATCGGCTCGGTGGAGGACGCCGATCTCGGCCAGGTCGCTATCGACATCACCCAGCGCAAGAGCATTCTCGAAGCGAGCTACTCGGTCTTCGCGCAGCTCAATTCGATGTCGCTCGCCCAGTTCCTGAAGTAATCCGCGTCAAGCATCAACAGTTAAGAGAAAGGGTGCCGGGATCGAAATCCCGGCGCCCTTTTCGTTTGCCTTCATGCCGTAAAAGCGGGGATCAGCCTTTCGGTGCGACACTGCCCGGCGCACGCTCCAGCAGGTCGGCGAAATCGCCCGCCGGGCTGACCGAAGGCATGGCCGCCATGGCGCGTGCCAGTTGCGGGCCGCTGGCTTGCGCCGGGCTGCCCGCCAGCATCTCGAACACCGGTGCCGAGGGAAGCCCCTGGAAAGCGCCGGAATAGCGCGCATGGAGGCTGCCAAGCGCGTCCTCGCGGCCCAGCATGGCCAGCGAGATGGCGTGGCGCAGGACAACCGCCTGCCCCACCGCATCGAGCGCCCGCCCCTTGGGAAGACCCGAGGCCGAAGCCTCGGCATAGCGCGCCCAGTCACGCTGCTTCCACAGGATCTCGGCGCGCAGGGTGTCCGCCTCGGGCACGTCCTGAAGGACCGCCATGGCCTCGTCGATGCGGCCGATCTGGCTGAGCGCCGCCGCCTCGACCCGCTTGCGCGCGGCAATCATCGCATCCGGGAACGAGGGATCGTCGGACTTGCGCAAGGTGTCCAGCGCCCGGTCCGGACGTCCGGCCAGGATGAACAGCGTCGCCACCCGCGCCGAGAGCGGGCCGCGAGCAAGATCGCCCGCGCGCACGAAGAGCTGGTAGCTCAGGAGGTCCCCGGCGCGCTCGTAGAGGCCCGCCTGCTGGAGGCGCTCGGCCAGATGGCTGGCCATGAGGTCGCCCTCCGCCCCGCCCGGCGCGATGTCGCGGTAGTCCCAGTAAAGCCCCGCCGCCTTGTCCAGCGGCAGCTTGCGCGCGGGGTCGAGCGCATCGGTCAGCTTGGTGCGCAGCCCCGGCAGGAAGTCCGCGCCCTGCCGCGCGACATCGTGGTAACGGAACAGCGCCGCACCGGCCGCCAGCGCACCGGAAAGGTCGCCGCGTGCATCGTAAAGCTTGTAGGTCAGCCGCAGCGCGCGTTCCTCGATGGCATCGCCGCGCCAAGCGTAGCGGATCGCATCGAGCCGCTTGAGCGCGGCCTCCGGGCCGACGGTGTGGTGGGCCACTTCGGATTCGACCTCGCTGAGCCGCGCGTCCATGCGCTGCTCGATCGTGCCCGAGCGCTCGACCCGCGCGAAGCGCAGGCGTGCCTGATCGACATGGCCCTGCGCGAGTTCGGCGCGGCCGCGATAGAGATTGGCCGCCGGATCGCGGTCGGGCAGCGGCGTCAGCCACTGCATCGCCTTCTCGGGCGCTCCGCCTTCGATCGCCGCACGGGCCGCTGCCAGCACGAAAGCCTTGGGACGCGGTGTCCCCAGCGCCTGGCGCGCGCAGTCCAGCTGTTGCAGGGCCTGCTCGCCCATGGCGCTCTGTGCCAGAGCGCGAAGGCGCCAGGCGCAAGCCTCCGGATTGGCGTCGAGCCCCGCCGCGCCGAGCGACGCCAGGGCATCGGGATAGCGCCCGAGCAAGGTCAGTGCCGCGCCCTGGGCCAGCCGGTAGGTGTCCACCATTTCGAGATCGGGATCGTCCTGCCGCATCACTTCCAGCACGCCGAACGCTTCTGCACCGCGCTCCTGGCCGATCAGGCTGCGGGCATAGTTCCAGCGTGCCTGCTGCCGCTCGGGACGCGGTACGCGGGCGAGGCGGGTCCAGGCATCGGCCTCGGAGAGCTTGGCCCAGGCCCCGGGTCCGACGATCGCCGGTTGCTGCGCGAGATCGGCGGCGAAACCGGGCAGGCGGGAGGCGGGCGGCAGGTTCAAGGCAGCAGCGGGTTTCAAGGCGGCCGCCGGTGCTGCAGGTGGTGCTGCAGGCGCCGAAACGGTCGGCGCGGCAAGTAGCGCTGCGCCGGGCACGAGCGCGGCGGAGGCCAGCAGGCGGGTCAGAATCACAGCAAGGCTCCGGGATGCAGGACCGAAATCGTGAACAGGACCCCGCCAAGCGCGCAGCCGATCAGGAACAGCAAGGCGCCCAGCACGACCCAGATCCGGCCGCCGGACTTGCCGCCTTCCGCGTCGTTCGCGGCAAGTTGGGGGGCATCGGTACGCCGTCTTCCCGGATTGTTCTGGCCGAGGTTCTGCGGGTCGGGGTTGGAGGTCTGGGAACTGGCATCCGGCGTTCCGGAGGAAAATACCCTGACTCTCGCCGGGCGCCGATCGTCACTCATCTTAACCTGACTCCTGGGGTTTTGTTCTATTATAGAAGGAGAAGCCGCCGGGCGGTCCTTGCCGGGCGGGTCGATCTGGAGTCTTCGATGCCGCGTTCCGCCTTTTCCCGCCGTGCCCAACGGTTCGCAGCACTGCTAGCCGCGAGCGTCGCGGCCGTGGCGACGGCCGCGCCGACGCAGGCCGAAACCAACAATGCCGAAGCCAAAAATGCAGGGGGCAAGAAGGCCGATCCGATCCCGCCGCCCGATCCCTCGTTCCTGGTGATGGAGCCGATCGACGCGCCGATCGTCGACAGCGGCCGCATCGACGGGGTGCTCCACCTCTCGCTCGCGGTGAAGATGAAGTCGGCGGAGAATGCCGCCGAACTCGCCAAGCGCATGCCCGAACTGCGCGCCGCCTCGCTGGCGGCGGCGATCGAGTTCGCGCGGCTCCATGCCTCGCCTTATGCGCCGGTCAACGTCGCCCGGCTTTCGGCGATGATGGCCCCGCCGATCAAGCAGCTCGACACGGGGGTCGAGAAAGTCCTGATCGTGCAAGTATCCGCCAACGAGGGTTAACCTCCTGATTCCAGCTCGAAACTTCCTCTTCCTCGCTTCGGCTTGCACGAGGCGAAGAAAAAAGCCCCCGTCCGGATCGGACGGGGGCTTTTTCGTTTCATCGTCCGACCGGCTTACTGGGCAGGCGCTGCGGCAGGTTGGCCCGGCTTTCCGGCAACGGGCTTCCCGGCAGCAGGATTCCCGGCAGCAGCAAGCGCCTGCGGCTTGCCCCGCCTGGGCTGCGGCGCGGGAGCCGGCGGCGGTGCCTTGACGACCTTGCGGCCCGCCAGCGCCATCGACAATTCGACTGCGGAACTCGGCGTCATATAGGCCATGATCTGCGCCGTCGCCCGCTCGCGCATGCGGCGCGCGACCTGGGTCTGCACCTCGATGTCGAGCTTCTCGAAGATCGGCGCGGCGCGCTGGGGCTTCATCGTCTGATAGATGCGCGCGAGATTGTCGTAAGGCACTTCCGGCTCGGCGGCGTTCTTCCCCGCAGGCGGTGCGGCAGGGTCGCCCTGGTTCTGCTGGGCCTGTCCCGCCAGACGCGCCTCGCTCGCCTTGACCGCCTGCTCGCGCATGTCGAGCTTGCGGCGTTCGGCGGCAAGGGTGCGGTCGCGCTGGGCGCTGGCGTCCTGAAGCGAGGCGCCGAGGCGACCGGAATCGCCCTTCACGGTGGTGACCGGCGGGGCCGCAAGCGCGATGGCATTGGCCACCGCCGCCACCCCGGCCACACCCAGGATCAGCCGGGTCGGCGTCACCAGGTTGCGGAGCGGCGCCAGCACGGCCCCGATGCGCCCGCCAGCTTGTGAAGGGGCCTCGGGGGTTATCATGCAACCGCGCTTTCACGCGAGGCGCGGGCGGCGGCGATGCTCACCACGCCGCTGTCGGCACGCACGATGTCGTTGGTGGCAGCCGGAACCGCGACCTTGCGGCGCGAGCGGGTGCGGGCCGGAGCGGCCTTCTTCTCGGCTTCGAGAATGCCCGCGACGACGGTTTCGGCGTCGGTGGACTTGGGCGCCGCTTTCGGCTTGGTCGTGCGCGGCTTGCGCACGGCGCGCTTCTTCGGTGCCTTTTCCTCGGCCTTGGGCGTCTGGGCGGCGGCTTCCATGATGCGGTCGGCAACGGCATTGCCGATGCCCACCATCAGGGTTAGTTCGTCGCGGATTTCCTCGGCGGCGGCGATGGAGGTCTGCTGCGCAGCGCCGTCGGTCGCCAGTACGCGCTTGAGATCGCCGAGCACGACGCGGGCCTGGCCGGTCGCCCGTTCGATCTGGGCGACACTGTCGGACAGCTGGGTGTCGCGCAAGGTGCGCAGGCGGCGGCTCATCCGCGCGCTCTGCACGAGCACGGAGACGCAGAGCAGGATCAGCACGACATTGATCGTTGTGGCGAAGGTCATTTCGGATACCCCTTGGAAATGTCAGTGGCCATGCGGATGGCGATATTGCTCGAACGCTGGCCGATATGCGCGCGGCCCAGCGGCACACCGCCGCACTGGACCTGAAGCGCATCGTTCGGGCTGTGGCTGAGGGCGATCGTCTGCCCGACCTTGAGAGTCATCACGTCACGCAGGCTCATGAGCTTTTCGCCGAGCACGACATCCACGGTGACTTCGGTATTGGTGAGTTCACGGGCCATGTGCGCGGCCCAGATGCGGTCGCGGCCGAGCTTTTCGCCCATGAAGCGTTGCAGCAGCTTGTCGCGCACCGGCTCGATCGTCGCATAGGGCAGGAGGACGGAGAACTTGCCCCCGCGCCCTTCCATGTCGACGCGGAAGGTGGCGACCGCCGCGATATTGCTGGGACCGGCGATGGCGGCGAAGCGCGGGCTCGATTCCATGCGCTCGACCACCATGGTCACCGGCTCGATCGCCTCGAAGGCGGCCGAAAGATCGTCGAGCGCAAGCTGCACCATCTTGGAGACGAGCATGGTCTCGATCGTGGTGAAGGCGCGGCCCTCGACCCGCATCGGACGCGAACCCTTGCGGCCGCCGAGCAGGGCATCGACGACCGCATAGATCAGGCCGGAATCGACCGTGACGACGCCGTAGTTCTCCCACTCGGTAACCTGGAACACGCCGAACATCGCCGGCAGCGCCACGCGGTTCATGAACTCGCCGAAGCGGGTCGAGTTGATCTCTTCCAGTGTGACGTCGATCGCGTCCGAGGTGAGGTTGCGCATGCTGGTGGCGAAGGAGCGCACCATGCGTTCGCAGACCACTTCCAGCATGGGCAGCCGCTCGTGGCTGATCACGTTGGACTCGATCATCGCCTTCAGCCCGCTCTTGGGCACGGTCGGCATGTCGCTGTCGAACCCGAACAGCGCATCGATGCTGTCCTGGTCGAACATGTCGTCGTTGATCGCGCCCATCTTGGGCGGATCGGGGAGGATGAAGTCGTCGAAGTCGTCGCTCATTGCTGGACGAGGTCCTGGATCAGCACGTCCTTGACCATGCCCGCGCCCAGCGCCTGGGTCGCGCGCGTCATCATCTCTTCCTTGATGCGGAACACCGCCGCCGATCCGTTGAGATCGTCGGGCCGCAATTCGCGCAGGAACGGCTGGAGCGCGTCGAGAACCACCGGCAGCTTGTCCTTGACCTTGTCGGCCTTGCCGTTCGCCGCGACGATGATGAAGCGCAGCTTCAGGAAGCGCGCCTGGCTGTCACCGCCGCGCAAGTTCACGATCATCGCCGGCACTTCGATATAGGATGATTTGTCACCACCCTCGGCGCCCCCTTCGGCCACGGCCTCATGTTCGCCGCCGCTGTCGCCGCCGCGCATGAACCACCAGGCCCCGCCGCCGCCCGCGAGCAGCGCCAGGACCGCAGCCCCGCCGATAACCAGCATTTTCTTGCCGGGCTTCTTGGGCTCCGGAACATCGACCGCCGTAATGTCGATCACGTCGTCGCTGGACACTTTCATCCCCTTGGCTCGTGGGATGCACCCCCTTGATGGAAAAGGTACCGGCGCATCCGCTTTCGCGATTTCGCCTCTATTATAGGAAAGCTGAGCGGCAAAATCTGCCTAGCGCCGAATATCTGGAACTTTTTCGCAAGGTGCCCGAATGGACGTCTCTTCCTTCGTACTGCTGAGCCACGAACAGGCCCTGCGCCGTCAGCTCGACATCACCGCCAACAACATGGCGAACACCAGCACCGTGGGGTACAAGCGCGAGCAGGCGCTGTTCCACGAATATGTCGAGACGGTGAAGGACGCGCCCGTGGAGGATGCCCGCAAGACCTCCTTCGTGCTGGACTTCGGCGCCGTGCACGATGCCTCGCAGGGTGCTTTCCAGTCGACCGGCAATGCGCTCGACGTGATGATCGACGGCCCCGGCTACCTCAATGTCGAAACACCCGAGGGCGGCGTCGCCTATACGCGCGCGGGCTTCGTGAAGATCCTGAGCACCGGCGAACTGGCCACGTCCGGCGGCCAGCGCCTGCTCGACCCGAACGGCCAGCCGATTACCATTCCCACCGACCTCAAGAACCGGGTTTCCATCACCGAGGACGGCACGGTCATGGCGGGCGACGGCCCGGTCGGCCGCCTCGCGGTGACCGACTTCGCCGACGAGAACATGCTGGAGCCGCGCGGCGACGGCATGCTCACCGGCACGAATGGGCGCATGCTCGGCCAGACGCAGACCAGGCTCAAGACCGGCGGGGTCGAGGCCTCCAACGTCGAGCCGATCACCGAGACCACCCACATGGTCGAGATCCTGCGCTCCTACCAGACCAGCCAGCGCCTTTCCTCCGACCTCAACGACATGCGCAAACGCGCGATCGACCGGCTGAGCAAGCTGGGCTGATCGCTTTTCGTCTCTCCGTCATTCTCAAGAAGGAACCGCCATGCGTTCGCTCTCCATCGCTTCGACGGGCATGCTTGCCCAGCAGACCAATGTAGATGTCATCTCGAACAACATCGCCAACATGAACACCACCGCGTTCAAGCGCCAGCGCGCGGAATTCCAGGACCTGCTCTACCAGCAGGTCTCGCGTCCCGGCGCCAACACCAGCGAAAACGGCACCAAGGTCCCTACCGGTATCCAGATCGGCGCGGGTGTCCGCACCGGCGGCGTCTATCGGATCACCGAACAGGGCGCACTGACCAATACCGGCAATACCTATGACATGGCGATCGACGGCCCCGGCTACTTCCAGATCACCATGCCCACCGGCGACATCGCCTATACCCGCGCCGGTTCGTTCCAGCTTTCCGATCAGGGCGAACTCGTCACCAGCGACGGCTATCTCGTCCAGCCCAACATCACGATCCCGCAGGGCGCGCTGGATGTCACCATCTCGAAGTCCGGCGAAGTCCAGGTGAAGACCGCCGGCCAGGCCGAGATGCAGACCGTCGGCCAGCTCGAACTGGCGACGTTCGTCAACGAAGCGGGTCTCGAAGCGATCGGCTCGAACCTGTTCCTGGAAACCGGCGCTTCGGGCCAGCCCACCGTCTCGACGCCGGGCCAGCCCGCGTTCGGCACCCTGAGCCAGGGCTTCGTCGAAGCCTCGAACGTCAATCCGGTCTCGGAAATCACCTCGCTCATCACCGCCCAGCGCGCCTACGAGATGAACAGCCGCGTGCTCAAGACGGCGGACGAGATGCTCCAGACCTCGACGCAGATCAGCTAAGGCCATGCTCACCGCACTCCTTCTCGCCCCTGCGCTCGCAGCCGCCCCGGCCATGCCGTCCGGCGAGCCTGCGCCGGTTCTCGCCCGCACCGTCGAACGCGGCGAAGTCCTTACCCAGTCGGACTTCGTCACTGCCCCGGTCTTCCCGGCGATCGCGCGCAATGCGCTGAGCCCGGCCGAGGCGGCGGGACAGGAGGCGGTGCGCCGCCTCAATGCGGGCGCACCCGTGCGCTCGACCGACCTCGCCCCGCCCCGCCTCGTGCGGCGCGGCGAGGCGGTGACGATCTCGCTGATCTCCGGCGCGCTCAAGATCACCTCGGCCGGACGCGCGCTCAGCGACGGCGGCAAGGGGCAGCAGGTGCGGGTGCTCAATCTCGCTACCAACCGCACGCTCGATGCCGTGGCCATGGGCTCGGGAGACGTGCGGATCACCGCACAGTAGGGAGAACCGGCCGTGACCAACCGTTTCGTACCTTTCGTTTCCGTGCTCCTCGCCGCCAGCCTGCTCTCGGGCTGCGGTGCGGTCGGCCGGCTCAAGAACGTCGGCAAGCCACCGAAGATGTCCGTGGCGGAAGACCCGGTCGCGCCGCGGCTCGAACCCTCGCTCGGCAACCACTCGGTGGATGATCAGGCGCTCGCCGGTGGCGGCCGGACTCCCGAAGAAGGGCGCGGTGCCTCGCTGTTCCGCACGGGGGGCGGCGCCTTCTTCCGCGACCAGCGCGCCTCGCGCGTCGGCGATATCGTGACGATCCGCATCAACATCGCCGACAATGCCCAGGTCGCCAACTCGACCACCCGCACCCGCAACGGCAGCGAAAGCGGCGGCATTGCCGCCCTGCTCGGCCTGGAAAGCCAGATCCCCAAGATCCTGCCGGGCAGCCCCGATCCGGGTAATCTCGTCAGCACCGATTCCAAATCGAGCGCCACGGGTGTGGGCAACACCACCCGCAGCGAACAGATCAACATGACGGTCGCCGCGACGGTCATCGGGGTGCTGCCCAACGGCAACCTCCAGATCCGCGGCAAGCAGGAAGTGCGCGTCAACTACGAGCTGCGCGAACTCGTCGTCACCGGCGTGATCCGGCCCGAGGACATCGCCCGCGACAACTCGATCAAGCACTCCCAGATCGCCGAGGCACGGATCAGCTACGGCGGACGCGGCCAGCTCACCGACGCCCAGCAGGCGCGGTGGGGCCAACAGATCTACGACGCCCTCTTCCCGTTCTGATCGGGCGTCCTGGCGAAATAAATGCACCTCTCCGGCAATTGTCGGAGGGGTGTTTCGCGTATCCTGAAGTCTACCTCTCCCTTCACCACCAAACTTTCGTCATTGCGAGCATAGCGAAGCAATCCATAAGTCAGCCTGTGACGCTCCGAATTGCTTCACTACGCTCGCAATGACGAAGTTTTGTCTTGAACGGATGGCGGATGATAAATTTTTTCTCCAAGAAAATCCGGAGACTTGTTCCCTCTTCCTAGAATGAACATGCAGCCGGAAGAACCCGCTGTGCGCATGGCGGCGCTCCCGCCATCTGGCCGCAGAACTTGGCCGGTAATCATAGAAGGAAGACGAAAATGGCGTTTTCGGTTAACACCAATGCTGGTGCAATGGCGGCTCTCCAGAGCCTCAACAAGACCAACAACTCGATGAACACCGTTCAGAGCCGCATCAACACCGGCCTGAACGTTGCTGGTACGGCGGACGATTCCGCCAAGTACACCGTCGCTCAGAACCTGCGCGGCGATCTTGGCAAGCTCAGCGCGGTTACCTCCTCGCTGAACAACGCCAAGAGCGTCACGGACGTGGCTGTCGCCGGTGCCGAACAGATCTCGGACATCCTCAACCAGATGAAGTCCAAGACGCAGGAAGCTGCTGATGCTGGTCTTGACCAGGACAGCCGCGCTGCGATCGCAAAGGACCTGACGGCACTCAAGAAGCAGATCGGCACCATCATTGATGGGTCGGAGTTCAACGGCACCAACGTGCTGAAGAAGGGCGGCGGCAACATCTCGGCGCTGCAGTCGTTCCAGGACTCGGACAGCACCACTACTGGCTATCAGACTGACAGCCTTTCGGTTACCAACCTGGCTCTTGACGAAGATACCGCTGCTGGTGGTTTCTTCGTTGCAGTTGGTGCCGCCGGTACTCCGGGTGGTCTGGGCGCCAAGACCGCTGACATCACGCTTACGACCGCTGCGGACGCAGGCGCACTGATGGAGTCGGTTGACGCGCTCGCAAAGGGTCTGGACACCAAGATCAGCGACCTCGGTGCTGCCTCGCGCAAGATCGACGGCCAGCTGGCGTTCACCAGCAAGCTCTCGGACGTGGTCGAAACCGGCATTGGCAACCTCGTCGACGCTGACCTCGCCAAGGAATCGGCGAAGCTTCAGGCCCTTCAGGTCCAGCAGCAGCTGGGCGTGCAGGCCCTGTCGATCGCCAACCAGGCGCCGCAGACGATCCTGTCGCTCTTCCGTTAATCGGAAGATCGATGGTCTCCCGGTTCGCCGGGAGACAGGTCGTCTGGAAGGCCGGGATGGTTCGCCATCCCGGCCTTCTGTCGTCTGACAGACCATAAAAACGGGGTGGGGCCGAAAGCGCGAAGGACCAGCCTTCCTGAAATCGGCAAAAGCGACGCGGGCGCAGCCGCACGGTGCCCGGCAAGGTGTCGAAACGCCCGTAATTACGGGCATTCGAGACCGGCGATTCACCGTCCGAACTATAATGAAAATGGCGCGCCCATGGCGGGGCCGACCCCCCAAGCAGGAACTGGAATACAAATGCTTGATTTTCTGAATAATTGGCGGTTGCCCAAGAAACTATGGGCGGCCTTTTCGATCATCAACGTGATGATTTTCGTTGTCGGGCTCAACGGCTTCCTGTCCACGCAGGAACTGAAGTCGGTTGCCGAAGCCCATGTGTCGCGCGGAATGGCGGGAATGTCCGGGCTCACCGACGTCATCAGCAACGTCAAGGAGCTGCGGATCATCGTCTACAGCTACTACAATGCCGCCAGCCCCAGCGACGCCCAGAACCTGCGCGAGCGCCTCAAGGCCGGCGACGATGACCTGCTCAAGTCGGTGGACGCCTACAAGACGATCGGTGACGAGGCCTTCGGCCCGGAAGTCGCCGAACTGCGGACCCGCGCCGTCGCCCTGACCCAGGTGAACGACCGCATCTTCGCGCTGCGCACCGCCGGCGATTTCGACGGCGCCATGGCGATGATCAAGAGCGAGGGCAAGAAAGCCTCGCACGACATGATCGAGCAGACCGACAAGCTGATCGAACTGACCCGCCAGCGCGTTGCCGCCAAGGCCGATGACGGCGCAGCAGCCGCCCGCATCGCCACGATTCTCTGCGTGACGCTGGCGCTCGGCGCGATGGCGCTGATCGTGTTCATCTGGCTGCTCATCAACCGCTCGGTCGCCGCGCCGATGAGCCGTATCGCCCATGTCACCACGGATCTGGCCGAAGGCGGCAAGGTGGACGTGCCCTACCGCGAACGCGGCGACGAGATCGGCGAGATCGCCCAGGCCGTCGAGCAGTTCCGCGTCGCCGCCGCCGCCCGCGCCGAGATCGACGCCCAGCATGCGCGTGAACAGGAAGTCGTCACCACGACCCTGCGCACCAGCCT
>JAGHZR010000015.1 GCA_017745295.1 Novosphingobium sp.
GGTGGCACAAGTCGGCGCGATCCTGGCGGCAGAGCCTGCGCTCGCCGAGATCGACCTCAACCCGGTCATCCTGCACCCCGCTGGTCAAGGCGCCGTCGCCCTCGACGCGCTCATGCTGGTGGAGCCGCCGAAGCATGCCTAGGCAGCATCCGTAGCCTGAACCGACGGCAAACGCCGCGAATTTGGAAAATCGCGGCGTTTGCCGTTTTCGATAAGCAGACGCGCAAGACGTTGGGAGAAGACATGGGGTCCAATTTTACCGGCGAAGGTGCGGACGATCCGCGAGCGATCATCGCCCGCAGCCCGATGCGCGCCCGCCAGCTGCTGGCGATTGCCGTCTGCGTCGCGCTCAATGCGTTGGACGGCTTCGACGTCCTGTCGATCAGCTTTGCCTCGCCGGGCATTGCCGCCGAATGGGGCATCGATCGTGGCGCGCTGGGTATCGTGCTCTCGATGGAACTGATCGGCATGGCGGCGGGCTCAGTCCTGCTGGGGCCACTGGCCGATCGCATGGGGCGGCGACCGACCGCGCTTCTCTGTCTTGTCCTCATGGCGCTGGGCATGGCGGCGACCGCGCATGTCACCTCGATCTCGCAATTGGCCGCGTTTCGCTTCCTCACCGGCATCGGGATCGGCGGGATGCTGGCCTGCACGAATGCCATGGTCGCCGAATATGCGAGCGACCGCTGGCGGGGGGCAGCCGTCGCCGTCATGGCAGCGGGCTATCCGATGGGAGCCATCGGCGGAGGTGCCTTCGCCACTTCGCTGCTGACAGACGGCATTTGGCGCGACGTTTTCACGTTCGGCGCGGTTGCCAGTGCAGCGCTGATCCCGTTCCTGCTGCTCCTGGCCCCGGAAAGCGTCGGTTTCCTGCTACAGCGCGACCGGCGAGGCGATAGCCTGGCCCAGATCAACCGCGCCCTGCGGGGGCTGGGCCATGGTCCGGTAAACAGCCTGCCGGAGTCGGGGGTGAAAGTCCGCCGCAAGACCTCGCTCCACCGCCTTTTCGCGAGCGACTTGCGGCGAACGACGCTGCTCCTGGCCGCGGCCTACTTCTGCCATGTCATGACGTTCTACTTCATCCTCAAATGGGTGCCCAAGATCGTCGTCGACATGGGATATGATGCCTCTGCCGCCGGCGGTGTGCTGGTCTATGCCAATGTCGGCGGTCTGGCCGGCGCGCTCCTGCTCAGCGTGCTGACTTTGCGCCTGCCGCTGCGCTGGATCATGGTCGGCACCATGGCAATGTCCACACTGATGGTGATCTGGTTCGGCCAAGGCCAGACGGATATCACCGGCCTTGCTTTCGCTGCCGCTGCGGCTGGATTTTTCACAAACGCGGGAATGGTTGGATTCTATGCCCTGATCGCCGCGTCGTTTCCAACCGAAGTGCGTGGCGGCGGCACCGGTTTTGTGATCGGCATCGGGCGAGGGGGCGCGGCATTGGGACCGGTGGTGGCCGGTTTCCTGTTTCAGAGCGGTATGGGGCTTAGTCGTGTCGCTGTCGCCATGGGCCTCGGCTCGTTGATTGCCGCCGCAGCGATCTTGAGTGTGCCGCGCCCGCAGTCTTGACGGGTTCTCGTGCCCGAATTTCGGGGTGTAACGCTTTCCAGTCAGAAAGAATACCTCCATCTATGCAAGGGCTTTCATAAAGGATATATGGCGGCTTGAAAGGGAGGGGCAATGAACTGGAGAGCTGGCTTGACAGGGGTGCTTGCCGTACTTGTTTGCGTTCCTTACGTCGGGAACGCTCAAGTACGCGAAAGCACGGAGCTTCCCGGAGGCGCGCATTGGAGCGGTGAGCGCCCTGCGAATTGGAATGGCACGCTTCTCCTTTTCAGCCGGGGCTATTCGGGCAAGCCCGGTGCGCCCCAGGCCGCGCCGGAGCCATACCGAAAGGCTCTTCTGGATGCGGGCTATGCGATTGCAGGATCGGATTACGGCGCGGGAGGCTGGTCTCTGGAGCAGGCCGTACCGGCGCAGCGCGAAACGATCCAAGCCTTTGCGATCCGGTATGGCAAGCCGAAACGGGTCATTGCCTGGGGCAATTCGATGGGCGGGCTGGTGACGACTGCTCTGGCGGAGCAGCCCGGTTCGGGAATCGATGCCGCCTTGCCGATGTGTGCGTCGATCGGCGGTGCGCTGGGCATGATGAACATGGCCCTGGATGGCGCTTACGCGTTTCGCCTGTTGCTTGGCGAGGGGCGGGGAATCCAGCTTGTCGATATCAAGGACGACGCAGAGAACGCGCAGCAGGTGCGCAAGGCGTTGGAACAGGCGATGCTCTCGCCGGAAGGTCGTGCGCGGGTGGCACTGGCCGGAGTGCTCGCCGGCATTCCGGGATGGACCTCGCCGGATCGTCACGAACCGAAGGCGGACGATTACCGTGGACAGGTGGAAGAGATCGCAGCGGCTTTCGAGCGGGGCGTCTTCCTGCCGCGTGTCGATCAGGAGAAACGTGCCGGGGGCGCGTTTTCATGGAATTCGGGCGTAGACTACCGCAAGCAACTGGCTCTGTCGGGACGCAGGGCGCTTGTCGACGCCCTCTACCGGCAGGCGGGAACCGATCTTGATGCGGATCTCGACCGGTTGGCGGCGGGAGAACGGGTGAAAGCCAGGCCTTCGGCGGTCGCCTATATGCGCAACCACTACACGCCCAACGCGCGCCCACTGGTGCCGCTGGCAATGGTCCAGAAAGTAGGGGACGGCATGACTTCGCCTTCCCTCCAACGGGCCTATGCGGAAGCGGCCAAGGGCCGCGACGTCCAGTCGCTGTGGGTGAGCGCTGCGGGACACTGCAATTTCAGTACCGCCGTGGTCCTGGCGAGTGTGCGATATGTGGAGTCGCGGATCGTGACCGGACGATGGGGTGAACGGCCCCCTCAGTTCACGAGCTTCACGCCGCCGCCGATGTTGCGTCCCTGCGTAAGAGGATCGAAGTGCCGATAAACTTCGCGTAGACTGCGGTAATCGTTCCGAATTCGCGCTTTTGTTCACGATGCCGCGAAGATTCCATGCCTTTAACGCTCTGCCGTCATCTTTCGAGGTATTTTGCGAAAGAACTTGCAAGCGCTTGCACATCGACTTACGAAATTGCTATGTTGCATGACGATAGCCTTCCTGATGGCGACTCTTTTCGCAGCCTTGGGGAGGGCGCGTCGGGCCTCTACCGCAATCACTTTCCTATCGATTGAGCCGCATTTCCGGTCACAGACACCGATCCGGAGAAAGGTGCAGGCCTGCTGATTCAACCATTCCCATCGAACCGCCGGAGACAGGCGGACGATGAAAAGAGGAGAGGAAAAAATGGATACCAAGTCGCATCGTATTGCCATGCTGCTCGGATGCACCGCCTTGGCCGTCCCGGCGCTGGGCCTGTCCCCATCCGCCTGGGGCCAGACCGTCGTGGATGCCGCGCCGCAGGAGACACTGACAAACGAGGACGCCGCCGCCATCATCGTGACCGGCAGCCGCATCCGCGGGATCGCTCCGACCGGGTCGGCGGTGACGGCCCTCTCGACGGAAGATATCACCCGGTCGGGTTCGACGACGACGGCCGATGTGTTGCGGCAGGTGCCGCAGATCACGTCGATCGGCATCAACGGGGAATCCCTGACCGCCGGTGCCCAGGGCGCGTCCAACATCACGCGGGCCAATGCCCCGAACTTGCGCGGGATCGGCCCCACCGCCACCTTGACGCTGCTCGACGGGCACCGCGTCAGCACGGCTGGCACCCAGGGGCAATTGGTGGACCCTTCGTTCCTTCCTCCGCTTGCTCTGGAGCGGCTGGAGGTGATCGCCGACGGTGCCTCGGCGATCTACGGTTCGGATGCCGTGGCCGGCGTGGTCAACCTGATCCCCCGCAAGAACTACCAGGGGCTGGAACTGACCGGTCGCGGCGCGATCGGCAGGGATTATCACGACTGGCAGGTTGGCGGACTTGCCGGAACGCGTTGGAACACGGGCCATGTCGTATTCGCGGTCGACTATCTGAGCGGTAGCCGGGTGGAGGCCGCCGATCGCGATTTCATCACCGACGATCGTCGCGGTTTCGGAGGAACCAACGGCCTTGGCATCACCTGCTCGCCGGGGAACGTGACTGTGAACAGTGGAAGTGGCGCCCGCAACTATGCGCTCCCGGCAGGAGACGGTCGCAACCTGCAATTCGCCCAGTTGACGCCGGGAACGACCAACGAATGTGACCTCGTCACCCTGAATACGATCGTTCCGAAAACGACACGCCTCAGTCTTTACGGTTACGCGGACCAGGAACTCTTCGAGGGGGTCACGCTGTTCGCGCAAGGCTTCTATACGCGGCGGACGTTCGAAAGCACGCGGACCCAGCCGTTCGTTCAGGCGATTGCGGTTCCCGCCTCCAATCCCTTCCGCCCGGCCGGTATTCCTGCCGGCTCTTCCGTATCGGTGAACTATTCGCTGGTTCCGGACCTTGGTCGTGGTCCGGCCAACGGCAATGCGGAAGTCTATCAGATATATTCGGGGCTGGATGCTAAGGCAGGAGCTTTCAAGGTCCGGCTTTCCGGCTCTTACGGCCGGGGGTCGGATATCGAGAAGCGGAAGATCATCAATCCCTTTGAGCTTGCCCGTGCCTTGGCCGACCCTAACCCAGCGACCGCATTCAATCCGTTCGGCGGTCCGGGAAGCAACAACCCGGCGACCCTGGCGCAAATCTACAGCGCGAATTCCTCGATCGGCGGCACGAGCACGCTCAAGACCTTGGAACTCAATGCCGACGGGCCTCTCTTTGATCTGCCTGGCGGAAGCGTCCGCGTGGCTGTCGGCGGAGAGGTGCGTTGGGAAAAACTCACCGGCCGGACGACCAACGTCAGCAACGCCACGGGATTGCCCACCGTTTCGACATCGGCCAACGACCGCGTCGTGAAGGCCGCTTATGCAGAAGTCTTCGTGCCGATCTTCGGTCCCGAAAACGCGATGCCGGGGTTCCAGAGCCTCGCGCTGTCGCTGGCCGGAAGGATCGAGGACTACAACGACTTCGGATCGACGGCCAATCCCAAGATCGGCCTGACCTGGCAACCGCTCGACGGACTGTCGCTGCGGGGCAGCTTCGGCACGTCATTCCGGGCGCCGGGGCTGTCGGAAAACGATCCGCTGGGAAGCGGTTCGGCGATTTCGACCCAGACCCGCACTCTGCCCGCAACGATCACGGTGAACGGCACCACGCTTGCGGCGGGCACCCGTATCCCGAGCATCACCCTGCGCGGCGGCAACCCGGACCTTCGGCCGGAAACCGCCACGACGTGGTCGGCCGGTTTCGATCTGACGCCGACATCGCTTCCCGGACTTCGCCTGAGCGTCACTTACTTCGACATTCTCTACAAGAACCAGATCGTCGACGGCAATGGGCGCTTAGATGTATACTTGCGCGATCCCGCCCTTTTCGCGGACCTGATTACTTTCCAGGGGGCTTCGAATTTCGCCGCGTTCCGAGAGTTCTTCGAAACGTCCGGCGTTCCGGCCAATGCGGCGCTCAACTACAACCAGGCCAATCTGGCCCTTATCAATGCACGGCGTGTCAACGTCGGTCAGGTCGATACCAACGGGATCGATTTCGACATCGGCTACGAACTGGAAACCGGCTTGGGTGATTTCAGCCTTCGTGCGGTCGGCACGCGTTTCCTCAAGTACAAGACCACCGAGCTTGGTCAGCCCACGTTCAATCGTCTGAACACCATATACAATCCGCCCAAGCTGCGCGGCCGCGCCATGTTGACCTGGGAGAAAGACGGATTTTCCTCGCAGCTGACGGCCAATTACACCAATTCCTATACGAACAACTTGAGCACGCTGGTGACGCGGGTTCCCTCCTATACGACGTTCGACCTCGATCTGGGCTACGCGTTCGGGGAAGGCGGAGGCCTCACCAGCAATATGCGGATCGGGCTCAATGCGCGGAACATGTTCGACCGCAAGCCGCCGCTCGTCGATGTGAGCGGTGCCTACGACGCCTCGGTGGCCAGCGCTCTCGGCCGAGTGGTTGCGCTGACTCTCAGCAAATCGTTCTGATAGATCGATCCTGCTCCCGGCTTCGAGCAGGAGCTTTTGCAAGGAAACGCCTTGCACAAGCCGGGCGCCGGGGAGATCACTTCCCGGCGCCCTGGTTTAAGTTCTTGGTTTGCCGCATTTTCCGAGTCCTCAGGTGATTCCACCTGATTAGAAAAGGCTCTAATCGATGCCTTTGCGCTCGACCGTCCATTCCTGGCGCGTGCACAAGGTGCAGTCGGCCCCCGTGAACGTGCGGGAAGCCGCTTTGTCGCCGCGCAATTGCCATTCGAACCACTGCACGGCAACTTGCCCGACCGGGCCGCCGTTCCTTTCGCGCAAGGTGCCGCCGTGTCCGACGTTGATGCTGGCCAGCATGACGGGGACGTGATCGATCCGGCGGAAGTCGTCCGCGCCGTTGACGTAAGCCACGTCGCTTTGGCCGCCCAGGATATACAAGACCGGCGTGTGGAATCTGGTGAGCAGGGACTTGTCTACGGGCGCTCCGGTAGCGGGGTTGCGGTCGTTCGGGAAAACACCGCTGTTATGAACGATAACAGCGTGGACCCGCGGGTCCGCCGCCGCCTGTATCGCTTGCAAACCGCCGCAGCTGGTGCCGGCGACGCCGGTCAGTTTCGGATCGATCCGCCCGTAGTAGAGACTGCCTTTCCTTTGGTTCTCGGCAAGTATCCACGTCAATCCGGCGAGGACATCGGCGGTCGTGCTCTTTCCGGCCTTGGCAGCGTCGGAGGACGGCCCGGCGCCCGGACCGCTCCTGATCCGGCCCGGCGCAATCGCCACGTAACCGTGGCTGGCGATTTCGGCGAGATGCTGGCGTGCCGCCGCACCGTCGTTGCGGCATCCGCCATTGCCCCAGACGATCACGCCCAGCTTGCGGCTTCCCAGTTTCCGAAAATCGGCAGGACGGTAAACCGTATGGTCCGGAAGGCGCGGGTCCATCTCCTTCAAAGCGGGATAGGGACCGGTCCCTGGCGTGTCGGGCATCGTCGCGAATGCAGCCCTTACGGCGTCTTCACGTGCGCGAATGACCGGATCCGAGGTCGTGGGGCCGTGCTCCTGCGCCGAGGCGCTCGCCGCCATGAGCGCGATCAGACCGTACACAGAAAACTTGCGTTTCATCGTACTCTCCCTTGGGTTTATCGCGGCAAATCCTAAAGGAGCCGACAATTCATGCAAGGGCTTTCATTGCGCAGTTTCAAGCACAGCAAGGACATGGGGCAGAGCCGGATTCGAATGCTCCTCCCGCCACGCCGCGTGTAGTTCCACGACGGGCGGAACGCCTTCGAGTACCGTGAACGCTACGCCTTGCGGACGAAGCGCGCTCGCGCTCTCCGGGACGATGGCAAAGCCATGGCCGGCGCCGACCATGATGAGGATGGAGTGGATCTGGGCCAGTTGCTGGGTCACGCGCGGCTGCGACCGGGCACTGGTGAGCAGTCCGGAGACAAGGTCATGGAAGTAGCGGGCTTTCTCGGGATCGTACATGACCAAGGGTAGCCGATCGAAGTCGGCCAGTCGGCGCGGTCTCTCGTGTTCGGGAACGCTTTCCGGCGAACATACAAGCAGCGTTTCGCAGGCGACCTGCCGATGCCTGAACTCGGCGCGGTGCACCGGTGGGCGCAGAATGGCCATATCGAGCGCGTTGGAGAGAAGGCCTTCGACCAGGTGTGCGCTGACCGTTTCGCGCAACTGCAACTGGATGCCCGGCAAGGCATCCTGGAGCCGGGTAATCAGATCGGGGACGAAACGGTAAAGCGAAGCCGCGGTAAACCCGATGGTCAGGCGGCCCTGTTGCCCCTCCGACGCCGCACGCGCCGTGATCAGCGCGCTGTCCACCATATGCACGATGCGCCGGGCTTCCTCCAGAAAGGCACTGCCGCCCGGCGTCAATTCTACCAACCGGCTGGAGCGATTGAAAAGCTGCACCTTCAATATGCGTTCGAGAACCTGGATATGCCGGCTCAGCGGCGGTTGCGACATGTTGAGCCGTGCCGCTGCCCTTCGAAAATGAAGCTCTTCTGCAACGGCGACGAAACATCGTAGCTGAATAAGTTCGAACACAGCACCGCCTCATCGAAAAACCTTATCGACGATCGCCAACGTTGCCGTTTGGCTATCATTCGATGCCATAGGCGAACTTGACCCAGAGCCGCCGTTTCGTCGAAACAGCATTGCGACAAACAAAATGCAAGCGCTATCATAAATGGTCGGCCGCTTGAGGAGAGAGGTTTCGTGCAGAACGACAGGATCACCCGTATCGATGTCTCGCTGGTGTTTCTCCCGCTGGAACGGCCGATCAGCGATGCGAAAGTCCTGACCGGCCGCCAGAAGCCCCTGACGCAAGTGGCGATGCTCTTCGCCGAGATCGAAACCGCCGAGGGGCGTTCGGGCCTCGGCTTCAGCTATTCCAAGCGCGCGGGCGGTCCCGGCATGTATCAGCACGCGCGCGAAGTGGCGGACAACCTGCTGGGCGAAGATCCCGCCGATATTGCGCGGCTCTGGACCAAACTGGTCTGGGCCGGCGCCTCGGTGGGGCGTGCCGGGCTTTCCACCCAGGCGATTGCCGCATTCGACAACGCGCTCTGGGACCTGAAGGCCAAGCGGGCAGGCCTGCCGCTCGCGAAGCTGCTCGGCGCCCATCGCGACGGCGTGCCGTGCTACAACACGTCGGGCGGTTTCCTGTCGTCGCCGATCGAGGAAGTGATCGAGAATGTCGAACGGTCGATCGAGGCCGGCATCGGCGGAATAAAGCTCAAGGTCGGCCATCCCGATCCGGCCGAAGACTTGCGCCGGGTGGAAGCCGTTCATCGCGCGGTAAACGGGCGCGTGGCGCTCATGGCCGACGCCAACCAGCAATGGGACCGCCGCACGGCGCGCCGCATGGCGCGTGCGCTGAACGATTTCGACATCACCTGGCTGGAAGAACCGCTCGATGCCTACGACGTGGAGGGCCATGCGATGCTGGCCGCGTTGGACGGGCCGCCGATCGCCACCGGAGAAATGCTGGTCAGCGCGCCCGAGCACTTCGCCTTGATCCAGGGCAGGGCCGTGCAGTTCATCCAGCCCGATGCGGCGCGCGTCGGCGGCATCACCCAGTTCCAGCGCGTCACCGCCATGGCGCAGGAGCAGATGCTCGACATGGCCCCGCACTTCGCAATGGAACTGCACCTGCATTTGTCGGCCGCCTATCCGCATGCGGCCTGGGTGGAGCATTTCGACTGGCTGGAGCCGCTGTTCGAGGAACGCATGGAGATCGCCGGAGGCCGGATGCTGGTGAGCGACCGGCCCGGACTTGGCGTTACCCTGAGCGAACAGGCGCGTCGCTGGACCCAGGCGCGTTGCCGTATCGACGCAAACGGTCTGCAGGATCTCTAGGCCGCGAATCCATGGCACAGGCGGATCAGGGCAAAGCCGGGATGCTGCAACCTCCCTACCAGGCCGGAACGAGAAGCCGGGGGCGCGTGCGCTGGTCGGTCCTGGCGATGGTCTTCATCGTCACGCTGATAAACTATGCGGATCGCGCGACCCTTTCGCTGGCGGCGCCGGCGCTGTCGCATGACCTCGGCATAGACAAGCTGGAACTCGGGCTGGTCTTCTCGGCTTTCGGCTGGGCCTATGTGGCGGCGCAGGTTCCGGGCGGCTGGCTGCTCGACCGGTTCGGCACGCCGCGGGTCTACCTGGCTGCGATCGTGCTCTGGTCTTTGTTGACGGCGGCACAGGGTGCTATTGTGTGGACCTCCGGCACGGTCGCGATCACGGCGCTGTTCGCGCTGCGGTTCCTGGTCGGCTTCGCGGAAGCGCCGTCGTTCCCCGGCAACGCAAGGATCGTGGCGGCCTGGTTCCCCGCGCGCGAACGCGGAACGGCATCGGCCATCTTCAATTCCGGGCAATATTTCGCCACCGTCGTCTTCGCGCCGATCATGGGCTGGATCATCTATCGTTTCGGCTGGGCGTGGGTCTTCGCCTTCATGGGCGCCGTGGGTCTCGTGGCGGCCGGTTTCTGGAAGCGCCTGGTCCACGAACCGCAGGACCATCCGTGCCTCACGGCGCAAGAGATGGCGCTGATCTGCGAGGATGAGGTCACTCCCGCCGTGCATCCGGCGGCTGTGCCCACGGGCCTCGCGGTGCGGAAGCTGCTCACCAGCAGGACGTTATGGGGCATCTATCTCGGGCAGTTCCTGATCACCACGCTGACCTATTTCTTCCTCACCTGGTTTCCGGTCTACCTTGTGGAGGAGCGGGGTCTCTCCATCCTCGACGCCGGTCTGTTCTCCACCGTTCCGGCCATCTGCGGATTTGCCGGCGGCGTGGTCGGGGGAGTCTGGTCGGACTGGATGCTGCGGCGCGGAGCCAGCCTTACCCTGGCGCGCAAGACGCCCGTAGTGACCGGCATGTCGCTGGCGCTGGCGATGCTCGGCTGCAACTATTTCGATAGCGATCTGGCGGTTCTGGTGTTCATGAGCCTTGCCTTCTTCGGCAAGGGCGTGGGCGCGCTCGGCTGGGCGGTGATGAGCGATGTCGCACCGCGCGAGGCCGGTGGGCTCAGCGGCGGCATCTTCAACATGTTCGGCAACATGGCTTCGATCGTCACCCCGATCGCCATCGGCTTTGTGCTGAAAGCCACGCATTCGTTCGATCTGGTGCTGGTCATCGTGGCGGCCTGCGCCCTGGGAGCGGCGCTGAGTTACCTGCTTCTGGTCGGCAGGATCGAGCGGGTGCGCTTCGGCGCGGGAGAAGGGATCTCATCCTGAAAACAGAACACCGACAAGGGAGAAGGGGCAGTATGCGCAAGGTATTCGCGGCAATGTCGACGGTTTCGCTGGCGGCCTGCATGGCGGGCGGGCTGCAGGGCGGACGCGAGGAGGGCGAGGCGAAAGCGACTGCCTTTACGGCGGATGCCTGCCGGGCATTGGTCGGTCGGCAAGGGACGCTCCAAGTGACGGCGGCAACCTACATCGCGCCATCCCCTTCGTGGGCGCCCGAAACGGACAGCACTTACGTGCCGGTGCCCGTCACCGTCCCGCTTTGCCGCGTCGAGGCCAAAATAGAAGGCAACATCGGCTTCGAAGCATGGCTACCGGTCGGGTGGAATGGACGGCTGCTGGCGGGCGGAGTCGGCGGCCCGGCTGGCCAGTTCAACTATCGCGACATGTCCCGCCGCGCGCAGGAAGGCTTCGCGACTTTCTCGACCGACAGCGGCCACAAGAAGGCGCAGACGCGCTGGATGGCCGATGCCAAGGCGCGGAACGATTACGAACACAGGGCCACGCATCTTTCGACCGAGGCAGCCAAGGCGCTCGTCGGCCGCCTTTACGGGCGTCCGGCGGATCGCAGCTATTTCCTCGGCTGTTCCGGGGGAGGCCGACAGGGCCTGAAGGAGATGCAGGTCTATCCGCACGACTTCGACGGGATCGTCTCCGGCGCGCCGGGGCCGGACATGCCGCGCCAGTCGGTCCGCATGATGTGGTTCGCGCTGCGGGCGAAGCAGGAGCCGCAGGCTTCGCCCACCGATGCCGACTGGAGCCTCTACGAAAAGGCGGCGACGCGCGCCTGCGACGGTCTGGACGGCGTGAAAGACGGCATCATATCCCACCCGCCCGCCTGCCGCTTCGATATCGCCAGCCTCGCTTGCGCGCCGGGTCAGAGCGGCGAATGCCTGCCGCCCGCAAAAGTCCGCCTGATGAGCGAGATCATCGCGCCGCTCCGTGACGAGCGAGGCGCCGCGATGGATAAAGGGCTGTTCGCGGGCGTCCGTACCCGGCCGGGGCCGCCGTCGCCGCTGCTCGGCGCGATGTGGGCGGATGCGGTGCATGACGACCCCCACTGGAACGAGGACAGCTTCCGCCGCACGGAAGATCTCGCCGCCGTCTACCGCGTCATGCCGCAACTTGCTGCCAACAGCACGGCGATCACGCCGTTCCTGAAGGCGGGCGGCAAGGCGATCATCTACCAGGGCTGGGCGGATCCTTCCACCAATGCCGGGCCTACCCTGGACTACTATCAGGCGCTAGGCGCCGCGAATGGAGGGATCGACCGGCTGTCGCAGTCGGTACGGCTGTTCATGGTTCCGGGCATGTATCACTGCCGCGGTGGGCCGGGGCCGGAGGCCTTCGGCGGATCGGGCCATGAGACCTGGCCGGGCAACCCCCAGCGCGACATGCTCTGGGCGATGATCCGCTGGGTCGAGCAGGGTCAGGCGCCCCAGAGCATCGTCGCGACCGGGACGAAGGATGGCACGCCATTCACGCGTCCGCTCTGCCCTTATCCGCAGCAGGCGATCTACAAGGGACACGGTGCCGACTGGACCCTTGCCTCGTCTTATAGCTGCACGAAGCCGGACTGAAGAGAGCAAGCCGGGCGGGAGCCTCGCTCCTGCCCGGCTTTTCCTTCAGCGCACCATGCAGGGGCGCTTGGGATCGAAGCTCCAGTTCTCCACCAGGAACTGCATGGCAGCTGCATCGTCGCGTCCGCCGAGGCCGTGTTCGACATAGCGCGCGTGAGCGACCGCAAGGACATCCTCATCCAGAGCCACGCCGAGACCGGCGGCCCTTGGCACCGCGACCTGGCCTTCGACGATGCGCAGCGGATCGCGGGTGAGCGACTGGCCGTCCTGCCAGATCCAGTGCGTGTCGATGGCGGTGATCCGGCCGGGCGCCGCCGCTGCGACGTGGGTGAACATCGCCAGCGAAATGTCGAAATGGTTGTTGGAGTGCGACCCCAGGTCAATCCGGCCTCCGCGCAGATCTGCGCCACCCGCACCGATCCGGCCATCGTCCAGAAGTGCGGGTCGGCCAGCGGGATATCGACGGCGTCGAGCTTGAGTGCATGCATGAGCTGGCGCCAATCGGTGGCGACCATGTTGGTGGCCGTGGGCAGCCCGGTGGCGCGGCGGAACTCGGCCATGATCTCGCGGCCGGAGAAGCCCTGCTCGGTGCCGCAGGGGTCTTCGGCATAAGCGAGCACGTCATGCAAGTCGGCGCAGAGCCGGACCGCTTCTTCCAGCGACCAGGCGCCGTTCGGGTCCAGGGTGATGCGGGCATCCGGAAACGCCTGCTTCAACGCGCGGACCGCCGCGATCTCTTCCTCGCCCGGCAGAACGCCGCCCTTCAGCTTGAAGTCGCGGAACCCGTAGCGATCTCGTGCAGCTTGGGCGAGCGCCACGACGCTGTCGGGATCGAGTGCCTTCTGGCAGCGTAGCCGCTCCCACGCATCGGCGCCCGTCGATCCGTCATCGTAATCAAGGTCGGTAGCTTCCCGGTCCCCCACGTAGAACAGGTAGCCCAGCATCGGCACGCTGTCGCGCTGCTGCCCCTCGCCGAGCAAGGCGGCAACCGGCAGATCGAGGTGCTGGCCAAGCAGGTCCAGCATCGCGCTTTCCACCGCCGTCACGGCATGCACGGCGATACGCAAGTCGAACGTCTGGAGCCCCCGTCCGCCTGCGTCGCGGGAGGCGAAAGCGGCATTCATGGCCTTGAGTACGGATCCGCGATCGGCGACGGACTGCCCCACGACCAGGGCGCGCGCATCCTCCAGAGTGCGGCGGATCGCCTCCCCGCCCGGCACTTCGCCAAGGCCGATGCCGCCGGCTTCGTCGTGAAGCACCACGACATTGCGGCTGAACCACGGCGCATGGGCTCCCGACAGGTTCAGCAACATGGAATCGCGCCCGGCGACGGGCACAACCCGCATATCGGTGATGCGGGGGCTGGCTGGTCTTGCGTTCTGCATGGTCTTCCTTTTGCTATTCCCGGTCAGACCAGCGCGTCGCGGTTGGCGGCGATCAGCCGTTCCAGCGCTTCCTGTTCGGCCGGGAGCAAATCGGTCAAGGGCGTGCGGACGGGACCGGCGGGACGACCGATCGCGTTGAGCCCGGCTTTGACGATCGAAACCGCATAGCCGGTGCCGCCGTTGCGAATGGCCAGATAGGGCATCACGAAGTCGCGAAGACCGGCCTGGATACGGGCCTGGTCGCGATCGCGCACTGCCTTGTAGAAACGCAGAGCCCATTCCGGCATGAAGTTGTAGATTGCCGAGGAATAGGTCGTGACGCCCATCTCCAGGTAGGCCGGGGCGAACGTCTCCGCCGTGGGCAATCCGCCAATATACGTCAGGCGGTCGCCGAGGCGCGTATAGATGCGCATCATCAACTCGATATCGCCCACGCCGTCCTTGAAGCCGACGAGATTGGAATTGCGCTCGCAGAGTCGCGCCAGGGTATCGGCCTCGAGGATCGCGTTGTCGCGGTTATAGACGATGACACCGAGAGAGGTCGCCTTGCATACGGCTTCCACCCGAGCGGCAAGCCCTTCCTGCTTTGCGTTGACCAGATATGCGGGCAACAGCAGCAGCGCATCCGCTCCTGCGCGCTCGGCACGTTGGGCCAGATCAACCGCGATCGCGGTGCCGTAGCCGCAACCCGCGATCACGGGGACGCGTCCTGCCGTAACAGCAACGGCCGCGCGAACGATCTGCTCAACTTCGTCGGGTGTGAGCGAGAAGAACTCGCCTGTACCGCCCGCTGGAAAGATACCGGAAATCGCCTGCCCGAGCATGAAATCGCAGTGCTGACGGAATGCCTCCTCATTCACTGAGAAATCGGAACGGAAATGCGTCACCGGGAAAGAGAGCAGGCCGCTGCCGATAGTCGCAGCCGCCGTACCGGGGTCGAAGTTTGCCATGATTTGCCTTCCTCTCATCTGCAGTCGCGCTTTGTTGCGGCTTCGCATCGACGTGGGAGACTGTCCAAAACTCGACGTGAATTGAAGGATACAGTTTCTGGATCAATCCGACGGGCTTGGGTAGCTAAGATCAGGCCTCATTGATCCCGAAGATGACGGCAGACTGGTGGCCGTCCGGTATGTCTTGAAAAGCGTTGCATCGATCATCAACTCAAAGCGCAGGATTCAACAGGGTTCACGGGGGAATGAACACTTTTCGCCCCGTCGATCCACAAAAAGCTGGCAATCAGTCTCAGGTGCCACTAAGGCCGCGTCTCGTTTGGACGGGTGGCCGAGTGGTTTAAGGCAGCGGTCTTGAAAACCGCCGTGGGTTTGCGCTCACCGTGGGTTCGAATCCCACCCCGCCCGGGCTCTATCGGCAAGATGGCTGATGTGCTGGTCACGAAACTCCTTGACCACGCTGCTGGGCACGAATGGTAAGTTTCCAGAACGTGCCGCTCGATTTATTATGCCATCGCCATGAAGTTCGAAGACAAAGACACTAATGCTGTCCGATGATAGCGACAGTCCCTGGTAACTTTCGGCCAACGACTTAGACTGCTTCGCGCATTGATCGCAACATTGCGGCGCCAATCCGAGAGGGTTGCGGAATACACTCCGCAACCGACTTATGTCGCCCTTCGGTCTATTAATCTCAACTTCCTGCTTAGCGATTGCCCCTTGAAGGCCGTCCTTCGCAAAGGAGGAGGTTACACTTTCCCAATGTAAGCATTAGCGGCTGGACATTTCTCAAACCATTGCTAACGGCAGCCGCACACATGCGACTAGGTCGCATTAGCATTGCGGCGGGCGGGTATCCCTGCAACGACCTTGCCTTAGAGGGATCCATGAAGCAGTACCGAGCATCTTCGTTTGCCATAATCATGTCTGCCTTGATACTGGGACCATCGGCCTTTGCGCAGACCCAGGGCGATGATGAGGCTGATATTGTTGTCACGGGTTCTCGCGATGCGAATGCGAGCATCACAGGCAGCGACGTTACCGTTCTTCGCTATCCGCAAAGTATCAGCGTCATCGATTCCGCAATGCTCGAAAGAATCGGTGCAACGCGATTGGACGCAGCGCTGGATCTGGCCGGCGGGGTGGCGCGTCAGAACGATTTTGGCGGACTTTGGGACAAGTATTCCATTCGCGGTTTTGCGGGTGATGAGAACGGCGGTCCGGATATCCTGATCAATCGCTTCGCCAGCAACCTGGGTTTCACACCGCCGATCGATGTCGCGACGGTCGAGCGTTTCGAATTCCTGAAGGGAGCCGCCGCAGCACTGTCAGGACGAGGGGAGCCCGGCGGCTCGCTCAACATTGTCACCAAGGCACCTCCCGAGGAATTTCAGGCAAACGCCAGCTTGAGTTACGGGAGTTGGAATGCCTTCCGCGCGACGGGAGATATCGGAGGTCCGATCAACGACATGCTTGCCGTGCGTCTGATCGGTGTGGTCGAAGACAAGGACAGTTTTCGCAATTACGTTCACAGCAACCGCGAACTGATTGCTCCGTCCATCGCTTTCACGCCAAGCGACAAGCTCCGGTTTCTTTATCAGGCCGAATATATGCGCAATCGCACGCCCATGGATCGGGGGGTGGTCGCGATCGGAGGCGACGCGCGCGCCATGGATCGCAATACGTTCCTGGGTGAGCCTGGTGACGGTCGCATGAACCATAAAATTTTCTGGCAACAGGCAAGCATGTTCGCTTCGCTTGCCGAGAACCTGTCGCTCGAAGTGGGGCTATCGCATCGTATCGGCAGCCTGCGCGGCTATGGGACGATCGCCGATTTCGGCGCAAGAGGGTTGCAATCGGACGGTCGCACTATCGGCCGTATGCGGCGCTATCACGATTTTTCCTGGAACGATCTTTCGGCACGGGCCGAACTGGTTTCCAAATTCGATTTCCTCGGCCTTTCCCATGACGTGCGCATCGGCTTTGATCGTGTGCGGCACGGCCTGGACAAGCTGATGACGCAAGCCCGAGGTACCCCGGCAGCTCCGATCCTGACCATCGATGCCTTCAATCCGGTCTACGGGAAGACCAGCAGTTCGTTCGCCCCCCTTCAGAACTGGCATGCTTCTTTCCACAGCGAGAGCATTTACGCGCAGGACCTGATCGAGCTAGGTCAGTTTACACTGTTGCTTGGCGGGCGTTGGAACAGCTTCCGCGAAACACTGACGAACCATCTGCGAAGCGATGCCTTGCTGCAAACGGAGAACCGCGGCTTCACGCCGCGCGCGGCCCTGACATGGCAATTTCTGGACGGTTTGTCGCTTTATTCGAGTTGGGGTGAATCGCTTCGGCTCAATCCGTCGGACGGGGTCAGCACCTTCGATGCGGAAAAAAGTGATTCCGCCGAGGTCGGCGCCAAGTACAGGCTGTTCGGTGGGAAGCTCTCCGGGCAAGTCGCGCTGTTCGATATGAACAAACGCAACGTTCTCAATCCCAATGCCACCGATCCGTTTATCAAGACCCAGATTGGGCGGCAGCGGTCGCGCGGTGTCGAGACGGAACTTACGCTCAATCTGCCCAGCGGGCTCTTCGTCAGCGCTACATATACGCACCTCAAGGCCACGGTGGAGAATGACAACAACGCAGCTCTGATCGGCACCCGGCTCAGCAATGTGCCCAATGACCTCGCAGCCATTTATGCCAACCAGCGCTGGGGCCGTCTCGCTGTCGGCGCAGGGGTGAGCTACGTGGGCGAACGGAATGGCGACCCATATGCGTCAGGCTACATTCTTCCGCGCTACACAATCGCCCGGGCAGACCTGTCGTATGAAATCAATGATCGGTTTGGAGCGCGGTTCGACGTCGATAACCTCTTCGACGCGTACTATATTACCAGCAGCTATGCGAATGTCTGGACCACGCCGGGCGCCCCGCGCAGCTTTCGCGTAACGCTGACAGGTAAATTCTAAACTGATCTGCTCGGTTTCGCGTGGGCTCGTTGCTGTCGCCTGTCCCGTTTGGTTTCCTGGATTGGGAAATTGTATAGCGCCCTCCAGATTCCCCCAATGACGATGGGATAGCGCATGCGACATGCGCCAGATCCTCATCCTGATCCTTCCGATCACCGTCGCTGCTTGCGGGCAGTCTCCCAGCAAGCAGACGGCTCTTCCGTCCCATGCCGAACCGATCGCGCATGAGACGGAACTGCTGCGATTGACGCTGCCCCCGGCAGCGCAGCGGCGGCTCGGCGTCGAGATTTCGCGGGTCGGGGGCGGGTCGGCGCAGCGGGTGCGGGAGGTCTCCGGCGAGGTGGTGGTACCGCCCACCAGTGCCGATGGCGTGCCGACCGGCGCGCTCAGCAATCTCCAGCAGATCGGCGCCCAGCAGGCGAGTGCGGACGGCGAAATGGCGCGCGCCCAGGCTCAGGCCCGACTGGCGCGCATTGCCCTGAACCGCGCCGAAGCTCTCGTCCGCGAAGAAGCGGGAAGTGTGCGGGCCCGTGATGAAGCGGCAGCGGCTCTGGCTTCGGCACAGGCGCTGGCGGACGCTGCGCAGCAGCAGCGCCGTCTGCTCGGCCCGGCCATCGGCGCGCTGGGGAACCAGGCGACCCTGTGGGTGCGGGCCTCCGTTTTTGCCAGTGACCTTGGCGATCTGACGCAAGGCGCTGAGGCCAAGGTGCGCGAGATCGGTGTACAGGGCGGCGCGCGTGGCGCGCGTCCGGTTGTGGCACCACCTTCGGCGAACACGGCGGCCGGTACGGTCGATCTCTATTACGCGCTCGACAATCGCGACCGGCGCTTCCGCGTCGGCCAGCGCGTTTCGGTGGACCTGCCGATAGCGGGCCGCAACGAGGGGCTGTCAGTCCCGTCTTCCGCAGTCCTGCGGGATATCTACGGCGGTGAATGGGTCTATCGCCGCATGGCCAAGGACACGTTCGTGCGCCAGCGCGTGGAGGTGGCCTCCGAAGTGAACGGTCAGGCGCTGCTCGCTCGCGGACTGGAAAATGGAGCAGAAATCGTCTCCGTCGGCGCGGCTGAGCTGTTCGGCACCGAATTCGGAGCGGCCCACTGATGCTGGCCGGTCTCGTTCGCTTCGCCCTCGTTCAGCGCGTGCTCGTGCTCGCGCTGGCCGCCGTCCTGATCGTGCTCGGCCTGCGGGCCGGTCGCGATGTGCCGCTGGACGTCTTTCCCGAATTCGCGCCGCCCATGGTCGAGATCCAGACCGAGGCACCGGGCCTCTCGACCGAGGAAGTCGAGAGCCTCGTCACCGTCCCGATCGAGACGGCGGTGAACGGCGTGCCGGACCTGATGACGCTGCGCTCCAAGTCGGTGCTCGGCCTGTCCTCGGTGCAGATCCTGTTCGAGCGCGGCACCGACGTTATGCGCGCGCGCCAGATGGTGGGCGAGCGCGTGGCGCAAGTGCAGGCGCGCCTGCCGCTTGCTGCGCGCCAGCCGGTACTGATGCCGCCGCTGTCCTCGACCAGCCGGGCGATGAAGATCGGGCTGACCTCGGAGAAGCTCGACCAGATGAAGCTTTCCGAACTGGTGCGCTGGACGATCCGGCCCCGGCTCATGGCCGTTCCCGGCGTGGCCAATGTCGCCGTCTGGGGGCAGCGCGACCGGCAGTTGCAAGTGCTGGTCGATCCCGACCGGCTGCGGATGGCGGGCGTGACGCTGGCCGAGGTGCGGGCGGCGGTAGGGGACGCTGTGCTGGTGGGCGGCGGCGGTTTCGTCGATACGTCGAACCAGCGCATCGCCGTCCAACAGGCGGGCATGGTGCAAGACGCCGGCCAGCTCGCGCAGGCTATCGTCAAGCAGGCGGGGGATGCACCGGTTCGCCTCGGCGATGTCGCCCGCGTCGTGGACGGTCATGCCCCGCCGATCGGCAATGCGATCATCGACGACGTGCCCGGCATCATGCTCATCGTCGAGAAGCAGCCGACGGCCAACACGCTCGAACTCACCCGAGCGGTCGAGGCGGCCATTGCCGAACTGAAGCCGGGGCTGGGCGAGGTGAAGATCGACACCACCATCTTCCGCCCGGCGACATTCATCGAACGCTCGATCGACAACCTGACCCGGGCGCTGCTGATGGGCTGCGCGCTCGTGGCGGCGGTGCTGTTCCTGTTCACCCGCGACTGGCGGCAGGCGACGATCAGCCTCACCGCGATCCCGCTGTCGCTTCTCGGAGCCGGGATGGTCCTGCTGTGGAGCGGCGCGACGATCAACGTCATGGTCATCGCAGGCCTCGTCATCGCGCTGGGCGAAGTCGTCGACGATGCGATTATCGACGTGGAGAACATCGCGCGAAGACTGCGCCTCAACCGCGAATCGGATGATCCGAAATCCGCTTTCGCGGTCGTGCTGGCCGCTTCGCTCGAAGTGCGCTCGGCGGTGGTCTTCGCCTCGCTGATCGTGATGCTGGTGTTCCTGCCGGTCTTCTTCCTCGGCGGCCTTGCCGGAACCTTCTTCCAGCCGCTGGCCATCGCCTATGTGCTGGCGATCGCGGCCTCGTTGCTCGTCGCGCTGACCGTGACGCCAGCGCTATGCCTGATGATGCTGCCCAATGCGCCGCTGAAGCCCGAGCGCGACACCCGCGTGGTCGGCTGGCTCAAGCGTCGTTATGTCAGCGCAATGCCTGCGGTGATCGGGCGGCCGAAGCTCGCGGTCGGCGTCGTGGCCGGAGGGCTGCTGCTGGCGGGAGTCGGCTACGCCACCTTCAAGGACCAGTTCCTGCCCGATTTCCGGGAGACTGACTTCCTCATGCACTTCGTCGAGAAGCCCGGCACCTCGATCGAGGCCATGGACCGGATCACCATCCGTGCCTCGAAGGAACTGCGCTCCATTCCCGGTGTGCGCAATTTCGGCGCCCATATCGGCCGCGCCGAACAGGCCGATGAAGTGGTCGGTCCCAACTTCACCGAACTGTGGATCAGTCTCGACGAAAAGGCGGACTACGATGCCTCGGTGAAGCGCATCAAGGAAGTGATCGACGGCTATCCCGGCCTGTTCCGCGACGTGCTTACCTACCTTCGCGAGCGTATCAAGGAAGTGCTCACCGGGGCCGGCGCCACGGTCGTCGTGCGGATCTACGGCCCCGATCAGGACGAATTGCGCGCCGCCGGCCAGCGGGTGCGCGATGCAATCGCCAAGATCCAGGGCGTTGCCGATCTCAAGCTGGAAAGCCAGGTGTTGGTCGCCCAGCTGCGCATCCAGCCGCGTGCGGCCGAACTGGCGCGGCTCGGCCTGACGGCGGGCGAAGTGCGGCGGCAGGCCCAGACGCTCGTCGCGCAGCAAAAGGTCGGCGAAATCTACCGCGACCAGCGCGCCTTCGACGTGGCGATATGGGGAGAACCCGAGGTGCGCGGCAGCGTTCACGCCCTGCGCGACCTGATGATCCAGTCGCCCACCGGAGCGCCGGTGCGCCTGTCCGACGTGGCGGAGGTGGAGATCGTTCCCGCGCCCAATGAAGTGAAGCGCGAGAACGGCCAGCGCCGTCTCGACGTTACCCTCAACGTCTCCGGCGCCGACCTCGGCACCGTGGCCCGCGAAGTGGAGGATGCTGTCGGCAAGGTGACGTTTGCGGCAGGATATCATCCTGAAGTTCTCGGCGAATATGCGGCCCTGAAGGAATCGCGCCAGCGCCTCTGGACCACCGGTGCGCTCTGCCTGATGGGCGTCCTGCTGCTCGTGTGGATCGAATTCCGCTCGCGCCGGATCACCACGCTCGTCGGTGTGAGCCTGCCGTTCGCGCTGGTCGGCGGGGTGATTGCAGTGGCGCTGACCGGCGGCACGCTCTCGCTCGGCTCGCTGGTCGGCTTCGTGACCGTGATCGGCATCGCCGCGCGCAACGGCATCATGCTGCTTTCGCACTATCGTCATCTGGAACGGGAGGAAGGCATGCCCTTCGGCCGGGAACTGGTGCTGCGCGGCGCCGAGGAGCGGCTGGTGCCGATCCTGATGACAGCGGCCTGCGCGGGCCTCGCCCTCGTGCCGCTGATCGTCGCAGGCAATGCGCCGGGGCACGAGATCGAACATCCCATGGCGATCGTCATCCTGGGCGGGCTGATCTCCTCGACGATGCTCAACCTTTTCCTGATGCCGTCGCTCTATGGACGCTTCGGGGAGGAGCGCCGAGCCCGAAGTGGGCAGGGCAGGGAGGTTCCCGCATGAGCGCGCGCTTCGCCCGGCGTCTTGCGCCGCTTCTCGCCCTTGCGACGTCCGCCTGCATGACCGCGCCGAAGATTCCCGCCCCAGTCGCCCCGCCGAGCGCCACGGGCGCCTTCGCCAGCCTGCCGGTCGCCTCGATCGCGCCGGTGCCGGACGACTGGTGGCGGCTCTACGAGGATCCGCAACTCGACGAACTCGTCGCGCGCAGCCTTGCCGCCAATGCCGACCTGCGCGTCGCCTATGCCAACCTCGACGGGGCCCGCGCCGCCTTGCGGTCGGCCAGGGCGGCCCGCCTGCCGACGACGACGATCGAAAGCGCACTGACGCTCGACAATCCCGGCAAGCAGCCGAGCGCCGCCTCAATTTCCGCCAGCGACTGGGACATCGCCGCGACGGCAAGCTGGGATATCGACCTGTTCGGCCGCCTGCGCTCCGGCGCGCTGGCTGCGCAAGCCGATGCGGAGGCGCAGCAGGCCGCGCTCGATGCGGTGAAAGTGACGGTCGTTGCGGACATGGTTCAGGCCTATGTCGATCTCTGTTCTGCCAGTCAGGCCAAGCGCGAGGCCGAGGCGATCGTCGCCGCGCAGGATCGTTCGCTGGCACTCGTGCGCGAGCAATTGAGTGCGGGCGAGGTTTCGCCGCTCGAAGTCTCGCAATCGGCGGCGCTGGCGGCTTCCTCGCGCGCGGCCATCGCGCCTTACGAGGCCCAGCGCGCCAATGCGCTTTACCGGATCGCGACGCTGCAGGGGCGGCCCCCTGCGGAAGCGCACGGCTATGCGTTGACGTGCGCCAAACCGCCCCGCCTTGCCACACCCGCTCCGATGGGCGACGGCACGGCCCTGCTGCTGCGCCGACCGGACATCCGGGAATCCGAACGCAAGCTGGCCGCCGCTGCCGCCCGCGTGGGCGTGGCGCACGCGGACCTCTATCCGCGTGTCAATCTGGGCGGCGCGCTGGGCCTGCTGGCGGGTGGCTTTGACGCTGTCGCCTCGCCGCTGGTAAGCTGGGCTTTCCCCAACCAGGGTCCGGCCAGGGCGAAGCTGGCCCAGTCTCGTGCTTCGGAACAGGCGGCGCTGGCGGGCTGGGACGCGGTAGTGCTCAAAGCGCTGCGCGAAGTGGAGACCGCGCTGGCGGCCTACGATGCCGAAGCGCGCCGCAACGCCCTGCTGAGCGAAGCGGTGACGCAAGCCCAGGCCTATGCCCGCCGCTCGGCCGCGCGCGTGCGCCAAGGCGATGCTTCGGGGCTGCTGCAAGTCGATGCCGAGCGCACCCTTGCGAATGCGCGACTTGCCAAGGCACAGAGTGATCTTTCCGTGGCGACGGCGGAAGTCTCCCTCTTCCGCGCGCTCGGCGGCGGCTGGCACACCGGGCAGAGTCCGGGCTAGGCTGGGCAAATGCGAATCCTGATCATCGAGGACGACGAGGAAACCGGCCGATTCATTTCGCGCGGACTGGAGGAGGCGGGGCACACCGTCGTTCTCGCCCGCGACGGCCGTGACGGCCTTTTCGAGGCCACGGGCGGCGGTTTCGACGTGATCGTCGTCGATCGCATGTTGCCCGGGCTGGACGGGCTTTCGCTGGTCAAGGCCTTGAGGGCCGCCGCCGATGAAACCCCGGCGCTGATGCTGACGGCGGTGGGCGGCATCGCCGATCGTGTGGACGGGCTGGAGGCGGGCGCCGACGACTATCTGGTGAAGCCTTTCGCCTTTTCCGAGCTTTCGGCGCGGATCAACGCATTGGCTCGCCGTCCCGCAGTTCGTGCGGAGGTTCATAGATTGGTGGTGGGGGATATCGTGCTGGATCTGCACCGTCGCACCGTGGACCGGAAAGGGCAGCGGATCGCCTTGCAACCGCGCGAATTTACCCTGCTGGCGGAACTCATGCGCAATCCTCGCCGGATCATGACTCGCACGATGCTACTTGAACGGGTCTGGGATTTCGATTTCGATCCCAAGACCAATATCGTCGAAACCCACCTGAGCCGCCTGCGCTCCAAACTCAACGCCGGTTTCGAGGAAGATGCCATCGAGACGATCCGGGGCGCGGGCTACATGATTAAGAGCCGTTAGAATGCAGCGGTTCTGGCGGACGACGGCCGGCCTCGTCACTGTCGTAGCGCTTGCCTTTGCGCTGGGGATCCTGGCCATCGGCGCAGTTGCCTACGAAGTCACTCACGAGGCGTTCGAACAACAACTGGATCATCGCATCGCAGCCGAAACGACGGGCCTGCTCACCGAAGCCGGGACCGGCAGCCTTCCCGCGCTGGCTGCTGCTATCGGTCGGCGCGAGGCGGCCCGATCCACGGCCAGTCTCGACTACCTCCTGGCGAACGATCATGGCGAGATTCTCGCCGGAGCTATCGATACCCAGATTCCTTCACGCGAAGGCTTTGAGGAGCTTCTGGCTTATCGACACAGGAGTTCCGGGCGTGAAGGCATCGCACAAGCACTCATCACCCGCGTCCATGGCGGCGTGCTCGTCGTGGCGGCAGACCGCTCCGATCTGGACGCTATCGATCGAACTCTGTTGCGTCTCTTTGCCGGCTCCATGGCAGCCAGTCTTGTGCTCGGGCTGCTCGCGGCCGGTCTCGTCGGCTGGGTGATACGTCGCCGGCTCAGTCGGATCGATACGACGGCACAGGCAATCATCGCGGGAGATCTGGCGCGCCGCATTCCCCTCGATGGGTCCGACAGCGAGTTTGATCGATTGTCCGGGACGTTGAATCATATGCTCGACCGCATCGAGAACCTCATGGAAAACCTCATGCAGGTGTCGAGCGATGTTGCCCATGACTTGCGAACGCCTCTCACTCGGCTCTGCAGCAGCCTTGAAATGGCCGAGGTGGCGGGAGATGCGTCCGTTCGTCTAAGCCTGATAGAAAACGCACGACGGCAAGCCACAGACTTGCTGGAGATTTTCGCATCTCTGCTGCGGATTGCCGAAGTTGAAGGGCTTTCCGAGAAAATTCCGCGGCAGGAAATCGACGTTTCGCTCTTGCTCGAACAGATGGTTGAAACCTACGGGCCGGATTTCGAGGACAGCGGCAGGTTCCTTCAACATGGAATCGCACAGGGACTGGTCATGTCAGGCGATCGCCGCTTACTGAGTCAGGCATTGGCGAACCTACTCGATAACACCTTGCGACACACCCCCATGGGAACCGTTGCCAAGCTGCAAGCAAGCGCGCATGACGGTGAAATCATCCTGTCCATGTCCGACGACGGCCCTGGCGTCACCGAAGCAGACAGAAGTCAATTGTTCCGGCGCTTCGCACGCGCAGAGCGGTCCCGCAGCACCGAGGGGCATGGCCTTGGTCTCAGCATGGTGAAGGCGATTATGCTCGCGCATGGCGGGACCGTTCAGATCTTAGGCGGCGTGACCGGGTTCGAGGTGGAACTGCGCCTGCCCACGGTAAATTTCGCCGGGGCCGATGACAAATAACTTGATCGGGTCTCGAAAAGCCAAGTCACTAGCCGAAGACATGATAACACTGCCAAAGCTCCGAAGCCGACACTCTCCTAACGGCCAGCCTTTTGCATGGTCAGAAACGGAGCTTCCGCATTTAGGAGGTGAAAACGCCCTTTGCACAGCTACAAAGGTTTGGTTTTGCAAAGCGAAAAGTCAGCGTTCGCACCGCACGCTTACCCGCAGAACCGCAAGGTATTGCTACGCTTGAAGAACTGCTTGTTCGGGCGCTAAGGCGCTCAGGGCATGCCGAACTACAGATGATTCTTGGATTTCATCCAGGCACTGCTTAATCCTGATAGACTCATCGCTATAATTACTGCCCATCCGCCTCACGCCCTCCAGAATTTTTTCCGTATCGGGCCTTCTTATGTCGAAGACATAATCCTGCTGTTGAAAGAGTGCTGCAAGGTCAGAATATTTGCTCGCCCAACCGAGTATGACCGCAGGTACGCCGCTTCTGTAAGCAAAAACGACCGAGTGATAACGCGATGCAACTACGTATTTGAATTGCGAAATAATGTCTATCAGCTCTGGACTTGAGTATTCTCCGGAAATTACGTTTACCATCTGCCCATCTGTCACCCTGTCCAAAATATTTCCAACAAGGTCCACATCGGCGGTCGACGTGTTGAGAATATAGACTTTCTCGCCGCTCTTGATCAGCTCATCAAGCATCTTTACGTACAAATCAAGTACAGAAGAATCATCACCAATTCTGAAAACATTTTTATTTATAATAAAGCCGACAGAATTTTTCAACGGAAGTTCTTTTACGCTCTTTCTGTCTTTTGCGTAGATTTGACCGGCCTGCGGAAAAAAACTTTCCCGGATGACCATGTCTGCCGATAATTCGACATTACGTAGGCCTAGAGAAGAAAGGCAGTCATAACCTTCGCGTTCACGCGCATATATCTTCAAGGGGTATGACAGTTCTTTCTTCATCTCATCAACAAAGTCGGGATCGTCTTTCTGCCCCCAGTCGAATGGACCGAAGCTCTGCGGCATAAGGATTATTTTCTTTTTATAGCGTTTTGCCATTCTTATTGTATCAAGCAACATTCGGCCACTTTCCTTGGGCCACCCCGACCCCAGCGAATATCCACTTGCATCGAAGATGGCATCCGCTTTTTGCAATGCATGTTTCATTTTTGGAATTTGGTTCTTCCACTTGTCGCTTTTCCTCAAGCGACTGACAAAATGTGTCAATATAGGTTCCAATAACGGAACCCTGTGCAATCCATATTTGAAAACAGGACGGGTATAGTCATCGTACGGCAGCAACGGAAACGCATATTGATCCGGAGAGTCATATTTGTTTGCAAAGCCGATAACTTCACATTCGCCATAGATCGATTTCAAGGAGTAGCTCAAGGAAATAAACATTGCCTGAGAGCCCTTATTCCTCATCTGTATCCCGGTTACGATGAACGTTTTCATGTCACTTATCCCATCCCTCGAAAAATGATCCGCGCAGTCGCTTCTGTAAGATTTATTTTAATCAGCTTTCCCCACTGGGGCATACCAACGACTGAGCGACTGACCACTTATCTGCTCCAGCACCTCAATTGAGGGGCTGTAATACTCGTTAAGGCGCTTTCGCAGTTCATCTGTTAGCGGCGGATACTGGGTCTTGCGCACCATTAGCTGGCGAACGGCTTCGAAGGTCGCGGTGCCACGCAAGGGGCGGACGATCGGCTTCATCCACGCGAGGCGCTTGCCCATTCGGGCGGGCACGACCGGCACTGTCTTGTCTTTGACCTTCTCTTGTCCAGCCGGCGCAAGAGGCCGCGGCGGCAAGCCGAGGTGAGCGCGCGCCCGTGACATCTGCGCCTCCGGATCGTCCAATACGCCTTCCAAAAACAGGATAAGCAGGGCATCTCGCCCGAAGAGGTCGATGTAAGTCTGCAGGTGAGACGCGAAATTGCCGGCAAGCAGGAACCGCATGTTCTCCCCCAACGAGGGATCGATGTAGTTCCCTATGTCCGCTCCGACCTCGCCTCGCCTGAAAAGCATACAGTAGTTGGAATAAGCCCGCTCCACGGGGTTGCGTAACTGCACGATGAGTTTCGCATGTGGCAGGTGACGATGGAGGCGAGCTGCCGCCTCAGGCTCGTAGAGGTAAGAATTGGACTTCTCGCCAACAGTTCTTCCCTCCCCTTCCTCGCTGAACTGCGACAGATACCAATCTTCTCCTCGACCGTACTCTCTGGAGAAATAGTGAAGCTCCGGATCGGGCATGTAAACAGCCGGGTCCGCCTGCAGCTGTGTCTGAAGCCAGGTGGTAGCCGACTTCGCGGCGCCGATTATGACGAAATCGATGTTATGGAAATGCATGAGATATCGACGCCTCCGGCTGATGCACTGGTACCGGAAGCCGTGAACCTCCATGATACCGCGCGGCTGAGATTGTGGTTTGTAAATGGAGATGGCTTCGGCCACCGCGGCACGGCGAGTGCGATCCAGACATTTCGTACTGGACGTTCGAACGAGACTTGCCGATGCTCACGGTTCAGTGGAAGCGCCCGCGCTTCTCTCGCTGTGCCAGTGTGCATTTTTATCACTAATCGCTGAATCGAGGCGCATACAAGCTCCCAAAATGCATTGGAAGCATAGGCAAGCAGCACTCCAAAATAGAAGTGTTCTTAAGGCTTAGACCCAATGCGCTTTCTCAAGATATTTGACCGTACAGAAACAAAAATTCACAAATCGTGCAAAGAAGAGCATTTTTTGAATAAGTTCCCAGGTCAGGATTTCCTTCAGGCGTAGCAATACCTTGCAATTCTGCGGACAAGCGTGCGTATGAAAGCTATAGTTGTCCATGCCGTAGAAGATGCGATGGTAGTTCCCCGGTCCTTGGCGAGGCGCCGGTATCAGCCAAGCCAAGGTGCGTTCAACGGCCCACCGCCGCTGGATAACCTGGAAGCCCTTGGCTTGGTCAGAACGCCTGATGATCTCAATCGCCCGGCCTCCCGATCCGGCGAGGGCACCAAGGAACTCGTTGCAGGTATGTAAAGCGAGGCATACACCACATCGCGCATGTCTGTCGTCCGACGCCGGCCTCCGCGCTTGGTCGGGGGATGAACGGCTCCGCCAAAGACCTCTCGCAGTCCGCCACATCACTGAGATAACGCAACTCTTTCCGGCTACTCTCCCGCCGAGCAGACGAGGACCGATCCCGCGTCGAAGAAAAGGTCCGCGCTATCGAATTTCAGGTGGCCAACTGGCGACGCGATCCGGGCTTGATCGCTACCTCTCTCAAGTTTGCGCATGGTTGCGAAAACGGCACGTAGGAAACTTCCGCCCCTTCAGGCTATGCCTCAATCCAATTTACGATCGCGTTTCACCGGCCAAATTTTCCAGCCCAGCGGATCGCATTCGTAAGGATGCGGCGATAGTTTGGATCATCGTAGCTTTCCGGCAAGTGTCCAAGCGCCGAATACACGATACGCCCTTTTTCAGCGGGATTGGTCCAAATCACCGGATGCGATCCCATCGTCAGCTTGGCGCCGGGGCGGTAGCTCGCCTCATCAATCCGGGCGAGTATCGACATGCCCTGCATTTTCGGGTTTGCGTCGAAGGAATACCATTCATCGACGGGCGCCCAAGGCGTGGTCACGCCAGCCATGACGGAATGCCGTGGCTGATCGACGATGACTTGCGCGGATTGGAACTGATCCTTGCCTCCCGGATGCCCGATGAATTTGGTGCCGATGATCTTTCCAGTATACCAGGGCGCCTTGTGGCTGTTGTCTCCTGCAGCGTGCAGCGCTACCACGCCGCCGCCGCGCGCGACGAAGCCAGCGAAGGCTGATTGCTGCGCCTCGGTCAGGAAATCGCCGCTCGCGCTGTTGAGAATGACTACGGAAAAATGCCGCAGTTGTTCGTCGTTGAAGATTGCCGCGTTTTCAGTGGTGTAGCTGGCATGCCCCAGATTGGCGGCGATATCGGCGAGGACCATGTTGGAATGAGGTATATGCTCGATATGCCGCCAGCCGTTGGTTTTGGATAGAATGAGAACCGCCTGCTTCAAGCCTTTTGGAAGGGTTGGGGCGGTCGTGTCGTAGGTGGGGGGCGGCAGATGAGGGTTGGGCGCTGTCTGGGCGGTGGTTAGTAGCGCGATGGTGGCAAATATCCTGTACATCATCTTTCCTTTTGCGCGCGGGCTGATGAGCGCTGATTGCCCCACGCTTGAACCGTCACCGGCGGCTTGACCGGCCCTTTTGCTACAGGGTGACAGGGTGAAATGCGGCAGGTAACCCGAACTGAACCCTGCCTGTCGGGTCAGATCAACCCGGCGCGCATCTGCTTGACCGCATGATCGGCGGCTCGTGCGGTCATCGCCATGAAAGTAAGCGAGGGATTGACGCAGGACACGGACGCCATCTGCGCGCCGTCGGTGATGAACAGATTGGCGGCGTCATGCGCCTGATTCCATTTGTTCAGAACCGACGTGGCGGGATCATGCCCCATTCGGGCGCCGCCCATTTCATGAATCGCCTCACCGGGCACATGCTTGCCGCGGCCGCCGGTCACATTCGTGAGGCCTGCCTTGCGCAGCATCAGCATGCCCTGTTCCAGCGCATCGTCCATCATCCTGATTTCATTGTCGCGGAAGCGGACGTCGAAGCGTAACAGCGGCGTACCGAAGCGATCGGTCTTGCTATGGTTCAGCATGACGCGATTGTCGTCATAGGGCAGGCATTCCCCAAAGGCGCTCATTGTAAAGCGCCACGGGCCATATTCGCGCATCCCGTGCTTCATGGACAAGCCGAAGCCTTTGGGCGCGGAAGCCTGACGGCCGGCGGCGCCCTGGAAGCCGTAGCCGCGCTTGAAGGGCAGATCTTCCGCTTCCAGATTGCGGAAACGCGGCACATAGACGCCGCCGGGCCGTCGGCCATATTCCACGAATTCGCTCATGCCCGGAATGTCGCCGGCTACGCCGACGCGGAAAATATGATCCATCACCGCGCTGCCGAGCGCACCGTTGGAATGGAAATAGCTGCGTTCGCTGCCTGCCGGGCGAGAGTTGAGCAGGATATGGAGCGAACTCATTGCCGAGGCGCACAGAAAGACCATGCGGGCCTGGACGACTTCCACCTGGCCGGTGTTGGCGTCGACCATCCGGACGCCGGTCACGCGCTTTTGTGCCGGGTCATATTCCAGGTTGGTAACCCAGCTGTCCGAGCGCAGCGTCAGCCGACCCGTAGCGCGGGCGGCGGGCAGGGTGACGGCCTGGGTCGAGAAATAGGCGCCAAAACTGCAGCCGCGATCGCATTGCGCACGCTTCTGGCAGCGGGTGCGATTCTGCTCGGGCTTGTCTTCCGTGATGTTGCTGAGGCGCGCGTTGATCAGCTTGCGTCCGGGAAATTCGCTTTCCAGCCGCTCCTTCAGCCATTTTTCGGCAACGTTCATCGGGAAGGGCGGCATGAATTCACTATCGGGAAGATAAGGCAGATTTTCCCGGCCACCCGACACGCCGATATAATTCTCAACATAGCTGTACCAAGGCGCGACATCGTCATAGCGGATGGGCCAGTCGGTCCCCACGCCCTCGCGCTTGTTGGCCTCGAAATCGGCCTGGCTCCAGCGGAAGCTCCAGCGGCCCCAGGTCAGCGACTTGCCACCGACCACGGACGGACGGACCCAGTTGAACTTGTTGGGCGCGTCATAATCATAGGGATTGAGCCGGTCGTTGATGAAGAAGGGCTGGGTGGCGGGCGAAACCCAGCCGTTGAGCGCGAAATAATCGCTTTTGGCAAGGGCGGCCGGCATCTTGCCGCGCGCCGGAATCTCATAGGCCGATTTGCCATCGAACGGATAATCTTCCCCATGTTCAACCATGCGGCCGCGATCGACCATAAGGACGCGCAGCCCCTTTTCCGTAAGCTCTTTTGCGGCCCAGCCGCCGCTGACGCCCGAACCAATGACGATAGCGTCGAACCGATCTGTTGCAGCCATGATTTGTGCCCGTCCGATGAGAGTGTCGGAAATAAAGGAAATCGAGGATCAAAGGCGATCGCCCGACTTATGAGGAGAAGATCCGCTTGACCTTCGCGTAGGGGTAGGCCCCATCATATTCGCCAGGTACGGGCAGATATTCACGTTCCTGCGTGATGCCGATTTCGGACGTGTAATAGCCGGTGATGACAAGCTGGCGGAACGCCTCGAAAAAGGGAGCGCCGCCCGAAAGTTCGCCGTTCATTGCAAGGGTCAGTAACGCATCCTGCTGCGCGGCAGAGGCTTTTACGGCCGGCTTTCCATAATCGGCAATGCTGCGCGTATCGATGGCGGCCAAGCCTTCAAAGATCGTCGCCCGTTCATCGGCGATCGCCCAGTCGCCCAGCATGTGCTCGATATATTCGGGCACGCCTGCGGCAATGGCACCGGGCGTATCGGATGTCGGCAGGATGCGTTCGCTCAGCGCCGTGACCAGCGCTCTTTGTGCGGGCGTGAATACGATCTCCGGCGCGCCGGTATTGATGACCGGGTTCGGCTGGTAGGCGATGGCCCGTGCAAGCGGGGCGAAGATATTCGCGCCCAGCATGCCTACGATGGACGCGAGGGCGATCCTGCGGTCCATTAACGCTCACCATCAAGAAGGTTGCCTGTGGGACGGCATCCCCCAAGATGGACTCTATAATATGATAGCGCTATCATATTGGCGCGTTTGACAAATGCACAAGAGTATCTCTTGGTCATGTTCCTCACCCGGTCATATTATTAGTAGGGCAAATTAGGCATGAAACGATAGGCCAGTCAATGGCATTGAACCGGGACGAACCTGTTTTGGTTAGCGCTATCAATATCGGTTTGCCTGACTCACTAGCAATCGGCTGGCCGCGGTAGTGAACGCCGCTGGCAAGCCTCTGGACGATGGATCTTTCGGTGAGGTGGCGGCTGCCGTTCATCCGTGACTGTCTCGTCGGCCTTGCGAACAAAGAAATCGCAGCCGCCTGCATGCCCCGCCCGCAAAGTCTGATTGGGACAGACGGCGGCCCGTTTGCGGTGACTGTCCACGGACGATGCACGGCGACCATTTTCAAGAGCGCGGCATTGTGCCAGATTTGCAGGCGATGACTTTTGCTTCGAAGCTTCGTTCCTTGCGCTTTCCGCTATTTGCCACCGCCCTTGCCGCCGTGCCGATGGTCTCATCGGATGCGCAGCCGGTCGTGCAGAATATCGGCAGTCAGGCCGTTCCCGCGCAGAGCTTCGAGAGCTATCTGCAAACAGTTGGCGCACGCGCGCGCCGGGAGGGTGTCAGCGAGGCGACGATCTCGCGGGTGCTGACGGGACTGACGCCGAATCAAAGGGTTGTCGAACTCGATTCGGCCCAGCCGAGCCGCGCGACAACGCCCCCTCCGGTCGGTCCCTATATCGCGCAGCACGTCGGCCCGAGCATCATCGCGCGGGGCCGCTCGCGCTATGCCGAACTTTCCGGCATCATTCCCGCGATCGAACGGCGCTATGGCGTTCCTGCGCCGGTTCTCTTCGCGATCTGGGGGCACGAGACGAACTACGGCAGCTACGTCGGCGATTTCGATCTCGCCCGCTCGCTGGCGACTCTTGCCTGGGAAGGCCGCCGCCGCAGCCTGTTCGAAGGCGAATTGATCGCGCTGCTCAAGATGGTGGACCAGGGCGTCCCGACCTCGCGATTGAAAGGAAGCTGGGCAGGGGCCTTCGGTTACCCGCAGTTCCTCCCGAGCGTCTATCTGCGCCTCGCCGTGGACGGCGACGGCAACGGTACGCGCGACATCTTCACCAGCCCGGCGGATACCATCGCCTCGATCGCCAACTACTTCCGCGATTCCGGTTGGCGTCCGGGCCAGCCCTGGGGGGTACGCGTCTCGCTGCCTGCGGGCTTCGACGCCAATGCCTATGCATCCAAGCTGGCCGCACCGACGTGCGACCGGGTCCATGCCCGGCACGGCCAGTGGAAGTCCATATCCGAATGGCGCGCACTGGGCGTTACCCCGCAGAGTGCCATCGGCAACGACGTGCTGGCCTCGCTGTTCCAGCCTGATGGGCCGGGTACTCCCGCCTATCTGTTAACCGGTAATTATCGGGTGATCCTCCAGTACAACTGCTCGAACTACTATGCGTTGTCCGTGGGATTGCTTGCAGATGAGATTGCCCGTTAACCATTGCCAGCCTCTGGTAGCCCTGTTCCTTGTCGCTCAGGTGTCGGCGGCGCAGGCAGCAACAGCGACGGGACCGGCAGCAGACTATCCCGTGGTGGTGGGCGAGCCGTTCACTATCGGCAGCATCACCTGGACGCCGGCTGACCAGCTCAGCTACGACGCGGTAGGGCATGCCGTCGTCGGGGATGGGACGGGAACCAACGGCGCGCACAAGACCCTGCCTCTGCCCAGCTACGTCGAAGTGACCGCGCTCGACAGCGGCCGCACGATCCTCGTCCGGCTCGAACGGCGCGGGCCGATGGTCAATGACGCGATGGTAGAACTTTCGGCAGATGCCGCCACGCAGCTTGGGCTGGCGCCGGGCAGCCATGCTCCCGTGCGCGTTCGCCGTGTCAATCCTCCCGAAGTCGAGCGAGCTGCGCTCCGTTCCGGCGGCAAGGCGCCCGCGCGGATGGAGACTCCGGAAGGCCTGCTCAAGGTTCTCCGCCGCAAGCTCGCCGAGCAATCGCCGCTTCTGCCGCCGCCTTCCACACCACCGACGATGCCGAAAGGGCCGCTCGCGCAGGCCGCACCCGTTCCGGCCGCACCGCCCCTCGCTCCCGCAACGAGATCGACGCCCCGGCAACCGATCGCGGTCGCGCCTCAGGTTGCCGCAGCAAAAACGTCGGCAAAACCTGAACCGGCCGAAATCGCAAAGCCCAAGCCGCCCACGCATGCGTCAGTGAAAAAAGGCGGCGACGTCGTGCAGGTGGGCGCTTTCTCCGTCGAGACCAATGCACAGCGGGCGGCAAAGCAGGTCGGCGCAGATGTCACCCGGGCAGGCAAGTTCTGGCGCGTCCAGATGGGTCCTTTCGCAAACCGTGCACAAGCCGCCGCAGCGCTGGAGAAGGCCAGGGCGGCAGGGTATAGCGACGCACGAATCCAGCGCGCGGATTGATGTCGGGTCGTTTCGCGCAGGCCACCGCGTTCATTCTGGACGCGCGGGGAGAAGTCGCGTCTTGAAATCCCTAGTGAAGTTTGCCCTCCTGCTTGCCGCTCCGGCGAGCGTCGTCGCCGCCAGCCTTTCCAGCGCCGCCAGTGCCGCGATTCCCGCGCCGCCGCAGCAACTGGCCCCGGTGCCGGTCAGCATCCTGGTCGATATCGGCTCCGGACAAGTGCTCGTGCAGCGCCGCCCGGACGTGCCGTTCCTGCCTGCCTCGGTCACCAAGGTCATGACCGCCTTCGTCGCCTTCGAGGAGATCGACGCGGGCCGCCTCAGCCTCGACCGCCGCATGTCCGTAAGGCCGGAAACGACCCGAGAATGGTTCGCAAAAGGTACGTCCATGTACCTGACGGAAAAGGATCATCCTACCGTTCGCGAACTCCTTCACGGCGTCATGACTGCGTCGTCCAATGACGGTGCGGTCGTCCTCGCCGAAGGCTATGCCGGCAGCGTCCCTGCCTGGACCGCGATGATGAACGCCGCGGCGCACCGGATCGGCATGACCGGCAGTCACTACAATACGCCCAACGGCTGGATGGACGACGGCCATACCTACATCACCGCCAGCGACATGGTCAGGCTGGCCGATGCCATGATCACGCGCCACCCGCAGCTCTTTCACGAGTTCTCGGGCGTGAAGCATTACATGTGGGGCAATATTCCTCTGCGCAGCCATGATCCGACGGTCGGCGTGATCCCCGGTGCGGACGGCATCAAGACCGGCTACACCCGCGAGGCAGGCTACAACTTCCTCGGGACCGCCGAACGGGGAGGGCGCCGTCTGGTCATGATGCTGGCGGCATCGCCTTTGCCCAAGGTCCGCGACGATGCCGCCAAGGCGCTGCTCGAATGGGGCTTCTCGGCCTGGGAAGCGCGCCATCTCTTCGATCAGGGACAGCCCGTCGCCCAGGCGAAAGTGCAGGGCGGCGATGCCCGCGAAGTGCCGCTGGTCGCCGACCGCGAGGTCCATGCCACCCTGCCCAAGGGCGGGCACGAGAAAGTCTCGCTGGCGGTCCATTACAAGGGGCCGCTGGTCGCGCCGATTCGCAAAGGCGATCAGGTCGGCGAACTGGAGATCAAGGTCGAGGGCCTCGCGCCGGGCCATATCCCGCTCTACGCCGGCAAGGACGTCGGCGTCGCCGGACCGCTGGACAGAATGATGAACGGGCTTATCAGCTTCTTCTCATGATCCGGGGACGATTCATTGCGCTGGAAGGCGGCGAGGGGGCCGGCAAGTCCACCCAGTCTCGCCTGTTGGCCGAAGCTCTGCGCGCGCGGGGCGTCGAAGTTGTGACCACGCGCGAGCCGGGCGGCACTACCGGGGCCGAGGCGATCCGGGCGCTCGTGCTGGACGGTGTCGGCGGAGAAGGCTGGGGCGCCCGCGCCGAAGCGCTGCTGTTCGCCGCCGCCCGCTCGGACCATGTCGAAAGGCTGATACGGCCCGCGCTGGAGCGCGGTGCCTGGGTGATCTGCGACCGTTTCCTCGATTCGAGCCGTGCCTATCAGGGCGGCGGCGGCGGGCTTTCGGATGAAGATATCCGCACGCTCCACGGGATCGGCAGCCTCGACATGCTTCCCGACGTGACAGTGCTGATCGAAGTCTCCCCCGAAGTCGCGGCCAGACGCCTCGCCTTGCGCGATGTCGACGGCACCGACCTGATCGGCGGGCGCGAGGCCGCCTATCACGACCGCGTGGCGCAGGCCTTTGCCCGCTTCGCGGATGTCGAACCCGAACGCTTCGCCCGCATCGACGGCGACGGCACGCCGGAAGAGACCTGCGCTCGCATCCTCGCCGCGCTGGACGCCATTCGATGAGCGAAGACCTTCCGTTCATCGGTCAGCGCGCCGCATGGAACGAGTGGCTCGCCGCCATCGATTCCGAACGCATGCACCACGCCTGGCTGCTGGCAGGAAGCAAGGGCCTGGGCAAGGCAGCCTTTGCCCGCACGGCCGCCGCACAGCTCGTGCGGGCGCCGGGAGAACCGCGCCCCGATCCGGAAATGCACCCGGACATCCACATCCTCGAACATCTTCCCGCCAACGACGACGAGGCGAAAAAGAAGGCCGAGGGCAAGCCCTACCAGACCAAGCGCAACATCTCCGTCGATCAGATCCGCGAGATGATCCGCCGCCTCGTGACCAAGCCCACTCTGGGCGATCGCCGCGCAATCATCATTGATCCGGCCGACGACATGGAGAAGAGTGCGGTCAACGCCTTGCTCAAGGCGCTGGAAGAGCCACCGGCGGGAACCTATTTCCTGCTGCTGGCCCACCAGCCCGGGCGGCTGCTGCCGACGATCCGCTCGCGCTGCCGCGTCCTGCGCTTCGCCGCCCTGGACGAGCGCGAACTCGACGAGGTCATCCGCCGCGACCTGCCGCAGTCCGATGCCGAGACGCGCCGCATCGCCATTGCCGCCGCGCACGGCTCGTCCGGCGTGGCGCTGAGCTTCGTGGAACACGACCTCGGCGCGATCCACCGGCTGATGATGCAGATCCTGCGCGAGGGTGACGCCGAATACCACCTGCGCGGCAGTCTGGCCGAGGAAATGGGCGCCCGCCCGGCGCGGGACCGGCAACTGGCCACGCTGGAACTTGCCCGCACCGTGCTGGCCAACGAACTGCCGCAGGCGTCTCCCACGCGCCAGATGCGGCTGATCGAGGCGCATGGCACGCTTGCAAAGCTGTCCACCCAGGCGCCGACCTACAATTTCGACGCCGGGCTCCTGATTATGGAAATTGGCGGGTTGCTGGCATCGACGGCGATGCCTAGAGAGGCGGTTCGGTAGAGCAGTTCCCGATCCGATTGCGTCGGATCAACTGCTCTAGGTTGTTGGTTTGCCGCATTTTCCGAGTCATCAGGTGATTCCACCTGATTAGAAAATGCTCTGGCACTCTTGAAAAGAAAGCGCGACGCCGCATGGGCGAGCCCTATTACATCACCACCGCGATCAGCTACCCCAACGGCAAGCCGCATATCGGCCATGCCTACGAAGCGATCGCCGCCGACGTCATCGCCCGCTTCAAGAAGGCGGAAGGCTTCGATGTCCGCTTCCAGACCGGCACCGACGAACACGGGCTGAAGATGGCCCAGAAGGCCCGCGACCTCGGCATCACGCCCGCGCAGCTCGCCACGGAAATGTCCGGCCACTTTAAGGACATGTGCGATGCTCTGAACATCGGTTACGATGTCTTCATCCGCACCACCGAGTCGCGCCACCATGCCGCGACGCAGGAACTCTGGCGCCGGATGGAAGCCAACGGCGACCTCTATCTCGACCGGTACGAGGGCTGGTACTCGGTCCGCGACGAAGCCTATTACGACGAGGGTGAACTCGTTGCCGGAGAGAACGGCGAAAAGCTGTCTCCGCAGGGTACCCCGGTCGAATGGACCGTCGAGGAATCGTGGTTCTTCCGCCTGTCCAGGTATCAGGACAAGCTGATCGATCTCTACAATCGGGCCGACTTCATCCGCCCGGAGACCCGCAAGAACGAAATCCTGCGCTTCGTCGAAGGCGGCCTGCGCGACCTTTCGGTCTCGCGCACCAGCTTCGATTGGGGGATCAAGGTTCCGGGAAGCGGCGCTTCCGATGATTCTGGCCACGTGATGTACGTATGGGTCGACGCCCTGACGAACTACATCACCGGCCTCGGCTTCCCGGAGGAAACTGGCGATTTCGGGAAGTTCTGGCCTGCCGACGTGCACCTGATCGGCAAGGATATCGTCCGCTTCCACACGGTCTACTGGCCCGCTTTCCTGATGAGCGCCGGTCTTGCAGTGCCCAAGCAGGTCTTCGGCCACGGATTCCTGCTCAATCGCGGGCAGAAGGAATCGAAGTCGCTCGGCAATGTGACGGACCCGATCGGCCTCGCCGAGACGTTCGGCGTTGATACCCTGCGCTATTTCTTCCTGCGCGAAGTGGCCTTCGGACAAGATGGCTCGTGGTCGGCCGAAGCAATCGTCACGCGCGCCAACGCGGAACTGGCGAACAGCTTCGGCAATCTCGCACAGCGCAGCCTTTCCATGATTTTCAAGAACATGAACGGCGTTCTTAAGGCAGGACTTCCGGAAACCGAAGCCGACACCGCACTGCTTGCTGCCGTCGCCGAAGGCATCTCCGGCCTGCGCAAGAGCTTCGACGAACTCTCGTTCAGCGAAGGCCTGGAGGCGTGGATGCGCGCCGTCTTCGCCTGCAACCAGTACGTCGACGAGCAGGCGCCCTGGGCGCTGCGCAAGTCCGATCCGGACCGCATGGAAGCCGTATTGATGATGCTGTTCCGTGTCGTGCGCGATCTGGCCATTGCCGTCCGCCCGGTCGTGCCGACCTCGATCGACAGGTTGCTCGACCAGATGGGCCTTGCCGCCGAAGCGCGCGACTATGCCGCCCTGGCGGACAAGGACTGGCTCGCGGCGCTCGTCGCCACCGGCTTCAAGGTGGACAAGCCCGTGGGCGTATTCCCCCGCCTCGAACTCCCGGAAGAGGCCAGCGCCTGATGTTCATCGATTCGCATTGCCACCTCGAATACGAAGGGCTCGTCGAGGACCAGAACGGCGTCCTCGACCGCGCCCGCGCGGCGGGCATTCGCGGATTCCTGAACATCTCGACCCGGCGCAGCGAGTGGGAGAGGGTGGTCGGCACCGCCGCCCGCCATCCCGACGTCTGGGCCTCGGTCGGCATTCACCCCCATGAGGCCGACCAGCATGCTGACCTCGGCGAAGCGGCGCTACTCGAAGCGACCCGCCATCCCAAAGTCATCGGCATCGGCGAAACCGGACTCGACTATTATTACGACAAGTCGGACCGGGAAGTTCAGCAGGCCCTGTTCCGCACGCACATCACGGTCGGGCGCGAAACCGGTCTACCGCTCATCATCCACACGCGCGATGCCGAGGACGATACCTTCCGTATCCTGGAGGACGAGATGGGGAAGGGGGCCTTCCCGGCGCTGATCCACTGCTTCACCGCCAGCGCCGATTTCGGCCGGAAAGTTCTCGATCTCGGCCTTTCGATCTCGATCTCCGGTATCGTGACTTTCAAAAATGCCAAGGACTTGCAGGACGTAGTTCCGACCATTCCGGAAGATCGTATCCTGGTGGAAACGGACTCCCCGTTCCTTGCCCCGGTTCCGCATCGCGGCAAGCGCTGCGAACCTGCTTATACCGCTGATACGGCAAAGTTCGTGGCGCAGTTGCGCGGCGTTTCCGTAGAACAACTCGGTGAGATGACCACGCGCAACTTCTTCAACCTGTTCAAGAAAGCCGCCGCGTGAAGGTTACCGTTCTCGGCAGCGGCACTTCGACCGGCGTGCCGCGCCTGGGCGGAGAATTCGGAGCGGACTGGGGTCTTTGCGATCCGGGCGAGCCGAAAAATCGCCGTACCCGCGTGTCGATCATGCTGGAAAGCGATGCCGGCAGCCGGATTCTCGTCGATACCTCGACAGACTTGCGCGCACAGCTTCTGGCGAACGACATCCACCGGATCGATGCGGTGTTCTGGACCCACGATCACGCCGACCACTGCCACGGCATCGACGACCTGCGGCCGCTGCGCTACGGCCGCGCCGGGCCGATCCCCGGTTTCGCGAATTCGGAAACTGTGCGGCGCCTGCGCCAGCGCTTCGGCTACGTTTTCGCCGGGCAATTCGGCTATCCGACGCTGATATCGCTCGACAATCTCGATACCTTGCGGCTCTGCGAAGGTTTCCGGGTCGACCATGTGCAGATGCCGCACGGCCCGACGGAATCCACTGCGTTTCGATTCGATTGTGACGGTAAATCAGTCTGTTACATGACGGACTTCAGTGAGATCACCCGAGGCATGATCGACTTGTGCTACGGCGCCGATCTGCTCGTGGTGGACTGCCTGCGCCGTGAACCGCATCCGACGCATGCACATCTCGGCATGGCGCTGGAGATCACCGAGGTCTGCCGCGTCGGCCAGGCGGTGCTGACGCATCTCGACAAGAGCATGGATTATGCGACACTCAGCGGCGAAGTGCCCGAGAACGTCCGGGTCGCATTCGACGGGATGGTAATCGAACCATGAGCCAGACAGGAATGATCGTCGCCGTCATCTCCGTGATCGGTTCGCTCATTCTCGTCACCAGCGGTTCTCGGTTCCGATCCACGCCGATGGGTACCAAGCTCAAACTGGCGCTGATCTGGGCCGCGATCATCGTCGGTCTGGTGCTGGTTATCCAGGTGAGCGGCTTCCAGATCCGACAATGATCCCGCCCTTTCTCCATCCATGACTTAACATAAGATACATTATCAACCCATATGACCGAACCTCGTCACCAGCAACTCGACCGCCTCTTGTCCATCATGGCACGCCTGCGCGACCCCGTCTCCGGCTGCGAATGGGATCTGGCACAGAACTTCGCGACGATCGCGCCTTACACTATCGAGGAAGCCTACGAAGTCGCCGATGCCATCGCGCGCGAGGATCTTGCGGCGCTGCGTGACGAACTCGGCGATCTGCTGCTCCAGGTGGTGTTCCATGCCCGCATGGCCGAGGAAGACGGTCACTTCGCTTTCGGTGATGTGGCCAATGCCATTTCGAACAAGCTGGAAACGCGCCATCCCCATATCTTCGGTGACGACAAGACCGGAGACGCCCAGACCGAGCGCTGGGAAAAGGTCAAGGCAAACGAACGCAGCGCCAAGGGCGAAACCAGCGCCGTCGATGGCGTTGCAATTTCGCTGCCTGCGCTGATGCGCGCCGAAAAGCTCCAGAAACGCGCCGCGCGCGTCGGCTTCGACTGGCCCGATCCCAGCGGCGCCGCCGACAAGGTCCGCGAGGAAATGGATGAACTCGCCGAAGCGCCCGATGCCGAAAAGCTGGAAGAAGCCGGAGACTTGCTGTTCGCGGCAGTGAACCTCGTGCGCCTTAACGGCATCGCGCCCGAGGATGCCCTGCGCGCGGCCAATGCCAAGTTCGAACGTCGCTTCCGCGCCATGGAAGCCTTCGCTGAGCGGGACGGCAAGCCGTTCGACGGCCTCCCGCTGGGTGAGCAGGAGGCCTATTGGCAGGAAGTGAAAGCGTCAGAGCGCGCTGAAACGGCCTAGTTCGCGCTCGGCCAGTCGGACCTGAACACGCAGCAGCGGGCCTTCATCGCCCTCGCCCGCATCCTCTTCCGACAGGACTTCGCCGCGCGCGTGCAGGAACGCAAGGCGTTGTCCATCGGCGGCGGGAATGACGAAAGTGTAGACTTTCGCGTCGGAGGTCAGCGTGGCACCGACCGTTTCGAGCAGGAAGTCGCAGCCCATCCCGGTCCGTGCCGAGACGGGTACGATTACTTCATCCGGACGCTGTGCCATGACGTCGCGCAAGTCGGCGGCCTGCGTCGGGGTCAGGAGGTCCCACTTGTTCCAGACTTCGATGATCGGGATCGCGGGAGCAGCCCCCTCCCCGTCATCGTTCTCCCCTTCCCCGGCGATCACGCCGAGGTCGGCCAGAACTTCCAGAACCTGACGTTTCTGGGATTCCGTGTCGGGATTGTGGATGTCGCGAACGTGGAGGATCACGTCGGCCGCGTTAACTTCCTCCAGCGTCGCGCGGAAAGCGGCGACGAGCTGGGTCGGAAGATCGGAGATGAAGCCCACGGTATCGGACAGGATCGCCTTCTCGACCGCCGGCAGACGGATCGCCCGCATGGTCGGGTCAAGCGTGGCGAAGAGCAAATCCTCCGCCATGACCTCGGCACCGGTCAAATAATTGAAAAGCGTCGATTTTCCGGCATTGGTATAGCCTACCAGAGCCACGATCGGCCAAGGAGCCTTCTCGCGGCGATCGCGGTGAAGGCCGCGCGTGCGGCGGACCTGTTCCAGCTCGCGCCGGATCTTGCCCATGCGATCGCGGATCATGCGGCGGTCCGCCTCGATCTGCGTTTCGCCCGGACCGCCGAGGAAGCCGAAGCCACCCCGCTGACGTTCGAGGTGAGTCCAGCTGCGCACCAGACGCCCGGCCTGATAGTCCAGGTGCGCCAGTTCGACCTGGAGCCGACCTTCGGCGGTCGCTGCGCGCTCGCCGAAGATTTCGAGGATCAGGCCGGTGCGGTCGATGACCTTGCGCTTGAGCTTCTCTTCGAGATTGCGCTGCTGGATCGCCGACAGCGAGCCGTCGACGATGATCAGCTCCGCCTCGTTCAGCGTGCAGGCGACAGAGATGTTCTGGATCTGGCCTTCGCCGAAAAGCGTACCGGCGCGGGGTTCGCGGATGGGAATGGCCATGGCTTCCGCCACGACAAGTCCGATCGCCAGTGCGAGGCCCTTCGCCTCTTCGAGGCGTGCCTCGGTATCGAGGTCGCCTCTGCCGCGCATTTGCGGATAGACGACGAGGGCACGCGCACCGCGCGTGACCTCGCCCTTGAGTTCGTCGTTCAAATCAGTTCAGCTTCCGGATTGTTTTTCAGTCTTCGGCTTCTTCATGCGCCTGAAGATCGACCGGAGTCACGGGCTGAATCGTCGAAACGGCATGCTTGTAAGCGAGCTGAACGTAGCCCTCGCGCTCCAGCAGCATGCAGAACAGGTCATAGGCGGCAACGCGGCCTTGCAGCATGACGCCGTTGATCAGGAACATCGTGACCTGAACGCCGGCATTGCGGATGCTGGAAAGGAACACGTCCTGAAGTACGCGCGTCTTCTTGCCGTTGTCGGCACCGCTCGAAAACTGGCGCGCATCGACCGGAGTCGAGGGCATGATCGTCGAGATCGCGTGCTTGTAGACAAGCTGCGACTGGCCGTCGCGGCGCAGCAGGATGGAGAAATTGTCGAACCAGGTGACGATACCCTGCAACTTCACGCCCTTGACCAGGAACATTGTCACGGGGGTCTTGTTCTTGCGCAGGAGGTTCAGGAACTGGTCCTGGAGATTCTGCCCCTTCCCTGCGGACACGCTGGGAGAAGAAGTACCGGCGGAAATCGGCGGCGGTGCCACGGCAGGCGTGGACGGTGCGGCTTCGGTTTCGGTTTCGACCTCGGGGGTCGTGGTTCGCGGACGAGCGGTCAGCGTACGGCCGGCCATATCATTTCTCCTTCTTTTTGGCGGCCGCTTTGCGGTCCGCGATCTGGCCATCGGAACTTCCCGAGACCGTTCTCGAATCGGAATCTACCCAGTTGCTGCAATGCAGTAAACGTTAAAAATGTAGCTTTCTTGTGACAGGTTCTGTGAAAACCGCCGCCAGGACGATCATCGAGCGATTATCATTTACCTGAAAAATATGGATTTTCAGTCCGTTTCAGACTTGATCCTCGCCGTCCAATTCTCCCTCGCGCCGGTCGGCCATGCCGAGCAGCTTGAGCTTGCGGTGCAGCGCCGAGCGCTCCATCCCGATGAAAGAGGCCGTCTTCGAAATATTGCCGGAAAACCGCCGGATCTGAACCCGCAGGTACTCGCGCTCGAAGCTCTCACGGGCTTCGCGCAAGGGCGCGCTCATCATTACCGAGACCCCGGCGTCGCCATTGCCGCGACTGTTGAAGATTTCCGGCGGCAGCATGTCGGCCTCGATCCGGGCAAGCTTCTCGCGCGGGGCCATGATGACCGTGCGCTCCACGACGTTACGAAGCTGGCGGACGTTGCCCGGCCATTCGTAGGCCTGGAGCGCGGTCATGGCCTCGGCGCTGACCTGCGGCGGGGCGACGCCCTGCTCGTTGGCATAGCGGGCGAAGAAATGGTCGATCAGCGCGGGAATGTCGTCCCGCCGCTCGCGCAGCGCCGGGATCGTCACCGGCACCACGTTGAGCCGGTAGAACAGATCCTCGCGGAAGCGGCGTTCGGCAATTTCCTTTTCGAGATCACGCGAGGTTGAGGAAACCACGCGCACGTCCACGCGGATCTGCCGGGTGCCGCCCACGCGCACGAAGGCCTGGTCGGTAAGAACCCGCAGGATACGGGCCTGCGTCGAGAGCGGCATGTCCGCCACTTCGTCGAAGTAGAGCGTACCGCTGTCCGCCGTTTCCAGCAGACCGGGGCGGATCAGGGCGCCGTCGGCTTCCTCGCCGAACAGCTCCTGCTCGAAGCGCTCGGGCGTGATGCGCGCCGAATTGACGCTGACGAAGGCATTCCCGGCCCGCGGACTCCAGGCGTGGAGCAGCCTGGCCGCGACTTCCTTGCCCGAGCCCGCCGGGCCGGTAATGAGCAGGCGACTGCCGGTATTGGCCACGCGCTTCAGCGTCGCGCGGACCTGGTTTATGGCACCGCTCGATCCGGTGAACTCCTCGCCGGTCGAGAAATCGTGGCGAAGCTGCGCGTTCTCGCGGCGCAGGCGCTCGGTCTCGGTCGCGCGGCCGACGAGATGCAGCAGCTTTTCAGCCTCGAACGGCTTCTCGATGAAGTCCACCGCGCCGCGGCTGATCGCAGCGACCGCCGTGTCGATATTGCCATGGCCGGAGAAGATGATGACCGGCAGCTCCGGCTCGCGGGCCTTGATCGCGTCGAGCACTTCGAGGCCGTCCATCGGGCTGCCGTGGAGCCAGACGTCGAGCAGCACCAGCGAGGGGCGGCGCGCGTCGATCGCGGCCAGCGCCGCCTCGCTGTCTCCGGCCGTGCGGCATTCGTAGCCTTCGTCACTCAGGACACCTGCAACCAGTTCACGGATGTCGCGCTCGTCGTCGACGATCAGGATTTCGAGAGCCATGGGATTGTCTTCTTGGTGAGGGAGATGAAGGGGGAAAGCAGGTTGCGATGGGCCGGCTTCATTCAGCGGCCTCCTGCTTGCGGGCATGGGCTACGGGATCGGCGGCGAAGCGCATGGTGACAGTGGTGCCGCCGCCCGGCGTGGGCAGGAACAGCATTTCGCCGCCATGTTCCTCGATGATCTTGTTGACGATGGCGAGGCCGAGGCCGGTACCCTTCTCGCGCGTGGTGACATAAGGCTCGATGATACGCTCGCGGTCCTGCGAGAGGCCGATGCCGTTATCGGCAATGCGCACCAGGATCGCGCCTTCCAGGGCCTCCACCGAGACGCCGATTGCGCCGCGATAGTCCGGCTCGGCATCCTTGGCCTTGGCCTCGATCGCCTCGACCGCGTTCTTGAGCACATTGGTCATGGCCTGGCCGAACTGGTGGCGGTCGCAATCGATCGCGCCGATCACCGGGTCGCTCTCGAAGCGGAAGCCGATATCCGGCCGTGCCACTTCCTGGAGGAACAGGGCCTGCCGGGTCAGCGCGACGGGGTCTTCCGGGCGGAACACCGGCTTGGGCAGACGCGCGAAGGACGAGAACTCGTCCACCATCTTGCGCAGTTCCCCGACCTGCCGAATGATCGTGCGTGTCAGGTCCTCGAACAGCTCCGGATTGTCGACGATCTGCTTGCGATAGCGGCGGCTGAGGCGCTCGGTGGCGAGCTGGATCGGCGTAAGCGGGTTCTTGATCTCGTGCGCGATGCGGCGCGCAACGTCGGACCAGGCGGCGGTGCGCTGGTCGAGCAACTGCCGGGTGATATCCTCGAAGGTGATGACGAAGCCGGTAACGTCGCGCGTCACCTTCACCGCGAACGTCAGCAGGTCGCCGTTGCGGTTGTACTGGACGAGGCCGCCCGAACTGCCCTGCTCGATCAGCGCCGCCAGCTGCGGCGCGAGATCGGCAAGCGGCATGTCTTCAGGCAGTTCGGCCCGGTCGGTCAGCAGCTTCTGCGCGGTGCTGTTCATCAGCAGGATGCGGCCTGCGGGATCGAGCGAGACGATGCCGGAAGTCACCGATTCCAGCACCGCTTCGATGAAGACGCGGCGCTCGTGAAGCTGGCGGTTAGCGCCGAGCAGAGCCTGGGTCTGCTTCTCGATCTGCGCGGTCATGCGGTTGAAGGCGCGGTTGAGCAGGCCGATCTCGTCGGCACCGGTGCGCCCCTCGATCCGCAGGGCGAAATTGCCGCTGCCGACCCGGCGGGCGGCATCGACGAGTTCGTAGAGCGGCTTGACCTGCCGGTCGGCGAACCGCAGCGCGAACCAGACCGCAAGGCCGACGAGTGCCAGCGAGACCACGAAGAGCGCGACGTTGAAGCGCAATTGCAACACTCGGGCGCGATTGGTCAGAACTTCATAGGCCCGCACGATGTTTTCGGCGTTTTCGGCGCGCTGACCCTGGCTGAGCGCGAGAAGCTCTGAACTGCGTGCAGCGTAGAGATAGACCCCGGCATCCCTGTCGATCGGCGCGACTGCGACGATGCGGTCGTTGTTCGAACTGACGACCAGCTGTTCTCCGCTGTTCAGCCGCTCCAGCGCATCAGATGTGATCCGCTTGTCTTCCGTCTTACCTTCCGGATCGACGATGATCGGGATCCGCTGGGTCCCGTCCGGCGCCACCTGGATGATCGCCGCGACGGAGAGATTGCGACTGTAGACCTGACCCCCAAAGAACTGCTGGAAACGCTTGCTGGCCACCGGAAACTCGGCGAGCACGTCGCCAGTGTCCTTGGCCATGGCTGCGGACTCATATCCGACTTCGCGTTGGGTCTGCTCGTAGTATCCGCGCGCCAGCTTGTTGGCGTTTTCCAGCAGCCCGCGCGACGAATCGGAGAACCAGAATTCGACGCCGGACTGGAACTGCCAGGACGCGAAAATGACGACCAGCAAGGTCGGCACGGCGGCGATCAGCGAGAAAATGAACACCAGGCGGACGTGCATCTGTCCGGTGCCGCCGATGCTCTCCGCCGCACGCCGCAGCGCGAGATGGCGGCCCAGCAAGACGAGGATCGCCATGGCCGGGACCAGCGTGCCCACCAGCAGCGTCGCGGTCAGGTTCGAGGGCAGAAGCTGGCCCTTGTCGCGCGAATTCAGCGCGATCCAGGTGATTGCCGTCATCGCCAGGAACAGGACAATCGACACCACGGTGATGATCGCGAAGAAGTTAGCGCGGCGGGCAGCGACCTGCATCCGCCGCCACCAGCGCGGCCATGCGCGTTTGTGAACCAGTGTCTCGCTCATCGTTGCACCGTTACAACGCCGGTGTTGCCGTTTTGCAAGAGCAAATCCATCAAGGTCATATCACAAGCGACGGGCGAATTCCTCGGGATCGAGCGCCAGTTCGCTGAGACGCTTGCGCAAGGTGTTGCGATTTATCCCGAGTGCCTGCGCCGCGCGGAGCTGATTGCCGCCGGTCTCCCGCAGCACTTCGGCAAAAAGCGGCCGCTCGAATGCAGCTGCGGCGGCCTGATAGATCGTGCCGCTGGCGGGGCGCTCCAAGGCAAGCCAGCGCGTGACCGCCTGCGCAATGTCGCCGCTCTCTTCCTCGCTCGCCGCAGGGGCTTCCGCAACCAGCAGCGACTGGATGCTCTCGGGATCGATCGCATCCTCGCGCGCCAGCAGGGCGAGGCGATAGATGAAGTTCTTGAGTTCGCGCACATTGCCGCGCCAGGGCTGGCGGCTGAGCAGTTCCGCCGCCTCGGCGGTCAACTGGCGGCGCGGCAGGCCTTCGTTCGCGGCATGCTGGAGGAAGTGGCGGGCCAGCACTTCGATATCGTCGCGCCGGTCGCGCAGGGGCGGCATGTGGATCGGCACCACATTGAGCCGGTAGTAGAGGTCCTCACGGAACCGCCCGGCGGCGATCTCGGGTTCGAGATCCTTGTTGGTCGCGGCGATGATGCGCACGTCGAGCCGGATCTCGTCGCGGCCGCCCACCCGGCGCACGGTGCCGGACTGGAGCGCGCGCAGCAGACGGGTCTGGGCCTGCATCGGCATGTCGCCGATCTCGTCGAGAAACAGGGTTCCCCCTTCCGCCTGCTCGAACTTGCCGACATGGCGGGCGACGGCGCCGGTGAAAGCGCCCTTCTCATGGCCGAACAGCTCGCTTTCGATGAGTTCGGCGGGAATGGCGGCAGCGTTGACGGCAATGAACGGCCCACTGCGGCGATGGCCGAGGTTGTGCACTGCCTCCGCCACCAGTTCCTTGCCGGTTCCCGATTCGCCGAGGATCAGCACGGTCAGGTCATTGCGCAGGACGCGCGTGATCATGCGGAACACGGTCTGCATCGCCGTACTGCGTCCGACCAGCGGCAGGCCGTCACCCAGCGGTTCCTCACCCTCGACCGTAGCGCCCTGCCCGGCCCCCGCCGCCTGACGGACGGTGCGGGCGAGTTCGTCGATGTCGAAGGGCTTGGGGAAATATTCGAAGGCACCGGTATCGGTGGCGCGGACGGCGGTATCGAGCGTGTTCTGCGCCGAGAGGATCACGATCGGCAAGGTCGGATGCAGGGTCCGCACCCGGTCGATCGTCTCGATCCCGTCGCCGTCGGGCAGCATCACGTCGGTGACGAGCGCCTGATAAACTCCGTCCTCCAGCAACCGGTCGCGCTCGGCGATCGACTGGCAGTGGACAACGCCGAAGCCTTCCGCCTCCAGCGCGGCGGTGATGACGATGGCGATCGAGAGGTCGTCCTCGACGAGCAGCACGCTCACGCTGCCGGTCTCCTTCTGGTCGGGCGGCTGCGCGTCTCGCGCGCCAGCGGCAGGTGGACGCGGAAGTGGGTGAAGCCGCCCTCCTCGTCGCGTTCGTGGGTGATGCGCCCGTTCATGTCCCGCACCAGCTTGCGCACAAGCGGTAGGCCGAGGCCCTGTCCGGACTTCTTGGTGGTGACGAAAGGCTCGAAGATGTGATCGCGCATCGCCGGATCGACGCCGGGACCGTTGTCGGTGACGCGCAGTTCCACCGGCAGGCGCACCGGCTCGCCCGAATCGGTCGTATGGAGCTGGAGGCCGCTGGCGAAGCGTGTGCGGATCGTCACCCGCGGCTTGTCCTCGCGGGCACAGGCTTCCGAGGCATTCGCAAGCAGGTTGATGATGACTTGCACCAGCGCATCGGGACTGCCGAGCACGGCGGGCAGCGAGGGATCGAATTCCTCGACCAGCTTCACCCGTTCCGGCGCCGCACCGTTGGCGGCCGACATCACGTCGAGCGCCCGGCGCGCGGCCTCGTGGAGGTTGCAGGGTTCGACCGGCGGCGCGGTGCGGCGGCTGAGTGTCTGCATCTGGTCGATCAGGCCCGCGATCCGGTCGACCTCCAAGGTGATGAGATCGGTGAGCGCCCGGTCCTTGTCCTCGACCTTGCGGGCGAGGAGCTGGGCGGCGCCGCGAATGCCCGCGAGGGGGTTCTTGATCTCGTGGGCCATGATCTCCGGCCCGCGCAGCACGGCGTTGTCGGGGCCGCCGGAATCGTCACCCAGCGCCTCGGTGGCGGTATTGTCGTGGATCGTCAGGACCTGCCAGCCCGGCGTATCGGCCACCGGCGCGACATTGATGTCGATGCGGCGCGCGCCCTTGCCCTTGAGCGCGACGACGACCTCGCGTGCGGAAACCGGCGTCTCGTAATCGTCGAGCCGCTCCAGGAGCAACTGGTCGGAAAAGCTCAGGATGTCCTGAAGCGGCGTTCCCACGAGCAGCCGCAGCGACTGGCCAAAGAACTGCTCGGCCGCCGGGTTCAGTGAGGCGATCCGCAGCCCCGGCTCAAGCAGCACGACGGCCTGCGGCAGGCTTGCGAGAAGCCGGGATGCCGCAGGCAAGGCCGTGTGCGGCGCGAGGCTCATGCAGCCTGACGGTCTGCCGATGAGTCGCCCTGGTCGCGGTAAGGTGCATAGAACTCCGCGAGCAGGCGCAGCACTTCGTCGGGATCGTTGACGAAGTTGATGCGATTGCGGAACTCGGCCGAGCCCTTGATGCCCTTGATGTACCAGCCCAGATGCTTGCGCGCCATCTTCACGCCGGTGTCGCGGCCATAGTGCGAGAGCATGTCCTCGTAGTGCTGGCGGATGATCTCGTACTGCTGGCCGAAGCCCGGCTCCGCCATCAGTCCGTTGCCGCGCCACCACTGCATGACCTTGGCCAGCGCCCAGGGCCTGCCGTAAGAGCCGCGCCCGATCATCAGGCCGTCGGCGCCCGACTGCTCCAGCGCCGTCGCGGCGTCCTCGATATCGAGGATATCGCCGTTGACGATCACCGGGATCGAGACCGCTTCCTTCACGCCGCGCACGAAGGCCCAGTCGGCCGAGCCCTTGTACATCTGGTTGCGGGTGCGGCCATGGACGGTAATCATCTGCGCACCCAGATCCTCGGCGATGCGCGCGAGTTCGGGGGCGTTGAGGCTGTCATGGCACCAGCCCATGCGCATCTTCACGGTGACGGGCACTTTCACGGCCTTGACCGTCGCCTCGATCAGCCGGGTGGCGAGCGGCACGTCGCGCATCAGCGCGGAACCGGCGTCACCGTTGACCACCTTGCGGACCGGGCAGCCCATGTTGATGTCCACGATCGCCGCGCCGCGATCCTCCACCAGCCTGGCGGCCTCGGCCATCTGTTCCGGCTCGCAGCCGACCAGCTGCATCGAGACCGGGTCCTCGATCTGGTCCCACATGGCCTTCTGCAGCGACACGCGCGTCTCGCGAATGGCCGCCGGGCTGGCGATCATCTCGGTGACGTTGAGGCCCGAGCCGAATCCGCGCACCATGCGGCGGAACGGCAGGTCGGAGACGCCAGTCATCGGCGCGAGCACGACCGGGCAATCGATCGTGACCGGGCCGACCTGGATCGGCTTCAGAGCCGGAGGAGTGGGCAGTGTGTTCATTGCGCGCGCCGTTAAATGCCTGGAAAACAGGATGTGCCTAAAAAACAGGCAGCGCATAGTGGATTGCCCTCGCCTCGGCAAGCGATTACCGGCAACGACAATGTCGCAAGACCTGTCAGAAACGCCCCGGCGTCCCCTCCCGCATCCCTCCACAGCCGCCATCGTAGTGGCCGCGGGCAAGGGATTGCGCGCCGGACAGCCGATTCCCAAGCAGTTCGCCCTCTGGCGCGGCAAGCCGGTGATCCGCCATTCGGTGGAAGCCCTCGCCCGTGCCGGAGTCGCGCCAATCCTCGTGGTGATCCCGCAGGGCGCCGAGGACGTGGCCGCAGCGGCCCTTGTCGGCATTGCGAGTGTCCGCTTCACCATTGGCGGCGCGACGCGGCAGGAATCGGTTCGCCTCGGACTGGAAGTGCTGGCCGGCAGCAAGCCCGATCTCGTGCTGATCCACGATGCCGCGCGCCCCGTTCTCCCCTCGGCGGTGATCGACCGGCTGCTCGGTGCGCTGTCAGGACAACCCGGCGCTATCCCCGTCCTGCCGGTCGCGGACAGCCTTGCCCATGCCGAGAATGAGGAAGGCGCCGAAGTAATGGGCGCCCCCGCCCGCCGTGAGGACTTGCGCCGGGTCCAGACCCCGCAGGCCTTCCGCTTCCCTGAAATCCTCACCGCCCACCGCGCCTGGGACGGCCCGACCAACGCCGGAGACGACGCCCAGGTAGCGCAGGCCGCGGGCCTGCGGATTGCCGTCGTCGAAGGAGACGAAGCCTTGCACAAGCTGACCTATGCCTCCGACTTCGCAGTCGGCGCCCCGCCGATCCGGGTCGGCACCGGCTACGATGTCCACCGGCTTGAGGAGGGCGAGGAACTCTGGCTCTGCGGCGTGAAGATCGAGCACACCCACGGCCTGTCCGGCCACAGCGATGCCGACGTCGCCATCCACGCCCTCGTCGATGCGCTGCTCGGCGCGGTCGGCCGGGGCGATATCGGCCAGCATTTCCCGCCCAGCGATCCCCAGTGGAAGGGCGCCGCCTCCGACCGCTTCCTCGCCCATGCCGGAAAGCTCGTGGCCGAGGCGGGCTATGCGCTGGGCAATGCCGATGTGACGATCATCTGCGAGGCGCCCAAGATCGGCCCCCATCGTGAAGCCATGCGCGCGCGTCTCGCGGAAATTCTCGCGGTGGACCCTTCGCTCATCAGTGTGAAAGCAACCACCACCGAGAAGCTGGGTTTCACCGGCAGGTCGGAAGGAATCGCCTGCCAGGCCGCCGTCAGCCTGGTGCGGATGTAAGGAGATGACGATGCGCAAGACCATTACCCTGGCTCTGGCTTCCGCGCTGGCGATCGTGCCCGGCGTGGCCAGTGCCCAGCAGGGATGCCTGACCAAGGCCGAGGCCCGCTCGCTGTTCGGCTATGCCCTGCCGCAAGTGATTTCCGGCACCAGCAAGCGCTGCGCGCAGGTCCTGCCGAGCGATTCGTTCCTGCGCAGCCACGGCGCCGAACTGGTCACGCGCTATTCCGCGCAGAAGGCCCGCTACTGGCCCGAAGCCAAGGCCGCCTTCCTCAAGCTTGGCCAGAGCAAGGACGCCCAGGTCGGCCAGTTCGCCCGCAACCTGCCCGACGAATCGCTGCAACCGCTCGTCGATATCACCGTGGAAGGCCTTGTTTCCCAAGAACTTCCGTTGAAATCCTGCGACAAGGTCGACCTCGCGCTCGACCTGCTTTCCCCGCTGCCTCCCGAAAACACCGCCAGCCTGATCGCGCTGCTGATCGAGGTTACTTCCAAGGCCGACGAGGTCGCGCCCGGAAAGACGAAGCTCGGCGGCTTCTCGCTCTGCAAGGACTGACATGGCCGACATCCTTTTCCCGCAGGACCTCTACGACCTCGCCGCGCGCGTGATCGCCGAGAACAAGGCGATCGGCCGCAAGGTCGCGCTGGCCGAAAGCTGCACCGGTGGCCTCGTCTGCGCCGCGCTGACCGAAGTGGCGGGTTCCTCCGCCGTGCTCGATCGCGGCTTCGTGACGTATTCGAACGAATCGAAAAAGGAACTGCTGGGCGTTCCCTCGGACATCATCGATACGCTGGGGGCGGTCTCACCCGCGACCGCCTGGGCCATGGCGCAAGGCGCGATCGCGCATAGCCATGCCGATGTGGCCGTGGCGATCAGCGGGATCGCCGGTCCGGACGGCGGCAGCGATCTCAAGCCGGTCGGCACCGTGGTCTTCGCCCGCGCCCATCGCGGCGAAGAGGAAGTCCATGCCGAGCAGAAGCTGATCGAAGGCGCCAACCGCGCGGAAATCCGCCATCACGCGGCGGTTGTCGCGCTGGAACTGCTGCTGCCGGGAACGGAATTGCCGGCTTACGCCGATTGACGCCCCCTTCTCGTCATTGCGAGCGTCGCGAAGCAATCCAGAGCCGGTCTCAGGCTGCCCTGGATTGCTTCGCCACGCTCGCAATGACCAAATTCGGGAACGAAGGTCCGCGTAAACGCGCTCAACGGCGCCTTCAGACCGGCTCGCCGTAAAGCTCGTGGGCGCGGGTCTCGAAGGCAGCGACCATCTTGCGGAAGGCCTTGTCGAAATATTGGCCTGCCAGTTTCTCGAACAGGGCATTGCGGAAGCTGAATCGCACGTCGAACTCGATATCGCAGCTATGCGCGTCCACCGGATGGAAGGTCCAGTGGTTGTGCAGGTCCTTCATCGGACCGTCGACGTAGTGGACCTTGATCTCGCGCGGACGCACTTTCTCGACGCGCGAGGTGAACTTCTCGCGCAGGGCCTTGAAGCCGACCAGCATGTCCGCAACCATTTCGGTCCCGGTGTCCGACTTCACGCGGGTGGCGACCACCCAGGGAAGGAACTCCTGGTAGCGGCCGACATCCGCGACGAGGTCGAACATCTGCTCGGCGCTGTAAGGCAGCCGCTGGGTCTCGTGAATTCCGGGCATGCGTCAGGCTTTCGGCGCAGCCTTGGCCAGCTTCGCCTCACGCGCGGCGCGCATTTCGGCGAAGTCCTTGCCCGCATGATAGCTTGAGCGCGTGAGCGGCGACGACGCGACCTGAAGGAAGCCCTTCGCACGGGCGATGGCGCCATAGGCATCGAAGGCCTTGGGCGTGACGAATTCCTTGACCTCGGCATGCTTGGGGGTCGGGCGCAGGTACTGGCCCATGGTCAGGAAATCGATGTCCGCACAGCGCATGTCGTCCATGACCTGATGGACTTCCAGACGTTCCTCGCCAAGGCCGAGCATGACACCCGACTTGGTGAAGATCAGCGGATTGTGCGCCTTGACCTCTTCCAGCAGGCGGAGCGAGGCATAGTAGCGCGCGCCGGGGCGGATGGTCGGATAGAGCCGGGGAACCGTCTCCAGGTTGTGGTTGTAAACGTCCGGCCCGGCCTCGACGATCGCCTCGACGGCGCGGCGCATCTTGCCGCGGAAGTCGGGCGTGAGAATCTCGATCGTGGTGTTCGGCGTCGCCGCACGCAGGGCCTGGATCACCTTGACGAACTGGTTCGCACCGCCGTCCGGCAGATCGTCGCGGTCGACGGAGGTGATGACAATATGTTCGAGGCCGGTCTTGAGCGCCAGTTCGGCGACATGTTCCGGCTCGGAAGGATCCACGCGGCCGGGCATGCCGGTCTTGACGTTGCAGAAGGCGCAGGCGCGGGTGCAGGTGTCGCCGAGAATCATCACCGTGGCGTGCTTCTTGGTCCAGCATTCGCCGATGTTCGGGCAGGCCGCTTCCTCGCAGACCGTATTGAGCTTGAGATCCCGCATCAACTGGCGCGTTTCGCCGTAACCCTTGCTGGTCGGCGCCTTCACGCGGATCCAGTCGGGCTTGCGCTGACGTTCGGGCTTCTGCTCTGGGCTCGGCACGGAGGAAAGATCGTTCATGGCGTCCAGATAGTCGCAAGCTTGCCCGCTTGCCAGTGCGAATATCCGCTCTATGGGTTGCGTGCGTTTCAACGGAGGCAAACCATGACCGAATCCCGCGCCCCGCAACCCGAACAACGCGTCCTCGATACCCTTCTCGACGGATATCGCCGCTTTCGCAGCAGTGGCTGGAGTCCCCATCGCGAGCGCTGGCAGCGTCTCAGCGAGGGTCAGCAGCCGGAAGTGATGATTGTCGCCTGCTCGGACAGCCGCGTCGATCCCGCGCAGATCTTCGACGTCGATCCCGGCGAGATCTTCGTGGTCCGCAACGTCGCCGCCCTTGTCCCGCCATTCGAGACCACGCCCGGTCACCACGGTGTCTCCGCCGCGCTGGAGTTCGCGGTGCAGGTGCTCAAGGTGAAGGAAATCGTGGTCATGGGCCATGGCATGTGCGGCGGCTGCAAGGCCGCGCTGACCCAGGAGCTTCACGGCGCCGAGCCGGGCCAAGGCGGCTTCATCGCCGACTGGATCTCGATGCTGGACGAGGCGCGCGCACCCGTGGCAGCCGAGTTCGGCACCTCGGGGCGCCCTGCCGAGCGCCAGATGGAACAGGCCGCCGTGCGCGTCAGCCTCGAGAACCTGATGACGTTCCCCTGCGTTCGTCACAAGGTCAAGAACGGCGAACTCAAGCTGCGCGGCGCCTTCTTCGCGATTTCAGACGGCGAACTCCATCTGATGGACCAGACCAGCGGCGAATTCGCGCCGGTAAGCTGAGCCTCGACTCGAAGTCGGCCCGATCTGGCCGCTTTTGCAACAGGCAAACGAAAAGGGCGGCGGGATGATCCCGCCGCCCTTCCTTGTATTCGCCGAAACAGCAGGCTCAGGAAGCCGGCGTGCCCTTCGTGGCGGCATAGGCGGCCCAGAGCTTGGCGACCGGTGCACGAGTGCCGGTGACCTTGGCCAGCGTCGCCTGCGCGTCGGCAGCCTTGCCCTGCATGGCCTGAGCCATGCCGAGGCGCAGGTTCGCCTTGTTGGCGTCCACACCCGACTTGCCGAGCGCGACCTTGTAGAGCGCTTCCGCCTGCGGATACTGCTCGTAGCTGAGGAACACGTCGGCCGAACCGATGACGGAAGCGGCGGTCGCGGCCGGCTTCATCGCGTCACGTTCGGCGGCAGGCAGCGACGCCTTGTCGGCAGCGACGCGTCCGGCGCTGTTGGTGCGGTCCTGACCGACTTCGGCCTGGGTCAGCAGGCCCTTGGAGAGGCCCTGGTCGATAACCTTGACGGCCTCGCCCGGAAACGCGCGGGGATCGACGTTCTGGAGATATTCGAAGTAGTCGCCCTTGGTCTTCATCGCCCCGGTCGCGAACATCAGGCGCATCAGGTCGAGGTTTTCCGCGTTCTGAAGCGAGGCCAGCTGGCGCACGATCGAGGTCGAGATGTTCCACGAATCCGGGCTCGGATAATACTGTGCGAGCATCGCCGCATATTCGGCAGAGGGGGCCAGCTGCTTGGCGTCGTAGGATGCCTGGAGCGCGCTGCGGATCGAGGTCTCGCTCGGCTTGGTGCCGTTGGCCTTGGCAGCCTCAAGCTCCTTCTGGACCATGGCCAGCGCGGCCTGCGGATTGTTCGAGCGCTTGTAGGAATCGGCCAGCAGCGGCTGGATCATGTTCTGCTGATCGCGATAGCCGCCGTCGAAAGCCTGCTGCAGGTAGCGCGCGGCCACGTCGTACTGGCCGCTCTGATAAGCGGTGACGCCGGCGAGATACTGAACCTGACCGAGCGATTCCGGGCTGGTCTGGCCGCTGTCGAGCATCAGCACGAGACCCTTGTGCTGCATGGCGGTGTCGTTCATCAGAACGCCGACATTGCGGGTCATCTCGCCCTGCTTCAGCTTGTCGAACGGCTGCGTGGCCTGAGCCTCCGCCGCCTGGAGCTGGGCCAGAACGCCGCCCATGGCCGCATCGACTTCGGCGCGGGCCGCAGCCTTCTCGGCATCGGTCTTGGCGGCCTGGGCCTTCTGCGAGGCCGCCTGCACGGCAGCATTGGCCTTCGCATCGGCAATTGCCTTGTCGACCGGCGCCGCGACAGCGGCATATTCCTTCGAGAAGGTGGCCTTGGCGGCTGCCTTCTCCTTGGCCACCGCCATCGTCGGCGCCACGGCGGCTGCCATTCCGCCGGTCATGGCCACGGCCAGGGCGATACGGGAAATCAGGAACTTGCGAGCCATTCAGGCCTACTCCTCATCAAGACACGGGGAGCCGCGCCGAAAAGCGTGACTCCATGAATTCGGTGTTGCCGGTGTGGCGGCGAAACGTCCGCTTGGCAACCTCGTCGCGGAATTAGAACTCCGCCACTTAACGCTGTTTGAATGCAATTCACCGCAGCCCGGTCGGTTCCCTCGATCGCACTGCAACCCCCGACGCGCTCCCTTCGGCCCATAAGTGTGGAAAAAAACACGGAGGCCCCTCGCCCCCCTCCTGTTCAGGTGGCTTTCCCCCCGCGCATGTCCTAGGGCGATCCATCACCCTTTGTCCCGCAGCAACGAACGATCCAGCGCGTGAGCGACGACACCGACATCAACGGCCCCGAACACATCGGTCCCGAAGGCGAATACACCCGCATCGACATCGTCGATGAGATGAAGACGAGCTATCTCGATTACGCAATGAGCGTGATCGTGAGCCGCGCCCTGCCCGACGTGCGCGACGGCCTCAAGCCAGTCCACCGCCGCATTCTCTATGCCTGCCAGGAAGCGGGCTATGTCGCCGGTCGTCCCTACCGCAAGTCGAGCCGCATCGTCGGCGACGTCATGGGTAAGTATCACCCCCATGGCGACAGCGCGATCTACGACGCACTGGCGCGCCTGACGCAGCCGTGGTCGATGCGCCTCCCGCTGATCGACGGCCAGGGCAACTTCGGTTCGATGGACCCTGATCCGCCGGCCGCCATGCGTTACACGGAAGCCCGTCTCGACAAGGTCGCGAACGAGCTTCTTGCCGATATCGACAAGAACACCGTCGATTTCGCCGACAACTACGACGGCTCCGAAAGCGAGCCGACCGTGCTTCCTGCGCGCTTCCCGAACCTGCTGGTCAACGGCGCCGGCGGCATCGCGGTCGGCATGGCCACGAACATTCCGCCGCATAATCTGGGCGAAGTGATCGACGGCTGTCTGGCCATGATCGACAATCCGGCGACGACGATCGAGGACCTGATCCAGATCATTCCGGGGCCGGACTTCCCCACCGGACCGTTGATCCTTGGTCAGGGCGGCGCCCGCAACGCCTATATGACGGGCCGCGGCTCGATCATCATGCGCTGCCGCCACGAGATCGAGGAAGGCCGCGGCGACCGCCGTTCGATCGTGCTCACCTCGATCCCCTATCAGGTCGGCAAGTCGAACCTCGTCGAGAAGATCGCCGAAGCCGCCAAGGAAAAACGGATCGAGGGCATCTCGGACATCCGCGACGAATCGAACCGCGAAGGCGTTCGCGTCGTCGTCGATCTCAAGCGCGATGCCACGCCCGAGGTGGTGCTCAACCAGATCTGGCGCAACACCCCGGCGCAGTCGAACTTCGCCGCCAACATGCTGGCGATCAAGGGCGGCCGCCCGGAAGTGATGAACCTGCGGGACTTCCTCCAGGCCTTCATCCAGTTCCGCGAAGAAGTCATCACCCGCCGCACCAAGTTCGAGCTGAACAAGGCGCGCGATCGGGCGCATATCTTGCTGGGCCTCGTGGTCGCGGTCTCGAACCTCGACGAAGTCGTGGTCATGATTCGCAGCGCGCCGAACCCGGCGACGGCCCGCCAGCGCCTGATGGCCAAGGAATGGCCGATCGGCGACATCGCGCCCTATATCCGCCTCGTCGAGGCGATCGAGCCCAGCGCCGAGCAGGACGGCGGCACCTATCGCCTGTCCGAGATCCAGGTGAAGGCCATCCTCGACCTGCGCCTGCACCGCCTGACGGCGCTCGGCCGCGACGAGATCGGCGACGAACTCAAGGAACTGGCTGCCGCAATCGAGGAATACCTCTCGATCCTCGCCGACCGCGTGAAGCTCTACGGCGTCATGCGCGAGGAACTGGTGGCGGTGCGCGAACTCTACGCCACGCCGCGCGTCTCGCTGCTGACCGGCGCCGCCGACGGCATCGAGGACGAGGACCTCATCGAGCGCGAGGAAATGGTCGTGACCGTCACCATGGACGGTTACATCAAGCGCACCCCGCTTTCGACCTTCCGCGCCCAGGCGCGTGGCGGCAAGGGCCGCGCCGGCATGGCGACGAAGGACGAGGACGTCGTCACCACGATGTTCGTCACCTCGACGCACAATCCGGTGCTGTTCTTCTCCACCGCGGGCAAGGTCTATCGCCTCAAGGTCTACAAGCTGCCCGAAGGCGGCCCGACCACGCGCGGTCGCCCGATCGTCAACCTCCTGCCCTCGCTGGACAAGGACGAGACGATCCAGACCGTCCTGCCGCTGCCCGAGGACGAGAAGGAGTGGAGCAAGCTCTCGGTCGTCTTCGCGACGGCCAAGGGCAACGTCCGCCGCAACGCCATGGACGCTTTCGCGAACATCCCCTCGAACGGCAAGTTCGCGATGAAGTTCGACGAGGACAGCGCGGATCGCCTGATCGGCGTCGCCCTGCTCGACCAGTCGGACGACGTGTTGCTGGCGAGCCGTCAGGGCAAGGCCATCCGCTTTGCAGGCGACCTCGTCCGCGAATTCGCGAGCCGCACCTCCACCGGCGTCAAGGCCATGACGCTCAAGGATGACGACGAGGTGATCTCGCTCTCGATCCTTCACCGCGTCGGCGTGCAGGACCAGGACGAGCGCGAGGCCTACCTCCGCTTCGCCCCGTGGAAGGGCGAACGCGACGGCGAGAGCACGCTCGATCCCGAGCGTCTGGCCTATCTCGTCGAGAAGGAGCAGTTCATCCTCACGGTCTGCGCCAACGGTTACGGCAAGCTGTCCTCGGCCTACGAGTACCGCCGCACTGGGCGCGGCGGCCAGGGCATCACCAATATCGACAATATCGGCCGTAACGGCCCGGTCGTCGCCAGCTTCCCGGCCACCCGCGCCGACCAATTGATGCTCGTGACCGACCAGGCCAAGCTGATCCGCCTGCCGCTCGAATCGCTACGCGTGATCGGTCGCGGTTCGGCGGGCGTGCGCCTGTTCAACGTGTCGAACAACGAACACGTCGTCAGCGCCGTGCGCCTCGACGAACCGGCCGAGGAAGACGTCATCGAGGCAGTGGCCGAAGGCGAGGCCCCGGCTGTCGATCAGGCTCCGGAAGCAGGCTCGCCGGAAGGCGAAGCGCCGGACACCGAAGCGTGACCGATACCGTCGCCTACAAGATCCTGACCGGAGAGCAGCTGCAAACGCTGCTCTCCGACGGGGTGTTCACCGGCGCGCCGATCGACCTGACCGACGGCTACATCCACATGTCGACAGCCGCGCAGGCGCAGGAGACGCTGGACAAGCACTTCGCCGGACAGACTGGCCTCGGCATTGCCGCCGTGGACCTTTCCGCGCTTGGCGATGCCGTGAAGTGGGAAGTCTCGCGCGGCGGCGCGCTGTTCCCGCATATCTACGCCGACCTGCCGCTCTCCGCCGTGATCGCCCATGGTCCGGTCGAGCGGGATTCCGCTGGAAAACTGCTCCTGCCGGGCGCCTGAACTTCGGCGCACCCGTCGCTATCCAAAATTCCCTCGTCATTGCAAGCGTAATGAAGCAATCCAGGGGCGGGTCACGCCGCTCTGGATTGCCGCGTCGGCTCCGCCTCCTCGCAAGGACGAAAAGGGCGGAGGCATAGTAACGCAAGAATCGACGCGCGGATTATGATTCCGATGCTCGAACCGCGCGCCCTTCCCTGACGGCGCGCAAAGGTCTAGGCGCTGGCGCCATGACTCAAGACGTCCATATCATCGGCGGCGGCCTCGCCGGGAGCGAAGCGGCCTGGCAGCTCGGGCGGCGCGGTTTCCGCGTGCGCCTTTCGGAAATGCGCGGAACCGGCGAGCGTAGCCCGGCCCACCAGGGCGACGGGCTCGCCGAACTGGTCTGCTCCAACTCGTTCCGTTCCGACGACCACGAGAAGAACGCCGTCGGCCTGCTCCATGAGGAAATGCGCCGCTGCGATTCGCTGATCATGTCGGCGGCCGCCAAGGCGCAAGTTCCCGCAGGCTCTGCGCTGGCGGTCGACCGCGACGTGTTCTCCGCCGAAGTCGAGGCCCGCCTTTCGGCACTCCCCAATGTCGAGATCGTGCGCGAGCGCATCGACACCCTGCCCGAGACCGGCACCACCATCATCGCCACCGGCCCGCTGACGGCGGAATCGCTCGCGGGCAGCATCGGCCGCGCGACCGGCGCCGACAGCCTCGCTTTCTTCGACGCCATCGCCCCCATCGTCTACCGCGAAAGCATCGACATGGACGTGTGCTGGATGGCCTCGCGCTGGGACAAGGGCGAGACCAAGGACTATATCAACTGCCCGATGGACAAGGAGCAGTACCTGGCCTTCCATCAGGCCCTCCTCGACGGCGAAAAGACCGCTTTCAAGGAGTGGGAAGAAAACACCCCCTATTTCGACGGCTGCATGCCGATCGAGGTCATGGCCGAGCGCGGCGTCGAAACCCTGCGCTTCGGGCCAATGAAGCCGGTCGGCCTCGACAATCCGCACTGGGCGACCGAGGAACACCCCAAGGGCCGCTGGGCCTATGCGGTCGTGCAATTGCGGCAGGACAACAAGCTCGGCACGATCTGGAACATGGTCGGCTTCCAGACCAAGCTCAAGCATGCCGAGCAAGTGCGCCTGTTCCGCACGATCCCCGGGCTCGAAAATGCCGAGTTCGCGCGGCTCGGCGGTCTACACCGCAATACCTTCATCAATTCGCCTGTGCTGCTGGACCGCCAGCTTCGCCTCAAGACCGCGCCCCACGCCCGCTTCGCCGGGCAGATCACCGGCTGCGAGGGCTATGTCGAAAGCGCGGCGGTCGGCCTGATGGCGGGCCTGATGACGGCCACCCAGCTTGCGGGCCGCGACTGGCAGGCCCCGCCGCGCACGACCGCGCTGGGCGCCCTGCTCTCGCACATCACCGGCGACGCCGAGGCGGAAAGCTATCAGCCGATGAACGTCAATTTCGGCCTCTTCCCGCCGCTCCACGACGTGAAGAAGAAGCAGCGCAAGGAAGCCTATACCGAGCGCGCCAAGCAGGAAATCGTGCCCTGGCTCGAAGGCCTGACGCCCGCCGCCTGATCCGGGGCATCAGCAACTGCACTTCGGCCGGGGCTTCGCCTTGGCCGGAGGCGGTGCGGTCTTGCGAAACTCTTCGGGCGACAGCCACTGGTCGTGGTTGGTATCGGCGTTGTCGAACTTCGTGACGGTCGCCACTGCCCATTCCTCGAAAGTCAGCAGATTGTTGCCGTCCTTGTCGAGCTTGCGAAAGGCATCGACGCGGGTGGAGAGCATCTCGTTGCGGGTGATGCGCCCGTCGCGATCCCGATCATAGCGACCGAAGCGCCGCTGTTCGCGCGTCTGCTCGGTCGCCTCCGGCAACTCCGGGCCTGCGAAGTCGCCGAGATCGGCGCTCGGCATCTCCTGCGGATCGGGCGCGGCGGCCACGGCCTGCGGCAAAGGCGCCGCCTTTTCCACTTCCGCCCGTCCCTGCCACCAGAACAGCCCGACGGACAGCATCACAAATGCCGTAACCCCGCCGAGGATGAAGCGCTGCATGCCAATCTCCCTGAAATCGCGCGACTTATCCTCTCGGGCAGGCGCAACAGGGAAATTACATGTCTGTTATCGGGGCTAACTCAGCGCCCAAGCAGACCGATACGCATGGCCTTGAGCACCGTCCGCGCCGAGCCCTGCCCACCGCTGGCCAGATTGTCGCGGGCAAGCCCTTCCAGCACCGCCAGCGGTCGCAGCGTCCGCGAGACACGCGGCGCGTGTCCATGCTCGGCCTGAGCGAGCCGCTTTACGACAACGCTTTCACCGGGATGATTGAGCTTCGTGGCGAGGTCCGCCAGCGCCCAGCGGCGACCGAGCGCCCGCGCCGCATCGGCCTCGTTCCGGCAATCCAACGCTTGGGCGAGGCCGGCGAAAGCAGCGGCACGGCCATCGACCATCTCTTCCAGCGTTTCCGGCGCCAGCGGCGCTTCCCCGGTCAGCGCTTCCCAGCCATCGACCAGCGCGACGAGAGCGGGATGGCCGCCGTTCCAGCTTCGCAATGCCGCCAGCAGCGGCTCGCCTTCCGGCCATTCGCCTGCGTCGCGTTCCAAAGTCTCGCGCCACCAGGCAAGGCGGATCTGCGCCATCATCGGCTCGCGCGAGTGGCGGAGCAGTCCGGCAAGCCGCTGGTCCAAGGCCAGCAAGGCCAGCGTCGGCAGTTTGGCACGCGAAGGCGCATAGGCCAGCGCAAGCTGCATGGTCTGCGGCAGCGCGGGCAGCAGCAAGTCTTCGGGACGGCTCATGGGGGCGGTTGGCTCGGACACGAGGTCTCTCTAGCCCGCGCGGTTATCCGTGCAAGCCCGTAACGCAAAACGGCGGCGAAGCTTTCGCTCCGCCGCCGTCCTACTTGTTACCGCCTAGGCTGTAATCAGCGATAGCAGACCTTGCGGACCGCCTCGACGATGCGCGGCGTATCGATCAGCGCGAGCTTTTCGAGGTTCGCCGCGTAAGGCAGCGGCACGTCTTCGTTGCAGACGCGGACGACCGGAGCATCGAGATTGTCGAAGCCGTCTTCCATGCAGATCGCGATGATCTCGGAAGCGATCGAGCAGACCGGGAAGCCTTCCTCGGCCACGACCATGCGGTTGGTCTTGGCGAGGCTGGCCAGCACGGTTTCCTTGTCGAGCGGACGCAGGGTGCGAAGGTCGATGACTTCGGCATCGATGCCTTCACCGGCCAGCTGTTCGGCGGCTTCGAGCGCGAGGCCGACGCCGATCGAGTAGGACACGATGGTCACGTCCTTGCCTTCCCGCATGATGCGCGCCTTGCCGATCGGCAGGACGTGATCGTCAAGTTCAGGCAGTTCGAACGAACGACCGTAGACCAGCTCGTTTTCGAGGAACACGACCGGATCGTCGCTGCGGATCGCCGCCTTGAGCAGGCCCTTGGCATCCGAAGCGTCATAGGGCGCGATCACGACCAGACCGGGCACGTTGGCGTACCACGGGCCGTAGTTCTGCGAGTGCTGCGCGCCGACGCGGGCTGCCGCGCCGTTCGGGCCGCGGAACACGATCGGGCAGCGCATCTGGCCGCCCGACATGTAGTTGGTCTTGGCGGCCGAGTTGATGATGTGGTCGATCGCCTGCATGGCGAAGTTGAACGTCATGAACTCGATCACCGGACGCAGGCCGCCCATGGCGGCGCCGGTGCCGATGCCGGCAAAGCCGTATTCGGTGATCGGCGTGTCGATCACGCGCTGCGCACCGAACTCTTCCAGCAGCCCCTGGGTCACCTTGTAGGCGCCCTGGTACTCGGCCACTTCCTCGCCCATCACGAAGACGCGGTCGTCGCGGCGCATTTCCTCGGTCATCGCGTCGCGCAGGGCTTCGCGGACGGTCGAGATCTTCATGTTGGTGCCGTGGGGGACCTCGGGGTCCTTCTTCGCGACCGGAGCGGGCGCTTCGGGGCGAGCGGCAGCCGGAGCCGCATCGGCGGCGGGAGCAGCCTCCGCCTTCGGTGCCGAAGCCGAGACCGCGGAAGCGTCCTCGCCTTCACCGGCAAGCACGGCGATGACCGTGCCGACCTTCACGCCCTCGGTGCCTTCGGCCACGAGGATCTTGCCGATCGTGCCTTCGTCCACGGCTTCGAATTCCATCGTCGCCTTGTCGGTCTCGATCTCGGCGAGGATGTCACCGGATTTGACCTCGTCGCCTTCCTTAACCAGCCAGCGGGCAAGCTTGCCCTCTTCCATCGTCGGAGAGAGCGCCGGCATCTTCAGTTCGATCGCCATCAGTAGCGCTCCACCAGGACGTCAGTATAGAGTTCAGAGGGTTCCGGCTCGGGCGAGTTTTCCGCAAAGTCGGCCGATTCGGCGACTTGCGCGCGAACGCGCTTGTCGATTTCCTTCAGCGCGGCTTCGTCGACGCCGAGAGCGGCGAGGTCCTGCTTCACATGCTCGATCGGATCGCGCTTCTCGCGCACATCCTGCACTTCCTCGCGGCTGCGATACTTCGCAGGGTCGGACATCGAGTGGCCGCGATAGCGGTAGGTGTTCAGTTCCATGAGAACCGGACCGTTGCCTGCGCGAACATATTCCAGCGCCACTTCGGCGGCCTTGCGGACTTCGAGCACGTCCATGCCGTCCACCTGCATGCCGGGGATCCGGAACGCGGTGCCGCGGCGGTAGAAGTGCGTTTCGGCCGAGCCACGCTTCACGGCGGTGCCCATGGCGTAGCCGTTGTTCTCGATCACGAAGATGATCGGGAGCTTCCAGAGAGCCGCCATGTTGAAGCTCTCGTAGACCTGGCCCTGGTTGGCCGCGCCGTCGCCGAAGTAGGCCATCGCGACGCCGCCGTCTTCGCGGTACTTGTGCGCGAAGGCGAGACCAGCGCCGAGCGAGACCTGCGCGCCGACGATGCCGTGGCCGCCGTAGAACTTATGCTCGACGCTGAACATGTGCATCGAGCCGCCCTTGCCGCGCGAGATACCCGCTTCGCGGCCGGTCAGTTCGGCCATGATCACCTTCGGATCGATACCGTAGGCAAGCATGTGGCCGTGGTCGCGATAGCCGGTGATGACCGAGTCGCGGTTGGAATCGAGCGCGGACTGCAGGCCCACGGCAACGGCTTCCTGACCGATGTAGAGGTGGCAGAAGCCGCCGATCAGGCCCAGGCCGTAAAGCTGGCCTGCGCGTTCCTCGAAGCGGCGGATGAGAACCATCTGCTCATAGAGGTTGAGAAGCTCTTCCTTGTTCGGCGTGTAGCGCCGATCGGCCGCGAGGGCCTCCTGGAGGCTGTGCAGCGCGAAGTCTTCGTCCTGTGCCGGTGTTACGGCTGGCTCGGCGCCGGACCCGGCGTCAATCTTTGCTTTGGGCAACGGGGCTCCCCATCGTTGGTGCGATTGATTTCGGGCTGCTTATAGGACGCCCAGCGGAAATCGAAAGCGCGATGAAGGAAATTTGCCGTAAGAGGCACAAAAATTATGGCAACCCGCAACGCAATGGCCACAATTCATAGAATTCGGAGGTCGTTCCGGGTGAACCGACAGGCTACTAATGCGGCCTGAACCGCGCTCACTTGTCGAGCATCATCACCATTTCGTCAGGCCGCACGACGTTGAGATTGCTGCGCAGCAATTCACCGGCCAGATCGGGATCGACGTGATTCTGATCGAGCAGGCCCACGCGGTTCTTCAGGTGATCGCGGGTAACGCGAAGCTGGGCCAGCTTGGTACGGCGCTCTTCCAGCATGTGCTGGTTCTCGGTCCAGGCGATCAACCCGCTCGGCCCGGCAATCACGAATGCCCCCATCAGCAGGAGCAGCGCAAGCGCGATGCCCTGGACCAGGCGTTCCTTGGCAAGGCTGGCGTCCTGACGCATGACGGGAGAGTTGGACCTCATGAAAATCGATAGAATCACAAGTGATTCCGCGTTGCAAGTGGAATCGATAACCGATTCGTCGGGCTCGGGAACAGGCCGTAACGGAACCTGTCATCGCAATCCGACGCATATTGATGTTGATAACTCGGTGATAGCTTACCGGCGCGTTCACGGGTGCACATAGTGCATTATAACGAGCGGCCCGGAAGATGTTTCCAACCTGGAGAAAAATCCTCTAGGCGCTCCCGATGCTGACGATCCGTGACATTACCGTTCGCCTTGGCGGGCGCACCATCCTCGACCAGGCCGCCGCCACCATTCCCAAGGACGGCAAGGTCGGCCTCATCGGCCGCAACGGCGCGGGCAAGTCCACGCTGGTAAAGGCGATCATCGGCGAACTGGAGCCTGACGAAGGCTCGGTGGAGATGCCGCGCCGCGCCCGGCTCGGCTATATCGCGCAGGAAGCACCTGCGGGACACAAGACCGCGCTTCAGGCGGTGCTCGATGCCGATGCCGAGCGGATGTCCCTGCTTGCCGAGGCCGAGACCTGCACCGATCCTAACCGCCTGGGCGACCTGCACGACCGGCTGATCGCCATCGACGCCTATACCGGCGAAGCGCGCGCCGCGCGCATCCTCGTCGGCCTCGGCTTCGACGAGGCTATGCAGGCAAGCCCGCTCGACAGCTTCTCGGGCGGCTGGAAGATGCGCGTAGCGCTCGCCGGCCTGCTGTTCTCGCAGCCCGACGTGCTGCTGCTCGACGAACCGTCGAACCACCTCGACCTCGAAGCCACGCTCTGGCTTGAGAACTTCCTCCAGACCTATCCCAAGACGCTGATCGTCATCAGCCACGAACGCGACCTGCTCAACAATGTCGTCGATCACATCCTGCACCTCCAGCAGGGCAAGCTGACGCTCTATCCCGGCACTTACGACAGCTTCGAGCGCATCCGCGCCGAACGTGCCGCGCAAGCCGCCGCCGCGCGCGCGAATCAGGATGCGCAGCGCAAGAAGCTGGCCGACTATGTCGCCCGCAACTCCGCCCGCGCCTCGACGGCGAAGCAGGCCCAGTCCCGCGCCAAGATGCTCGCGCGGATGCAGCCGATCGCGGCCATGGCCGAGGATTCGTCGCTCAGCTTCGATTTCCCGAGTCCCGACGAGCTGCGCCCGCCGCTGGTCACGCTCGACCTCGCCTCCGTCGGCTACGAGGCGGACAAGCCGATCCTGCGCCGCCTCAACTTGCGCATCGATCCCGAGGACCGGATCGCCCTGCTCGGCCGCAACGGCAACGGCAAGACCACGCTGGCGCGCCTGCTTGCCCGCCAGCTTGAACCGATGGAAGGCTCGCTCACCTTCTCGCCCAAAATCCGCATCGGCTACTTCACCCAGTATCAGGTGGAGGAACTGCCCGCCGATTCGACCCCACTCGAACTGATGACCCGCGCCATGGCCGACAAGCCCCCGGTCGCGGTGCGCGGACAGCTCGGCCGCTTCGGCTTTTCCGGCCCGCGCGCGACGGCCGGGATCGGTACGCTTTCCGGCGGTGAACGCGCGCGCCTCGCCCTTGCGCTCGTGACCCGCGACGCGCCGCACATGCTTATCCTCGACGAACCGACCAACCACCTCGATGTCGACGCACGCGAGGCGCTGGTCCAGGCCTTGAACGACTTTGCAGGGGCCGTGATCCTCGTCAGCCACGACCGCCACATGGTCGAACTGGCGGCGGATCGCCTGGTGCTGGTCGATCAGGGCACGGCGGAGAACTACGACGGGTCGATGGAGGACTACATCGACTTCGTGCTCGGTCGGAACCAACCCAAGAGCGACGGCAAGGCGCAGGGCGATGCCAAGCCGGCTCGCAAGAACGGCGCCGTCGCCCGCGAGGAACTCAAGGCTCTGCGCAAGAAGGTCTCCGAAACTGAGACGCGCATGAAGCGCATCCAGCAGCAGATCGAGACGCTCGACGCCGCGCTGGCCGATCCCGCTTCGGTCAAGGGCGATCTGGCGAAGCTGGGCATCGGCGAGATCGGCAAGCGCCGCACGCAAGCCGCCGAGGAACTTGAAGCGGCCGAACTCGGCTGGTTCGCGGCGAGCGAGGCCATGGACGAATATATGGGCGGCGGCGCGTGAGCGTCGCTTTCCGACGCGACGGCGACGAGGAACATCTCGAGCCCAAGTTCGAAGTGCCGATCCCCCCGGGTCCGAACCTCGTCACCAGCGCAGGCCGCGCCCTGATCGACACGCGCATCGCGGCGCTGGAAGCGGACATTCAAACCCTCGCAGACGAAACCGCGCTCAACGCCGCCAAGCGCGACTTGCGCTACTGGCGCAAGCGTCTGGCGACGGCGGAAGTACAGCCCGTGCCTTCCGGCGATGTGGCGATGTTCGGGCACCGCGTCCGCTTCGTCCTGAACGGCAAGGAGCGCGAAGTGCATATCGTCGGCCACGACGAAGCCGATCCGGCGCGAGGCACCCTCGCCTTCACCGCCCCCCTCGCCCGAGCATTGCTGGGTGCCGAAGTCGGCGAGTTCGTCGATTTCAATGGGCAGGAAGAGGCTATCGAGGTGCTTGGCCTGAGCATCTGACGCTTCGCATCGGACAGCACTCAAAGAAAAAGGCGGGTGGAAACCCCGCCTTTTTCGTAACCTCACTGCCGATCAGGGCTTACCAGTTGCCCTTCTTCGGCTTCTTGTGGAACGGCTTGCCGCCGCCACCGCTACGCTCGGGACGCGCGCCGCCGGTCGGGCGCGGCTGATAGCGCTGGCTTTCGTAACCGCCGCGGCCTTCCTCACGGCCGCCATGCGGCTTGCGGCCACGACCCTGCGGGCCTTCGCGGCGACGCTCGCGAGCGACTTCGCGCGGCGTGTCCTGCGCCTGCACGATGCGGATGGTGTTCTCCACGTCGCCGCTATCGTCGTTCGCCGTGCGCTCAACGGCGCGGACGAACTGTTCGGCCTGCGCGCGCGGGATCTGGAAGTAGGTTTCGTTGGCCATGATGCGGATCTGGCCGACGGCATTGCGGGTCACATGACCGCGGCGGCACAGCAGCGGCAGGATCCAGCGCGGATCGGCATTCTGCTGACGGCCCACATCCATGGTGAACCACACGACATCGTCGAAGCCGGGACGCTGGCGCGCCTCGCGGGCCTCGGGGCTGTTGCCAATCAGTTCTTCCGGCTGCGGCATGGCGGCACGATGGGCGCGGACCAGCGCAGCCGCGAGGTCTTCGGCGCTCACCTTTTCGAGGATTTCACGGGCGATCTCGCGATCTTCCTCGTCAGCCTCGACCGGGGCCAGCAGCTTTTCCATCAGGCGGCCACGGTCGGCGGCGCGGATGACTTCCGGGGTCGGCGCAGCGATCCACTCGGCCTCGATGCGCGCACCGCGCAGCATGCCTTCGACGCGGCGGCGGCGCGGGAACGGCACGATGAGCACGGCCGTGCCCTTCTTGCCGGCGCGGCCGGTGCGGCCCGAACGGTGCTGGAGCGTCTCGGCATCGCGCGGGATTTCCACGTGGATGACGAGCGTGAGCGAGGGAAGATCGATGCCGCGCGCGGCAACGTCGGTGGCGACGCAGACGCGGGCGCGCTTGTCACGCAGGGCCTGAAGCGCGTTGTTGCGCTCGTTCTGCGAGTGCTCGCCCGAAAGCGCCACGGCAGAGAAACCGCGCTCGGTCAGGGTCGAGTGCAGGTGCTTCACATTGTCGCGCGTGGCACAGAACAGGATCGCCGTTTCGGCGTCGTGAAGGCGCAGCAGGTTGACCACCGCGTTCTCGACGTCGGCGGGGGCGACGGTCACGGCCTGATAGGTGATGTCGCCGTGCCCGCGATTCTCGCTCACGGTCGAGATACGCAGCGCATCGGTCTGGTAACGACGGGCCAGCGCCTCGATCGGGCGGGGCATGGTGGCCGAGAACAGCAGCGTGCGACGGCCCTCGGGGCTGGCGTCGAGCAGTTCCTCAAGGTCTTCGCGGAAGCCCATGTCGAGCATCTCGTCGGCCTCGTCCAGCACGACCACGCGCAGTGCCGAGAGGTCGAGTTTGCCGCGCTCCAGATGGTCGCGCAGGCGGCCCGGCGTGCCGACGACGATCGTCGCACCGCGTTCGAGGGCCTTACGCTCACGCACCGGATCCATACCGCCGACGCAAGTGACAATGCGCGCGCCGGTCTTGCCATAGAGCCATTCAAGCTCGCGGCTGACCTGCTGCGCCAGTTCGCGCGTCGGGGCGATGGCCAGCGCCAGCGGCGCCTCGGCATAAGGAATGGAACCGTCGGCCAGCAGTTCGTCGCTCATGGCAATGCCGAAGGCGACGGTCTTGCCGGAGCCGGTTTGTGCTGAAACCACCAGGTCGCGCCCACGCGCCTCGGCTTCGGCGACGGCGGCCTGAACCGGGGTCAGATTCTCGTAGCCCTGCGCGGTCAGCGCATCGGCGAGAGGTTGGGGGAGCTGGGTAAAAGTCATGCGTTCTGAATCTGTCCTGTGCCGCTGAAGCGGTCTGTAATGGGTGAGCCTGGCGTGGAGTATGCGACCCAACGGGCCCTTCTTGCCGCGCTCCATAGACAAAAAACTCGGCTTTGGCGCGCACCAATTTCACAAAAGGCAACAATGGCCTTGCGCGGCGTGCGAATTTTCGCTCGCATCGTCGCAAGATGATGCCATTTTCCGGCCTTTTCGCCGCGAAACGGCCGCACCGTCATGCGGCTTTCATGGAACGCGCCTAACCGCACCGCCAGGGGTGCGCGGGAGCCAGCCATGACCGAAGATATGCGCGATAAGCGCCTGCTTGCATCGATCCACGATGTCGGACCCGGCTCGGAAAGAGCAATCATCCACCTTGCCGACCTGTTCGAACGGCGCCTCGGCGGCCCGCGCTTCGCGATGCTGGTCGTGCCGAACCACTGGGGGCGCCATCCGCTTTCGGAAGACAGGGCATTCCAGAGGCGCCTGCGCCGATGGGCGGAGTCCGGCATCGAGATGTTCGTGCATGGCTGGTATCACCGGGACGAAGCGCGACACCGGGGTGCAGCCCGGTTCAAGGCCCGGCACATGACGGCCGGAGAAGGCGAATTTCTCGGCCTCGACGAAGGGACCGCCTTCTCCCGCATGCGGGACGGCAAGTCGCTGATCGAGGACGTGATCGGCCTTCCTGCGGCAGGTTTCGTCGCCCCCGCCTGGCTCTATGGCGAAGGTGCCCGCTCGGCGCTGCGCCGAGCGGGAATGCCTCTTGCCGAAGACCACTGGCGGGTCTGGACGGCAGGGAACGACAAGGTGCTGGCGCGCGGTCCCGTCATCACCTGGGCAAGCCGCTCGGCAGTGCGCACCGCCTCGTCGCTGGCCTTCGCCGCGATGGCCCGGGCCGTCCTGCCCCTGACCCGAACCGTGCGAATCGCCGCCCATCCCGGAGACGTCGCCAAGGCCTCGCTCCTCGCCAGCATAGACGCCACGCTGACGCGCTTCGCCGCCACGCACAGGCCGTCGAGATACAGGGACTTGTACGACTTCATGGTATGACGGTGACGCTTTTAAAGCACTTTCACGTCTCGCCCATGACCGCGCCCGCCGGAGTCACGAACTCGACATGTGCCCTCCATAGGAGCGCTTTTCCGTGTCGACATTCTTACCGGAGCCGCAGGGGGTTCGCATGAACGACAAGCTCAGGATCGCCATTCCGATCCATAGCCTCGATCCGGGCGGGGTCGAGCGCGTCGCGCTCGGCCTTGCAGCGCAGTGGCGACAGGCCGGTCACGACGTGACGATCGTGCTCGGGCGCGCCGGCGGCTCTCATCTCGCAAGTGCACCGGCGCTGGACTACTGGCAGATCCCCTCCCGCGTCTCCACGGCTTCCTGGGAAACGCCGTGGATGGTCTACTGCCTCTATAGCTATCTGATCGCGCACGAGGCCGATGTGCTGTTCCTTCCCGGCAACACTTATGCCGTGGTGGGCGCTGCGATGAAACTGCTGCTGGGCGACCATGCGCCGCCGATAGCGCTCAAGGTAAGCAATGCCCTGAACCGCCCCGACATGCCCGCGCCGCTGAGAAGAGCCTACGCGACCTGGCTAGGCGTCCAGGGACGTCTGTTCGAGCGTCTGATCGGCCTTTCCGAAGCCATGGCGCGCGAAATTCGCGAGACTACCGGCGCCGCGGCCGAGCAGGTCGACGTGATCGCCAATCCAGTCCTGCCCCGCGCCCGCTTGCGGGCACTGGCGAAGCGCGAACGCCGCCCGGCCTCGGTCTGGGGGACCCGTTACCTGACGGCGGGGCGCCTCGTCACCCAGAAGAACCATGCGATGATGCTGCGCGCCTTCGCCCGCGCGGCGCGCCCCTCCGACAGATTGACGATCGCCGGAGACGGCCCCGAACGCGCCGCGATCGCGCGGCTTGCGGGCGAACTCGGGATCGGCGAGCGCGTACATCTTGCAGGGCACCTCGCCAGCATCGACCCGCTCATGGCCGAAGCCGACGCCTTCGTGTTGAGTTCCGATTACGAAGGCCTTCCGGGTGTCGTCGTCGAAGCGCTCGCCGCCGGGCTTCCCGTGCTCTCGACGAACTGCTGCGTCAGCATGGACGGCCTCGTCGAGAGCGGCCGTACCGGCCTGCTCGTACCCCGAGGCGACGAGCGCGCCTTTGCCCGGGGCCTCGCCAGCATCCGCGACTTCGCGGGAGACCCCGAACGCGCCCGAGCCATTGCCTCCCGCTACGAGGTGGAGAACGCAGCCCAGCGCTATCTCGACATGATGACGCAAATGCGCCGCGAACGCGACGCCCAGCGGCGGCAGCGGCTGGCTCTGAGTGCATGGGCGCGGCACGCCCCCTGGCAGCGATCGCTTTGACCCCGAATCCCCGAGCGGAGACCTTCGTGACAGAAACCGCTGCCGCCCTGGCGCCCGATGCCCAGGCCATTCGGCTTACCCCGCAGGACCGCAGTCCGCGTCTCGGGCGCAATGCCCTGTTTTCGATCGCGCTCTCGCTCGCCGTGATCTGTGCGGTGTTTCACGAGATGGGCGGGCTGAACCTGCGGCAGCTGATCGCCATGGTTCCGGCAAGCCCGGCTTTCTGGCTGGTCTTTGCCGCGAGCTATCTCGTCACCCCCGCCAGCGAATGGGTGATCTTCCGCCGCCTCTGGGGCATTCCCGGCGCGGGCATGCTCGCGCTGCTGCGCAAGAAGGTCTACAACGAACTGCTGCTCGGCTATCTCGGCGAGGCCTATTTCTACACCTGGGCGCGGCGCCGCGTGTCGCTCGATGCCGCGCCGTTCGGCGCGGTCAAGGATGTGGCGATCCTCTCGGCGATGACCGGCAACGGCGTCACCATCGCCCTGCTCGCCATCATGGTTCCCTTCGTGGGCACGACGAAGCTGGGCCTCGATACCCGCATGGTCACGCTCTCGCTGGGCCTGCTGGTCGTGCTTTCCGCCATCGCCATGGTCTTCCGCCGCCGGGTCTTCACCCTGCCCCGTGCGGACCTGTCGATGATAACCCAGATCCACCTCGGCCGCATCGCGCTGACGACATTGTTCAACGCCGTGCTCTGGCACCTCGTCCTTCCCGAAGTGCAGCTTTCCTGGTGGCTGTTCCTGGCCACCCTGCGCCTGCTCGTATCGCGCCTGCCGCTGATCCCGAACAAGGACCTGCTCTTTGCCGGCGTCGCCGTGCTGGCACTGGGCCGCGAGCAGGACATCGGCGCGCTGATGACGCTGATGGCCGGACTGATTTTGGCCGCCCATCTGCTGCTCGGCGGGCTTCTGGCAATCAAGGACCTGACCGCGCCGGAGCAGCCGGCATGAGCATCCTCGTCATGCTGGCCCCCGCGCTGATCCCCTCGACGCCCGACCTCGGCAAGGCCGCCGGTCAATGCCAAGCGAGCGAGAGCGGCCCTGCTTTTCTGGTCGAGCCGATCGGCCTCAAGGACCGCACCGGCAAGCTGAAGCTGGAAGTTTATCCGGCCAACCGGACCGACTTCCTTGCCGACGACAACGTGCTGGTCAGCGCGGGCAAGACCTTCCGCCGCGTCGAGGTTCCGGTTCCGGCCAGCGGAACGCCGAGCCTCTGCATCCGCCTGCCGGGTCCCGGCACTTATGCCGTCAGCCTGCTCCACGACCGCGACGGCGACCGCAAGTTCAACTGGAAGATCGACGGCATCGGCTTTTCGGGCAATCCGAAACTGGGCTGGGGCAAGCCCGATGTACGCAAGGCGAGCGCAGTCGCCGGAACCCGCCTGACCCACTTGCGCATCGTCCTCAACTACCGCAGCGGCCTTGGGGTGGCGCCGCTGAAGCAGGGGTCCTGACCGCATGAAGATTATCGACGTCTGCGCTTTCTACTCGCCGCAAGGCGGCGGCGTGCGCACTTACGTAGAGCAGAAGCTGCGGATCGGCCCGGCGCTTGGGCACGAGATCGTCATCCTCGCGCCGGGCGACGAGGACGCGGTGATCGAGCGCGGCCCGGGTGCCCGGATCGTCACGATCAAAAGCCCCCGCTTTCCGCTCGACCGCAAGTACGGCTATTTCGCGGAGACCGCCCAGCTTCACGCAGCGCTCGATGCCGAAGCGCCCGATTTCGTCGAGGCCACCTCACCCTGGCGGAGTGCGGGACTGGTGGCGGACTGGCCCGGCGCGGCACCGCGCAGTCTGGTCATGCATGCCGACCCGCTTTCGGCCTATGCCTATCGCTGGCTCGGCAACATCTTCTCGCGCCGGACGATCGACCGGCAGTTCTCGCTGTTCTGGGAACATCTGCGCCGCCACAGCCGCAAGTTCGACCACGTCGTCTGCGCGAACGGCGATCTCGCCCGGCGGCTCGATGACGGCGGCGTGGCCCATGTCACGACGATCCCGATGGGCGTGGAGCGCGGTTGCTTTTCGCCCGCCCATCGCGATCCGGCATTGCGAGCGCGCCTGCTCGCGGATTGCGGCCTTCCCGAAAGCGCCGCGCTGCTGCTCGCCGTCGGTCGGCTTGCGCCGGAAAAGCGCTGGCCGCTGGTGATCGACGCGGTGAGCCTGGCCAGCCAGCAGACGCCGATCGGCCTCGTCATGCTGGGCGAGGGACGGGAGCAGCGCGCGATCCTGCGCCATATCGCCGGAAACCCGCATGTCCGCCTCTTCGCCCCCGAGCGCAATCGCGCCGCTTTCGCACAGATCATGGCAAGCGCCGATGCGCTCGTGCACGGCTGCGAGGCGGAGACCTTCTGCATGACCGCCGCCGAGGCGCGGGCCAGCGGCATTCCCGTGGTGGTCCCCGACGCGGGGGGCGCGGCGGACCATGCGGCGGGTGGCGCCGGACGGACATACGCCGCCGCCGACAGCAACGCGGCGGCGGCGGCAATCCTCGACGTCGTGCGCGAGCGCCCTCGCCCGACGGCAAGCGCCCGCACGATAGACGAGCACTTCCGCGACCTCTTCGCCGCCTATACGATCTGCCTAGACAAGCGGCGCAAGGCGGCCTGACAAAGCTCTACTCCGCCTTCTGCCAACCGCCGCCGAGCGCGAGGAACACCGCGATCTGGTCGTCCACCAGCGCCGTTTCCGCCGCCGCATGGTTGACTTGCGCGGTCGCCAGCGCGCCTTGCGCACTCAGCAGGTTCAGGAAATCGCTGCGACCGAAGCGGAACAGCTTGCCCGCCTGCTGCGCCGAGAGACCCGCACTGTCGCTCGCCCTGCCGAGCGCTGCCGCCCGGTCGGTATCGCGCGCATAAGTCTCCAGCGCCGTTTCGGTGCCGCGCAGGGCATCCAGCACGGTCTGGTCGAACTTGGCGAGATCGGCCTCGACTTGCGCATTGGCCGCCTCGATCCGCGCCTTCACGATCGGGCGGTTGGGGAACGACCAGCTCAGCAGCGGCCCCAGGCTGAAGCCGAAGCTATGCGTCTTGCCGAAGTTCTCCAGCCTGCCGGAATTGATGAGGCCGCCGCCGATGCTGACCGTCGGATAGAGGTCCGCCGTGGCGACGCCGATGCGCGCGGTATCCCCGGCGATCGTTCGTTCGGCCTGACGGATATCCGGGCGCCGACGGATCAGCGCGGCGCCGTCACCGATCGGCATCGGCTGCGACAGACGCGGCAGCGTCGTGCAGCTCTCCACCTCCCTGGGGTATTCCGCCGGTGCCTTGCCCAGCAGGGTCGCGAGCAGGTAGAGCGCCGATTGCCGCTTGGCATAGAACCCCGGAAGACTGGCCTCGCTGCTCTCGACGGCCGTGCGCGCGCGGCTGACGTCGAAGGCGGTGCCGCGTCCACCGCGTTGCAGGCGGCCGGTCGCATCGAGCGTCTGGCGTTGCAGCGTGATGACCTTCTGCACCGTGGCGATCTGGTAGTTCGCCGCGCAGACGTCGGCATAGGCCTTGGTCGTCGCCGCGGCGACGCTGATCCGCACGGCATCGCGCGCCGCTTCCACGGCCTCGCGGTCGGCCAGGCTGCTCTCGATCGCGCGCCTGATCTTGCCGTTGAGATCGAGCGGGTAAGACAGTGTCAGGCCGAGGTTGTAGGTCAGCACGCCGGGCATCGTGGTTCCGGCGGACGGCGTGGAATAGTCGCGTTCGAGATCGCCCTTGGCGCCGAGCGCGGTGTTCAGCGCCTTCTGTCCGGCAGTCTCGCGCACAACGGCATCGGCCTTGCGCAAGTTGGCGTCGGCGGCGCGAATGTTCGCATTCGCCGCCAGCGCCTGCTCGACGAGACCGTCGAGTTGCGGGTCATCGTAGAGGCGCCACCAGCGGTCGGGCAGTTCCGCCTGCGAGAACTCCGCCCCCTGCCCCGATGCGAAAGCGGCGTTGGCGGCAGGCGTGGTCGCGGCGGAGTGCTCGGGCGGCGCATAGTCCGGCCCGGCGGTGGCGCAACCGGCGAGCAGCGCCAGCGCGACAAGGGAAGCTCCGTGGCGGATCACTGCGTCGCCTCCACGGCAGGCGCCTGCTGCTGTTTCGCTGCCTTGCGATCCCCCGGCTGCTCGATGGTCACGGTCGCGGTGCGGCCGGAGATCAGGCTGACGTCCTTGGGAACCTGCGTCAGGCGCACGCGCACCGGGATACGCTGGGCGAGACGGACCCAGGTGAACGTCGCGTCTACACTGGGCAGCAGGTTGCGGGAATCGCTGCGGGTGGTGTCGTTGATGCCCGCCGCGATGCTTTCCACCACGCCCTTGAGCGGGCGATCCTCGCCCATCAGCACGACCGTGACCGGCGAGCCGACATGGATGTTGGCCAGCTTGGTTTCCTCGAAATAGCCCTCGACGCGGATGGAATCGCGGTCGATCAGCGCCATCGCCTGATTGCCCGGCGCCACATAATCGCCCGGATGCAGGTCGAGGTTGGTGACGGTGCCGTTGACCGAGGCATGGACGTTCGTGCGGGCAAGGTCGAGCTTGGCCTTGTCGAGCGCGCTCAGCGACTGGTCCAGCGCGGCGCGCGCGGTAGCGACGGCGGCGACGTTCTGCTCATGGGTCTCGGTCGCCACGAGGTCTCCCAGCGCAAGGTCGCGCTTGGCCTCGCGCTGGGCCTGTCCCAGCCGTGCCTGCGCGCTGGCGACGGCGGCCTGCGCCTGTTCCACCGCCAGCGAATAGCGCGGGCGGTCGATCACGAAGAGCAGGTCTCCGGCCTTCACCACCTGGTTGTCCTTCACCTCGACCGAGGTAACGAGACCGCCGATGTCCGGCGTGACGCGCACGACATCGGCGCGGACGCGGCCGTCGCGGGTCCAGGGGCTGTCCTCGTAATGGCGCCAGAGCCAGATCGCGATGACGGCGGCGATGACGACGAGGACAGTGGTGGCAAGGCTCGGGGCGATGCGGGCAAGAAAGCGCTTCATTGGCGGAAACCGATCATGGGGGAGGCCCAGACGAGAAGCCCGAGCACGAGAATGTAGAGGCACAGGTCCACCATCGCCCGATAGGCGAAGAGGCGGTAGAAACCGATGACATTGGCAATGCGCATCAGCACCAGGGTGATGACCGAGGCGATGATCGCAAGGACCAGCAGCGTGGGGAGGAAGACCCCGTCGAAGGATATTTCGCCTCTCATGCCGACACCTCGATCGGATGCGCGTCCCGCACGGGCGTGGAGGCCGGGAAGAGATTGCGGCGCAGGCTGACCAGCCCCAGCGCCCCCGCACGGCTGAGCTGCGGGTCTTCGTCGTTCAGGACGGCGGTCATGGCAATGTCGATATCCTCAAGCAGGATGGGGTCGGCGGGGGCGGGCCGGTCGGGATCGAGGCCCCGGTAATACTCGCCCACTTTCTGGAGAACCTCGGTCAGCGGCCCGCGCTTGGCGGGCGGCATGGCGAGGCGCAGTTCGCGCAGTTCGCCGATCGCCACGCCGGTGCGCAGATCGCGCAGCGCGTCGTAGAGCGGCGCACCGGGCGAGCGCCCCGCCATGGCCAGGCGCGGGGCCAGCAGCGCGATGCGATCGAGCATGCGGTTGATCCAGGCGCGCACGTCGGGCGGGCGCATCGCATTGGCGCGTTCGGCGATATCGGCCCAGCCCGCCCGGACCGTGCGACGGATCGCGGCGTGGGTGCCGGTCGAGTTGAGCAGGCGGATCACCGTTATCGCGAAGAGAATGCCCACGAGCTGGGCGAAAGCCCCGTTCACGAAACCGGCGAAACCACCGACGTAACGGTCGGAAACGAGCACCGGCGATCCCAGTCCGAGCAGCATCGGCAAGGCGATCCCGCCCCAGCGCGGCGACTGCATCAGCGCTCCCAACATGAACAGCATCGGCGCCATGGCCGCCGCATACTCGCCGAACCCGTCAAGCCGGGGCATGAGCACGAAACCGTAGAGCAACCCGATCAGCGTCGCCATGAGCGTGCCGATGAAGAAGGCCCGCAGGGGGGCCAACGGGTCCGGCGCCGCCGCGAAGAGCGCGGTGAAGACCCCTGCCAGCATGATCGCCGTGGCGCCTTCGTGCCAGCCGGAGCCGATCCACAGGGTGCAGCCGATAACGATGGTCAGGAAGGCCCCGATGGCGCCGCGCGTGGCGCCGCCGACATCGACGTGCAGTTCGCGCCCGCGCCGACCTTCGACCAGTTCGGCCGCGCGTGGGCTGACCGGACGGGTGCTCGGCGTGCCGAGCTGCTCGGCAAGAATTCGGCAATCGCGATGCGCGCCGATCAAAGCGGCCAGGCGGGAAAGCAGGCTCAGCAGGATCAGTTCGTTCCAGGACGCGTCCGGGCCGACCAGCGGCTCCAGCGCGCGGCTGCGCTGCTGCAAGGCGACGGCAGCCTCCTCGCGCTCCGCCAGCGGCAGGGTATCGAGGCGCCCGAACCAGTCCCGGGTATCCGCAAGCAGTGTGGCGAGGTTTTCGGAAACGGCATCGGCAGCATGAAGCTGCACGATCCGGTCCGTAACTGCGGCGCCGAGCGGCATGATGAGCGAAAGCTGGTCCTGCAAAGCGCGCACGGTGCGGATACGCGGGGCGATCCGGGTACTCTCGTAGGGGAGGTGGATCGAAAGCTGGTGCAGTTCGGTCACGTCGAGCGCAAGGCGCTGGCGCTCCTTGTCGATCGCCGGATCGGTTTCCAGCAGCAGAGAATCGCTCGACCAGCGCTCGGCATCCGCCAGGATATTGGAGACGCGTTGCAGCATGAAGGCCGAGACCGACTGCGGCAGGACCAGTGCATGGACGAAGCTGCCGCAGAGGATTCCGATAGTGATCTCCTGCACCCGCAAGGTGGCCACGGTGAAGATCGTATCGGGCACATCGACGCTGGGCAGCACGATGAGCACGGCGGTATAGCCCGCCAGCACGAAGGCATAGGAACGCGGCGTCCGGTCCAGCAACGAAACGAAGACACAGAGCGCCAGCCAGGCGCCGATGCCGAGAACCAGCAGTTCCGGCTTCTGCACGAGGTTCGGTACGATGATGACGGCCATGCCCGCACCGATGAACGTACCGACAACGCGGAACATCGCCTTGGACACGACCGCACCGGCCAGCGGCTGCGCGACGATATAGGACGTGAGGAAGGCCCAATAGGGACGCTCCAGCCCGATCGACAACGCGATATAGATGGCCAGCATCGAGGCCAGGTAGGCCTTCAGGGAGAACAGCGCGGCGTCCAGTCCGAAACGCTTCGTCATTGCCGGGCGGCGCTTTCCGCAATGCGTGCGGCGATGCCATCAAGCACCCGCACGACAGTCTCGACATCTTCCGTTGGAATGCCATCGAGAAGGCTTGCACGCAACTCGATCAATCGCTTGTCGATGCGCCGTGCGGCGGCGGCGCCTTCCTCGGTCAGGCAAAGGTTCTTGGCGCGCCGGTCGCTGTCGTCGGCGCGGCGCTCGACGAGACCGGCATCCTCCAGCAAGTGGAGAGTCCGGACGAGCGAGGGTTCGGTCACGTTGATGACCCGCGCGAGATCGCCCTGCCGCACCTCGTCGCCAAGGCGCAGCAGATGCACCAGCGCCCAGCCGGAAGAGTTGGAGACTCCCAGCGAAGAAAGCGCCGAATCGGCGAGTTGCTGCCATGAACGCGAAACCGGCCCCAGCCTTGCAGCCAGAGCCTTCTCGCTCGATTGTCGATCTTGCATGACAGGGTAATTAGAGTGCTAACTAATTTGCGCAAGATGGTGCGGCTTGGATATTATGACACTTGCGTTGAGTTTATTGCAACGCAGCACGCACGGCTTCTTCTTGCCTTCAAACGAGAAAGGGGAGGCAGCCCAATCTGGCGCCTCCCCTTTCCCTTGCGCGTTTCCCAGCCGCTCTAGAAGTCTGCCGTCACCGTGAAGACCATCGTGCGCGGTGCGCCGAGGAAGCCGTAGCCGCCCGAAATGCCGCCAATGTAGCGCTTGTCAGTCAGGTTGGTGACGTTGAGCGTGAAGTCCAGCGCCTTCAGCCAGTCGCTCAGGGCATTGCCCTTCACACCGACAGTCAGGTCGGTCAGGAAGTAGTTCTCGGCCTGCCAGGCGTTCGAGGTGTTGACGTAGCGATCGCCGGTATACTTGCCGGTCACGCCCAGCCGGACCGGGCCGTACTGGTAGTTCGCCGCAAGCACCCACATGTTCTTCGGAATGCCGGTCACCCGGTTTCCGGCACGAATGCCCTGCTCGGTATCGAGTTCGGCATTGCCGGTGCCGCGATAAGTCGCATCGATATATGTGTAGGCGCCGTATAGGTGCAGGCCGTCCACCGGAGTGAGGCTGGCGAGCAGTTCGAAGCCCTGCGAGTCGATGCCGCCGGCGTTGAAGAACTTGCCGTCGCCCTCGCCCAGGTAGTTGTTACCGGCCTGGGTCGAATTCGGCACGAAGATCACCTGGTTGGAGAACTTGCTCTTGAACCAGGTCGCCGATGCCTGGATCAGGGGCGTGCTGTAGCGGACACCGGCCTCCCAGTTCTCGGCGGTCTCGGGCTTGATGCTGCTGAAGTCGGCGTCGTTGTATTCCAGCAGCGTATCGGAGACCGCCTTGAAGTTCTCCGAATAGCCGCCGAACAGGTTCAGGCCCGCAACCGGCTCGATCTGGACACCGCCCGAGAGCAGCACCTTGGACTTCGAGGAGATGCGGGCATTGTCGGTCTGGCCGAACAGATCGATGCGGTCGATGTGGTTGATGAACTGCTTCACCCCGAAGTTGGCCGTGACCGGACCGAACTCGACCTGGTCCTGGACGTACCACTTGAAGGTATCCTGCGGATACTTGCGATCGTACTGGGTCCAGTAGGGCGTCGCGTCATAGGTCGGGCCGACGGCGGTATCGGTGACGTTGTGCCAGTCGCGCCATTCGCGGCGGTGGGTGTCCTCGTACCAGAGGCCGCCGCGCAGGGTATTGGCGAACTGGCCGAAGTCCATCTTCCACGCGGCATTGGCCGTGCCGCCGAGGCGATCCTTGCGGTAATGGGTGTGGCGATAGGACTGCACGGCGATCGCGCCCGCTACATAGCAAGAGGGATCGTAGTTCGGGTCGGTGGTGCCGCCATAGGGATAGCCGATCGAACCCCGGCAGCCTGCGCGGGGGCTGAGCGCCACGCCGCGGGCATCCACGAAGTAGATCGAGCCGAGCGGCGAACCGCCGCGAACGGTTCCGGTGCCAGAGATTTCGCTCTGGGGATTGCCCGCACCGTCGTTGGTCACATTGACGACGTATTGCGGCGCCCAGTCACCGCGGCCCGCCATGTCGTGATAGTAGACCCCGGCGTCGAGATCGACGGCATTCGCGATCTTCGTCTCGGCCTTCAGATAGGCAAAGAAGTTCTCGCGGTGGGTCGCCCAGACCTGGCGATAGGCCTGGTCCTGATAGGGAATGCCGGTCCAGACCCCGACGAGACCGTCGCTGTTCGGATTGGCTGCGAACTGCGCCGCCGAATAGATCTGGTCGTAATTGTTCTCGTGCGCCTTGTCCCAGCTGGCATAGCCGGTGATCTTCACCGGGGTATCGACGATGAACTTGGCCGCCACATTGTCGCGCCAGTTGTCGGCCGAACCCTCGATCCAGTCGGTGGCCTGCTGATGCGAGTAGGAGATCCAGGCGCGGGTCGTGCCGTTCAGGATCGTACCGGTATCGAAGCGTCCGTAATAGCGGACCGCATCGAAATCGCCGACCGATCCGGAGAGGCGCACCCGCCGCTCATCAAGCGGGTCCGAGGTGACGAAATTGATGGTGCCGCCCAAGGCCTCATTGGAAAGCGAGCCGATGTCGGCGGTGCCCTGAAAAACCTCCACGGTGCCGATGTTCATGGTGTCGACGAAGCGGTTGGCCTTGGCGCCGCCGCCATAGCTCGATCCACCGTTGGGCAGGCCATCGATGGTCAAACCGACTTGCTGGGTGTCGAGGTTGGTCTGGTATCCGCGCACCGAGATCGTGGCCGACCAGTCGTCGAAGCCGAAGGCATCCCCCTCGTTCACCTGTACGCCCGGAAGCGTGTCCACCAGATCGAGCGCCGAGACCAGCGGCGGCTGCTGGGTGATGAGGTCTTCGGTCAGCGCCGCGTTGTTATAGGTCGTGCGCTGGCCGGTAACGACGATGGCTTCCCCGTCGAAACCGGCCGCGGCGCTGTCCGTAGGAGCCTCTTCCGCAAAGGCTGGAGCCGCGAGGGCCAATGCCGCCATGCTGGTGCCGACGAGATAGAAATTCCGAATGGTCGATGCGCGCATCGTGGTTCCCCTGAAGACCTTTTTGCAGCGCAGCATGTGACTGATAATTCTGACTTCCCGTGGTCAGTTCGAGTGCATTCCCATGTCGTTATGACGACCGCCGGATGACGATCGGGACTTGGACACGAGGCTGACACGAACGGGGTGGCGCCCCCTGATAGACGGCGCTAAGTCCCTGCAAATGCCTATCGTCTCCCGGAGAATATCCTTGCGCCGACCGATCTTCGCCCTCGGCCTGTCCGTTTCCGTGCTGGCTGCCGCACTCGCTTCGGCCTCGCCGGCGGCCGCGCAAACCGCTGCGCTTACGGAACGGACCGCAGTTGCGAACCCGCCGCGCGTCGAGCAATCGGCTACCTCCCGTCACGCCATGGTCGCGGCGGCCAATCCACTGGCGGTGAAGGCCGGTGTGGACGTACTCGAGGCGGGCGGCTCGGTCATCGATGCGGCCGTTGCAATCCAGGCGGTTCTCGGTCTGGTCGAGCCGCAGAGCTCCGGCCTCGGCGGCGGCGCCTTCATGGTCTATTACGACGCGAAGACCCGGCAGACGACCGCCTATGACGGGCGGGAGACGGCCCCGGCTGGTGCGACGAACCGCCTGTTCCTCGACGAAAACGGCAAGCGCCTGCCCTTTGCGGAGGCGGTGCTGGGGGGCATCTCCACCGGCGTTCCCGGCGCGATCGCCATGCTCGACATGGCCCACCGCGATCACGGCAAGCTGCCCTGGGCGAAACTCTTCGGAGAAGCGCACCTCCTGGCAGAAGACGGCTTCATCGTCAGCCCGCGTCTGGCCGGCATGATCGCGAGCAAAGCGCCGCAAGCTTCCGCACCGGATGCGAAGCGTTACTTCACCAAGGCCGACGGTACGCCTTATGTCGCCGGAGACCGCCTGAAGAACGCGGACTATGCGCGCTCGTTGGAGCGGATCGCGAAATACGGGGCCTCGGGCCTGCTGACCGGCACCCTCGCCCAGCAGATCGTCGAGCGCGTACACGAAGGGCCGCGCCCGAGCACGCTCTCGCTGGCCGACCTGGCCAACTACCGCCCGCATTCGAGTGCCGCGCTCTGCCGGCCCTACCGCCTCTACATCGTCTGCACGCCGCAGGCGCCATCGGGCGGCCCCGGTCTGCAAATCGCCCTTGGCGTGCTCGAACACACCGACATCGGCAAGCGCGATGCTTCCGACGAAAAGGCCTGGTTCGAATTCGCGCAGGCCAGCCGCCTCGCCTATGCCGACCGCGACCGCTATGTCGGCGACCCGGCTTTCGTGAAAGTGCCGCTCGAAGGCCTGCTCGATCCCGAATACCTGAAGGGCCGCGCCGCCGAAATCGGCGAAAAAACCGGACCGGTGACGTTCGGCAGGCCCAAGGGTGCCCCCGATGTCGGGCCGGACGCAACCAACGAGCCGGGCGGCACCAGCCACATCGTCATCATCGACGCTCAGGGCAATGTCGTGTCGATGACCACCACGGTCGAGAGCATCTTCGGCTCGGGCCGCATGGTCGGCGGGTTCTTCCTCAACAACCAGCTTACCGATTTCTCGTTCAGCCCTACGGACGAAGACGGCGCCAAGGCCGCCAATGCCGTCGGCCCCGGCAAGCGCCCTCGCTCCAGCATGGCGCCTGCGATCGTCCTGACGCCGCAGCACAGGTTCGTGGCGGCGGCGGGATCGCCCGGCGGTTCGGCGATCCAGGCCTACAACCTCAAGGTTCTGGTCGCCCTGCTCGACTGGAAGATGACGCCGCAGGAGGCGGTCTCGCTGTCCAACCTCGTGGCCAAGGGCGACAGCTACAGCGCCGACACGTTCCCCCAGCCAATCATGGACGGCCTTGCCGCTCGGAACATGCCGCTTTCGACCGGAAAGGGCGAGGAATCCGGTCTTCAGGCGATCATCGCAACGCCGAAAGGCTATATCGGCGGCGCGGATCCCCGCCGCGAGGGCGTCGCTCGCGGGTTCTGACCCCGCCCCCGATACTCCCGTCCCGTCTTTCCCCGCGTTGAAAATGGCATAGAGTTCCCCTAGGGGCCGCTGCCTTTCAACCAGGGAAAAGACATGCCGGGCGATCAAGACATACAGACCGGGGTTTCGGGTATCCGCTCGACAACGGGCAGCCTCGGCCTCATGGCGGCGATCGCGCTGGTCATGGGCAACATGATCGGTTCCGGCGTGTTCCTGCTGCCCGCCAGCCTCGCCCCGTTCGGCTGGAACGGGGTGATCGGCTGGTTCGCCACGATCACCGGCGCGCTGATCCTTGCCTATGTCCTGAGCCGCCTGACCCGCGCCCGGCCGCAGGCAGGCGGGCCTGCCGGGTTCGTCACCGATGCCTTCGGGCAAAAGGTCGGCTTCTTTATCAGCTGGATCTACCTCGTCTCGCTCTGGACTTCGGTGGTGACCATTGCCGTGGCTACGGTCTCCTATCTTTCGAGCATGGTGCCGTTCCTCGGGCGCGGGGAGCATGTCCCCGCCCTCGCCGCCATCGCGCTGCTCTGGCTGATGACGCTGGTCAACTTGCGCGGCACCCGTGCGGCGGGCCAGTTCCAGATCGTCACGCTGGCGCTCAAGGTGATCCCACTGCTGGTGGTGATCGTGCTGGCCGTCTACGTCCTGTCGAACGGCAAGGCGCAGCTTCCACACTTCGACGCCTCGCTCGTCCATACCGGCGCCATAAACGGCGCCGCGACCCTGACGCTCTGGGCACTACTCGGCTTCGAATCCGCCAGCGTGGCGGCGGCGCGGGTACGCAATCCGGAAGTCAACGTCGCGCGCGCCACGCTCTGGGGCACGGCGCTGACCGGGGTGCTCTATCTCATGGTCTGCTCGGCCATCGCCCTGCTGCTACCGAGCGACCTCGCCGCGCACTCGGCCGCGCCTTTCGCCACTTTCGTCGCCCGCTTCCTCGACGGGGATGTCGCCACCCTCGTCGCAGTCTTCGCGGTCATCAGCTGCATCGGTGCGCTCAATGGCTGGACCTTGCTCCAGGCAGAGATGATGCGCGACATGGCCGCCCGCCGCCTGCTGCCGCAGTGGTTCGCCGGGATCGATGCGCAGGGCACCGCCCGCCGCGCCCTGCTGACGTCCGCCACGGTCGCCAGCTTCTTCGCGGCGATGAACGCCAGCCGGACGATGCAGGCGCTGTTCGAATACCTGCTGCTGCTTTCCACGTCCGCGACGCTCTGGCTCTACCTCGCCTGCGCATTGGCGGCGCTGAAGCTGGGCGTCGCCCGCGTTCCCGCACTGATCGGCGCGCTTTATGCGCTCTGGACCCTGTGGGGCGCCGGGATCGGTGCCAGCGGGCTGAGCTTCGTGCTGATGGTGCTGGGCCTGCCGATCTGGCTCTGGCTGAAGCGCAGCGAAATCGATTGATCGCTGGGAGAACGACATGACGAAGTCCTACGATGCCGTTATCATCGGCGGCGGCCATAACGGCCTCGTCTGCGCGTTCTACCTTGCCCGCGCGGGCTTGAAGGTCCGCATTCTGGAACGCCGCGACGTGGTCGGCGGGGCGGCGGTGACGGAGGAATTCCACCCCGGCTTCCGCAACTCGGTGGCCAGCTATACCGTCAGCCTGCTCCAGCCCAAAGTCATCGCCGACATGCGGCTCGCCGACCATGGCTACCGCGTGATAGAGCGCCCGATCTCCAACCTGCTGCCGCAGGAAGACGGCGGTTATCTCAAGCTCGGCGGCGGGCTGGAGCGCACGCAGCCGGAGTTCCGCCGTTTCTCCGCCCACGACGCCGAAGTGCTGCCCGCTTATTACGATGCACTGGAAACCGTGGCCGAAGTGCTGCGCGACCTCGCCCTGAAATCGCCGCCCAACGCCGGTGACGGCTGGCGCGGGCTGATCGACGCGGCGCTTCAGGGCCGCAAGCTTTCGGGTCTTTCCCTTCAGGCGCAGCGCGATGTGCTGGACCTTTTCACCAAGTCCGCCCGGTCGCTGCTGGACGGCTGGTTCGAGAGCGAGGCGGTGAAGGCCGCGTTCGGTTTCGACGCGGTGGTCGGCAACTATGCCTCGCCCGATACGCCGGGCAGCGCCTATGTCCTGCTGCACCACGTCTTCGGCGAGGTGAACGGCAAGAAGGGTGCCTGGGGCCACTCGGTCGGCGGCATGGGCAATATCACCCGCATCATGGGCGAAGTCTGCCGCAACCTGGGCGTGGAGATCAGCCTGGAAAGCCCGGTGGACCAGGTGCTGGTCGATGGCGGCAAGGTCGCCGGGGTTCGACTCGAAAGCGGCGAGGAAATTGCCGCCACGCGCGTAATCGCCAATGTCGGCCCCAAGCTGCTCTACGGCAGGATGATCGCGGGAGGCGACCTCAATCCCGATTTCCAGCGCCGCATGAAAGGCTTCAAGACCGGCAGCGGCACGTTCCGCATGAACGTGGCTCTTTCCGAACTGCCGAAGTTCACCTGCCTTCCCGAGCCGGGTGAACATCACCAGTCCGGCATCATCATCGCGCCGACGCTCGACTACATGGACCGCGCTTTCCTCGACGCGAAGATCCATGGCTGGTCGAGGAAGCCGATCGTCGAGATGCTGATCCCCTCGACCATTGACAACGGCCTCGCGCCCGAGGGCCAGCATGTCGCCAGCCTGTTCTGCCAGCAATTCGCGCCGGAACTTCCCGATGGACGCGATTGGGATGCCGAGGAAGACAAGGCGGCGGATACGATCATCGATACGGTGGAGGAATACGCGCCGGGCTTCCGCGCCTCGATCCTCGGTCGGCAGGTGCTCAGCCCCAAGGGGCTGGAGCGCAAGTTCGGCCTCGTCGGCGGGGACATCATGCATGGCAACCTGACGCTCGACCAGATGTGGTCGGCGCGGCCGGTGCTGGGCCACGGTGCCTATCGCGGGCCGATCAAGGGGCTCTACATGTGCGGCTCGGGCACGCATCCCGGCGGCGGCGTAACCGGCGCACCGGGGCACAATTGCGCGCATGAGGTGATCGCGGATAGCAAACGCTGGGGCGGCCCCTACAGTCGCTTCATTTCATAGAGGTTGGTGAACAATTGCACCGTTTCGCCCCTTCTCCGGGTCGCCCTGCCGAATAACGACAGACCTAATTCCTTCCTGTTGGTTTGTCATTGCGAACCGAACCGCCTTCGTGCCCGACCTCAAGGCCGAAAAGCGCAGGCAGTTCGACGGGTTGCGACAAAACAGGAATGCGGTTTGCCTGAAACACTCACACTCGACGCGCGGCGCAGGTCCGATGCCATTTCGGTTGCGCGCGTCATTTGCATCCTCGGCGTCGTCTATGTCCATGCCTGGACCGGGTTGACCGGATACGATCTCCAGCTTGCCCACGGCACCCCGCAGGAGAACTTGCGCTGGGTGCTGATGGACGTGTTTGGACGTAGCGCCGTGCCGCTGCTCGGCCTGATTTCCGGCTGGCTGGTCGCGGGATCGAGCCGCACGTTCGACTGGGCGAGCCATGTCGGCCGCAAGGCGAAGACGATCCTGCTGCCGATGGTGCTGTGGAACGCTCTGGCGATCCTGCTCGTCTCTGGCGCAGCCGTCGCGACGCGGCTGGCCGCGCCGACGCCGCAGTCGCTCGACTGGGTTTTCCAGGAAGTGTTCATCGCTAGCCGCAATCCGGACATCAACGTCCAGATGCCGTTCCTGCGCGACCTGTTCCTCTGCATGCTGCTGGCGCCACTGCTGGTGCGCTGCGGCAAACGCACCCTGCTTGCGGTGGCGCTGGTCGCGGCGGTCTGCCAGATCGCAGGCTTCGGACCGCCGGTGTTCATGCGCGCCTCGATCCCGTTCTTCTTCACCCTCGGCATCATCGCCCGCCGCGAGAACCTGTCCGACCGGATCGCCGAATGGCCGCTGGCCGTAGCGCTCGCCCCATTCGCAGTGCTGACCGCCGTGCAGCTCTACTTCACGCTGGTGGTGGACGCATCCCCGATCAGCCTCCCCGCCGCGACGCTCGACCTCGCCGTGCGCATTTCCGCAGCGCTGGCCTACTGGCGCATTTCCTGGGGCATTGCCGGAACCGTGGTGCGAAAGCCGCTGCTCAGGATCGAGCCTTTCGCGTTCTTCCTGTTCTGCTCGCACCTGATCCTGATCTGGCTGGGCGGGCCGCTGCTGGGCAGGCTGTTCGGCACGCTTGGCTCGCCGCTCTACCCGGTCTATCTGGTCGCCCAGCCGCTGATCGTGTTGCTGGTGGTTGTCCTGCTGGCAACCCTGCTCAGCCGCGCGGCCCCCGGACCCGCACGTATCCTCAGCGGCGGACGGCTCAGCGGAAAGAGACTGGCGGCGGCTTGAGCCGCCAGTCTCTCAAGGCTCACTTACCGGCGAGATCCCGGTAGAGGCTGAGGTAATAGGTGATCCCCGGCCGCACGTTGAGCAACGGCAGCCGCTCGTTGAGGCCGTGGGCGAACTCGTCGGAGTCCTTCATCATCGAGGCGCTGGCGCTGTAGCTCGGCACGCCGAGCGCGCGGTACCACATCGAATCCGAAGCGCCCGAAGCCTGCGAGGGGATGATCGGGATCGGCCCCCAGGCCGCCGTCACCGCGTTGCGCGTCGCCGCCACGAAGTCCGGACGCATCGGCGAAGCGGGCGACATCGTCGAGGCCTCGCCGGTAACGTCGGAGAACTTCGCGGCAGGCATCTGCGCGACTTTTTCCAGCTCCGCCATGATCTCCTCGCGGGTGTGGCCGGGGAAGATGCGGCAGTTGATGTTGGCCGTGGCGCGCTGCGGCAGGGCATTCTGGGCATGGCCGCCCGAGATCATCGTCGGCACGCAGGTCGTGCCGGTGCGGCCGACCATCGAGGGATTGGCACGCAGCACCTTGAGCGCCGCCTCGTCGTTCGGATTGGCCGCGAATGCGCGCATGGCGCCCGCCAGCGCGGCATCGGGTTCGAGCTTCGCCGCCTCCACCCAATAAGCGCGGGTGATGTCGTTGAGTTCGGGCTTGAAGTGATAGTGGCCGATCCGCTCCAGCACCTCGGAAAGCTCGACGATCGCATTCTCGGTGCGCGGCGCCGAGCTGTGGCCGCCGGGGTTGGTCACTTCGATCTGGTAATCGACGTAAGTCTTCTCCGCCCCGCCCCAGGACCAGAACGCCGGCTTGCCGGTCTTTTCCGACAGGGTTCCTGACGATCCGTCGACATTGAGCACGAGTTCGGCACCCTTCAGCCGCTCGGCGATCAGCTTCGAGGTCGCCATCGAGGTTTCCTCGTCGCCGGAATAGGCGATGACGAGGGTGCGCTTGGGCTTGAAGCCCTGCTTGCGCAGTTCGATCATCGATTCCATCGCCAGCACCGCCTCGAACTTGGTGTCGCTGGCGCCGCGTCCGTAGAGGTAGCCGTTCTCGACGACCGGCGTGAAGGGATCGCGCTCCCAGTCGGCGGGCTTGGCCTCGACCACGTCCATGTGCGCAGAGACCACCAGCGGCTTCAGCGAGGGATCGCTGCCCGGCCAGGTGGCGATCAGGTAGGCCGTATCCTTGTGGGGCACGATCTCGACATCCTTGGCATCCCAGCCGTTCGCCAGCAGTTCCTTGCGGAAGAGTTCCGCGACCTGCTGCGTCTGGTTGCCCTCACCTTCGACCGAGCGCAGGGCAATAGCCTGTTTCGAGACTTCGAGGACCTGCTTCTCGGCCTCGGGGTAAGCCTTGGGCGCGGCCTGGGCGCCGGTGGACGCCGCGAGAATTGTGCCGAGCGTGAAGACGGTGGATGCGATGACCCGCATGGATGTTCTGCCCCCTGAAGTGCGATCCGAAATCTGTGTCTGGCCGGAACCGATGGAGAATCGGGTCCGGCCTCGGCACATTGTCGCATTCACAGGGCAGGCGCACCTGTTTTGCGCAGGTCAGCCCAGATCGAGCGCGCCGGTCAGATCGCCCGGCGCCACGCCGCCTGCCGCGACCATGGCGTCCTCGCGCATCTTCAAACCCTCCAGCTTTTCCAGCCCGAAGCGGCGGGTGAGGAAGCGGGCAATCGAGCCGGTATCGTAGATCGTGTGATCGACCGCGCCCTTCTTCGCATGGGGCGAGACGATGACAGCGGGAATGCGCGTGCCCGGACCCCAGCGGTCTCCCTTCGGCGGGGCGACGTGATCCCACCAGCCGCCGTTCTCGTCGAAGGTGATGACGACCAGCATCTTCTCCCACTGCGGGCTGGCGCGCAGGCCGTCGATGACGGCGGCGATATGGCGATCGCCCGCGTCGATGTCCGAGTAACCGGCGTGCATGTTGAGGTTGCCCTGCGGCTTGTAGTAGCTGACCGCAGGCAGCTTACCCGCCTCGGCATCGGCGAGGAACTTGTTGGTGCGGGCGGTGCTGCCCTCGCCGCCGTCGCGCAGGAACTTCGCGCGGTCCGCGGTGCCGGGGGCGAAGCGGTCGTAATAGTTGAACGGCTGGTGATGCGGCTGGAAGTTCGGGCGCGAGGGGAATGAGGCGTCGTTCATGTTTCCTGCCAGCGCGGCATCCCAGCCGCCCGCGTACCAGGCCCAGTCCACGCCCTTGGCCGAAAGCATGTCGCCGATGGTCTTGTGCTGCTGCGGCACCAGCGTATGGGAGCTTTCCGCATTGGCGTAGCCTGGCTTTGTCGCATCGAGTTCGTAAGTCGGCGCATAGGGCGGCAGCATCGTGTTGACCGCCCAGAAGTCCGGCGAAAGCGTGTTGGCACCGAATACCGCCGGGCCGTCGAGCGCGCTGGCAGGCGTCTTGGGATCGAGCTTCAGGCGCGTGCCTTTGGGATCGTTCCCTTCAAGCTGGGCAATGCGCTTGGCGGCGGGGCTCTGGTCTGCGTCCGGGTAGAACGGCGGCTGCGCGGCGATCAGATACTGGTGGTTGAGGAACGAACCGCCGAACGCGCCCATGAAGAAGTTGTCGCAGAGCGTGAATTCCCGCGCGATCTGCCAAATGCGGAGCTGCGCGCGCATATCGCCGTAGTGGCCCATGACCAGCGCACCGCTGTCGCCCCAGGCGACGAACTGGTCGTTGGCGCCGCCGTTGATCTGCATCTGGTTATGGTAGAACGCATGAACGAGATCGCGGGTGACAAGACCGTGCGGCAGCGGATCGCCCTCGGGCGTCTTGAGCGCGAAGGGACCGTTCGGAATCGGCGCGAGATCGTCCGGGCCGATCTGGTATTCGGTATGTTCGACAACCTGCTTGGAAGGCACCAGGCCTTCCCAGATCTTCGGCAGGCGCTCCATGACCTTGCCGTCGCGGTCGCGCTGGCGGGTGCGCTCGGCGGGGACTTCGGACAGCGGCTGCTGGAGGCCGGGGAAGTCGGCGAAGAGATTGTTGAAGCTGCGGTTTTCCGCGAAGATCACGACGACCGTGTCGATCGCCTCGCGCAGCCTAGCATCGCTGACCGGGCGCGAAGACGAACCCTTGGCCGGGCGCGCCTCGGCGCTCTCCACCGTGCCACCGGCAACGGCCGCGGCACCGATCGCGGCGGCAAGACCGCCGAGGAAGTCGCGGCGGTCCGGACGCACGACCGGGTTTTCGGCCTGCGGTTCGGGGAGATCGGAGTCGGTCATGGAAGTTCCTTGGGGAGATATGTTTCCGGCTGTTTGCTGCCGCGATGAAGGCACGTCAACCGCCCAGGATATCCTGTATCATCACCAAGGCAGGTCTCCCTGCGAAATGGGCGCCCCGACAGACCGGAACGCCCATTTCGTCACTGCATAAACCTTCAGGCCTTGGCGAAGCGCCGCTCGTTCCACTTCACTGACAGGCCTTCGCTCGTCGTTCCCGACGTGGTGCGCTGCGCGATCGTGCCCATGAAGTGCCACTCGCCGCGGACCTGCTCCGGCGTGAGTTGTAGTGAGACATAACCCCGGCGGCTGGTATCGGCATAGGCCAGCCCCGGATTGGCCCCGCGCAGCGCTTTGGCCAGATCGGCGGGCGGGACCGAAGGCAGATATTCCTCGTAGCCCGGCGATGTGACCGAGTGCCCCGCATATTCGACACCGGCAGGGGTGCCATCGACCGAAAGCTCGCTGCCCCAGGCATTGTGGCTGTCGCCCGCGAGAACCACGAGGTTGCAGTCCGCATGACGCGCCGCGCGCAGCAGGCGTTCGCGCGCGGCGGGATAGCCGTCCCACGAGTCCATGTTGAACGGCAGGCCCACTTGCGAGGCGGCGGCGATGGCCATGAGCGCCTGACGCACTTTGGGATCGCCGCCCGCCGGAACGAGGTCCGCCATCTGCGGCGGCGCCTTGAGCGAGCCCATGACGACCTGCTGCGCCAGCACCTGCCAGCGCGTGCCGGATTTTGCGGAATCGGCCAGCCCCTTGGTGAGCCAGGCCTCCTGCTTCGCGCCCATCAGCGTGCGGTCGGAGGACATCCACGGCCCGTCGCGGAACTCTACGAGGGCCTTGGCGATCTCGGCCTGCCCGCCCTTTGCCGCCCCGGCTATTACCGCGCCGAAATCGAGCTGCTCCATGCGCTCGCTCACGCGGGTCTCGGGGCGGAACAGCGTGGCCAGCGAACCGATCTGGAAGCTGTCGTAAAGCGCATCCGACACCGGCATCCATTCGCGATAGGCCTTCTCCGCCGCCGCGCGGCGCACCGACCATTCGCCTTCCTTATCGGGCTGGTGGTTTTCGGCCCCACCCTTCCAGGTGTCGTTGGCGAACTCGTGGTCGTCCCACTGGGCGATCATCGGAAAGCGCTGGTGGATGCTGCGAAGGTCCGGATCGAGACGGTAGCTGGCAAAGCGCAGGCGGTAGTCGGCGAGCGATACCGTCTCGTTCTGCGGCTCTATCGGACGGCCCGCCATTGGATTGTCCGGATAGTGCCCGTATTCGTACTCGTAGAAGTAGTCCCCGACATGGACGATCAGGTCGAGATCGTCGCGCGCCGCCGCATGGGCATAGGCATTGAACCAGCCGAACGGCATGTTCGAGCAGGAGAACAGGCCGATCCCGAAGCGATCGACCTCACCTTCCGGCAAGGTGCGTGTGCGGCCGACATCGCTCTTCGTGCCGTCCGGCGCGATGAAGCGGTAGAAATACCACTGTCCCGGTGTCAGACCGGACACCACCAGCTTGGCGCAACTGTCGTGCGCGGGCGAAGCGATCACCTCGCCGCCACCCGCCACCTTGCGGAAGCTTTCGTCTGCCGAGACTTCGCAGCGTAGCTTCGTATCGCCGCTGCCGACGTAACGGGTCCAGAGCAGGACCGAGTTCGCGGCAGGTTCACCGCTTGCCACGCCATGGGTGAAGCCCCGCGCGGTGAGGATCTGGGCGACGCCGGGCGTCGAGAGCGCGGCAAGGCCGAAAGCGCCTGCCTTGAGCAGCAGGCGACGGTCGAGTTGAAGGGTCATGGATTGTCCTTGGATCTGATCGGATCAGTAGCGCGCGGTGATCTCGATGCCGTACGTGCGCGGCTCGGCGGGGATGAAGGTCGGGTAGCCGAACGAACCGCCGGTATTGCCCGCATCGAGCAGATACTTCTTGTCGGTCAGGTTGCGGGCGTAGCCGGCGATCTGGAACTTGCCGTCCATCAGCGAAACGCCGCCGCGCAGATTGACTTGCGTGACCGGGCTCTGGCTGATCCCCTCGCTGTTGGGCACTTCGAAGTAGATCTTGCTACGGTAGGTGACACTCGGCGTCAGGAAGACGCTGGTGTTCTGAGTCACCGGGACATTGAGATTGAAACCGGCAGCCCACTGCCACTTGGGCTGGAGACGGAACTGGTCTCCCGCGAAGACGCCGTTCGACGCCTTGTTGTCGATGCCGCCACCGATGTAGCCCAGGTTGCCGAACGCGCTCAGCCAGTCGGTGAACCGCGCTTCAAGCTCCGCTTCGACGCCGAGGTTGGAAGCCGAACCGGCACTGCGGGTGACGGCCCGGCCGTTCTCGATCACCGAAACCTGGAAGTTGTCGTACTTGTCGTAGTAGACACCCAGCGAGCCGGAGACCATGCCGACCGAACCCTTGATGCCCGCCTCGTAATTCCACACGGTTTCCGAAGGAATCTCATCCGCGAAAGCGACAGTGTTGAGCGCATTGGGCAGTTGCACGACCGGCGAACGCCGCCCCTTCGAGATCGTCGCGTAGAGATTGAGGTTCGGCGTCAGGCGATAGAGCGCGTTGAGGCGCGGCAGCACCGCCGCAAAGGAACGGCGCGCATAGAAGGTTTCGCCTGCCGTATCGGGATAGGGCAGCAGGATCGCGCCGTAGACCGGCGCCACCGGCTGGTTGGACGAGAAGCCCGAACGCCGCTTCTCGATCAGCACGCGCGCCCCGGCCGTCAGTTCCAGCGCCGGAACCGGAGTCCACGAGACGTCTCCGAACATAGACCAGGTCTGGTTGCGGCCGTCATTCTTGGTCCAGCTCGAATAGGGCAGAGAGGTCAGCAGGCCGCCGCTGACCAGTCCGGCAGTGGCCGAGGCGGGCACGCTGTTGTTCGGCGCGACGCACCCGCGGTTCGGAATAATCTTGGCATAGCACTGAAGGAACGTGCCGAGTTCAGTCGAGAACGGCACGTACTGCGAGGAATCCTCAAGGAAGTAGTTCCACCCGAACGAGGCGCGCCACTTCGTATCGCTATAGGTGAAGCGCCCTTCGTGACTCGCCTGCCAGCCCTTGGCATGTTCGGCGAATTCGAGGAACCAGGCCGCCGAACCGTCGGCATCGAAGACTTCCAGCGCATCGAAATGGCGGTAGCCGTTGACGGTGGTGAAGTTCCAGCCATTCGCGAAGTCCCAGCTCAGCGTCAGGTTGGCATCGTAAACGTCGCGGTCGAGGCCGAGCTTGTCGGAGCCAAGAAGCTGCCCCGACAGCGGCGAGCCGCCCAGATAGGCGCTATCGTAGAGCCCCTCCACCGAAGTCGAACCGAGGTTCTTGGACAGAAACGGCGTGCCGGAATTGCGCTGACGATCGTAGGTGAAGACGAGATCCGCCGTGAAATCGCTGCTGGGCGTGTAGCGCAGCGATCCGCGCAGGCCGAGTTGGTCCTGTGCGTAGAGATCGTCCTGCCCCGGTGCGAGGTTCTCGATGTAGCCGTCGCGCTTCTTCCATTGCCCGGCGATGCGCGCGGCGATCACGTCGTTGCCGGCGTTCACGAAGCCTTCGATGCGGGTCGCGTCGAGGTTGCCGTAAGCGCCGGTCAGCGAGGCCGAAGTGCCTGCCTCGGGCTTGGCCGATACGAAGCTGATCGCGCCGATCGTCGCCGCCGTGCCGAACAGGGTCGCCTGCGGGCCTTTGACCACTTCCACGCGGTCGAGATCGTAGAGGCCCTGATAGGCGCCGCGCGAACGCGAGATGTCGATGCCGTTGTAGTAAAGCGTGACGCGCGGCCCCTGCTGGGCAGAGCCGCTGTCCGAGGTAATGCCGCGAATGACGAAGCCGGGGTTGTTGGCGCTCTGCACCTGGACGTTGAGGCCCGGAACGTAGTTCGACAGTTCGCCGATGTCGGTGACGCCAAGTTCGCGCATCCGCTCCCCGGTCTGGACCGAGAGCGTGATAGGCACATCCACGGCTCGCTGTTCGATCTTCTGCGAAGTGACGATGATGGCGTTGGGATCGGCGCTTTCGGCCACTTCCCCCTCGGCTGCCTGAGCTATTGCGGGAAGCCCGGCGAGGGCGGTTCCGGCGAGAAGTGACGCGATGCAAGTACCGAATTTCATTGCCGTTTCCCCTGAGCAGTTCGCTTACGGCTCGGCGGGGTACGCTCGGCAAATGAAGGTTGGATGGCGTTCCCGTGACGGTTTTATGTAGCTCACTTCGTAAGGCGCAAGACCGCTGCGATGCCGTAGACCAGCCCCAGCGCGACAAGTCCCGCCAGTTGTGCCGCGACTTCGCCGAGGCTGGCGCCCATCTCGTTGAGGCGCACGAAGGCCTGTGCGCCGCATGTCGCGGGCGAGAGATAGGCAAGGCCCGATACCCAGCCGGGCATGGAGGACAGCGGCCAGGCGGCCCCGGCCAGGAAGAACAGGACGATCGACGTGGGTATCAGCACCTGCAAGGCGCGCTCTGGGCTATCGAACACACTGCCGAGCAGGAGGCCCAGCGCGGAAACGGCGGCGGCGAACAGCGGGACGGCGAGGAACAGCCCTTCCACGTTTCCGCCGCGAGGGACGTCCTGATACCAGAAGATCCAGCCGAAATAGAACATGGCGGCAAAACAGCCGATCGATGCCAGCGCGCTCCATACGCCGAGAAAGCCCGGCAGCGAGAGTGGCTCGGCCTTGCCTTCGCGAACCCTAGCCCTCTGCGCCGCCGCCAGCATGGCGGTGCCGAACAGCAAAGTCTGTTGCAGGATGATCGCCGAGACGGCCGGGAAGACGTAGTCGGCATAGCCTTCGCGCGTATTGAACAGCGGCCGTTCGACCACTTCGACAGGCGGACGCAGATGCAGGCCCTGCGCCAGCGGCCCCAGCCGCTCGGCCGCGACGGCCAGCGCCGCGGACTGGATGGCACCGCCGATGTCCCGCGCGCGGATCAGATAGGTGCCGTTGACCCAGATGCCGATCCCGCCACCCGGCGCGCCGGTCAGCAGGCTGCCGGTGAAGCCGCGCGGCAGCAGCAGGATGCCGTCGGCCTCGCGGTGACGCACCTGCCGTTCCGCCTCGCGGATCGAGTCCGCTTCCGCCACTATGCGTACTTCCCGAAGGTCGGACAGCTTGCGCACCAATGCGCGCGTGAGATTGCTGCGCTCCTCGTCCACCACCACGACCGGAAGCTGGCGGGCCGTCTGCTGCGCGTAAGGCGCGGGGTAGTAGAAGCCGTAGAGCACGACCGCCAGGACAACGATCGAGGCCAGGGCGAACGTCGAGAGCACGGCTCTGAACACCGACGCGAAACCTTGCGCGAAGGTCATCCGGGTTGCTCCGCCCGGCGCAGCAGAAGCAGGCAGAGGCCCAGCGGCACGGCCAGATAGAGCGACAACACCGCCAGCTGCGGCAGCACAACCAAGACCGGCGCGCCGAGGAACTGGTCCATCTGCAAGCGCAAGTAATGGGTGAAAGGCAAAGCCTCGCTCCAGCCGCGCGCGAAGGCGGAGCCGCCGTTCAGCGGCAAGGTCCCGCCGGAATAGGCCAGTGCCGATCCCGCATAGAGCGCCGTGGCCGAAAAGGCGAAGCTCGGCTTGCGCACGGCGATCACCAGCAGCGCGGAAATCACTGCCGTCCCGGCAAAGAGCAGGCTCTGCGCGGCAAGGGTCAGGAGAAGACTGCCGCTCATCGTCCAACCGCGAATGCCGACGAGCCAGATCATCCAGACCATGCCCCAGATCGAGATCGCCGCGACATAGGGCGTGAGCTTGCCAGCCAGCGCCGCAAGACCGCCGCCGGTCCGGGCCTTCCAGTGCGCGAGCGAACGTCCCTGCAACTCGCGCCCCACGGCCATCACCGCAACGCACCCGGTCAGCAGGTGCAGCACGGCAGGCTGGATCAGGGCCTGCAAGTACCACTCGAAGCTGGCCTGCGGATTGAACAGCACCGTGGCCTGAACGACCGGCGGACGGATGCGGATCGCCGGAAGCCCCCTCGCCAGCGCCGCGTCCAGCCCGCGCTCGACCAGCACCGCGTCCACTGCCGCGCGGATGCCGGATTCCGCACTGCCGCCGATCGTCAGGAACGAAGCATTGTAGAAAATCTGGATCGCCGGGGTCGTCGCGCGTTCAGGCCCTTCACCCAAGCCGCGCGGAATGCGCAGGATCGCCCAGACCCGCCCGGCCCGCGCCAGCCGTTCGGCCTCGACCATCGTTTCCGGACGTTCGGCGATCGAGACCGCCGGGCTGGCCGCCACCGCGCGGATGATCGCGCGGCTGAGCGCGCCGTTATCCTCGTCCAGCACGGCAATCGGCAAGGCGCGCGGCACACCCGCGATCAGCATGGCCGAGACGATCAGGATCGCCAGCCCCGGAAACAGCGTGAGCATAGCCAAGTCCCAGCGATCCCGCCGCAGATGGCCAATTTCGCGGCGCAGGGCTGCTTGAAAGCCGGGACCGGAGAGCGTCATTGCGGCCAGTCGAACAACACGCTCATGCCGGGGCGCAGCTCCCTGACCGGTTCGGCGGGAACGAGCCTCACCTCGAAACTGCGCACATCGAAGCCCGAGGATTGCCGCGTCGCCCGCCATGTCGCGAAGTCGCCTTGCGGGCTGATATAGGTCACGCGAAAGCGGACCTTGCGCTTGCCGAGAGCCGGAACGGTGCCGGTGAGTTCCTGGCCTTTCCGGAGCGAATTGAACTGGTCTTCGCGAAGGTTCAGCGAGACCCACGGATGCGCCGTATCGACGATCTGGAACACCGGGACCGCCGGAGCGACGATCTCGCCCGGCTCCGCCAGCCGCCGCACCACTTCGCCGCCGATCGGCGCCACCAGCGTCTTCTCGGCACCGAGCGCATCGGCAATCGAAAGGCCGCCCTTCGCCACCTGCACTTGCGCCTGTGCAGCGGCCTTTTCCTCCGCCCGCGCGCCGGACAGGGCCTTCTGATACTGCAGCTTCGCAGCCTCGGCCTGTCGGGCGCTGGCATCGCGCGCGGCATGGGCCTCGTCACGGCGCTGGGCGGCGATCACCCCTTCGGCATAGAGATTGTCTGCCCGCCGCGCCGTAACGGCGGCAAGGTCCGCGCCCGCCTGCGCCGCCTGCCACACCGCGCGCAGCGATTCCACGTCCTCCTTGCGGGCGCCGCTGTCGGCAAGATTGCGCATGGCCTCGGCACCCGCGAGCACGCCCTGCGCTTGCTGTCGCCCGCCATCGACTTCCGGGCTGGAAAGCACCGCCAGCACCGTTCCCGCCGTCACCGTCGCGCCTTCCTCGGCCAGCAGGCGCTCGACCCGTGCCAGGACCTTGGTGGCGACATTGACCTCGTCGGCATCGACCATGCCCTGCAACTGGTCCGGCGACGGCCTTGCGGCGATCCACAGGCCGACAAGCAGCAGGATCGCCAGCAATATAAGTCCCGCCACCAGCAGACGAAACCTGCCGCGCGCTGCCGGGGGCGACTGCTCGACTTCGCTCATGGTGCGGTGATCCTGTCGGGACGGAGGAGATAGTCGCGGAAGCTGTCGCCGCGGTTACTGGCGGCCAGTAGCGCGGAAAGGGCGACGACATATTCATAGGCGGAAGCGATCCGCTGGGTCTGGGCGAGCGAGAGCGTGTTGCGCGCATCGATCAGCTGGCTGGCGGTATCCTCGCCTTCGCGGAAACCGATCTCGTGGACGCGCAGGTTCTCCTCGGCGGCCTTCATGTTGCTATCCAGCAGCAGGAAGGAGCGGCGTGCGGTGTCGACAAGGTTGTAGGCACGGCTAGTCTCGATCTCGATCGTCTTCTGCATATCCCGCGCAGCATTTTCCGCCGCGCTCTGCCGCGAGCGCGCCGCATCGAGCGTATCGCGGCGGTCGATGTTGGACAGCAGGGTGAAACGCAGGCCGAGGCCGACGATCCAGTCCGGATCGACCGGGATCGCATCGCTGCGGTTGAAATTGTACGACCCGAACGCGAAGGCCTGCGGCCTCATGCGCGACTTGGCGAGATCGACACCCGAACCGGCGAGATCACGCGCCGCTGCCGCCGCGCGCATTTGCGGCTGCCCCGGCGAAATCGCACTGGCGAGGAATTCGTCCAGCGGTTCAAGGCCGCTGCCGTTGACGAAGAGCGGCGTTGTCGGCGTCACGCCTTCCCTCGCATCCAGCAGGCGGGCCAGCGAGTCCGAAGCATTGCGCTCTTCCATCCGCGCCCGTTCGAGCGCGCGCTGCGCCGCATCGCGGGCCACCTGCATTTCCAGCACGCGCGAACGCGGGATCACGCCTTCCCGGAACAGCGCCTTGGCATTGGCGAGATGCTTGTCGAAGGCATCGCGCGTGCCGGTGGCGGAAACGAGCAGCGCGGCGGCCAATTGCTGGCCGAAATAGCTCTGCACCAGCCGCACTTGCGACAGATCCTGCGCCCCCGCCTGCTTCGCCCTCGCCAGTTCCGCGCCCGCCTCGGCCCCATGCTGGATCGCCGGGATCGCCCCGCCCGAATAGAGCGGCATCACCGCCGTGACATTGGGCCGGATCACCGTCTGCCGCGCGCGGAAATCGAGTTCGTCGGGGATCTGCGAGAGCAACCCCGGAAGTGCCTCTCCCACACGCCCGGTCACTTGCTGCACGATGCTGGAGAACTCGGGCGGAAACTCTCCGGGCAGGCCTTCGAGGAATTGGCCCGTGGCATTGCTGAAGCTGTCCTTCTGTCCGGTCAGGTCGACCGAAAGCGACTTCTGGTAGGCAATCACCGAGACCGATGTGGACACCACCGGACGATTCAGCGCCTTGAGTGCATGGGCCGTCGATTCCGCCGCGCTCAATTCGTCCGAAGCGGCGCCCAGCGCGGAGGACACGCGGTCCAGCCGCTGGCGGGCGGCATCGAAAGACAGCGCAGCAGGCGCGTTCTCGTCCTGAGCAGCCTCTTTGCCACGCTCCTGCGTGAAAGCAGAGTTCGGACAAGCAGTCAGCATCACCAAGATACCGGCCCAGCCTATTACAGCTCTATTCCGAAAAACGCTGCCGGCAATCATGGCTCACCACAGATAGGGTCTGTAACGGATTACATGTTTCCCCTTCAACGAAAAGCAATTTTGATCGATGGTTCGATCCGAGGTCAGGTCTGGTCGAGTTGAGAACTCCGCGAGACGAAAGAGACGTCCGTTTTGCCGCCACGTCCGAAGCCTTTGGTAAAGATGGTGCCGACCGTCACGGTCGTTGCCCTTGTCGTGGTGTTCCGGCTATCCGTGGGTCGGCAAGACGACCTCGACCTCCGCTCGCGTGAACGGGAGCCGATGAGGACCGGGAAACCGCGCAGCAGACGGCGCGGTCCGGCGCGAACCAGAGGAACGGCAAGACGATGCACTGGCGGGAAATGGGCGAAGCCGACGTGGCTCATGTGGCGCACGTGGCGGACCTCGTCCACCTCGACTACCCCGAGAACCCTGAGGTCTTTGCCGCCTGCTTCCGGCATTACCCTTCCGGCTGCCATGTGTTGGAAGAGGATGACGGCAAAGTCGCCGGCTATCTCATCTCGCATCCCGGCCGGCAGGACCGCCCGCCGGTGATAAACAAGCCGATGACTGGCCTTGCCGAGCCATTCGACTGCTATTTCCTGCACGATCTCGCCCTAGGCGCTTCCACGCGCGGTCGCGGTTTCGCAGGCGAGGCAGTGCGGATCGCGGTGAACGAGGCCAAGGCGCACGGGCTGTCCCGGATGGTGCTGATCGCCGTGGGGGACGCGCACGGCTTCTGGAAAAAGCAGGGCTTCGAACTGCTCGGCGACGGACTGCTCGATCCGGCCAAGGGCTACGGCACCGAGGCGAGAATGCTCGTGCGCCCACTCTGAAGGGCGGACACATAGGCCGCTTTTCGGTCGAAGCAGTCCGCCCAAGGCTTAAATATAAGTAAAAACACCAATTACAGAACTCATTGGGAAGCTTAAGGAGATTTCACAGGCCGCCCATAAGCAGGACAATAAAAACATACGTGTAAAAGAGGCGATGAAAATCCTGTAACATCCTGCGACATCTCCGATATTGCTCGAAATCGGAGCATTCATAGGCAAAATCGCCGCTTCAGCATGGCCAAAGGCGGGATTTGTCGGGGTAAGGGCAGATCGTACCCGGGCGAAATCCTTGGTCGCCTGCCGGAGAACAATAAAGTGAATAGGGACGCAAACATGATGCAACTGATCGGCGAACTCGACACGAAGCTGGAAGAACTTGAGGAAATGGGCGCCTATGTCGCCGCTGCTCACCTTCAGGCCGCCATCGAGTCCTTGCGCTCTCATTGCAAAATCGAGCAAACTCGCTCCAATCCGGATTAACCTGCGCGAGACGGCGCCGCCCTCCTGTGATTATCCATACTCCGTTCACGAACTTCCAGCGTTTCGAACAATTGCGCCAGCGGCAATGTTTTAGCCTCGAGTTCATGAACAAGGGGAGTAACACCTGCGAAAATTAGTGCGCCTCGTCATGCTACGATGCCGCGATATGCTTTGCAGGCAAACACTGGCGGCACCGTTTTATGGAGAAAAGCGATCAGTTGATGCACAATCGGGCGAAGGCCATTCGCCTGATCGGCATAGCCAACGAACTTCTCGCGATGGCCCGCGAACTCGAAATCGGACCAAACGTCGCCACGAATCTGGCGGAAATCGGCATTCCGATGGAGACACGCGAAAGCGGCAGGCCTCCCGCCAGCCAGGACCACCCGATCTGGGTGGAACTGGCTCATCAGACTTACGAGGACCGCCGCCGCCGCACCAAAATCTTCCAGTCGGACGACCTCTTCGGCGAACCGGCCTGGGACATCCTGCTGGACCTGTTCATTGCCGCAAAGGAACGGCGGCGCGTTTCGGTGACGAGCGCCTGCATCGGCTCTGCCGTGCCGTCCACCACCGCCTTGCGCTGGATCACCATCCTCGAAAAGCAGAGCCTTCTCGTCCGGGAGGCCGATCCCGGCGATGCCCGGCGCGTCTACGTCAAACTAAGCGCGCGAGGCTACGCCGCGATGCTCGAATACTTCGCCTCCGCATCCCGATCCGTAGTGCTGCTCGACGACCCTCGCCCAGGCGTTCTCGCCGCCCGGTAAGCACAGCCTGAAGGGGCATCAGACAAAAGAGCGCGGCGCCTATGGGCGGCCGGTTCTTAATGGCAGAAACCGGCGACCCGGCTTCTCTTCCGGACAGCAAAAGACCCGGCCTCCGAATGGAGACCGGGTCTTGACGTTGTAATCGATTATATCAGCGCGACAGGCGGCCGAAAGCCGAAGCACCGGCGTAGCGAGCCACCTTGCCCAGTTCTTCCTCGATGCGGATGAGCTGGTTGTACTTGGCAAGCCGGTCCGACCGCGCGAGCGAGCCGGTCTTGATCTGGCCGCAGTTGGTGGCAACGGCGAGGTCGGCGATCGTCGCGTCCTCGGTCTCGCCCGAACGGTGCGACATCACCGCGGTATAGCCGTTGCGCTGGGCGATCGACACGGCTTCCAGGGTCTCGGTCAGAGTGCCGATCTGGTTGACCTTCACCAGCAGCGAGTTGGCGAGGCCCTTCTCGATGCCCATGGTCAGGCGCTTCGGATTGGTCACGAAGAGATCGTCGCCGACAAGCTGGACCTTGTGGCCGATCTTGTCGGTCAGCGCCTTCCAGCCTTCGAAGTCGTCTTCGCCCATGCCGTCCTCGATCGAGACGATCGGATAGGCATCGGTCAGGTCGGCCAGATAGTCGGCGAAAGCGACCGGCGAGAGGCTCAGGCCTTCGCCGCTGATCTCGTACTTGCCGTTCTTGAAGAACTCGGTCGAGGCGCAGTCGAGTGCGAGCTGGATTTCCGAACCCGCCTTGAAACCGGCCTTTTCGATCGAGGCCATGATGAAGTCCAGCGCGTCGCGGGTGCTGGCAAGGTTCGGTGCGAAACCGCCCTCGTCACCCACGGCGGTGGCGAGGCCCTTCTCGTGAAGGCCCTTCTTCAGGGTATGGAAGATTTCCGAACCCCAGCGCACCGCTTCGGCGATCGAATCGGCGCCGACCGGCATGATCATGAATTCCTGGAAGTCGATCGGGTTATCGGCATGCTCGCCGCCGTTGATGATGTTCATCATCGGCACCGGCAGGACATGCGCCGACACGCCGCCGACATAGGAATAGAGCGGCAGGCCGCGCGCATTGGCGGCTGCCTTGGCCGCAGCCATGCTGACGCCGAGAATGGCGTTGGCGCCCAGACGGCCCTTGTTCTCGGTGCCGTCGAGCTCGATCATCGCGAGGTCGAGGTCGCGCTGGTCTTCGGCATCGAGGCCGGCGAGGGCTTCGGCGATCTCGCCATTGACGGCATCGACGGCCTTGAGCACGCCCTTGCCGAGATAACGCGACTTGTCGCCGTCACGCAGTTCCACGGCTTCATGCGCGCCGGTCGAAGCGCCCGAGGGAACCGCTGCACGACCGAAGCTGCCGTCTTCGAGAAGAACATCGACTTCGACAGTGGGATTGCCGCGGCTGTCGAGAATTTCGCGGCCGTGGATATCGATAATCGCGGTCATAAAAGGCTATTCCTCCTGCAAGGCGAACCATGAGGCGCCTCAGCGCACTCTCGTTCGGCGTCTTAGCAGGGGAACTACGCCTGACAAGTTGCGTTGCCATTTCGACGACAAGTTGTGTTACTCTTGGCGCTAATCGCCTAGGTACCCGTCAATAAGGCGCGGCGAATGTGGCGCAGCGGTAAGCAAGGAAGGAATCTGCAATGTCCGAGACGACTAGCACCGGAAACGGCACCGAAAACGCGAAGAGCCACTTCGGCAAGGCCGTGGACGAGGCAAAGGCAGGCGTTCTGGCCATGGCCGACAGCTGCCACGAAAAGTTCAGCCAGACGAAGGGCGAATGGTCTGACGAGGCGAAAGTCCGCTCCGAGGATGCCAAGGCCAAGGCCAGCGCGTTTGCCGACGATGCCAAGGTCAAGGCCACCGATCTCGCCAACCAGGGCAAGGCCAAGGCCAGCCAGGCGATCGTCGGGCTTTCAAAGCTGATCGACGACAATGCCGGACTGATCGACGAAAAGGCCGGAGAGAAGTACGGCGATTACGCGCGCACGGCATCGAAGTCGCTGGCCGATACCGCCACCAGGCTCGACGAAAAGTCGCTCGACGAACTGGGCGAGGAAGCGAAGGAATTCGTGCGCCGCAGTCCGGTGGCGGCCGTCGGCCTGGCGGCAGCGGCAGGCTTCCTGATCGCGCGCATGTTCAAGAAGAGCAGCTGATCGGCTAGCGTTCGCATCAAGATGCTCGACACCCAAGCCGCCCTCCCCCCTGCCGTAGCGGAGGGGGAGGACCTTTCCCTTATGGAAGACGTGCGCCTGCTCGTGGGCGAGGCGCGCACATTCGCCCAGGCCGAACTGGCCTATCAAAAGACCCGCGCCGCCTTCGTCGGAGCTGAGACGCGCTCGGTCGCGGTGCTCGGTATCGGCGCCATGGTTCTGGTGCTGTTGGCGATCGTCGCTTTGGTCCTCGGCCTTGTCATTGCTCTCGGTACGCTGATCGGCCCCTGGTTGGCGATGATCGTCGTTCCGGTTGCAGTGCTGGCCGTGGCGGCGATCATGGCGGTTTCGGCCCGCGCGCGCTTGAAGCGGATGCTGACGCTGCTTTCCAGCAAGGAAGATGTCGCATGAGCGCCCTCGCCCGCCAACTCGCCGAAGATCGCGCTGCCCGCGATACCGCAAAGGCTGTCTTCGACGCGCGCTACAGCGCGCTCAAGGCCGATTTCGAAGTGCGAGGCCTTACGGGCCGCATTCTCGACGAAGCGGTGGAGCAGGCCGCCAACATGCTCGATGAAGCAGTCGCCGTCGTGGAAGAACATCCCGCCGCGATCGGCGGAACCTTCACCGCGCTGGCGCTTTGGCTTCTGCGTAACCCGATCATTGCCGGGATCGAACGCCTGTTCGGTTCCGGCCGACATCCGAAGGAGTCCGACGGTGAGCAAGACTGAACCGACCGCCCCCAAGATCCCCGAAACGTCCGCCAGCGGTGCGAATACCGGGCAAGTGGTGGCGCTAAATGCTGCCAGGGCCGAGCAGCGCCCATCGGAAAAGGTCGTCGCTTTCGTAAAAAGCCATCCCGTGCTCGTTGTGGCTGGCGGAGTAGCCGCAGGCGTTCTGGTAAGCGCCCTGCTGCCGCGCCGTCTGACCCGCGGTGTCCTGTCGCGCGGCCTTTCCAAGGGCGCCCATCTTGCCGAAGCGGCAGGTGCAGCAACCGCCCTGTTCGGAAAGGACGCGGCGGAGAAGGTCCACGATCTCGGCCTCGGCGCGCGCAAACAGGCAAGTTCCATGGCAGACCTCGCCGAGAAAAGCGGCGAACTGGCCGCCGAGCGACTTGAAAAATACGGAATGGCAGCGCTGGCTGCTGCAAGTGCACTCGGTCGTGCTTCGGCCAAGCGTGCCAGCGAAGTGGGTGAGATAGCGGCCCATCAGGCCCAGAAAATCGGCAAAAGTGCCAGCGAAACCGCGAGTTCCAGCTCACATCGCATTGCTGGAATCGTCAGCGGGCTGGCGCAGCGATTGCCGCACTGAACTCTAATTAATGTAATTGAGAAGCAATATCATATTGGAGAGCGGATCGCCTGCGCGATCCGCTCTTGCCCTGCAACCTGTCAAAACGTATGGGACCGGCATCTCTCTTCCCACTCACGAAAGCGGTCCCATGCAGAAGCTTCACCTTGTGATGGGCGGCCGGGTCAAAGACCCCCGCAGCCTTGAATTCGCCGATCTCAACGAACTCGATCTCGTCGGCGTCTACCCCGATTATGCTTCGGCGGAAGATGCCTGGCGTTCGTCCGCACAACGCACCGTCGACGATGCCGAGATGAAGTACGTGATCGTGCACCTGCACCGCCTGCTTCAGCCCGACCAGTCGGAAGCCTGAGCTTCTTTCGCCGAAAAACGGCGGAAACGAAAAAGGCCGGCAGAAATGCCGGCCTTTTCTTTTGCCTTGAAGCGGAAAGATCGGCTCAGATGAACTCGATCTTCTCGATCAGGTAAAACTTGTCGCCCGCCGGAACGGTGACTTCCACTTCTTCCTCGACCTTGCGGCCGATCAGGGCCTTGCCGAGCGGCGAGTTGTAGCTGATCCGGCCGATACGGGCATCCGCCTCGTAAGGACCGACGATCTGGTACTTCACCGGCTTGTCGTCTTCATCAAGCAGCGTCACCGTAGCACCGAAGATGATCTTGTCGCTCGACAGCGTGGCCGGATCGACGATCTGGGCGCGCGTGATCTTGTCTTCGAGGTCGGCGATCGTCGCCTCAACCTGGCCCTGGCGCTCCTTGGCCGCGTGATACTCGGCGTTTTCCGAGAGATCGCCATGCGCGCGGGCTTCCTCGATCGCATCGACGATCCGGGGGCGCTCTTCGCGCAGCGCCTTGATCTCGGCGGTCAGCTTCTCATACCCCTCGGCGAGCATGGGGAGCTTTTCGATACTGGCCATCAATTACTTCCTTCCTGCTGCCTCCCCGCACGCGAAACCAGTCGGAGGAGACTAGTTTCCTGTCCCGTCCCTCAGGGCATTCCCGGGGACGGGGCCGATCCGCAGCGATGTGGGGAGGCTAGATCGATTTCAGCTATAATAATCCTGCAACGAACGCACTTCAAGTTGGGTCCCGCGCAAGGCAGAAATTGCCTGTGCAGCAGCGACGCTGGCGGTTGCAGTGGTGAAGTAGGGAATCTTGCCGGTCAGCGCCGAAGCGCGGATCGATTGCGAGTCCTTGAGGCTCTGCCAACCTTCGGTGGTGTTGAAGATCAGCGCGATTTCGCCATCGACGATCTTGTCGACGATGTGCGGGCGGCCTTCGGCCACCTTGTTGACGAGTTCGACCGGAACTCCGGCTTCGGTCAGGTACTTGTGGGTGCCGGCCGTCGCGACGATCCGGAAGCCTTCCTTTACCAGCGTCTGGACGCCGGGCAGGATCACCGCCTTGTCGCTGTCCTTCACCGAGACGAACACCGTACCGCTGTCCGGCAGGCGCATGCTGGCGCCGAGCTGGGCTTTGAGGAAGGCGCGCGGGAAGTCGGCATCGAGGCCCATGACCTCGCCGGTCGACTTCATTTCCGGGCTGAGCACCGGATCGACGCCGGGGAAGCGCGCGAACGGGAACACCGCTTCCTTGACCGCCATGTAAGGCAGGTCGCGCTTGAACGGCGGGAAGTCGGACAGCTTTTCGCCCGCCATCACGCGGCTGGCGATCTTGGCGACCGGCTGGCCGAGCGCCTTGGCGACGAACGGCACGGTACGCGAAGCGCGCGGGTTGACCTCGATGAGGTAGACCTCGCCGTCCTTCACCGCGAACTGGATGTTCATTAGGCCGCGCACGCTGAGACCGAAGGCCAGGGCTTCCGCCTGACGCTCCATCTCGGCGATGATCTCGGCCGGGAGGCTGTAGGGCGGCAGGGTGCAGGCGCTGTCGCCGGAGTGGATGCCCGCTTCCTCGATGTGCTGCATGACACCGGCCACGACGACCTGCTCGCCGTCGCAAAGGGCATCGACGTCGCACTCGACGGCATCGCGCAGATACTGGTCGATCAGCACCGGGCTGTCGCCGGAAACCTGCACGGCCGTGGTGATGTAGTCGTCAAGCTGCTGCTCGCTGTCGACGATTTCCATCGCACGGCCGCCGAGCACGTAACTGGGACGCATGAGAACCGGGTAGCCGATGCGGTTGGCGACGGCGACGGCTTCGTCACGGCTGCGGGCAATGCCGTTGGCGGGCTGCTTGAGGCCCAGCTTCTCGACCAGCGCCGAGAAACGCTCGCGGTCTTCGGCAAGGTCGATCGCGTCGGGCGAAGTGCCGAGGATCGGAATACCGGCGTCTTCCAGCGTCTGTGCCAGCTTGAGCGGGGTCTGGCCGCCGAACTGGACGATCACGCCGACGAGTTCGCCCTTCGACTGTTCGACGCGCAGGATTTCCAGCACGTCCTCGCCGGTCAGCGGCTCGAAGTAGAGGCGGTCCGAGGTGTCGTAGTCGGTCGAGACGGTCTCGGGGTTGCAGTTGACCATGATGGTCTCGTAGCCGGCCTCGGACAGCGCGAAGCAGGCGTGGACGCAGCAATAGTCGAACTCGATGCCCTGACCGATGCGGTTGGGACCGCCGCCGAGGATCACGACCTTCTTGCGCTCGGACGGATTGGCCTCGTTCTCCGGCTCACCGAAGATCGGGGCTTCATAGGTCGAGTACATGTAAGGCGTCACCGCCTCGAACTCGGCCGCGCAGGAGTCGATGCGCTTGAACACGGGGTGGACGCCCAGCTTGGTGCGTAGCTTGCGCACTTCGTCCTCGCTGGTGGCACCGGCCATGGCGAGCAGGGCATCGTGCAGTAGGCCCGAGCGCTTGGCCTGGGTCTCGCCCATGCCGCCCGCGACGCCGACCGAGCGCACAGCCAGCGTGGCAAGGCGCTTGTCCGAGAAGCCCATGGCCTTCAGGCGGCGCAGGCCCTGCGCATCGACCGGCAGGCCGTGCTTCATGACATTCGCTTCTTCAGCGATGATCTCTTCGATGTGGCGCAGGAACCACTTGTCGTAGTGCGCGATCGCGTGAATCTCGTCGACCGTGAAGCCTTCGCGGAAGGCCTGCGCGACATGCAGCAGACGCTCCGGCGTCGCCTTCGACAGCGCGGCGGTGATGACATCGCGGCCCGCGCCTTCCAGCTCGATCACGCGGTTGAAACCGTCGAGGCCGGTTTCGAGGCCGCGCAGCGCCTTCTGCATCGATTCCTTGATGTTGCGGCCGATCGCCATGACTTCGCCGACCGACTTCATCGCGGTGGTGAGGTCGTTCTTGGCGCCCTTGAACTTCTCGAAGGCGAAGCGCGGGATCTTGGTGACGACATAGTCGATCGACGGCTCGAACGAGGCAGGCGTCGCGCCGCCGGTGATGTCGTTATCGAGCTCGTCGAGGGTGTAGCCGATGGCGAGTTTCGCCGCGACCTTGGCGATCGGGAAGCCGGTGGCCTTGGAGGCCAGCGCCGAGGAGCGCGACACGCGCGGGTTCATCTCGATCA
>JAGHZR010000016.1 GCA_017745295.1 Novosphingobium sp.
CCTGCGCTGAAATTATTTTGAGTCTTTGTCAGGCTCACGCCTGAAGCGGCACCGGCCCACGCCCCCACCCGACCTCCCATCCAGGATACACTGTTGTGGGAGGTCGGGTGGGGGCGTGGGCCGGTGCCGCTTCAGGCGTGAGCCTGACAAAGACTCAAAATAATTTCAGCGCAGGTTCAGACGAACCGTGTCATACCGTCGATCTAGGGTTGGGAAAGTGAGGTAAAGACCATGTCACTGAAGCATGTCGTCGGCGCCACGCTGATCGCAGCAAGCCTGCTTGCCGCGCCCACCGTGTACGCCAAGCAAAAACTGACCGGCGAGCAGCAACTCGCCAAGATCCTCGATGGCCGCGTGGCCGGCAAGCCGGTGAGCTGTATTCCGCTCAACCAGTCGCAAAGCACGCAGATCATCGACAAGACGGCCATCGTCTACCGGGTCGGCGGCACCTATTACGTGAACCGGCCGACCAACGCCGATACGCTGGATTCGGACGATATCCTGGTCACGAAGCTCTATTCGAGCCAGCTCTGCCGCCTCGATACCGTCCAGCTTCGCGACCGGACCACGCCGAGCATGTGGAACGGATTCGTGGGCTTGCAGGACTTCGTGCCCTATACGAAGCCGAAGACCACGGCTTCGAGGTAAGACGAACGCGACAATTCCGGGAAAGCGGTCGGGCGCAAAGCCCCGACCGCTTTTACCTGCGTCATCGCTCGTCGAACCGCCGCCTCGCGCAAACATGTCCTGCACCGCCTAGCCGAGTGCTGCGTTGCCCTCCGAAGCCTCGACGTTTTCGCCCCGCACCATCCGTTGCCCCCCGACGGCGACGAGCTTGCGCCACGGCAAAGTAACAGACCCAGCCGCGATGCCTTGCGAAAAGCAAGGAACTCCTTGCAGCGCTTCGCCCGCCGTGTACCTGCCATGGCCGAGCCGAACACAAGCAAGGACACCCCCATGGCCCTCGCCCGCAGCAAGATGCCCTCGCCGGTGGGCGAACTGACCCTGATCGCCAGCGAGGCCGGACTCGTCGCCGTGCTCTGGGAAAACGACGATCCCGCGCGTGTCAGGCTGGCCGATGTGAAGGACGAAGCCGACCATCCGGTCCTCACCCGCACCGCCGTGCAACTGGCCGAGTACTTCGCCGGAGAGCGCCGCGCGTTCGACCTCCCGCTGGACTTTCGCGGCACCGATTTCCAGAAAAGCGTCTGGGCGCAGCTTCTGGCCATCCCTTTCGGCGAGACCCGCAGCTACGGCGAGATCGCCCGAAACCTCGGCAACCCCACCGCCAGCCGCGCGGTCGGCGCCGCAAACGGCCGGAATCCGATCTCGATCATCGCCCCCTGCCACCGGGTGGTCGGCGCCAGCGGTTCGCTTACCGGGTTTGCCGGAGGGCTGGAGGCCAAGGCCTTTTTGCTGAAGCTGGAAGGCCCGAAACTCCTGCTCTGAAACGGAAAGAGCCGGCCTCCCCAAGGGACACCGGCTCTTTCGCGAATTCAGGGTGCGGCGGGGATCACTCCCACTCGATCGTGCCCGGCGGCTTCGAGGTGTAGTCGTAGACCACGCGGTTGATGCCCTTGACCTCGTTGATGATACGGGTTGCGACGCGCGAAAGGAACGCGGCGTCGAACGGGTAGATGTCGGCGGTCATGCCGTCGGTCGAGGTGACGGCGCGCAGGCCGCAGACGCTATCGTAAGTGCGGCCGTCGCCCATGACACCCACGGTCTTCACCGGCAGCAGCACCGCGAAAGCCTGCCAGATCGCATCGTAGAGACCCGCGTTGCGGATTTCCTCAAGGTAGATCGCATCGGCCTTGCGCAGGATGTCGCAGCGTTCGCGCGTCACTTCGCCGGGGATGCGGATCGCCAGGCCCGGTCCGGGGAACGGGTGGCGGCCCACGAAGATCTCGGGCAGACCGAGTTCGCGTCCCAGCACGCGGACCTCGTCCTTGAACAGTTCGCGCAGCGGCTCGACGAGCTGCATGTTCATGCGCTCGGGCAGGCCGCCAACGTTGTGGTGGCTCTTGATCGTCACCGAAGGACCGCCGGTGAACGAGACCGATTCGATCACGTCCGGATAGAGCGTGCCCTGTGCCAGGAACTGCGCGCCGCCGATCTTCTTCGCTTCGTCCTCGAAGACGTCGATGAAGGTCTTGCCGATGAACTTGCGCTTGGCCTCGGGGTCGGTGACACCTTCAAGCCCCTTGAGGAACAGCGTCGAGGCATCGACGTGGACCAGCGGGATGTTGTAGTGACCGCGGAACAGGCTGACGACCTGCTCGGCCTCACCCATGCGCAGCACGCCGCCGTCGACGAAGACGCAGGTCAGCTGGTCGCCGATCGCCTCGTGGATCAGCAGCGCGGCCACCGCCGAATCGACGCCGCCCGACAGACCGCAGATCACGCGCTTGTCGCCGACTTGCGCGCGGATTTCCTCGATCTTGGTCTTGCGGAACTCGGCCATGGTCCAGTCGCCGGCAAGGCCGCAGACATGGCGGACGAAGTTCTTCAGCAGCTTGCCGCCGTCGGGCGTGTGCACGACTTCGGGGTGGAACTGCATCGCGTAGATGCGCTTCTCGTCGTTGGCGATCACCGCGAAGGGTGCACCCGCGCTCGATGCCACCGGACGGAAACCGGGGGCGAGGCTGGTCACCTTGTCGCCGTGGCTCATCCACACCTGATGACTTTCGCCCTTGGCCCAGAGACCGTCGAACAGCGCGCAATCGTCACCGATCTCGATGAAAGCGCGGCCGAATTCACCCGAATCGCCGGACAGCACTTCGCCGCCGAGCTGGTGCATCAGCGACTGCTGGCCATAGCAGATGCCGAGCAGCGGCAACCCGCTTTCGAGGATTTCCGCCGGAATGCGCGGGCCGTTCTCGTCGAGCACCGAGGCGGGCGATCCAGACAGGATCACGCCTGCCGGGTTCATGCGGGCGAAGGCTTCCTTCGCGGCATTGAACGGGGCGATTTCGGAATAGACGCCGGCTTCGCGCACGCGGCGCGCGATAAGCTGCGTTACCTGACTGCCGAAATCGACGATCAGGATGGAATCGGACGTCTGCGTGGTCTGGTCAGGAGTCGGATTAGTCATGGCCGGCCACTATAGCGGGTTCGCGTGGGTGTCCAGTACAGCGCGCCCGATTTCAGGCGCGTCCCCGAAACACCGATTTGATTGCATTTCTTGCAAGCAAGATTGTTGCTTTTGACGTTGCGAAAATTCCAACAACACCTATCTCGCACTTGCAGCATGAGCGACGAGAAGAGCCGTGCATGCGATAAAAACAAAACAAGATGTTTGCAGGAGCATTTCAATGACCATCGTCGAAAAGACGTTCGGTTTTGCCGCAGCGCTGGGTGTGAGCGCTCTGGCATTTGCCGTCACCCTCATCTGAGGGTCGGCAATTCCGACTAGACAGAAGGGCGGCCCGAGTGGCCGCCTTTTTTGTTTTCCTTCAATATGTTGGTTTTCGGATCTTGCTCAGGACCGCGGCGAGGCCGGGACTGGCAAAATAGTGACGGGATCCACCGCCCCGGGTGGGGCAGCGGGAGATGGAGACTTCGTTTGCGAGACATCCAAAGAGAGAGGTTCGGCCTGAGGCTGGAAAGCGAGGGCGCCACAGGACTGGAGCCGCATCGCCTTGCTCTCCTCGATATATTTGGAATCCGTAGTGGAAATTGTCGGAAGGCGCACACAGGCGGCCCGTGCAATTCGGAACATTGCATGGAAAGCCGCTGGCCTCAGCCTTACGGGAAAGCGCTCCCCTCCCACCGTGTCGCCGTCGAACAATTCGGTCTGCGACAGCCCCAGGCACTGGGCCGCCGCCCGGACTGTATCGCGTTCCTCATTGAAAGAACCAATCCGTTCTCCGGAATAGGAAAGATCATGCCCGCATGATTGCAGCATCGAGGCTGCCATGGCTTCCGTTCCCGAGCGATAGACGCCCGCGCCGCGATGAAATGCGCTGGCGAGATCACGAAAGGTCTTCGTCAGCGACCACATTGCGGAAAGTGCATCCCCCTTGCTGACGTCACTTAAAAACTTCCGAGCCTTGTCGGTCGGCAGGGAAGTCAGCATGGCCCGGATGACACGGGATTCGATCCGAGCCATATGGTTTTCGAAATTGACAAAATACCCGCTGCAGTTCTCGTCGTCAGCGGGAGTCTCGTCGAGTGTCCAGCCTGCATCGGCAGCGCTCTCAAAGCCACGGTCGATAATACAGGTCTTGCGGATCAGGCCGTTCGCTTCCCTGACCGGGAAACCCGCATCTGCCGCCGCGAAATTGATTTCTCGCGAGGCTTCGGCCAATTGACGAGCAAAGGCGTCGGCATCCTGAGGGTCAACGGAACTCTCACCGATCCGAGCAGCCACGGCCACCATCAGAGTCGCGCGCCAAAGCTGGATATGTTTGGAACGGGAAGCGTCGAACGTCCGCTGATCCAACAGCTTCCCCGGATAACCTCCGGGATGCCGTAAATCGTGACGGACAGCCCCGCATCCTGAAGCCATGAGCAAACACAGCGCGGCACAAGCCCCGACCAATCTCTTCATTATTACCCCCCGGATCGTGATTCATTCCCCCGAATCAATCACGTCCCGAGAAATAGTGCAGAGTGATCGGCACCGTCCAGAATTATTGCCTCCCATTCGGTAGAAATTCTTCCTTTGAAATTACTCTATTCAGAATCATTCGTTCGGCTCACGCACTGCTCGGCAAGTCGGCTGTCCTGTGGAAAAGCCCCACCCCCGACCCGGTTTTGCTTGGGTTTACGGCCGCCAAACCCTATATGCTCGGCATGGCAAGCACCGAAGACAGCACGCCCGGCACCGGGCAAGACAACGGCAAGAACCAGAACAGCTACGGCGCGGATTCGATCAAGGTCCTCAAGGGTCTCGATGCCGTCCGCAAGCGCCCCGGCATGTACATCGGCGATACCGACGACGGTTCGGGCCTGCACCACATGGTCTTCGAAGTCTCCGACAACGCCATCGACGAGGCACTGGCAGGTCACTGCGACCTCGTGCTGATCGAACTCAACGCCGACGGCTCGGTCTCGGTGGAAGACAATGGCCGCGGCATTCCCACCGGCATCCATGCCGAGGAAGGCGTTTCCGCCGCCGAAGTCATCATGACCCAGCTCCACGCGGGCGGGAAGTTCGAGAACACCTCGGACGACAATGCCTACAAGGTTTCCGGCGGCCTCCACGGCGTGGGTGTCTCAGTGGTCAACGCCCTGTCCGAATGGCTGGAACTCACGATCTGGCGCGAGGGCAAGGAACACTGGATGAAGTTCGCCCACGGCGATGCCGTGGCCCCGCTGGAGGTGCGCGGCGCAGCGCCGAAGGTGAGCGAGAACCCGGACGATAACGGCTTCAAGAAGGGCACCCGCGTGACCTTCCTGGCCTCGACCGAGACGTTCAAGAACGTCACCGAATTCGATTTCGACAAGCTGGAGCACCGCTACCGCGAACTCGCGTTCCTCAATTCGGGCGTGCGCATCAAGCTGCGCGACAAGCGCCATGAGGAAGCCGTCGAGCACGACCTCTATTACGAAGGCGGTATCGGCGCCTTCGTGAAGTACCTCGACCGCAACAAGCAGGCGCTCATGCCCGAACCGATCGCGATCGGCGCGGACAAGGACGGCATCGGCATGGAAGTCGCGCTCGAATGGAACGATTCCTATTACGAGAACGTGCTCTGCTTCACCAACAACATCCCGCAGCGTGACGGCGGCACCCACCTCGCCGCCTTCCGCGCCGCGCTGACCCGCACGCTCAACGGCTATGCCGAGCGTTCGGGCCTGCTCAAGAAGGAAAAGGTCTCGCTCTCGGGCGAGGACATGCGCGAAGGGCTGACCGCGATCGTCTCGGTCAAGCTGCCCGATCCCAAGTTCTCCTCGCAGACCAAGGACAAGCTGGTCTCCTCGGAAGTGCGCCAGCCGCTCGAAGCGCTGATGGCCGACAAGATGAGCGAATGGCTGGAGGAAAACCCCGGCCACGCCAAGACCATCATCCAGAAGGTGGTCGACGCCGCCGCCGCCCGCGAAGCCGCCAAGCGCGCCCGCGAACTGACCCGCCGCAAGGGCGCGATGGACATCGCCTCGCTGCCGGGCAAGCTGGCCGACTGCCAGGAACGCGATCCCAGCAAGTGCGAACTGTTCCTGGTCGAGGGTGACTCGGCAGGCGGTTCCGCCAAGCAGGGCCGCGACCGCAAGATCCAGGCGATCCTGCCACTCAAGGGCAAGATCCTCAACGTCGAGCGCGCGCGGTTCGACCGCATCATTTCCTCGAAGGAAGTCGGCACCCTGATCCAGGCCATGGGCACGGGCATCCGCGACGATTTCAACCTGGAAAAGCTGCGCTACCACAAGATCGTCATCATGACCGACGCCGACGTCGACGGCGCGCATATCCGCACCCTGCTGCTGACGTTCTTCCACCGGCAGATGCCGGACATCATCCGCGCCGGGCACCTTTTCATCGCCCAGCCGCCGCTCTACAAGGTCGCCAAGGGCCGCAGCGAAGTCTACCTGAAAGACAATGCCGCGCTTGACCGCTATCTGGTCGAAGCCGGTCTGGCCGGCCGGGTGCTGGAAACCACGGGCGGCGCCCGCATGGGCAGCGATCTCGAAGCGCTGGTCGAACATGCGATTCGCATGCGCAACATCATGGCCTTCGTGCCGCGCCGCTTCGATCCGGTCATCATAGAGGCGCTGGCGATCGCCGGTGCGCTCGCCGCCGACCTCTCGCCCGCCGACCGCATGGCAGCGCTGAACCGCGCCGCCGAATGGCTGGATCGCGGCGATCCGGAAGCCAAGTGGACCGCACGCCTGACCGAAGCAGGCAATCTCGAAGTCGAGCGCCTGTGGCGCGGCGTCACCGATCACCACAAGATCGAGGCCGGGTTCGTAGCCAGCGCCGAAGCCCGCAAGCTGGCCCGCCTCGCGTCCGAGAACACGGACGTCTACTCCGGCGCCGCCCGCTTGGTGCGCGCGGGGACCGAGGCGGTGGAAGTCGAAGCCGCCGAGAGCGACGAAGATGCGCCTGCAACCCGCCCGGTGGCCGGTGGCGACACGATCAGCCGCCCCTCGCAGCTGCTCGACGCCGTGCTCGCCACGGGCCGCAAGGGCCTGTCGATCCAGCGCTACAAGGGCCTTGGCGAAATGAATGCCGACCAGCTCTGGGAAACCACGCTGGACCCGGAAAACCGCGCGTTGCTGCAAGTGAAGGTCGAGGACGCCGACGTCACCGACGAAATCTTCACCCGCCTGATGGGCGACGTGGTCGAACCGCGCCGCGACTTCATCCAGGAAAACGCGCTGAACGTCGCCAACCTCGACGTCTGATGGCCTTCAGGAAAACGGTTTCCCGAAAAGAAACCGTTTTCCTACAACCCTGCATCCGGCTTACTTGATCGGCCTTTCTCAACCAAGGAGAGGCCGATGTTCCATCGCAAGCCGATTTTCGACGAAGTGCGCCTGCTGCTCGGGCGCGGATTCACGGCGCAGGAAGTCTCCAAACTCGACCGGGCGATCGATGCGGCGCTCGCTGCAACAGACGCCTCCAGCCGTTTCGTGCTCGGCTCCGCAGGCCGGGCGCTGATCCGGAAATGGGAAGGCTGTGCCAGACGCCGCGCCGACGGGCTTTTCGAGGCCTATCCTGACCCCGGCAGCAGGGACGGCAAGCCCTGGACGATCGGCTGGGGCTCCACCGGAACCGACATAGGGCCGGGAACGGTCTGGACCCAGGCCCAGTGCGACGCCCGCTTCGATAGCGAGATCGTCCGCTATGTCCGCGAGGTCATCGCCGCCATCGGCGATGCCGCCACTTCGCCCGGCCAGTTCGATGCGCTCGTCTCGTTCCACTACAACACCGGAGCCATCGCCAAGGCCACGCTGACGAAACTGCACCGTCAGGGCCGCTTCGCCGCAGCCGCTGCCGAGTTCGGCAAGTGGATCTACAACGACGGGAAAGTGCTTGAGGGCTTGAAACGGCGGCGCGCCGAAGAGGCCGCACTCTACGCGGCCGGATAACTCGAACAGGCCTACTGCGTGATCGAGGGAACGCCGTCCTTGCGCGCACCCTCGTTCACGTCGTCGCGGCTGCGCGGATTGGCGACGGCCGCCGAGATCAGGCGGTCCTGCTCGACCGGCGAAAAGCGCTCCCAGCCCGCGCGGCCCAGCTTTTCCATCGGACGGAAGCGCACCTTGTACTGCATGCGCGGCGCGCCTTCGACCCAGTAGCCGAGATAGACGTAGGCCAGCTCCATTTCCGCGGCGCGGCGGATGTGGTCGAGAATGATGTAGGTGCCCAGTCCCTGACGGCCCTCGTGATGGGGATCGTAGAAGCTGTAGATCATCGACAGCCCGTCACACTGGCGGTCGGTGAGGCAGGCCCCGACCAGTCGGCCGGGAGTCACGCCGTCTTCCGAAGGCTCGCGATATTCGATCACGTAGCTGGTGACGGGGGTGTGCTCGACCATGTCCGCGAAGTCGACTTCGTCCATCGAGGTCATGCCGCCTTCAGGATGGCGCACGGAGAGATAGCTCTGGAGCAGTTCGAACTGCTCGCTGGTCGACCAGGGGCGACAGACCGTGGCGACGAGATCGCCGTTGCGCTTCAGCAAGCGCTTCTGCGTGCCGGAGGGCATGAACTCATCGGCGACGACGCGAACCGAGACGCAGGCGTTGCAGTCGAGGCAGGAGGGGCGATAGGCGACGGTCTGGCTGCGGCGGAAGCCGATGCGGCCCAGCGCATCGTTGAGCGAATCGGCGTGAGGTCCCTTGAGTTCGGTAAAGACCTTCCGCTCGCTGCGACCCGGCAGATAGGGGCAGGGAGCCGGGCTGGTCACGAAGAACCGGGGAAAGCGAACGGGTGCCGTCACGGACGAAACTGATCCTCTAGCGTGATGGAAGGCCGCCGCGACGCCGGCGATGCCTCCTTGTTAGCCCTGAATATGCATAGCCGGTGCGCCGGTTGAAAGCGTTTTAACCACGAAACCTGCCCCACCTGCCCCGGAATCGAGACCAATTGGGTGGTGAATCCCCCCGGTTGTCCCGGATTGGTTCTTTCTCGCGGCAAGATGTTAGCAGAATGCGTGTGCGCAGTTAACGCCCGGACGCGCGCCCCCTCCCATGATGCGCCCCGATTCGCAATAAGGCCGATTCGCCATAAGGCGACGGGAAGCCTTTGCCGCCCGCCGCCTTATTGTAGACGAATTTTCGCGATTCGCAGGAGACGCTACTCGGTCTCGACCTGCTTCACTTCGTAACCCTCGCGCCGCAGCGCCGCCACGAGCGCGTCAAGCTGCTCCTTGTCGCGCGCCTCGCACTCGATCTCGGTGACGAGGCCCTTGGCCGGAAGGTGGGTGAAGATCCGCTGGTGGAAGACCTCGATGATGTTCACGTTATGCTCGTGGAACACCTTGGCCACCTTGAACAGCGCCCCCGCGCGGTCCTGAAGGCCGATCCGCAGACGGGCGAGACGGCCCGAGCGCGCAAGGTCACGCAGCAGCACGTTCGCCAGCAGGCGGGTGTCGATATTGCCGCCCGACAGCACGATGCCGACCTTGCGCCCCGCGAACAGCTCGCGATTCGCCATGACCGCCGCGAGGCCGGTGGCGCCAGCACCCTCAACCAGCGTCTTCTCGATCTGGAGCAGCAGGGCCAGCGCGCTCTCGATACCCGATTCGCTCACCAGCAGGAACTCGTCGAGCAGCTCGCGCAGAACCGAGGAGGTGAACTGCCCTGGCGAGAACACGGCAATGCCTTCCGCCAGGGTATCGCCGCCGATCGGCAGGCTGGTGCCTTTCAGCAGGTTGTACATCGAAGGATAGAGCTGCGCCTCGACACCGACGAGGCGGATGTCCGGATTGATCGCCCGCGCCGCCGTGCCCATGCCGGTGGCGAGACCGCCGCCGCCGATCGGCAGGACCAGCGTGTCGAGGTCCGGCACGTCCTCCAGCATTTCCAGCGCCACGGTGCCCTGCCCCGCCGCGACGTGCGGATGGTCGAAGGGATGGATGAACGTCAGGCCCAGTTCGGTTTCGAGCTTGCGGGCATGGGCATAGGCCTCGTCGAAGCTCTCGCCCTCGAGCACGACCTTGCCGCCGACGCTCTCGGTCTGCATCACCTTCACCGTCGGCGTCGTGCGCGGCATCACGATCGTCACCGGCACGCCCAGACGGGTGCCGTGGTAGGACAGTCCCTGCGCGTGGTTTCCGGCCGAAGCGGCGATCACGCCGCGCGACTTGCGTTCGTCATCGAGAAGCAGAAGGGCATTGAGGGCGCCGCGTTCCTTGTAGGCGGCGGTGAACTGAAGGTTTTCGAACTTGAGCCAGATATCGGCGCCGGTGATCGCGCTGAGCGTGGTGGAATGGAGCGTCGGAGTACGGACGATCTTGCCAATAATGCGCTCCGCCGCCGCACGAACGTCTTCGGCAGTCAGCGTGGCCTCTTCGGGCTCCGCAGCGATCTTGAGCAATGGCTGTTCCATGGTGGCGCGCCTAAAGGAAAGCGTGCCGAATGGAAAGCCGCGCGTTAGGAAAAATTCCCGACACCGTTTAACGCTGTAATATTGTTGTCCGAAATCGTGCAGGTAAACAAGGCGGATTTCATGTCTCCACGCCTCGTCATTGCGAGCGTAGCGAAGCAATCCAGAGCGTCATTGGCCAAACTCTGGATTGCTTCGCTACGCTCGCAATGACGAAAAGGGGTCGGAGTGCCCGGCACGCAGCGAGATCACGAAGGAAAGCCGCTTTGGCGCATTTCTCTCCCCCAAGCGGTTTGCTTTCGTGCAAAAAGCGCTAGAACGATTGCCATGAGCGAAAAACGCAAGGTTTCCTTCATCGGCCTGGGTGTCATGGGCGGCGCGATCGCGCGCCATATCGCGCTGGCCGGTCACGAACTCACCATTTTCAATCGCTCGCCGGAGCGGGCGCACAAGTGGTCGCAGGACAATCCCGGCCTTGCGCACCGCATCGCCGCGAACCCGGCCCATGCCGCGCAGGACGCCGATGTCGTCATCACGTGCGTCGGCAACGACGACGACCTGTCGGAAGTCGTGCTCGGCCCCAACGGCGTGTTCCGCATGCTCAAGAAGGGCGGCGTCTTCATCGACCATACGACGGTCTCGGCGCGCATCGCCCGCCAGATCTCGGTCGAGGCGCGGGACCTGCGCATCCATTGCGTGGACGCGCCGATGACCGGATCGCAGATCGGTGCCGAAAAGGGTACGCTCACCCTGATGTGCGGCGGTCGGGACGAGGCGATCGAGGCCGCGCACCCGGTGATGGAGGCCTATTCCAGCCGCATCGTCCACGTCGGCAAGGCAGGCTCGGGCCAGATCGCCAAGATGGCCAACCAGATCTGCATCGCCGGCAATGTCGCCGCGCTGGCCGAAGCTGTGCGCTTCGCCCAGGCCTCCCACCTCGACATGGACAAAGTCTACGAGGCGATCTCCGGCGGCGCCGCCCAGTCCTGGCAGATGGACAACCGCTGGCAGACAATGAACGATGACCAGTTCGACTTCGGCTTCGCGATCGACTGGATGCGCAAGGACCTCGGCCTCAGCCTCGACGAGGGACGCGGACTTGGCGTCTCGCTGCCGGTCGCGGCACTGATCGACCAGTTCTTCGCGGACATTCAGGCGCAGGGCGGCGGCCGCCTCGACACCAGCGCGATCATCAAGCGTCTCCCCAAGAAGGGTATCAAGTGAATTCCACGAAAGGCGCAGCCTTCGCGCTGCTGCTCGCTACCGCCGCCGGCCCAGCGCTGGCGCCTGCCGCTTCGGCCGACGTGCTGGTAGACAATGTCGACGGCGTGACGGCGGATGGCAAGGGCGGCGTCGAGCGTTTCGAGGGCTTCCTGATCGGCAACGACGGGCGCATCGCCGAAGTCTACAGGCATGGCGACAAGCGACCCAAGAAAGTCGACTACCAAGTGGACGGCAAGGGCCGCTCCGTCGTTCCCGGCATGATCGACGCCCACGGCCATGTCATGGGCACCGGTTTCGCGAAAATGACGCTCGACCTGTCGATGGCCAAGACTCTCGACGAAGCGCTCTCGCGTATTTCCGCCTGGGCCGCCGCCCACCCGGATGCGCCGTGGATCCTCGGCAGTGGCTGGAATCAGGTGCAGTGGGGGCTGGACCGCATGCCGACAGCCGCCGAACTCGATAGCGCGACCGGCGGCAAGCCTGCCTGGCTCACCCGCGTCGACGGCCATGCCGGTTGGGCCAACTCCGCCGCGATCTCCGCCGCCGGGGTTAACGCAACGACCGCCGCGCCTGCCGGAGGGGAGATCTTGCGGATCGCCGCCAACAAGCAACCTTCCGGCGTCTTCGTTGACGGTGCCATGGCGCTGATCGAAGCGAAGATGCCCAAGCCCCGCCCCGAGGATCGCGACACCGCGCTGGGCGAGGCGCAGCTCGCGCTGCTGGCACAGGGCGTCACCGCGATTGCCGACATGGGCACCTCGATCGAGGACTGGCAATCGATGCGTCGCGCCGCCGATGCGGGCCGCCTGCGCATCCGCATCGTCACTTATGCCGACGGCGTGGACAACATGGCGCTGATCGGCGGTCCCCGCCCGACGCCATGGCTCTATGACGACCATCTCAAGATGAACGGCGTGAAGCTCTATCTCGACGGCGCCCTCGGTTCGCGCGGGGCGTGGCTCAAGCAGCCTTACGCCGATGCACCGGGCACAAGAGGCCTGCCGCGCATGAACGAGACGCAGCTCGGCAACCTGATGAGCCGCGCGGCGATGGACAACTTCCAGGTTGCGATCCACGCCATCGGCGATCAGGCCAACGCCACGGTGCTCGCCTCGATCGAAGACCTCTCCGCCACCTACAAGGGCGACCGGCGCTGGCGCATCGAACATGCGCAGATCCTCGATCCGGCGGATATTCTGCGCTTCGGCAAGTTCGGCACGATCGCCTCGATGCAGCCGCAGCACGAAGCCTCGGACCGGACGATGGCCGAAGCCCGGCTCGGACCAGACCGCCTTGCCGGTGCCTATGCCTGGAAGTCGATCGCGGCCACGGGCGCGACGCTCGCCTTCGGTTCGGACACCCCGGTCGAACCGGCCCAACCCTTCGTCGGCCTGGCCGTGGCGATCACCCGGCAGGGCGCGGACGGTCAACCGTTCAATGGCTGGCAGCCGCAGGAAGCGCTGAGCCGCGAGGCCGCACTCAGCGCCTATACCACCGGCGCGGCCTATGCGATGTTCGCCGAGGACCGTCTCGGCCGCATCGCCAAGGGCTACCGCGCGGACTTCCTCTTCGTCGATGCCGACCCGATGCTCGCCGCGCCCGACAAGCTGCGCGCGACGAAAGTGCTGGAAACCTGGATCGGCGGACAGCTGGCCTGGTCTGCTGCCAAGGACCGCGTGATCCCGGCAAAGAACGTTCCCACGGGCGAAGCCGCAGCGGGGCGCTAATCCCTGCCGCGCTGATCGGGGTCTTTTGCCGCCCCTCACTCGATCGAGGGGTTACGCACGCTTGCGGAACGCCCTAAGAAAGCGGTTCGCCTCCCCGTACTCTCGCTTCCCGCCCGAAAGGCTCCGATGGAAGATCACTCCCAGGCATTCCTGCTGAACGACGGCTTCCTGCTGCTCGGAACCGCGCTTGCCTTCGTCCTGCTGTTCCGCCGTCTCGGCCTCGGCGCCACCTTGGGCTACCTGCTCGCGGGCGCCATTCTCGGGCCCTACGCCTTCGGTCTCGTCGGCGATGCGGAAAACAAGCTGGGCATCGCGGAGCTGGGGATCACCCTGCTGCTGTTCATCGTCGGCCTCGAACTGGCACCGCGGCGGCTGTGGCGGATGCGCAGCGAAATCTTCGGTCTCGGCTTCCTGCAAGTGGCGCTCTGCGGCCTCGCGGTCTCGGCGGTGATCTATTTCACCGCCGGCTTCAGCCTCGCCGCCGCCCTGGCGCTGGGGCTGCCGCTGGGCCTGTCCTCGACCGCGCAGGTCCTGCCGATGCTCCAGAGCGCCGGGCGCCTGAACACCCCGTTCGGCGAGCGCTCCTTCGCGATCCTGCTGTTCCAGGACCTCTCGATCATCCCGCTGATCACGATCATCGCGGCGATGAACCGCAACCCGCATCTGCCCGAGGGACCTCCGGGCTGGATTCTGGTGCTGGAAACCCTCGCCGCCATCGCCGGGCTGATCCTCGCGGGCCGCTTCGTGATCCGGCCGCTGTTCCGCCTGATCGGCAACCTGGGCGAGCGCGAGATGTTCGTCTTCGCGGCCCTGTTCACGGTGATCGCCTCGGCCGCGCTGATGCAGTCGCTCGGCCTGTCGACCGCGCTGGGTGCCTTCATCGCCGGGGTCATGCTGGCCGACACCCCCTATCGCCACGAACTGGAGGCCGACGTCGAGCCGTTCCGCTCGATCCTGCTCGGCCTGTTCTTCATGTCGGTGGGCATGATGCTGGACCTCTCGGCGATTGCCGAAAGGCCGCTGTTCGTGGCCTTGATGGCGCTGGCGCTGATCGCGGTGAAGGCCTCGGTGATCTTCGGCCTCGGCCTGCTGTTCAAGATGAACTGGCGCAGCGCCCTGGCCCTCGGCCTGCTGCTGAGCCAGGGCGGCGAATTCGGTTTCGTGCTCTTCGCCCAGGCCCAGAGCGCCTGGCTGATCGAGCCGCAAGCGGCCAGCCTGTTCAGCGCCATCGTCACCCTGTCGATGGTCACCACTCCGTTCCTCATGATGGCAACCAAACGCATCCGCGAAATGCCGGTGAGCAAGGAAACCCGCGAAGGCCCGCGCAAGGACGGCGCCAGCGCACTGGTCGTCGGCTACGGCCGTTACGGCCAGACCGTTGCGCAAGTGCTGATCGCCGCCGAGATCCAGGTGACGCTGATCGACACCGATATCGAGATGATCGACGTGGCCAGCGGCTTCGGCGCGAAAGTCTGGTTCGGAGACGGCACCCGCATCGACCTGCTGCGTCAGGCCGGAGCGGGCCACGCCCAGATGATCGTGTTCTGCATCGACGGCGACCAGCTTTCCGAAAGCTTCCTCCAGAACGTCCACGAGGCATTCCCCGATGCCCGGATCATCGCCCGCGTCTACGACCGGCGCGCGATGATCCGCCTGAAGGACGCACCCGTCACCTTCATGGTCCGCGAAGTGATGGAATCGGCCGTCGTCATGGCGCGCGAGGCATTGGAAGTGCTCGGCCTCTCGGTCGAGCAGATCGACAATGCTGAGGACATGTACCGTTCCAGCGACAAGGAACGCCTGTCGATCCAGTACGAGACCGGCGATCTTCGCGCCGCCCGCGACCGCATCCTCACGCAGGACCTGCGCGACGCCCATTGAGGCCTGCCGGGCGCGGCCCGGTCAGGGCACCGAATAACCCTCGAACCGCTTGATCCGGCGCAGCGAGAAACTCGTCCGCATCGAGGAGACGCCGGGCAGGCGGGCGAGGCAGTCGCGGTGAATGCGGTCGTAGTGGTCGAGGTCGGCGGCGGCGACGCGCAGCTGATAGTCGGCCGCGCCCGACATCAGGTGGCATTCGAGAATATCGTCGAAATCCCCGACCGCGCGCTCGAAGCGTTCCATGGCCTCGCGGCTCTGGCTGGTCAGCGTGATCTCCACGAAGACCTCTACCGACAGCCCCAGCCGCTTCGCGTCGACCCGCGCGGCATAGCCCAAAATCAGGCCCTGCTCCTCCAGCGCCCGGATGCGGCGGTGGCAGGCCGAGGGCGACAGGTTCACCAGCGCGGCCAGATCGGCGATCGAGCGCGACGAGTCTGCCTGCAACGCTTCAAGAAGTGCGCGGTCTGCCCGGTCCATGGAAAATTCTCTTGCCGTTTGTTTCAAGAGTGGGAAATATTCCTGTTCCGCTTTCTGACAAGCCCCAATTCGGTGAAACTTTGCAGGAGCGCGGGTGTATCTGGACGGCAGAAAAGTTTTTGCGGAGTCGAGAATATGCGTGTTGGTACGGTCCGGGAAATCAAGAATCACGAATATCGCGTCGGCCTGACGCCGGAGAGCGCCCGCGAACTGGTGGCCCATGGGCACGAAGTCTGGGTGGAAAGCGGCGCGGGCCTCGGCATCGGCGCCAGCGACGCCGACTACACCCGACAGGGCGCCAGGATCGTCGCCACCGCGAAGGAGGTCTTCGACGGCTGCGAGATGGTCGTGAAGGTCAAGGAACCACAGGCGGGCGAACGCGCGATGCTGCGCGAAGGCCAGATTCTCTACACCTACCTCCACCTCGCGCCCGATCCCGAGCAGACCGCCGATCTCGTGAAGTCCGGCGTCACCGCCATCGCCTACGAGACCGTGACCGGCCCCGGTGGCCAGCTGCCGCTGCTCAAGCCGATGAGCCAGGTCGCAGGCCGCATGTCGATCCAGGCCGGTGCCACCGCGCTGGAGAAGGCCCACGGCGGCCGCGGCGTGCTGCTGGGCGGCGTTCCCGGCGTGATGCCGGGCAAAGTCACGGTGATCGGCGGCGGCGTGGTCGGCTTCAACGCCGCGCAGATGGCCGTGGGCCTCGGTGCCGACGTGACCATTCTCGATCGTAGCCCCGACGTGCTCGAACGCCTCGGCATCTACTTCGAGGCCCGCGCCAAGACCCGCTTCTCCAGCACCGCCAACCTCGCCGAAAGCGTGGCCGAGGCCGACCTCGTGATCGGCGCCGTGCTGATCCCCGGCGCCGCCGCGCCCAAGCTGGTGACGCGCGAGATGCTGGGCACCATGAAGCCCGGCGCGGTACTGGTGGACGTCGCCATCGACCAGGGCGGCTGCTTCGAAACCAGCCATGCCACCACCCATGCCGAGCCGACTTTCGTGGTCGACGGCATCGTCCACTACTGCGTGGCGAACATGCCGGGCGCCGTGGCCCGCACCAGCACTTATGCGCTGAACAACGTGACCCTGCCGCATGCGCTGGCGATCGCCAACCTCGGTTGGAAGGCGGCGCTCAAGGCCGATCCGCACCTTGCGAACGGTCTCAACGTCCATGCCGGCAAGGTGACTTACGAGGCCGTCGCCACCGAGCTCGGCTACGATTACGTGCCGGTCAGCGAAGTTCTGGGCTGAGTTTGCGCCATCATCGTCCCGGCTCCGGCCGGGACGATGATGCACCGCCACTCTTGAAATACCGTCGTCACCCTGAAACGAGTTCAGGGTGACGACGTGCTTTAGGGCAGCGGGTGGTTATTCGGCGCCGTCCCAGAACGGCGCCGCCACCTCCGGTGGCACCCGCATCAGGCGCTGGGAGGCGATCTCGATCATCGCCCAGGTCGTGCGGGCCGATACGAGAATCTTGCCCGCCGCATTGCGGAAATCGACCCGGCGCACGAACCGCGCGCCGGTCGGGCCTTCGGGAATGAAGGTCTCCCCGGTCACGCTTTCGCCCTCGCGGATATTGCCGCGATAGTCGATCTCGTGCCGGGTCACGACCCAGGCGTAGTCCGCCTGATGCTCGGGGAGCGCCACCGCCTCCCAATGCGCGGTGGCCATGGCCTCCATCCACTGCACCCAGACCGCATTGTTGACGTGGCCCATGACGTCGATGTCATGGGCCTGTGCCGTGAAGGTCAGGGTAAAGGGCGGTTTCACTCGGTGACGCCGAGCTGCCAGAGGATGAAGGCGAATTCCTCCGCCGTTTCCTTCAGGCTCTCGAACCGGCCCGACTTGCCGCCATGGCCTGCGCCCATGTTGGTCTTGAGGATCAGTTCGTTGTCGTCGGTTTTCAGCTCACGCAACCTGGCGACCCACTTGGCGGGTTCCCAATACGTCACGCGAGGGTCGTTGAGACCGGCCGTCACCATGAGCGGCGGATAGGCCTGGGCCTTGACCTGATCGTAGGGCGAGTAGCTCCGGATCAGCTCGAAGGCGGCCTTGTCCTCGATGGGATTGCCCCATTCCGGCCATTCGCCCGGCGTCAGCGGCAGAGTGTCGTCGAGCATGGTGCTGAGCACGTCCACGAAGGGCACATGCGCCACGACCGCGCCGAACAGGTCCGGATCGGAATTGACCACCGCGCCCATCAGCTCGCCGCCCGCCGAGCCGCCCGAGATCGAAATCCGGCCCGCCTCGGTGAAGCCGCGTGCGATCAGGCCCTTTGCCACGTCGACGAAGTCGTTGAAGGTATTGGTCCGCTGCTCCAGCTTGCCCGCCTTGTACCAGGCGCGACCAAGATCGTCGCCGCCGCGGATATGCGCGATGGCATAAGCGAAGCCGCGATCGACGAGGCTGAGCCGCGTGGTCGAAAAACCGGGATCGATCGAGATGCCGTAAGCGCCGTAAGCGTAGAGATGGAGCGGCCCTGCTCCCTCACGGTCGCGGCGATAGACGATCGAGACCGGGATCATCGTGCCGTCGCGCGCCGCGATTTCCAGCCGCTCGGTGGCATAGAGCGAGGCATCGTAGCCCGAGGGGATTTCCTGGACCTTGAGGACGTCCATCGTGCGCGCCACCACGTCGTAGTCGATGACCGACGAAGGGCTGACCATCGATTCGTAAGTCAGGCGCAGCACGTCCATGTGCCATTCGGGGTTGTTCGAAAGGCCCGCCGAATAGCTGGCTTCAGGGAACGTGATCGGCTCCACGCGGGCGGGATCATCGTAGTAGCGGACCTCGATCTGGTCGAGTCCGGCGCCCTGGCCCACCAGCTTGCGGCCTTCGGTCACATAGAAGTCGCGGAACAGGTCAGCGCCGGTCAGGTAGAACGCGTCGGTGCCCTCGATCAGCGTCGTCCATTCGCCGGGATCGTCCAGCGGCGCGGTGGCGAAGCGGAAGTTCTCGTGGGTGTCGTTCGTGTGGATGTAGAGCACGCCGTCGCGCTCATCGACGTCGTATTCCACGCCCTTCTGGCGCGCCTTCACGAGGATCTGCTCACCCAGCGGGTCGCTGGCGAGGACCATGCGGCATTCGCTGGTCTCGTGATCGCTGGTGCCGATCAGCAGCCACTTCTCGTTCGACGAGAGCGAGGAACCGACGCGGAAGCCCTCGTCGTCCTCGTGATAGAGTTCGACATCGTTTTCGAGCGGCTGCCCCAGCCAGTGCAGACGGGCATTGTCGGTGCGCCACTGCTCGTTGGCGAGCGAGTAGACGATACCCTTGTCGCCCGCGACCCAGACGAGACCGGACAGCGTGCCGGGAATCTCGTCCGGCAGCAGTTCGCCGGTGGCCAACACCTTGATGCGGACGGTGAAGCGTTCGGAGCCGTTGTCGTCCACCGAATAGGCGAGCAGCTTGCCGTCGTTGCTGGTGGCGATGGCGCCGAGGTTGAAGTATTCCTTGCCCTCGGCCAGCGCCACTTCGTCGAGGATCAGCTCGTCAGTACCGCCCGCGACGGGCCTGCGCCACCACTTCTTGTACTCGGCGCCGTCTTCGAACTCGATCCAGTAGAGCCAGTCGCCGTCCTTCTGCGGCACCGACTTGTCGGCTTCCTTGATGCGCGCACGCATTTCGGTAAACAGCGCGTCGGTCCGGGCCTTCTGCCCCGCCATGCGCGCCTCGAACCAGCGATTTTCCGCTTCGAGATGGTCCAGCACGGCCTTGTCGGTGACTTCGGGATAACCGGCGTCGCGCAGCCAGGCGTAGTCGTCTTCGACGGTGATGCCGTGGTGGGTGAAGGCGTGCGACTTCTTCGCTGCCTGTGGAGGACCGGAAAGGGTCTGGGTGGAATCTGCCATGAGCACCATCTATGTTGCGCACATGACCCCCGCAAGCCGGATACCCTTCCCATGTTGATGAATACCCATGAAGCGCGCCTCGATGCCCTGCGCCAGGAACTGAAATCGCGCGGCCTCGACGGCTTCGTGATTCCGATCTCGGACGAGCACATGAGCGAATATGTCGGCGCCTATGCGCAGCGCCTGGCCTGGCTGACCGGCTTCGGCGGCTCGGCCGGAACCGCCGTGGTGCTGACCGACCCCACGCTCTCGCCCGCCGCCGCGATGTTCGTGGACGGACGCTATACCCTGCAAGTGCGCGAGCAGGTCGACGGCCAGTTCTATGCCTACGAAAGCGTGCCGCAGACCAGCCCTGCCCTCTGGCTGGGCGAGAACGCCCCCAAGGGAGCCAGGATCGGCTACGACGCCTGGCTCCACGGTTCGAAGTGGGCGGAGGCTGCAAGCGCCGCGCTCGCCCGCACCGGCGGCACGCTCGTCGCGGTGGACGGCAATCCGATCGACGCGGTCTGGGCCGACCAGCCCGCCCCCTCGGCCGACCCGGCGCTCGTCCATGACGATGCTCTCGCGGGCGAGACCGGCAAGGCCAAGCGCGCCGCCGTTTCCGAATGGCTGACCGCGCGCGGGCTGGACGCCACGGTGGTCTCTGCGCTCGATTCGATCGCCTGGCTGCTCAACGTGCGCGGCACCGACGTGAAGCGCACGCCCGTGACGCTGTCCTACGTCGTCGCCCACGCCGACGGCACCGCCGACTTCTACATCGCCGACGACAAGGTGACGCCGCAGCTGCGCCAGCACCTCGGCAATGCCGTGCGCATCCAGCCGCGCGATGCTTTCGTCGCGGGCCTCGGCAAGCTGGCGGGCAAGCGCGTCGCGGTCGATCCCGACAATGCCGTGGCCGCGGTGTTCGAAGCCCTGCGCACAGCGGGCGCGACGATCGTCGAGGCGCGCGATCCCACGATCCTGCCCAAGGCGGTGAAGAACCCGGTCGAGCAGCAGGGCCAGCGCAAGGCCCAGGCGATCGACGGCGTGGCAGTGACGCGCTTCCTCCACTGGCTCTCGCTCGAAGGCCCCAAGGGCGAAGTGACCGAGCTGAGCGCGGCGGCGAAGCTGCTGGAATTCCGCCAGCTTTGCGGCGACTTGCGCGACCTTTCGTTCGACACGATCTCGGGCGCGGGTCCGAACGGGGCCAGCCCGCACTACAGCGTCAGCGAGGATTCGAGCCTGACCTTGGCACCGGAGAGCGTCTACCTCTTCGATTCCGGCGGCCAGTACCCTTACGGCACCACCGACATCACCCGCACCGTCTGGATCGGGAACGGCAAGCCCTTCGCCGAAGTGAAGGACCGCTTCACCCGCGTGCTCAAGGGCACGATGGCCATCGACCGCGCGGTGTTCCCCAAGGGCACCAACGGCGGCCAGCTCGACGTGCTGGCGCGCCAGTTCCTGTGGCAGGTCGGCCTCGACTATGCGCACGGCACCGGCCACGGCGTCGGCAGCTTCCTCTCGGTCCACGAGGGGCCGCAGCGCATCGGCAAGCCCGCAGGCGGCCAGTCGGGCACTTCGCAGGAACTGCTCGCGGGCATGATCCTCAGCGACGAGCCGGGCTATTACAAGGCGGGCGAATACGGCATCCGCATCGAGAACCTGGTGCTGGTCGAACCGCGCGCATTCGCGGGGGCGGACGGCGAATACTTCGGCTTCGAGACCCTCACCCTCGCGCCGATCGAGCGCCGCCTCGTCGATACCGGCCTGCTCACGCGGGACGAAGTGACATGGTGGAATGCCTATCACGCCAAGGTGCTTGAGGTGATCGGCCCGCAGCTCGACGGCGACGTGAAGGTCTGGCTCGAAGAGCAGTGCCGCCCGCTCTGATATTGTGAGCCTGCAAACGCAGGCGTAGCATCTCCCGGCGGCAGGTCCGCCGGGAGGATTCGCGCGATGACGCAGGCAGTCCACGATCTCAGGACCCATCCGGTCCATCTCGGCCTCGGCGCGGTGGCCGAGGCGCAGCCTGCCTTCACGGGCATGGAATGGTATGCCGCCTATTCCGCGCGGACCGCCGAAGACGGCGCCGAAGGCCGCCTCGTCTCGATGTACGATTTCGCGGAAAGCTGGGACAGCTGGGAGATGCACCCGGCGGGCGACGAACTTGTCGTCTGCCTCGCCGGCGCCATGACGCTGCATCAGGAACTCGCGGACGGCAGCGCCCGCACCGTCACCATCGGTCCCGGCGAATATGCGATCAACCCGCCCGGCGCCTGGCATACCGCCGATGTCGACGGTCCCGCCACCGCCCTGTTCATTACGGCAGGCGAGGGAACCCAGCATCGCCCGCGATGATTTAAGACAGACTTGCCCCGTGCTGAATGAAGCACCGGGACTGTGACAATTGGCGACAATAAACCCGCAAGGCGGCACAACTGCGCGACAAGCGGCGATTAGACCGGGCATTAGAAAGCCGCGGGGCGTTTCTTCCCCCTCCCTTCCCCGCCCCACGGCTTTCGCCGATTTCGCCAAAAAAGAGAGCCATGAGGATGAACCGCTTCAGCAAGATCACCATCGGCATTTCCGCCGTCGCTCTGGCGATCGGCGGCGCGGCCTGCGCGCAAAGCCCGGCGGCCGCGCCCGAGCGCGAGCGTACCGGGCCCCGGGCCGAGACCCGCGCCGAGGCCCAGGCCCGCGCCGAAGCGATGTTCGCCCGCCTCGATGTCAACCGGGACGGCAAGCTCGACCGCGCCGACCGCGAAGCCCGCCGCCAGCAGATGCGCGAAGCCCTGTTCGACCGGCTCGACACCAACAAGGACGGTTCGATCTCCAAGGCCGAATTCCTCGCCGATCGCGGCCCCAGACCGGATGGGGACAGACCGGATGGGGACAGACCGGATGGGGACAGGCCGGATGGGGACAGGCCGGATGGTGATCGTCCGGGTGACATGCCCCCGCCTCCCGGTGGCCCCGGAGGGGACCAGCCGGGCCGCGACCACCCTGAGCGCCACGGGCCTGAACGCCACGGCCCCCGCCACGGCATGAAAGGCCCGATGATGGGCTTCGGAAATGCCGATGCCGACGGCGACCGCAGCGTCACCAAGGCCGAATTCGTCGCCGCCGCGCTCCAGCGCTTCGATGCGATGGACGCCAACAAGGACGGCAAGGTCACGCCCGAGGAACGCCGCGCCGCGCATGACAAGATGCGCGCCGAATGGAAGGCCCGGAAGGGCGAACGGGGTGGACCTGACGCGCCGCCGCCTGCAAAGAACTGACGGCACGCCCTAGAAAGCGGTCGGAAAAGGACTGGAATGAACGACATCTCGCCCGCCCGCATCCTGCTGGTCGACGACGAAGCTGCACTCCGCGAGCCCCTGGCCGACTATCTGTCGCGCCAGGGGTTTGCCGTAAGGCCCGCCACCAGCGCCGCCGAGGCACGCACCCTGCTGCGCGATGAGAAGCCCGACCTCGTCCTGCTCGACATCATGATGCCCGGCGAGGACGGCCTCTCGCTCTGCCGCCATCTGGTGGAGGCGCAGGACATTCCGGTGATCTTCCTGACCGCGCGCGGCGAGGCGACCGACCGCATCGTCGGGCTGGAAATCGGCGCCGACGACTATGTGGTGAAGCCTTTCGAGCCACGCGAACTGGTCGCCCGCATCCGCTCGGTGCTGCGCCGCGCCAATCGCGTGCCCACCCAGGCGCCGGAGAACGAGGCCTTCGCCTTCGAGGGCTGGCTGCTCGATCCGCTCAAGCGCCGCCTCACCGATGCCGAAGGCGCCGCCGTCGCGATTTCCTCGGTCGAGTTCCGCCTGCTCATGGCCTTCCTCGAACACCCGCGCCAGGTGCTCAACCGCGACCGCCTGCTCGACATGGTGCAGGGCCGCGAGGCGCATCTGTTCGACCGCGCGGTGGACAACCAGGTCAGCCGCCTGCGCCGCAAGATCGAAGTCGATTCGCGCAATCCGCAACTGATCCAGACGGTATGGGGCGGCGGCTACATGCTGGCCACCGATGTCCGGCGCGTGCCGCTGGAAGCGGACTGATCGGAACGCCCTGATGTCCAGCCTGAAGATGCCGCGCCCCCATAGCCTGATGGGCCAGATGCTGCTCGCGGTGGCGGTGGCGCTCATGCTGGTGCAGGGCCTCGGCGCGTTCTTCGTCTACCGCGCCCAGCGCGAGGGCTACGAGGCGAGCATGCTCAATGCCTCGGCCTTCCGGCTCATCATGGAGACGCGCGGCCCCCGCGCCTTGGGCCGTCACCGCGATGGCCAGCGCGACGGCCCCCGTGTGCCGCTCTCCGGGCCTCCGCCCAAGGGCTATCACCTCGAATACAGCACCCGCTCGCCCGCCGCCCCCGGCGAGACCCGCGACGAGGAGGCCGAAGCGGGTCTTACCAAGATTCTCACCGACCAGGAGTTCCCGGTGCGCGATATCGTCGTGGTCCACCGCGATGTCGCGCGCGACCGCGTCGCCCGCCGCAATGCGCTGGACCGCGCCGCCGACTACGGCCTCTCGCACGAGGATACCGAGCGGCTGATGCGCTCCAACCTGCTCGTCGTCGGCGTTCGCACCGACGAGAACGGCAGCTGGATCATCTCGCGCGTCCGCGCCCCGCGCCCGGAAAACGTGCTGCTCACCCCGATCGTCGTGCAGACGCTGCTGATCTACGTCGTCGTCATGGCCGCCGTCGCGCTGATCCTGCGCCGCATCACCCGGCCGCTCGCCGCGCTGACCCGCCGCCTCGAACGCTTCGCCGCCCGGCAGGATATCGAAGGCCAGCTGGCACCCTCCGGCCCCGAGGACATGCAGCACCTGATCCTGGCCCACAACGCCATGGAAGCGCGCATTGCCGCCCTGCTCGACGAAAAGAACGTCATGCTCGGCGCCATCGGCCATGACCTCAAGACCCCGCTCGCGGCCTTGCGGGTCCGCATCGAATCGGTCCCGGACGACGGCGAACGCGCCCGCATGGCCATGACCATCGAGGATATCGTCCACACCCTCGACGACATCCTCTCGCTCGCCCGCGTCGGCCGTCCGAGCGACCCGCTCGAACGCACCGAGCTTTCCGCGCTGATGTTCTCGGTGATCGAGGAATACGAGGACATGGGCGAGCCGGTCGAAGTCGGCGAGACCGAACGCATCGCCCTCGAACTGCGCCCGACCTGGATTCGCCGGGCCTTGCGCAACCTCATCGGCAATGCCCTTCGCTACGGCGAGCGCGCCCGCGTCTCGCTCTCGCGCGAGGATGGGCGGGCGGTGATCCGGATCGAGGACGACGGCCCCGGCATTCCCGAGGCTTCGATCGTCGCGATGATGAACCCCTTCACCCGCGGCGACCCCTCGCGCAATAGCGCCACGGGCGGTGCCGGACTGGGCCTCGCGCTGGCCCGCGCCATCGCCGACCAGCACGGCGGGGCGCTGGTGCTGTCCAACCGGGCTTCGGCGGATGGCACCGTCGAGGGCCTGACGGCGCGTCTGGAACTGCCGGTCGTTTAAGCTTCCTGCTCCACGGCTCGTGAAGCGCCATTGCTGGGACGTAGCCGCGCTGCCAGTCCCCCCAGCGAACGGGTGATGAAGGCGTTCTCCGCCATCCACGCATGATACTCGCGGTACTTGGCATCCTCGGCGAGCAGATGCGCTTCCTCGGTGCGCGCGCGCCAGTAGTAGATCGCGCTGACCACCCCCAGCAGCACGGTGTTGCGCACCATGTCTGTCAGCGCATGGCTGGTGACGAGGAAAGGCAAGGTCGAGGTCCACCAGAATAGGTTCTTGGACAGATAGGCCGGGTGCCGGGTGAAGCGATAGGGGCCGTTCGTCAGTACCCCGCGATAGGTGAGGTTGGAGAAGCGCAGGCCGAAGGCGAACGTCGCCCAGGCATAGACGGCGGTGAGGAACACCATCAGCGCCGCCCAGAACCACAACAGCGCCGTATGGCCTTGCAGCCAGTAGACCCAGCCCGGCGTATTGACCTCGTAGCCCAGCACGTCGGCGCGGCCCATCGTGCCCCAGACGAAAGGCGGATAACATAGGAGCGCCGCCACCCAGCCCGCCAGCAGCGGATTGCCGCTACGGATATGGGCGTCGAGCGGGCGGAAGGTGAAGATATAGCCGACAGTGCCGATCTGCACGTCGATCAGGAACAGCAGCGCGATCACCGTCGAGGCCAGCGGCACCGGATCGTGGATCATGGCGCCGAAATTCGCCTCGACCACTTGCGCGAAGCCGCCGGGCAGGATCGAGATCATGAAGGCGCCGAAGAAGGCCTTGATCGTCCACGCACGGCCGTGCTTCTTCACCGCCTCCAGATCCCAGGCGTCGCGGCCGATCAGCAGGGCGCCGAAGTGCCAGGCCTGGTCGCGCGGCTCGATCAGCTTGCGGTCCAGCCAGAACACATAGGGGATCGACAGCAGGAAGACCGGCAGCGCCGCCGCGCCGATCACTTCCATCGCGAAGAGGTACTGCCCGTCCCAATACCAGCGGCCGATGCAGTAGAACGCACCGATCAGTGCCCAGGTCGCCCAGAGGCCCGCGAGCTTGGTGATGGAAAGGTCGAGCGTTTCGGAAAACGCGCGGCGCAGGCTCCAGTCGATGCCGGTGGAGGGCCGCAGATGGACTTTGTCCACGAAGACGGACCACAGCGCCATGGCCGTGCCGGTAACAAAGAGCGTGGCGACCGCGGCATAAGGCCCGCTCATCGGCGCATGGGGGCCGGGAAGCGCGAAGACCTCGGCAATCGAGGCCCAGTTGCGGCAGACCAGCAACCAGCCCAGCAGTGCTGCCAGTCCGGCAAGGCCAACGCCTGCCGAGACATCGCTGGCGGGCCGGGTTTTCGCGGGAATCGGGGCGCTGTTCATGGCGCCCCGATTACCCGAATTTGGTTAAGAGGTCCGAAATACTGGCGTATCCCGGCGGTCAAGGCTCAGCGAAACGCCGAGATTCGGCCCGAATCGTCCAGCACGTAGAGCGTCTGGTTCGCCACGACCGGGGCGAGCGAGATCGGGTCCTTCAGTTCGACAAACGGCGTCAGCGTGCCGGTCGCCGGATCGACGGTGCCGAGTTCGCCGCGCGAATTGCCGACCCAGAGCTTGCCGCCCGCCAGCACCGGGCCGACCCAGAAGATCGGACCCTTGCGCTTCTTCGCGTTCTGGTAGCGCGCCAGCTGCGTCAGCCAGCGGACCTTGCCGGTATTGCGGGCGATGGCGAGGATTTCGGCGTGGTCGTCGAGCGTGAAGACCCAGTCGCCCACCACCATCGGCGTCGAGATGCCGGCGAGGTTGAGTTCCCAGATCCGCTGGCCGGTGATCAGTTCGTAAGCCGCCATGCGGCCGCCCTGGCCCAGCGCATAGACGCGGCCCTGGTCGATGATCGGATCGGCATCGACGTCGGTGAGGCTGCCCACTTCGGTCGAGATCGAGGTGCGCGACAGCGCGTCCGACCAGACCTGACGGCCGTTCTCGTAGCGATAGGCCACGAGTTCGCCCGAGGAGTAACCGGCGATGACCGTGCCCTGCCCGGCCGCCGGAGCAGCGACGCCGAACACGCCTGCCTGCGAGAGCGAGGCCGATTCGTTCCACAGCACATTGCCGTCCGCGGCATTGAGCGCGAAGATCTGGTTGTCCTGCGTCATCACGTAGACGGAATTGAAGCCGATCGTCGGCGAACCGCGCAGCGGGCCGCCGGGCTTCTTGGTCCAGATCTGGCTGCCGTCCGCCGCCTTGAGCGCGGCGACTTCGCCAAGCCCGGTGGTGACGTAGAGGTTGCCGCCGTCGTAGCTGACGCCGCCGCCGAAGATGGAATTCTCTGTCTTGCCGGAAACCGAGAAGTTCTTGGTCCAGAGCTGGCTGCCGGTCTTCGCGTCAAGAGCGTGGACGACGCCGTCGGTGTCCATCACGAAGAGCTTGCCGTCCGCCACCACGGGCGCGGCGGCAAGGCGGGCGCGGTTGGTGGAACCGGCGATCTGCGCGGTCCAGACGCGGCTCGGGTGATCGGCCAGCGCGAGGTGGCCGTAGGACTTCGCGGCATTTCCGCCCGCCTGCGCCCACTCGCTGTTTTCATGCTGCGGCGGCAGGATCACCGAGACGGCTTCCTGCGTCGGATCGACCTTGGCGCCGCTCTCGATCCGCGAAAGGATCGGCACGCGCTCGCCCACGGTCGGGGTCTTGGGGCCCTTGCTGTTCGACTTGCAGCCGGAAAGACCGGCGACAAGTGCCAGCGCGATCAGCGAAACGACGCCTGCACGGCCGAAAATATGTTTCTTCTCAACCACGTTCATTCTCCGGCAGCAGGCGCGGGCTGCGCACTGGCCTTGGCCTTACCGAGCGGTTCGCCGCGTTCGTCCACCACGTCGTCGATCGCATCGACGCCCAGCACGGCGGCAAGCTGGCGGGCGCGGCTGCGCAGACCCGGCTCGACCTGCTCGTCCTTGGCGATGGCGGCGAACAGCGGACCGGCCTGGTCCTGCTTGTTCATCTTGATATAGGCCATGCCCACCAGTTCACCGGCCACGCCGAACCAGGGATTGCCCGGAGCGGCATAGGGCTTCAGACGGGAAACCACGTCTTCCGGCTTCATGGCGTCGAAGTTGACGGCCACACCGCGCACGGCGGCGAGATCGCGCAGCGGCTGCGGCGCCTTGGCGTCGTTCGCCACTTCGTCGTAGAGCTTGACGGCATCGGGCACGCGCTTCTGCTCGGCGGCAATGCCCGCTAGCATCAGCTTGGCCGAGATCGGGCTGCCGCCCGTACCCTTGGCAAGCGTTTCAAGCTTGCTCTTGGCGGCATCGAGATTGCCTGCCTTCATGCTGTCGATCGCCTGGACGTAAGCCTCGGCATCGGCATTGCGCTGCTCGTTCTGGCGATGGCTCCAGTAGAGCCAGCCGCCGAAGGCCGCGAGCGCCAGAACCACAGCCGCGATCACGGGCTTGCCGTAGCGGGTGAAGAAGCCTTCCATCTGGTCCTGCCGCAGGGCGTCGTCCACCTCGCGCAGGAAAACATCCTGCTGCGCGGCGAGTCGCTCGGCAGACTTGGGATTGGTCGGAGTGCTGTTGGAAGGAGGCAGAGCCAAGTTTCGGGCGCTTTCTGCGGAAAATCGGAAATGGTTGCCGGGGTGTTTAGCGAATGACCACGGCTTTTCAACGGGGATGATCGCTGCACCCCCTGTAGTGAAGCCTTGCTGAATGATGTCGGCGTGTCAAATCAGGCGTTCTTGTCCCAATGCCTCGCCGTAAGTGCGGCTATAGGCGGCCAGCATCGCCGCCTCGTCGTAATGGCTGCGTGCAAAGGCCCGATTGGCCGCGCCGAGGCGCGCGCGAAGCCCGTCGTCGCCTGCCAGCCGGGCCAGCGTCGCGGCCAGTGCCGCCTCGTCTCCGGGTGGGGTGATAAGTTCGCGGTTTTCCACCGATACCATCTGCGCCACGTCGCCCACGGCAGGCGCGGCCACCGGCAGGGCCGCCGCCATCGCCTCGACCACCGAGATCGGAAACTGCTCGCTGTCGGACGAGAGCGCGAAAACGTCGAACAGACCGACCGCGTGCGAAGGATCGGCCACGAAACCGGGGAGATGCACGCGGTCCGCCACGCCGTGCGCCGCCGCCGCTGCCGCGATTGCCGCCCGCTCCGGACCTTCGCCGAGGATGACCAGGCGCCACACCTCGGGCAGGCCCGCGAAGGCGCGCACCAGCCGGGGCAGGTTCTTCACCGGCCTGAGGCCCGCCAGAGTGCCGACCCAGCGCTCCCCCGGCTGCTTGACCAGCCCCGGCAGCATGTCCGGCCGGGGGCGGTCGAGATAGGCGCTGCAATCGATGCCGTTGGTGATGAGCCGGACCCGTTCGCGCGGCTGTCGCCATGCGGTGAGGGCGATCTGCTCCAGCTGCTGCGAGGGAACGACGAGCGCCGAGGCCCGCCGCAGCGCCAGACGGCGAAAGCGGTTGCGCGCGGGCCTGAGGCCCATGGCCTCGTCCTCGTTGAAGCCGTCCTCGTGATGGACCAACGGCGGCAGGCCGAGCAGCCCGCCGAACAGGCCATGCGCCATGACCGCGTCCATCGCCCCCCAATTATAGGTCAGCACGAGGTCGAAATCGGCCATGGCCTGGGCGATCCGCCAGAGCCGGCCGGGCGTCGGGCGCCCCTGGAGGCTCGGGAAGTCTTCGGGAAATTCCACCGGCAGCCCGGGATCGAGCAGGGCCGCCGCGCCATGCGCGCCGGGCTGGGCCGAGACGACTGCGTGGCTGATCCGGGGACCGAACAGGTTCATCAGCCGCACCGCGCGCAGTTCCTTGCCGCCCGCCGCGAAACTGGAATGGAGGTGGAGAATGCGCAAGGCGGCAGCCGTCAGGGAACTTGCGCCAGCAGTCGCTCGATCGCGGCGACGGATTCGGGTTCGTCCAGCGTCGGGGCATGGCCGACATCGTCCAGCGTCACCGCCTCGGCGCCGGGCAGGCGGCGCAGCATCTTGTCCAGCGTCGCGGCGGAAAGCAGGTCGGATAGCACACCGCGCAGCACCAGCACCGGCCGCCCCGCCAGCGCTTCCCAGGCTGGCCAGAGATCGGGCTGGTCGTCGACGTCGTAGCCCAGGAACGGCTCGGCGATCTTCATGTCGTAGTCGAAAACCACCCGTCCGGCGTTCGAAACGGTCATCAGGCGCTTGGCCCGGCCGATCCAGAAGTCCAGCGGCTTGCCGGGATGGGCCTCGCTCTGGTTGTCCTCCAAAGCGCGGGCGGCATGGACCCAGGTGGGATAGCTGCGCCCCTGCCCCACGTAGTCCTTGATCCGCTCGACTCCATCGGGTTCGAGGAACGGCCCGACGTCGTTGATGACCGCCGCCACGATCCGGTCGGGGATCATCGTGGCCAGCCCCATCGTCATCAGTCCGCCCAGCGAGGTGCCGATGGCGATGAAGCGGTCGATCTTCTCCTGTTCCAGCAGTTCCAGCAGGTCCTCGCCGTACTGGACCGGGTTGTAGCTGGCCGAATCGCGGGCATATTCGCTGTCGCCGCGCCCGCGCATGTCGGGGCAGATCACCCGCCAGCGCGGCGAGAGGCGCTCGGCCAGAACGTCGAAATCGCGGGCGTTGCGGGTCAGGCCATGGAGGCAGACGATCGGCGGACGCTTTTCGTCCTCGCCGGGATAATCCCGAAAATGCAGCTTCAATCCATCCCGGCTCGACCAGAACCGATCCTCGAATACCGTCATGCCGAAGCCGCGACCTCATCTTGTGGCCCGGCTTGATCGACGGGCATCGGATCGCCACTATTGCCCGATGCGAAGCGAACCGCAAGCAAGCGTCTACCGCCCTGCCCCCCGTATCGAGCCTATCGCCGACTGGATCGCCAGTCCGGTGGCCCCTGCCGATTTTCCGAAGCATATCCTACGCTTCCGCAACGACCGCTGGGCCGCCGCGGTCGGTCTGGACGGGCTCGACGATGAACGCTGGATCGCCCATTTCGGACGTTTCGAGCCACTGCCGGGCAACTTGCCCCGGCCGCTGGCACTGCGCTATCACGGCCACCAGTTCCGCAACTACAACCCCAATATCGGCGACGGACGCGGCTTCCTCCATGCCCAGCTGCTGGACGGCGAGGGCCGCGTGCTCGACTTCGGCACCAAGGGCTCGGGCCAGACCCCCTACAGCCGCGACGGCGACGGCAGGCTGACGCTGAAAGGCGCGGTGCGCGAGATTCTCGCCACCGAGATGCTGGAGGCACTGGGCGTCTATACCAGCAAGACCTTCTCGGTGATCGAGACCGGCGAGGAACTCTGGCGCGGCGACGAGCCTTCGCCGACGCGCTCGGCGGCGATGGTGCGGCTCAGCCACGGCCATATCCGCATCGGCACGTTCCAGCGCCTGCTCGCGCTGGAAGAGAAGGAGCACACGGAAGCGCTCGTGGCCTATTGCCTCGAAACCTTTCCCGGCAACCTGCCCCCAGAAGACGCGCCGGGCCGCGACGAACCCGCCGTGATCCTGCTCCATCAGGTGGTCGAGCGCATGGCCGATCTCGCCGCGAGCTGGATGGTCGCCGGGTTCGTCCACGGCGTGCTCAACACCGACAACATGAACATTTCGGGCGAGAGCTTCGACTATGGCCCCTGGCGCTGGCTGCCGCGCTGGGACCCGCGCTTCACCGCCGCCTATTTCGACCATTCCGGCCTCTATGCCTTCGGCCGCCAGCCGGAAGCGGTGCTGTGGAACTGCGGCCAGTTGGCCATCGCCCTCAGCATGTTGACGACGACCGAGCCGCTGGTGGCCGCGCTCGACCGCTTCGCGCCGCTCTATCAGCAGGCGATGAGCCGCCGTTTCGCCTGGCGCCTCGGCGTAACGCCGCAAGGACTTGAGCAGGACTCGGCGCTGATCCAGGCCGCCGAGCAGGCCATGGTCGCAAGCGGAGAAGCGCCAGAGCAGTTCTTCTTCCATCACCGAGGCGGACGAAACGGGGGGCAGGACCGATTCGGCGAACTGCTGCGCACTTACGCTCCGGCCGCCGATACCTCGGACCCGTTCTGGCAGCAGCCGCTCCCGCCGAGCACGCTGATCGATGAGGTCGAACGCATCTGGAGCGAAATCGACCGGCACGACGACTGGTCCGCGCTCCACGCCCGCGTCGCGGAAATCCGCGAGCTGGGCCGCCAGCTCGGCCCCGCGCCCACGCCCGCCAGACATACGCCGCGAAGCTGACCCCAAAGGATTACATCCGCCGTTAGCATCCCGGTAGGAATACTCGTGCAAGAGCCTATCCGACAGCGAGTTATCCAGAGCGGACCAGAATCTTCATGGGCGCGACAGCGAGCGCATACAGCACCCGGCAACCCTCCGCCGCCAGCGACGCGAGGAACGTGAACGACATCGTCTCCCACGAACCGGTAACGGGCGCGGAGATCTGGCGCGGCAAGCCTTGCGACGTCGACGAGGTGGTCAGCCGCGCCCGGCGCGCCTGGCCGACCTGGGCCGCGCAGCCGCTCGCCACCCGCATCGAACTGCTGCGCCGCTTCGCCAACGAAGTGCGCAAGGATGCGGAAAAGCTCGCCGCCACGATTGCCCGCGAAGTCGGCAAACCCTTGTGGGAAGCCCGCGCCGAAGTCGAAAGCGTCGTCGCCAAAGTCGAAGTCTCGATCCGCGCCTATGCTGAGCGGACCAGCCAGCGGAAACTCGATTCGGCGCTTCAGGGCACGATGGCGGTGCGCCACAAGCCACATGGCGTGCTAGTCGTGCTCGGACCATTCAACTTCCCCGCGCACTTGCCCAGCGCCCATATCGTGCCCGCCCTGCTCGCGGGCAATGCGGTGATCTTCAAGCCGAGCGAGAAAGCCCCCGCCACCGGCGAGATGCTCGCGCGCTGCTTCCACCGGGCCGGGATTTCCGCCGCCGTCATGCAGTTCGCCGCAGGCGGGCCGCTCGAAGGGCAGGACTTCGTGGCGCACGACGGCATCGACGGGGTGCTGTTCACCGGCTCGGCCAATACCGGCATCTCGATCAACCGCCGCCTCTCCGCCCGACCCGACAAGCTGGTGGCGCTGGAGATGGGTGGCAACAACCCGATCGTCCTGTGGGACACGCCCAAGCTGACCGACGCCGCCGCGCTGATCGTGCAATCCGCCTTTTCCTCGGCGGGGCAGCGCTGCACCGCCGCGCGCCGATTGATCGTGAAGAGCAGCCTCTACGATGCGGCGATCGCGGAAGTGAAGGCGCTGGCCGACCGCGTGATCGTCGGCGCCCCGTTCGACGAACCGGCCCCGTTCATGGGCCCGGTAATCGATACCATGGCGGCGGACGGCCTGACCGAAAGCTTCCTCTATCTGCTGAGCAACGGCGGAAGGGCGATCAAGCATCTGGTGCGCAGCGACGATTCGCTGCCGTTCCTCAGCCCGGCGATCATCGACACCACGGCGATGAAGGACCGCCCCGATGTCGAACTGTTCGGCCCGATCCTCCAGGTGATTCGCGTCGATGATTTCGACGAGGCCATCGCCGAGGCCAACAACACCCGCTTCGGCCTCGCGGCCTCGCTGGTCGGCGGCTCACCGCAGGACTACAACCGCTTCTGGGCCAATATCCGCGCCGGGATCGTCAACTGGAACCGCGCGACCACCGGGCCGAGCCATGCCGCGCCGATGGGCGGAATCGGGCTTTCCGGAAACCACCATCCCAGCGGCTACTATGCGGCGGATTACTGCGCCTATCCGGTCGCGTCCGGCGAAATGGAACAGCCCCGCGCGATGATCGGCGTGGGCCTGAGATAGGCAGGCTGCGATAAGGCTACTTGCCGCTGGCGACCAGATCGACCTCGGTAACGCCGCCGTCCAGCTTGCGGGCATAGACCACATAGGCCTGTCCGCCCTTGCGGCCGCCGATGACATGGTCGCCGCCGTCGATCCGATGCTCGGCGCTGTAGCCACCGCGCTGGGCCATCGAATAGTAGAAGCTCACGACATCCTCCGGCGAGACCGGGGTGGCGTAGTTGACCACCCGCAGCGCGCAGCCGTCGGCATCGGTGCCCGCCGCTTCCTGCACCGCGCCGCGCGGATAGACGGGAATGGCGGCGGGCAGTTTCTTCGCCCAGCCCTCGGAATATTGCACTTTGCCCGCGCAGTCGGTCTTCGCCTTGCGCGCGGCATCGCTGATCTGCGCGGCCGAGGCGGCAATCTGCGCCAGCGCCGAGGCGCCGCCCTGCTGCGGCGCGGGCGCGGGCAGGAGCTTGCCCCCGGCAACATCGGCGGCGGATTTCTTCGCGGCGGCCACAGCTTCGGGGGTGCGGGCGGCAGGTGCCAGCGTTATCGCAGCCCCGCTTGCGGCAGAAGTGCTCCCGCCCGCCTTCTCGGGATCGACGACGATCCGGTCTCCGAGCGAACCGCCCACGGCCTGATCGCTTTCCGCCGCCTCGGGCTTCTGCTTCGAATTGCAGCCCGCCAGCGCCAGAGCGCCCGCCAGTGCGAGAAGCCCCAGACCGGCAGCGGTAACCCTCGTGGCGGTAGCCTTCATAATCCCGTCCTTCCTGTGCCGGACCAAGAGATCGCCGCAGCATCGCAGTAGGGATCGAACCTTCCCGGTAAGCGGCGAAAATTCAAGCACGGCACCGGGTTAAAGCGGCCCGCGTTCCAAAATGGGATGGCCGAGGCCCGAGACCTTACGAAGCGGGAACCGGCCGAACAGGTCGAAGGCGCCTGCGGCCCTAAGGTCGCAGACGCCCTCTCCCACCCGTACTCCTGGAGTTCGGGAGGTCTCCCCCGCAAGTCGCCGTCCTCGCGGGGAAGCCAGTCTCTATGGCGTTAGGCTTAGCGGCAGCGCGAGCCGCCACGCTCCACTTCGCGGCCCAGCAGGGCACCTGCGGCGGCGCCGAGCACGGTGCCGGTGGCGCGATCGCCGCGGGTGTCGATGGCGCGGCCGGCAAGGGCACCTGCTGCACCGCCTACCAGCAGGCCGGTGGTGCCGCCCGAGCGACGGCAGTCGTAGTAACGACGGTCGCCGCGATAGCCGCGATCGCCGCGATAATAGTGGTCGCGGTTGCCGTAACCGCGGCGACGGTCTTCACGCGAATAGCGTTCGCGCCAGTGGCCATAGCTCTGTTCGCCGGGAGCCTCGAAGCTGTGCGTCGGCGCAAAGCTGACGGCAGCCGAAGCGGGAAGAGCGGTCGCCAGGCTGGCCGTTGCGGCAGCGAGGGCGGTAGCCTTGAAGAATGCGTTCATCTCAAATCTCCTCGTCATTGCCGGGAGGGTGCCGTTTGAGGCTCGATCCGCGGTACGCATTCATCTTTAGGCGAACGAAGCTGAACAATCCGCAACGCGGCTGTCAGAATTCGCAATAGCGATGAAGCGAGGTCTGTGTTGCGACGAACCGCTTGCCGAACCGGCATTTTCACACCTATCGCAGGAGCCCACTCACGGGATTTTCGATGCAGTCCACACCCTCGCGCCGCTCGGGCGGCCTAGCCCAGGCTTTCGGCGCCTATTTCATCTGGTGCCTGTTCCCGCTCTATTTCGCGGCGCTTCATGCGGTTTCGCCGTTCGAAGTCGTGGCTTGGCGCCTGTTGTTCACCCTGCCGTTCTGCCTGGTGATAGTGGCGGTGCTGCGGCAGGGGACGCAACTGCGCGCGGCACTGGGCAATCCCCGCATCCTCGGCGCCCTGGCACTGAGCGGCCTGCTGATCGGCACCAACTGGCTGGTCTACGTGATCGCCGTCATGGAAGGCCATGTCCTCGCCGCCAGCCTCGGCTACTATATCAATCCGCTGGTCAACGTGCTGGCCGGAACGCTATTCCTGCGCGAGCGGCTGTCGCGGATGCAGTGGACGGCGGTGAGCCTTGCCGCGATCGGGGTGGCCATCCTGTCCTGGGGGGCGCTCGATACCCTGTGGATCAGCATGGGGCTGGCGCTCAGCTTTGCGGGCTATGCGCTCGTGCGCAAGCTGACTCCGGTCGAATCGCTGCCCGGCCTGACGGTGGAAACGCTGGTGCTGCTGGTCCCCGCCTTGGGCATGCTGCTCTGGCAAGGCTCAAGCCCGGCAGGCCTCGCCATGGGCCAGTCGCTCACCACCAGCCTGCTGCTGGCCTGCGCGGGCATCGTCACCGGCATTCCGCTGCTGCTCTTTGCTGGAGCGGCACGCAAGCTGGACTTCTCGGTGCTCGGCTTCATCCAGTTCGTAACGCCGACGGGCGTGTTCCTGATGGGTCTCTTCGTCTTCGGCGAACCGCTGAGGTCGATCCAGATCGTCTGCTTCCTGTTCATCTGGACCGCCATCGCGGTGTTCTGCTGGGACCTGCTGTCTCGCAAGCGCAAAACCGCGACGGCCTGAGATCAGGCTTTCCGGCCCCGCTTCAGCAGCGCCTGCACGAACGCGTCGAGATCGTCGATATCGACGTCGAGCACTTCGTCCCACTCGCCCAGCAGTGCCTCGATATCCTCGCGGGTGTAAGGCTCCGGCGCCTTGTGCTGCACTTTCGGCGCGCGGTGCGGCCAGGGGTGGCCGGTCAGGTTGTTGTAGAGCCAGCCGACCTGGAACAGGAAAATCAGGTTCAGCCCGAGCGGCACCAGATAGCCGACGCCCCAGTGCTGCTCCCCCGTCGCGCCGAGCGCATAGAGCAAGGCGCAGGCCCCGCCCGGCGGGTGAAGGCTGCGGGTGAGCGACATGGCCACGATCGCCAGGCCCACGCCGGTCGAAGCGGCGAGCCAGGGGTTGCCCAACAGATGCCCCATGGAAAGGCCGACGATCGCCGAGATCATGTTCCCGCCGATCACCGACCACGGCTGCGCCAGCGGGCTGGCGGGAACGCAGAACACCAGCACTGCCGAAGCGCCGAGCGGCGCCACGAGGAACGGGAGCGTGGACAGCCCGCCCATCTCGACGCCCTTCATTTCGAGCAGCATGGTAATGCCGCCCGCCAGCGCGATCCCCAGCATCCCGCCGAACGCGCCGCGTGCCCAGGCGAAATTCCTGTTCAGGGTCCACCCGCTCTTAAACCATCCCGCCGCCACCGGCCCGACCTTTCTGCAAATTCATGAGCGAACGGGCGGCCTATGAACCTCCCGCCGCGCGATGGCGAGCCGAGTCGTGCTTGGGCATGCGATAGCCAAATTGTAACCGGGTTCGTCATGGGACTGCGCCGCCGCTGCCGCAAATCGGCCACGTTCGGATGATGGCCTGCCCGCTTCCGATGGAGCCGTTCCCATGCCCGCTATCGATGCCACCGCCGCTGCCCCCGTCGCTTCCGAGCAGACAGTGGATGCTTTCGATCTCAGGCAGATGCGCAGTCCTCCCGGCGCTTCATTCAGCGCAATGCGCCCACGCTGCCCGGATGCCCGCGCGGGCGAGATCGTGGTCTGCGCGCCCGATCCGGAGAAAGAGCGCCTGCGCCCCCTGCCTGAAGGTTACGAGATCCCCCAAGGCCCGCCCCGCCTCGAAATGAAGCTGGACGAAAACACCAGTGCCGACCTCCATCTTCAAGCTGAGCGCTTTCCCAACGGCATGGTCAGCAACCGGCTGATGGTCGGCGTGAAGCGCAAGTTTTGAAACGAAAAAACCCGGTCCGCCCAAGGGAAAGGCGGACCGGGCTTCTCAAGGCGCCCCGATGACAGGAGGGAGGAGGGTCCGAAGCGCCCTATTCGATCAAGCGAACTTGCCTGCCTTGGCGATCTCGGCCACCGGCTTGCGGTTGGAGGCTACTTCGCGCTCCTGGAGGAATTCGGGAAGCTGGCTCTTGTCGCCGATCCGACCGATGGCGAAGGCGGCTTCGAGACGGTGGTCGGCGGGAATGCCCAGTGCCTGTTCCGCCTCGCCGAACTTCAGGCCGGTCATGCCGTGGGTGTGGTAGCCCAGCGCCTGCGCCTGAAGCGCGGCCAGCGCCCAGGCGGCACCGGCGTCGAAGCTGTGGCTGTGGTTGCCCGAATTGCCCTTGTCCGAACGCATCTGGCTATCGGACACGACGTAGACGATGGCCGAGGCGTCCTTGGCCCAGCCCTGGTTGAACTCGATCAGTTGCGACAGCAGCAGGTCCCAGTTGGCGTCGCCCTTCTTCGCGTAAAGGAAAGTCCAGGGCTGCACGTTGTAGGCCGAAGGCGCCCAGCCGGCGGCTTCGAAGATCACGTCGAGGTCTTCCTGCGGAATTTCGCTGCCGTCGAACGCGCGCGGCGACCAGCGATCGACGATCAGCTTTTCGACTTTGGGGTGGGCAGTGCGTCCGGTCATCTCGGGTATCCTTGGCAGGTGGTGAAATCTGGAGCGAGGGATAGCCTGCGAAAGAGCATCGGGGAATCGAGATAATTTAAACGGAACTGTTCCAATCTTTGGAAAAGCCGCCGATCTCGTCAGAGGCGGCCTGCTCGCCACGAATTGTGCCTTTCCACCGACTCCAGCGCCTTGCGCATGGGCACGCTCTGCCCCACTTATCGGGCATGACCGCCAGCCGCCTGTTCGACCGCGCCCTTATCCGGCTTTCCCCCCGCCCCGATTCGAACGAAGACGTCGCCCAGTTTCTGCAAGGCCTCGTCACCGCCGATGTCACGCAAGTGCTGCCGACCTGGACGGCGCTGCTCTCGCCGCAGGGCAAGGCGCTGTTCGACTTCATAGTCTGGCCCGGCGCCAACAAGGCCGGACCGGGCCTGCTGATCGACTGCGAGGCCGAAGTGGCCGACGCGCTGGTCAGGCGCCTGTCGATGTACCGCCTGCGCCGCGCCATCGACATTGCCCGCGACGATTCGCTGGCCGTCCACTGGCGCCCCCATACGGGTGACGGCGCCGCCGCCGATCCGCGCCACCATGGCCTCGGCGAACGCTGGATCGCGCCGATCGACCCCACCGATCCGTCCGAAGCCGAAAGCGCCGATGCCGCCTGGCGCGCCCACCGCCTGGCCATGGGCGTGCCCGAAGGCCGCGCCGAACTGGGCGAGGGCGAGACGCTCTGGCTGGAATGCAATGCCGTGGAGCTGAACGGCGTCAGCTTCACCAAGGGCTGTTATGTCGGGCAGGAAAATACCGCGCGCATGAACTGGCGGCAGAAGGTCAACCGCCGCCTGATCGTGGTGCCCCTCACCCGCTCGGACGAGAAGCGCCGCCGCGCCGCCTATCCCGAACTCGGACTGGCGGTGGACCATCTGCGCGTCGAGGATATCGACCCTAAGCTGGCGCCGAAGTGGCTTGAACCTCCCGCCTGACAAGACAGATTGTCAGGCCGGGAGCGCTCCTGCAACCGCCGCTACATGACGGAATGGCCGCTCCGTCAGATTGGCGACGTAGATCCTGGCCCGTACCGGCTCGCCGTGGCTGAAGCGTTCGCACTCGGCCCCGCTGTCCGCGAAACCGGTTTCCTCCAGCACTTCGCGCGTGGCGGGATTGTCCGCAAAATGGCTGACGACCACGCGGCGATGCCCCAGCGACCGGGCCTGCGCCAGCACCGCCCGCACCGCTTCGCGGGCAAAACCCCGTCCGCGATGGCAGGGCGCGATCCAGTAGCCGAGTTCCACCTCGTCCTCGATCTGCCCGAGACCGATGCCGCCCACCAGCTTGGGTCCACCGGGCGAACGCAGATACATGAAGAAGTGCGGCAGGCGCGGGTCACGCGGTCTTGCCAGATAATCGCGCATGGCCCCCATCGAACGCGGCAATTCGCCCGCGCCGAGCTTGCGCTCACCGGCATCGTCGGAGATGGCCTCGACGAGATCGTCGACATCTTCCGGCCAGCCGGGTCTCAAAAACAATCTCTCCGTGCGGACGAACATGGGCCGTTCTCCGTTTTTATTATTTTGCGCCCCATACTATGCACAAAGACAGTTGCTTTGCACGGATTTTGCTACGGCTTGGGGAATTGCCGCGACGGACTCTTCGGTGGATGCCGTCATCCACCGAAGAGCGCTTTTTCCTTAGACACTTAATAGAAAGCGCGATTCAGGCGGCATGCCGCGTCGCGACGGTCTGACCACTTCCGAAACCGGGATTCGGACAGTCATCGTCGCAATCTCCGGGCGAATCGAATTCGACCGCATACTCGCGCGAGAGACCGTGCGTTCCCCGTCCTTCGCTGAACCGCTCGGTGACACGGCCGGTAGGCCGGAAGCCGACCTTCTCCAGCACGCGGCCGGATGCGGGATTGTCCAAAAAATGGCTGCCGATGATTCGCTTGTGGCCGATCGCCCGCGCCAGCGAGAGAACGGCACGGGCCGCCTCGCTCGCGAAGCCCTGCCCCCAGTGCTCGCGGGCGATCCAATAACCGAGTTCCACCTCGCCATCGAGCATCGAAAGACCGACGCAGCCGACGATGCGGGTGCCGTGGGCGCCGGGCTGGGTGATCAGGAAGCGCGGCAGCAGCCTATCCTGCGGCGCATCGAGAAAACGCCGGGCATCTTCACGGGTATATGGCCAGGGCGCGCGCGCCAGATTGCGCACGACGGCTTCGTCGGCGATCAGGGCCAGCAGTTCATCCTGATCCTCGGACCAGCCGGGCCTCAGGAACAGCCGTTCGCTGCGAACGAACATAGAGTATCTCCACTCATCCGCCCCGCGCGTTCCCTAGGATTTGCGCGTGACATTGCGATTACGCACAACGTCCGAAGAGCCTGAAATATCCGCGCAATTTCGTAAGAAAATGTAAGGATCGATCGCTCTGCGAAACGGCTGTGCCGTGCGTGAGGGAGACACGAAAAGAGGGAGACGGGCTGGCCCCTCTCCCTCGTTCAGCCGACCTTTGAAGATCGGCGGGGCCATCCCGTAAGGATGGCCCTTTTATCGACCATCCGATTATTCGGCGGCTTCTGCCATGGCGTCAACCGACACGTACTTGCGGCCGAGTTTGCCGTCGTGGAAACGCACGCGACCTTCGGCAAGCGCGAAGAGGGTGTGGTCCTTGCCCATACCGACGTTCACGCCCGGGTACACGCGGGTGCCGCGCTGACGGATGATAATGTTGCCGCCGATCACTTCCTGACCGCCGAACTTCTTAACGCCAAGACGGCGGCCCGCAGAGTCGCGACCGTTGCGCGACGAACCGCCTGCTTTCTTATGTGCCATTGCTCAGTCCTTCCGATCTTTGGCTCAGGCGACCGACACGATGCGCAGCAGGGTCATCTGCTGGCGGTGGCCGTTCTTGCGACGATAGTTGTGGCGGCGGCGCTTCTTGAATACCACGACCTTTTCGCTCTTGGCCTGCGCGATGATCTCGGCCGAAACCGTGATCTTCGAGGCGTCGGCGACTTCGCCGTCGTTGCCGGCGAGCAGAACGTCGCCCAGCGTGATGGTCTCACCGGCTTCACCAGCCAGCTTTTCAACCGCGATCTTGTCTCCGGCGGCAACCCGATACTGCTTGCCGCCCGTGCGCACAACTGCGAACATGGTGCCCTTACCTAATCTCAATGAGCCCTAAACAGGCCGAAACAACTTTGCCCCGGCCGCTCTGGTCCAGGAAGGAACCGTGGAGCCTTGCGGGCGACGCACCGGCATCCCCATTTGCATGGGGTTCCGGAAAGAATGGTGCCGTTAGTCCAGCGACCGATTCGTGTCAACCAGCGAGTGGCCGGGGAAAGGCCGGGAAACGCTATTGGACCATGGCTCGCCATGGATTGACGCTCGCGATCGGCCCTGACCATGCTATGGAATGCCCATGACCCGCGCACCAGTCCGTTTCCCTGCCCTTTTCCGGGGCCATTTCCCGACATTGGCGCTCGCTTCCGTGCTTTCGCTGGGCCTCTGCGCCTGCTCCACGGCTCGAAGCTATCCTTCGCTGGCCTATCGCGCGGTGGAGCGCACCGCCATGCCAGCAGCCGCCGAACCGGCACCGCCGCCAGTCCAGCTTCCCCCGGCGAGCGCCGACCTGACCACCCGAATCAGCGGCCTCGTCGCCGCCGCACAGGCCTCCGACAAGCAATTCGCCGCGAAACGCCCTGCCGCCGACCGCGCGGTTTCGGCCGCCGCCCGCGCGGCGCGCACCAGCGATTCGTGGATTTCGGCGCAAGTGGCAGTTTCGGCGCTCCAGGCCAGCCGCGACACGACCGTCGCCGCCTTGGCCGACCTCGATTCGCTCTATGCCGATGCGCGCCAGGCCGAACCCGTTGAGGAATCGCCCAGCGCCAAGGCCATCGATACCGCGCGCGCGCAAGTGCAAGCCCTCGTAAACGGCCAGAACGACGTGATCTCCGCGCTCGACGCGCGCCTGAAGGCCTGAAGATACGAAAAACCCCTCCCCCTTGCGAGGGGAGGGGTTGTCCGAACGGATCCGATGCCGACCTGAAAGCCCCCCGGCTCAGATGCGGATCGAGAGGCGCGGTTACCTCAAGGCGACGATGGCGGGACGGTCAGTCCCCAGCCCAGGATCAGCACGGGAAACGAGGACCTGAATGGCCACCTCGCCCACAATCAGCCTTCCGCTCGAAATTTCGACGCCGCGAGACCGGCGGGAGATTACCATCTCCTGCCGGCCCCATGGCGCCGTTTCGCAGCGAAAGATTTGACGCCGATCAAACGGAGCAAATTTCGCGGCCGGGGTCGCGGCCTTCGACGTAGCCTCAGCCCCGCGCGCCGAACAGCGCGCTGCCGACCCGCACATGCGTCGCGCCGAGCATCACCGCGGTCTCGAAATCCTCGCTCATGCCCATCGAAAGCTGGTCGAGGCCGTTGTCGCCTGCGATCTTGGCGAGCAGCGCGAAGAACGGCGCCGCCTCGATCCCAAGCGGCGGCACGCACATGAGACCAGCGACCGGAATCTGCGCCTCGCGCGCGGAGGCCAGCAACGCGGGCACCTCCGCGATCGCACAGCCACCCTTCTGGTCTTCCGCGCCGATATTGACCTGCACGAAGCAGGGCACGCGGCGGCCGGTCTTGTCCATCGCCTTGCCCAGCGCCGCGACCAGCGAAGGCCGGTCGAGCGAATGGATGCTGTGGAACAGGCCGAGCGCTTCCTCCGCCTTGTTCGACTGCAGCTGGCCGACGAGATGCAGCCGCACCTCGGGATGTTCCTCAAGCAGGGCGGGCCACTTGGCCTCGGCTTCCTGCACGCGGTTCTCGCCGAACACGCGCTGGCCCTGCGCGATCAGGGGCGCGATCGCCTCGGCGGGGTGGGTCTTGGAAATGGCGACGAGTTCGACCGAGGCCTCTTCGCGCCCGGCAATGCGGGCGGCCTGGGCGATACGGGCGCGAATATGTTCGAGAGGAGTTGCTGGCTGATCCATGGGGCGCTGCTATAGCGGCTTCGTGCCGAACCGCCACCCGCCTCTTCCCCAGATCTGGCTCATCAGCGATGCCCGCAACGACCCCGCGCTGGAGCGAGCGCTTGCCCGCCTGCCGCGCGGATCGGGGTTGATCTATCGGCACTACCACCTCGCGCCGACCGAGCACCGCGCCCGTTTCGCGGCCCTCGCCCGCGTGGCCCGGCGCTTCGGACATCGCGTGATCCTGTCCGGCACCCCGCGACTGGCGCGGGCGTGGAAGGCCGACGGCGCTTATGGAGCGGCGGAAAAGCTCACCCAAGGCCCCGCGACACTGCGCCTCATCACCGTTCATTCCCTGCGCGAACTGGCCCGCGCTCACCGCGCCCGCGCCGACGCAGTGCTGCTTTCGCCGGTCTACCCAACCCGCTCCCACCCCGGCGCGGCGACGCTCGGGCCGGTGCGATTCCACCTTCTCGCCGCACGATCCGCCGTTCCGGTCATTGCCCTCGGCGGCATGACCCGCCATCGCGCGCGCCATCTGCCGTCGCGAAAATGGGCGGCGATTGAGGGCCTTGCCTGAGCAGCAGGCGAGTCGCCCACAAGCCTGTTCCCGATCCATTCTTGACGACGAGTCCTGCCGCAGCGCATTATCCGCGGCCTGATCAGAGCCCGATTTCAGGGGGAATTCCTAATGGCCACCCGGCCCCTCGCGCCCGGACGGCGTATCGCCAAGCCGAACTGGCGCGCCGTTCTCAAGCGCTCGCTGCGCCGCGCCTCCGAACTGAGCGGCGCGCTGACGCTGTTCGCGGCGATGGCTTTCCTCGCCCTTGCGCTGGTGAGCTATCACCAGACCGACCCCTCCGCCTCGACCGCCGCAGGCGGCCCGGCGCAGAACTGGATGGGCACGGTCGGCGCCTGGGTGGCCGAACGCGCGCTGGTGCTGTTCGGGCCGGTCTCGGCGCTGTTCATTCCCCTGCTCTACGTCTTTGCCCGCAAGCTCTGGCTGCTGGTCGAGGAAGACGACAACGAGATCGAGCACTCCAACCAGCGCTGGTGGCGCCCGGTGGCAGTGCTGGCGATCGCGATGACCTTGATCGCCACGGTCATGTCGCTGGTCTTCACCGCGCCCGGCGGCGTGCTGCCCGCCTCGATGGGCGGCATCACCGGCCTGCTTGGCGCCAAGGCCGTGACCGGACTCGCCGCTTTCGCGCCCGAGATCGTGCAGGGCTGGATCAAGCTGGTGTTGGCGCTGCTCTGCGCGCTGGCCGGTGTCGCGCTGGCGGGGCGGGTCTTCGCCGTCGACTGGGTCCGCCTGCTGACCCTGCCCGGCCGGATCGGACGCCTGCGCGGCGAAGGCGAAGCCGCACCTGCCGTCTCCGAAAAAACCAAACCGCGCGAGGCCACCGAGGACGCCGACAAGCCCAAGGCCGCCCCGCGCATCGATGCACCGTCCGCCGCCACTTTCGACGGCCCCTCGGAAAAGCCGCGCAAGGCGCCCGAGATCAGCGACCCCAAGGCCGCAGCCACCCCCGCGCAGCTCAACATCGGCAACCGCCAGAAGGACATGTTCGACAAGTTCGCGCTGCCGGGCCTCGACCTGCTGAACGATCCGCCGCCCAACTCGCAGCCGAAGATCGACAAGCTCAGCCTCGAACGCAACGCGCGCCTGCTGGAAACCGTGCTGGACGACTTCAATGTGAAGGGCGAGATAACCGCCGTGCGCACCGGCCCGGTCGTCACCATGTACGAGCTGGAACCGGCGCCGGGCATCAAGTCCAGCCGCGTGATCGGCCTTGCCGACGATATCGCCCGCAACATGTCCGCGATCTCGGCCCGCGTCTCCTCGATCCCCGGCCGCACCGTCATGGGCATCGAACTGCCGAACGCAGACCGCCAGATGGTCTCGTTCAAGGAGATGGTCGCCTCCGAAGCCTTCGCCGAGCACAAGGGCATGCTGCCGATCATCCTCGGCAAGGACATCGCCGGGGAGCCGGTAGTCGCAGACCTTGCGACGATGCCGCACTTACTGGTCGCCGGCACCACGGGTTCGGGTAAGTCGGTGGGCCTCAACACCATCCTGCTCTCGCTGCTCTACCGCCTGACGCCGGCGCAGTGCCGCCTGATCCTGGTCGATCCCAAGGTGCTGGAACTCAAGAGCTACGACGATATCCCGCACTTGCTTTCGCCCGTCGTCACCGAGCCGCCCAAGGCCGTGCGCGCGCTGAAGTGGGCGGTGGAGGAAATGGAGCGCCGCTATCGCCAGATGAGCGAGATCAGCGTCCGCAACCTCGCCAGCTTCAACGAGAAGGTCCGCGCCGCCGCCGCAAAGGGCAAGCCGCTCGGCCGCCGCATCCAGATCGGTTTCGACCCGGAGACGGGCGAGGAACTCTACGAAGACCGCCAGCTCGATTACGAGACGTTGCCGCAGATCGTCCTCATCGTCGACGAATTGGCCGACCTCATGGTCACCGTCGGCAAGGAAATCGAAGTGCTGATCCAGCGCCTCTCGCAAAAGAGCCGCGCGGCGGGCATCCACCTGATCATGGCGACGCAGCGTCCTTCCGTGGACGTCATCACCGGCGTCATCAAGGCCAACCTGCCGACCCGCGTGTCCTTCGCCGTCACCAGCCGCATCGACAGCCGCACCATTCTCGGCGAACAGGGCGCCGAGCAGCTGCTGGGCAAGGGTGACATGCTCTACAAGCCCAGCTCCGACCCGGTGAAGCGCGTCCACGGCCCCTTCGTCTCGGACGAGGAAGTCGAACACGTCGCCGATCACTGGCGCGCGCAGGGCAAGCCCGACTACGTCGATGCCGTCACCAACGAACCCGAAGAGGGCTCGTTCGGCTTCGACGACCTCGACGCCACCGCCTCGGATCAGCCGGAAGAGCGCAAGTATCGCCAAGTGTGCCAGCTGGTGTTCGAGAACCAGAAGGTCTCGGTCTCGTGGCTGCAGCGCCAGATGGGCGTGGGCTACAACACCGCCGCCAAGTGGGTGGAACGCATGGAGCAGGACGGCTACGTCGGCCCCGCGAACCATGTCGGCCGCCGCGACATCTACCGCGACGAGAACGGATCGCCGCTCTGATGCGGCCGATCGGGCGCTGCCTCGTGCTGCTGGGACTGCTGGGGGCGCCCGCCGTCGCCGCAGGCACGGCGGCCCAGTGGCAGCGCCTCTTCGTGCCCCAGGTCGAGAACCTGATGGGCCGCCGCGTCTATGTCGACAAGGCCAGCATCCGCACCGGCATGATCGGGCGGCAGTTCCGGCAGATGCAGGTCCTGCTCCGGCCCAATGCGGGCTATCCGACCGGGACCCTGCTCTACACCGACCGTGCGGTGGACTGCGCCGGAAGCCGCGCGCTCGCTTACCACTGGCAGATCGTTCGGCCCGATGGGGCCGTCTTGCGGGATTGGAGCGAGGCCGGCCCTGCGGTCTCAGCCGTGCAGTGGGCTGGGGAGGACGGGCTTGTGCTCAGGTATGTCTGTACGGGCAGGTTGCCGCGGTAGGATAAGAGAAGTCCTGGGGGATGATCCCCCAAACCCTCGGAATGTCTACGTCGCGCGCCGCCTATCCGGTGTGCGCTCATTGGCAGCGAGTGGGTCTCCCGGCGCCATCGTCAGGTAACAGGCTTCCCCACCTCGTCATTGCGAGCGTAGCGAAGCAATCCAGAGCGAACAGAAACTGCGCGCGCCTTATCAGGCCGTCGGCTTGCCGGTCTCGACTGGGGTCTGCGCTTCTTCGTCCGCCTTACTACGCGCATCGCGCTTTTCGGTGAACCACATGAACAGCAGCGTGCCTTCGTAAAGTGCAAGCAGCGGGATCGCGAGCAGCAGCTGCGAGACGACATCCGGCGGGGTTGCCACGGCGGCGATGATGAAGATGCCGACGATGGCGTAGCGACGCGCGCCCACGCACTGCGCACGGGTGATGATCCCGGCCCGGTTGAGCAGCATCAGCAGCACCGGCAGCAGGAAGCTGATCCCGAAGGCCAGGATGAACTGCATGACCAGCGCCAGATAGTCCCCGGTGCCGGGCAGCGCTTCCAGTTTGAGACCGCCCTTCTGCCCCTCGAAAGTCAGGAAGAAGTGGAAGGCCGTGGGCATCACCACGTAATAGGCCAGCGCCGCGCCCATCGTGAAGAGGATCGGCGTCGCCACCAGGAACGGCAGGAACGCCTTCTTTTCCTTGGCGTAGAGGCCGGGAGCCACGAACTGCCAGATCTGGTTGGCGATCACCGGGAAGCTGACGAAGAACGCCGCGAACAGCGCGATCTTCACTTCCACGAAGAAGGCTTCGTAGAGCTTGGTGTAGATCAGCTTGCCCTGCCCCGGCGGGAACGCTTCCGTCAGTGGACGGACGAGGAAGGCGAAGATGTCGCTGGAGAAATAGAAGCAGACCCCGAAAGCCACCGCGAAAGCCAGGAAGGCGCGCAGGAGCCGGGTACGCAGCTCGATCAGGTGTTCGAGCAGCGGCGCCTGCGTATCGTCTATGTCTGAAATGCGGAAGGGCTGCATGGTGCGGCTTCTAAAAGAGGAACTGGGTCTGAAAGATCAGGGCGGCGGCGGCGGAAGATGCATTTCGGCCTGCTCGGCAGGCTTCGGCGCGGGCTTGGCTTGAGCTTCACTCACCCCGTCACCCTCGGCGACTGGCGCAGCTTCGCCGGCATGCGGAAGCGATGCCGTTTCCGTGCCGGTCGGCGCCTGCATCTGGTTCATGTCGGGCAGAACGGGATTGGCCTTCATGATGGCCTCGTTCTGCTCACGCCACTTGCGCTCCATTTCTTCCAGTTCGGCCTCGCGCACCATGGCGTCGATGCCGGCGCGGAAATGGCCGGAGATCTTGCGCATCTTGCCGATCCATCGCCCGGCCGTCCGCATCGCCAAAGGCATATCCTTCGGGCCGATGACGACGACCGCCACGATGACGATCAGAAGCAGTTCTGAAGCACCTACGTCGAACATCGCGAGCGCGGGTCCAGAGCGTTCTTAAGACTGCTCGGTCTTGTTCTCGGCCTTCGCCGGAGCAACCGGAGCATCGCCCTGCTGGGCGGTGATCTGCGGGGCCGTGGTCGAGGAGGTCTTGTTCTCTTCCTCGTTCATGCCCTGCTTGAAGCTCTTGATGCCCTTGCCGAAGTCACCCATGATTTCCGACACGCGGCCGCGTCCGAACAGCACGAGCACGATCACCAGGACGATCATCCAGTGCCAGATCGAGAAGCTACCCATAACCTCAACTCCAAAAACCGTGCGACCGATTCCGACCGCATAGAGCCCATCTAGGCATTTTACCGCGAACTTGCCAGTCCGTCATTGATATGACCAAGTCCGGTCGCTTAGCGGTCATCTTCCGGGAAGAGGTCCGGATCGGCAAGCTCTTCCGCCGCCGCGTCCTCAGCTTCTTCGTCCTCAGCTTCCTCGTCTTCTCCGGGCACCTTGCCGGGGCGCAGCGCGGTCTCGATCATCTCGTCATCCACAGGATCGAGCAGACCCGCCGCGCGTAGTTCCTCCAGACCCGGCAGTTCCCTGAGCGATCCCAGCCCGAAATGCGCCAGGAAATCGGGCGTCGTCGCGTAGATCACCGGACGGCCCGGAACCTCACGGCGTCCGGCGACGCGCACCCAGCCCGCCTCCATCAGCACGTCCAGCGTCCCCTTGGCAGTCTGGACCCCGCGAATCGCCTCGATCTCGGCGCGGCTGACCGGCTCGTGATAAGCGACGATCGCCAGAACCTCGGTCGCCGCACGCGAGAGGCGGCGAACGTCCTCCTTCTCGCGGCGCAGCAGATGGGCGAGGTCCGGCGCGGTCTCGAAATGCCAGCGCTTGCCGCGTTCAACCAGCAGCACACCGCGCCCTTCGTAGTCCTTGCGCAGGCGGGCGAGCGCCGGGCGCACGTCGGCCTGGCCAAGGTGGTTCGAAATCTGCTCGACCGTCAGCGGCTGCTCGGCAGCGAACAGCGTCGCCTCCACCGCGCGGAGAAGGTCGTCCATCGGTTCCGTCATATTACTTGCAGGCCTTCAGGCGGAGCGGACCGAACGTCTGCTCCTGCGCGATCTCGGCCTTGCCGGTGCGCGCGAGTTCGAGAGCGGCGACGAAGCTGGAAGCCAGCGCCGAGCGCCGCAATTGCGGATTGGCCCAGCTGTCGCTCGCGGGAGGGAGAAAGTCGCGAAGGTCCATCCAGTCGAGCGAGACGCCGAGCATTGTGGAAACGCGGGCAATGGCGCTGTCCAGCGTCATCACCATGCGTTCGCGCACCATGTGGACCACCGGCTGGCTGCGCACTTTCACGCCGCCGTAAGCGCGCACGAGATCGTACCACGAGCACTGCCACGCCGACTTGCGTTCCACCCGCAGCCCTTCCGGCGCGCCGCGCGCGAAGACGTCGCGGCCCAGCCGGTTGCGCCCCATGAGCCGCGCCGCCGCCTCGCGCATCGCGCCGAGACGCTGCAGGCGCAATTGCAGCCGCAAGGCCAGTTCCTCGGGGCTGGGATCGGCCTGCTCGTCTTTGGGCAGCAGCAGCGAGGACTTCAGGTAGGCGAGCCAGGCCGCCATCACCAGATAGTCCGCCGCCAGCTCCAGCCGCAGCGCCTCGGCCCGGTCGATATAGTCGAGATAGGCCGCGACCAGTTCGAGGATCGAGATCCGGCGCAAGTCCACCTTCTGCCGCCGCGCAAGGTCGAGCAGCAGGTCGAGCGGGCCTTCCCAGCCCTCGATTTCCAGATAGAGCGCTTCCTTGCGGGCTTCGGCCCGCTCCTCGCCCTCCCAGCCGCCGTCGGCAGCGGGCAGATCGAAGGGAAGTTCGGAAGGCGCGTCCACGCTCAAGCCGCCAATGCCAGCAGCGCATCGCGGCGCGCGAGCAGTTCCGCATGGGTCCCGGTCGCCTGCGCCCCCGCGACCGAGGCCAGCGCAAGCTCCAGCTTTTCGAGAGCCTGCACGCTCATCGCCGGAACGCGGTTCGCAATGCCGACCATGTCATCCATCTTCGCCCAGCAATTGAGCGCAATGTCGCAGCCCGCCGCAATCGCGCGCTCGGCAAGCTCCGGCACGCTGCCGGACAGCGCCTGCATGTCGAGGTCGTCGCTCATCAGCAGGCCGGTGAAGCCGATGCGCTCGCGGATGATCTCGCGGATCACGAAAGGCGAAAGCGTCGCCGGATTCTCCGCATCCCACGCCGTGTAGCGGACATGCGCGGTCATAGCGAAAGGCACGTCCTTCAACGTGCGAAACGGCTCGATGTCGATGTCCAGCTCTTCCTCGCTCGCCTCGACCGTCGGCAGTTCCTTGTGACTGTCCGCCATCGCGCGGCCGTGGCCGGGGACGTGCTTCACGCAGCCGACGATCCCGGCCCGCGCCAGCCCCTGCAACGTCGCCCGGCCCAGCGCCGCGACGCGCATCGGGTCGCCGCCGAACGAGCGGTCTCCCACGATGTCGTGCGCGCCAGGATGGCGTATGTCGAGCGGCGGGTGCGCATCAGCAGTCACGCCCACTTCGGCAAGGTCCAGCCCGAGCGCCTCGGCATTGTCCCGCGCCGCCTCGATCGCGCTCGCCGGAGCGAGATCGTAGAGCCTGTCGAACGCCCCGCCCGGCGGATAGGCAGACCAGACCGGCGGCTTCATCCGCGCGACGCGGCCGCCTTCTTGGTCGATGGTGATGTAAAGCCGCTCGCGCCCGTGGATCGCCCGCAACTCATCGGTCAGCGCGCGAAGCTGCTCGCGGTCCTCCACATTGCGGCCGAACAGGATGTAGCCGACCGGATCGGCATCGCGGAAGAACGCGCGCTCGTCGGCGCTGAGGGTCAGCCCGGAAAGGCCGAAGATCGCGGGTGTCATAAGTGCGGTTGGTCGCAGGATTCTGCGGTTTTCGCAAGATTTCCAGGGGTGGGAAGTGTGGAAAGGAGAAGGGAGAAGTCCTGGGGGATGATCCCCCAGACCCTCGGAATTGGCGACCTCGCGCGCCGCCTAGCCGTTGTGCGCTCCTTGCGGCGCAGCCAATAAGTCTCCCGACGCTGCCATGGGCGCACGACGGATAGGATAGGCGTGACCTCGACAGTTTTGGGGGTGCAGGGGGGCTATGCTCCCCTGCTTTTCCTTTAACTTACTGCTTAACCTGACAACTCAATCCAGCCGACTTCATCCCGCTGCACAGCGCCCGCGCCGCCGCGAGATCGCCGGGCACGGCCTGGAGACGGTAGACCTTGCCGATATCCGCCTGTCCTTCGACGATGCGGTGGCTCACGCCGGACAGCCCAGGATACTGAACCTTCAGCGCGTTCCAGCCCGCTTCGGCGGTGGGCTTCGAGGTATAGGCGCCGACCTGCACGCCCACGCCGGTCACGACCGGCTCCGGCTTGGCGGAGGCACTCGGGGCCGAAGCACTGGCGGAGGGCGAAGGCTCGGGCGACGGCTGCGGCGCCGGGGCGCTGTCGGCCTCTCCCTGCCCGATCTGCGGCATGCGGGACTGGCCTTCGGCGACCGCGTAGCTGGTGTCGCCGGTGCCCGCCACGACATCGCCGCCGGGATTTTCCGGGCGCGTCTTGTAAGGTTCCTTGGGCGCCTCGATCACGCCGCCGCTGGCGACCAGCGGCTGGTCGGTCTTCTGGCGGGTGGCCCACCAGATGCCGCCGACGATCACGAGGATGGCGGCGACGGCAAGCCCGACGAGCAGCAGGGTCTGGCCGTTGCCGCCGCCCTGCTGGTCGTCGAACTCTTCGTCCTCGCCTTCGAGCCAGGGCAGGCGCACGTCCTCGTCACCGAGTTCGAGTTTGCGGGGAGCCTGCTCCGCGCCCTCGAAACCGGAGGCGGAGCGCCCCGCGTTCAGGTCGTCATGGAAGGACCCGCTGCGGCTTTCGCCGTCCCGGTCCTCGCCTTCCTGATTCTGGCCCCAATTCGCCATGACTTACATTTCCTCCACTGCCTCGACGCCGAGCAGCGCGAGGCCATTGCGGACAAGTTGCCCGATCTGCGCGGCCAGGAAAAGCCGTGCGCCGGTCAGGTTAGCGTCGGCAGCGTTAACGAAGCGCTTTTCGACGCGGTCGTTGCCGAGGTTCCAGTAGCCGTGGAAGGCCGCGGCGACATCGCCGAGGAAGAAGGCGATGCGGTGCGGCTCGCGTGCGGCGGCGGCGGCTTCGACGATGCGCGGGAACTGCGCGGCCAGCTTGACCAGTTCGAGTTCCTCTTCGCCCAGCAGTTCGAGGTGCTCGCCCGAGGGGGTGAAGCCGCCCTCGGCCAGGCCCTTTCGCAAGGTCGAGTGGACACGGGCATTGGCGTACTGCACGTAGAACACCGGGTTGTCCTTCGAGGCTTCGACCACCTTGGCGAAGTCGAAGTCCATCTGCGCTTCCGGCTTGCGGGTCAGCATGGTGAAGCGCACCACGTCCTTGCCCACTTCGGTGACGACTTCGGCGAGCGTGACGAAGTTGCCCGAACGCTTGGACATCTTCACCGGCTCGCCGTCGCGCAGCAGCTGGACCATCTGGACCAGCTTGATCTCGAACGGCGTGGGTTCGCCATCCGCACCCGTCATCGCGGCAACGGCGGCCTTGATGCGCTTGACGGTGCCCGCGTGGTCCGCGCCCCAGATGTCCACCAGCGCGTCGGCGCTCTGGGCCTTCTGGAAGTGGTAGGCGAGGTCGGCGCCGAAGTAGGTCCAGGTGCCGTCCGACTTCTTGATCGGGCGGTCCTGATCGTCGCCGAACTCGGTCGACTTGAACAGCGGCAGTTCCACCGCTTCCCAGTCTTCCAGCGTCTTGCCCTTGGGCGCTTCGAGCACGCCGTCATAGACGAGGCCCTTGGAACGCAGCCAGGCTTCGGCTTCGTCCGGCTTGCCCGAGGCCTGAAGCTCGGCTTCCGAGGAGAACAGGTCGTGGTGGATGCCGAGCAGGCCGAGGTCCTGCTTGATCATCACCAGCATCGCGGCGACGGCCTTTTCGCGGAACAGCGTCAGCCATTCCGATTCGGGCGCCGCGACGTACTTGTTGCCGAACTCGTCGGCGAGCTGCTGGCCGACCGGGATCAGGTAGTCGCCCGGATAGAGGCCCTCGGGGATCGAACCGACCGCCTCGCCCAGCGCGTCGCGGTAGCGGACGTGGGCCGAGCGGGCGAGCACCTGCACCTGCGCACCGGCGTCGTTTACGTAATATTCCTTGATGACCTTGTGGCCCGCGAACTCCAGCAGCGTCGCCAGCGCATCGCCGACGACGGCGCCGCGGCAGTGGCCCATGTGCATCGGGCCGGTCGGGTTGGCCGAGACATATTCGACGTTGACGGTGGTGCCGCCGCCCATCGCCGAGCGGCCATAGTTCGAGCCGAGCGCGCCGATCGCGCGCAGTTCGGCGATCCAGGTCGCGGCCGAGAGGCGCAAGTTGATGAAGCCCGGCCCGGCGATCTCGGCGGACGTCACCGCATCGAGCTTCGACAGCTCCGACACCAGCGCCTCGGCCAGATCGCGCGGCTTCATGCCTGCGGGCTTGGAGAGGACCATGGCCGCATTGGTCGAGAGGTCGCCGTGCGAGGGATCGCGTGGCGGCTCGACCGTGATCGCGCTTCGCTTCAACCCGCCGGGCAGCGTGCCCGCTGCTTCGAGCGCATCGAGCGCGGCGTTGAGGTGGCCTGCGAAGGCGGCGTAAAGGGTCTGGTTATCGCTCATGACGCGCGCGGATAGCGTAACTGCGGCGAAAGGGGAACAGGCTGCAAGGTGACAGCCCGGTTGACACGGTTGACACGGTCTAGGGGAAAACTGTCACCTTGTCCCGGAAGTGTCACCTTATACCGCGCTGAAGCATCTCTGGGCGGATAGCCGCACGGCGCTGTGCCTCGTGCCAGACGGCGGCAAAACCCTCGCCCAGCCGCGCACGCAGGCGATAGGCGGACTGGCGACTCATCCCCACCTCCCGCGCCGCCGCCGCGACCGAGCGGCCCTCGTGGAGCAAGTCCAGAAAGGTAAGCGCCTTGGCCTTGGTCCAGCGGTAATGGGAATTGGGGCGGCGGGTGCGGGGCTGGGTCATGCCGCGCAAGGTATCGCGAGAGGGTGGTTGTAGGAAAATGGTTTGGCGGTGGGGTGTGGACTTTCGGGATGCGCCCGCATTGCGGACTTGCCGGTTCGTGGGCGCGATGGTCGAAACGGTCCGTGTCAGGCCTTCATATTCGATTGGCTTTCCGGCCAAGAATGATCGCGGCGAGGAGGTATCCGGCCAAAATGACACCTAAAGTGGCAAGGATTCGCCACGAGAGCCCGTAGCGATAAAATTCAAGAACCATAATAAATACGGGTCCGGCGAAAACGATCCCGAGCTTCACAATCTTCGATTTTTCGACGGTCATTAGACTTAGCCCCGTGGCAGAGGAATGAGGAATTCTAGCAATGCTTCGGTCCGCTAACCACCCAAAGTTGACCTCCCCACCCGCTCAGGCTGAGCTTGTCGAAGCCCCTTGCGGCGTGGCGCTACGGGCCAGTTGACTGACCAGTGCCCAATCCCCGGCCATCATGGCTTCCTTCTTGGCACGGCTCCAGCCCTTGAGTTTGCGTTCTACTGCAAAGGCATCATCGCGGGTCTGGAAATCCTGTGCCCACAGGAAGACTACGGGCAGGCGTCGGGCCGTGTAACCTGGGAGCGCGCCACTCTGGTGCTGGGCGATACGGCGTTCGAGGTCATCGGTATGGCCGACGTAATACGTTCCGTCGTGGCAACGCAGGATGTAAGTGTGGAATGCCATCGGGTTAAAAGTCTGGCGTTGCGGGCGGGCTTCGACAAGCTCAGCCTGAGCGGGGTTGGGTTAAAACCCGGTAAGCTTGAACATAGGCTGCTTTTCCGAATTCACTGCCGTCACCCTGAACTCATTTCAGGATGACGAGGTGGGAGGCGACAGGTTGTTTCTCCGCAATTCCCGTCGTCCCCGCGAAGGCGGGGATCCCGCTTTTTCTATCTGGCCTCGCCGAGAAAAGCGGGGTCCCCGCCTTCGCGAGGACGACGGTTTCCTCGTTCGGGGCCGGTGCAACCGTTGCGGCACTGACGGGTCCAGCCTCGGCCGAAGGCCTTTCTCATCCCACCCCGCAACAGCAGCGCGACGACGAAACGTCACGCAAGGCTGACATTCCGAGGGTCCGGGGGATCATCCCCCGGAAATCTTCTCTTCCTACTCCCTACTCCCCCACCGACAACGCTTCAAAACCGCCCGAAATGCGTGTATCGGCGCCCCCATGCCTTCCATCGAGATTCCCAGGACCTACCGGGTCAAGAGCTTCGGCTGCCAGATGAACGTCTATGACGGCGAGCGCATGGGCGAGTTGCTGGCCGAGCAGGGCATCACGGCCGCGCCGGAGGGTGAGGAGGCCGATCTGGTGGTGCTCAACACCTGCCATATCCGCGAAAAGGCAGCCGAGAAGGTCTATTCCGACATCGGCCGTCTGCGCCGGACGGACGGTTCCTCGCCGCTGATCGCGGTGGCGGGATGCGTCGCCCAGGCCGAGGGCGACGAGATCATGAAGCGCTCGCCCGCGGTGAAGATGGTGGTCGGCCCGCAGGCCTATCACCGCCTGCCGGAGATGATCCGCGTCGCCGCAGAGGGCAAGCGCGTCACCGATACCGACATGCCCGCCGAGACCAAGTTCGGCGCCCTGCCCCGTCGCCGGCGCTCGGGTCCGACCGCGTTTCTCACCGTGCAGGAAGGCTGCGACAAGTTCTGCACCTATTGCGTCGTTCCTTATACGCGCGGCGCCGAGGTTTCGCGGCCCCATGCCGACCTGATCGACGAGGCGCTGCGGCTGGTCGATGCCGGGGCGCGGGAGATCACGCTGCTCGGGCAGAACGTCAACGCCTGGACGGGCGAGGATGCGAAGGGGCGCCAGGTCGGTCTCGACGGGCTGATCCGCGAACTCGCCGAAATCCCCGACCTGGTCCGCATCCGCTACACCACCAGCCACCCCAACGACTTCACCGGGGGCCTGATCGCCGCGCATGGCGAGGTGGCGAAGCTGATGCCGTTCCTCCACCTGCCGGTGCAGGCGGGCAGCGACCGGGTGCTGAAGGCGATGAACCGCAGCCATACCGCCGAGAGCTATCTGAAGGTGCTGGAAAAGGTGCGCGCGGCGCGGCCCGATATCGCGCTTTCGGGCGACTTCATCGTCGGCTTCCCCGGCGAGACCGATGCCGAGTTCGAGGAGACGCTCGCGCTGGTCGATGCGGTCGGCTACGCGCAGTGCTTCAGCTTCAAGTACAGCCCCCGCGCGGGCACCCCTGCCGCGACGATGACGGAGCAGGTGCCCGCCGAAGTGATGACCGAGCGGATCATGCGCCTGCAGGCCGCGCTGGGCCGCGACCAGACCGCCTTCAACGCGGCCTCGGTCGGCAAGACCTGCGAGGTGCTGGTCGAGCGCAAGGGCAAGCTGCCCGGCCAGTGGCTGGGCAAGTCGCCGTGGCTGCAATCGGTCTATTTCGAGGGCGATGTGGCGGTGGGCGATCTGGTCCGGGTGGAGCTGGTGGACAGCGGCTACAACGCCGTTTCCGGCAGGCTTCTGGAGACCGTGGCCGCGTGACCGGGAGGCAGGCGCTGGTTCTGGTTCCGGGGCTGTCCTGCGACCGGCATGTCTGGCAGGCGCAGATCGCGGGGCTTGCCGACATCGCGGAGGTGACCGTCGGCGATACGCTCAAGGACGATTCGATCGTGCTGATGGCCAGTCGCGTGCTGGACGCCGCGCCGGAGCGGTTCGCCATCGCCGGGTTCTCGATGGGCGGCTATGTCGCGATGGAAATCTGGCGCCGCGCGCCGGAACGGGTCACGCGGCTCGCCCTCGTCGATACCAATGCGCGCGCCGATAGCGAGGAACAGGCGGCGCTGCGCCGCGCCGCCATCGCCACGGCCCGCTCGCGCGGGTTCGAGCATGTGCTGCGCGGGTCGCTGCGCCAGTTGGTCGCGCCGGACTGTCCGGAGGCACTGTTCGAGGAGGTCGTGCAGATGGCCCTGCGCGTCGGTTTCGGGACGTACATGGACCAGCAGGCGGCGATCATCGACCGCGCGGATTCGCTGGAGACGCTGGGCACGGTAACGGTTCCGGCGATGGTCATGGTGGGCGCGGCGGACGCCCTCACCCCGCCGCGTCTGGCCGAGGAAATGGTCGGGGCGCTCAACCAGTCAACTTCTGGCGCGGTCTATGAGGTGATCGCGGATGCCGGGCACATGGCGCCGATGGAGCAGCCCGAAGCGGTCAATGCGGCGTTCCGGCGCTGGTTGACGGCTTAGGCGGCGAGAGCGAACCTTTCACCCACACACTGCCGTCATCCTGAACTTGTTTCAGGATCCATTTCTGACCATCGACGGTGGGTCAATCGGCACGATGGATCCTGAAACAAGTTCAGGATGACGATGGTGATTGGGCAATGGTTGCGCGCGAAACGGGGTAAGAGCGGCCCTCAATCCAGCGGCTTCAGCGCGTCTTCCGTAATCAGCGGCTTGCTGATCGGCGCCGCGTCGGCGCTCACTTCGGCGCTGGCATTGGTGGGATAGGTCCTGCCGGTGAAGCGCAGGCGCGAGATGCCTTCCGCCATGCCGCCGCCCGAGACCGTGACCGCCAGATCGCGCCAGCCGTGCGACTTGCTGTCCAGCACCCCGACCGGACGCTGGACCACGCTGGTCTCGCTCACCTCGATCAGATCGCCGTCCTGCCGCTTGAGCACCGCGAGATTGCAGCCGCCGGTGCCGCAGAACATCGGCCCGCCGAGATAGACCAGCACTTCGGGCGTGCCGTCGCCGTCGAGATCGACCTCCGCCGTGGCGTATTGCAGCTTGCCGAGGTCGCTGGAGACCGCGTCCTTGTGGTGGGCGCGAATCCAGTCCTCCGGCGTCATCGGCGCGGCTTCGGTCACGTCCTCGACCGGCTCGGCGCTGGCTGAGGCGATGGGCTCGGACGGCACGGCGTCCTTCTTGCAAGCGGCCAGCGACAGGCCGAGTGCGAGCAGCGGAGCGAGTGCGAGAGCCGTCCCGGCGGAAGAAGTCCTTCTCATGGGGCAAGGCTAGCCGCTTGCCGGTCCTGCCCGCAAGACCGCTTCGTCGCATCCGCGAAACGGGCAATACGAAAGGAGCCTCCGGCATGCACCGGAGGCTCCTCGCGACCCGCCAAGGACCGGGCGGTTTGTTTAAGGGCTTACCAGAAGAAGCCGTTGTTGACGGCGACCACCCGGCCGGTCCGCATGTTCACCATGACCACGTCGTTGCCGTAGCGAACCCAGCGGTGGCCGGCGCGCGGCGCGGGCAGGCGGTAGCGGGCATAGTCGTTCACCCAGTAACGATTGCCGTAGTAGTTCGGCTGGAAGCGGTGGCCGACGGCGACCGGGCGATAGGCATAGCCGCGCGGGCCGACATAGGCCGGGCGGCGGAAGTCATTGCGGTGGCTCTTGCGATAGTCGCGCCAGTCCTCGCGCAGTTCGCGGCGGGAATCGTTGAGGTCGCGGCGGGCTTCGCGAACGTCGCGGCGGTCGCCGTAGCGCTGGGCCTGACGCAGGTTGCGCTCGTCGTGGCGGACGTCGCGGGCGCTTTCACGGACTTCGCGGCCGCTCTGGGCCGAGGCCATGGTGGGCACTGCCGCGGCGGGGATGATGACGCTTGCTGCCAGGGCGGCCATGATGAACTTGCGCATTGTGCTTCTCCTTGAACCGATCGGACCGCGAAACCTGAAAGGCTTTGGCCGGTCTGTGAGTTCAGGTTTGCACCACGCAAGATGAACGGACTTAAAATGTTGTTTGCAGGAAAGTTTCAGGTTTGTCTCAGGTCCGCGACAAATCGCCGGGGAGCGCGCCGAAACGGGCGGTTATCCCCCATGAGCTGCGCAATTTTCCGATAGACACGCCTTGCAGGAAGCGGCGCGCGGAGCCATCTTCAAGACAGAACGAAGCATCCTCATCTGAAAGGAGCACATGGCCCGCAAAGCAGCACGTGCCGGTGAAACGGCGCAGTTCAGGCCCGAAGCACATCGCCGGGCGCGTGTCGAAGTCGAGTTCGACGAGCAGACTTTGCTGGGGGCCTTGTTCGGCCAGTTCGATGCCAATCTCGTACAGGTCGAAAATCGCCTCGGCGTCTACATTGCCGCGCGCGGCAACAAGATCCAGATCGAAGGCCCGGAAGACGCCGTCGCCCGCGCCCGCGACACGCTCAAAAGCATGTACCACCGGCTGGAGCAGGGCCAGGCGCTCGATTCCGGCGCAGTCGAGGCACTGATCGTGATGTCGGCCGAGCCGACGCTGGAGGGGATCATCTCCGGCGATACCGGCGCCCCGCCGATCATGATCCGTACCCGCCGCAAGACGATCGTGCCGCGCTCGGCGATGCAGATCGAGTACATGCGCGCGCTCGCCCGTTCGGACGTGATCTTCGCGCTCGGCCCGGCAGGCACCGGCAAGACCTACCTCGCGGTGGCCCAGGCGGTGTCGCAGCTGATGACCGGCTCGGTCCAGCGCCTGATCCTCTCGCGCCCCGCCGTGGAAGCGGGCGAGAAGCTGGGCTTCCTGCCCGGCGACATGAAGGACAAGGTCGATCCCTACCTGCGGCCCTTGTACGACGCGCTCTACGACTGCATGCCGCCCGAGCAGGTGGAACGCCGCCTCGCCTCGGGAGAGATCGAAATCGCGCCGATCGCCTTCATGCGCGGCCGCACGCTGGCCGATGCCTTCGTCATCCTCGACGAAGCGCAGAACACCACGCGCGAGCAGATGAAGATGTTCCTCACCCGCTTCGGCCAGAACAGCCGCATGGTCGTCTGCGGCGATCCCCGGCAGGTCGACATCCCCGGCGGCGACCGCATGAGCGGCCTTGCCGACGCGGTTAGCCGTTTGGAAGGTGTTGAGGGCATCGACGTGACCCGCTTCACCGTGCAGGATGTGGTGCGCCATCCGATCGTCGGGCGGATCGTCGAGGCTTATGAGGGGCCGCTTAGCCAGTACGAATGAAAGCCGTACCGTTGCGGATCGGCCTTCGACAGGCTCAGGCTGAGCGGAGGAAGTGCAAGTTCACTGGAACCGCTCGTCCTGAGCTTGTCGAGGGACGCCTGCCGACCTAACGGAAGCCCCATGGATCTCGAAATCGATATCGAAGCCCCCTGGCCCGCCACCACCGACTGGGCCGACCTTGCCGAAGCCGCGCTCGAAGCGCTGGTGCAGGTGGCCCCGGAACTGGACAACCCGCGCCTGCTCGCCAGCCTGCTGTTCACTTCGGACGAGGAAGTCCACGTCCTCAACCGCGAATGGCGGGCCAAGGACAAGCCGACCAACGTGCTGTCCTTCCCCATGCTCGAACGCGCCGACCTGCTCGATCTCGCGCCCGACGGGCCGCCGGAAATGCTGGGCGACCTCGCCCTCGCCTTCGAGACCTGCGCCCGCGAGGCCGGGGAAAAGGGCGTGCCGGTGGAGCATCATGCCAGCCACCTGATCGTCCACGGCCTGCTCCATCTCGCCGGGCTGGACCACGAGATTTCGGACGCGGATGCCGAGGCAATGGAGGCCCTTGAAACAAAGGCTCTTGCCCTCATCGGCATTGCCGACCCATATGGCGACAGAACTTAACCTGTAGGGGTATTACAAGACGATGGCCGACAATGGCCGCCACACCGAGTCCGGCTCGGGAGACGGGGACAGTACCGGCACGCTCTGGCGTGTATTTCGGAGGCTTTTCCAGAACGACGGCGATCAGTCGCTTCGCGCGCAGATCGAAGGCGTCATCAACGAACATGAAGGCGATACCGAGGACGAGGCCCTCGCCCGCGGCGACCTTTCCTCGATCGAGCGGCAGATGCTGCGCAACCTGCTCCATTTCAGCGAGCACGATGCGGACGACATCGCCGTGCCCCGCAGCGAGATCGTGGCGATCCCCGCCTCGGCCACATGGGCCGAAGTGGTGGAAGCCTTCGCCGAGCACGGCCACAGCCGCATGCCGGTCTATGGCGACTCGCTCGATGCCATCAAGGGCATGATCCACATCAAGGACGTGTTCCCCATCCTCGCGCGCGGCGAGCAGCCGCCCGAGGACTGGTCGAGCCTGCTGCGCCAGCCGCTCTACGTGCCCCAGGCGCGCGGCGCGCTGGACGTGCTGGCCGACATGCGTGCCCAGCGCACCCACCTCGCCGTGGTGATCGACGAGTACAGCGGCACCGACGGGATCATCACCATCGAGGACCTCGTCGAGGAAATCGTGGGTAACATCGAGGACGAGCACGACGACGCCCCCGAAGAGTTGCTAATTTCGCAAGAGAACGGTATGTGGGACGCCGACGCCCGCGTCGAACTAGAGGATGTGGCGGAAAGGATCGATCCCCGCCTCGCCGAAGTCGAGGAAGCGGTGGATACGCTGGGCGGCCTCGCCTTCGTCCTGGCCGGACAGGTCCCTGCCGTCGGCACCGTTCTCGACCACGACAGCGGCTGGCGCATCGAAGTCACCGATGGCGACGAGCGCCGCGTCACGCGGCTGCGCCTGCATCCGCCGGTCACGGAAATGGCCGAAGAAACCGAATGATCCTTGGGCGCCGCTTTCCGGCGGCGCCAGACCCCGAGTGAAAAGACGAGCCATTGCCAGTACGCCGACTCCCCCCCCTGCGCGCGCTTGAAGCCTTCGTTCGCGTCGTCCGCCTCGGTTCGGCCAAGGCCGCTGCCAACGAACTGGCCCTCTCGCCTTCCGCGCTGTCGCGCCGCGTCGCTGCGCTCGAAGACTTCACCGGCAAGCGCCTGTTCACCCGCCAGCACCAGTCGATGAAGCTGACCGACGAGGGCCAGGCCTTCTACAACGTCGTCGGCCCTAAGCTGGAAGAGCTGGCCGAGGCAGTGGAATCGCAGATCGATCGCGGCCAGGTGCTGCGCCTGCACCTCGGCGTGCCTTCGCTGTTCGGCGGCCAGCGCCTGTTCCCGCGTCTGCCGGAACTGCGCAAGCTGCACCCGCGCCTGCACATCGACATCGACACCGGCGCCCATCTGGAAGACCGCGTGGGCGACACGCTGGACGCGGCGATCATCCTCTCGCCCGAGCCGGACCCGGCCTACTATCGCATCCAGCTCGACCACAACAAGGTCTACGCCATCACCTCGCAGGAGATGGCGCGGGAGATCGGCACCGTCCCCGACGAGGCGATCCTCTCCAAACAGACCTTCCTGATCCACCAGGACCTGCCGCAGAGCCTGGATGCGTGGAAGAACGCGATCGGCCTCGAAAAGCTGGAACCGGCCTCGGTCGACCGCTTCGACTCCGGCCAGCTGGTGCTGGAAGCCGCCGCGCAGGGTCTCGGCATCGCGATCATGCACGACGACCACTTCCGCCGCAGCCACGACAACCGCCTGGCGCGGCTGTTCGATATCGATGTGGAAAGCCCCTACCGCTACTGGTTCGTCTGCAAGCCCAAGGCGCTGGAATCGCGCCCGGTGCGCATCTTCCACGAGTGGCTGCTGCAAGCCGGGCTGTAACGCTCTCAACCCGCCGTCCCTTCCACAAGCGGGGACGGCGTTTTTGCGACATGACGGGCGATTTCATTCCCCTGACCGGCACTTCGCAGGTATGATCCCGCGACTTTTCCGACTGTCCGGGGGCTCCGTCATGCGTTTCGTGTTCTTCATTGCCGCCGCTGCGGCCGCCATCGCCTCGGCCACGCCCAGCCTCGCCGCCGAGCCTGCGCCGACAACCACGGCGGCGCCCGTCAGCGATCCCGCCCGCATCGCCGCCGCCCGCCAGACGGTCGACTACGTGTTCCCCCTCGGCACTTACGCGCGGCTGATGAACGGCACGCTCGACAAGATGATGGACTCCGTCATGGATTCCACCATGAAGCTGCCGCTCAGGCAACTTGCAGGCCTCAGCGGCGTCGATACCGATAATCTGGGCGAGGCTTCCATGGCCGAGATCATGGAAATCTACGACCCGGCCTTCAAGCAGCGCATGCAGATCTCCACCCGCACGATGATGGGCGAGATGATCCCGCTGATGACCCAGGTCGAGCCCGATATCCGGGACGGTCTCGCCCATGCCTATGCGGGCAAGTACAGCGCCGCGCAGCTCGGCGAACTCAACGCCTTTTTCGCGACGCCGACCGGCAAGGCCTATGCCGCCGATTCCTATCTCATCATGATGTCGCCGGAAGTCATGGCCAAGATGCAGGGCTTCGTGCCCAGGCTGATGGAACAGATGCCCGCCATCGTCGAAAAGGTGAAGGCCGCCAGCGCCAGCCTCCCGGAGCCGCGAAATTACACGGACCTCTCCAAGAGCGAGAAGGCCCGCCTTGCCAAGCTGCTCGGCATCTCGGAAGCGCAGCTGGAGAAGGACGAGAAGGCCAAGGCCGACACGTCCGAGTGACCCACGAAAAAGGGCGGTGCCATCGGCACCGCCCTTTTCTCTATCGGCAAACCGAAAAGGCCGATCAGCCTTCCGAAACGGTCGCCTTGACGATCTTGCCCGGCTCGCGCGGCGGCTCGCCCTTGGGCAGCGCGTCGACGAGTTCCATGCCTTCGACCACCTGGCCCCAGACGGTGTACTGCTTGTCGAGGAAACGGGCATCGTCGAAGCAGATGAAGAACTGGCTGTTGGCCGAGTGCGGATAGCTGGTGCGCGCCATCGAGCAGACGCCGCGAACGTGCGGCTCGGCGTTGAATTCGGCCTGAAGGTCCGGCTTGTCCGAACCGCCCATGCCGGTGCCGTTGGGGCAGCCGCCCTGCGCCATGAAGCCGGGGATCACGCGGTGGAACTTGATGCCGTCGTAGAAGCCTTCGCCGGTCAGTTCCTTGATGCGCTCGACGTGGCCGGGGGCGAGGTCGGGGCGCAGCTTGATCTTCACGTCGCCGCCTTCGCCGTTGCCGGTGTCGAGCGTGAGCGTCAGGTATTCGTCAGCCATTGCGGGTCTCCTTGTGCCGGTGCGGGGCCGCAGCCGGCGGGTGTTGGCGCCCGATATAGGCGATGATCCGCCAATGTCACGTGGGGAGCGTTCGTCCGTGCCATTGCAGCCACCTCGCTCGGAAACTTTCCAATCCCGCCCGCCCCCTGTTGCAATCGCGAAATAGCTGCGTAGACCGGCCCGCATGAGCGAAACGGACCTCAAGGACGACCCGGCGGAACAGGCGGAAGACACCGCGCGTCACGACGTGCCCGAATCCGAAAGCCTCGACGACGACAACCGCCTGAAGGCCGAATTCGTCCGCAGCGTGAAGGACGCGCTGGACGAAGAGGACTTCGAGCGCGTCTACGACCTCGTCGAACCGCTCCACCCCGCCGACATCGCCGACTTGTTCGAGCTGGTCGACGAGAACGAACGCCTCGGCCTCGCCCGCGCCATCCGCGACCTGATGGGCGTGGAAGTCATCGCCGAGATGAACGACTGGGTGCGCGAAGCCCTGGTCGAGGCGCTGCCTGCCGACGTCGTCGCGGAAATCGCCGAACAGCTCGACACCGACGATGCCGTGGCGATGCTGGAAGACCTCGACGAGGAGGACCAGCAGGCCGTCCTTGCCGAGATGGAGCCGGAAGACCGCGCCGCCATCGAGACGGCGCTGTCCTATCCGGAAGAATCCGCCGGCCGCCTGATGAGCCGCGATTTCGTGGCCGTCCACGAATCGATGACCGTCGGCGATCTCATCGATTTCCTGCGCGAGCACCGCGAGCTGCCCACCGAGTTCTGGGAAGTGTTCATCGTCGATCCGATGCACCGCCCGATCGGCACCTGCGCGCTCTCGTGGATCCTGCGCACTCCGCGCAATATCCCGCTCTACGACGTGATGGCCCGCGACCAGACCCTGATCCCGGCCGACATGGATCAGGAAGAAGTCGCGCTGCGCTTCCAGAAATATGCGCTGATCTCCGCCGCCGTGGTCGACGATGCCGGGCGGCTGATCGGCCAGATCACCGTCGATGACATCGTCCACATCATCCAGGAAGAAGCGGGCGAGGATACCCTGCTGCTCTCGGGCGCAGGCGACGGCGACATCAACGAGCCGATCCGCGACGCCTATTCCGCGCGCGTGCGCTGGCTGATCGCCAACCTGCTTACCGCCACGCTGGCCTCCTCGGTGATCGCGATGTTCGAGGGGACGATCTCGAAAATGGTGGCGCTGGCCACGCTGATGCCGATCGTCGCGGGCCTCGGCGGCAATGCCGGGACGCAGACACTGGCGGTCACCGTCCGCGCGCTCGCCACCAACCAGCTTACTGCCTCCAACGCCTGGCGCGCGGTGCGGCGCGAGATGTCGATCGCCCTGCTCAACGGCTGCACCGTGGCGGTCGTCATCGGCATCGTGGTGAGCCTGATCTTCGGCAACGTGACGCTCGGCCTCGTCATTGCCATGGCGATGATGACCAACATCCTGATCGCGGGCATGGCGGGCGTCTTCGTGCCGCTGACGCTGGAACGCTTCAAGGCCGACCCGGCCATCGCCTCGTCCATCTTCGTGACGATGACGACGGATTCGATGGGCTTCCTCGTCTTCCTGGGCCTTGCGACGGTTTCCGGTCTGGTGGGTTAGATTCAGGTTTGAAAATGCCCTTTCGGGCATTTTCGTAGCGGCACTGGCCCACGCCCCCACCCGACCTCCCATCAGGATACACTCGTGGGAGGTCGGTTGGGGGCGTGGGCCGGTGCCGCTAAAATCCGCCTGCGGCGGATTTTCAAACCGAGGCCCAATACCTATCTAACGCCCATGCCGCTGCACATGACCAAGATCGCCTTTTCCGCCGAAAGCCCGGCGGACTTGCGCGCCTGGCTGGAAAGCCACGGAGACATCGGCGAGGCCCGCCTGACCACCCGCTACCTGCCCAAGCGGCAGGAGGAGATGGCAGGCGGCTCGCTATACTGGATCTACGAGCATGCGCTGATCGGCCGCTCGCCGATTCTCGGCTTCGAGCAGCGCGACGATGGACGTTGGCACATCCGCCTGGCGCCCACGCTGATCCCGGTCGTCACCCAGCCCAAGCGCGCGCATCAGGGTTGGCGCTATCTGGCCGAGAAGGACGCCCCGCGCGACCTCGGCGAAGGCGAGACGGCAGGCGACGCGATGCCGCCCGCCATGGCGCGGGAACTGGCGAAACTGGGGCTGGTATGACGGGTTTTGGCAAGGACGAACGCGCGGCGCTGCTGGCGCTAAAGGGCGTCGGCCCAACCGTAGTGGCGCGGCTGGAGGAACTCGGCATCGCCACGTTCGCCGACCTAGCCGCGCGCGATCCCGATGCGATCTGCGCGGAGGTCTCGGCTACGCTGGGATCGACCTGCTGGCGCAACAGCCCACAAGCTCGCGGCGCCATCGCCGCCGCCGTGGCGCGGGCTGGCGAAGGACTGGGCTGACGAAACCCTAGCCCCGGTCCACCCACCAGCGCATCAGCACATGGGCGATGGCATGGGCCGGGGGCGCACCGAAGGCCTTGCCGTTCTCGCCGCGACCGATGGCTTCCAGCGCCTCTACCACTTCCTCGCGCGTGAACCAGCGCACGTCCTCAAGCTCGGTCTCGTCGATGGTGATCGCATCGTCATCCGCCACGGCATGGCAACCGATCATCAGCGAGGACGGGAACGGCCAGGGCTGGCTCGCCACATAAGTCACATCGCGGACCCGCAGTCCCGCTTCCTCGTGAATCTCGCGCGCGACCGCCTCTTCCACCGATTCGCCCGGCTCCACGAAGCCCGCCAAAGTCGAGTAGCGCCCTTCCGGAAAACGCGGCTGGCGGCCCAGCAGCGCGCGGCCCTCGTGCTCGATGAGCATGATCGTCACCGGATCGACGCGCGGGAAATGCTCGGCGCCGCAGTCGATATTGGTGCAAGTGCGCTGCCAGCCGCCCTTGGCGAGCGCGGTCGGATGCCCGCAGACCGAGCAATGGCGATGGCGGCAATGCCAGCTCACCAGCGAACGGGCGCCGCCATAAGCCGCCAACTCGCCGGAATCGAGCACCGCCATCGCATGCCAGTTGACCGGCGAGGCGTGAGGGCCACCCGGCGGCGTCTCCGGCGGCACTTCCGCGAAACAGGGCACTGCCCCGTCGAGGCCGAGGAAGATCATCTCGCTGCCCGGCTCGGCTTCGGCAAGCGTGTCCCAGGTCAGTGCGCCGTCGTCCTTCAGCACGGCGTCCAGCCCGTCGAGCCGCAGCAACCGCGCCTCGCTGCTTTGCAGGGCGAGCAGCGCCGCCGGATCGCCCCGAATATGGTCGGCGCGGTCGAGATGCGATCCCGAGAATGCAATCGGCAGCAGTTTCGGCAGGACGGTATCGGTCAACGCGGCATCTCCAACAGGGCCATGATGTCGGCCTTCAGCGCGGTCTGGAACTGGGGGATCAGGTCGACCGCATTGGGCGGCATGAACTGCGCGAAAAGCTGCGAGCGCAGGCCCCGGATCATGTCCACCATGCCCACCGTCCCCGCCGCGCCGGACCAGCCGAAGATGCCGTTCTCCGCGCCCTTGCCGACGCGCCCGCCCGCGCCGAAGCCGCTGCCGGGGGGCAGCATCGGGGAGTTGCTCTCGACCGGCGGCAGAAGATCGCTCGTCCCGGTCACGACCGCGCTTTCCGCCAGCACGCGCTTGCCGTCCAGCATGCCGCGCTGGGCGAGCAGGCGCAGGAAGCGGTCGTAGTCGCGCGGGCGGCTGACGAGGCCGGAGCCTCCGAAGGGGAATGCGGGCCGGTTCAGGAACAGCGAGCTGCCCGGCTCGTCGATCGGCACCAGCATTTCCCCGAGCGCGGCGTAATTGGTGGTGAGCCGGTGGCTCTGGGCGGCGGGGACCTGGAAGAAAGTGCTCGTCATCCCCGCCGGTTCGAACAGCGCCTCGCGCAGATGGACATCGAAGGGGCGGCCGCTGACGACCTCGATCACCCGGCCCATCAGGTCTAGCCCCAGCGAATAGCTCCAGTGCGTCGCCGGATCGTAGACCAGCGGCACTTCGGCAAGGCGATCGGCGAACAGCGCGAGGCTGGGCGCCGGGGGCGTGTCGGTCAGGCCCGGAATCTTGAGCCGCGTGATCTGCCCGGCGGCGAGGCCCTTCGCCTGCAACAGGTCGCGGATCGGACCGGTCTGGACGATCGAATAACCCAGCCCCGAGGTATGGGTGAGCAGATGCCGAATGGTGATTGCCCGAGGGGCGCGGTGGAGCGCCGAGAGCGAGCCGTCGTAGCGGTCCTGCACCTGCATCGCCGCGAACTTCGGCAGCACGTCGTGCAGCGGCTGGTCGAGCGCGAGGCGGCCCTCCGCCACCAGCTGCATCGCCATGATCCCGGTGATCGGCTTGGTCATCGAATAGATGCGGAACAGGCTGTCCGCCGAGATCGGGGTGCCGTCGGTGAAGCCCTGCGCGCCGCGCGCGACGAATTCGGTCTCGCGCCCCGGCAGGCCGAGCGAGGCGACGAGGCCGGGGAAGACGCCTGCCCGCTCCGGAGTTCCGGTCCAGCGTTCCAGCAAGGCCTGCACCCGCGGCAGGGTCTCCTGCTGGGTCGCGGCGCGGAGCAGGCCCGGCCACATCGCCGCGCCGATGCCGGCGGCACCGGCCATGCGCAGCAGCATGCGACGATCGAGGGCCGCCGCCAGCCGCTCGCGCGCCGCCGTCATGCCATCTCCGCCAGCGCGAGACCCGCCGCCTTGGCGAAAAGCGTCGGCAGTCCCGCCTCGTCCAGCCGGTCGAGCGGCCACCACTCGCCCTCGCTCATTGGATCTACGGGCGAGTCGCCGAGATGGACGGAAAGCCCGAGTTCGAGCGCGAAATGGGTGAAGACATGGCCGACCCGCCCGGCGCTTTCCCAGCGTCCGGCGATCGGCGGTTCGCCGTGGCCGTCGCTGCGTGCGGACCAGCCGTCGTCGGGCAGCGCGCGCATGCCGCCGAGCATGCCCTTGTCGGCCCGGCGCACCAGCCAGACCTGCTCGTCGCGCTCGATCCAGAAAGCGCGGCCCTTGCGGGTGGGCTTGGCCTTCTTGGGTGCCTTGACCGGGAAGCGCTCCGGCTCGCCCATGGCCCGCGCCCGGCAATCGGCAGAGATCGGGCAGAGCAGGCAGCGGGGCGCGCGCGTGGTGCAGACGGTGGCGCCCATGTCCATCAGCGCCTGCGCGAAGTCTCCGGCCCGCGTATCGGGGGTGATCGTGTCGGTCAGCGCGCGGATCGCCGGGCGCGCGCCCGGCAGCGCCTCGTCCAGCGCGAAAAGTCGCGTCACCACCCGCTCGACATTGGCGTCGACCACCACGGCGCGGCGGCCGAAGGCGATCGCGGCGACGGCGGCAGCGGTATAGGCGCCCAGCCCCGGCAGCGCGCGCAGACCTTCCTCCGTATTCGGGAACACCCCGCCCCGCGCCGCGACTTCACGGGCGCAGGCCAAGAGGTTGCGGGCGCGGGCATAGTAACCGAGGCCCGCCCAGGCGGCCATGACATCCTCGTCCGAGGCGGCAGCGAGATCGGTAACGGTGGGCCAGCGACTTGTGAACTTGGCGAAATAGTCCTTCACCGCCGCGACCGTGGTCTGCTGGAGCATGACTTCGGACAGCCAGACGCGGTAAGGATCGGGCGCAGGCGTGCCCGGCGCCGCGCGCCACGGGAGAGTGCGGGCATGGGCGTCGTACCAGTCGAGAACCTTATCGGGGATCGTATCGCGGCTGGCGTCCATCAGCGCCCTATGGCATTGGAGCGCCCACAATGGAACGGCATCCGAGCAAAGGACCAGAAAAGAAAGCGGCACCCAAGCGCGCGGGCGCTGGTACGGGCGCGGGGACCGGCAAGAGCGCCGCGAAGGACGCCCCCAAGCGCTTCGAGCGCGCGCGCGGCGGCCAGGCGCGGCAGATTTCCGACCTCATGCCCGAAGTGGGCCGCACCGCCTTCCGCCGCTTCGGCTTCGTGCAGTCGAGCGTGGTCACGCGCTGGCCCGAGATCGTCGGACTGCGCCATGCCCGCGTCTGCTCGCCCGAATCGATCCGCTTTCCCCCCGGCGAGAAGTGCGACGGCATTCTCCAGCTGGTGGTGCTCGCCGCCCATGCCCCGATGATCCAGCACGTCGTGCCCGAGATCATGGAGCGGGTGAACCGCTTCTTCGGCTACAAGGCTGTCGCCAAAGTGAAAATCCGGCAAGGCGAGGTTAAGCCGCCGCCTGCCACGCGGCCGAAGGCGGCTCCGCCCTCGCTCAAACCCGTACCCTTCGAACTGGGGGAATCGCTGCGCGACATCGGCGATCCCGAGCTTCGCGCGGTGCTCGAATCGCTGGCCCGAAGCCTCGGCGCCAAAGAAGATCAGGAAAAGCAGTGATGAAGTCCACCTTGCGTCTTGCCGCACTCGCCGCCGTCGCCCTGCTCAGCGTCGCCGCCACCAAGCCCGTCCACAAGCCGCTGGCCCCCACGTCGAACCCAGCCTCGAACTGGGCGAACCAGATCGTCGTCAATCCCGACGGCAGCCACCGCTACGGCAATCCCAAGGCAGAGGTGCAGCTCAACGAATTCGTCAGCTACACCTGCCCGCACTGCGCCCATTTCAACCGCGAGGCCGATCCCACCCTGCGCCTGACCCTGGTGCCCAAGGGCCAGATCGTCGTGACCGTCACCACGCTGCTGCGCAACCCGATCGACCTGACGGTCTCGATGCTCACCACTTGCGGCGATCCCAAGGGCTTCTTCAAGCGCCACAACGCCTTCCTCGCCAGCCAGGAGGCCTGGATGGGCAAGCTGGAGAAGATGAGCGAGGAGCAGCAGAAGCGCTGGTATCAGGGCGCCCTGCCCGAGCGCATGAAGGCCATCGCCAGCGATCTCGACTTCTACACCCGCGTCGCCGCCTGGGGCATGAGCCGCACCCAGGCCGACGCCTGCTTCGCCAACGAGGCGGTGTTCGACACGATCAAGCAGCAGCAGGCCACCGTGGCGAAGAACGGCGTGAACTCGACGCCGAGCTTCATCCTCGACGGCAAGCTGCTCGACGCCCACGACTGGGCCGGTCTTTCCGCCGAGATCAACAGCCGGATGGCCGCCAAGCGCAAGGGTTCGGTTTAAGAGATTGTCTTGTGAAAATGCCCGAACGGGCATTTTCATTGCGGCACCAGCCCACGCCCCCACCCTACCACCCAACGGTAGTATCCTGCGGGTGGTAGGGTGGGGGCGCCTAAAAGACTTTGGGGCTGGTGCCGCCAAAATCCGCCTGCGGCGGATTTTCAAAAAACAGGCGCGTTTCTGTGGGAAAGCGCCCGTTTCTCCTGTTCCCGGCGCTGTTATCCGCGCCGCCCTTCCGCTAGTTTCCCCGCCTTCTCACAAGGATTCGCCATGCTCCGCAAGACCGCCCTGCGTACTCTCGCCCTTGGAATGATCGCCGCGCCGCTCGCGCTCGGCCTCGCCTCGTGCGGGAAGAAGGAAGCCGGATCGACCGACGCGCCGAAGTCGGAGCAGGCCCTGCCCAAAGTCGCGCCGCCCGCCGGGAAGAGCTGGGCCGACGTGGTGGCCAAGACCCCCGAAGGCGGCTACCGCATCGGCAATCCCGAAGCGCCGATCAAGCTCGTCGAATATGGCGCGCTCTCGTGCTCGCACTGCGCCGAATTCGCGCACGAGAGCTTCGAGAAGCTGCGCGACGACTATGTCGCCAGCGGCCGCGTGAGCTACGAGCTGCGCTACTTCATGCTCAACGCCTTCGACATCCCGGCCTCGCTGCTCGCCACGTGCGGCTCGACCGAGGCCGTGCTGCCGCTCAGCGAGCAGTTCTGGGCCTGGCAGCCTAACATGTTCCAGAACCTGCAGTCCGCCGGTGACGCGCGGATGAAGCAGATTCAGGACCTGCCCAAGGACCAGCAGATGCAGGCCATCGCCGAAGTCGGCGGCATGACCGAATTCTTCGCCTCGCGCGGAATCTCCCGCGATCAGGCCAAGGTCTGCCTGGGCGATGCCGCCAAGGCCAAGGCCTTCGCCGACCAGACCCAGAAGGCGACAACCGACTTCAACGTCAACGGCACCCCGACCTTCATCATCAACGGCACCACGCTGGGCTCGATGGGCTGGAAGGAACTCGAACCCAAGCTCCAGGAAGCCGGCGCGCGCTGATCCGCGCCGCCATGATGAACTGAACCAGACAAGATGCGCATAAAACGGCTCAAGCTCACCGGTTTCAAGAGCTTCGTCGAACCCGCCGAACTGCGCATCGAACCGGGGCTGACCGGCGTGGTCGGCCCCAACGGCTGCGGCAAGTCCAACCTGCTCGAAGCGATCCGCTGGGTCATGGGCGAAAGCTCGGCCAAGTCGATGCGCGGCGGCGGCATGGAGGACGTGATCTTCGCGGGCACCGCCAGCCGCCCGCCCCGCTCCTTTGCCGAAGTCGTGCTCCAGGCCGAAACCGCGCCCGACAATCGCGGCGTGCGCGAGGAACTGGAAGTCGTCCGCCGGATCGAGCGCGGCGCGGGCAGCGCCTACCGGATCAACGGCGGCGACGTGCGCGCCAAGGACGTCTCGCTGGTCTTCGCCGATGCCGCCACCGGCGCGCATAGCCCGGCGCTCGTCAGCCAGGGTCGCATCGCCGCGGTCATCGCCGCCAAGCCCGCCGAACGCCGCGCGATGCTGGAAGAAGCGGCGGGGATCGCCGGTCTCCACGTCCGCCGCAAGGACGCCGAGCAAAAGCTGCGCGCCACCGAAGCCAATCTCTCACGCCTCGAAGACCTCATGGCCGGGCTGGACAAGCAGGTCGCGGGGCTGCGCCGTCAGGCCAAGGCGGCAGAGCGCTACAAGGAACTGTCCGACCGGATCCGGCTCGCCGAAGCGCGGCTGGTCTTCGCCCGCTGGCGCGATGCCGCCCAGGCCGCCGAGGCCGCGAAGAAGGAAGCCCAAGGCGCCGAGACCCGCGTGACCGCGGCACAGGACGCCGCCAAGCTCGCGCAGGACGCTCAGGCCAAGGCCGCCGAAGCGCTGGTGGAAGCCCGCGACGAACTCGCCGACCGCCGCGACGATGCCAGTGCGCAGGGCCACCGGATGGCCACGCTCACCGGCCAGCTCGAAGCTGCCGAACAGCGGCTTAAGGATCTCGAACGCCAGAAGGCCCGCCTCGACGAGGATCGCGGCGATGCCGACCGCATGACCCGCGACGCCGCCGAGGCGCTCGCCCGGCTGGAACGCGATCTGGCGGAAGGCGCCAAGCAGCTGGAACAGGACGAGGCTCAGCGCCCGCGCCTCGCCAATGCCCTCGAAGGCGCCGAGCGCGCCGCCCGCGCCGCCGAACTCGATCTGGCGCAGGCCACTGCCGCGCAGGCCGGGGTCGAGGCGGAATGGCGCATTGCCGAAGCCGAACTGACGCAGGCGCGCAGCCGTCTCGACCGGCTCGCCGCCGAAGCGGCCCGGCTCGAAGCGCAAGTGGAAGCACTGGCCGCGGCGGGCGATCTCGACGCGGCGGTCATCGACGCAAGGGCCAAGGCCGAAGCAGCCACCGTGGCCCTCGCCGCCGCCCGCGAAGGACTGGAGGCGCAGCAGGCCCGCAAGGCCGAACTTCAGGGCGAGCGCGATGCTGCCGCCTCGGCGCTCGCCGCCGCACGCGCCGACCTGACCGGCATCGAACGCGAGCATTCCGCCCTCACCAAAGACCGCGAGGCCCGCGCCAAGGGCGCCAAGGCCGCGCATGGCCTGCCGGTCGCCATCGACGCCGTGCGCGCCGCGCCGGGCTACGAACGCGCTGTCGCCGCCGTGCTCGGCCGCGATGCCAAAGCGCCGCTCGGCGAAGTGGCCAAGGCGGATGGCCGGTTCTGGACCGGGGCGCAGGCCCCGGCCGCAGTGAAAGACAGCCTCGCTGCCCACGTCACCCAGTGCCCGGCGGAACTCGCCGCGCGCCTCGCCCTCGTCCATGTCGTCGAGGAAGACGATGGCCGCAACCTCGGCTCCGGCGAATGGCTCGTCACCCGCGCGGGCGCGCTGCGCCGCTGGGACGGCTTCGTCGCGCGCGGCGAAGGTGCCGCCGAAGCCGCGCGTCTCGAAGCCGAGAACCGCTTCGCCGAACTCGACGCCCAACTGCCGCCACTGCGCGAAGCCGTATCCGCCGCCGAAGCGCGGCAGGGCGCGGTGCAGCAGGAACTCTCGGCCCATGCCGCCGCCGTAGTCGCCGCCGAGCGCGCGATTGCCGAGGCCGCCAACGCCGAGCGCAGCGCCCTGCGCGCCGCCGACCAGGCCGAGGACGCCCGCCTCCGCCACCAGACCCGCCGCGCCGAACTCGACCGCGCCCTCGGCGATCTCGCCGAGCAGCGGCAGGCCGCCGAGCGGGATATCGCCGCCGCCGAAGGCAAGCGCTCGGTCCTGCCCGATCCCGAAAAGGGCCGCGCCGGGCTGGTGCTCGCCCGCGAGAAGAACGACGCCGCCCGCGCGACGCTCCAGATCTCGACCGCGACGCTCGCCTCGCACGATCAGGGCCTTGCCGTCGCGCGCGAGCGCACCGCCTCGCAGCGCGGCGATATCCGCAACTGGCAGTCGCGCGCCGGAGATGCCGCCAATCGCCTCGCCCAGATGGCCGGACGGCTGGAGGAAATCGAGACCGAGCGCGCCGTCGTCGCCGCCAAGCCTACCTCGCTGATGGAGCAGATCGAGCAGGGCGAAGCGGTCCGCAACCGCATTGCCGAGGAGCTGGGCAAGGCGGAGGCCGCCGTCGCTTTCGTGACCGACGCCGCGCGCAAGGCCGATGCCGCGCTCGCCGCCGCGCAGGAAATGCTCGCCAGCGCCCGCGAGAACCGCGCCGGAGCCGCCGCCCGCGCCGAGAACGAGGACGCCCGCCGCGTCGAGATGACCCGCGTTTCCGGCGAGCGCTTCCAGTGCCCGCCGCCGGTCCTGCCCGAGCGCTTCGCTTTCGCCCCCGCCGATGTCGGCGCGGCGCCGGACGAGATGGCCGCGATGGAACGCCTCATGGCCGACCGCGAGCGGATCGGCCCGGTCAACCTCGTCGCCGCCACCGAACTGGCTGAAGCCGAAGCCCAGCTCGGCACCAGCATCACCGAGAAGGCGGAACTGGCCGAGGCGGTGAACCGTCTGCGCGGCTCGATCGGCAATCTCAACCGCGAGGGCCGCGAGCGCCTGCGCGCCGCCTTCGAAGCGGTGGATGGCCACTTCCGCCATCTGTTCTCGCGCCTGTTCCAGGGCGGTCAGGCCCATCTTGCGCTCGTCGATTCGGACGATCCGCTGGAAGCGGGCCTCGAAATCTTCGCCCAGCCGCCGGGCAAGCGGCTCCAGTCGCTGACACTGCTGTCGGGCGGCGAGCAGGCGCTCACCGCCGTCGCCCTAATCTTCGCGCTGTTCCTGACCAATCCCGCGCCGATCTGCGTGCTGGACGAAGTCGACGCGCCGCTCGACGATGCCAATATCGAGCGTTTCTGCGACCTGCTCGAAGCGATGACGCAGGAAACCGACACGCGCTACCTGATCGTCACCCACAATGCCGTGACGATGAGCCGCATGCACCGCCTGTTCGGCGTGACCATGGTGGAAAAGGGCGTCTCGCGGCTGGTCAGCGTCGATCTCGTCGGCGCGGAGGAACTGCTGGCGGCGGAGTGAGCAAAACGCCTCCCGACATTTACGACCCCGGCTTCGTGAAGGGCGTGTTTGACCGCTGTTCAGACAAGTACATCAGCTTCAGCTACGTGTGCTCCATGGGCTTCACCGAACGCTGGCGGCGGCAATGCGTCGCCGAGCTGAAGTTAGGGGAAGAAGCTCGTCACGGTTATGACCTGATGGCCGGTACAGGCGAGGTCTGGCCGCATTTGCTGGCGGCCCATCCGCATATCGAAAGAATCACGGCCATCGATATATCGAGCGGCATGCACAAGCGAGCCATGGGTCGTCTTCACACGATGCGCGCTCATCGCATCGCCTTCATTGAAGATGACGTTCTGGCAAGCGACCTGCCCGATGCCAGCGCAGACTTCGTGATCTCCACCTTTGGCCTGAAAACGTTCAATCCTGAACAGCATCGCCGCCTTGCCGCCCTTACCGCGCGGGTCCTCAAACCGGGCGGCCGCTTCGCGTACATCGAGGCATCCGATCCCAAAGGCTGGTTTCTTCGCCCCCTCTACCTCTTTCATCTCAAGGTTGTGTTGCCTCTCATCGAACGCCTCTTTCTTCGCGGCGCACAGGATTTCGCGATGATCGGCGCTTACAGTACACGTTTTGGCGACGCCGCGACTTTGGTTGAGATGCTTCGCGAAGAAGGGCTGGACGCAGAGTTCCGCAAGGCGTTCTTCGGCTGTGCAACTATCGCCTGCGGCTCTCGCGCCGCTACTTGAGCACGAAGCGCGGCCCCGGTCCCTGCGCTCCGGCCTCGTCGTCCCGGTTATAGAGGCGGCACTTGCCGAGACTCAGGCAGCCGCAGCCGATGCATTCGTCCAGCTTGCGACGGGTCAGTTCGAGCAGCGCGATCTTCGCGTCGATCGCCTCGCGCATCGACAGGCTGATGTTCTCCCAGTCCTCCAGCGTCGGCGTGCGCCCTTGCGGCAGGGCGGAAAGCTCGCGCTCGATCTCGGCGAGGCCGAGGCCCAGCTTCTGGGCGATCAGCACGAAGCTGACGCGGCGGATGTCGGAGCGCAGGAAGCGACGCTGGTTGCCGCTGGTCCGCAGCGCGGTCAGCAGGCCCTTCTCCTCGTAGAAGCGGATCGCCGAAACCGCGACGCCGGTGCGCCGCGCCAGATAGCCGATGGAAATGAAACGGTCCTGAATCATGAATCTCTCGCATTTGGCGCTTGATCTCAAGTTAACTTGAGGTTGCATCAAGGCCAAGCCGGTGATTCGTCCGGTGACGCACAGGAGATGCGAAAATGGCCCAGGGCCGCCTCGAACATGCCAATATCACGGTCAGCGACATCGACCGGAGTTCAGCCCTTTTGCAGGACCTGCTCGGCTGGCACGAACGCTGGCGCGGCCCCGCCCTGAATGGCGGCGAGACGATCCATGTCGGCGGGGATTTCAGCTATATCGCCGTCTACACCGACCGGAAGCCGCGCGAGCGCTTCGGCAAGGGCACGCCGCTCAATCACGTCGGACTAGTGGTCAGCGACCTCGACGCCGCCGAGCAAGTGGTGATCGCCGCCGGACTCGAACCGTTCAACCACGCCGACTACGATCCGGGGCGGCGGTTCTATTTCTTCGACTGGGACGGGATCGAATTCGAGATGGTCAGCTACGATTGAGTGGCTGAAAGCGCCGGAATCACAGGATTCCGGCGTTGCCTACCACCCAGCAGGCCAGCGCCATGACCAGCCCAAGGTCGCGGTTCGAACGGAACCGCGCAAGGGCGTTGTCGCCATCCTCGGTATTCAGCGTGACGATCTGGAAACCGAGATGCAGCGCAACCGGCACGAGCGCCACCAGCGCCACCCAATCCTGCCGCAAAGTCCAGAAAGCCAGCGCCCAGAACGCCAGCGCCAGCGCGTAGAACCCCGCCACGCCGCCCCGTACATGGCTGCCGAGGCGCAGCGCCGAAGAGCGGATGCCGACGACGGCGTCATCCTCGCGGTCCTGAAGCGCGTAGATCGTGTCGTAGCCGATGCACCAGAAGATCGAACCGGCATAGAGCGCGGCAATCACCGCCAGCTGGTCTCCGCGAATCTCGATCCAGCCGACCAGCGCCCCCCAGGTAAAGACCATGCCCAGCCAGGCCTGCGGCCACCAGGTGATCCGCTTCATGAACGGATAGGCGGCGACCAGCGCCACGCTGCCGAGCGCCACGAGCTGCGCCTGCCAGCGGAGCTGAAACAGCACCACCAGGCCCACCGCGCAGAGCGACAGCAGCCAGACCCATGCCGCCTTCACGCTGACCTGCCCGCTCGCCACCGGACGCGAGGCCGTGCGCGCCACCTTGCGGTCGAGATCGGCATCGACGATGTCGTTGAGCACGCAGCCCGCGCCGCGCATCGCGATCGAGCCGACCAGCAGCCAGAGGATCAGCCCCCAGCGCGCCTCGCCGCCCGCCAGCAGCACGCCCCAGGCGCAGGGCCAGAACAGCAGCCACCAACCGATCGGGCGGTCGAACCGGGCCAGCATGGCATAAGCGCGCGGCGTCTTCGGCAGGGCCGCAACTATTCCGCGATGCTGCGTATCGGGGACGAGAAGAGAGTCGTTCACGCCCGAACGAGTAGCCCATTGGACGCCTGATGTCATGAACGAACGTGATGAGAGCAGGTGATCCGGCTTCATCGGATCACCTGCTCTCCGTTTCTGGTTTGCCGCATTTTCCGAGTCATCAGGCGATTCCACCTGATTAGAAAATGCTCTAGCACATGTGCTCTCTGCGTCCGGTTGCGCACCAAACCGCTTCGGGCGAAAAGGGCAGCGTCAATTTTCCGGAGCATCGACAAGATCATGGCCGCCACCCCCGCCTGGCCCCCGCGCAGCGCGCCGCGCCTTTTCGTCACCGGCCCCCTGGCCGAAGGCGGCAGCGTAGCGATCGACGGCGGGCAGGCGCACTACCTCTCCAAGGTCATGCGAGTCGCGCCGGGCGACGCGGTGATCCTCTGCGACGACCAGACCGGCGAATGGGCCTGCGCCGTCACCGCCGCCGGCAAGCGCAACGTCACGCTGGAAGTGCGCGATCGCCTCCGCGAACGCGAGGCCGTGCCAGACTTCTGGCTCTGCGCCGCGCTGCTCAAGAAGCCGAACTTCGATCTCGTGCTGGAAAAGGCCACCGAACTCGGCGTGGCCCGGATCCAGCCGCTCGTCACCCGCCGCTGCGTGGCCGACAAGCTCAACGTCGAACGCGCGGCCACGATCGTCACCGAGGCCGCCGAACAATGCGCCCGCACCGCCCTGCCCGAAGTAACCGAGCCGGTGAAACTGGAAGCGCTCCTGCGCGACTGGCCCGAAGACCGCGCCCTGTTCTTCGCCGACGAAACCGGCGGAGCGCCCGCCGCCGCCCGCTTCGCCGCGCATTCCGGCCCGGCGGCGCTGCTGGTCGGCCCGGAAGGCGGCTTCGACGATGAGGAACGGGCGCTCGTCCGCGCGCATCCGATGGCGCAAGCGATTACGCTCGGGCCACGGATTCTGCGCGGGGAGACGGCGAGTATCGGGGCTACCGCTTTGTGGATGGCGGTTGCCGGGGATTGGTCGGAAGAAAAGGAATAAGCAGGGGCCATCGCCCCTGCCCCCCGGAACTGTCGAGGTCACCCGCCACCTAATCCGTTGCGCGCGCGTGGTTGCGTCGGGAGACTTATTGGCTGCGCCGCAGGGCGCGCGCGACGGCTAGGTGGCGCGGGACGTCGACATTCCGAGGGTCCGGGGGATCATCCCCCGGAATCTTCCCTTTCTGACTGAGTCCCACAACAAAACAAACCGCTCGGTACAAAAAGTTGTAGCGTCCGAACGCGGCCCGCACTAACTCCGCCGCCATGAGCACCCGTGAGGTTTCGGATCGCGAAGATCCGGTGATCGAAAGCCTGGACCAACTCGCCGCGCCGATGGCTGCGGGCGAAAAGCCGCGCGAGGCGTGGCGGATCGGTACAGAGCACGAAAAGTTCGTCTATGACACGGCCGATCACCACGCGCCGCCCTATGCCGAGGAAGGGGGCATCCGCGATCTGCTGATGGCCCTGACCGAGTTCGGCTGGGAGCCGATCATCGAGGGCGGCAACGTCATCGCCATGAAGGGCAGCGACGGCACCGTCAGCCTGGAACCGGCGGGCCAGCTCGAGCTTTCCGGCGCGCCGCTGGAGAACCTGCACCAGACCTGCGCCGAGACCGGGCGCCACCTCGCCCAGGTGAAGACCATCGGCGACCGCATCGGCAAGGCCTTCCTCGGCCTTGGCATGTGGCCGGACAAGACCCGCGCCGAACTGCCGATCATGCCCAAGGGCCGCTACGACATCATGCTGCGGCACATGCCGCGCGTGGGCTCCATGGGCCTCGACATGATGCTGCGGACCTGCACCATCCAGGTCAACCTCGACTATTCGAGCGAGGCGGACATGGTGAAGAAGTTCCGCACCTCGCTGGCGCTGCAGCCGTTGGCGACCGCGCTCTTCGCCAATTCGCCCTTCACCGAGGGCAAGCCCAACGGCTACCTTTCCTATCGCAGCCACATCTGGTCGGACACCGATCCCGCGCGCACCGGCATGCTGCCGTTCGTGTTCGAGGACGGCTTCGGCTACGAGCGCTATGTCGACTACATGCTCGACGTGCCGATGTATTTCGTGTTCCGCGACGGCAAGTATATCGACGCCGCCGGGCACTCCTTCCGCGACTTCCTGAAGGGCGAGCTTGCGGTGCTCCCCGGTGAGCTTCCGCGCCTGTCGGACTGGACCGATCACTTGTCCACCGCCTTCCCCGAAGTGCGGCTGAAGTCCTTCCTTGAGATGCGCGGCGCCGACGGCGGACCGTGGGGCCGGATCTGCGCCCTGCCCGCGCTGTGGGTCGGCCTGCTCTACGACCAGGGCGCGCTCGATGCGGCGTGGGATCTGGTCAAGGACTGGGACATGGAAGGGCGCGAACTACTGCGCAATTCCGTGCCGAAGCTCGGCCTCGACGCACCGCTTCCCGGCGGCGGCACGCTGCGCAAGATCGCTGCGGAAGTGATCGACATCTCGCGTTCCGGCCTTGCCACGCGCAATTTCCTCAATGCGGGCGGAGACAACGAGACCGGCTACCTCGAACCGCTCGCGCAGATCGTCGCCAGCGGCAAGGTTCCTGCCGAGCGCCTGCTCGACCTCTACAACGGCGAATGGGGCGGCGATCTTTCGAAGATCTACGCGGTGAAGAGCTTCTGAGTTAAGGAAAGGGGCGGTCGCAGGACCGCCCCTTTCTCGTTCAGCGCATCAGCCCGCCGATCAGGTTGCGGGCGAACCGGCCGAGGCCCGGAAAACCGATGGCCTTGCCGAAAGCATCGCCCACCGTGCCCGCCGCCGCACTGGCTGCCGAAGCCTTGGGATTGGCGCGGCTCTTCTTGCCCTGCACCGACTGCGCGAGGATCGACCCGGCGCTCGCCGCCGCCGCGCCTGCCGCCGCCTTGGCGACCTTGCCGCCGAGACCGTCCCACAGACTGGGGCTCCGGCGTTCCTGCCTGCCGACTTCCTCGGCGCCCTTTTCCGCCACTTCCTGCGCGGTCGCGGCGGCATCGGCGGCCTTGGCGGCGAGAATTTCCTCGGCGCTCTCACGGTTCACCGGGGTGTCGTACTTGCCTTCGTAAGGGCTGATCGACTGGATGATCGCCCGCTCCTTCGGCTCCACCGGCCCCAGCCGTGAGCGCGGCGGCGCGATCAGGGTCCGCTGGACCACCGTGGGCGCGCCCTGATCGTCGAGCGTGGAAACCAGCGCTTCGCCGACCTTCAACTCGGTGATCGCCGCTGCAACGTTGAGTTCGGGATTGATGCGGAACGTGTCCGCTGCCGCCTTGATCGCCTTCTGATCGCGCGGGGTGAAAGCGCGCAAGGCATGCTGCACGCGGTTGCCGAGCTGGCCCGCGATCTCCTCGGGGATATCGATGGGGTTCTGCGAGATGAAGTAGACGCCCACCCCCTTCGAGCGGACGAGGCGGACGACCTGCTCGACCTTGTCCTGCAAGGCCTTGGGGGCATCGTCGAACAGCAGGTGTGCCTCGTCGAAGAAGAACACCAGCTTGGGCTTGTCGGGATCGCCCACTTCGGGCAGCACCTCGAACAGTTCGGACAGCAGCCAGAGCAGGAACGTGGCATAGAGCTTGGGGCTGCGCATCAGCTTGTCGGCGGCAAGCACGTTGATGTAGCCGCGCCCCTTGTCGTCGCAGCGGATGAAATCGGCGATTTCCAGCGCCGGTTCGCCGAAGAACTGTGCGGCGCCCTGACTGTCGAGCGCCAGAAGCTGCCGCTGGATCGTGCCGACGCTGGCCTTGGAGATGTTGCCGTACTTCGTCGAAAGCTCCGAGGCGTTCTCGGCGGCATGGGCGAGCATCGCCTGCAAGTCGGGCAGGTCGAGCAGCAGCAGGCCCTGCTCGTCGGCATAGCGGAAGACGACGTTGAGCACGCCTTCCTGCGTATCGTTGAGGTCCATCAGCCGCGACAGCAGCAGCGGTCCCATTTCGGAGATCGTGGTGCGGACGGGATGGCCCTGCTCGCCGTAAATGTCCCAGAAGATCGCCGGATTGTCGGAATAGCCGTAGTCGGTCAGGCCGATTTCCTTGGCCCGCGATTCGAGAATGGCGGCGTTCTTGAACTGCGGGCTGCCGGACATCGAGATGCCGGAAAGATCGCCCTTCACGTCGGCGAGGAACACCGGCACCCCGGCGGCGGAAAACTGTTCGGCGATCGTCTGGAGCGTCACCGTCTTGCCGGTGCCCGTCGCCCCCGCGATCAGGCCGTGGCGATTGGCGCGCCCCAGGCGCAGGACCTGCCGTTCACCGTTGGCACCGAGTCCCAGGAAAATCTCTTCCATTCATGCCTCCTTGCACCGTGCGGAAGTGATAGAACGCGCCTTCGGCAAGGGCGAGAGGGATTTTGCCGAAACCTTCGGTCCATACCTTGCGACGAAGCGCACTGGTGCCGCCGGGGATCGGGCGCTAAAGGCGCTGTCCAAGCCATGCCCCAGCCCTTCATCCTTTTCGACGACGCCCGCCCCGAGGGCGCAGCCGACGCGCGCATCTACCGCGATCCGGTGGAAATCGTCGTCGCGCAGACCGAAGAGGAGGTGCGACCCGCCCTCGCCCGGATCGAGGCGCTCTCGGCGAAAGGCCTGCATCTGGCGGGCTACCTCGCCTACGAAGCGGGGCAGGCGCTGGAGCCGCGCCTTGCCGGGCTGCGCAAGACCGCAGGCCCGCTGGTCTGGTTCGGCGCGTTCGAGGGCTTTGAAACCGTCCCCGCTGCCGACATTCCTCACTGGCTGACCGAAAACGCCACCCCCGGCCCACTCGGCATCGGCCCGCTCGAACCGCTGGTCTCCACCGGCGACTATACCCGTGCCTTCGAGGCTATCCACGGCGCCATCGAGGCGGGCGACATCTATCAGGCCAACCTGACCCTGCCGCTGGAAGGCCCGTGGCACGGCGATCCGCTGGCGCTCTACGCCGCGATCCGCCCCGCCGCCGCCGCTGGATATGGCGCGGCGATCTGCACCGGCGCCGAGTGGCTGCTCAGCTTCTCGCCCGAGCTGTTCTTCGCGCTGGACGGGCGCACCGTCACCGTCCGGCCGATGAAGGGCACCCGTCCGCGCGGGCAGGACGCCGCCGAGGACGCGCTGCTGCGCGAGGAACTGGCCTCCAGCGCCAAGGATCGCGCGGAAAACCTGATGATCCTCGACCTCATGCGCAACGACCTGTCGCGCGTGGCCGAGGCGGGCAGCGTCCGCGTGGAGCAGCCTTTCGCGATCGAGAGCTATCCGACCGTCCACCAGATGGTCTCCACCGTCCACGCCCGCCTCTCGCCGGACAAGGGCGCGGCCGATCTGCTGCGGGCACTGTTCCCCTGTGGATCGATCACCGGCGCGCCGAAGATCCGGGCGATGGAGCTGATCGCCGAAGTCGAGCGCCACGCGCGCGGGCCTTACTGCGGCTCGATCGGTTTCATCGAACCTACTGGCGATGCCGCGTTCAATGTGGCAATCCGCACCTTGCGTCTGTCGCCGGACGGCAAGGGAACTGCTGGTAAAAGTTTAAGGGGTCGGGCCACGCTCGGCGTCGGTTCGGCGGTGGTCGCCGATTCACAAGCGCTTCCCGAATGGCGGGAATGCCTGGTCAAAGGGGGTTTCGTGCGAGATTCGGCAGGGGCAACTTCACCCGCCAGTTTCGATCTTGTCGAGACGATGCGTTTCACGCCCGAAGAGGGCATCCCGCTGCTGGAACTCCATCTGGAGCGGGTCCGCGCCAGTGCAGAGGCGCTGGGTTTCAGTTTCGACCGCCATGCCGTGCGCAATGCGATCCAGGCGCTCTGCTTCGATGCCGATGCGCCTGCCAAGCTGCGTCTCGTCACCGCGCGCAGCGGCGCCTATGCCCTGGAACTGGCGGAGTTACCCGCAGAGTTCGACGGTCCGGTAACGGTCGGCGTGCTGCCGCTTCCGGTCGACAGCGGCGACTGGCGCCTGCGCCACAAGACCAGCGATCGCGGTTTCTACAATGCCGGTCTGGCCGTGGGTAAAAACGCCGGAGCACAGGAAGTGCTGTTCCTGCGCGATGACGGACTGCTGACCGAAGGCTGCTTCACCAGTCTCTTCGTCGAGCGTGACGGCGTGCTGCTGACCCCGCCCGCCGCGCTGGGCCTGCTGCCCGGCGTGCTGCGCCGCTCGCTGATCGAGCAGGGTCGCGCGGTCGAGGCGGACCTGACGCTGGACGACCTCTCGGACGGTTTCCTGATCGGCAATGCCCTGCGCGGCCTGATGCCCGCCCAGCTTCTCAAGTGACGGCTGCTCACCTGATGCACACTTCCGCTGCCCTCGCCCGCATCGCCCCCTCCGGAACGACCGCGATGACCGACCGCGCCATCGCCCTGCGCGAATCCGGCATCGACGTGATCTCGCTCTCGGTCGGTGAGCCCGATTTCGACACCCCGCCCCATGTGATCGAGGCTGCCAAGGCCGCGCTCGACGCCGGGCAGACCAAGTACACCGCGGTCGGCGGCACCTCGCAGCTGAAGCAGGCCGCCGCGCTGCATTTCAGGCGCGATCTCGGCATCGAGGTTCCACCTTCGCAAGTGACGGTCAGCGCGGGCGGCAAGCAGGCGATCTTCCACGCGATGCTGGCGACCGTGGGCGAAGGCGACGAAGTGATCGTGCCCTCGCCGTGGTGGGTCAGCTACCCCGAGATCGTGCGCTTTGCCGGCGGCAAGGTCGTGCCGCTGCGCACCTCGCCCAAGGACAATTTCCGCTTCACGCCCGCCGATCTGGAAGCGCAGATCGGCCCGCGCACGCTCTGGGTGCTGCTCAACAGCCCCGGCAATCCGACAGGCGCCTATTATCCCGAAGACATGCTGCGCGGCATCGGCGACGTGCTGCGCCGCCACCCGCGGGTGATGGTGCTGTCCGACGATATCTACGCGCCGATCAACTACACCGGACGCCCGCATGTGACGCTGGCAAACCTCTGCCCCGATCTGGCCGACCGCATCCTGACCGTCTCCGGCGTGTCCAAGAGCCATGCGATGACCGGCTTCCGCATCGGCGTCGCCGCCGGGCCGCAGTGGCTCATCAAGGCGATGGAAAAGCTGCAGTCGCATTCCTCGGGCAATCCCTGCTCGATCAGCCAGGCCGCCGCCGTCGCCGCTTTCGAAGGGCCGCAGGACTTCCTGACCGCATGGTGCGAACGGTTCCGCCAGCGGCGCGACAAGGTGGTTTCCGCGATCAACGCGATTCCGGGCCTGTCGACACCTTCGCCCGACGGCGCGTTCTACTGCATGATCGACGCGACCCCGCTGATGGACCGCTTCGGCGGGGACGACGTGAAGCTGACGCTGCACCTGCTGGAGCACGGCGTGGCGCTGGTCCCGGCCTCGGCCTTCGGCGGACAGAACGGTTTCCGCATCAGTTTCGCCGCGGACGACGCGCGGCTCGAAGAAGCGCTGCGGCGCATAGAGAAAGCATTGACGTAACATGGAACTGGAAATCCTCTTCGAGGACGGCGAAGCGCTGGTCATCGACAAGCCCGGCGGCCTCCCGCTCGATACGCCGCGCGCCGGTGGGCCGAGCCTCGAAGACCGGCTGGACGAGCTGAAACTGGGCTTCCAGCGCCTGCCCGCGCCGGTCCACCGGCTGGACCGCGACACCTCCGGCTGCCTGCTGCTGGCGCGTAACCCGAAGGCGCTGAAGCGCTTTTCCGCCGCCTTCGAGGAGAAGCAGGTCCAGAAGCGCTACCTCGGCATCGTCGCCGGTACGCTGACCGAAGAGGAAGGCACGATCGCGCTCAACCTCTCCAAGGTCAGCACCGTCAAGGACGGCTGGCGCATGATCCCGGCGAAGAAGGGCAAGCCCGCCGTCACCCACTGGCGCAAGCTGGACGAGAAGAACGGGCTGACCCTCGTGGAATTCCGCCCCGAAACCGGCCGTACCCACCAGATCCGCGTCCATGCCGCCTCCGGCCTCGGCCATGCGCTGCTCGGCGATCCGGTCTACGGCTCCAGCAAGGGCGCGCCGCGCACGATGCTGCACGCAGCCGGCATCACCGTGCCGCGCGGCGACAAGGAACCGATCGTTGCCGTGGCCCCGCTGCCCAAGGACTTCGCCGCGCTCGGCTTCAGCGATGAATGAGCGAGGTTGAAGCCACGATAGACCGCGCCCAGGCCCTGGCGAGCGAGAGCTTCATCGCCGCCTCCGGGCCGGGCGGCCAGAACGTCAACAAGGTAGCGACGGCGGTCCAGCTGCGGATCAACGTCTATGCCCTGCGGCTGGCGCCACTGGTCTTCGCACGGCTGAAGGAACTGGCGGGTAGCCGCATGACTTCGGGCGGCGAACTGATGTTCACCGCCCGCCGCTTCCGCACCCAGGAAGCCAACCGCGCCGATGCCCGCGAACGCCTCGCGGAAATGCTGCGCGATGCCCACAAGCTGCCCGAAAAGCGCGCCAAGAGCCGCCTCAACCGGGTGGGCAAGGAACAGCGGCTGAAGGGCAAGAAGCTGCGCGGCTCGGTCAAGGCCGGGCGCGGCAAAGTCAGCTTCGACTGAAGCTCACTCGCTCTCTGCCGCTGCCGAGGCCGTCGGCTCCGGTCGCGCATCGAGCATATCCGCCGCCTCATCCAGCGCTCGCGCTTCGCCGACCGTGACGCTGCCCGGTCCCGGCGCGGGATCGGAACGGCCGCAAGCTCCCAACGTCAAAATCGCGAACAGGATGCAGAGGGTTCTCATACCGTTTGCATAGCGCAGCGATGTGGCCATCTCAAACGGCTGGGATCACATCGTCACACGACTTCGCAACCCTTTCGACTTCCCGGACTTCCCACTGACACGGTTTGCACCGATACCTGTCCCCCCGCAGCAACTGCCATGAGGAGTCGTCATGTCGAAGATCGTCGTCGTCGTCGGAAGCCTTCGCGCCGAATCGTACAACCGCCAGTTCGCAGAGGCACTGATTCGCCTGCCCGCCGCCTCGGGGCATGAATTCGTCTTCGCCGATATCGGCAACCTGCCGCTCTACGACCAGGACCAGGACGGCAACCAGGCCCAGTCGGTGAAGGACCTGAAGGCGCTGGTGCGCAGTAGCGACGGCGTGATCTTCGTGACGCCGGAATACAACCGCTCGTTCCCCGGCGTGCTCAAGAACGCCATCGACAATGCCTCGCGCCCCTATGGCGACAGCGCCTGGGCGGGCAAGCCTGCGGGGACCATCGGGGTGTCCATCGGCGCCATGGGCACGGCGCTGGCGCAGCAACATCTGCGCAACGTGCTCGGCTATCTCGACATGCCAACCCTCGGCGCGCCGGAAGCCTTCATCCAGTGGAAGGACGGCCTGATCACCCCGAACGGCGAAATCGGCGAACAGTCCGCCGGTTTCGTCGGCGGCTGGCTGGAAGCGTTCCTCAAGCTGGTGGAACGCCACAAGGACTGACTCCCACGGCAGGGGCCGGCCCTCTCGAGCCGGCCCCTCATGACATCGTTACGTGGGAAGCGGCGCAAGGACGATCGACCCCACCGTAGAACTTTCCACCCGGAAGAGTTCGCCATCGGAATCGAGAATGTAGAGTACGCCGAACGCATCGATAGCCATGCCGACCGGATGATCGATCTTTCCGACATCCGGGGCGAAATCCTCGTCGCGGACTTCGAGATCGTCGGCTTTCAGTGCCGCGCCTGCGGTGAACTTCGCCAGGGGGATCGACCAGATCCGGCCATTCTTGTCGGCAAACACATAGTGATTGCGGATGCCCGGCAAGTCACCGGTATAGGCGACGCCGCCGACAATGCCCCTGCTCTGTCGCTTTTCCGAACCCAGGGGAATGACGAGCGAAGGCTTCACCAGCCCGGTCAGAGCCGCACCTCCAGCGCTGCGCTCATGCGTTCCTTCGAAGTAGGGCCAGCCGAAGTTGTTGCCTAGCAACGCATTGGTCAGCGAAAGCTCATCAAAGGTGGTTTCTCCGCGATCGGAAATGCCCACCCTGGAATTCGGGAACTGCATGATGGCCGACGGCGCCCGCACCCCGATACCGACGAGTTTCGCGTCGAAGTAGGAGACACTTGCTCCCGCATAGGGATCGGGATTGACCAGGTATTGGAAAACCTTGCCGTAACCGAACCCGCCCGAGATATCCTGCGCCCGCGTACCGCCTGCATCGCCGATCGCCACATAGGCCGTTCCGCCCAGTCCGGTTCCGATCGCAAGAGCCGTGCCGTCCGAAACATCGGCAAGCGTCTCCGAAATGAAGAACGACCAACAACCGGCACAGGCGATCGACGCCACGTTGCCTTGCTGCGTCAGCAGGTAGAGCCCCTTGGAAGCGCCGAACGATTGCGCGCGGGTCATGCCCAGGAGCGTGAGGCCGGGCACCGGATTTCCGACGCTGTTGGTCACGGAATAGTAGGGCGTGATGGTTCCCGTGCTTCCGTCGATCTTCACAACGGCATTTGCCTTCAGCGCGATCAGAAGACTGGAACCGGAATCAAGGCTGGAAATGCCGACTGGATCGACCAGGCCGGTTGCCACGCGCGTCACCTTGATACCTTCGCGATCGTTGGTGACGGTTACCAGAAGGGACAGGGAGCTGTTCGCCTTGCCGTTGCTTGCCTGCAGCGTGACTTCGTAGACATTGTCGCCATTTGCATCGCCCGGCAGGTCGTAGTTTGGCGGGTTCACGAAAGAGAGTGCCGCACCGTCCAGCTTGAAAGCCGAAGCATCGGTGCCGCCCGTGATGGTGAATGCGACTGAGCTGCCTTGGGCGTCGGTAGCCTTAGCCGTGTAGACCGCGCCTGTCGTATTTTCGGCGACACTGGTCTTGTCGGGGGACGTGAAAGTTGGTGGGGATGCTACGCCGCCGCCGCCGTTGCCGCTGCTATCGTCCCCGCCCCCGCAAGCGGCTAGAAAAAGCGCGGACGAACAGACGGCGGACAGGAATATTCCGCGACGAAGCCTGTCGCGAACAGCTTGAAAACGCATGCTTGATTGCCCCCCGGATGCCAATCATCCTCACCCGCCTGCTTAGCGAACCGAAAAGCGACGACAAGCGCGAGAAAGACAATCACTGCAAAGCTGACACGATTTTTAATCGGTGCCTTGCAGCAAGTTGGGGGCGATCATGACATCCCCGGACCAAGCGATGGATATCGCTCGATCCGGGGGCGTCATCAGGTCCGGTGTGGAAAAATCACGCCAGGATACCGGCTGTCTTGCCCGCGCGGGTGAACATGCCGATGATCTGCTGGACCTGTTCGGCCGAATGCTCGGCGCAGAGCGAGCAGCGCAGCAGGGTCATGTTGGCAGGGGTCGCCGGGGGACGTGCGAGGTTCACGTAGAGGCCCTCGTGCAGCAGCGCTTCCCACATCATCGCGCCGCGTTCGAGATCGGGCATGATGACGGCGATGATCGCGCTCTGCGGCTCCTCGGTGCCGAGCTGGAAGCCCGCATCAATCAGGCCCTTGTGCAGGGTGCGCGAGCTTTCCCAGAGATGCGCGCGCTTCTCCGAAGCCGTCATCAGCTTGCGGATCGAGGTCGTCGCGGTGGCGACGACGCTGGGCGGCAGGCTGGCGGTGAACACGTAGGGACGGCAGACCAGGCGCATGATCTCGAACTTGGGGTGGTTCGAGACGCAGAAGCCGCCGACGGTGCCGACCGACTTGGAGAACGTGCCGATCACGAAGTCCACATCGTCGAGGCAGCCCTGGTCCTCGGCCACGCCGCGACCGTTGGGCCCGATGAAGCCCATCGAGTGCGCTTCGTCCACCAGCACCATGGCGCCGTACTTCTTGGCGACCGCGATCATCTCCTTGAGCGGGGCGATATCGCCCAGCATCGAGTAGACGCCTTCCAGCACGACCAGCTTGCCCGCGCCTTCGGGAATGCGGCGCAGGCGCTTTTCCATCGCCTCGATGTCGTTGTGCTTGAAGGGCACGACTTCGGCGTCGCCCATCTTGCAGCCGTCCCAGATCGAGGCGTGGCTGTCGATGTCGAGGACGATGTAGTCACCCTTGCCCGCGATCGTCGAGATGATGCCGAGGTTGGCCTGATAGCCGGTCGAGAACACCATGGCGTGCTTCATGTCGTAGAAGTCGCATAGCGCTTCCTCGACCGCCTTGTGCCCGGCGTAGGTGCCGTTCAGCACGCGGCTGCCGGTGGTGCCCGCTCCAAAGTCGTCCAGCGCCTGCTTACCCGCCGCGATCACGTCCGGATCGAAGGTCATGCCCATGTAGTTGTAGGTGCCGAGCAGGATCGTCTCGCGCCCGTTGCACATCGCCACGGTGGGCGAGATCACCTTTTCCATGACGAGGCCGAAGGGATCGGTGACGCCGGTGGAGAGCAGACCCCGGCGCATTTCGATCAGCGGATCGAACTTGCTGAACAGGTCGGTTGCGCCTTGCGTTTCGTTGTCGCTGAGCATGTCGGTCATCGCGAAGTCCTTCAGCCCTGAAGCTTGACCACGGCGTCGACGAGCTGGCCGTAGTTTTCGATCTCGGCCTGCTGGTTCATCGAGATGATGATGTCGAACCCGTCTTCGATCTCGGCAACGAAGTCCATGACGGTCAGGCTGTCGAACTCGAGATCGTCGGTGAAGCGGGTCGCGTCGGTAATCTCGACGCCCTTCTTGTTGAACGGCTCGATCAGCGCGGCGATGCGGGCCGAGGTCTCTGCGCGGTCCATGGTCATTTCAACTCCGGTAATATTCGGGCGGCGCTCTGGCCGATAATTGCGGCGCAAAAGCGGCGGCGGGGCAAACTGTCAAGCAGCCTGTAGCGCAATCCTGCCCCATGGGGGAGAGAAGGATGGCGTTACCGGCACATACTCTTCGCCCCATACCGTCGTCACCCTGAAACGAGTTCAGGGTGACGACGGTATGGGGCGAAGATGGGGCGAACTCCCCTTACAGAAGCGCGCGGACCGCCTGCATGAACGGCCCGATCGACACCGGCTTGGCAAGATAGCCTTCGGCGCCTGCCTCGCGGATGCGCTCCTCGTCGCCCTTGCCGGCATAGGCGGTGACGGCGAGCACCGGGATCGTGCGCAGGACCGCGTCCTTCTTGGCCGCCTCGATCAGGTCCAGGCCCGAGACATTGGGCAGCTGGATGTCCATGATGACGAGGTTGGGCACGAACTGACGCGCGCGCTCCAGCGCGTCGAGGCCGTCGGCCACCGGCTCCACGGCGAAGCCCTGGCTCCTGAGCACATCGCAAAAGAGCTTCCGATTGAGGTCGTTGTCCTCGACAACTAGGATACGCTTTGCCATTCGACGCGGGATCACCATCTAGGTCGGGGACACCCGCTCTATGACACGCAAGCGAGACTGACAATTCTTCGAGAGTCGCCATCCCCATCGCAGGACCCGCAGGCTCTGGCACTCGCCGCCCTCGGCTGGGTGCTGACCGACCAGGACCGTGCCGAGCGCTTCCTGGCGCTGACCGGCCTGACCCCGGACGTCTTGCGCGCCTCGCTGGGCCAGCCCGCGACGATGGCAGCGGTGCTGGAGTTCCTCTGCTCGCACGAACCGGACCTCGTCGCCGCCGCCGAGGCGCTGGAAGTCACGCCGGAAACGCTGGCCCGCGCCCGCGAAAGGCTGGGCGCATGACGAATAGCCCGGGCCGCCCCCTGCTCATCACCGACTGCGACGAAGTGCTGCTCTACATGGTCACGCATTTCCGCGACTGGCTGGCCGAGGACGAAGGCGTCACTTTCGCGCTCGATCGCGGCGAGTTCGCGGGCGCCATGCGCCGCACCGAATCCGGCGAACTGCTGGAGCAGGCCGAGATGTGGTCGCTGCTGAACAAGTTCTTCGACGGCCAGATGCACCGCCAGACCCCGGTGGACGGCGCCGTCGCGGCCATGCGCGAGATCGCCGCCCATGCCGATGTCGTCGTGCTCACCAATCTCATGGACTTCCGCCAGGAAACCCGCCGCCAGCAACTGGCGGAGCACGGCATCGACGTGCGCGTCTTCACCAACCAGGGGCCGAAAGGTCCCGCACTGAAGGCGATCCTCGACGAGTATCAACCCTCGCGCGCGGTCTTCGTGGACGATCTGGCCCAGCACCACGGCTCGGTGGCGGACTTCGCGCCCGAGATCGGGCGCCTGCACCTCTGCGCCGAACCGCTGCTCGCCCCGCATATCGCCTGCGCCCATGTCGCCGGTTACGCCCATGCGCGAATCGACCGCTGGCAGGACGCCGCGCCCTGGCTGATCGACTGGCTGACGCGCAGCGACGCGACCAAGACCGAATCCTGAATCCGTCCCTCACAAGGAAGATCCCTAAGATGAGCGCAATCGAATCCCGCCTGGCCGAGCTTGGGCTGACCCTTCCCGAACCCGCCGCCCCGGTCGCCGCCTATGTGCCGGTGGTCGTCGCGGGTGGCCTCGCCCATGTCTCGGGCCAGCTTCCCTTCGTCGAAGGCAAGCTGGTGACCGGCCGCCTCGGCGAGGACGTCGACCTGGAATCGGGCATCGAGGCGGCGCAGGCCTGCGGGGTGATGATCCTGGCCCAGCTCAAGGCCGCGCTCGGCTCGCTCGACCGGGTGGAGCGCGTCGTCAAGCTGGGCGCCTTCGTCAATTCGAGCGCTGACTTCACCGACCAGCCGAAGATCGCCAACGGCGCTTCGGAACTGATGGTCGCGGTGTTCGGCGAGGCCGGAAAGCATGCCCGCAGCGCCGTCGGCGTGCCGGTGCTGCCGCTCGGCGCCGCCGTCGAAGTGGACGCCATCGTTGCCGTTCGCCCTGCTTGATCGCTGGCTTTCGCCGCCGCCCGATCCGCGCAAGGTCGCGTGGATCGGCGGGCACGACTATGCCCATCGCGGGCTGCACGGAGCGGTCATTCCCGAAAACTCGCTCGCGGCTTTCCGGCTGGCGATCGAGGAGGGCTATGGCATCGAACTCGACGTGCAGCGCGCGGGAGACGGCACCCCGGTGGTCTTCCACGATTCGGTGCTGGAGCGCCTGACCGCCGAAAGCGGCGAGATCGCGCGCCACAGCGCCGCCCAGCTTGCCGCCGTGACGCTGGGCGGAACCGCCGAGAGCATTCCCAGCCTGCGTCAGGCGCTCAACCTGATCGACGGCCGCCAGCCGGTGCTGATCGAGCTGAAATCCTCGCGCGGGGCCCGCATCGCCGCGCTCTGCCTAGCCGTGCGCCGGGTGCTGGAGGGCTATACCGGCCCCCATGCGGTCATGAGTTTCGACCCGCGCGTCTCGCGCTGGTATCGCCGCCATTCCCCGCACACGGTGCGCGGGCTGATCGTCTCGGAAGGGGAGGATCGCGCCCTGCCCGGCATGATCCGGCGCCGCGCGGCGCTCTGGCAGGCCGCGCCGGACTTCCTGGCCTATGACATCCGCGACCTGCCCAGCCGTTTCGCCGCCGCCCAGCGCAAGCGCGGGCTGCCGCTGGCGACCTGGACGGTGCGCCGCCCGGACCATCACGAACGCGCCGGTCTCCACGCCGACGCGGTGATCTTCGAGCGTCCCTCGGAAGAACCGGCGTGAGCGACCGCGCGGGTGAAGGTGAGTTCGTCGCGCGCCTCCACGGCGCGGTGGCCGGACTCCCGGCGGCGGAATGGGACGCCCTGACCGGCGGCGGCAATCCCTTCGTCTCCCATGCCTTCCTCGCGGCCATGGAGGAATCGGGCAGCGTCGGCGAAGGCACCGGCTGGACCCCGGTGCCGATCACCGTCGCCGGGCCGGACGGACGGCTGGCAGCGGCGCTCCCGGCCTATCTCAAGCAGCACAGCCAGGGCGAATATGTCTTCGACCATGCCTGGGCCGATGCCTGGCACCGGGCGGGCGGGGCCTACTATCCCAAGCTCCAGATCGCCGCGCCCTTCACCCCGGCGACCGGCCCCCGGCTGCTGACACCCCATCCGGAGCTCGCCCCGGCGCTGATCGCCGCGGCGGAATCGGTCTGCCGCGACAACGGCCTGTCCTCCGCCCACGCGACTTTCATCGAACCGGCGCAAGTCCCGTTTTTCGAGGCGGCGGGCTGGCTGCTACGCGAGGATATCCAGTTCCACTGGGAAAACCGGGGCTATGCCGATTTCGACGGCTTTCTCGGCGCGCTTTCCTCGCGCAAGCGCAAGGATATCCGCAAGGAGCGCGAGAAGGCGCAGGAAGGCGTCGATATCCGGCACCTGACCGGAAGCGATCTCAGCGAAGAGCACTGGGACGCGTTCTGGGCCTTCTACCAGGACACCGGCGCGCGCAAATGGGGCCATCCCTACCTGACCCGCGAGGCCTTCTCGCTATTGGGGCAGACGATGGCCGACCGCATCCTGCTGGTGCTCGCTTATATCGACGGGCAGCCGGTGGCGGGCGCGCTGAACTTCATCGGCAGCGACGCGCTCTACGGCCGCTACTGGGGGGCAGTGGTGGACAAGCCCTTCCTGCATTTCGAGCTGTGCTATTACCAGGCGATCGATGCCGCCATCGCGCTCGGCCTGTCGCGGGTGGAAGCGGGCGCGCAGGGCGACCACAAGCTGGCGCGCGGCTACGAGCCGGTGCGGACGGTCTCGGCACACTACATCGTCCACGAGGGCCTGCGCGCCGCCATCGCCGACTATCTCGAACAGGAGCGTGCGGGCATTGCAGGAGACCAGCTTCTGCTGGACGGCAGGACGCCGTTCCGGAAGGCCTAGGCCGCGCCGCGCGCCGAAGCCGCCAGCCACTGGCGGGCGCGGCGCTGGGCTTCGGCGATCTCGCGCGCGGTCATGTCCTCGGCCACATCGGCGCGGCACTGCGCGGCTTCCTCGTCCCCGGCGACAGCGGCGAGATTGAACCACTTGTGCGCCTCGATCAGGTCGCAGGCGGCACCGTGGCTGCCGGTGGAGAACACCACGCCAAGGTCGAAGCAGGCCGAACCGTCACCCATGGCCGCCGCCGCAAGGCGCTCGGGCAGGAACAGGGCATCTGCCTCCCCATCCGCCGGTTCCGCGATGAACCCGGCAGGTTCGATAAGACGCTCGCTCGCGATCCAGGCCTGTTTCATGGTCAACTAACCCCCGGTCTGCCGCCTTCTGCGGTCCGATAGAGGGAAGCTGGCACCAAGTTGGTCAACAAAGCGTTAAGCATATACCTGAAACATTCCCTGTAAGTTTACGCAGCAGGATCGGTAGCGAACTTGTGCATGACCCGGTGGGATAGCATCCGGCATTCAGGTTTTTTGTGGACTGCCATGGTTATAGCCTTGTGCAGGTAAGGGGGCGGCCCTATAGGCCGCGACACCGCGGTTTGCCGGGAGGCCACTGGAAAAATCCGGGGTCGCAGGGCGTAGGCAGGCCGGGGGGATTCGTGCGGAGATTCTCTGGATGGCAACGGCCCTAGCTGACGAAATTGATGTCCTCGCCAAGGCCAAGCGCATGCTTGGCGGTTCTTATGTTCCCGTAGAGAACGAAGCCTACATGTGCGAGGCTCAGCAAGACTACTTCCGGCGGCTTCTGCTCGCCTGGAAAAAATCGATCCTCGACGCCTCTGCCGGTACGCTGGCACAACTTCAGGACGGCCCGATCCGGGAGCCCGACCTCAACGATCGCGCGTCCAGCGAGACCGACTGGGGCATCGAGCTGCGCACCCGCGACCGCCAGCGCAAGCTGATCGCCAAGATCGATTCCGCCCTGCGCCGGATCGAGGAAGGCGAATACGGCTACTGCGAAGTGACCGGCGAACCGATCGGCCTCGGCCGCCTCGAAGCACGTCCGATCGCCACCATGACCGTGGAGGCCCAGGAAGCGCACGAGCGCCGCGAAAAGGTCTCGCGCGAAGAATAAGAATAGCGCCATTTCAATTCTTTCGCCCCGACCCGGCGGGCTGCGCGGCATTTCCGCCGTTCGGGGCGTTAAGATTTTGTTTGCCATTTCCTTATAGTTATCGACCGCAAACGTGCCTTGCGCGCGCGGCGGTGCTTATCATCAACCGGGGCTTTCGCAGGCCGGGCTTCGTGATATCATTGCCGGACCGAATGCCGGACGAGAACGCATGACCCAGATCGAAAATCGCCAGATTGCGCGTGACAGCCTGTTCCTCATGGCCGACCTGCGGATCGACGGGCTGGACAGCGAGTACCGGATCAAGGTCCGCAACCTCTCTGCCGGCGGGATGATGGGCGAAGGCGGAGTCCAGGTGGTGCGCGGCACGACGGTCGCGGTGAACATCCGCAATATCGGCTGGGTCCCCGGCACGATCGCCTGGGTTCAGGAAAACCGCTTCGGCGTGGCCTTTATCGAGGAAATCGATCCCAAGCTGGCGCGCGGCGCCGTGGCCCCGGTGCCGGACGACAAGCCCAACTTCGTGCGCAACTACGAAGCGCAGTATTCCCCCCCGACAACCGAGCCGAAGAACCTGCGCAAGCTCTGATAGTTTGTTTGAAAATCCGCCGCAGGCGGATTTTGGCGGCACCGGCCCACGCCCCCACCCGACCTCCCACTAGTGTATTCTGATGGGAGGTCGGGTGGGGGCGTGGGCCGGTGCCGCCAAAATCCGCCTGCGGCGGATTTTCAAACAAACTATCAGAGCTTGCGC
>JAGHZR010000017.1 GCA_017745295.1 Novosphingobium sp.
GCCCACGCCCCCACCCTACCACCCAACGGTAGTATCCTGCGGGTGGTAGGGTGGGGGCGTGGGCTGGTGCCGCTCTGAAAATGCCCTTACGGGCATTTTTTCAAACGGACTCTCAAAAGCGAGACGACGGGATGGTCAGCCTGATCTCGAGGCCGCCGCCCGTCGCTTCGTCCAGCGCGATTGCACCGCTATGGAGCTTGGCGACCGCCTCGACGAGCGCCAGCCCCAGCCCGGAACCGGCAGTCGCGCGGCTGGGGTCGAGCCGCCCGAACCGTTGCAGGGCGGCCTCGCGCTGATCGGCGGCGATGCCCGGACCGTCATCCCGCACGCCCAGCACGACCTGCTCGCCATGCCGCTCGGCAAAGAGCGCGATGGCGCTGCCGCCACCCGCATATTTGACCGCATTGTCGACCAGATTGCCGAGCGCCTGGCTCATCAGTTCCCGGTGCAGCGATACCGATAGCCCCCAGGGCGCCTCCGCCCGCAGCACGAAACCGGCATCCTCGGCATAAGGCTCGTAGAGAGCCGCCAGATCGCCGAGGAAGTCCTCCAGCAAAGTCTCCTCGAACCGCTCGCGGCCGATCCCGGCCTCGGCGCGGCCGATCTGGAGCGCCGTCGTGAGAATGCGGGTCAGGGTATCGGCCTCGGTCAGCGCGCGCAGCATCGCCGCCTCGGCCGCGGGGTCGGTCACTTCCGAAGCGGCCTGCTCCAGCGCCGAGCGCAGCCGCGTCACGGGGGAGCGCAAATCGTGCGCCAGCCCCTCGGCCACGACCCGCAGTTCGCCCACCAAGGTCTCTATCCGCGCCAGCATCGCGTTGATTTCACCGGCGAGTTCATCGAAGGGATCGCCGGAACCGTCGAGCGGCACCCGCGCCTCGAAAGCTCCGCTGCCCACCCGATGCGCCGTCTGCGCCATGTCGTGGACCCGCTGCCCGACCAGTCGCGAGGTCAGCACCGCCACGAGTGTGGCCAGCGGCAGCGCGAGGAACAGCGCCGCCAGCAAGGCCTGCTCGAAACTGCGCTGGAGCTTGAGATCGCGCCCGATCTCGATCCCCGCCAGCAGGGTCGAGCCGTCGGCAAGGTGAGTCTCCGAAAGCGCCATCGTCTGCGGCTGGGTGCTGTCGCTCCGATAGAGCATCGTCTCGAACAGGCTTCCGTCCTCCGGATCGGGCGGCGGCAGGGCCGAAAGGTTGCCGGCGATCGCCCGCCCCTCGCGGTCCGCCAGCAGCAGGACCGGCGCGCGGCGGCCTTCGTTGCCAAGGCGGCGCTCGATATTGGCTTTCAGCGCCGTCGTGCCGCCATTCTGATAGGTATCCAGCAAGTCGTCGCGCAGTTCCACGACCAGCGCATGCTGCTCGTCCCGCACGCTCTGCTGGCCCGCAACCCAGACGAACGTCAGCACGCCCCCGGTCGCGACGAGCTGGAACAGAACGACCGGAACGAACAGGCGGAAGGTGGTCGAGCGCAGGAAAGCCCCGGTGCGCCTGCCCATTCCTGCTTTTACCAGGCCTGTCTTCAAGCGGAGAGCCCAAGCCGGTAGCCCGCGCCGCGCACCGTATGCAGCAGCGGCGCCGCCCCGTCCTCGTCGAGCTTACGGCGCAACCGGCTGACATGGACGTCGATCACATTGGTGCCGGGGTCGAAGTGATAGTCCCACACCGCTTCGAGCAGCATCGTGCGCGTCACCACTTCGTCGATATGGCGCAGGAAATATTCGAGCAGGCGGAACTCGCGCGGCTGGAGGTCGATCGCGCGGCTTCCGCGCCGGACCTTGCGGGCGAGCAGGTCCATTTCCAGATCGCCGCAGAGGAGCCGCGTTTCCACCGCCGCCTGCCCGCCGCTGCGCTTCACCAGCAGGCGCACGCGGGCCAGGAGTTCGGCGAAGGCGAAAGGCTTGGTGAGGTAATCGTCCGCGCCCGAGGTCAGCCCGGTCACGCGGTCGTCGGTCGATCCCAGCGCGGAAAGCACGATCACCGGCGTCTCGATCCCCCCGGCGCGCAAGGCTCCGAGCACCGACATGCCGTCCATCTGCGGGATCATGCGGTCGAGCACGATGGCGTCGTAAGTGCCGTCGCTGGCCAGAAACAGCGCATCGCGCCCGTTCCCCGCGCGATCGACGACGAAACCTTCCTCGCTCATCCCCTTGGCGATGTAGGTGGCCGTGGCGTCGTCATCCTCGACGACCAGCAACTTGTGACCCATCTCTTCGCCCGGCCCCTTCACGTCGTATTACGGAGCGGTCAGCTCCGGCTCCCGGACGAGGTCGATCGTGCGAACCGCGCCCTGATGCACCACGGTCAGGTGAATAGGCCTTTGTCCGCGCGCAGACAACTCTTCTGCCAAAGCCTGAAGCGTCGGCGGCTCGCGCCCGTCCGCACGCTCGATCCAGTCGCCCACGACAAGCCCCGCCTTCTCGGCATGGCCGCGCGAACGAACGCTGGTGACGACGAGGCCCGGTTGCGGCCCCGGCACGGGATCGGCGGTAAAGTCCAGCACCTGCCGCCAGTCCTCGCCGGACGGGGTGCCGTGGGGACGCGGCAGGCTCTGCCCGATCAGGTTGAAATGCCGCTGCGCCCAGAGATCGCCCCAGGTCAGCCCCCCGGTCACCGCCAGCAGCGCGCCGAGCATCGGCAACAGCCCGAGCAGCCGGTTCTTGCGATCGTTCATGTCCGTCATGGTCAAGCCGCTTCTCCCCGGAAAGGGGACCGGCGGGCACGGGACAGGTCCGAACAGGCAGGAGGGAAGACGGGTGAAACGAACATCGAACAGTACGGTCCTCGGCGCCAGCAAGAAGCTGGCCGCAAGTTACACCCATGCCTTGCACTATCGCACCGCGCGGCGCCCAAGTCACATTAAGGAAAGTCCATGTTCGCTCCACACGGCGGCAAGGTCGTGCGGCGCAGAGCGGCATGATGTCCACAATGACTTCTCTCAGGCCGCGGCGCCAAACCGCCATCGTGATCGCGACGATCCTCGTCCTCGTCGCGCTGCTAGGCGGCGTGTCCGGGTGGCTCGGCGCTTGGAAGGCCAGTCCGTTCGTGGACATGCCCGCGCGGGGGAACATCATCGAACACCGCTACGCCGCCGTGCTGCTGTCCGGCGACATGGGCCTGCGCTCCGGGCTGGGCGGTGAGCTTGCGACGCGCCTCGCCGATCACGGCATCGCCACGGTCGGCGTCAATTCGCTCAATTACTTCAAGGTCCGCCGCACGCCCGAGGAAGTCTCGGCGATGCTGGCGGAGGCCATGCGCCGCGCCATGGCGCTGGGTCACACCGACCGCGTGATCGTGTTCGGGCAGTCGTTCGGTTCGGACATGGTCCATGTCGGGCTGGAGCATCTCCCCGCCGACATGCGCCGCCATGTCGCTCTGGTCGTGCTGACCGTCCCCACCCGCACCGTATTCCTGCGCGTCTCGCCGCTCGAATGGCTGGACGAGACCCGGCCCGACGCGCCCGCCCTTCCCAGCGCGAGCAAGCTGGACTGGCTTCCCGTCGTCTGCATCCATGGACGCGAGGAGCCGGAAAGCCTCTGCCCGCTGCTCCACCTGCCCCGCCTGACGCAGATCGTCCTGCCCGGCGATCATTATCTGAACAAGGATGTCGACCGCCTGTTCGGAGCCGTCCGCAGCGCCATCGCCGCCCACACCTTTGCTGGTCCGGAGACCGCCCGATGAAACCTTTCCGCCGCGCCTTTCGCCGCGCCCGCCTCTGCGCCATTCTTCCGATCGTTCTCGGCGCCCTGACCGCCGCCGTCCCCGCGCGGGCCGCCAATGCAGCGGATCCCTTCGGCCATTGGCTCAATCCGCACGGTGACGTGGAAGTGGCAGTCGCGCCCTGCGGCGCCATGCTCTGCGGCACCGTGACCTGGGTCGGCGGCCAGGCCGTGGCGGACGCCGCCGATGCCGGGGTCGGCCATCTCGTCGGCACCCAGCTGCTACGGGATTACCACCGCGAAGGCGACGGCGGCTGGCAGGGCCAGGTCTTCGTCCCCGACATGGGCGAGACCTTCTTCTCGCGCATCCACCAGCTCGATCCCGGCCATCTCAAGATCAGCGGCTGCATTCTGCATGGGGTCATCTGCAAATCGCAGACCTGGACCCGGCGCCCATGAACACGACCGTCCCGCAGGCGCTGTCCAGACGCCTTGTCCACCTGAAACCGCTGGCCCGCAGGCTGGCGGTTCCGGCGCAGCTGGCGGTCGCAGCGCTGGTCCTGACGCTCGCGGCGCTCTGCCTGCACCGGCTGGCGGAGTCGCTGAACATCCATGCCCTGATGCGCACCGCGCGCGCGATCCCCGGCTGGCGCCTTGCCGTCGCGCTCGGCCTGACGACGGCAAGCTATCTGCTGCTGACGATCTACGACGTCATGGCCCTGCGAACGATCGAACGGCCGCAACCCTACCGCACCGCCGCGCTCGCCTCGTTCACCAGCTACACGCTCAGCCACAACCTCGGCTTCGGGATCCTGACCGGCGCCGCCGCGCGCCTGCGCATCTACGGTGCCAAGGGCCTCACCACCGGCGAAGTGGCGCGCGTCACCGCCATTGCCGGGATCACTTTCTGGACCGGTGTCTTCGCCTCGGTGGCGCTGGCGCTGCTGGTCCATCATCGCCCGCTGGTCGTGGCGCAGCACGTTCTTTCCCTCGGCGTCCAGCACACGGCAGGCGCCGTGCTGCTGGCGCTGCTGGCGGCGGGAACGCTGCTGGCCAAGCGCTGGCACCTGCCCGGACCGCAGGCGATCGCCCGCATGACGCTGGTGGCGCTGGCCGATATCGCGGCGGCCTGCGGCACGCTCTACGTGCTGCTGCCCCATGCCGGGATCGCGCTCTATCCGCCGCTGCTGCTCGCCTATGTGCTGGCCATCGTCGTCGCGCTGGTGAGCCACGTTCCCGGCGGCCTAGGCGTGTTCGAGGCGACCGTCGTCGCGCTCTGCCCGCAGATCCCGGCGGGAGAACTCGTCGCCGCCCTGCTCGTCTATCGCATCGTCTATTACCTCCTGCCGCTGGCGGTCGCGCTCGTACTGCTGCTGCGCCACGAACACGCCCGCTGGCAGCGCCCCGCCGTGCTCGCGCTGAAGGCGGGCGAGACCATGCTGGTCAGCCTCGCCCCCCGCGCCATCGCCCTGCTGGTCTTCCTCGGCGGCGCGATACTGCTGCTCTCGGGCGCCACCCCCGCCCTGCCGGAGCGCATGGCCGACATTCGGGGCATCGTGCCGCTGCCTTTCGTCGAAGCCTCGCAGATCGCCGCCAGCCTTGTCGGAACCTTGCTGCTGCTGCTTGCCCCGGCGCTTTACCGCCGCCTCGATGCCGCCTTCCTGCTGACCCGCGCGCTGCTGCTGGCGGGCGCCGCCTTCTCGCTGGCCAAGGGCCTGGACTGGGAGGAGGCGCTGACCCTGCTAGCCGTCGCAGGCGTGTTGCAGATCGCGCGCAAGGGCTTCTGGCGCCGCACCGCGCTCACCGCCGACGTGATGAGCGGGAACTGGGTGCTGGCCATGGTCGCGACGATCGCGCTGGTCACGGTGATCGGCTATTTCGCCCAGACTTTCCCCGCCTATCGCGGCAGTCTCTGGTGGAAATTCGCCTGGTCGGGGGATGCCTCGCGCTACTTGCGCACGAGCTTCGCCGTCGCAGTGGTGATGAGCGCCTCGATCCTGCTCGCTTTCCTGCGCCCCTCTCGCCGCGCGGTGCTGCCCGACGAAGATTCGCTCGATGTCGAGGCGACGCTTCGCCATGCCACCCGCTCGGAATCGATGCTGGCGCTCACCGGCGACAAGCGGTTCCTTGCCGGTCCCGAGGGACGATCCATGCTGATGTACCAGATCCAGGGCCATTCCTGGATCGTCATGGGCGACCCGGTAGGCGATCCCGCCGACTGGCCCGAGCTGCTCTGGCACTTGCGCGAGCGGGCCGATGCCAACCAGGGCCGCGTCCTGCTCTATCAGGTCACGCCCGAAGTCCTGCCCATCGCCATCGACATGGGCCTGCAACTGATGAAGTATGGCGAGGAAGCGCGGGTCGATCTCTCCCGCTTCGGCCTCGAAGGCCCGCCCGCCCGCCCCTTGCGCCACGCCATGCGCCGAGCCGAGCGCGAAGGCGCCGAATTTGCCATCGTCCCTGCCGCCCGCGTGCCGTCGCTCATGGGTGAACTGCACGCCGTCTCCGACGAGTGGCTGCGCGCCAAGGGCCAGCGCGAGAAGGCCTTCAGCGTCGGCCGCTTCGACGAAGCCTATATCGCGCGCTGCGATATCGCCGTGGTTCGCTGCGAGGGCCGGATCGTCGCCTTTGCCAATCTCTGGAAGACGGCGGGGCGGGAGGAACTCTCGGTGGACCTGATGCGCCACCGCGCCGACGTGCCCTATGGCTGCATGGACTTCCTGTTCACCCGGCTGATGCTCTGGGGCCGGCAGGAGGGCTATGCCTGGTTCAACCTCGGCCTTGCGCCGCTCTCCGGCATCGAGGCCCGCCGCCTCGCCCCGACCTGGGCGCGGGCGGCAGGGATGCTGTTCCGCCACGGCGAAGCCTTCTACGGCTTCGAAGGCCTGCGCAACTACAAGGAGAAGTTCGCGCCGGTTTGGGAGCCGCGCTACATCGCCTGCAACGGCGGCATGGCGACCGGCCGTGCCTTGCTCGACCTGCAAGCGCTGATCTCCGACGGCAAGGGCAGCGCGGCCCGGCAGCAGGCCGGGCAACGACGACGCGAGCCGCACTGAAAAGCTTCCTGTCCCGAAATCCCACCTCCAACACCCGCTGCGGCACACCCAACCTTCGTCATTGCGAGCGTAGCGAATCACTCCAGAGCGTCGTGGGCCGGACTCTGGAGTGCTTCGCTACGCTCGCAATGACGAAAGGAGTGGGAGAATGTGGAACGGTGCATCTGTCCACGCTTCCCGCTCGGCGCTATCGTCCTCACCGAAACCCGAAAGTCCGGAAAAAACACGCCGATGACCGTCATTGCCGCCCGCCTCTATCGCCAGGGCCACCCCGCCGAGCCGGTTTCGCTCGATAGCTGCCCGCCGATCCCGGACCACGCCAAGGGAGAAGCCGAGGACTTCGTCTGGATCGGCCTCCACGAGCCGACCGAGGCGGAACTGCGTGCCGTGCAGAAGACCTACGGCCTCCACCCGCTGGCTGTCGAGGATGCGCTGAAGGCGCACCAGCTGCCCAAAGTCGATATCTACGGCGACCAGCTTTTCGTGGTCGCCCGCACGGCTCACCTAGAAGGCGACGAGATCGTCTACGGCGAAACATCGGTCTTCGTCGGCAAGCACCATGTCATCTCGGTCCGCCACGGATCGGCCCGTGCGCATACCGAACTGCGCGCCCAGTTGGAGGCGGCGCCGACGTTACTCTCCAACGGCGTCGATTATGTGCTCCATGCCATTCTCGATTTCATCGTCGACGGCTATCTGCCGATCGTCGAGACCATCGAGGAAAACGTGCTGGAAATCGAGAAACGCGCCCTCGATGCCTTCCTCGACCGTGATGACGTGATGCGCCTTTTCGGCCTGCGCCGCGAACTGATCCGCTTCCAGCGCGTGCTCGGCCCCATGGCGGAAGTGAGCAGCAAGCTCGTCCACCTCGATGTGCCTTATCTCGATGCGGCGGTGCGGCCCTATTTCAAGGACGTCTACGACCATGTCCGCCGCGTCGAATCCATGGTCGCCAACTTGCGCGAGGTGCTGACCACGGTGTTCGAGGTCAGCCACCTGCTGGAATCGCAAAGGCAGGGCACGATCACCCGGCAACTGGCGGCCTGGGCGGCAATCCTCGCCGTCCCGACCGCCATTGCGGGGATCTACGGCATGAACTTCGAGAACATGCCCGAACTGCACATGCGCTACGGCTATTTTGCCGTTCTCGGCGTGATCGCCGTGCTCTGCTCCACGCTCTATGCCTGGTTCCGGCATACGAGGTGGCTCTGACCCGTCAGAGCTGCATCCTCACCTGAAGGCCCAGTGCCAGCGCATTCGGCGTCGAGCGGAAGCTGAAGGCGCCGGGGTCGATGATGTATTGCACGTCGGGACGGATCACCAGCCAACGGTTCGCCTGGAAACCGTAGCTCAGTTCCAGCGCGGTCTCGCCTGCGGGAAGCGAGGCATAGCTGCCCGGAACCGGCGCGGTGTCGACATGGAAGCGGCGCAGGCGCGGATCGACGACGGCATGGGTAAAGCCGAGGCCGATCGTATCGGCATCGCGGCCTTTGAACGTCCCGGTCTTGACCAAGCCGCCGGCGTACCAGCGGGTAATCTGCCCCGAAAGCTGCGGGTTGGCGGTGAACTGGCCGAATAGCGAAACGCCGCGATTGCTGTCACCTTCGCGGTAGATCATCTGGTCGGCGAGGATGTAGAAGCCGCCGCGCCCCTTGACGGTGCCGCCGCCGCCCTGCCTGTTCACGCGCGCGGTATCGTAATAGACGCCGACCTTGTAATGCCCCGGCAGGACGCGGCTGCCCGGACGGGTGCCGGGATCGTATTCCACCTCGAACGGCAGCAACACACCGATCGTCCCGCCCGCGAAGGGGTTCCAGGCATTGTCCTCGTCGTTGAGGCGCGGGTTCACCTGGTAGACGCCGGTTCGCAGCACCACGTCCGGACGCAGCTTGTAGCGCACGGCCACACCCCAGCGGGCATTGGGATAGTTGTACCAGCCGCTGTCTCCCGACATCGAGAGCGGATGGGCACAGAACGCCGCGTTCACGAAGTTGCAGCCGATCGGCATGCCGCCGAGATCGTTGCCCATGGCGAAATAACCGGCGCGGACATTCAGCTTTCCGCCCATCAGGTTCTGCTCGATGCTGGCTTCGGTCAGGCGCGCATAATAGCCCCCTGCCGCTTCCTGGATCGGCAGACGGTTGCCCACGAAGTCCGATGACATGCCTACGCCGCGCCGGTCGTTGAAGGTCACATGGACGATCCCGCCCTGCCATCCGGCCAGCTTGTCCATGTCGAAGTCGGCGCCGAGGCGGACCTGATGGACATAAGTGGTGCCGCGCCGCTGGCCGCCGTCGACGGCCGAGAAGGTTTCCGAAACATAGTCGCCCCGGAATGTCACGCCGCCCTGCTTGAGGTCGCTGCGCAGCCCGCCCCAGTCGCCGGTAAGGGTTTCGCGCCCGGCAGGCGGACTGATGGCAGATGCCGCCTGCGCCGGAGCGACCGCGGCTTCCTTCGGAGCTAACGCTTCGCTCGCGTCTTCCTCGGCATGGGCGGTGGTCGCGGCACACGGCGCGGCGATCAGCAAGCCGCAGCCGGTCATTCGGGCCGCGATCCGGACGATAGGTCGTGTCATGAGAATGCGTCGGGCCAAAGCCCCCTCCTTCCCGCCGTCAACCGGGACGCGGGATCACTTCTAGGGATGGAACAGGTGGAGGCGGTGCCGGGACGCCGCCTCCCGAACCGTTACGGCAGCTTGTAAGCGATCACGTAGTCCCCGCGATCGGGCGACTGGCGCGCACCGCCGGCGGTAATCACCACATACTGCTTGCCGGTCTTCGGCGACTTGTAGCTCATCGGGCCGCCCTGGCTGCCAACCGGCAGACGGGCCTTCCAGACTTCCTTGCCATTCGCCGAATTGAAGGCGCGCAAGTAGTAGTCCTGGGTTCCGGCAATGAAGACGAGACCGCCCTGCGTCGCCAGCGTGCCGCCCAGCGTCGGCATGCCGATCGGGATCGGCAGGCCCATCTTGACGCCCATCGGGCCAGTGTCGCGCACGGTGCCGACCGGGACCTGCCACTTGATCTTGCGGGTCTTCATGTCGATCGCCGAAAGCGTGCCGAACGGCGGTGCCTGGCAGGGAATGCCGAGCGCCGAGAGGAAGCGGTCCTTCACCACCGAATAGGGCGTGCCCTTCAGCGGGACGCTGCCCATGCCGGTGTTGATCGCCTCACCGGCCGCGCCGGACTTGCCCGCCTGTTCCTTGGTCTGCGGGAACATCTGGACCCAGAGGCCAAGGCGCATGTCGTTGGCGAACATCGTGCCGCTGGTCGGGTCGATCGAGAGACCGCCCCAGTTCATGCCGCCCAGCGAACCGGGGAAGCTCAGCGACTTGTCGGTGCCGGGCGCGGTGTAGAGCCCTTCGTAGCGCATGCCCTTGAACGCGATGCGGCACAGGAGCTGGTCGAACGGCGTGGCGCCCCACATGTCTGCCTCGGTCAGCGGACCGACGCCGATCTGCGGCATGCCGACCGACTTGGGCTGCGTGAGCGAATAAGGCTCGCCCGGAATATTGGCAGCCTTGACCTTGACGTTCGCCACTTCGGTCAGCGGCTTGCCGGTCGCGCGGTCGAGGACATAGAGCTGACCGGCCTTGGTACCGAACACGAGTGCGGGCACGGTAGCGCCGTTCTTCGCCGCGAAGTCAAGGAAAGTCGGCTGCATCGGCAGGTCGAAGTCCCAGAGGTCGTTATGAACGGTCTGGAAGTGCCACTTTTCCTTGCCGGTCGTGGCATCGAGCGCGAGCATCGAGGCGCCGTACTGGTGATCGAGCGAGGTCCGGGGAACGCCGTAGAGATCCACCGAGGAGCTGCCGACCGGCATGAACACGGTGTTGGATGCGGGGTCATAGGACATCGCCGCCCACACGTTGGGGGTGGAGCGGGTATAAGTCTGGCCTACCGGGGGCATGCCGGTGATCGCCGGATTGCCCGGATCGAAGGCCCAGCGCAGCTTGCCGGTGATGACGTCGAAGCCGCGCATGACGCCGCCCGGCATGTCGACCTGAACGTTGTCCGCCACGCGGCCACCAACGACCACGGTGGTTCCCGCCATCGTCGGCGCCGAAGTCAGCTGGTACTGCGGGTCCGGCGCATTGCCGAGACCGGCCTTGAGGTCCACGCGGCCGCCGTTGCCAAAGTCCGGGCAGAACTTGCCGGTGTCGGCGTCGAGCGCGATCAGCTCGGCATTGATGGTGTTCATCAGAATGCGGCGCTGGCACGGCGCGCCTTCGGGCACGGTGACCGCGGTGATCGGGGTCGAGCCGGGTATGTCGGGCTGCTGAAGCGGTGCCTTGGCATCGAAATAGGCAAGACCACGGCAACGGTTCCAGACCGAGGCCCGTGCATCGATCCGCGCCTTCCACTTCTCGCGGCCGGTATCGGCATCGAGCGCGATCACGTTGTTGTGCGGCGTGCAGACATAGAGCGTGTCGCCGATCTGGAGCGGGGTGTCCTGGTCCTCGGCGCCGTTGCCGTCGCTGATCGCGATGTCGCCGGTGCGGTAGGTCCAGGCGACCTTGAGCTTGTTCACGTTGTCGCGCGTGATCTGGTCCAGCGCCACGAAGCGGCTGCCGCCGCCGGTGTTGCCGTAGGCTTCCCAGTTCTTCTGCTCATGGGCGGGATCGACGGGGATCAACGCGCCTTCCTGGCCGGCGAAGGTCACGGTCGCGTGCGGCATGAACATGCCCGCGAAACCGGCGACCGAGGCCGCGCCGACGACTGCGGCAACCGCCAGCGAAGGTTTCCACGCAGGAACGCGGTTCGCCGCGCGCAGCAGCAGCGGATAGGACAGCGCCACGACCGTCGCGCCGACGCCCATCGCCAGCAGGCGGGAGATCAGCGGCCAGAACGCAAAGCCCACTTCCCACAGTGCCCAGAGGACGGTCAGCAGGAATATCGCGCCGAACAGCAGCGCGCCCGCCGGGCGACGGCGGGCGATCAGGAAACCGGAGACGAGCAGCGCGATCCCGGCCAGCGCAAAGTAGAAACTGCCTCCGAGACTGACGAGCTTGGCGCCCGCGATCGTGAAGAAGAGTCCCGCTCCAAAGATCACCACTCCCAATAGGAGTAGCCATGCCCGGGTCAGCAGACCACTATCGTTCGTCGTGCCCCGCATGCGGCACCTCCTTGCTTGCTTTCGTACGAAACGGATTCGGATCCCTGCGGTACGGAAACGGCAAAAGGCGCGACCATGCAGGCTTCGAAAATGCGAAGCCGGAAATGCGCGCAATCAATGCTTTGCCGGTATTTGTTACCGCACGGATTGGAAGCATCGCGCATAGCGTTTTCACCACACCCCCGACCAATTTGAATTGCGCAAGGGTCATCGTTTATTGCTTTGTTATTGCTATAATATTCCAAAACATAAGAGCATGGAAGGCTATCTTTTTGTTATGGCCTTGCGCTGCGGACGAGAGCCGAAGCGCGCTCGCTCAATTGTCTATCGATTAGGTTGACAATTAGCGCGTGTCCTGCAAACCGCTGCTTTGTGTCAGGTTCATGGGCACATGCCGCGGTCCGCCCCTTGCATGACGGTCCGCAAACGACGAAATTGAGCCCAACCGGGCCGTTCCCGGACGAGGCCCTGCCGACGAACGATGCGCCTGAAGGATGGCGCGTCTTTCCGGCGCCGGGCAGCATGTGAAGGTAAGCGAATGTCGAATAACCCGCGCACCGAACGGTCGTGGCTTCCCGGTTTCGGAACGCAGGTCATGCTCGGCATGATCTTCGGCCTCGTGGCCGGACTCGTCGTCCGGCAGATCGGCCCGGACAGCCCACTTGCAAGCGGTGCCACCGAGACATTCCACACGATCGCCCAGATCTTCGTCCAGCTTCTGCGCACGCTGGTGCCGCCGCTGGTCTTCACCGCGATCATCGCCTCAGTCGCGGCGCTGCGCGGGCTCGACAATGCGGTGAAGCTGGTGGGCCAGACCCTGCTCTGGTTTGCCATTACCGCACTGATCGCCGTGCTCATCGGCATCGCCCTCGGCCTGACCATCCAGCCCGGCCTCCATGCCAGCGTCGATGCCGGTGCCGCGCAAGTCCCCAAGTCCGTGGGCGGCTGGCTGGACTTCCTCAAGGGGCTGGTTCCCGCCAACTACCTCGGCATCACCGCATCGACCACGCTGGAGGCCGACGGTCCGGCCACTTCGGTTTCGTTCAATGTCCTCCAGATCATCATCGCCGCCGTCGCGGTCGGCGCCGCTGCCGTAAAGGTCGGTGCGAAGGCGGAAGCCTTCCTGAGCTTCATGACGTCGGCCAACCTCGTACTGCGCCAGCTGCTACGCTGGCTGATCGCGCTGACCCCGCTGGGTTCGGCGGCCCTGATCGCCAATGCGGTGGTCAGCTACGGCTGGGACGCCCTCTCCGCACTCGGCGCCTTTGCGGGTGCCGTCTATATCGGCCTCGCCATCGTGCTGCTGGGGGTCTACCCGATCCTGCTGCTGGCACACCGGATCAACCCGCTGCGCTTCTTCTCGGTCGCTTGGCCCGCAATCCAGATCGGCTTCCTCTCGCGCTCCTCGGTCGGCACGATGCCCGTCACCGAGGAAGTGACCGAGCGCCTCGGCGTGCCGCGCTCCTATGCCGCCTTCGCGGTGCCGCTCGGCTCGACCACCAAGATGGACGGCTGCGCGGCGATCTACCCGGCGATCTCGGCGATCTTCGTCGCCCAGTTCTACGGCGTGCCGCTCCAGCTTTCCGACTATGCGCTGATCGTCTTCGTCTCGGTGATCGGTTCGGCGGCGACGGCTGGCCTGACCGGCGCGGTGGTGATGCTGACGCTCACCCTTTCCACCCTGCGCCTGCCGCTGGAAGGCGTCGGCCTGCTGCTGGCGATCGACCCTATCCTCGACATGGGCCGTACTGCCGTGAACGTCGCCGGACAGGCCCTGGTGCCGACGATCGTGTCCGAACGTCTCGGCATTCGCGGGCCGATGCAGATCGAAGCGGCGAACGAAGCGGTTCCCGCCGCCCACTGAAAAAGAAGGGGCCGGTGATCGCGGTCACCGCCCCCTTTTCATTCAGCGCGCATCCTCGGCGTAGAAGCGCTGCATGTCGAGCCGCATCTGGTGCAGCGCCTCGGGGTTGAGGTAGACCATGTGCCCCGCCGGATAGTAACGGAACTGCAGGTTCTGCCGCAGGCCCGGCTCCAGCATCATGTGCTTGAGATCGCGCTCGGTCGAGAAGAACGGCGTCGCCATGTCGTAATAGCCGTTGAGCGACAGCACGCGCAGGTGCGGATTGGTCCGCATCGCCGCGCCGAGGTCCGCCGTGACGTCGGCCACGTTCTGCGAGCGGCCCGCAGGCGGGCTATGGCTCCAGTCCCAGTCGAAATCGCCGCCCTCGCGCGCGCTCAGGCGGTAATCGAGCTCGGTCTTGTAACCGAGCCGGGTGGTGAGCTGGTCGAGGAAGCTGCCGACATAGAGCCCGCTGATCGCGGTATCGGAAGGGTCGTACTCGGGGCTTTCGCCCGCAGCATCGGCATCGATGCCCTTGTAACGACCGTCGAACCGCCCCACCGTCTCGCGCCCGCTGCGCAGCAGTTCCTTGCGGAAACGACCGAGATCGATGCGCAGATTGGCCTGCTTGACGTAGTCCACCGAAAGTCCGGTGAAGCGGCTCAGCTTCTGCGCCACGGCATCTTCTTCGGCAGGCGTAATGTCCTGCCCCTTGGCCAGTGCGGCGGCATATTCGCCGTTGGCGAACTGGCGGGCCTGTTCGACGAATTCGTCCACGGTCGCCGGGCGATCGGTGACGCGGCCGTGATACCAGGCGACGGCCGCAAACGTCGGCAGATAGCCGAGATGGATCGTGTCGAAACCGGACTGACGAATGCCGTAGTTCATGATCGAGGAGAGCAGCACCACGCCGTTCAGCGCCATGCCGCGATCTTCAAGCTGATAGGCCAGGGCGCCCGAGCGGGTGGTGCCGTAGCTTTCGCCGAAGATGTACTTGGGATCGCCCCAGCGCGCGTTCTTGGTCACATAGCGCATGATCGCCTTGGCGAAAGCATCCACGTCCTGGTCTACGCCGTAGAAGTCCGCAGGCTTGGTATCGCCGAGCGGGCGGGAATAGCCTGCGCCCACCGCGTCGAGGAACACCATGTCGGTGCTGCCGATCAGGCTGTCCGGATTGGGGCCGACATCGTAGGGCGCCGGACGCACCGCCTCGGGATTGCCGGTGCGGACGTGCTCGGGCGCGAAGCTGCCCATGCGCAGCCAGAGGCTCGCCGAGCCGGGACCACCGTTGTAGAAGAACGTCACCGGGCGGTGCTTACCGGGCGCCGTATAGGCGGTGTAGAACATGCTGGCGGTCGGCTTGCCCTGCGCGTCTCGGATCGTCAGGGTTCCGGCCGTGGCCGTATAGGCGATGGACTTGCCGTCCACCTTCGCCGTGCCCTTGCTGGTTTTCGTAACTTCCTCGACCGGCGCGCTGGCCCAATTGGCGGCGACCGCCTCGGCCGTCTTTTCGGCATGCTGCCTTGCTGCGTCGGGCGTATCGTCTTTCTGGGCGAAGGCAGGCTGGGACAGGACAAGCAGGGAAGCAAAGGCAAGGGAGGCAGTAAGCCGCATTGAATTTCCTCTGTTTTTGGTGCGAACCGAAAGGTTTCTTATCGGATTGTGACAGTCCCACAAGATGCGCGATCGCGCCATTCTCGTAACCGCCGGGAACCGGGCCGGGCGCCGAGGATTGTTTCCAGACTAAACGCGAAAGGAAAAAACCATGCGTTCGGGTCTACTCTGGCTGATCGGCGTTCCCATTCCCATCATCCTGCTGCTGGCTTACTGCACGGGTCACTTCTGACCCGGCGATAGCAAATCTGTCTGTCCCTGTGGCAGCGATCGGTGATAGACGCAGGGCATGGTCCCGCCCTCTTCACTTTCTCTCGACTTGCGCAGCTACGGGCCGGACAGCACGACGGACAGCCACGCTTTCGCGCAGATCGTCCTGCCGCTGGAGGGCGGACTGACGATGGAAATCGGCGCGCGCGGCGGCAGGGTCGGACGCGGAGAGCTGGCTTTCGTCGAAACCGACATGCGGCACGACCAGATCAGCGCCCATGCCAACCGTTCCTTCATCCTCGACCTCGACCCGGACGCTCTGCATCCTCATCTGCGGGAGGAACTCGGACGCCGTTCCTATTGTGCCCTGTCACCGGCCGCGAACAAGCTGGTCGATTTCATGGCGCTCATGGCCGCCCAGCAGAACGCCTCCCGTGAAACCACGCAGGCCATGGTGGACCGCTGGGCGCCGCTCCTGTTCGAAACGCTTGCGGGTGGAATACCCAAGGCTCGGCTGCGCCTAGCCACCCTGCTCGACCGCCTGGAAGCCGAACCGGGGCAGGACTGGACCGCCGCCACCATGGCCCGCCATGCCGGGGTCGGGGTCAGTCGCCTCCACGAACTGTTCCGGCTGGAACTCGATAGCACGCCGCGCGCCTGGCTGTCCGAACTGCGCCTCAAGCGGGTCAGGGAAGCGCTGGTGTCCGGCCATATTTCCATCGCCGAACTGGCCTATCGTTTCGGCTATTCCGACCAGAGCGCCTTGACCCGCGCCATGCGCAAGGCCACCGGCCTGCCCCCCGCGGCCTATCGCCGCCAGATGCAGGAAATTCGCGGCATCGAACCGGAACCTGCGTCAAAACCGGTGTAGACGCGGTCAAGACGCCGGCGCATTGCCGTTGCAGTCTGCCCCCCTTCCAGAGCGTTTTTCGAGGCCGGTGAAGTCACCCGCCCCGCGACAACGCGGCAAATACACCCGGAGCTTGCAGTGTCGGAAATGCGGAATACGATTGTCGGCGTGAGTTTCGGGGCGGCCGCCGGTGCGGTCTGGGGACTGGTTTTCCTTGCTCCTGAACTCGCCGGCGATTTCGGACCGCTCTATCTCGCCGCAGGGCGCTATCTCGCTTACGGGCTGATCGCGGCAGTCCTGCTGATGCCGCGCTGGCGGACGCTGATGCGCCACCTCGGGCGTACCGAGTGGATCGCCCTGATCTGGCTCAGCCTGCTGGGCAACACCCTCTACTACATCCTGCTGTCGAGCGCCGTGCAACTGGCAGGCGTCACCGTGACCTCGCTCGTGATCGGCTTCATTCCGGTCGTGGTGACCGTCGTCGGCAGCCGCGATGCGAGCGCGCCGTCGCTGGCCCGGCTGGCGCCATCGCTTCTGCTCGGGTTCGGCGCCGTGGCCTGCATCGGCTGGCAGACGCTCGGCAACGTGCGTGCGGAAGCGGGCATCACCCCGCTGATCGGCCTGCTCTGTGCCGTGGGTGCGCTGATTTCCTGGGCGAGTTTCGCGATCGTCAACAGCCGCTGGCTGGTGCGTCTGCGCGAGGTTTCCGCGCACGAATGGAGCCTGCTGCTCGGCATCGTCACCGGGCTTCAGGCCGTGCTGCTGGTGCCGTTCGCACTGCTGCTCGAACCCACCGCGCATGACGCCGCCGCCTGGTATCGCTTCCTGACGGTCTCGGCAGCGGTGGCGCTCTTCGCCTCGGTCGTCGGCAATGCCTTCTGGAACACCATGAGCCGATTGCTGCCGCTTACCATGGTCGGCCAGATGATCCTGTTCGAGACTGCCTTCGCCCTGCTCTACGGCTTCCTGTGGGAAGCACGCCTGCCGACCGTCCCCGAACTGCTGGCGATCGCCTGCATGGGCGCCAGCGTCGTAACCTGCCTGACCGCCCATGGCCCCAAGCGAAAGGCGTGAACGGCCCTTCGAACAGATTGCTCATGCAGTTTAGCAGCAGCAACGTTGCTCGACGATTCCGGCATTTCTCCTTCGATACACCCCCGACCGGCAACATCTCGGAAATACCTATCGATCGATTGCGGAACGGGACTTTCAAAAGTCCGACTGTCCGCCGGTTTTCACCCGATGAGAACCGCTAAAATTTTAAAAAAATCATCACCGGTCACTATTTAACACAAATTCAACTCATCGCCACAAAGGCACGGCTCGGCCATTAAAGTCCCATTTTACAACGAAACAGGTCTAAGGGGCGCCCTCCCCGCTTGATGCCTCACGCGGCATCGCATCCTTCCTCGGCCGCTCGACGGCCGCGCCTCCCGCTCGGCGATAGTGGTGCCTTCCTGTGCGCCTGCCCGGGCGTGCACGGAGATAGACATGCACAATCCCGTTGCGCAACACGCGCAATTCGGCTGGTTCAAATCCCGCCGGGACCTGGCCATCGACGATATAACAGTTGTAGATCGCTCTCAACTGAACCGCGCAGTCGGTGCCGCCGCTCTGGGCAATGCAATGGAGTGGTTTGACTTCGGCGTCTACGGCTACATTGCCGTCACCCTGGGCCATGTCTTCTTTCCTGCAGGCAATCCGACAGTACAGCTTATCGCCACGCTGGCCACTTTCGCCGCGGCCTTCGTCGTGCGTCCGCTCGGTGGACTGGTCTTCGGCCCCCTGGGTGATCGCTACGGACGCCACAAGATCCTGGCGCTGACGATGGTGATGATGGCCCTCGGCACTTTCGCCATCGGCCTCATTCCTTCTTACGAACGCATCGGCATGGCTGCCCCCGTGCTGTTGCTTGTCGCCCGCCTCGTCCAGGGCTTCTCGACCGGCGGCGAGTACGGCGGCGCTGCGACTTTCATCGCCGAATACTCGACCGACCAGAAGCGCGGTATCATGGGCAGCTGGCTCGAATTCGGCACGCTCGGCGGGTATATCGCCGGCGCGGGAACCGTGACCGCCCTGCAGATGTCGCTCAGCGATGCGGACATGCTCGCCTGGGGCTGGCGCGTGCCGTTCCTGATCGCCGGACCGCTCGGCCTGCTCGGCCTTTACATGCGCCTCAAGCTGGAAGAAACGCCCGCCTTCCAGGCCTATAACGAACAGGTCGACGAGCGCGAAGCGGACCGCCCCAGCCTGTCCGACATGTTCCGCCTGCACTGGCCCCAGTTGTTGAAGTGCATGGGACTGGTCCTGGTCTTCAACGTGACCGACTACATGCTGCTTACCTACATGCCCAACTATCTGACGGTGACGATGGGCTATGCCGAAAGCAAAGGCCTGCTGCTCATCATCCTGGTCATGCTGGTGATGATGCCGCTCAACGTGGTCGGCGGCCTGTTCAGCGATCGTCTGGGCCGCCGCCCAATGATTATCGGCGCCTGTGTCGCGTTGATGGTGCTTGCGGTTCCCAGCATGCTGCTGATCGGCTCGGGGAACGACGGCCTCATCTTCCTCGGCTTGATGACGCTGGGCATGGCGCTCGTCTGCTTCACCAGCTCGATGCCCTCCACGCTGCCCGCGCTGTTCTACACGCCGGTCCGCTACAGTGCCCTGTCGATCGCCTTCAACGTGTCGGTCTCGCTGTTCGGCGGCACCACGCCGCTGGTGACGGCGTGGCTCGTCAGCCGCACCGGCGACCCGCTGGTCCCGGCCTATTACCTGATGGGCGCGGCGGCGATCGGCATCGTGACGATGCTGACCGTACGCGAGACCGCTGGCCTGCCGCTGCGCGGCTCGCCTCCGGCAGTGGAAAGCAAGGCAGAGGCCGTCGCCCTGCTGCGGAGCGATCAGGATATCACGGTCGATGATGCGATCCCGGCCATCACCCCCGCGGCACCCCAAGTCGCCCAGACGCGAATGGCTCTGACCTGAACTTCAATACGGCATGACCAACCCGGCCGGTTGTCCCAAGCGACAACCGGCCGGTCGCTTTTGCGCCGCAGTGCAACAAAAAGCGCTCTAGCGACGTTTTCGGGGGGCGTCGCATATTTCACGGACCCTGTTTTCGCTCTCATGACCATGCACCGCCGCGCCGTTCTGTCGGGCATCCTCGGAGGGGCCGCTGCCTTCGGCCTGCCGCGCATCACGTTTGCCGCCGGTGAAGTCCAGCGCGTGGACGACCTGATCGCCCGCATGACGATCGAGGAAAAGGCCGGGCAGATGACCTGCCTCGCCGATGCCTTCCGCCCCTTCAACCCGCCCAATCCGCAAGCGGGTATCCAGGACGAAAAGCGCCTCTCGGAGGAAATCCGCAAGGGCCGGGTCGGCTGCCTGTTCAACGGTATCGGCGTGGCCGGAGCGCGCCGCGCGCAGGAACTGGCGGTCAAGGAAAGCCGTCTCGGTATCCCGCTGCTCTTCGCGGGCGACGTCATCCATGGCCTCAAGACGATCTTCCCGGTGCCGCTCGCCGAAGCTTCGTCCTTCGATCCCGAACTCGCCCGGAGCACGGCGCGCGCCATGGCCGTGGAGGCGACCGCCGCCGGTCTGCACCTCACGTTCGCGCCGATGGCGGACGTCGCCCGCGACCAGCGCTGGGGCCGCGTAGTGGAAGGTTCCGGCGAGGACGTGACCCTCACCGCCCTGCTCTCGGCAGCCCGCGTACACGGCTTCCAGGGGCGGGACTTGCGGCGCGCGGACTCGCTGCTCGCCTGCCCCAAGCATTTCGCCGCCTACGGCGCTGTGGCGGGCGGACTGGAATACGGCAGCGTCGATATCAGCGACGAAACCCTGCGCGAAACCCACCTGCCGCCTTTCGCCGCCTCCTTCGCGGCGGGTGCCCTGACGACGATGGCCGCCTTCAGCGAGATCAACGGCGTCCCCGCAACGGCCGACCGCGCCCTGCTCACCGATACCCTTCGCGGCGAGATGGAGTTCCGCGGCTTCGTCTTTTCCGATTACACCGCCGACGAGGAACTGATCGCCCACGGCTATGCCGAGGACGAACGCGACGCCGCCCGCCTCGCCGTGCTGGCCGGGGTCGACATGTCGATGCAGAGCGGGCTTTACATCCGTTATTTGCCGGAACTTGTGAAATCCGGCGCCGTCCCGATGGGCACGGTCGATGTCGCGGTCCGGCGCATCCTCTACGTCAAGCTTGCCATGGGCCTGTTCGACAATCCCTGGCGCTCGCTGGATGAGGAAGCCGAGCGCACCCGCATCGCCACCCCCGCCCATCGTGCACTGGCGCGGGACGCCGCCGGTCGGTCCATCGTGCTGCTGAAGAACAGCGGCGTGCTGCCGATCGATCCTTCGCAAGGGCAAAAGATCGCGTTGATCGGCCCCTTCGGCGAAGACCGGGACAACGTCTACGGTCCCTGGGCCTTCTACGGCGACCCCGGCAAGGGCGTGGACCTGGCCACCGGCCTGCGCGCCGCCCTGCCCGATGCGGCGAAGCTGGCCGTCGAACCCGGCTGCGGCATGGACGGTCCGATCGACGGCGGCATCGCCAGAGCGGTGGAAATCGCCAAATCTGCGGACATCGTGCTGCTGGCCATCGGCGAATCCCAGACCATGTCCGGCGAAGCGCAATCGCGCACGACGATCGAGATTCCCGCCGCCCAGCAGGCACTGGCAGACGCCATCGGGGCGACCGGCAAGCCGGTCGTCGTGCTGCTGCGCCATGGCCGCGCGCTCGCGCTGCACGGGAGTGTCGCCGATGCGCAGGCGATACTGGCCACCTGGTTTCTCGGTTCCGAAAGCGGCCATGCCGTTGCCGATGTCCTGTTCGGCACAGTAAATCCCTCGGGGAAGCTTCCCGTCAGCTTCCCCTGGGAATCCGGCCAGGAACCGTTCTTCTACGATCGCAAGTCTACCGGTCGTCCGGTCGTGGACAACCGCACCGAGTATCGCGCCCGTTATACAACCACAGACAACAGCGCACGCTTCCCGTTCGGTCACGGATTGAGCTACACCGAATTCGTGCTCGACAATCTCAAGCTGTCGGATAGCGCGATGCGCTGGGACGATACGGTGGAGATTTCTGTCCGGATCACCAACAAGGGCAGTCGTCGCGGCAGTGAAGTCGCCCAACTTTACATTCGCGACCGAGTCGCCAGTCGTACCCGTCCCATTCGCGAATTGAAGGCCATGCAGCGCGTGTCCTTGTCTCCGGGGGAGAGCAGGACGATCCATTTCTCGCTGATCCGCAAGGATCTGGAATTTATCGGCCAGGGCAGCAAGCGGATTGCGGAGCCCGGCATGTTCGACATATGGGTGGGCCAGTCTTCGACCGGAGGACTGCACACGCAGATCGAACTTTACGCTGCTGCACTGCCAAAAAACTGACGCTGCACTGCCGCAAACGACGCCGACGACGTTGCAAATCCCGAAATCTGGCCCTTTATGGACATTCCCTTCGGATTCTCCCTTTACTTACGACTGTATTGCCTTGATTGTATTAGAACCGATCGACTTTGGAATATCTGGAGGAAGATGCGATGCCTGATAATGAACAGAACGACCTCGCGCGGCTGACGGTTGACCTCCTGAGCGCTTATTTCGCCAACAACAGCGTGCCGAGCAGCGAACTGGCCGGCCTGATCGAACAGACCCGTTCTGCACTGTCGGGCGATGCGACCTCCTCTGCCGGCGGCGAGCCGGTCCACACGCCTGCCGTTTCGATCGAGGAGAGCGTGGCCTCGCGCGACCATATTCTCAGCCTTATCGACGGCAAACCCTACAAAAGCCTGAAGCGCCATCTGGCCAATAACGGCCTGACCCCGGCCGAATACCGCACTCGCTACGGTCTTCCCGGCGACTATCCGATGGTCGCTCCCACATATTCCGAGCACCGCCGCGCCGTAGCGCAGCGCATGGGACTTGGCGGCCGTCCGAACAAGGCCAAGGAACCCGCCGCGAAGACCGGGACCGAGAAGTTCGCCCCGTCCAAGGAAGCGGCACCCAAGGCAAAACCGGCACCCGAAAAGAAAGAGGCCGCGAAGCCCGCTGCCAAGGCGAAGCCGCGCAAGCGGTTCGCGCGCGATCCCAAGGTGGCTGAACAGCCCGCAGCCAACGCGTCGGGCGATGCCGCAGTCCAGGCTCCTGCGGCGGCACCCAAGGCCGCTCCTGCAGCGGCCGCCAAGGCGAAGCCGAAGACCGCAAGCAAGAACAGGAAGACTCCCGCCACTGCCAAGAGCGCAAGCCCTTCGCCATCCGCCGCGGCGCCGGCAACCACCTCCAGCGACGCGGCCTCCACGCCTGCGAATGCAGATAAGCCCAAGGCCGCCAGGAAGTCATCGCCCGCCAAGGCAGGTGCCAAGGCCTCCGGCGCAACCTCACGCCGCGCACCGGCCAAGCGCGAAACGACCGGCACGTCCGAATAAATGCAACGCATCCGGCATGGCGGAAAGATCCGCCATGCCGGAGGTTTCTGGCTTCCGCTTCAGAACTTCAGGCCGAGCCGCGCGTAATAGAAACCGCCACTCAGCCCGAACGGCGCAAAATTACCGTAAAGACCGGAGCCGTCGGCTGCGATGGCCCCGTGCCTGTCGGGATAGACATCGAATAGGTTGTTCGCCCCCACGGCGATGTCCAGTGCCTCGGTGAGTTGATAGCCGATTTCGGCATCGGCCACCCACTTCGCACCGAACCTGCGGTCGGAAGCCGCAAGGTTGCTAGACTCCGTATACGTCCCGTAGCGCGTCACGCGCACGAGCGCGCGAAGCTTGTCGAGGGACCAGTTGCTCGACAGCACGACCTTGCTGCGCGGCAGTGCAGCCACCAGATCGCGTTGGGCCTGGCGACCGAACAAGGTGACATTGAGATTGCTCAACGCATCCGGGTTATCGATCACGTGAAGAATCTTGGTGCGGTTGTAGCTGTAGGCCGCATTGAGGCGGAACGTGCCCAGCGACGCCGTATCGAGCGTATATTCGCCCACCACGTCCACGCCGCGTGTGCGGGTATCGATAGCATTGGTGAAGAACTGGGCGCTATCCACGTCGTCGATACCGTTGGCGACAAGGATATTCTTGATCGCCGCGCCACCGTTTGAGGCCGTGCCGAGAAACTCGGTCTTCACGATACGGTCGTCGATGCGGATCTGATAGGCGTCGATGGTCAGGCGGAACGGGCCGGTCTCGTAAGTCACGCCCGCCGTGAAATTGAGCGACTTCTCCGGCTTCAGGGGCTTTGCACCCAGGGCAATGGCGGCTTCGCTGTTGACCGGCAGGAATTTCGAGACCGTCGAGACACGTTCGTCACCGATCAAGGTTACCGTGTTCTGGGTGGTCGAAAACGCCGTCTGCGCCAGCGACGGTGCCCGGAAGCCGGTATTGACGCCGCCGCGCAAGGCAAGCCCCCTCGCCAGTTCGACACGGGTCGAGGCCTTGGCGCTGAACGTATTGCCGGCACTGTCCGAATAGTGCTCGAAACGGCCGGCAAGCCCCAGGAACCAGCCCGGCGTCAGATCGGCCAAGAGATCGACATAGGCCGCCACGTTGTTGCGGCTGATCCTGGAGGCATCGGCCGGTGACGTGCCTGTGAACGAGACAAGCCCCGGCGAGGGCGAACGGCCGCCGTAGAGCTGGCCGAACGGCGTGCCGTCCGCCGGGATCACATAGCCGCCGTCACGGTAGGAATCCGGCTCGCCCGCGATATTCTGGAAGCGCTCCCAGCGATGCTCGACGCCCAGCGACAGACTAACCGGCTTGGCGAGACCAAGGTCCACGTCGCGGCTGAGATCGAGATTGTTGACCCAGAGATCCTGCTTCTGCCGCCCCATGAAGAAGCTGCTCTTGGAATTAGGCCCCAACGAAGGATTGAGCGTGTTGTCCGCGCCCAGCTTGACGTTGTCTCGCCCGAAGCTAGTTGAAAGATCGAGCGACCACCCGGCGAACTCGCTGCGAAGGCCGAGCGCGGCCTGCCAGTCCCACTCCCAAATCCGGCGATAGGCCTGGAAGCCCGCCGGATAGAGCTGCGGCAGCACCGAGGCTCCGGAAGTATTGGCCAGTCCACCATAGCCCGTCGCTGAAGCGAAATAGGCGCCGCGCGCGTCGTTGATGTCGCGATAGCTGAGGGTCGAGAAGGAGTAGAGCGTTGTGTCGTCGCCTACCGGCAGTTCGGCGTTGTAGCTGGTGTTGACGATCTTGTCGCGATTTGAACGGCCGTAGCCACCGGCGATGAGGTGGTTGGCATCGGCCTCCCGTGGGTCGGGCTGGCCGTTTACCAGCGGATAGACATAGGGCACCGGCTGGGCCGAGGAATCGGCGCGATCGTGGTACTTCGCCTCGATCGAGAAGCGTGCGAAGCCGCCGTCGCCCAGCGGCGTGCCGTAAGACCCGGCTATTTGCGCCAGCGCGCCGCCCTTGTCGTAAAGCTGGCCGCCCGTTACCGAGAATTCGCCGCCACGCGGGGCGTTGTCGAGAATGATGTTGATGACGCCGGAGATCGCATCCGAACCGTACTGCGCCGCGGCGCCGTCGCGCAGCACCTCTATCCGGCCGACCGCGCTGGTGGGAATCAGGTCGATATCCACCGGGGTCGATCCCCCGGAAATGCGCGAGAGATTGTTGATGAGCGAGGTCGTATGGCGGCGCTTGCCGTTGACGAGCACCAGCACGTAATCGCCGGAAAGACCCCGGATCGAGATCGGCCGCACACTCGCCGATGTACCGCCGCCGCCCAGCGCGGGCATGCTCAGCGACGGGATGATATTACCGAGGATTTCCTTGAGGCCGGTGCGGCCGGTGTTCTTCAGTTCCTGCGGACTGATGACATCGATCGGCACAGGGCTGTCGGCTACCGAACGCTGGATGCGCCCACGCGCGCCGGTAACGACGATCGCTGCCCCCTCTGCATCCGCCGCCACGTTGTCAGACGCGGTTTCAGCGACGGGGGCTGCGTCCGCCGCGTCTTCCGCCCAAGCAGGTGAGATGGCGAGGAAGGAAACACCGGCAAGAAAACTGGATAATACGAACTTGTTCACAAGAGCCCCCGAAGTCAGAAACACGAGAGCTTCGTGCCATTTCAATCAAATCAGTTGAAATTGAATTACCTTATCCCAAGATAAATTTTTCTTGATTCAAGCATTCAGTACAAATGCGCCATCAAGCGGCCTTACAGACTTCACTTCGCCAAACTTGCGAAATGTATCCAAAACGATCTGCTGATCGGAGATAACTCTATTATCGATCGGAACTCGAAGGCGGATATTCTTCTCCGCCGTGGCACGCGCAATAGCCGGAGGCAGGCCCGTTTCCTTCGCCAGTACCGCACCATATTCGTCTATATGACCCTTGGCCCATTCCAGCGCCCGCGCCTCACGCAGGAGGAAATCGCTCAATTGCTCGCGCTTGCTCGCAATCGCGCTGTCCGGAGCCACCTCGAAACCATAACCCTGCACGAAGTCATGACCGTCCACGACGATCCGGTCGCCTTCGGCCTGAGCCGCTGCGACATAGGGCATCCATGTCGACCATGCATCCACCGCGCCGCTCTGGAGCGCGGCACGGGAATCGCTGGGGGAAAGGAACACGATCTTCACATCCTCGGGCTTGAGACCCGAGGCAATCATCGAGCGGAGCACGAGATAGTGCCCCACGCTCCCCCGTGTCGTGGCGACACGCTTGCCCTTCAGGCCCTTGCCGTCACGCACCGGCGACTTTGCCGGCACGAGGATGGAAAGCGCGCCTTCCAGCTTCGTTTGCGTGCGCTGGGCACCCACCGCCTTGATCGGACTGCCCGCCTGATAGGCGAACTGAAACGGCGCATCGCCGACAAGTCCGAGGTCGACTGCGCTGCTGCCCAGCGCTTCGAGCAGGTTCTGCGCTGCCGGAAACTCCGACCACTCGACCCGATAGGGCGCTCCGTCCAGCGCGCCGGACGCCAGCATGAGCGACTTTGTGCCGCCCTTCTGGCTGCCGATGCGGAGCACCCGCGCATTTGCGCCAGCGCCCCGGCCGCAAGCGGCCAGGGCGACAGTCGCGGCAAGTCCCGCAAGCAGATTGCGTCTGTTCAGCATCGATCAGAGATCCGTCCAGAGCGGTTCGTCGGCGATCAGGATGCGGTGCAGTTCGCGCGGAAAATCACCGTAGTTGCGGACTGCGAAATGCACCGTGGCGCGATTGTCCCAGAACGCCACCGTCCCCGGCCGCCACGAGAAGCGCGCCTGCAGGTCCGGACGCTTGTACTGGCGTAGCACTTCCTCCAGCAGTTCACGGCTTTCCGAGAGCTCCAGCCCAAGTATCTGCGGCTGCTGCGAGAAATTGACCCAGAGGATCTTCTCTCCGGTCTCGCGGTGCGTCCGCACGATCTTGTGCGCGACGATCGGGTATTCGACTCCGGATAGCTCCAGCGCGGGCACGAAGTTATGGGTTACGTGCTTGCCTTCGAGCCGCGCCTTCAGATCCTCGGGCAGCGTCTCGTAAGCGAGATGGGCATCGACCCAGATGGTGTCGCCACCCACTTCCGGCAGGTTCACGTCGCGCAGCACCGCGCCCCAGGTGGGCACGAGCCGCCAGCTGGTGTCCGTGTGATAGGCCTCGCCGGGACGCAGCTTGTAGCCGAGCTTCTTCTCGTACTCGCGGTCTTCCCGCGCGGCGATGGCGTGGACTTCCTTGTTCGCCGCGTCGTGGCGCGTGGTCGGATGGGTATAGAGCGGACCGAAGTTCGCCGCGAAAGCGGCCTGCTGGGCGTCGTCGATCGACTGGTCGCGGAAGAACAGGACCTTCCATTTCAGCAACGCCGCACGGACCGCCTGGCGCAGTTCGTCGGTCAGCGGCTTCGCCAGGTCGATACCCTCGACTTCGGCGCCGATGGTCGGCTGGACCGGACGGATGACGAGACCGGTATTCGAGACGTCGAACGTGGACGCGGTACTGACCATGACTTTCTCCTTTTGCAGCCCTGCACATGCAGGTTAGGGGCAGATCGTTCTGCTCCCGCGTGGGTCAGGCTATGGTGAGAGCTGAAACCAAACCAACGCGGATGGCTGATAGGAAGGTGAGTATTTCCAATGCTCGGCAGCAATCTCAGCTGGCCAGCGCGACGTTATCCGTACCCTCGCGTGCGGCCACCTTGGCATGCACCAGCGGAATCAGGTCGCGGCCATAGTCGATGGCATCGGCCAGTGGCTCGAAACCACGGATCAGGAAGTGGTCGATGCCGATGTCGTAATATTCGAGCAGGGCATCGGCGACCTGTTCGGGCGTGCCGACAAGACCGGTGCTGTTGCCCGCCGCCCCGGTCAGCGCCGCCACGCCGGTCCAGAGGCGGGTATCGCGGCGCTGGTTCTGCGCGGTTTCCAGCAGGCGCAGCGATCCGGCATTGGGCGGACGGTGTCCACTGGTCGGCAGACCGGCCGTTTCACGCAGGGCACGGACCCTTTCGGTGATCTCATCGGCCTTCTTCCAGGCCTCTTCCTCGGTATCGGCGATGACCGGTCGCAGGGAGAGCGAGAAGCCGGGGTTGCGCCCGTGCTGCGCCGCGGCATGGCGCACCGAGCGCACCGCCTCTCCCACTTGTTCCAGCGTCTCGCCCCAGAGCGCGTAGACATCGGCATGGCGCCCCGCGACCTCGATCGCCTCGGGCGAGGAGCCGCCGAAGAACACCGGCAGATTGTCCGGCTTCACCGCGCTGAAGCCGCCACGCACTTCGTAGAAGCGGCCGGAATGGTCGAAGGGCGCGGTCTCCGCCCATTCGCGCTTGAGTACGTCGAGATATTCGTCGCTGCGCAAGTAGCGTTCGGCCTTGAGCGTGTGCACGTCGCCGTCGCGCGCCATTTCCTCATCCGCGCCGCCAGTGATGATATGCACGGCGACGCGGCCACCCGAAAGCTGGTCCAGCGTCGCCAGCTGGCGCGCGGCAAGCGTCGGCTGGGTGAAGCCGGGCCGATGTGCAACGAGGAAGCGCAGTCGCGTGGTGATCGCGGCCGCATGGGCGGCGACGAGCTGGCTTTCCGGCGAACTGGAGCCGAACGGGATCAGCACCCGGTCGAACCCGCCTTCTTCCTGCGCGCGGGCGGCGGCCTCCACATAGTCGCGATCCAGCACGCGCGAACGCGGTCCGGCGTGGATTTCGGAAGTGCCGTTGAAGCCGATGTAGCCGATGAACTTGACGGTCATGATGCAGTTCTTCCTTGAGAAACGGAGATCAGATGACGAAGAAGCCGTGGGTGCCGTCGCGCTCCAACTGGGCGACGAGGCCATATTCCCAGTCGAGGTAGGCCTGCATGACGGCCTCGCGGTTGTCGGTGCCTTCGTAGGGGCGCTTGTAGCGGCCATGAGGGCCGCGCGGCGCCGGGGCGCCGTCCTCGCCGGTTTCGAGCGCCCCATCGAAAGCATCCGCCAGCACCAGCACGTCCCAGCCGAGTTGCGCCAGCCACGAAGCGGTCATGTCGGCGCGAGGGCCGAGGTCGTCGGCCAGCACGATACGGGCGCCGCGCACGGGGGCGAAATGGTCGGTTTCCTGCACGAGTTGGCCGCCCGGCGCATTGCGGAAACCCGCCGAATGCCCGGCCGCGAAATCGGCGGGCTGGCGCACGTCGAAGCGGTAGAGCGTGCGGTCGCTTTCCGCGAGCAGGGCCTTGAGATCGGCACTGTCGATCCGGCGGACACCGGCGCGATAGGCCACGTCCCGCGCCCGTTCGCGGGCCACGTCGAGTTCGGTTCCTTCGCCCGTGTCGACGCTTTCCTGCCGCCCGGTCTCCAGCGGCTGTCCGGCAAGGGACCAGCCGATCGTACCGTTGCGCAAGGCGAAGACCTTGTTGGGCAGCCCCGCATTGATGAGCGACTGGGTGCCGATGATGCTGCGGGTTCGGCCCGCGCAGTTGACGATGATCGTCGTGTCGGGATCGGGCGCGGCGACCGGCGCGCGCAGCACCAGTTCGGCGCCCGGCACGCTGCGGCCGCCGGGGATGCTCATCGTCGCATACTCGTCGAGACGGCGGGCATCGAGAATGGCGATATCCGCCTTTTCCTCGATCAGCGCGAGCACGTCCGGAGCCGGTAGCGAAGGAGTATGGCGGCGATGCTCGACAAGCTCGCCGAAAGCCTTGGAGTAGCTGTTGACGTCCTCGAACAGCTCGTATCCTGCGGCCCTCCATCCGCCGAGACCGCCTTCCAGCACGTCCACTTGCGTATAGCCGAGCGCCCGGAACTGATGCAGCGCCGGTTCCGCCAGCCCTTCGCCGTCATCGTAGAGGACGATCGGGGTATCCTTGCGCGGAATGCGCCAGGGCGCTTCGAGGGCGATGCGCTGCAACGGAATCTGTGCGGCGAACAGCGGATGGCCGAGCGCGAATTGCGCTTCCTCGCGCACGTCGATCACGGCGATCTCGCGCCGGGCCAGCAAGGTGCCGCGGATTTGCGACGGCGAAACACTCATGCCCGGATCACTCCATTCCAGAGGTTGGGCAGGACCTCGTTCGCATAGCCCGAGATGAAGGGGCGCTCCTCGCCGTTGTCGCGATAGGTCGCGCGTTCCACTGCGCCGATATTGGCGCCGTAGACGTGGATCGAGATCGAGGTGCGGTCGGCAAAGGCGTTGGCGACGCGGTGGATGTCGGCCGCCTGGGGATCGATCGGATCGACATCGCCCGCCAGAAGATCCGCTGTCGCGCCCTGCTGGACGAGTGATCCATCGCTGCGGCGGCGATAGCTCTGCACTTTCTCCGCCCCGCGCAGCACGCCGACGAGGCCCCAGACACGGTGGTCGTGGATCGGCGTCGCCTGCCCTGGTCCCCAGACGAAGGAGACGACGCTGAAGCGCTCGGAGCTGTCGCAGTGGAGCAGGTATTGCTGGTAGCGTTCGGGGTGCGGATGAGCGAATTCATCGGGAAGCCAGTCGTCCTGCGAAACGAGCCGTGCCAGCAGATTGCCTCCGTGTTCGAAGATCGCGGGCTGCCCCGCGCCGCTGTCGAGGATCGCGGCAAATCCGGTCACGAAACGACGCAGCGGCGTTACATCGAGCTTCGGAACGACGAGCGAGACCGGCGCGTTCATGCCAGCCCCCCGGCGTGGAGGGCGATGATTTCGGCGGGGGAAGGCCCTTCCAAGACCTGCCCTCCGAGCGCGCCCAGCAGGCGGCTGCGCAACGCGCGCGCGACCTGGCCGCGCTCGCCACGCGGGGCCTCGATCCGCTCCTGCAGGACGATGCGGCCGTGATCGAGCAGGACCACGCGGTCGGCCAGGGCAATCGCCTCGTCCACGTCGTGGGTGACCATCATCACCGCCGGGCGGTGGCGGGTCCAGAGCGAGAGCACCAGTTCGTGCATGCGCAGACGGGTCAACGCGTCGAGCGCGGCGAAAGGCTCGTCCAGCAGCAGCAGGCTCGGTTCGCGCACCAATGCGCGGGCGAGGGCCACGCGCTGCGCCTCGCCCCCGGACAGGGTAAGCGGCCAGGCGTCCAGCCGGTGGCCGAGGCCTACCTCGCGCAAGGCGTCCTCCGCCCGCTGACGCACGTCGCCCTGCCGGAGACCGAGCGCGACGTTGCGCCAGACTTTCTTCCACGGCAGCAGCCGTGCGTCCTGAAATACGACGGCGCGCGAAGCCGGGACGATCACATTCTGCCCCGGCGTGGGATCAAGCCCGGCCAGCGTGCGCAAGAGCGTGGTCTTGCCCGATCCCGAGCGGCCGAGCAGGATCACGAACTCGCCGGGGGCGATGTCGAGATCGAGACCGGAGATGATCGTGTTGTCGCCAAAGCTGCGGGTGAAATCGCGCAGGCGGACGACAGGATCGAACTGCGGGGCGGTCACGCGGGAAAAGCCGGTCGGGCGAGCGTCCATGCCATTGTTCTCCGTTGAAAAGGCGGCTGAGAAAGTCATTGGGCGACGATGCTGGGCCGCCAGACGAGCGCACGGTTCTCGATCGCCCGCACCAGCGCGTCGGCGGCGAGACCCAGCACCGCGTAGATCATCAGGCAGACGACGATGATGTCGGTGCGCATGAAGTCGCGGGCATTGTTGATGAGATAGCCGAGACCGGCGGAGGCGTTGATCTGCTCGGCCACGACCAGCACGAGGATCGCCACCGACAGCGAATAGCGCAGCCCCACCAGCAGCGACGGCAGTGCGCCAGGCAAGATTACATGGAGTATCTGCTCGGCGCAGCTAAGGCCGAAGCTGCGCGCGCCTTCCAGCAGGCGCAGGTCCACGCCGCGAATGCCGCTGTAGAGGTTGAGATAGACCGGAAAGATCGATGCGAAGGCGATCAACGCGATCTTCGGGGTCTCGCCGATGCCGAACCAGACGATGAACAGCGGCGTCAGTGCCAGGGTCGGGATCGTGCGCTTGATTTGCATCAGCGGATCGACCGCCACTTCACCCTGCCGCGAAAGCCCGGCGACGAGCGCCAGCACCGCCCCCACTGTCACGCCGATGGCAAGTCCGATGACGATGCGCAGGAACGAAACCCAGAGGTTGTCCGCGAGTTCGCCCGAAACCGCCATGTCCAGCAGGGTCGACAGCACTTTCGAAGGCGCAGCAAGGGTGCGCTCGGGGATCAGCCCCGAGCGGGAACCGGCCTCCCAGGCGAGCAGGAACAGCAGCGGCGAAAGCCATCGTGCGCTTCCCAGCGAGGCGGATATGCGGTGCGAAATGGCCATTGTCTTTCTCGTTCACGAGGAACCCGGACAAGACTACGCATTCTCAACCAATTCAATTGAGTTTTGGTCTGGAGACATATCAGCATTGCTCATAGTGGCGCAAAACCGTGCCAGGCGCTCGTCCAGACGTGGCGCATTCGGGGTGAATGCTGTCGCCGCGCAACGCGGGTCTATTGGAAACTCTCAAGTCAATTGTCGGCCTTCTCGTTATCCCGCCGTGTATTTTGGCGGCTAGGCTCCGCGCCGTGACAAGCAGGAGCAAGACGATGGGCAAGACCCTCAAGGATCGTTTCAACGAACTTCAGGCGGAACGCAAACGCACCTGGAGCGCCGAACAACTGGCCCGCAATGCCGGGCAGCGCCGGTTGCTCACCGAACGGCACAATCCCGCGAAACTGCCGCAACTCGGCGACGAAATTCCGCCTTTCACGCTGATCGACGCAGACGGCCGGGAGCTGACGCGGGATGCGCTTGTCGCCCGAGGTCCGGCGGTGCTAGTGTTCTTCCGCTTCGGGGGTTGTCCGGCCTGCAACATCGCACTGCCTTACTACGATGAGACGCTCCGCCCCGAACTGGAAGCACGCGGCATTCCCCTCGTCGCCGTGAGCGCGCAGACGCCGGTCGATCCGGCGCTCATCCGGCGTCACGATCTGGCCTTCCCGGTGGCAAGCGATCCCGGCTATGCCCTCGCCCGCAGCCTCGCGATCACCTTTTTCCCCGAAGATCAGCCCGAAGTCGCGCCGGGCCAGGAGTGGATCGGCGCGACGCTGGGCACGTTCAGCTACGAAATCGACCAGCCCGCCGTCCTCGTGCTCGGCCCGGACGGAAAGGTGCTGTTCCTGGATGTCAGCCCGGACTGGCTCGACAGGACGGACAGCGAAACGATCCTGGCAGTACTGGCAGAAACGGTTCCGACATCATCGATCCGCCGCGCAACCGCTTGAACAGAAGAACTACCGCTTCCCCGCTCCGGGCGGCAGCGGCAGGGCCTGGCCATTTATCGTCACCCGATCGAACACGATATCGTGCACGCCTTCCAGTTTCAGGCTGGCGTCGCCGACCTGCAAGTCGAAATCCCGCAGGAGCACATCGCCGATCTCGGTCTGGCCGGGATTGGGGCGTATCGTGCCCAGCGCTCCGAACCGTCCGCTGATGCCCGAAAACGACAGTCCGCTCACCCGCGACATCGGCGGGTTCATGCCTTTGAGATCGGTATACTGGCTCCACGGCTCGACAGCCATGACCGTGCCTTCGCCGCTGTCGAGCGCGATGTTGCGGAAGCGGATGTTCTCGTAGATCTGCGAGGTGTCGGCCCGCAGTTTCAGCCGGGCCAGAACCATCGCGCCGGTCACCCGGCAATCCTCCACGGTGACATCGCGCACCACCGTCGCCTCGCTGCCGCAGGCAAGCGCATGGTGCCCGCGCCGGAAGTGACAGCGACGCACCGTCAGGCCTTCGACCGGGGGGCTGTCCCGGTCCTTCAGCGCCAGCGGCCCTTTCGATCCCTTGGCGGCGATGCAATCGTCGGTAACCGAGAAATAGCAGTCCTCCACCGTGACGCGCCGGCTGCTGTCCACGTCGATCCCATCGCTGCTCGGTGCCTGATGGTAGTCGTCCGGTACTTCGAAACGGGCATTGCGGACGAGGACGTCCTCGCACCTGTAGAGGTGCAGGTTCCAGAACTGCGAGTCCCTGAAGGTGACGCCGTCGACCACGACGCCTTTCGAATTCTCGATCAGTGCCAGCCGGGCGCGCGGCAAGCCGAGGTTGGGAAACTCGTTCGGATCGGGCGCCGCATTCCGCAGCTTCCAGAACATGTCCCAGATCGGCCGTCCCGCTCCGTCGAGCGTACCGGCTCCGGTGATCCGCAATCCGTCGCAGCCATCGGCATTGAGCAGCGCCGGGGTGAAGCTCGCCTCGAAATGGCCCTCGATCCGGGTTCGGCGGGGCGGAAAATGCTCCATCCGCGTCGTGCATCGCAGGACCGCGCCGATCGCGAGATGAAGGTTGACGCCCGGCTTCAGGAACAGCGCACCGCTGACGAAGATTCCCGAAGGGATGACAACCGTCCCGCCGCCCTGCCCGGCCAGCCGGTCTATCGCGGACTGGATCGCGTGCGTATTGATCGTGATCCCGTCGGGAACCGCTCCGAACTCGGCAATCGACACGATCTTGCCGGAAAGTTCTTCCGCGCGTCCACTTTTGGCGAACAAGGGCAAGGTCAGCACGGGAAGTGCCAGCAGAGGCAGGGCAACCGCCCGGCGATCGCAGCGGAAGGGAGATGCCTGCGATGCAGATGTTTCGATCGCCGTTTTCCCATGCCTCATTCGCCTCGTCCCATATTGTGCCATTTGAGTTCATATTACATGACGCGTAGGGCAAGGGAAGGTTGAGAGATGGCTCGCTACTTGTCCTGCGGCTCGGGAACCTGCGTGCGGAGATAGGCGATCAGGTCGGCCCGATCGAGCGCGTCCGGCACGCCGCCGAACTGCATGGTCGTGCCCGGCACCACCGAAGCGGGCGCGGCGATCCAGGCGTTCAGCGTTTGCTCGTCCCAGATGCCACCCGCACGGGTAAGCGCCGCCGTATAGCCGTAGCGCGAACTGTTGGTCCCGAACGTCTTGCCGAAGACGCCGAAGAGGTTCGGACCGCCCCGGTCCATCGCGCCTTCCAATATGCTGTGACAGGCTGCGCATTGACGGAACTTGCGCTCGCCCGCTTTCGCGCTGGCCACTTTCATCAGCGCCTCCAGCGAAGGATGCGGACCGGCGGCCTTCAGCCGCTCTTCCCGCCGGTCGTCGCCGCAGCCGCCGAGCACAAGCACGCTTCCCGACAGCAGGAGCAAAATACCTGCCATGAACTTCCTGCCTGCCAACGGCAACACAACCACCTTAAATCCGGGACGACAACGCGCGCCTATCTATCGGGGGAGATCCCTATTCACGGCGTTCCCGGAAGGCAATGCCGGTAAAGTGCACGAAGCGATGCCAAGGGCAGACGGATGCGCGCCATCCATCACATCGCCATCATCGGTTCGGACCATGACCGCTCCCGAAGCGCCTGAGCAGGCAAAAGCGCGCCATTCCATACGCATAGAACATTCCGGTCTTGCTGCGCGGCGCACACGGGTTAAGACAGGGCCGGCTCAATTACAGGGAAGATCGGATGCGCCTCGCTCTCGGACTGTCGCTTTGCCTGACCGCGACTCTTTCTGGAACGCCGGCTTCGGCGACGGATAAAGTGATCCGGACGATGGATCTCTCGGCGCCGTTCCACACCCGCTCCCCTTGGCAGTTCATCGCGACACAGGGTGCCGAGGAGGAAGACCCGAGCGGCGACACGGCGCCCGGCCCCATCACCCCCTGCATCACCCGTGACAAGGGCGCGAACTGCAACCCTGCCGCAACCGAAGCCTTGCGCCTGCCCGGATCGGACGACGTGTTCTCCGTCCCGCATTTCATCAGCCGGTTGGAAGTGGTTGATCCTCAGGCCGCTCGCCCGCTTCTATTGCTGCAACTCGCCAGCTTCCAGGCCGGCAACGGCGACCGGCGCGTGGCCCTGCAACTCTACGCCTACGACCGCGCAAAGGACGATTTCACCGCCGTCTTCACCCATCGCACCGGGCGCAACAACAACCAGGAACTGCGCTATGTCGAGAAGGGCCCGCTGCGCGGCGACGTAATCACGGCGGAACCGACCGCCGATGCACCCTATGGCTACTGGATCACCGTCCACAAGCCGTCCGCCTCGGGACAATACGCGCAGGCCCTGCGCTTCCGCAGTTCCACCGCCTATGGGGACGGCAACCCGCTGGCCGTGATCGATTCGGAAATGCCGAATATTCTCAAGCGACTGGGCCTGTGGCGTGCAGGAATGCCGCTGCCCTTGCCTGCCGGTGAATGCCCCCGTCCACATCTGGTGGGCATGGCGCTCTGGTGCCGCTGAGCGCGAACACGGATTTCCTTTTCCCCGGCTGGCATGACGCGCCGGTTTCTATATGGAGAGCGCCCATGCGCTACCTTACTCTTCCCGCTTTCGCTCCTGCCATTCTGCTTGGCATCGCCACGCTCGGTGCCGCTTCCCCCGCCCAGGCCTGGGGGCCCATCGGCCACCGCATCACCGGCGCCATTGCCGACGAAAACCTGAGCGGCGTCGCCCGTGCGCAAGTCCGCCTGTTGCTCGGCAACGAAGACCTCGCCGAAGCGGCGACCTGGCCCGACGACATGAAGTCCGACCCGGCCGAGTTCTGGCAGAAGCAGGCCAGCCCCTGGCACTACGTCACGGTGCGCGAGGGCGACGCCTACAAGCCCTCCGACGCGCCGCCCGAAGGCGATGGGCTCACCGCCCTGACCCGCTTCACCGCCACGCTGCGCGATCCCAAGGCCTCGATCGAGGACAAGCGCCTGGCGCTGCGCTTCATCGTCCACATCATCGGCGACCTGCACCAGCCGCTCCATGTCGGCGGCGGCAACGATCGCGGCGGCAACGACGTCAAGGTGACGTGGTTCGGCAAGGAGACCAACCTCCACTCGGTATGGGACTCCGGCCTGATCGAGCAGCGTTCGCTGTCCTATTCGGAGTACACCCGCTGGCTCCTGCGCAAGATCACGCCCGAAGACATGGTCGCGTGGAACGTGCGCGACCCGCTCGTCTGGACCTCCGAGAGCATCGCCTTGCGCAAGACGATCTACCCGGCGAACCCGAACATCTCATGGGACTATGCCTACCAGCATCGCGGCGAGATCGACGACCGGCTCGAACACGCCGGAATCCGTATTGCCGCATACCTCAACTGGATCTTCGATCAGGAAGCACCCAAGACCAAAAGCGCCCGCCCATGAGTTTCTGCGACACGATCTGGGACGAGATCGCACCCCTGCGCCGGGCGATCCTGGCGCAACCTTTCCTGAGCGAACTGGCCGACGGTTCGCTCGCTCCGGAGAGCTTCCGGCACTACATCGTGCAGGACAGCCTCTACCTCGCCGAATATGCCCGCGCCCTTGCCATCGCCGCAGCCCGCGCGCCCACTGCGACGGCGCGACTGGAGTTCTCGGACGGCGCCAAAGTGGCGGTGCAGGTCGAGGAAGCGCTGCATCAGGCCTTCTTCGCGCAGTTCGGCGTGACCTCGGAAATGGCGCATGACAGCGAGGCCAGCCCGGCCTGCCTCGGCTATACCAGCTACCTCGCCAGCCTTGCCGCCACGCGCAGCTACGAGGAACTGATCGCCGGAATCCTGCCCTGCTTCTGGGTCTATTGGGAAGTCGGCTGCGCCATCAAGCCGCGCGCCGCCTCGCCCAATCCCTACGCCGCCTGGATCGATACTTACGCCGCACCCTCGTTCGGCGAGGCGACTGACCGGGTGCGCGCGCTCGTCGACGAAGCCGCCGCGAATGCGACCCCGGCGACCCGCGGCGCCATGGCCACGGCCTTCCGCAACGCCGCGCGCTACGAGTGGATGTTCTGGGATTCGGCCTATCGCCGGGAGCAATGGCCGATCTGACCGGCCACCGACGAGCGGAAGATCAGACCTGATCCTCCGCGATCCACTCGCCAAGGTCCGCCGACTGCCCGATCAGCGCGAGACCGTGGGCGATCGAGGTCAGTTCGTTGCCCGTGGCGATCCGCTCCTCGCCGAAGCGCTGCTCGAACAGGCCGCGCACGGCGGGGATCAGCGAGGAGCCGCCGGTCAGGAAGACATGGTCGATCTCGTCGGCGCGCAGCCCGGATTGCGCCAGCGCTCCGTCCACGGTCTCGCCGATGCGCTGGAGATCGGGCGCGATCCATGCCTCGAAATCGGCGCGGCTGACTTCGGCCTCGATGGTCAGGGCATCGCTCTCGAAGCGGAATGCACCGTGCTCTGCACCCGAAAGCGCGCGCTTCAACCCGCCCACCGCTTCGTAGAGTCCGAAGCCCAGTTCATGCTCCACGACCGCGATCATCCGGGCAATCGCTGCCGGATCGGTGGCACCATGCTTAAGCTTGGCAAGCTGTTCCAGAGTGCGGCGATTGCGCATCATGGCAAGGCGCGACCAGTCGCCGAAGTCCGCGAAGTGCCCGGCGGGGATTTCCAGAACCTTGTCGAACGAACGATAAGTGCCGCCCTTGCCCAGCAGCGGCAGCACCAGATTATCCATTATGCGATAGTCGAAACGGTCGCCCGCGATACCGATACCCGCCGAACCGAGCGGCTCGCAGCGGCGCGGCGATCCCGGCGCATTGACCCGCACGATCGAGAAGTCGCTGGTGCCGCCGCCGAAGTCAGCGACCAGCAGGGTCGCAGGTTCGGTGAGCCGGGACGCGAAGCTGAAGGCCGCGCCGATCGGCTCGTAGACGTAGTGGACCGGACGGCCGAGCATCGCGAACATCGCATCATAACGGGTGCGCGCCAGTTCGACATCGGGACGCGATCCAACATAGCGCACCGGCCTGCCGACGACGATACTCTCGGGAAGATCCGCTAGCGCGCCGCCGGTATGCTCCACCAGATGTTCGAGGAACACCTGTCCCAGTTCCTCGAAGCGCAGCCGCTTTTCAAACAGCGTCGCCTGCTCGAAAGCCGGATTGGCCGCGACCGACTTGAACGATTGCAGGAAGCGCGAACCCTGCGGGAATTCGAGGAACTCCGAGATCGCCCATGGCCCCGCCTCATGGGCAAGGCCGCCGCGAACGCCTTCTTCCTGCCAGAAGCACAGGGCCGAGCGGAACACCGAACTCGTCCCGCCGGGCGCGGCGAAATCAACCAGATCGGCATTGCCGTCCTGCCCCAAGGCGATCACGGAATTGGTCGTACCGAAGTCGATACCGACCGAGCGGGGCGAGACCGTGCTGGTCGGCATGTCGGAAATCCTTGCGAGAATCGGGAAGCGACGCGCCTATCGCAGCGCGCTCCCTCTCGCGCAACCCGCTGCGTGGACTACTTCGTCAGGGTACGCCGCACCGCATCGTGCCAACCGTCGATGAGCTGCTTGCGGGTCTCGCCGTTCATCTTCGGCGTGAACAGGCTGCCTTGCGTCCAGGTGGCGGCGAGCGCGGCCAGATCGGGCCAGACGCCGGTTGCCAGACCGGCATGGAAAGCCGCCCCAAGGGCGGTCGTTTCGAGGTGAACGGGCCGCTCCACCGGCGCTTCCAGCATGTCGGCGAGGAATTGGCAGAGCCAGTCGTTCGCCGCCATCCCGCCGTCCACGCGCAGCTTGGCGAGTTCCTCGCCGCCGTCGGAGACCATCGCCCGGGCAAGGTCCATCGTCTGGTAGGACACAGCTTCCAGCGCCGCCCGCGCAAGGTGCGCCTGGGTGGCGCCGAGCGTCAGGCCGAAGATCGCCCCGCGCGCCTCGGGATCCCAATGCGGCGCACCAAGGCCGACGAAGGCCGGGACCATGTAGACGCCGTGGTTGTTCGGCACTTTCGTCGCCATGTCGTTGGTCTCGCGGGCATGGGTGATGACGCCGATGCCGTCGCGCAGCCATTTGACCGCCGCGCCCGCCACGAAGATCGAGCCTTCCAGCGCATAGGTCATCTGGCCGCCCAGCCGGTAGGCCGGGGTCGTCAGCAAGCGGTTTTCCGAGGCGATCGCTTCCGATCCGGTGTTCAGCAACATGAAGCAGCCGGTGCCGTAAGTCGACTTGGCCATGCCCGCCTCGAAGCAGGCCTGCCCGAACAACGCCGCCTGCTGGTCTCCGGCGACGCCCGCCAGCGGAATTTCCGCGCCGAACAAGCTCTTGTCGGTCATACCGAAGATATGGGCGTTGTCGTGGACTTCGGGCAGCATCTGCATCGGCACGCGGAACAGGCGGCAGAGTTCCTCGTCCCAGCGCTGTTCGCGGATGTTGTAGAGCAGCGTGCGACCGGCATTGGTCACGTCCGTGGCGTGAACCTTGCCGCCGGTCAGGCGCCAGAGCAGGAAGCTATCGATCGTGCCGAACGCCAGTTCGCCGCGCTCCGCCCGCGCGCGGGCATCCCCCACATTGTCGAGAATCCAGGCGAGCTTGGTGGCCGAGAAATAAGGGTCGATCAGCAGGCCGGTGCGCGCCCGCACGTCCGGCTCGGCGCCTTCCGCCTTGAGGTCGGCGCAGAGCCGTGCGGTGCGCCGGTCCTGCCAGACGATCGCCCGGTGGATCGGCCTGCCGCTCTCGCGCTCCCAGACCACCACGGTCTCGCGCTGGTTGGTGATGCCGATCCCGGCGATGCCTGCCGCGCCCAGCCCGCTCCGCTCGATCGCCTCGCGCGCCACTTTCACGGTGTCGCGCCAGATGTCCTCGGCATCGTGCTCGACCCAACCGAGGTCGGGATAGTGCTGCTCGAACTCACACTGCGCGGTGGCGACAGGATGGGCGGCATCGTCGAAGACGATCGCGCGGGTCGAGGTCGTGCCCTGGTCGATGGCGAGAACGTGTCGGGGCTGGGTCATGAAAGTCTCCGAGAATATCTTGTCGTCTTAGGGCGTGTGGGGATTCAGTCCATGTGGGCCTGCGAACGGCGGCCTTTCGCGCTTCCGGTGCTCATGTACCTAAAGTACGCTGCGCTCCGGGTCACGAAAGTCCACCATTCTCGGCTCCGCCTGGACTGAATCCCCACACATCCTAGTCAAGCGCGGCGTCCGGCTTCGGCTTGCGCCCCGAGGGCAGATAGGGCTTGATCGCGATCTGGTAGAGCCCGGCTCCCGCGACGCCGCCGAACAGCGGCCCGGCGATCGGAACCCACCAGTAGTTGCCGGGGCTGGGGAACGCCGAGGCATCCCAACCGGCGAAATATGCAAAGAGGCGCGGCCCGAAATCGCGCGCGGGATTGATCGCCCAGGCTTCCAGATAGCCGCCCGAAGCACCGATCATCGCGACCAGCAGACCGATCATCAGCGCACCGGAATTGGCGCGCGGGGCCACGTCGTTGAACTCGTCGGTAATCGCGAAGATGCCGAGGACCAGAATGCCGGTCAGGATCACCTGATCCCAGAAGGCATGGATCGGGGTGATATGCGCGCCGGGATGGGTGAAGAACACGCCCGCCGCGCCGCCGCCGGCGCGGGTGAAGCCGTGGGCGGCATTATAGGCGTCGATCACAGGATGATAGAGTTGCAACACCAGCGCGGCGCCGATCACCGCGCCCAGAACTTGCGCCCCCCAGTAGGGCAGCACCTTGCGCTTTGGAAAGCCGCGAAACAGCATGAGCGCCAGCGTGACGGCGGGATTGGCATGAGTGCCCGAAACCGAACCGGTAATGTAGATCGCCATGGTCACGGCCAGGCCCCAGGCGATGCAGACGCCCCAATAGGCCTGCGCATAAGGACTGGGATCGTAGAGCGTGATCATCGCCGCGGCCGAATCGCCGATCGTGATGATGATGGCCACGGCCAGCATTTCCGAAATCAGTTCGCCGCGCAGCGCCCGCAGGTTTTCCGTCACTCTCGATCCTCTCGCCATCAGCCTTTCGCTTGACGCGAGAGCTTTCTGAACACGCTTTCAAACGAACGTCAATAGTTTCGTTTGCATTTTCGTTTTAGCGGATATATTTTCGGATAACGAAAACCACCCTATCGACGAGAGAGACAGCCATGATGCCCCCCGCCCCCAGCCCGCAGGACGAAACCTACGATCTGCTGATCGTCGGCGGCGGCGTGAACGGTGCAGGCATTGCTCGCGATGCCGCCGGGCGCGGTCTTTCGGTCTTGCTGGTCGAGCAGGACGATCTTGCCAGCCACACGTCCTCGGCCTCGACCAAGCTGATCCACGGCGGCCTGCGCTACCTCGAATACTATGAGTTCCGCCTTGTTCGCGAAGCCCTGATCGAGCGCGAGCGGCTGCTGGGCATGGCGCCGCACATCATCTGGCCGCTGCGCTTCGTACTGCCGCAATCGCTGTCGCCGCGCCCCGCCTGGATGGTCCGTCTCGGCCTGTTCCTCTACGACCACCTCGGCGGCCGCAAGAAATTACCGGGCACGGAAACGCTCGATCTCGACCGCAGCCCGCGAGGGAACGGCCTGAAAACGCAAAATTCGAAACGAAAAGGAAAGGCCTTCGCCTATTCCGACTGCTGGGTCGAGGACAGCCGCCTCGTCGTGCTCAATGCCATGGACGCCGCCGCACGCGGCGCCCGGATCGAGACCCGCACCCGCCTGACCGATGCCGTCAGCGAGAACGGTGGCTGGGTGGCAACGATCGAGGGCCAACAGGGGCCGCGCCAGGTCCGCGCCCGCATGCTGGTCAATGCCGCGGGTCCCTGGGTCGATGCCCTGCTGCGCCGCATCGGCCGGGCAAGGGACGATCGCGGCGTGCGCCTCGTCAAGGGCAGCCACATCGTCGTCCCGCGTCTCTATGAAGGCGACCATGCCTTCATGTTGCAAAACCCCGACCGCCGCATCGTCTTCGCGATCCCCTACGAGCGCGAATTCACCCTGATCGGCACGACCGACGAACCCTGGACCGAAGCCCCCGGCAAGGCGACGATCAGTCCGGGCGAGATCGACTACTTGTGCGAAACCGCCAATCGCTATTTCGAGCGGCAGGTCGGCCACGAGGACATCGCCTGGAGCTATGCCGGCATCCGCCCGCTCTACGACGACCATGCCGCCAATGCCTCGGCAGTGACGCGCGACTATGTGCTCGACTTCGACAAGGGTGATGCGCGGCAGGCACCGATGCTGTCGATCTTCGGCGGCAAGATCACGACCTTCCGCAAGCTCGCGGAACACGCGATGGAGCATATCGCGCAGCTCTTCCCGCAAGTCGCAATGCCCTGGACCGCCGGTGCCGTGCTGCCCGGCGGCGACATCGCGGACGGCGACTTTGAGCGCTTCCTCGCCGACATGATCGAAAGCTATCCGCAGATGCCGCGCGACCTGCTGCGCCGTCTCGCCCGCGCCTACGGCACCCGCGCGCCGGAAATCCTCGGTCAGGCCCGTACCCCGGATGACCTCGGGCAGGACTTCGGCGGCGGCCTCCATGCCCGCGAGATCGACTACCTCGTCGAAGCCGAATGGGCGCGCACGGCCGAGGATATCCTGTTCCGCCGCAGCAAGCTTGGCCTGCACGTTCCGCCCGGCACAGCCGAAGCGATCGATGCCTGGCTAGGCCGCAGTGCCGAGGCACGCTAAGGGACTGCCCGGAAGGCGACGAGACGGGGAAACATGATCGAGACGACTGCGGATACCAATGGCGACATCGTTGCCCAACGCCGCGCCCATATCCTGACCATCGCGCGCGGCGCGGGCAGCGTGAGCGTGGACGACCTTGCCGAGCGCCTCGGCGTGACGCCTCAGACGATCCGCAAGGATCTCAACGTGCTGGCCGGGCAGTCACTGCTCTCGCGCGTGCACGGCGGGGCGCTCATCACGTCAGGCGTCGACAACCTCGCCTACGACAAGCGCCGCGATGTCGCCTCGGACGCAAAGGCACGGATCGGCGCCGCCGCCGCCGCGCTGATCCCGGACGGCGCCTCGCTCTTCGTCAATATCGGCACGACCACCGAGGCCGTCGCCGCCAATTTCACGCATCACCGCAACCTCATGGTGATCTCCAACAACCTCAACGTCATCGATACCCTGTCGAGCCATCCAGCGCTCGATCTCGTCAGCGTCGGCGGCAAAGTGCGCACCGGCGACCGTGCGGTGGTGGGCGCGCTCGCCATGCGCTTCATCGAGAACTTCCGCGTGGACTACGCCCTGATCGGCATTTCCGCGCTCGACAGCGACGGCAGCCTGCTGGACTTCGCAATCGACGAAGTGGAAGTCTCGCAGACGATCATCCGCAACGCCCGCAAGGTGATCCTCGTCGCCGATTCCTCGAAAGTCGGCCGCTCGGCACCGGTGCGGGTCTGCGGGATGGAGGCCATCGACTTCTTCGTCTGCGACCGCCTGACCGACCCCGACTTGCGCAGCGCTTGCGAGAGAAACGGCGTCAACCTGATCGAGACGCAGCTCTACGACGGCTGAGATACCTGATCGAGCGCCAGTAGGGCGAACGTCGCCAGCCAGTGCTCGCCCATGTAGTCGCCCGCCAGGTGCGGCAGCGCGGCTTCGAGGTGGCTTTCGGCGATCTCCTCCCCGGTGCGGCTGACGAAGTGCCCTTCCGGCAGACGCGCCGCGATCTGCCGCCAGCACCAGGCGCGGCTGAGATTGAGACCATCGAGATGGGCGATCTTGCCGTCGGTCCGATCCGAGACGAAGGCGGGCACCAGCAGGGTTTCGGGGCGGCCTTCGGCAATATCGGGAAGGAAGGCGTCGAACCAGTCGGCGAACGCGACCGGAGAGAGCACGCAGCTCATCGCCAGCGCCTCGGTCAAGGTGGGTGAGAGGAACTCGTCGCCGGACGGCTCCCAGGCCTGCGCAGCGCGATCCCCTCCGAACCAGTCGCCAAGACGGCTTTCGATCAGGGCGGCAAGACTGCTGCGCCGGTCCTTCGCCCATTCATGCGCGAGCACGAGCGCAAAAGCCGAATTGCTGTGGATGCCGTGGCGGATCGGATACGTCAGCTTGGGGAGGTGGTCCTCGAAGCGCTGCGCGAAGATATCGGCCAGCTGTGCGAGGGCTTCGGCCCAGTCCCGGCTCTCGTGCAGCGAGAGTTCGTGATGGAGCGCCAGCAGCCAGCCCCAGCCGTAAGGGCGCTCGAATCCCTGGGACAGCGGGCGGGCAAGATAGGCGACCTCGCCCGCGATTTTCTCCGGCACGAGCATGGCATCGGCGCGCGCCCGAATGGCCTCGGCTTCCGGGATCTCGGGGAACAGGCGGAGCAGGCGCATAACCTGCCACCAGCCATGTACGCAGCTGTGCCAGTCGAAACTGCCGAAGAACACGGGATGGAGCACGGAAGGCGTCTGCGCATCCTCCGGTCCATTGAGCATATGGTCGAGCTTGTTGGGATACTCGCGGCCGAGGTGGCCAAGAGTGAGCTGCGCGAAATGCGAGGCATGCGCCGCCGTCAGGATCGTGGTCATCGGGAGAACCCCAGAAAATAGAGGAGAAGGATATTGGCCGCCAGCATCGCAAGCGCCGTGGGCGCCTGGGCGCGGATGACGCCATATGGGTCACGCAAGTTCAGCAAGGCGGCCGGGACGAGATTGAAGTTGGCCGCCATCGGCGTGAGAAGCGTGCCGCAGAAGCCCGCGAGCATACCGATCGCCGCCACGGCGGCGGGATCGCCATGCTGCACGGTCACGAGCAAGGGTGCGCCCATCGCCGCGAACATGACGGGAAACGCGGCCAGCGCATTGCCCATCAGCACCGTCAGCAGCGCCATGCCCATGCAATAGAGCGCCACTTGCGCAAAGAGGCTGCCGCCGGTGTCCACATGGTCGAGCAGGCTGCCCACCGCCGTTCCCATCCCGGCTGCGGCATAGATGATACCGAGGCTTGCCAGAAGCTGGGGCATCAGGATCGCCCAGCCGAGGCCGTCGGCTAGCCGCACGCCCTCGCGCAAGGGCGCTTCGGCGCGGGTGCGGAACCAGACCATGCAGATCACCGTCGAGGCCAGCGCTCCCAGCCCCAGCGAGACGAGCGTGGCGTCGGAAGCCTTGACGATCCCCGGCACCGACTTGAACAGCACCGTCCCCGCCAGCGCGATCGCCGGGATCGCCAGCGCGGGCAGGAACAGGCGATTGCCGTAGCGCGAGGCAGCCGCTTCCTGTCCCCCCTCATTCGAGGCCGGAGCCGCGCCGGTGCGGCCAGACGCCGCGACCACGACGATGACGATCGCCAGCACACCGTTGGCCATGTCGCCGATAGTGTCGCCGAGCAGGAAACTCAGCGCGATCAGCCCCCAGAGCAGCGCCGTGGCGCGGCCCTTGCGGTCCCGCCGGTAAAGCGCCGTGACCAGTGCGAAACCGAGGAACATCGCGCCTGCCAGCGCATAGACGAGTTCGAGACCGATCACGCCGCTTCACCCGAAGCAGACTTGCGCCTGCGGTCCAGCAGCAGGACCCGCCCGCCGTGGATGAGCAGGGCGGCGACAGCGGTCGGCACGGCCCACATCGACAGCGCGAAGGGCTCGGCCTTCATGCCGTAGCCCTCCATCACCCCTTTCATCAGCAGGATCGAGCCGATCGCCAGGAAGATGTCCTCGCCGAAGAACAGGCCGATATTGTCGGTCGCCGCCGCCAGTGCCTTGGCGCGGTCGGCATCGACTTGCGCGCCGTCCTGCTCCGCCGCCGCTTCCGCCATCGGCCCGAGCATCGGCCGGACCATTGTGACCTGTCCGCCAAGCTGGGTAAGGCCCACCGCGGAAGTCAGCTGGCGCGCCAGCAGATAGGCGAACAGCAGCCGCCCGAGGGTGATCCCGCGCAGCCCCCGCATCAACTGCTTGGCGCGTTCCTGCAAGCCGTGCCGTTCGAGCAACCCGATCGTCGGAATGACGAGGAAGACGGCGGTAACGAACTTGTTGGCATTGAACGCCGCCCCGAACCGCGCGAGCAATTCGAGCAGCGGCAATCCCGCCGCCAGCCCGGCGGTCGCCGCCGAGGCCAGCACCACCGCCAGCGGATTGATCCGGGCCACCAGCCCGGCGACGAGAACGACGACGGCTAACAGAACCAGCATCTCGTGCTTCCCCCCATATCAGCTTCAGGCCATATTTGCTTCAGGCAGCCGTTTCGGCATCGGACAGTGCGCCGAAGCCGCCGCCGCCCGGCGTTTCTATGACGATGGCATCGCCGATGGCCAGCGGCACTTCCGCCGTACCGCCCAGATCGACTCGCGATCCATCAGCGCGCTCGACCCATTGCCGCCCGGCCTGTCCTGCCGCGCCGCCCTGAAGGCCGAACGGACCTTCACTGCGCCGCGAGGAAACGATGGTCGCGGTCAGCGGCTCCAGTGCCATGACCCTTCGCACCACGCCGTCGCCGCCGCGATGATGCCCCGCGCCGCCCGAGCCCTTGCGGATCGCGAAGCGTTCGAGCCGCACCGGATAGCGCATTTCCAGCACTTCGGGATCGGTGATGCGGGTGTTCGTCATGTGGGTATGGACCGCCGAGGCGCCGTCCGCCCGCGCGCTGGCCCCGGCGCCGCCGCAGATCGTCTCGTAGTACTGGACGCGCTCGTTACCAAACAGGAAGTTGTTCATCGTCGCCTGTGCGCTCGCCGTAGCGCCGAGCGCGCCGAGCAGGGCATTGCAGACGGCCTGACTGACTTCGGTATTGCCCGCCACCACCGCCGCACCGGGATGGGGCGACAGGAACGTCCCTTCCGGCACGACGATGTCGAGCGGAACCAGGCACCCTTCGTTGAGCGGCAGATCGGCATCGACCAGGCAGCGGAAGGCATAGAGCACCGACGCCCGCGTGACCGCCGGAGGCGCGTTGAAGTTGCCCGGACGCTGGGGATCGGTTCCGGTGAAGTCGATCGTCGCGCTGCGGCGCGCGCGGTCCACGCTCACCTGGACACGCAGCCGCGCGCCGTCGTCCATGCGGTAGTCGAAAGCGCCGTCGCCGATGCGATCGATCACCCGACGCAGGCTCTCCTCGGCATTGGCCATCATGTGGCCGACGTAAGTGGAGACCATGGACCAGCCATAACGGCGCAGCAGCGCCATGATCTCGCGGATGCCGGTCTCGTTGGCCGCGACCTGCGCCTTGAGATCGGCCACGTTCATGTCGGGATTGCGCGCCGGATAGCGCGCTGCGGCAAGCAGGTCGCGCAAGGGCTGTTCGCGGAACGCACCGCCTTCGAGCAGCAGGAAATCGTCGATGACGACGCCTTCCTGCTCAAGGCTGGTCGAGACCGCCGGGGTCGAACCCGGCGCAATGCCGCCGATATCGGCATGGTGGCCGCGGTTGGCGACGAAGAAGCGGATCTCCTCTCCTGCCTCGTCGAAAACCGGAGCCACCACGGTCACGTCGGGCAAGTGCGTGCCGCCGCGATAGGGATCGTTGAGCGCGACCATGTCGCCCGGCTTGAGACTGCCGCCCCGCGCCGCCAGGACCGCGCGTACGCTCTCGCCCATGGCGCCGAGATGGACCGGCACATGCGGCGCATTGGCGATCAGGTTGCCGTCCGCATCGAACAGGGCACACGAGAAATCGAGGCGTTCCTTGATGTTGACGCTGGTGGAGGTGTGCCGCAGCACCGCCCCCATCTGCTCGGCGACGGCCATGAACATGTTGTTGAACAGTTCGAGCATCATCGGGTCGGCGACGTCGCCTTCACGCCCCTTCAGCGCGACCGAAACGCCTTCCTGTCGCAGAACCAGATTGCCCCAGTCGTCCATCGTCGCCACCCAGCCCGGTTCGATTACGGTGGTCGCCAGCGGCTCGCGGATGAGTGCGGGGCCGACCACGCGGTCCCCCGCCAGCAGTGCCGCGCGGTCATGGACGGCAGCAAGGGTTTCCGCCCCTTCCGCCCAGAGCGCCATCTGCGTGAGGACCGGCAGTGCCTCGCCTTTCGGTCGCCGCGCCAGCCGGGGCATCGCGACGGTCTCGCCCGGCAGGATCACCTCGACCTCGATGCTGTCCACCACCAGCGCGCGGCCGGGGGTGGAGAACCCGAAGCGGGCGACATGGGCCTTGTCGAAGGCCTCGGACATCACCTCTGCATGGTCCAGCGTCACCGCGATGCCGGTATCGGTGCCTTGATAGCGCAAGTGCACGCGGGCTTCGGTCCGCAGCGCGGCACCTTCGCCGCCTTTCGCGATCGTTTCGGCCAGTTGCGCGCCGATCGCCTCGGCATCCGCGCGCAAGTCCGGGACCGTTCCGGCATCAAGCGGCCGCTCGATCGCCACCCGGCGCACTTCGCTGCGGTCGGCCAGCCCCATGCCATAGGCCGAGAGCACCCCGGCGAAGGGATGGATGAAGACGGTGGATATTCCCAATTCCGCCGCCACCATGCAGGCATGCTGCCCGCCTGCGCCGCCGAAGCACTGCAAGGTGAAATCGGCGGCATCGTGGCCGCGCTCGGTGGAGACTTCCTTGATCGCCCGCGCCATTGCGGCAACGGCTACGCGCACGAAGCTTTCGGCCACCTCGCGCGGATCGGTGGTGCGTCCGGTCGCCGTCTCCACCTCCTGCGCAAGCGCAGCGAAGCGCTGCGCGACCACGTCCCGGTCGAGCGGTAGATCTCCATCCGGCCCGAAGATCGCCGGGAAGAACGCGGGCGCGATCCGGCCCAGCATGACGTTCGCATCGGTCACGGTCAGCGGGCCACCCCGGCGGTAGCAGGCGGGGCCGGGATCAGCCCCCGCGCTGTCCGGGCCGACGCGGTAGCGCGCGCCGTCGAAGTGCAGGATCGAGCCGCCGCCCGCCGCCACCGTGTTGATAGCGATCATCGGCACGCGCACTTTCGCGCCTGCCACTTCGGCGTCGACCACCCGCTCCAGCGCGCCCGCATAGAGCCCGACATCGGTAGAAGTGCCGCCCATGTCGAAGCCGATGATCCGCTCGAAGCCCGCCGCCTGCGCCGTCCGCGCCGCGCCGATGACGCCGCCCGCCGGGCCGGACAGGATCGCGTCCTTGCCCTGGAAGGTGGCGTGCTCGGTCAACCCGCCGCTCGACTGCATGAAATAGAGCGGCACATCGCCCAGCCGCTCGACGACGCGGCCCACATAATCGCCCAGAACCGGCGAGAGATAGGCATCGACGACCGTGGTCGAAGCGCGCGGCACCAGACCGAGCAGGGCGCTGGTGCCGTGGCTGGTGGAGACTTGCGTGAACCCGGCCTGCCGGGCCAGTTCCGCCAGCCGCCGCTCCATCTCGGGATATTTCCAGCCGTGCACCAGTGCGATGGCGCAAGCTGCGATCCCCTCGCCGCGATGCCGCGCGAACATCCGCGCGGCGGCCTCCTCATCGAGCCGTGAGATCGGATGGCCATCGACATCGCAGCGACCGCCGACTTCCTCGACGGCGCTGTAGAGCTGCTGCGGCAACCGGATATCGAGCGCGAAGAGATCGGGGCGGCTCTGGTCGCCAATTTCCAGCAGGTCGCCGAAACCCTCGTTCACCACCAGCAGCAGCGGCGCGCCCTGCCGCTCGAGCAGGGCATTGGTGGCGACCGTCGTGCCCATCTTCACCCCGGCCACGAGCCCGACGGGCAAAGGCGCATCGAAGTCGAGCCCGAGCAGGCTGCGGATTCCCGCCGTGGCGGCATCGCGATAGCGCTGGGGGTTCTCGCTCAGCAGTTTGGTCGAGACGAAAGTTCCGTCCGGACGGCGACCGACGATATCCGTGAAGGTGCCGCCACGATCGATCCAGAACTGCCAACCCGACGCCATCGCACACTCCGACGATTTACCGATAAATTGTCAATGAACAGCGTCTCGCATTGCCTGTCAAGCGCGCAGGCGTGCTTCCGGTCATGCCATTGACAAGCCTTCACCCTTCGATTTCATACGATGGCATGAGCGCCAACGAACCCGGTCCGATCATCTCTTCCGCGCATCTTGCCGACGGCGCATCCCCTGCCCTGTCGGAGCTGGAATTCAGCCTGACCCTCGTCGCGAATGCCTATCAGAAGTGGATCGTGCGCTGCGCCGCTGCTGCCGGGCAGCAGCTCAGCCCGCTGGAAGTGCTGGTGCTCCACTCCGTCCGCCATCGCGATCGGCCCAAGCGCTTCATGGACCTCATGCTGGTGCTCCATGTCGAGGATGCGCATCTGGTCAACTACGCCGTCCGCAAGCTTTCGAACGCCGGGCTGGTGGAGACGAGCCGCGTCGGCAAGGAGAAGGTCATCGCCGTGACGCAGGCCGGCATCGCCTTTTGCAACGCCTACCGCGCCATTCGGGAGAAAGTGCTGGTAGGCGACGTCAAGGCGTCGCTCAGCGAGGACACGCTCTCGCAGACGGCGGAAAAGCTGCGGATGCTCTCGGGAGACTACAACCAGGCCGCCCGCGCCGCCGCCACTCTATGAGCACAGGGCGTCCGGTCTTCCGGATCGCCCAGAAGTCGGAAATTCAGCGGCTTTCGTGCGCGAGCAGGTTCAGGCGCTTGCCGGTCACCAGCGTCTGGATCACGAAGAGCGCCATCAGGATCACGCCCACCGTACCCACGAACAGGTCGAAGCCGGATATCACGCCGAACAGGCCGCGTCCGCTGCCCAGCACCATCATCATCGCGGTGAGGCCGATCAGCATGAAGCGCAGTTCGGTCGGCCCCGCCTGAAGGTAGGAGAGCTTGAACTCGCCGAGCACGCGGGCAGCGAGATAGGCATGGATCGACAGCAGGAGGTAGCCGACCAAAGCCACCATCGCCACGTCCATGGTGACGTAAGGGCTGGTGCCGATGCCCCAGACGATCAGTGCCGTCGTCAGGCCGTCACAGCTGTGATCGATGAAGTAGCCGTAGGAGGGCCGCTCGATCTTGCGGAAGCGGGCGAGGCTGCCGTCCATGGAATCGCCGAACCACTGCACCACGTACCCGGCCATCGCCAGCCAGAGCCAGTCGGCAGAGAGGTTGCTGGCCGCATAGCCGCCGAACGTCATGAACGCGCCGACGAGGCCGGTGGCGGTCAGCAGGTCCGGGGTCACCCAGCGCGGCATCCGGGCGCAGAGCCATTGCAGGAGCTGTCGCTCGCGCCGGGCCAGCAGGTTTTCCTGGATGCGGGTGGGCGGGGCGGGGTGGGCTTCGGTCTTGGCGGTCATGCTGGTCGTCCGGAATTTCTGGCGTTGAGGGGCGTGTCGATCAGGACAGGCCACGGCCAGCCGCTTCCCACGCGCGCGGCTCGCGGGAATTGAATCGAAAAGGATTTACAGAGTTCCATCGTGTGCTCCTTCATGCGGGAGCGCGTTGGTCTCTCAGTCGCCGGCGCGCAAATTCAGTCGGCGATCCGGCCTCCATAGCGGACCCTGTACCGATTGGCCAGTTGAGCGGGGACAGTCGCCCCACACCTCTATCGGTTCACCGATTTAAAGCCGCGAAAACAGCGGGATCGGAGAAAACATCAGCGAAACGAGGCCGCCCAGGCTGAGCGCCACGAGGATCGCTCCGGTCAGTTCCATCAACCGGCGCGGCGATATGCGCCGCGTCAGCAGCGCCCCGAACGGCGCGGCGACCACGCCGCCCAACAGCAGTCCCGACGCCGCGATCGTGAAGGATTGCAGGCCCAGCTTTCCGATAAAGGCGGTCAGCACGGTGACGGTGACGAAGAACTCGGCGGCATTGGCCGTGCCGATCGCCATGCGCGGGGTCATGCCCTGTGCCATGAGATTGCCCGTCACCATCGGCCCCCAGCCCCCGCCCGAGGCATCGAGGAAACCCGCGATCAGTCCGAGCGGACCGACCAGCTTCATCCGGCGATAGGACTGCGGCCGCCTCGGCCCCCGCCAGATCAGGTAGAGCCCGACAGCGGCGAGATAGACCAGCACCGCCGGGCGCAGGATCGCCATGTTCACGCTCGTCAGCACCCAGACGCCCAGCAACCCGCCGACGATGCCGGGCATGACCAGCCGGGCGAACAGCGGCCAGTCGACATTGCGCTGCAAGGCATGGGCGATACCCGAGGCGCCGCTGGTAAAGCCCTCGACCCGGTGCGTCACGGCAGAAGCGGCACCGGGCGGCACACCCAGCAGGACCAGCAGCGAGTTGGAAAGCACTCCGAAGCCCATGCCGAGGCCGCCGTCCACCAGTTGCGCCAAGAACCCGGCGATGATGAAAGGCGCAAGGTCGGCCCAGGGAATGGCGGACATGTCGATCATCCGCCCATCTTCCGGCGTAGCGAGGAGGCCGAGCGTCCGATCCGGCCCGCCGGGGCGGTCGTCATGAACACCAGCGGGAAACAGAGAGCGATCATCGAAAGCAGGACACCGGGCACTACCGCCACGCCCGCCAGCCAGGGCAGCACCGCCGCCCAGATCGCCGCGACGAGCACGACCATCAGCGTCCTCTCCTGCTCCTGATCGTTGAGCGCCGAGAGATCGGTATTCACCCGGCCGTCGAACAGGGTTTGAAGGCCCCGGCCAACCCGGCTCTTGCGATCGGTCAGAACGGGAGGAAGCCCGGCATGGGCGAGGCAGCTCAATCCCGCACCGACCATGCGCACGCCGACCGCGCTGGCGAAGCGGCGATAGTCGGGGTTGCGGTCACTGAGCGCTCTCAGCCCCGCACGTCCCCCGAAAGCGAGGTCGGCCAGGGCATTGCTTTCCGCCGCTGGCGCGACGACCGGCGCGGCCTCCTCCTGCGTCGAGACCACCCATTCGAGAATGGCCGAGGGCACGTCGTAGCCGGTCGCCCGCTCCAGACCCTGGAAACCGGGAGCCGAGTTCGCCTCGCAGATGCGGTAGCCCTCCTCGTCGAAGAGAATGTCGATGCCGGTCACGTCGAGTTCCAGCACATCGGCGGCCTGCACGGCCAGTTCCGCCATTTCCGGCGGCGGGTTATAGGCAATGCCCACCCCGCCGAGCGAGACGTTGGACTTGAACCCGCCGGTCAGCGAACGCCGCTCCATCGCCGCGACCACGCGCCCGCCGACCACCAGCACGCGCACGTCGCGCCCATGGCTGGCGCGCACATAGTGCTGGAGGATGAAATCGGCCTGGGCATCGGCGCTTTCGAGCAGTCCGGCAAGATCCTCGAACTGGCTGCGATTTTCGCACTTGAGCACGCCTGCCCCGCGCGTCCCCTTCAACGTCTTGACGATGACGGGGAAGCCGAGTTCGCGTTCGACCAGATCCACGTCCATCGGGAAGGTGCCGAGGATCGTGCGCGGCACCGGCAGTCCGGCGCGGTTGAGGCTCTGCAGGGTGTGGAGCTTGTCGGCCACCTGTTCGATCGTCGCCGGGCCGTTCACCAGCCGCACGCCGCGCCGCTCTAGATGGCGCAGCAGGGCGAGCGTGAAGTAGTCGGTCTCCGCCCCGGTGCGACAGATCACGAAGTCCGGGCGGTCCACCAGACGGCCCTGATAGGTCGTGTTCCAGCCCTCCTCGGCGCCGACCACGAGGTCGAACTTGTGCGGATGAAGCACCGAGAGTTCGATGCCCATGACACTCGCCGCCTCCTGAAAACGGAGAACTTCCGGCACTTCGGAGTTCGCGGGGTCGAGGTCGCGATGAAACAGTATCCAGCCACGCAAGGCGTCAAATTCCCCAGGACAGACAGCGACGGACCATTCCGCCTTGCCGCGTGCGACATGTCAATTGATTAAAAACAAAGCATATTAAGCACCATAACGTGCGAGTGAGGTCTTGGTGCCATGCGTGGGTGTTTCCGCCAACGATGTTTGTTCCCTGTCACACATCGCTGCGATTCCCGGTTCCCTCGCCCGCCCAAGGCTTTATGCACGGGCGAACGAAGCGCGCGTTGCGGCGCGAGAAGGAGAGCAAGATGATCCGCCACCTGCCATGGCTTCTCACCGGCCTCGTGGGCGCGGTTTCGCTCGGGGTCGTCGCGGTCTCGCGCGGAGAGACCGTGAACGCGCTGTGGATCGTGGTGGCGGCGGTCTGCTGCTTCCTCGTCGCCTATCGCTACTACGCGCTGTTCATTGCCCGCCATGTCATGAAACTGGACCCGACGCGCCCCACTCCGGCGATCCGCCGCGCCGACGGACTGGACTACGTGGCGACCGACCGCACCGTGCTGTTCGGCCACCACTTCGCGGCGATCGCCGGAGCCGGGCCGCTGGTGGGGCCGGTGCTCGCCGCGCAGATGGGCTATCTGCCGGGCACGCTCTGGATCATCGGCGGCGTCGTGCTGGCGGGCGCAGTGCAGGACTTCATGGTGCTGTTCATCTCGATGCGGCGCGACGGACGCTCGCTGGGCGAGCTGATCCGCATGGAAATGGGCCAGATGGCCGGGACAATCGCCCTGTTCGGCGCCTTCATGATCATGGTCATCATTCTCGCCGTGCTGGCGCTGATCGTCGTGAAGGCGCTGGCGGAAAGCCCCTGGGGCATGTTCACCGTCGCGGCGACGGTGCCGCTGGCGATGGTCATGGGCGCCTATACCCGCTGGATCAGGCCGGGACGGATCGGCGAAGTCTCGATCCTCGGGCTGGTCGGCCTGCTCGCCGCCATCGTCTACGGACAGGCGGTGGCGCAGTCGCCGGTCTGGGGACCGCTGTTCACCTTCACGCCGGTGCAGCTGTGCTGGATCCTGATCGGCTACGGCGCGGTTGCCTCGGTTCTGCCGGTCTGGCTGCTGCTGGCCCCGCGCGACTATCTTTCGACGTTCCTCAAGATCGGCGCCATCGCCGCGCTGGCCGTCGGCATCGTCATCATGGCCCCGCCGCTGCGGATGCCCGCACTCACCGCCTTTGCAAACGGCGGCGGCCCGGTCTTCTCGGGCGGGCTGTTCCCCTTCCTGTTTATCACCATCGCCTGCGGCGCGGTCTCCGGCTTCCACGCCCTGATCGCCAGCGGCACCACGCCCAAGCTGATCGCCAGCGAGACCGACGCCCCGCTGATCGGCTACGGCGCGATGCTGATGGAGGCCTTCGTCGCGATCATGGCGCTGGTGGGCGCGGCGATCCTCGATCCCGGCATCTACTTCACCATGAACAGCCCCGCCGCGCTGATTGGCAACGACGCCGCCAGCGCCGCCCATGCGGTGAGTGCGATGGGCTTCGCGATCTCCCCCGAGACCATCGCCCAGACCGCACGGGACGTAGGCGAGCACACCATCATCTCCCGCGCCGGCGGCGCCCCGACTTTGGCCGTGGCCATGGCGGAAATCTTCTCCCACGTCGTCGGCGGACCGGCGATGAAGGCGTTCTGGTATCACTTCGCGATCCTGTTCGAGGCGCTGTTCATCCTTACCGCCGTCGATGCGGGCACCCGCGCCGGACGCTTCATGTTGCAGGACCTGATGGCGCTGGCCGTGCCGCGCCTTAACGAGAGCAAGAGCCAGATCCCCGGCTTCGTCGCCACCGCGCTCTGCGTCGCCGCCTGGGGCTTCTTCCTCCACCAAGGCGTCACCGATCCGCTGGGCGGGGTGAATACGCTCTGGCCGGTGTTCGGCATCTCCAACCAGATGCTCGCGGCCATCGCGCTGATGCTGGCGACCGCCGTGCTGTTCCGCATGAAGCGTGACCGTTACGCCTGGGTCACCCTCCTGCCGACCGCGTGGCTGCTGGTCTGCACGCTATCGGCGGGCTGGCTCAAGCTGTTCTCCGCCGATCCCGCCGTCGGCTTCCTGGCGCATGGCGCGAAGTTCTCCGCCGCGCTGGCAAAGGGGGAGGTCCTCCCGCCCGCCAAGTCGCTGGAGCAGATGGAACGAATCGTCTTCAACGACCGGGTCGATGCCGCGCTGGTGGCGGTTTTCCTGGCGGTGGTGGTCTCGCTGATGGTCTTCACCTTGCGCACCTGCATCGCCTCGCGCCGCAGCGCGGTGCCGACTGTGAACGAACTTCCGCCTCATCCGGTGGCGGCATGAGCCTGATCGCAACCTTGCGCCGCATGGCCCGGCTGATGGTCGGAGTGCCGGACTACGACGACTATGTCCGGCACATGGCCGCGCACCACCCGGAGCGCCCGGTCATGGACCGCAAGGCTTTCTTCCGGGACCGTCAGGAGGCGCGGTACGGCGGCAAGAACGGTGGGCGGTGTTGCTGATCCGATTCCGAAGCACCCACCCGTCATCCTGAACTCGTTTCAGGATCCATTTCGCCTCGCACAAGATAGCATCGGTGTTGCACGATGGATCCTGAAACGAGTTCAGGATGAGGTTGGGTATAGACGCACGGGTAGCGAGACAACGCGCATGAATTGCTCAGTGACGATGCTTCAATGCCGCCGAATCACCAGCTTGGTCTCGCCGCAGAGGCTGCACTCGTCCTTGCTGCGCACGAAACCGTTGGTTCCCACCAGCTCGCGGGTCTGGACATCGGCGTGGTGAAGCACGCTGAGGCCCAACCTCTGCGTGATGCAGTCGTCGCAGACCGGTTCCGGCGCGAGCCGGGCAACGAGTTTCTCGATGTCTTGCAGGATAGTCATGTGCATTGCCCTCGCCCTGCCCGTGCCAGCTTGGCGCGTCCTCGGCAATGGCAATTACGATAGCCACGGTTTCGCTTCGGTAAACTCACCGTGCAGTCGTTCCGCCAGGCAGGCCCCGAAGGCCCGCGCAGCCGCGGATTTGTCAGGCGCGGCAGCGGGATCACAAACGAAATGATAGGCGCCGTTGAACGGATGCTCGATTTCCGACAGCCGCACCGGCAAGAGGGCCGCCAGCGCATCGTGCGCAACGACCTTGCGCACCAGGGCAACGCCGTGTCCCGCAGCCCCAGCTTCCAGCAGGAAAGCTGCATTGTCATAGGATGGCGAGTCGTGACTGACATCCAGCCAGGGATCGAGCGCAAGCGCGATGCGTTTCATGATATTCGGCCGGCTGCGGCACCATCCCGTACTCGCCACCAGCGCCAATTATCCCGGTTGCCCACACCTCATGTTAGCGCTATCTTCGACGATAGAAGGTTAAACCGACCGGGAGATAGATGTGTCGAGGCGAATTTACGCAGCCCTTGCGGCAACCGCTTTCTGCGGCCTGATGGCGGCCTGTAATGGAACCGGCGGAGCGCCGGAAGCCACCGCTTCGGCGGATGCCAAGTCGGAAGCGGCTTCGGACAAGAAGTACCTTTCGCAGCCGCTGGTCAGCGAAATCTACACCGCCGACCCTTCCGCCCATGTCTGGAACGGCAAGTTTTACATCTACCCCAGCCATGACATCGACGGCCCGACGCCCGAGGACGACCTCGGCAGCCACTTCGAGATGCGCGACTACCGCGTGCTGTCGATGGACAAGGTGGGCGGCAAGGTCACCATCGGCCCGGTCGCGCTCGACGTGAAGCAGGTGCCCTGGGCCGACAAGCAGATGTGGGCGCCGGACGCCGCCTTCAAAAACGGCACTTACTACCTCTACTTCCCGGCCAAGGACAAGCAAGGCGCCTTCCGCATCGGCGTGGCCACCTCGAAGGACCCGATGGGGCCGTTCAAGCCGCAGGCCGAGCCGATCAAGGGCAGCTATTCGATCGACCCCGCCGTCTTCACCGACGACGACGGTCAGAGCTACATGTACTTCGGCGGCATCTGGGGCGGCCAGCTCCAGCGCAACACGGGCGGCAAGTACGACCCGAACGGCTCCAAGACCGACCTCCAGGCCGACGACAAGCCCGCCCTGCTCCCGCGCGTGGCGCGCATGAGCGGCGACATGCTGGAATTCGCCGAGGCCCCGCGCGAAGTGAAGATCGTCGACGAGAAGGGCAAGCTCCTGCTCGGCGGCGACCATGACCGCCGCTTCTTCGAAGCCGCCTGGATGCACAAATACAAGGGCAAGTACTACTTCAGCTACTCGACCGGCGATACGCACTACCTGGCCTATGGCATCGGCGATTCCCCCTACGGTCCCTTCACGTACAAGGGCCGCATCCTGGAGCCGGTGGAAGGCTGGACCACCCACCACTCGATCGTCGAGAAGGACGGCAAGTGGTGGCTGTTCTATGCCGACAGCCAGCTTTCCGGCCAGACCCGCCTGCGCAACGTGAAAGTCACCGAACTGCACTACAACGAAGACGGCACGATCAGGACGATCGATCCCTTCGTTCGCTGAGGCAGGAAGGGCGGTGAAGCATCTGCGCCTGCTGGCGGCAGCCCTGCTCGCCGCCCTTCCCCTCCCCGCCTGCGCGGCACCCGCCCCGCAGATCGCCTTGACGTTCGACGACCTGCCTTCGCACCCGCCCTATCCGGCAGGCGAGACCCCGGGGTCGGTCGTGGCCTCGATCATGGCCGCGCTGAAGCAGGCCCGCGCGCCAGCCTTCGGCTTCGCGAATGCGGGCAAGGGGCGACCGGACGAGCGCGAGGCCGTGCTCGCCCACTGGCACGCCGCCGGATTTGCGCTCGGCAATCACGGCTATACCCACCTCGATCTCGACAAAGTCGGCGCGGATGCGTTCGTGGCCGAGATCGACCGCAACCGGACGGCCCTCGCGCCGTACGGAATGAAGCCGCTGCTGCGCTATCCCTTCCTCGCCGAGGGCAAGGATCCCGCCGTCCGCGACGCAGTCCGCAAGGCGCTGGCGGAGCGAGGCTATCGCATCGCCGGGGTCAGCCTGTCCTTCGACGACTGGGCCTGGAACGCGCCTTATGCCCGCTGCGCCGCGCAAGGCAACGCGGCGGCGATCGCCGATCTGGAAACCCGCTATCTCGAAGCCGCCCGCAGCGATGCGCAAGCGGCACGGGAAGCGTCCAAGGCTCGTTTCGGGCGCGATGTGCCTTACGTCCTGTTGCTCCACGTCGGCGCTTTCGACGCCCGGATGCTGCCGCGACTGCTGGCGCTCTACCGCGAGATGGGGTTCCGCTTCATCCCGCTGGAGCAGGCGCAGCGGGATAAGTTCTACGCAGCGACCGATCCGGCGAAACCGGGGCCGACGCCAGCCTTGTTCAGGAGCAAGCAGCTATCGCCGCCAGACGACGAGGTCTGCCCCGCACCACAACGCCCCTGACGTCGCCTCACCCACCCCGCCCATCCTGAGCTTGTCGAAGGATATGAGGCATGGCACAGCGCCCCGCCGCAGGGGGCTTCGACAAGCCCAGCCTGAGCGGGTTTGGACAGGTCGGGTTATCGCCTGAGCGGGCTGGAGTTATCGCAGCAGCTCTAAAGGAATCGCCTCACCCATCGCCTTGTATCCGGCGGGGTTGGGATGCAGCGCATCGCCCACGTCGTAGGCCGGGTTCAGCCGGTCCGGCCGCGCGGGGTCGCGCATGACCTTGTCGAAGTCGATCACGCCGTCGAAGTTTCCGGGCTTGCGGATCCAGGCATTGACCGCCTGCCGGTCCGCCTCGTTGGCCGCATCGGGGTGGTAATATTCGGTCCCCATGTCGGGCAGGATCGTCGCGCCAAAGACCTTGATGCCGTGCGCGTGGGCGCGGGCGACGATCTGGGCATAGGCGTCGGTGATCTGCTCGACCATTGTCGCATGCTCCTCGGCGCTCACCGGTTTGAGGCGGGTCAGATTGCCGAGGTCGTTGATGCCTTCCAGCACGATCAGGTGGGTGACACCCGGCAGCGCCAGCACGTCACGGTCGAGCCGGGCCAGGGCATTGGGGCCGAGACCGTCCAGCAGCACGCGGTTGCCGCCGATGCCCTGGTTGATGACGGCCCGCTTTCCGCCCAGACGGCGCGCGAGAACGTCGGTCCAGCGATCATTGCCGTTGGTGGTGGTGCCGCGCCCGTCGGTGATGGAATCGCCCAGCGCCACGACGGCTCCGGCCCCGCAGGACCGCGCCTCGATGCCGGAGAGCATATACCAGTGGTCGACGGCGGTGGCCGAGGCCAGATTGCTGTCGGCAACGTGATCGCCCCCCAGCCAGTAGGATGTCGCGCGCGATCCCGGATGCGAGGTTTGCCGCTGCGGCACGGCCTGGAGGTGGATCGAGACGGCAAGATCCTCGAAGGCCTTCACCGGCAGATCGACGAGATCGGATAGCCAGTCGGCTCCGGGCGGGATCACCGCGCGGGCCTTGCCGGAAAAGCGCAAGGGCGTGATCGACGCGGCATTTACGGTAGCCTTGTCCGACTGCACCGCGCGGGCCAAGGTTGCCGCCTCGATCACCAGCGGCGTATCGCCGAAAGCATTGGAAAAACGCACTCGCAGCCCACTGCCGCCGATCGAAGGGCGCACGATCTGTCGCAGCGTCACGTCGCGCAGGGCCTCGGCGGGCAGCGCGTTGTCGGCGCCCGGTTCCATTTGCGAGGAACCCCAGGCGGCCACCCACGGGCAAGCAGCCGCCCAGCATGGCGTGGCCAGCCCGCTCGCCAGCAACGCGGCAGTCAGGGCAAGAGGACGAAATTTCGGCGACATCGCATGACCCTCAAAAGAAATGAGCCGACGACCGTGGGTCGCCGGCTCGCAGTTTTCAGGGAGGAGGAGGTCCCTGACAAGAACGATCAGAAGTTGGCGCGCAGGCCCACCAGCACCTGACGGCCCGGATAGTAGACCGAATAGGCCGCGTTCGAATACTGGAAGGTGGTGCGAAGCGGCTCGTTAGTGATGTTCAGCACGTCGAGCGTCAGACGCACGCCGTTGTCGAGGAACGGCAGCTGGTAACCGGCCGAAAGGTCGAGCTGGCCGCGAGCGTCGGAGCGCAGCGCCGCCCCCGGGATGTTGTTCTGCGGACCGTTCACGGCAATCGACTTGTCGTTCCAGACGTAGTTCAGGCTGACCGACAAACCGTGGTTCTCGTAGAAGCCCTGAAGGTTGTACGAGTACTTCGAGACGCCAGTGGCAACCAGACCCGAGGACGACGACTGATCCAGATAGGTGCCGTTGGCCGAGAAGCCGAGCCCCTTGACGAGGAAGTCGAGCGGCTGGACCCAGGTCGCCTCGATACCCTTGATCTTGAGGTCGGACAGGTTGACCGGGCGGTTCACCGTGATCGGCAGGTCGCTGATCGCAAGGCCGGAAGCCGCAGCGCGGTTGCGCAGCGCGTCCTGCTGGGTGGAGAGCAGGCTGTCGAACGGAATGTTCAGCGAACCGAAGCTGGCGCTGGTCACCTGCGTTTCGGTGAAGCCCTGGATGTTCTTCACGAAGGCCGAGAGACCGACATACCCGATACCGCCGGTGTAGATTTCACCGCCGATATCGTAGTTGTCCGAGGTGTAGGGCGTCAGGTCCGGATTACCCGCAGTCGCCACCAGCGCCGAGGGGTCGGAGAAGGTGATGCCCGGCAGGATCTGGCCCGCATCCGGACGGGTCATGGTCCGGGATGCCGAAGCGCGCAGCTTGACGTTGTCCAGAAGGTCGTAGGTCAGGTTGATGGAAGGCAGGAAGTTGTCGTAGTTCGACTTGGCGGTGATATCGACGATGGTCGAGCCGACCTGGCTCGGGCCGATGACGACCTGACGGGTGTGGGCATAGCGCATGCCTGCGTTCATGTGCAGGTCGCGGCCGAACAGCTGGGTGACGCCATTCAGTTCGAAGTAGGCGCCCCAGACCGTCTCGTCCATGTCGCCGGTCGCGCCGCCGGTCACGGCGCCGCGTGCTTCCGGCGCACTGTCGCGGTAGCTGGCATAGTTGGTGGCGGCCTTCAGCGCGTCGAAGTCCGGCACCACGAAGGCGTTGTAGCCGACGCTGCCGCTGGCGAGGTGGCCGAAGTTGTTGACCGGGAACTGCTTCAGGTACTGCGCGATGGCCGTCGTCGGAACCGAGCCGGTGGCGCCGGTGCAACCGGTGCCGCAGACCGACTGCTGGTAGGCAATGGAGTTGTCATAGGCGCGGATCGAACGCTGGGCACGGTCGTAGGCGCCACCGACCTTGATGCTGAACTGATCGTCACCGATCGTGGTATCGAGATGCGCGCCCTTGGTCTCGGTGCTGCGGCGCACGAGCTGAATGTTCTGGCGATACCACTGCCAGCCGAGGTTCGGATCGTTGAGATCGACGTTCGTGGTAATAAGCGGGCGGTTCGAAGCGCCGGTATTGTCGTAATAGACATCGACGCCCGAGTTCGGCGCGGTCTGGAACGCAAACGTCGGCTGTTCGCGGAAGAACTTGCTCTTCGACCAGTTGGCGCTCGCCTCGACCTTCACGGTGTCGGAGGGCTGCCAGGTAACGCTCGGGTTGATGTTCCAGAACTTGGTGGTCTGCTTGAACTGGCTGGCTTCGAGGAAGAACGAGGAGTTCGCGAACGTGCCGCTGGTGACGACGTTGTTCTCGTCCACGGTAAGACCGATCGGAACCATGCCGCCGGTCGCCTGAGCGCCGGTGCCCGGCCCCGAGTTGCGGACCTGCCAGTTCATGTTGACCTTGTTGTAGTCACGCTTGGACTTGGCCCAGATGCCGTCGAGAGCGAAGTGCAGCTCGTCGCTGGGGCGCCATTCGAGCGAGGCCAGCGCCGAGATGCGCGAGCGGTCGCCGCTGGTCAGGCTGTTGCGGCCGAGGCGCGGCAGCAGCGCCGTGCTGAGCTGGCTGCGCGTCAGGCCCGACGTGGCGACGACATCGACCGGCTGACCGGCGACGAGGCCATGACCGGCATTCGCCGGGACCACGGAGGCCCAGTTCCAGTTGTTGTTGCCCGCGTCGGTGCAGCCGGTGCCGCACGACAGGTTGCCGTCGCCCCAGCCCACGGTCTCGAAACCGTCGACGCGGGTCTTGGTCTTCACACCGGCGACGCCGACGAGGATGCCGAAAGTATCGGTCGTGTGGCTGGCGACCAGCGCGCCGCGCGGGCTGACCTTGCCGTTGCTGTCGGTGTACTGGCCCTGCGCCACCGCCGTGACATGCGTGCCTTCCTTGTCGAAGGGACGCGCGTTACGCAGGTTGACCGTGCCGGCGATGCCGCCTTCGAGGGTCGAAGGGGTCGGGCTCTTGGCGAGGTCGAGGCGGGTGAAGAGTTCCGAAGGGAAGAAGTCGAGATCGACTTCGCGGTTGGCGCTGCCGCCGTTGGTGCCGCCGTCCGACGCCACCTGAAGCTGCGAGCCGTTCAGCAGCACGCGGGTGAAGCTGGGGCCAAGGCCGCGGATCGCGACCTGGGTGCCTTCGCCGTTGATGTCGCGATTGAGGCGTACGCCCGGCATGCGGTTCAGCGTTTCGGCCAGGTTGGTCGCGGGCAGCTTGCCGATGTCCTCGGCGAAGATGGAGTCGCCGAACGTCACGGCGTCGCGCTTGGCGTTGGTGGCGCTGGCCAGCGAAGCGCGGATGCCGGTGACGATGATGTCCTCGGTCGTCGGTTCGTCCTGCGGCGCGGACGCTGCTGCATCGGTGGTGGTCGGAGCGGTGTCCTGCGCATAGGCGGCGGGAACGACGAAGCCCTGGAGCGCGGCGGCACTCAGGAGAACGGCACGAACGGAAATAAGGTTGGATCGCATTGGATATCCCCTCCCATGTAACGGTGCGTCCACCTCATGGCGGATCGCGGCTCGCGCCACTGCTGGTAGCGCTATCATTGCTCCTTACATATTCCCGGTGCAGTGGCGCGTCAACAGTTATGTTAGCGGTATCTTTTCTATCTATAAGCGTAGAGCTTTACGCGCTGGATCTGCCATTTCCCGGCCTCCAGCCGGATATGACGACCCTGATGAGTCTGGTCGCCGTTGAGCAACCTGCCGGGAACCCACTTGCCGGTCTGGTCGAATTTGCCCTCGAACGCCGAATCGATCCCGGCCAGAGCGGCGGCATCCGCTTTCGGCTTGAAGGTCACGGTGATCCCCTGCCCGGCGATGAGATACTCCTCCGGGCCGATCTGGATAATCATGCCGCCCGCCGCCGCGATCGCCGCCGTCGTGCCCGGCTGCGAGGCATCGGCGCCGGGATTGGCTACCGGCTTCTGGATATCGGCATAAGCGATGGTGAAGCGATAGGGTCCAACCTCGCGCACCTCAGGCTCGTAGACGAGCGTGTCGTCATAGAGCTGGCGCGGCTTGAAGCCGGCCATCCGGTCCGTACCCTGCGCGTCGAGGATATAGGGCCTGAGCTGCTGGAGCACGCCGTAGGCATCCTTGAGCGCACCGGGGTCCTCGTCCACCGAGTCGATCGAGAACGGGCCGAAGCCGATCGCGTCGAGCTGGCCGATGGCATAGAAGGCGTTGGCAGGCGCGGTCGGGTTGTTGGCGTTATGCGCCTCGGGAATGAACAGCACGTTGTCCGGCCGCTTGTAGCCGTTCACGATGTCCACGAAGTTCGGGAAGTAGATGTCGGGTGCCAGGAAATCGAGGTGGGGGCCGCCAGCCTTCCAGACGTCGAGCAGATGCGGCAGCGGGCCGCCGCTGGGATATTCGCCGGGGATGCGGCCGGGACGGTTGAGCGCCACATTGACGTACATCGGCAGCGGATAGGCCGCCTTGCCCGCCGCCGCGAGCCGGTCGGCAAAGCGGGCATAGTGCCAGGCGGCGAAGACTTCCGCCGAGGCATCGCCGCCTCCGAACAGGTCCTCCCACGAACCGCTGGTCCGCGCGCCGCGATCGAGCCACATCCGGCGCATGCCCGGAACCAGCGAGTCCTTGTGGGCAACGAGGTAGTTCACCAGTTCGGTCGGAACCGGCTCGCGATAGGCGGCATTGGCGGCAGCGCTGTAGTCGCGCGCGACCGGCAGCATGCCGATCTCGTTCTCCACCTGCACCATGACGACGGTGTTGTCCTTCGAATCCACCGCCTTCAGGTGCGCGAGAAGCGCGGCATAGGCGCGTTCGTCGGCCTTGAGCGTCTCGGTGCCGAAAGTGGAGAGGATTTCCACGCTCTGCCCATTGGGCAGCGCCGCGCGCGGGAAGCGCTGCTGGTCACGCTTCACCCAGGCGGGCACGTAAGTGGACATGGAGTTCTTCCAGGCGCCGAACCACAGGATCACCAGCTTGAGATCGTTCGCCCGCGCCGCCTTGAGCTGCGAGTCCACCGAAGACCAGTCGAACCTGCCTTCGACAGGCTCGATCAGTTCCCACGACACCGGCGTCAGCACGGTGTTGAGATTCATCTCTTTCAGCCGCTTCCAGTGCGGATCCATGTACGTCGCGCTGGAGGAGGCGGAATTGCTGAGTTCGCCGGCGATCATCAGCATCGGTTTGCCGTTCACGATGAGCTGCTGGGTATCGCCCTTGGCCTCCAGACGCGGCGCTTCGGCGAGCGCGGGGGCAGCAAGGCACAGGCTCGCGGAAAGGGCCGAGACTGCCATGAGGGCCGTGCGGAAAGTCATGCGTTCTCTCCCAGGAAGGCGGCGATCACGGCGCGGGCACCGGACTCTTCGAGATGGCTCAGATGCGCGGTCACGGCGTCGAGCACGGAAGTATCGGGGGTGTAGCCAAGGACGCCCAGCGCGGCGACCGCGCGCGCACGCGGACTTTCGGCACCGCGCAGGGCATCGGCCAGCGCGGCGGAGGCGGGATCGTCGACGGTGAAGGTCTCGCCCGCGTCGGTCGTGCCTGCCTGCCAGCGCACCCATGCCGCGACGGCAAGCGCGATGGCGGCGAAGGAACCACCCTGCCCGCGCACTGCATCCAGCGGCGCAAGCAAGCGCTGCGGCAGCTTCTGCGAACCGTCCATGGCGATCTGCCGGGTGCGGTGCTGGAGCGCGCTGTTGGCGAAACGCGCCATCAGTTCGCGGCGATAGGCGGGGATGTCCAACCCGGCAGGCGGATCGAGCGTGGGCTCGACTTCGTCCCACAGCCGCTCGACGAAGAGCAGGCCCTGCGCCGTGCCGACGAACTCGTGCACGAACTGGTCTCCGGCCAGGCCGCCGAGATAGGCGATGGCCGAATGCGCGCCGTTTAGCAGGCGCAGCTTGGCTTCCTCCCACGGAGCGACGGCATCGGTCAACTGCACCCCGTGAGCTGCGAAGTCGGGCCGTTCGCCCGCGAAGCTGTCCTCGATCACCCATTGCAGGAAGGGTTCGGCCTTGACCATGGCCCTGTCTTCGACACCGATCAGCCCGGTGAGACCGGCGATGTCCTCGTCCGTCGTGGCAGGGACGATGCGGTCGATCATGGTGGCGGGGAACGTGCAATTTTCCGCGATCCATGTGGCGAGCGTCGGATCGTGCGCCTCGGCCATCGCCAGTACGGCGCCTTTCAGCAGCACGCCGTTGTGCGGCAGGTTGTCACAGGACAGGATCGACAGCGGCGCGAGGCCCTCGGCACGCCGACGCGCGAGGGCAGCGACGAGGAAGCCCGCCGCCGTGCGCGGACGCTCCAGCCCGGCGAGATCGGCGGCAACATCCGCGTTCTCGGCCATAAGCTTGCCAGTCTTGCGATCGAGGCAATAGCCCTTCTCGGTGACGGTCAGGGTAACGAGGTGGGTATCGGGCGAGGCCAGAGCGGCGATCACCGCTTCCGGGTCTTCCGGTGCGACCAGCACCCGCTGCACCACGCCCATGATCTGCGGTGTCTGCTCGTCGCCCTCGCGCACCAGCAGAGTGTAAAGGTCGTCCTGCGGGTTCATCTGATCCCGCACCGAGGCCGAGCGGAGCGAGACGCCGATCACGCCCCAGCGCAAGTCGCCGGACGCCAGCACCGCCTCGAACACGGCAGCCTGATGCGCACGGTGGAAGGCGCCGATGCCGAGGTGGACGACGCCCGCCTTGACCGCCGCGCGGTCATAGGCGGGGCGCGCGACGGCGGCCGGAACCTGGCCGAGGGTCTCGTTCGAAAGCCTCACAGCTTGTACGCCGCCTTGACGAGATCATAGGCCAGTGCGCGCGCCACTTCGTGCGCCTCGTCCTCGGGCAGGCGGTGTTCGGCGACGAGCTGCGCCAGCCAGGCACAGTCCATGCGGCGGGCCACGTCGTGGCGGGCCGGGATCGAGAGGAAAGCGCGGGTGTCGTCGTTGAAGCCGACGGTGTTGTAGAACCCTCCGGTCTCGGTCGCGCGTTCGCGGAAGCGGCGCATGCCTTCGGGGGAATCGTGGAACCACCACGGCGGGCCGAGGCGCAGCGAGGGATAATGCCCGGCCAGCGGCGCCAGTTCGCGCGAGTAGACATCCTCGTCCAGCGTGAAGAGGATCAGGGTCAGGCGCGGGTCGTTGCCGTAGCGGTCGAGCAGCGGTTTCAGCGCCTGCACGAACTCACCGGCCATCGGAATATCGCCGCCCTTGTCGCGCCCGAAGCGCTCCAGCACGGCCTGGTTATGGCTGCGATGAACCGCCGGGTGGAGCTGCATGACCATGCCGTCCTCCACGCTCATCCCCGCCATTTCGGTGAGGATCTGGGCGCGGAACAGTTCGGCGTCGGCCTTGCTCGGTGCCGACAGCACGCGTTGGTAAAGCGCCTCGCAGTCCTCGGGCGAAAGATCGGCGGTCAGCGAGCTGGGATGGCCGTGATCGGTCGACGTGGCTCCGGCCTCGCGGAAGCGGGCGCGGTGGAAGCGGTGGGCGGCCAGATAGCCCGCATACGTCGAGACATCCTCGCCCGCCATCTCGCCGAATTTCGCGACCTTGGCGGCGAAGCCCGGCGTTTCGGGATCGACGACGGGATCGGGACGATAGGCGGTGACGACGCGGCCGCTCCAACCGCTTTCCCGGATCGCACGGTGATGGGCGAGCGGGTCGAGCGGGCCTTCGGTGGTGGCGATCGCCTCGATGCCGAAGCGCTCGAACAGCGCGCGCGGGCGGAATGCCTCGGTCTTGAGCGCGGCGTCGATCACTTCGTAGTAGTGGTCGGCAGTCGTCTCATCGAGCAGCACGTCGAGGCCGAAGACTTCGGCAAAGACCCAGTCCAGCCACATGCGCGAGGGCGTGCCCCGGAACAGGTGGTAGTGCTGCGCGAAAATCGCCCAGATCTTGCGCGGATCCTGCTCGACCGGGCTGCCATCGACGCTCGGGACGCCCAGCGATTCCAGCGCCACGCCCTGCGAATAGAGCATGCGGAACACGTAGTGGTCCGGCACGATCAGCAGCGAAGCCGGGTCGGTGAAAGGCTCGTCATAGGCAAACCACGCCGGATCGGTGTGGCCGTGCGGGCTGACGATCGGCAGGTCCTTCACGCCCTCGTAGAGCGCACGCGCAATGGCGCGGGTGCCGGGGTCGGCGGGGAACAGGCGGTCGGGATGGAGAGCGAGAGGACGGGTCATGCTGTGACTTTCTCAGCGTCCGGATCGGCGATCTGGTAACGGGGAAGGATGAGGTGAATGACGGCAAGCGCCACGAGATAGGCGCAGGAGGCGACCACGAAAATCGGCTCGTAGCTGCCCACGCTTTCGAGGATGGCCCCAGCGAACTTGGCCATGAGCATGCCGCCGACGGCGCCCGCGAGACCGCCGAGGCCGACGACCGATCCGGTCATCCAGCGCGGCATAGTGTCGCCCGGCAGCGCGTAAAGATTGGCGGAGAAGCCCTGATGCCCGGCGCAGGCAAGGCCAACCAGCGCCACCGCTGTCCACAGGCCCGGCGCGTGCGGCGCCATGGCGATCGGCACGGCGCAAAGCGCGGCGAGGAACATCGCCGTCTTGCGTGACCGGTTGACGCTCCAACCCCGGCCGATGAAGCGCGAGGAAGCCCAGCCGCCCAGCACCGAGCCGACGTCCGCCAGCAGGTAGACCGCGATCAGCGGCGGGCCGAAGTCCAGCATCTTCACGCCGAACTGCTTGTTGAAGAAGTCCGGCAGCCAGAACAGGAAGGTCCACCAGACCGGGTCGATCAGGAAGCGGCCCAGCATATAGGCCCAGGTCTGGCGATAGCCGAACAGCGCGCGCCACTTGACCGGACGCGGCTTCTCGACCGGATCGGCCTCGATCCACGCCAGTTCCTCGGCCGAGAGGCTCTTCTTCTCGCGCGGGCGGCGGTAGAAGCCGAGCCACGCCGCCAGCCACAGCACCGTCAGCAGGCCGGTAAGGATGAAGGCCCAGCGCCAGCCCAGCGTCAGCGCGATCACCGGCACCACCAGCGGCGTCAGGATCGCGCCGACGTTGGAACCGGCGTTGAAGATGCCGATGGCGAAGGCGCGCTCGCGCTTGGGGAACCATTCGTTGGTGGCGGCGATGGCGGCGGGGAATGTCCCCGCCTCGCCGATGGCCAGCGGAATGCGGGCGAGCAGCATGCCGCTGGTGGAGGTGAACAGCGCGTGCGCCATGTGGCCCACGGTCCAGAGCGTCACCGCCAGAGCATAGCCCGCGCGCGCGCCGAGCCGGTCGATCAGGCGGCCGAAGAAGACATAGGCAATGCCGTAGCCCGCCTGGAACCAGATCGCGAGATCGGCATAGCCGCTCTCGCTCCAGCCGTAGCGCGCCTGAAGCTCGGGCTTGAGCGTGGGCAGGACCAGCCGGTCCACATAGCTCAGCACCACTGCCGCAAAGAGCAGCGCGCAGACGATCCAGCGGATCCGGCCCGAGGGTTTCCTCGGGCCGGTCGCGGTTTCCATGGAAGGCATCACGCCGTGCACCACGCTCACCAGTTGTACATCGTGCCGTCTTCGAGGCGGTTCACCGGCAGGAAGGCGCGGCTATATTCGTAACCGGCGGCCAATTCCTCGTCGATGTCCACGCCCAGGCCCGGCGCGTCGCCCGGATGCATCATGCCGTTCTCGAAGGTGTAGGCATGGGGGAAGACCGCGTCGGTCTCGGGCGTGTGGCGCATGTATTCCTGCACGCCGAAGTTCGGCACCGAGAGGTCGAAGTGCAGCGCGGCGGCCATGCAGACCGGCGAGAGGTCGGTGGCGCCGTGGCAGCCGGTGCGGATCTGGTAGAGATCGGCCAGCGCGGCGATGCGGCGCAGATGGGTGATGCCGCCCGCGTGGACCACGGTGGCGCGGATATAATCGATCAGCTGGTTCTGGATCAGGTCCTTGCAGTCCCAGATCGAGTTGAAGATCTCGCCCACGGCCAGCGGCGCGGTGGTGTGCTGGCGGATCAGCCTGAACGCCTCCTGGTTCTCGGCAGGGGTCGCGTCTTCCAGCCAGAACGGGCGGTAGGGCTCAAGGTCCTTGCCGAGACGGCCCGCCTCGATCGGGGTCAGGCGGTGATGGATGTCGTGCAGCAGGTGGACGTCCCAACCCAGCGCCTCGCGCGCGGCCTTGAACAGTTCTGGCACCACCCGCAGGTACTTCGCGGTGTTCCAGACGTTCTCGGTCGGCAGGTCGGCGTCGGCGGGCTCGTAGAAATACTTGTCCTTGGAGACGCCATAGGTCGAGGCCATGCCGGGCACGCCGCACTGGATGCGGATCGCCTTGTAGCCCTGCGCCTGATATTCGAGCGCGACCTTGACCGTGTCCTCGATAGTCGTGCCGTTGGCATGGCCGTAGACCATCACGCCCTCGCGGCTCGCACCGCCGAGCAGCTGATAGACCGGCAGACCGGCGATCTTGCCCTTGATGTCCCACAGCGCCATGTCGACGGCGGCGATAGCGGTCATCGTCACCGGCCCGCGGCGCCAGTAGGCGCCCTTGTAGAGATACTGCCAGACGTCCTCGATCCGGTGCGCGTCGCGGCCGATCAGGCAGGGGATGACATGATCGGTCAGGTAGCTGGCGACCGAGAGTTCGCGGCCGTTGAGGGTCGCGTCACCGACGCCGGTGGTGCCGTCATCGCACGTGATCTTGAGCGTGACGAAATTGCGTCCCGGCGAGGTGATGATGACTTTGGCATCTACGATCTTTGGCATTGCGGGAATCCTCAGGCGATTTCGAGAGTGGTGGTCTTGAGATCGACGCTGCTGGCGCCGACCAGAATATCGAACAGGCCGGGTTCGACGACTTCGCGCATGTCCTCATTCCAGAGGCTGAAATCATCGGGGCCAAGGGTGAATTCGATCCGGCGCGTCTCGCCGGGTTTCAGCGTGACGCGGCGGAATCCGCGCAGTTCCATGACCGGGCGGGTGACGCTGGCGGCCTGGTCGTGGACATAGAGTTGCACCACTTCGTCACCCGCGCGCTGACCGGTATTGGTCACATCTACAGAGACGGTGACATTGCCCGCCGTGCCGATGCGCGGCGCAGAAAGGCTGGGCGCGCCGATGGTGAAGGTGGTGTAGCTGAGCCCGAAGCCGAAGGGATAGAGCGGCGCCGTCTCGGTGAAGAGATAGCCGCGCTTGGCCGAGGGCTTGTGGTTGTAGAAGAACGGCACCTGCCCGACGTCCTTGACCACGGTGACCGGCAGCTTGGCACCGGGATTGATGTCTCCGAACAATGCCTCGGCCATGGCGGTGCCGCCTTCCTGCCCGAGATACCAGCATTCGAGGATCGCGTCGGCCTGATCGGCTACGGTCGGCCACGAGGGCGGGCGGCCGTTGAGCGCGACGACGATCACCGGCTTGCCGGTCGCCTTGAGCGCGCGGAACAGTTCGTTCTGCTCGCCCAGGAGATCGAGGTCGGTGCGGTCGCCGAGGTGGTTCTTCGCATAGCCTTCGCGGCTGGTCTGCTCGGTATCACCGATAGCGAGCACAATCACGTCGCTGCCCTTGGCGACTTCGAGCGCCTCGGCAATCAGCGCTCGGTTCTTGGCAGGATCGGCCAGAAGGACTTCGTTGGCCGAGCGGTCTTCGCTCTGCGTAATGAACACGCCCTGCGCGAAGACGACTTCGGCCTTGCCCGCGACGCGCGCCTTGATGCCTTCGACAAGGTTCACGCTGGAACGCGGTTCGGACGAGTAGCCGCCGAGGCGGGTGACATTGGCGTTCGGCCCGACCACGGCGATGCGCTTCTGCGCGCCCGCCGTCAGCGGAAGAACGCCCGTGTTCTTGAGCAGGCAGATCGACTTGCGCGCCGCTTCCAGCGCCAGCGCGCGGGCTTCGGCATTGGCGGTGAGCTTCGCGGAGGCCTTGGGATCGACCGGCCCCGCCTCGAACATGCCGCCGCGGAACTTCAGCGTTAGCATGTGGCGGCAAGCGGCATCGACCGCCGACAGCGGCACCAGACCCTCGCGCACCTGATCGGCCAAAGTGCGATAGGCCTCGCCATCGGGCAGGTCGCAATCGACGCCCGCATGGAGGGCAAGGCGTGCCGCGCCCTCGATATCGCTGGCGAGGTGGTGGAAGCTCGCCAATTCGCCGATCGCTGCATAGTCGCTGACCACGGCGCCGTCGAAGCCCCATTCGCCGCGCAGCACGTCGTTCAGCAACCAGCGGTTGGCGTGGCTGGGGATGCCGTCGATCTCGTTGTACGAGGGCATGACAGCGGCGATGCCGGTGCGGCGCACCACTTCGCGGAACGGCGGGAAGAACGAATCGTAAAGCTCGCGCTTGCCGAGCGGGGCCGGGGCGACGTTGTTGCCCGCCTCGGGCTGACCGTGGCCGGTCATGTGCTTGAGCGTGGCGAAGACTTTGCCCTCGCCCAGTTCCTTGCCCGGTCCCTGAAGCCCGCGCACGGCGGCGACGCCCATTTCTCCGCAGAGATAGGGGTCTTCGCCGAAGGTTTCCTCGATGCGGCCCCAGCGCGGGTCGCGGGCGATGTCCACCACCGGCGAAAGCGCCAGGGTGGAGCCATGCGCGCGCACTTCGCGGCCGATCACCGACTGCACGCGCTCCACCAGATCGGTGTCGAACGTGCCCGCCATGGCGATGGCCTGCGGGAAGCTGGTCGCCTCGGGTGCCATGTAACCGTGGAGCGATTCCTCATGGAACAACACCGGAATGCCGAGGCGGGTCTGCTCGCGCGCCCACTTCTGCGTGGCATTGACGAAAGCAATGGTCTCGGCGGGCTTGCGCCAGCGCCCCGTCACTTCGGTGCCGGTGTTGTTGGCCGTGGCCGCGCCGCCCCGGTCGGAGGGACGGGCGATCTGGCCGATGCCATCGGGATGGGCCTTGCTGGCGCGGACCGGATCGAAGGCCTGCGAATCGTCCATGATCTCGCGCTTGCGGGTGGAGAGCGTGACGAGCTGGGCCACTTTCTCGTCCAACGTCATGCGCGCCATCAGGTCCTTCACGCGCAAATCCACGGGAACCTTGGGGTCCTTGTAGAGCGGCGTCGCGGCGCGCGCGGAGACCGGCAGGAAGGCCAGCATCGAGGCGCCAGCGCCCCAGCGCAGCAGTTCGCGGCGCTTGACCGGGGCGGCGATCATGCGCGCACCGCCAAGGACGAAAGGCGTGATCCCGCAAGCGACAGACAAACCGGAAAAATCATCTTCCTCCCCTGCATCCCCGGCCGTTGTTCGGCCCATTTCCCGATCGGGCGGCAAAGTGTGTTGCCTGCCTCGAACTATGTGTGTTAGCGGTATCATGCGCGACAACAAACGAGCTTGTCAATGGCATCGACGCGCTAATTGCCTTCGGCCACCGGCCGTCATTATGGGACACAGGGGAGGATGATGAAGAAGCGGCTTCTGACGATCGGCGTATGCGTAACGGCTCTGGGATTCGCGACCGCGCCGGCCCTTGCCAACGATGGCTACGACCTCTGGCTGGCTCCTGCGAGCAGCCCTTCCGCCACCGAAATCCGCGTAATCGGCCAGTCCGAAACGCTGGATCGCGCCGCCGATGAGCTGCGCCGCGATCTCGCCGCCTCGCCGCTTCCGGTGGTTCTGGCCAAGGCGGGCGATCCGGCCATCGCTGCACTGCGTCTGCCCACAACCGCGCTGGGCGAAGAGGGTTACCTCATTCGCGCCGCCACGCTCGATGGCCGCAAGGCGCTGCTCGTCACCGGCAAGACCGACCGCGCCGTGCTTTACGGCGTCTTCGCGCTGATCCGCGCGCAGAAGACCGGCGCCGATCTGGCATCGATCGACCTCCAGTCCACCCCGAAGATCGGCCTGCGCGTGCTCAACCACTGGGACAATCTCGACGGCTCGGTCGAGCGCGGCTACGCGGGCCAGTCATTGTGGGACTGGTGGACCCTGCCCGACTTCAAGGACCCCCGCTATACCGACTATGCCCGCGCCAACGCCGCGCTGGGCATCAACGGGATTGTCCTCAACAACGTCAACGCCAAGCCCGAAAGCCTGACCGCGCCCTATATCGCCAAGGCCAAGGCGCTGGCCGAGGTGTTCCGCCCCTGGGGGATCAAGGTCTATCTCTCCGCCCGCTTCTCGGCCCCGATCGAGATCGGCCACCTCAAGAGCGCCGACCCGCTCGACCCTGCGGTGGCGGCATGGTGGAAGGCCAAGAGCGACGAAATCTACCGCGAAATTCCCGATTTCGGCGGCTTCCTGGTCAAGGCCAACAGCGAAGGCCAGCCCGGCCCGCGCGACTATCATCGCAGCCATGCGGAAGGCGCCAACATGCTCGCCGCCGCCGTCGCCCCGCATAACGGCATCGTCATGTGGCGCGCCTTCGTCTATGCCGAGACCGATCCGGACGACCGCGCCAAGCAGGCCTATACCGAGTTCAAGCCGCTCGACGGCAAGTTCGCAGACAACGTGCTGGTGCAGGTCAAGAACGGCGCCATCGACTTCCAGCCGCGCGAGCCGTTCCACCCGCTGTTCGGCGCCATGCCGAAGACACCGATGATGCTGGAACTCCAGATCACCAAGGAATACCTCGGCTTCGCCACCCACCTCGCCTATCTCGGCACCATGTTCGAGGAAGTGCTGGAGGCCGACACCCGCGCCAAGGGCAAGGGATCGACGGTGGCCAAAGTGGTCGACGGCTCGCTCTATGGCCATAAGCTCAGCGGCATCGCCGGTGTCGCCAATGTCGGGCGCGACCGGGATTGGTCGGGTTCGACTTTCAATCAGGCCAACTGGTATGCCTTCGGCCGCCTCGCCTGGGACCCGACGCTCTCCGCCGATGCCATCGCCCGCGAATGGGCGCAGCAGACGTTCGGCAACGACCCGCGCGTCGTCGATACTGCGGTGAAGATGATGATGGCCTCGCGCGAGGCGGTGGTCGATTACACCGGGCCGTTCGGCCTTGCCCATCTCATGGCCACCGGCCATCACTATGGCCCCGGACCATGGATCAGCGATCTGGCCCGGCCCGAGTGGAACCCGGTCTATTACCACAAGGCCGATAAGAACGGCATCGGCTTCGACCGCACGAAGACCGGCAGCAATGCCGTCGCGCAGTACGAACCGGCCGTGGCGAAGATGCTGGCCGATCCGCGCACGACGCCGGAAAGCGAACTTCTGTGGTTCCATCACCTGCCGTGGGACTGGAAGATGAAATCCGGCCATACACTTTGGCAGGACATGGTCGCGCAATACGACCGCGGCGTGGCCAGTATCGCGCAGATGCAGGCGGAATGGCAGGGCGTGAAAGGCCTCGTCGATGCCGAGCGCTGGCAGAAGACCGCCAGCTACCTCCAGATCCAGCACAACGAGGCCAGGTGGTGGCGCGATGCCAGCCTGGCCTACTGGATGTCGGTTAACGGCCTGCCTTTGCCTGCGGGAGTGGCAGCGCCCGAGCATGATCTGGCCTGGTACAAGGCCCAGGACTTCCCGCTAGCGCCCGGACATCCGCACTGATCGACGTTCGATGGTTGCGCTATCACCTGAAACTGTGGTGATAGCGTATATTGCCCGGCGCTCCGTGCGAGCGCCGGGACTCCATTGGGGGACGAGATGAGCAGCCAGACCAGAGTTCCTCGCAAGCAGCGCGCCAGCGCCAAGATCGACGACGTCGCGCGTCTGGCCGGTGTCTCGCCGATGACGGTCAGCCGTGTCATCAACAAGGGCGCCAATGTCCGCGAGGAGACCCGCCGCAAGGTGGAAGCCGCCATCGCGGAACTGAACTACGCGCCCAGCAACGCCGCGCGGATTCTGGCGGGCGGCGAGGACATCAGGATCGGCCTGCTCCACTCGAACCCGAGCTTCGCCTACCTCAGCGAGTTCCTCGTCGGCGCGCTGGAGGAAACCAGCACGGCGAATGCCCAGCTTCTGGTCAAGCCCTGCAACGAGGAAGGCGGCGAGGCCAAGGCAGTGGAGAAGCTGCTGCGCACCCGCATCGACGGCGTGATCCTGCCGCCGCCGCTCAGCGATTCTCCCGCCGTGCTGGAAGCCCTGCGCCATGCCGACGTTCCGGTGGTGGCCGTCGCCACGGGCCGCGCGCCGGAATGGGCACTCTCGGTGAGCATCGACGACCGCGAGGCGGCTTTCACGATGACCCATCACCTGGCCTCACTCGGTCATTCCCGTATCGGCTTCATCACCGGCCATCCCAACCAGACCGCCAGCGCCGAGCGCCTCGACGGCTACCGCGAGGCTCTTGCGGCGCTGCACCTGCCGTTCGACCCGGCGCTTGTGGCGCAGGGCTACTTCACATATCGCTCCGGACTGGAAGCGGCGACGCAGCTGCTTGACCTCGCCGTGCCGCCAACCGCGATCTTCGCCTCCAACGACGACATGGCCGCCGCCGCCGTGACCGTGGCCCACCGCCGCGGCCTCGACGTGCCGCGCCAGCTCACGGTCTGCGGCTACGACGATACCGCGCTGGCCGTCTCGGTCTGGCCCGAACTGACGACGATCCGCCAGCCCACCACCGATATGGCGCGCCGCGCCGTACGCCTGCTGATCGCCGAGATCCGCTCGCGCAATGCCGGCACATCGGCAGGCCAGCATCCGCACGTCGTCGCGGAGTTCAAGCTGATCCGCCGGGACTCGGACGCCGGCCCCGCCGCCTGATCCTTGCTCCAGCGACACGAAAAACGCCCCTTGCGACGGATCGCAAGGGGCGTTTTTCGTGTCGCTGGACGATGCAGGAGGCCCGGAGGCCTCCCGCGCTCGCTTCAACCTTCCATCTCTTCCAACTCGCGGCCCTTGGTCTCGTTGACCATGGCACGCACGAAGAAGAACGAAACCGCCGCGAAGAACGCATAGCCGGTGTAGGTCACGGCAAGGCCAGGGCTGACGGCCAGCGCCGGGAAGCTCACCGAGACCGCTGCATTGGCGATCCACTGCGCGAAGCCCGCAACCGCGAGGCCGGAGCCGCGGATCTGGTTGGGGAACATCTCGCCGAGCATGACCCACATGATCGGGCCCCAGCTCATATTGAAGAAGATCACGTAGAGATTGGCGGCGACCAACGCGATCACCCCGTTGTTGCCGGGCAGCGAGACCGCGCCGTCGGCGCCGGTGACGGCGGTCGAGAAGGCATAGGCCACGGTCGCCAGGGTCACGGCCATGCCCGCCGAGCCGATCAGCAGCAGCGGCTTGCGCCCGATGCGGTCCACCAGCGCGATCGTCGCGAGGCAGGCCCCGATGGAGAGCACGCCGGAGAGGATGTTGGTCTGCAGCGCATAGTCTTCCGAGAAACCGACCGCTTCCCACAGGGTCGCGCCGTAGTAGAACACCACGTTGATGCCGACGAGCTGCTGGAACACCGCGAGGCCGATGCCTGCCCAGACGATCGGGCGAATGCGGCCGGTGGTCTTCTCGATCAGGTCGGAAAGCTTGGGCTTGTGGTGGTCTGCGGCGAGGCTGGCGCGGATTTCGGCGACCTTGCGGTCAGCCTCTTCGGTGCCGAACAGCTTGGTCAGCACGGCATGGGCGCGCGATTCCTGCCCCTTGACGACCAGGTAGCGCGGGCTTTCGGGGATGATAAGCAGCGCCAGGAAGTAGATCGCGGCGGGGATCGACTGGAGCCAGAACATCCAGCGCCAGGCCGGAAGGTCCAGCCAGAGCGGTTCGGTGGAACCGCCCGCGTAGCGCGCGAGCACGAAGTTGGCGATGAAGGCACCTGTGAGGCCGGTGATGATCATCACCTGCTGCACGCTCGACAGACGGCCGCGAATGGCGGCGGGCGTCACTTCCGAGATATAGACCGGCGAGATGACGCTGGCCGCGCCGACGCCGAGGCCGCCGACGATGCGCGCAAGGATGAAGATGACCGAGGAACCGGCCGCGCCGGCCACCAGGGCGCTGACGAAGAACAGCACGGCGGAGAGCATCATCACGCCGCGGCGGCCGATGACGTCGGCCATGCGGCCTGCGGCGAAGGCGCCGATCGACGAGCCGACCAGGATCGCGCCGACATTGAAGCCGATGCCGAGCTTTCCGAGATCGAAGGCAGCTTCAAGCCCCTTCTGGGTGCCGTTGATAACGCCGGAATCGTAGCCGAACATGAAACCGCCGATCGTGGCGACAGCCACGATGGCGATGATGAACGCCATGTTGATCCGGCTTTCCGAACCAATCGCTGGCCCAGTCTGCGCCGCAGTCATTCCTCTTTCCCCTTCATCGAGATGCGCGATATTATTTTTGGCGCCCGAAATCAGTTGCCGGGACTTAGCTGTTGGCGGGGGATACCGGCAAGCCGGAAACGCCCGGATCGAAAGCAAAAACATCGCCTGCAAGCGGCTGCTGTTCCAGCTCCGCTGCGGAAAGCCCCTTGCGCGCCGTGGTGGCATAGGCGGTGCCGAGGCCCGGACCGCCGAAAGCGATCTTCGTGATATTGGCGACCGGGAACTTCACGGCCTCCATCAGCTTGCCCGCCGGGTCGTAACGACGCACGGCCCAGCCGCCGAAAAGGCCGGTCCAGAGGCAGCCCTCGGCATCGATCACGCAGCCGTCAGGCCAGCCCGCGCCGTCCTCGATAGTGACGAACAGTTCGGGCGTGCCGAGCGTACCATCTTCGCTGACAGCGACGCGCCAGATCGTCTTGCCCAGCGTGTCGGTGTGCCAGAGCGTCCGCCCGTCGGCGCTGATAGCGGGACCATTGGTGATGACCACCTCGGGCAGCCCGGCATGGGCGCAATGCCCCTTGTCGAGCCGGTAGAGCGCGCCCGAAGCCTCGGTCTCGTCGTCGTGCATCGAGCCCAGCCAAATGCGGCCCGCAGGATCGGTGGCGGCATCGTTCAGTCGGTTGTCCGGACGGGTCGGCTCCGGGTCGTGCAGCAGCGAGAACGTGCCGGTTTCCGGGCTGAAGCGGTGCAGGCCGGTCTTGACCCCGGCGATCATGTCGCCGCGCTCGGTCGGCAGCGCCCAGCCGATCTGGTCGGGCGCATGCCACATGTCGAGCATGCCCGTCGCCGGATCGTGCCGGTAGAGCCGGTGCTCCTTGATATCGACGAACCACAGGCGGTCGCCGGTCCAGACCGGCCCCTCGCCCAGCGTGGCGCCGATGGAGAGGACGGATTCCGGCTTCATCTCAGCGCCACCCGGCATCGACGAAGTAGTCGTGGCCCGTGCACATGGCGCCGTCGTCCGAGGCCAGGAACAGGCAGAGCGCGGCGACGTCGGCAGGCTGGATGCGCGCCTTCAGGCACTGTGCGGCCATGATCTCGGCCTCGCCCTCGGGCGTGTACCACTGCTTCTGGCGCGGGGTATCGACATTGCCCGGAACGATCGTGTTGACGCGGATATTGTCCGCGCCCAGATCGCGCGCCATCGCGCGGGTCATGCCCTCGATAGCCGCCTTTGCGGTCTGGTAGAGCACGAGGTCGGGCAGGCCGAGGTGCCAGCTGATCGAACCGAAGTTCAGGATCACGCCCGAGCCTTGCGCCTTCATGCCGGGCAGAACGGCTTGGGCAACGAAGAACTGATGCCGCAGGTTGGTGGCCATGCGATCGTCCCAATAGGCGGGCGTCACGTCGTCGATCGTGTGACGATCGTCGTTGGCGGCATTGTTGAGCAGCACGTCGACCCCGCCCAGCAGGCCCGAAAGCTCGGCCATGGTCGCGGCGGTGGCGTCAAGGTCGCGAAGATCGCAGGCGCGGAAATGCGTGCCCGGCAGCGAAGCGGAAAGCGCTTCGCCGGCGGCGGCATTGATGTCCACGAAAGCGACCTGGGCGCCCTGCGCGACGAAAGCCTCGACAAGGCCCGCACCGATGCCGGTGCCGCCGCCCGTGATGACCACGCGCTTGCCCTTGAGGCTGGGATAGATGGCGGAATGTTTGGTCATGGATGGGCCTTCATCAAGCCTTGAGCAGGCCGCGCGAGAGCAGGTTGGCGTAGAGCGCGGCGATACCGGTGCGCCAGGGCGCGGCATCGCGCGAGGTGACGACACGGTTCCGGAGTTGGCCGAGCTTGTCGCTCTCGATGGTGACGACGTCGCCCACCTTGTGGGTGAAGCCGCGACCCACCTCGTCGCGGTCCTGCACGGGCGCGAAGAGCGTGCCGAGGAATAGCACGAAGCCGTCGGGATAGTGATGCTCGCTCAGCGTCTGGCGCACGAGATCGAGCGGATCGCGGCTGATCTCGGCCATGTTGCTGGTGCCGCGCAGCACGAACTGGTCCTCGCCGGTGATCGAGAGGCGCACTTCGGCGACGCGCACATCGTCGATGGTGAAGCTCTCGTCGAAAATGCGGACCAGCGGGCCGAGCGAGCAGGAGGCGTTGTTGTCCTTGGCCTTGCCCAGCAGCAGGGCCGAGCGACCCTCGAAATCGCGCAAGTTCACGTCGTTGCCGAGCGTCGCGCCGACGGCCTGGCCGTCGCTGCCGACCAGCAGGGCGATCTCCGGCTCGGGGTTGTTCCAGCTCGAATCCGAACGCACGCCGATCTCGGCGCCGACGCCGACGGTGGAGAGCACCGGCGACTTGGTGAAGACTTCCGCATCGGGACCGATCGCGACTTCGAGATACTGCGACCAGAGGCCGTCCTCGATCAGCGCGGCCTTGAGCGCGGCGGCGCCTTCGGAGCCGGGCACGACCGAGCGAATCTGGCCGCCGATGCGCGCTTCCAAACGCTCGCGAATGGCGGCGGCGGCGCTCCAGTCACCACGGGCGCGCTCTTCGATCACGCGCTCGATGGCGGAAGTCGCGAAAGTGACGCCGCAGGCCTTGACGCACTGGAGATCGACCGGGCTGAGCAGGTTCACCGCTTCGGGATCGAAAGCCCCCAGACGCGCGCCGCCGGTGCCGGAGAAATCGCCAGCCTCGACCAGCGCCGAAACGGTCGGCGCCACGGCGGACATGTCGATCAGTTCGCCGCGAACGACGAGAATCGGGCTGGGCCCTTCACCGAAGTCGGCGCGTCCCAGAAATGTACCGGAAGTCCAGTCGGCAGGCATCAACGACATGCAGTCTCGGGATTCGCCACGGATTCCCCCTCCCATGTTTCTTTGAGTGATAGCGCTACCAATTGTCGGATCGGGGGGCTTTGTCAAGACCGATCGAGCAGGCGCCAAACACCCGGGCGGGAAGTCCTCCGCAACATTTCAGGATACGGGGCAAAATCCGCCCCGGAATGCCGGGTTCAGAGGAAAGAGGGGGGCGAGGCCGCTGCTGCCCTGCGCGGGTGCCGATCCGGTTCGGCGAGGCCGCCGCCCGGCAATCGCGCAGACCCGCGCCGCCGGGAAGCCAGCCGTTGAAGCGCTCTCGTGGAGATCACCCGAATGCCGCCTTCGGAGATGGCGCACCACTTGCCGTGCTCGGCCAGTTCGGCATCGAGGTCGAAACCATCGGGAACCACGGCATCGGCTAGGACGATCGCATTGGACATCTTCACTGCCCGCCCGATCCTGGCGCCCGGCAGCAGCACGACATTGCGCAAGATCGATCCGAAGCCGATCGCGCGGCGGTCTCCCAGTCCGTGGAGGACGGGATGTTCGAGCGGCCATGCGGGATCGAGCGGCAGCGAGCCGTCGAGCAATTGCCGCTGCACGCCGTGATAGGCATCGAGCGTACCGAGATCCCGCCACAGCGGCTCCCGCCCCTGGCGTCCGGGCAAGGCATAGGCGAAGGCGGTGCCGCAGGAAACGAGTGCTGGAACGATGTGCCTGCCGAAGTCGAGATCGGCCACGGTGCCTTCGATCTCCTTAAGCAAATCCCGCAGGAGCGGCCATGGGAAAACGTAGATGCCCATGGAAGCAAGGGCGAAGCCCGGCCGGTCGGGCGCTGGCGGGGCGATGAACGGCTTCTCGACGAAAGCGGTGATGCGATAGGCGGAATCGACTTCGAGCACGCCCAGCCCGGTCGCCTGGTCCTGCGGGACATGGACGACGCCCAGCGTCACTTCGGCGCCGGTGGCGATATGGCGGTCCACGAAGGGTCGATAGTCCATCTGGTAGAGATGGTCCCCGGCCAGGACCACGACATGACGTGGCGCGATCAGATCGATCTCGTCGATCACGCAGGAAACGGCGGCGGCGGTGCCCTCGTAAGGGCCATAGTCCGCGCCGTCGAGGATCGAGATATCCGTCTGCGCGGCTTCGGCCTGCCAGCTTTCCAGGAGGTGCCGATGAAGCGTATCGGGCTGGTACTGGGTCAGCACCATGGCCTCGTCGAAACCGGAATTGACCACGTTGGCAAGCGTGAAGTCGATCAGCCGCGCATGGGGACCAATCGGCAGCGCCGGCTTCGCCTCGTGATCGGTCAGATCGTGGAGGCGGCTTCCCCGGCCGCCCGCCAGGACGATCGCGAGTACATTTCCGTTACGGTCTTCAGAACTGACACGGCCCATTCGCCCCTCTTCGCAGCAGCATTCCTGCGCTGCCTAATTCCCGAGGGAAGGCCCCGGTTCCGCCATACCGCGCACGGTTCGTCGCATTCGCGGCTCTCTTTCAGGCGGCGCTGAACCGCGACTTTGGAATGTGGGTGATGCGGCAGGCGAGATCGGCCTCTCCCGAGGCGGCGATGTAGTGGTCCCCGGCATCAGCGATTCCCGTCGTGAAAACAACGTCGTGGAGGTACATCTGCGCCGCCAGCGACTGGGTGAGCGCCGGATTTGCCTCGATCAGCGGTCCGTCTCCGGTGCGCAGGATGCGGGAGGGGTCATCGCGGTCGAGGATCGACCAGTAAGTGCGATAGATGCCGACGATTTCCTTCGGCTCCACCCCGTGCCAGAGCGTCAGCCAGCCCTCGTCGGTGAGGATCGGCGGCGCGCCTCCGCCCATGCGCGCGGTGGCCGGCATATCCGAACGCGGCCGGATGCCGGGCTTGCGGCCGGGCTTCCAGAACCGGGCGTCCGGCGAATGGGCAAGGTTGATCGACGGCCCCGCGTGCCATTCGCTGCCGGGCGGATAGGCGAAATAGAGGTCGCCCAGAGGCCGCGTCTGCGCCCAGTAATACCCGCCGATCAGGCCCTCGAAGATCAGCATGTCCTTGTTCTGGTGGTCGAGCACGATATCCTCGAAGCGCCAGTCCAGCCCGTTTTCGGACGCGTAGAGCGTCGTCGATTGGCGCTCCGGACTGACCGAGCAGGTCGTCATCAGCCAGCTTTCGCCCACCTTGCTGATCCGTGCGTCCTCCACGCCGTAGCATTGCAGGCTGCTGCGGGGCGCCACGGCGCGGTCGTAATGGACGGCAAGCACGTCCAACCCCGCGGCATCGAGTTCGACCGGGAGCAGCCAGGACAGCGAAGTTAGCGCCATCACCTTATAGCCGCCGCCGCGCAGCATGAACTTGCGGGGATCGGCGGTGTCAGCCTGTTCGAGCGGCCAGGCGTCCAGGACATAACGACCCTCGGTTCCATCCTCGCCCTCCCAGCGGATGGCGTGGACATGACCGTCCCGGATCGGCTCGCGCAGGGCCTCGGCAACGCGGACCATCATCAGCAGGTTGCCGGAGGGCAACCGCGTGAGCCCCGGATTGAACGCCCCCAGCACGTAAGTCTCTGTCTCCAGATGCCCGGCCAGCGGAGAGCGAGAGAGGTCCACGTCGTCGGGTACGAAGACAAGGCGGTCGTTCGGGAAAGGGGCTGGCATCGTCGCGAACTCTTCCGAAGGCAAGCCGAAGCAAGCGGAACAAGGCTTTTCGCAAGGCTAACGCACCGGAAGGCACGCGGTGCCCGCCCGGCTTTCATGGCCCCTCTTCGCAGGCACGCCGGTTGACGTTCGAACGGGTCTGCCCCTAGTCGAAAGCAATATCTGCCGGGAACAAATTCATCGGCATAGCCATTGATCCGGCTTGCAGGGTGTCCGCCCGGAAACCCCGGCACGGCATTCGCGCAAGGTCGCTTTGGCGGATCGCCCGATCGGCGGGACCATGCTTTTCGCTAGCATCCCGCCGGTAGCACACCAGAACGAAGAGTACCCATGGCTGCAAGCACCCCCTCCCCCACCGGAACGCCCCCGTCTCCGCCCCCGCCCCAGCCTGCCGCACCCGACGTGCAGGCGCAGATCCAGGACCTCACCCACGCGACACTGGGCTGGTTCCAGACCTACTGGCTTCAGATCATTATCGCCGGCGCCATCGCCTTCGGCATCGTCACCGCGCTCTACGCCTTGCGCAGGCTTGGCGCCCGGCTGTGCCGACCCGGCCAGACGCGCGGCGCCTGGCTGACCGTGGTGGGCCGGGTGGCGGCCAAGACCACCAACTATTTCATCATCATGGTCGCCATCAAGGTCGTCGACAACTACGCCCAGACCCCGCCGATGCTGGACAATCTGGTGACGTTCCTGTTCACCGTCGCCGCCGTGCTGCAATGCGCGATCTGGGCGCGCGAGCTGATCCTCGGCGCCATCGAGCACAAGACCGCCAGCGAGCATTTCCAGGGCGAGACGATCATCAACGCCATGGGCCTGATCCGGCTGCTGGTGAGCGTGGTGGTCTTCGCGGTCGCCGCCGTGGTCCTGCTGGATAACCTCGGCGTCAACGTCACCGGCCTCGTCGCCGGTCTCGGTGTCGGCGGCATCGCCATCGGCCTGGCCGCACAGGGCATCTTCGCCGACCTCTTCGCGGCGCTGGCGATCATCTTCGACCGTCCGTTCAGCAAGGGCGACCAGATCAGCTACGGCACCAGCAGCGGCACGATCGAGGCGATCGGCCTCAAGTCAACCCGCATCCGCGCCTATACCGGCGAACTGCGCGTGATCTCCAACAAGGCCCTGCTCGACCAGGAACTGCTGAACGTCACCAAGCGCGACCACATCCGGATGCCGTTCTCGATCGGCGTGGCCTACGAAACGCCGCCGGAAACGCTGGCACGGATTCCCGCCATCCTAAAAGAACTGGTCGAAGCCGAGGGCGCCAAGGCCGCACGGGCCGGATTCGAGACGTTCGGCGCCAGTTCGCTGGACTTCACTTTGCTGGTCGACGTTCCGGGCACGGACTGGTCGATCGCCCACCCGCTGCGCGACCGCCTGCTGGTGGCGATCATGAAACGCTTCGCGGCCGAAGGGATCTCGATCCCCTATCCCACCCAGACCACCTTCACGGCGGCGCCGGACGGCAGGCTCATCATGCCTTACCTGGATGGCGCGAGCACCCTGAGCGTCGAGCGGACCTGAATGCACAAAGCCCCGGTCGCCATCACGGCCGGGGCTTCACTCGAACCTTCCAGCAGGTTCAGGTAACGGGAACGTCCTGACGGTCCATCGCCAGCGACAGCTCTCGCACGGCCGCCACTTCCACCGGATCGCCCAGCACGACGCCGACGCGCTGGTGCAGGCCGATTGCCTCGACATCGAGAATTCGATCGCGCCCGTCGGTGGCGGCACCGCCGGCCTGTTCGATCAGCATGGCCATCGGATTGGCTTCATAGAGCAGGCGCAGGCGCGCCTTGCCCGGCTTGGCATAGTCCGACGGGTAGAGGAACACGCCGCCGCGCTTGAGGATGCGGTGCACGTCCGCCACCATCGAGCCGGTCCAGCGCATGTTGTACTGGCCTGCCAGCGGCCCTTCCACACAGCCCACGCGATCGTCGATGTAGCGCGTGATGCCCGGCGACCACTGGCTGCGACGCGCCATGTTGATCGCGACTTCGGGCGTGCCGGAGGTGACCTTGAGCGGCCCGTCGGTCATGCGCCAGGCGCCGACTTCGCGGTCGAGCGTGAACTCGTAGACGCCCGTGCCGATGGTCAGCACCAGCAGGGTCTGCGGGCCGTAGATCGCATAACCGGCGGCGACCTGCTCATGCCCCTTCTGGAGGAAGTCCTCTTCGGTCACTTCGCGACCCGATGCGCCTTCCGGTGCCTTGAACACCGAGAAGATGGTGCCGACCGAAAGATCGACGTCGATATTGCTCGAACCGTCGATCGGATCGTAGAGCAGCAGGTATTCGCCCTTGGGATAGCGACCCGGAATGCGGTGGATGGTTTCCATCTCTTCCGACGCCAGGGCGGCGAGGTGACCGCCCCACTCGTTGGCATCGACCAGCAGGTCATTGGCTATGACATCCAGCTTCTTCTGCACTTCGCCCTGGACGTTCTCGGAGCCGAGGCTGCCGAGCACATCGCCCAGCGCGCCCTTGGAGATCGCCTGGGCGATCACCTTGCAGGCGCGGGCGACAGTCTCGATCAGGAGGCGCAGTTCGGCGGGACAGGCGGAATTGGGCTCCCGTTGCTGTTCTATCAGAAAACGGGTGAGCGTAGTCGGCTTCATGGTCGGTTCCCTGCCTGGCGGTATTGGAGGCGATGACGGCCTGAAAGTGTGGGACGCGGCGGCACGGCGGCCTCCGGTCCGGCATCCTTAGACCAAGCCGCGCCCCGCGACCATCGGCAAACGCCGGAATGAAGGATTACAAAGGCGGACTTTTTCCATGGCCGACCGGACGATCGATCATGCCGGCGATGACCGCCGCAAGAACAATGTTCTCTTCCGCTCCGGGCCGGACAGTGATATCCTGCATTCAACCGCCAAAGAGCGGATGAACAGGAGAGCGCCATGGAACGTTTCGAATCCGTGTTTTGCGTCTGCGAGTTTCGGGCCTTGTGCGCCGCCGTGTGCTGCTCGGGCAGCTTCGCACTCGTCACGATCCTGCTACTGACCTGAATTCCCGCCGTTTTACCGGTCCTCGGGACAAGTACCGCCCAGAGTGCTGGGCGCGCCCATCTCGACGATGCGCCCGTTCAGGGTCGTGAGAATCGAGAGGAACTTCTCCAAGTCCGGGTCCGACAGGCACGCGAAAAATTCCGAGGCGAACACGTCCCGGTGAGGCTCGACCTCCCGAATGACGCCGCGCCCTGCCTCCGTCAATTTGATCCGCTTGGCCCGCCGATCGCTCGGGTCCGGGTTGCGGACGACCAGTCCGTCCCGCTCCAGCCCATCCACCGCCTCGGTCACCGTGCGCGGCGCCTGACCGAGCGCATCGGCAATGTCGGTCGAGCGCATTTCCCCGCAACGTTCTATCAGCAATAGAAGTTTCAGCTGGGCCAGGGACGCGCCCTGCGCCCGCATCCGATCATTGAAGAGCCGGTGCATCCGCAAGTGCAGATCGCGCATCTGTTCGAGAACGTCCTGCTGGATGCTCATGGCAAGAAATATTGTGGGACCATATCAAATGGCATTGCCATATGCATCGCGGCAGTGCAAGTGCGGGACATATCACTGCTGCGATGCAGCAATAAGGCACGAGTAGAAACCGATGGCAAACGACGTGACCGAGTCGCAGGAAAGCCCCTCCGCGCAGAAAAGTTCCCGCACGCGCTTCGTGCTGCTGGCCGGGGTGGCCGTGGCGATCGTCGCAGGCGGTGCCTGGCTGCTCCACTACGAGACCCGCGGCAAGTATCTGCAGGATACCAACGACGCCTATATCCAGGCCGATGCGGTCACCGTCTCGCCCCGGATTTCCGGTTATGTCGATGCCGTGCTGGTGGGCGACAACCAGAACGTGAAGGCCGGGCAACCGCTGGTGCGCATCGACCCGCGCGACTATGATGCGCAGGCCCAGCAATATCAGGCCCAGATCGACGTTGCCAAGGCCAATGCCGAGAACGTCCGCGCCGGAATCAGCGAGCAGGAAGCCGGAATCGCCCAGGCCCGCGCCCAGCTCGCCTCGGCCGAGGAAGACGCCCGCTATGCCGAGCGCGAGGCTGCCCGTTACGCCCCGCTCGCAGCCAGCGGCGCCGAAACGAAGCAGCAGCTTGCGTCCTTGCGCAACCAGGCCGCCAAGGCCCGCGCCGCCGCCGACGCCCAGCGCGCCGCCCTGCTTTCGGCCGAGCGCCGGATCGGCTCGCTCAAGGCGCAGATCCGTCAGGCCGAGGCTCAGGGCGAAGCCGCCAAGGCCCAGCTGGCGGCCGCACATGTCAATGTCGGCGCCACCGTGCTCAAGGCCAGCGTCGACGGCCGCATCGGCGATCGCACCGTGCGCGCCGGGCAGTTCGTGCAGGCCGGCACGCGGCTGATGTCGGTCGTGCCGCTGAACAAGCTCTATGTCACCGCCAACTTCAAGGAAACGCAGATCGGCCTGATGTATGCCGGCCAACCTGCGACGATCGAAGTCGATGCTCTGGACGGCACCAAGATCGCCGGACACGTCGAAAGCATCTCGCCGGGCACGGGCGCGCAGTTCTCGCTGCTGCCGCCGCAGAACGCCACCGGCAACTTCACCAAGATCGTCCAGCGCGTCCCCGTGCGCATCGCCATCGACGCCGGACCGGAAGCCCGCCGCGTACTGGTGCCCGGTCTCTCGGTGACGGTCACTGTCGACACGATCTCGGCCAAAGGCGCGCAGCACAGCATCGCTCAGGAAGAGAAGGCCCTGCGGGACAAGCGCCCGTGAGCACGGCGCCCGCTCTTTCCGGGAGCGCCCCCGTGCCGGAACAGCGTGCCGATGCCGCCGCCTGGCTGGCGGTGGCAGCGGGCACGCTGGGCGCGCTGATGGCGACGCTCGACGTTTCCATCGTCAACAGTTCCCTGCCCACGATCCAGGGCGAGATCGGCGCCAGCGGCACCGAGGGCACCTGGATCGCCACGGCCTATCTGGTGGCGGAAATCGTCATCATCCCGCTGTCCGGCTGGCTTGAGCGCCTGCTCGGCCTGAGGACGCTGCTGCTCGTCGCCTCGGCACTGTTCACGCTGTTCTCGGTGATGTGCGGGCTTTCCACCACGCTGCCGATGATGATCGTCGGCCGCATCGGCCAAGGCTTCACCGGCGGCGCGCTGATCCCCACCGCGATGACCATCGTGGCGACGCGGTTGCCGCGCGCGCAGCAGCCGATCGGCAATGCCCTGTTCGGCGCCACCGCCCTGCTCGGCCCGGTGGTCGGCCCGGTACTGGGCGGCTGGCTGACCGAGAACGTCAGCTGGCACTACGCCTTCTTCCTGAACCTGCCGGTCGGCATCGCGCTGGCGACGCTGCTGCTGGTCGCGATTCCCCACCAGAAGTCCAACCTCAGCCTCATTCGCGAGGCAGACTGGCTGGGCATCGTCGGCCTTGCGCTCGGCCTCGGCGGGCTGACCGTGGTGCTGGAGGAAGGCGAGCGCGAACAGTGGTTCTCCTCCGAGCTGATCGTCATGCTGACGGGAGTCACGATCCTCGGGCTGGTCATGATCGGCCTGGGTCAGGTCTTTGCGCGCAAGCCGGTCATCAAGCTCAGACTCCTGCTAGACCGGCAGTTCGGCAGCGTCGTCGCCATGGTCACCGTGGTCGGCATGGTGATCTACGGGACGTCCTATGTGATCCCGCAGTTCCTCGCGCAGATCGCGGGCTACAACTCGCTGCAATCCGGGCAAGTGGTGATGCTCTCGGGCATTCCCGTGATGATGATGATGCCGGTGACGCCTTGGCTGATCCGCAATGTCGATATCCGGCTTTCGGTCGGCTTCGGCCTCTCGGTCCTCGCGCTCAGCGCCTTTCTGGAAACCGGCCTCACGCCGCTCTCGGACGGCGGGGATTTCGTCGAATCCCAGCTCATGCGCGGCATGGGCACGGTGTTCTGCATGATGTTCCTGAACCAGGCGGCGATCCGCTCGGTACCCAAGGAAGAGGCGGGCGACGCCTCGGGCCTCTACAACGCCGCGCGCAATCTCGGCGGCTCCTTCGCGCTGGCGGGAATTGCGGTGATCCAGGACCAGCGCCTCTGGCTCCATGCGCGGCGGCTTGAGGAGAGCCTCAACGCCAACTCGGTCGGCCTGCAGGACTATGTGGCCGCCCAAGGCGCCGGAGTCCTGCGCTCGCTCGAATCGACGATCCAGATCCAGTCGCTGACGATGACGTACGCCGACATGTTCTGGATGATGTCGGTGGGCATCGTCTTCGTCATTCCGCTCGTTCTGTTCCTTCGCCCGCTGCCCAAGAATGCGCCGCTGGCGACCGGACATTGAGGTACACCATGCGTTCCTATCTCCTGCTGCCTCTCGTGACCGGCATTCTGGCGGGCTGCACCGTCGGCCCGAACTATGCCGGTCCGCCCAAGGCCGTTCCCGATGCCGCGACGCCTTCCCGCTTCGTGCGTGCCGATGCCGCTGCGGTGACCGAGGCCCCGCCGGTCGCGGACTGGTGGAAACCGCTCGGCGATCCGCTGCTGGACGACCTGATCGCCCGCGCTCTCGCGAACAACACCGACGTCAAGGCCGGCGAGGCCCGCCTGCGCCAGGCCCGTGCCGCGCTCGGCGAGCAACGCGCCAATCTTGCGCCCAAGGCCAATGCTTCCGCCGCCTATGCGCATGCCCACGTGCCGGGGCTGAACCTCGGATCGGGCGACAACGCCTCGGGATCGGGCGAGCAGAGCGGTGGAGGCGGCAGCAGCGACTTCAACCTCTACAACCTCGGCTTCGACGCCAGCTGGGAGATCGACCTGTTCGGCGGCCAGCGCCGCGCCGTGGAAGCCGCCCGCGCCGGCCTCGAAGGGGCCGAGGCCAGCCTGGCCGACGTGCAGGTGAGCCTATCGGCCAATGTCGCGCAGTCCTACCTGAACTTGCGCGACCGCCAGCAGCGCATCGCGCTGGGCGAGCAGTCGATCGCACTTCAGGAGGAAGCGCTCGGCCTGACCCGCCAGCGTTTCGAGCGCGGCACCGCCACCGCCATGGACGTGGCGCAGGCGGAAGGCCAGCTTGCTTCCACCCGCGCCCGGATCGCCCCCCTTGCCGCCGAGCGCGACGCCTACATGAACGCGCTGGCAGTGCTGACCGCGCAGGAGCCGGGCGCGCTCGATGCAAGCCTTGCTGCCGCCGGCGAAATCCCGCTGCCGCCCGCCTCGGTGCCGATCGGCGATCCGGCCCGTCTGATCGCCAACCGCCCCGACATCCGCGCGGCGGAACGCGAACTGGCTGCCGATACCGCCAAGATCGGGCAAGCCGAGGCCGCGCGCTTCCCCCGCCTTTCGTTCATGGGGCTGATCGGCATCGGCGGCACCAAGATCGGCGATCTCGGCAAGCTCGACGATTTCACCGCGATCGCGGCGCCGCAGCTCAGCTGGAGCTTCCTTGATTTCGGTCGCAACAAGGCCAAGGTCCGCCAGTCCGAAGCCGTGCGCGACGAAGCCGAAGCCCGCTATCGCGGCACCGTGCTGACCGCGCTTCGCGATGCCGAGGATTCGCTGGCACGTTACCGCGAAGGCCGCGTCACCGTCGCCGCGCTCGCCCGCGCGCGGGACAAGGCCGCGCTGGCCGAAAGCCTGACCGAACAGCGCTTCCGGGCGGGAACCACCACCGGGGTCGCCCTGCTCAAGGCGCGGGACGACCGGAACGGTGCGGAACAGAACCTCGTCTCCGCCCGTGCGACGCTCACGGCGGACTACGTGGCAATCCAGAAAGCGCTGGGGCTAGCCTGGAAATAATTGGCCTGGAAATGAAAAGAAGGCTCCCCGGCCAATTTGGCCGGGGAGCCTTCGCGCACCCGCGGTGGAACGGTTCAGCCGTGCCGCGAGATAAGTCGCAGGCCGGGCGTCGCCGGTCCCATCCGGAAGCGATCGGCTTCCGCCGCCAAAGCGACGATCTCCGAAGAGAGGTTGCGGGCGGCGGCCGAAGTTTCCTCGACCATCGCGGCATTCTGCTGGGTCGCGTGATCCATGGCGCCGACCGCCGTGTTGATCTCGCCGATGGCTGCGGCCTGGGCATCGTTGTCGGCGGCGATCTGCCCGGCCAACCGGGTCACTTCCTCGCCCGACGAGGAGATCACCCCGAACGCGGAATCGACCTTCCGCACCGCCTCCACTGCCACTTCTATGTCGGTCTGGGTGACCCCGAGCTGATCGCGCGCGCGCTTCGATTCTTCCTCTGCCCGCATTGCCAGCGCCGAGACGAGATCGGCCACGACTGCGAAGCCCCTTCCGGCATCGCCCGCGCGGCCCGCCTCGACCGCCGCGTTCATCGCCAGCACGCGAGTCTGGAAAGCGATCTTGTCGAGCCCTTCGATAACCCCGTCGATACCCTTGGCACTGTCGCTGACACGGTTCATCGCCTGAACCGCCGCATCGGTGCGCGCGCGTCCCTCCAGCACCGCCCCCATCGCCTGTTCCGAAGTCGCCACCGAACGCGTGGCCGCCTGCGCGGTGGCCCGCAACCGCTCGTCGATCTGCTGGATCGCTGCCGCCGTCTGTTCGAGGCTGGCGGCATTGCTCTCGGTCCGCCTTGCGAGGTCTTCCGATGCCTGCGCGATCTCGCGCGAGCCGGTGAGGCTGTTCTGCGTGTTCGCCTTGACCGAGCCGAGCAGCCCCCGCAGGCTACCCAGCGCCTCGTTGAAGCTGTCTTTCAGGGCCACATATTGCTCGGGATAGTCGGCAACGATATCGGCAGTGAGGTCCCCTTCGGAAAGACTGCGGAAGTTCTCGGCCATGCCTTGGACGACCAGCGCGTTGCGCTGGGTTTCTTCGTTGGCGGCGATTTCCGCCTGCGCGGTCGCGCGGAACTGGAACATCGCCTGCGTCAGTCTGCCCACGCAGTCGCGATAATGGGTGAACTCGATCGGGCTTTCGAGATCGCCCGCCGCCAGCCCTTCCATGCGCACCACGGTCGTGACGTAAGGCCCGGCGATCGCCTCGCGATAGAGCACCGCCAGAACGAGCGCCACCAGGGTCGCGCCCAGCGCCACCCAATGGGCGGCGCTTTCCTTCACCAGCAGCCCCGCGCCTCCGGAAACCGCCACAAGCGCTACGAAGCTACCAAAAGAGATCAGCAATTTCAGACGGATCGGTGCATTAGCCTTGAACCATTCCATGCGGATTCCCCCACCCCTGAGTTGCTCGCCCCGCCGCATCGGAAATCGGCAAGATGAGACATCCTCCTGTTTTATAGAAAGGAGCATGGCTTCGGTTTGAGAAATCCGTGAAATTGCAGCCGGACAGGTTCTTTCATGTATCTTAAGGAACCGGTCCGGGTAGTAACTGTAACCGGCTGCACCATCTGCGCATGACAACACATCTTCAATTAAGTGCAACGATTTCAATCGGCAGAGACTTTCACAAAAGCAGGAAGACACCAGTTCGCCGCCCCGGACCGCCCCGCCGGTGGATGAGCAGGCCGAGCGAACTTGCACCACGTCCCGCGAGTGCTAGGGCAAGGGCAATACCCGAGAGGACAACACCCCGATGACCGCCCCTTCCCCGGCTCCCGCCGCTCTTCCCAAGACCCTGTCCTGGCCGCACCTGCTGGCGCTCGGGGTCGGCTCCATCGTCGGAACCGGCATCCTGACGCTGATCGGTGTCGGCGCCGACCGTGCGGGACCGGCAGTGCTGGTATCCTTCGCCATCGCCGGGGCCATCTGCGCCTGCGCCGCACTCGCCTATGCAGAGCTGTCGACGATGATGCCCACCGCGGGCAGCGCCTACAGCTACAGCCACAAGGTACTGGGCAGCACGGTGGGCTGGATCGTCGGCTGGAGCCTGATCCTCGAATATTCGCTGGTGGTCTCGACCGTGGCGGTGGGCTGGTCCGGCTATGCCGCACCGCTGCTCCACGGACTGGGCTTCCCCAAGGCGCTGACCGAGGGACCGGAACTGGGCGGACTCATCAACCTGCCCGCCATCGTCATCATCGCGGTCGTCGCCGGCCTGCTCGCCTTCGGCACGCGCGAAAGCGCGCGGGTCAACACCGTGCTGGTGGTCATCAAGATCCTGACACTCAGCCTCTTCGTCGCCGTGGCCCTGCCCGCCTTCGATGCCGCCAACCTCTCCCCCTTCATTCCTTTCGGCTTCGGCAAGTCGATGAGCGCGGACGGCGTGGAACGCGGCGTCATGGCCGCCGCCGCGATCATCTTCTTCGCCTTCTACGGCTTCGACGCGATCTCCACCGCCGCCGAGGAAACCCGCAACCCCGGCCGCGACCTGGTGATCGGCATCATCGGTTCGCTCGCGATCTGCACCCTCGTCTACGTTCTCGTCGCGGCCGCCGCGATCGGCGCCATGCCCTTTGCGCGCTTTGCCGACAGTCCGGAACCGCTGGCGCTGATCCTGCGCCAGATGGGCCGTGGCGGCGTGGCGCAAGTCGTAGCCATCGCCGCCGTGATCGCCCTGCCCACGGTGCTGCTGGGCTTCCTCTACGGCCAGAGCCGCATCTTCCTTGCCATGGCGCGCGACGGCTTCCTGCCCGCCTCGCTGGCCAAGCTTTCCTCGCGCGGAACTCCGGTGCGGGTGACGACGATGACCGCGATTATCGTGGCGGTCCTGGCCGGAATCCTGCCGATCTCGGAAATCGCCGCGCTGGCCAATGCCGGAACGCTGATCGCCTTCGCAGCCGTCGGCACCTGCCTGATCGTCCTGCGCAAGCGCGAGCCCGAGGCGCACCGCCCGTTCCGGGTGCCCGCCGGAATCTTCGTCGGCGCCGCAACCATCCTCGGCTGCCTCTATCTTTTCGCCAGCCTGCCAACCAAGACACTGGTGGCCTGCCTCCTCTGGAACCTGCTGGGCGCAGCGCTCTACCTCGTTCGCGGCAGGCGGCGCTCTGGCTGAGCCTTCGACAAGCTCAGGCTGAGCGGGTTTGGATTGGAGGTCTACACAATCTTCGTGTACTGTGGGGCGACTGAAAACCCCAACCCCGCTCAGCCTGAGCTTGTCGAAGGCCTCAGCGCAACCGACCGGTTGGCGCAAGTCCGGCGGCGTGCTAGCCGCAAGCCATGCTGACCATTAGGCAGCCAAAAACTAACGTGCAGGGCATTGGGCAACCGACTGAAATCAATTCAATATCGGCCCTATCGCTTTGAAAGAACGATGAATTCGAAATTGGCATGACTTTTCGGAGTTGGACACGGTTAGCCTGAGGCAGGCTAGCCTGGACAGCAATTGTATCACGATTTGTATCATGCTTTTTGAGCTCAGGGGCCGACAATGGAGTCGGTTATGGTACGCAAAATCGCGTTTACTCCCTCTTCCTTTGATGGTCTGAGCAATGGGGCGATCAAAGATCCGATCACCCCTGGGCTTAGTCTTGAAGTGCTAAACAGCGGGAAGAAGGTCTGGCGATATTATCGCAGAGTAGCAGGTTCTGGTGAGTTAATCAGACTGCGGCTCGGATTTTACCCCACGCTCAGTATTGCCGAGGCTCGCAAAGAAGCATCCAGGTTAAACAAAAACGTAGAAACTGGCGAAGACCCCAGGGAAGCGATCAATAAAAGCGCCGCTCGAGCCGAATGACTGTATCGCGAGCGCACGAATTATACATGACGGCAGCAAGAGAAGGCAGAGCCTCATCATATGTTCGCAAAAATAGACCCAGAACTGTTGACCAAAAACTTAGAATATACAATTCCGAAGTAAAGCCATTCATCGGAAACAAATGCATACATGTGATCTGACCCCGGAAAACTGGATCGCTTTGAGTTAGAGTTTTTCGCCGTAAACTCCCCTGGCTGGGAGGAGCGAAGGACGATGAAGGCATCGAGATTCTCAGACGCACAGAAGGCGTTCATTCTGAAGAAGGGAGCCGAAGGCATTCCCGTGGCGGACATCTGCCGCAGGGCCGGAATCAGCCAGGCGACGTACTTCAACTGGAAGAAGAAATACGACGGCATGCTGCCGCCGGACATGCGCCGGTTGAAGCAGCTCGAGGACGAGAACACGAAGCTGCGCAAGCTCGTGGCGGACCTCTCGCTCGACAAGGAGATGCTGCAGGACGCCATCCGCCGAAAACTGTGAGGCCTGCTCGTAAACGCGAGCTGGTGAACGGGATTCGCAGTGACTGGGGCGTGTCGATCCGCCGGGCTTGCCGGGTTCTGGAAATGGACACCTCGACCTATCACTACAAATCCCGTCGCCGCAAGCAGGCCGGCATCGAAGCCCGCATCCGTGAGATCTGCGAGACCCGCGTCCGCTATGGCTACCGGCGGGTGCACGTTCTTCTTCGCCGCGAAGGCTGAGAGATCAACATGAAGCGAACGCACAGGATTTACAACGAGTTGGGCCTCCAGCTTCGCAACAAGACGCCCAAGCGCAGGGTGAAGGCGAAGTTGAGGGAAGACCGCTGCGCGGCCTCCCGCGTCAACGATGTGTGGGCCATGGATTTCGTCCATGACCAGCTTGCAACGGGCCGCAAGATCCGTGTCCTGACCGTGGTCGACACGTTCTCACGGTTCTCGCCGGTGCTCGATCCGCGCTTCAGCTACCGCGGCGAAGATGTCGTGCAGACCCTTGAGGTGGCCTGTGCCGTGGTCGGGTATCCCAAGACGATCCGAGTTGACCAGGGTTCTGAGTTCATCAGCCGCGATCTGGATCTGTGGGCCTACACCAACGGCGTGACGCTGGACTTCAGCAGGCCTGGAAAACCTACCGACAATGCCTTCGTGGAAAGCTTC
>JAGHZR010000018.1 GCA_017745295.1 Novosphingobium sp.
AAAGCCGGACAACTAGCGCTCCCCGCTTTCTTGCGATGGGGGAACAAGCTGTCCGTCTCTCGTGGCGACCGCTGCGAAACCGTGTGGTCCGCTGCGGTGAGAGGCCCTCTAAGACCGCCCCACGATTCGGTCAACACGCTAATTTCAAAAAAACGACATTTTTCTAAAATCACACGGATTTCCGCCGTTTCTGAAAAGCCTATTCCTCGATCCGCCTCGCCGGATACGATTTGGGCCGGGACGAAAAGTATTCGTCCCGGCCCAAACGATGGCGATTCTGCCTCTGTTTTCCAGTCTAGAGTCCCGGAACCAGATGCCAGGCCTTGGCGATGCTGAAGACACTCGTGGCGATCAGGACGAGGGCGACCGCAAAGAGCAGCACGCGCGGCGGCACCCTCTTGGCCAGCAAGGCTCCGAACGGCGCTGCGATAACGCCGCCCACGATCATCCCGATCGTCACCGCACTGAAGGCACTGAAGCCCAGCGCGCCGATGAAGGAAATGGAGATCGAGAGCGACAGCAGGAACTCCGCCGTATTGACCGTGCCGATCACCTTGGCCGGGTCTCCGCCCTGCACCAGCAGGTTGGACGTCACGACCGGCCCCCAGCCACCGCCGCCCGCTGCATCGAGGAAGCCGCCTGCCAGCGCCAGTGGCCGGGTCATGCGCGGATCCTCGAAGCGCGGCTTCGACATGCGGATCGCCTTCACCAGCAGGTAGAAGCCGATGCCCGTCAAATAGAGCATGATATAAGGCCGCGCGAGCGAGCCATCGATGTTGGACAGCACATAGGCACCCACCACGCCCCCCACCACGCCGAAGGGAACGAGCCGTTTGAACAGGCCCCAGTCGACATTGCGATGGACGATGTGGCTCGCCCCCGACGCCCCTGTCGTGAAGATCTCCACGAGGTGGGTACTGGCCGAAGCCGCGGCCGGTGCGACTCCCAGGACGCTGACGAGCATCGTCTGGGAGATCACGCCGAAGGCCATGCCCAAGGCGCCGTCGATGACTTGCGCGGCAAATCCGACGACGATGAAGGGCACGACGTCCCACACGCCTATTCCGAGATCGAACATGAGGTTGTCCTCCCTGTTCCTGAAGTTGCGGAGATCAGAAGCCGTACCGGACGGTCAGGCCCCAGGTACGCGGGTCGCCGGGAAGCCCTGCTATCAGGCCGGTGTTGCCGGGACCGACGAAGAGCTGGTCGAAGTAGTTCTGATCGAAAGCGTTGCGGACCCAGCCATAGATGTCAAACCCGTTGTCCGTGCGGAAGCCGAGGCGGAAGTTCGACAGGCTGTAGCCGTCGATCCAGGTATAGGCCGAGGGCGAGGGGTTCGACGAGAAGTTCGAGCGATAGCTGCCGTCATAACCGAAGTAGACTTCGCCTTCCTGGCCGAGCAGGGTCGCCGGCTGATTGACTTCCGCGCCGAAAGAGAACGACCACTTCGAGACGCCGGGCAGGCGCTGGCCCGAGATGTTGCAGTTCGCCGGGCTGAGCGCTCCGGGAACCCCGGCGGCTCCGGGAACCTGCGTGCCGGTGACGGTGGTGCCGCCCGAAAGCTCCGGCGGGCAGGGCGCGTCGACGAAGCGGCGGTAGGTCGCATCGGTATAGGCGCCGTTGACATAGGCATTGAAGCGCTCGCTCGGCCGGATCGAGAAGTCCGCCTCCACGCCCTGCGACCGCACCGCGCCGGCATTGGCGAGGTAGCCGCGCAGCACGCCGAACTGGCCGTTGTTCACATTGGCCTGGTAATTCTTGATGTCGGTGCGGAAGATCGAGAGGTTGAGCGTCGCCTTGCGGTCCCAGAACTGCGACTTGATGCCCAGTTCGTAATGGTTGACGTCTTCCGGCTTGACCGTGGCGGCCGCCAGGATCGGATTGTTCTGGGTGTCGGTGGGCACGCCGTTCTGGTTGATGCCGCCCGATTTGAAGGACTTGGCGTACGTCCCATAGACAAGCACGTCCGGCGCGACCTTGTAGCTCGCGGTGAAATCGTAGCTGAAGTTCCAGTCGCTGAACTCGGGCGAGATTTCCTGCGGCGTGAAGATCGCCAGCTGCGCGGTCTTGATCGCGTTCGTCGGGCCGGTGGTGAGCACCGGGTTGCCCGCCCCGTCGAACACGCGGCGCTGGTAGTAGCCTTCCTTCTTGTCGTAGTTCAGGCGCACGCCCGGCTGGACCGTCAGTTCGGGGGTGATGTGCCAGCTCAGCTGGCCGAATAGGGCCGCGCTGGTGTTCTTCAGGTACTGGGTATTGTAGGCGACGAGGCCGTTGAGCACCGCAGGATTGTTCGACAGGGCATTCGAGGGCGCGATGTTCCAGCGGCTGGACGCGGTGCCATGGGCCTCGGTGCCCTGAGTGTCGATCCGCTGGTAGAAGCCGAAAGCGCCGACCACGAAATCGATCTTGTCGCTGCTGTAGTTGTAGCGCAGCTCCTGCGTGTACTGGTCCTGCTGCGAGGGATTCTGCGACAGGGCGACGATCGGCAGGCCGGTGAAGTCACGGTCGTTCGACGGATCCCAGTCCCAGAAGCGCCAGGCGGAGATCGACGTCAACGTGCCCTGCCCGAGGTCCCACTTCACGCGCAGCGAGGCACCGCCGATCTTGTTCTTGGCGCGCAAGTCGGTGTCGAGGTCGGTCAGGCGGTCGAAAGCGTTGCGGCTTGGCGGGGCATAGCCCAGCGCGGCGGACAGCGCCTCGAACTGGCGGTTGAGCGCGCGCTGGGTCAGGCCGGTGCGGACATAGACCGAGCCGCAGCAATTGGCATCCTGCGCGCTGAAGTCGCCCGCGAGCGTGACTTCGAGATCTTCCGTCGGCTTCCAGAGTAGCTGGCCGCGCAGGCCGAGATTGTCCTGCCCCTGGATGTGCTCGCCGGTGACGACATTGTAGATCGTCCCCTTGCGGCTGGTCGACGAAATCGCGAGACGCGCGGCCAGCTTGTCGGTCAGCGGGCCGGAAACGGCGGCCTTGGCCTGCTTGAAGTTGTAGTTGCCGATCGAGACCTCGGCCTTGCCCTCGAAGTCGAAAGTCGGCTGGTTGGTCGTGATGTTGATCGCGCCGGCGGTGGTGTTCTTGCCATAGAGCGTGCCCTGCGGACCGCGCAGGACCTCGATCTGGGCGACGTCGAGGAAATCGAACGTGGCCGAGGCGACGCGCGAGTTGTAGACGTCGTCGACATAGATGCCCACGCCCTGCTCGATGCCGTCGTTGGTCAGGCCGAACGGCACGCCGAGGCCGCGGATGTTGACGGCGGTGTTGCGCGGGTTCGACGAATAGAACTGCAAGGTCGGCGTCAGCTGCTGCAGGCGGCCGACGTTGAAAGAGCCGGTGGAATCGATGTGTTCCCCGCCCACCACCGAAATCGCCAGCGGCACGTCCTGACTCGATTCCTGACGGCGGCGCGCGGTCACGAAGATTTCGCCGCCCCGATCGTGGGCGCCGGTGCCGACCGAGGTCGGCGGCACTTCATCGTCGCTGCTGGCAGCGACGGCGGTTCCGGCAGCACTCGCAGCGGCAGTGGGCGCAGCGACGTCCTCCCTGGCCCCATTTTCCTTGGCCAGAGCAGGAGTCGCGGCCAGCATCAGCGTAAACGACAGACAGGCGAGCGGAAGCGGGGCCGGCAGCGGCCCGCGAAAGGTCTTTCTCATGTGATCCCCCTTGATGGTATGTCGAAGGGCCTCACATCCGGTGGTCCGGTCTGCGCGGCAGAGTGCGGTTCGTCGGTGGCGCGCCTTACGAGGCGAAGCGCCGCCGTTCGGTGATGTCGAGCTGAACCAGCTTCCCATCGTGGACTGTCAGCTGGATGACGCCGTAGCGCATCTGGTCCAGAGCATCGGCGACTACCTGAAGCGGTGCCACCTTGGGATTGCTTGCGGACTCCTTGGCGAGGTGCAGTCCCGATCGCTGGTTGTCCGATGACGGTTGAGACATTGCGAATCTTCCTCCGAGCGCGGCTTTTCCTGCCGCCATCCGCACTCGTATTCTCAACTTAAAAAGTTGACAATATCCCTAGCCGAAAGTTTCTCGTTTCCGCGCCAAAGCAAAATCTTTTTACGCCGAAGCGATATCGCGCTGCCCCGTTTGATCCGGGCGGCAAATTCGAGGGATTGCGGGTCGTCCTGCGCAAAAGCGCATGAAAATTGTCTATTTTTATGAGAAGCTTGGCAGGCAAGAACGGTGCCCCCCGCTCGCCGGGCCGCGCTCAGTTCTCGCTGTCGGCCTGTGCCGGGACGAGTTCGATCCGATCCGACAGACGTACTCCATCGAGCAGTTCCGCGGTGCGATCGCGCACTTCGAGCATCAGCGCGCGGGTGCGGCAATTCTCTTCTTCGAGGCAGTTCTTGCACTTTTCATGCGCGAAACGGCTGGCGCAAGGCACCAGCGCGAGCGACCCGCGCATCAGGCGGATCAGATCGCCATAGGTGATGTCGATCGGGGAGACCGCCAGCCGGTAGCCGCCGTCCTTGCCACGCTGGGAATCGACGATGCCGAAGCGGCTCAGTTCCGACAGGATCGTGGTCAGGAACTTGGCGGGAATGTTCTGTGCTTCCGCGATCTGCGCGAGCTGGATCGGACCCTGCCCGTAGTTGTCGGCAAGATGCTGCATGGCGCGGATGGCGTAGCGGGTTTTCTGCGAAAGCACGCCTGCCGTCATGCCGCAGCACGCGCGCCCATGGCAAGGCCGCCGGGCGGGGATTTCGCAGATTGTCAGTCTCTTCGGTTGACAACTTGAAGCGGGACCGGGCGGCGGAAATTGTCCTCCGTTCCTTCACGGCTTGACGCGGGAGCCCCTTGGCCGCCGCCTTTCGCAGTGCAAAAGCCGGATCGCCTCCCCCCATGGCCCGTCCACGCCGCAAGGAACCCGCGAAAATCGCAATTTTTGCATCCGGACAGCGGCCTGCCGGGGTCCTCCGATCAAGTACTTATTCGCAAATGCACAAGACCCATTCCACACCCCGCGCCAGATTTTCCGTCAAGCGGCCACATGCACGAACGAGCCGCGCAACCGGGAATCGGTCTGACTTTGTTCGGGGAACTACCATGATCAGCAAGTCACGAATCGCCTATGCGCTCGCTTCGAGCGTCTCGCTTCTCGCGTTCGCATCGGGCACGGCACATGCGGAAGACGCCGATGCCGCCGCTGCGGCGGCGGCCGTCGCGGCTCCGGCGGAAGGCCTTACCGATATCGTCGTCACCGCCGAGCGCCGCGACGTCAGCCTCCAGCAGGCCCCGCTCTCGGTGAGCGCGATCACCGCCGAGACGCTCAAGGCGGCGAACATCAACGACATCACCGGCCTCAACGGCACGGTTCCCGGCCTGGTCGTGGCCAAGAGCGGGGGCGGCGAGCGCATCATCACCATTCGCGGCGTCGGTTCGGAAACCCCGGAGAACACCAATACCCAGCCGGGCGTCTCCTACCACATCGACGGCGTCTACATCTTCAACTCTATCGCCGCGAGCGCAGCCTTCATCGACGTGGCGCAAGTGGAAGTGCTGCGCGGCCCGCAGGGCACCCTGTTCGGCCAGGGATCGACCGGCGGCACCATCAACGTCGTCTCGATCGAACCGAGCACCGAAAGCGTGAGCGGCAACGTCAATGCGGGCTACGGCAACTACAACTACATGGAAGGCTCGGGCGCGCTGAACGTGCCGCTTTCCGATACCCTGGCCGTGCGCGGCGCCTTCCAGTTCACCAAGCACGATGGCTATTCCCACGCCACCGAGGTGCCCGGCTTCCGCAAGTACGACCTCGACGACCAGGACGAGACCGGCTGGCGCCTCGGCGCCAAGTGGCAGCCCGCCTCGAACTTCTCGATCGTGCTGAACACCGTGCAGTTCACCAGTAATACCAACGGCCCGGCGCAGAAGAACATCCTCGACCCCAATCCGGACCTGCGCGAGCTGACCCAGGACTATCCCGGCCGCTCGGTGGTGAAGACCCAGCTCTACACCGGCGTCGTCAAGTGGGAAACACCGTTTGCCACGATCAAGTCGATCACCGGCTATCAGAAGCTTCACTCCGAACAGGCCTGGGACGCCGACGGGCTGGATACCACGCTGTTCTATGCCCAGACCTACAACCCGATCAGCTTCACCGGCACCGCCTACGACCACGTTCCGCTGTGGGAATCGGATACCAAGAGCTGGAGCCAGGAAATAAACCTGACTTCCAACGGCTCCGGCCCGTTCAGCTGGGTGCTCGGCGGCGTCTACCTGCACTCGTCGAACAGCCAGTACGTCAACGAATACCGCAGCGACGACGACAACTTCCTCCAGGAAGCCCTGCCCTCCGATACCGCCTGGAACGATCCGCTGGTCGCCAACCTGACCTATGCCGAACTCTCGACGATCAAGCGCGATCTCTACGCGTTCTTCGCGCAGGGTACTTACAGCCTGACCAGCCGGCTCAAGCTGACGGCAGGTGCGCGCTACAACCACGACAAATCGACCGGCACTTACGATTCGATGTCCGGCGGTGCCTCGGGCCAGACTTCGGGCGCCTACCTCCAGCCCAGCCCAACCGGCAGCCGCAAGGGCGACGCCTGGACCGGCAAAGTCGCGCTCGACTACCAGATCACGCCTGCCAACATGGTCTATGCCAGCTGGACGCGCGGCTTCAAGCCGGGCGGCATCAACTCCGCCGCCTCCACCGGAGGCAGCTATGCGATCCTGCCGACCTACCGGCAGGAAACCGTCGATTCCTTCGAAATCGGCACGAAGAACCGCTTCCTGGGCGACACGCTCCAGATCAACGGCTCGGCCTTCCTCTACAATTACAAGAACATGCAGTTCCTGGAGGAAGACCCGATCCTCTACGGCGAAGGCATCAGCAACGCCCCCAAGGCGCGGGTCTACGGCCTGGAACTCGAAGGCTCGTACATCCCCACCGAGGGCCTGCGCTTCGATGCCTCGATGTCGTACCTCGAAGGCGAGTTCACCTCGCACTACCTCGCGCTCGATCCCACCAATGCGGCCAATGCCCAGAATGCGGCGGGCTATCCCGACTACCTGTTCTGGAGCAATTTCTACCCGGCCATGCTCACCCGAGACGCCGCCCGCGCGGACATCAAGGGTAACCGCGTCCCCAAGCTGCCGCGCTGGCAGGGCAACATTGCGGCCACCTGGAACGGCAAGGTCGGCCCCGGCGAACTGACCGCTCGTGCCCAGCTAATCTATCGCGGCAAGTACCAGTTCCGGCTGTTCAACGAAGGCGACGTGGACCTCACCCCCTCGTACACGCAGGTCAACGCCATGCTGAAGTACGAGCCGGAAGGCACCAATACCAACATCACGCTGCGGGCGATCAACCTGTTCGACAGGAACGGTATCAACTCGCGCTTTTCGGACCCTTATGGCAGCGCCCAGGTGATGGACACCTACATCCCGCCGCGTCAGGTGATCCTTTCGGTGGGATACAAGTTCTAAACAAAGAGCCCTTCGGTCGCGCAAAAGGGATCCAGTCGAGGGCGCCGGTCACAGGATCGGCGCCCCTTTCCCTTCCCCGAAGATTTTCGAAAGCGGAATCAGTCCCGCGAAACCCCAAGCGCGATAGGGACAGGAATGCTCGGACTGTCCGCCTCCCGGTCCGGGCAGCTATCATCCCGCCGTCGCGGGGCCGGACCGGCCGTGCTCCGCCGCGATGGAGGCCGCCATGTCCGCCAGACTGAGCCTGTTCTACGGCCTGCTCGGCAAAGTGCAGCCCTATTTTCGCGGCGCCCGCATGGGCCGCTTCGAAGCCGCGCTCGGCCCGGCCGCAGGCGCGCGGGTGCTCGACCTCGGCGGCACGACCGAGATCTGGAACCTGGTCCCGACGGCGCTGGACATCACCATCGTCAACCTCCCCGGCGTGCCGCGCCATGAGGATATCGCCAGCCATCACCGTTTCACCTTTCTCGACGGCGACGCCACCGGGCTTACCCAGTTCGCCGACAATGCCTTCGATCTGGTCTTCTCCAACAGCGTGATCGAACATGTCGGCGGCCCCGAAAAGGAGCGCCTCTTCGCCGGAGAAGTGCGGCGGCTGGCCCCGGCCTACTGGATCCAGACCCCCTCGATCTGGTTCCCGCTGGAGGCGCATACCGGCCTGCCCTTCTGGTGGTTCGCCCCCGCCCGCCTGCGCGCCGCGCTGCACCGGCGCTGGGAGCGCATATTGCCCGCCTGGAACGAGATGGTCGCGGGCACGACCGTGCTGGGCCGCAAGCGGCTGCGTTCGTACTTTCCCGATGCCGAGCACGGCATCGAATGGGTCGCCGGCTTCCCCAAGTCCTACTTCGCCTACCGCACCGCCTGACCCGCCTTCTTGTTTCGCGGCAGCGATCAACTATCTAGGCGCGGGTCATCAAGAGTGTGCAGCCGCAGCATGAGAGCCTGCACGGCGTGTCAGTCCGGCGATTCCATCCCGGACGGAACCCGCAGGAGTCGCAATGCCGCGCAGTGTCCTCGTCCTTTTCGCCGCCTCGCTGGGCTTCTTCTTCGTGACGGCGACGACGTTCACCTCGCTGGGCTACGTGCTCTATACCATGGTGGCACAGCTCGGCTGGTCGAAGGCGGCGGCCGGACTCAGCTTCTCGCTGCTCGGCCTTGCCTGCGGCCTCGCCAGCCCGCTGCCACCGCTGCTGATGAAGTCGATCGGCACCCGGCTGACGATGTCCGCGGGCTGCCTCGTGCTCGCCGCCGGGTTCTTCATCGCCTCGCAGATCGAGCACCTGACCCTGTTCTTCGTGGCGACGACCCTGATGGGCATCGGCTTCTCGCTGATCGCTCCCTCGCCCGCCGTCTACCTGCTGGCGACGTGGTTCCCGCGCACTTCGGCGCGGATGATCGGCTTCTACTTCATGGCGGGCGCGGCAGGCGGCATTGCCGGGCCGCTGATCGTCGGGGCCATCGTCGGCATGACTGGCGACTGGCGCCTGCACTGGCTGGTCATGGCGGTCAGCGCCGTCGCGCTGGGCCTGATCTGCCTCCTCTGCATCCGCGACGCCGTGAAGGTGGAAAGCGTGGAGCAGGTGAAGGGAGCGGGCCATGAGCAGGATGCCCCCGCCGAAAAGAGCCTCTGGACCGTGCGCCAGGCGCTGTGGACGCCGAGCTTCCTGATCCTAGCCCTCGTGATGACCGTGGTGCAGACCGCCGTGACCTCCGCCCACTCGATCCTCGTCGCCCATATTGCCAACCTCGGCGAAGGCGCGGCGCCCGGCGCCATCGCCATGAGCCTGCTGGCCTTCGCCGGCACCGGCGCCAAGGGCCTGACCGGGACCCTGTGCGAGCGCATCGATCCGCGCCGCATCCTCATTGCCGGTCTGGGCTTGCAGGCTCTGGCCATGGCCCTGCTGTGGTCGGCCTCGATCGTGCTGGTCGCGACGGCAGCGGCTACGCTGTTCGGTCTCGGCTGGGGCATGGCCTGGCTTTCCGCCCATATCCTGCTGCTGCGCTACTTCGGCGCGGGCATCGCCGGCGACATGACCGCGATGGCGACCACCGCCACGACGTTCGCGGTGCTCGGCCCGATCCTGGCGGGACGGATCGCCGACGTGACCGGCGGCTATTCGCTCGCCATCCTGATCTTCGCATTGCTGCTGGCCGCCTCCACGATCGTCGCCGTGCTGTTCCTGCGCGCGCCCGCCTCCCGACCGGTGAAGGAAGCGGACGCCATCGCAGAGGGCGAACTCATCCCCGCCGAATAAGCCGCCAGTTCGGCAAAGGGCCATCTGCCAAAAGTCACTGCGCCCAGTGCAAAGCAGTGCATGGCCGGCCCCGCTAGTCTGAGGTAGTTGCGGGAGGACGCGAGGACGTTCTCCCCGGTCTCACCGATACGGGGATCAGGCAGGAATGACTCTACTCAACGACCAGTTCTTCGACAGCCTGGGCAGCTCCATCAAGGACACGCTCGAAGCCGATACGCTGCCCCCGGCCTGCTACACCGAAGAGGAATTCCACCACTTCGAGAAGGCCGCACTGTTCGAGCATGAATGGCTCTGCGTCGGCCGTTCCGAATGGCTGGAAAATCCCGGCGACTTCTTCACCGTGACCCGCGCCGACGAGCCGATCATCGTCACCAAGACTCGCGACGGCACCGTCAAGGCGCTCTCGGCGGTCTGCCAGCACCGCGCCATGCTGGTCGCGGAAGGTCACGGCAATGCCCGCGCCTTCGTCTGCCCCTATCACCACTGGACTTACGACCTCGACGGCACGCTCGTCGGCGCCCCGGCGATGAGCCGTACCTGCAATTTCGACAAGAAGGCCGCCAGCCTCCCCGAGATCCGCCACGAGATCTGGCACGGCTTCGTCTTCATCAACCTCGATCCCGCAGCCCAGCCGCTGACCCCGCGCCTGTCCGGCCTTGAGGACGTCGTCGCCAACTACGACTTCGCCAACTTGCGCGGCCCCCGTCCCGAGGAAGCCACCGTGTTCCCGTGGAACTGGAAGGTCATGCTGGAGAACAACAACGACGGCTATCACGCCAGCCGCCTCCACGCCGGACCGCTGCATGACTTCATCCCGAGCGGCCTCGCCACGTTCCCCGAAGTGCCGGAAGATTCGGCGGGCTACTACCGGCTCAACGGCACGCTTCACAAGAACGCCGCCTTCAACGCCACGCAGAAGTCGGTCTTCCCGGTGTTCCCGAAGCTTACCGAGGAGGAGCAGAACCGGCTGCTGTTCGTGAACCTGCCGCCCAGCCTCTCGCTGGTCGTGCTCAACGACACCGTGCTCTATCTCATCATGGACCCGCGCACGGCCCAGTCGCACGCACTGACGATCGGCACGCTGATGGTGCCCGAAGCGATGGACGATCCGCTGTTCGCGCTGAAGATGAAGATGAACGACACGGCCGTCGAGGAGATCGTCAGCCAGGACTTCCACGTGGACGAACTGGTCCAGCAGGGCCTGCGCTCGAAGTTCGCGCCGCGCGGGCGCTATTCCTGGCAGGAGGGCGCCCAGCGCCTGCTCAACGTCTGGCTGGTCGAGCGCTATCGCCGCGAATGGGACCGCCGCCGCGGGCCTTCCGCGCCCGTCACTCGCCTGCGCGCCTGATTCACGAGAGTTTTACCGTCACCCATTCCCGACGGTCTGCGGCGTCCGGTCTCGTACCGGGCGCCGCCTTTTCTTAGGCGCGCGAGGAATCAACGATTCGTGCGCGGCATGGCGAGCGCCCGCTCAAGCGCCCGCTACCCCTTGCGTGTCAGCGGCGGCACCGGTCCGCGCCCCCACCCGATCTTCCTACGGGATAGGCTCTGGGAGGTCGGGTGGGGGCGTGGGCCGGTGCCGCTAAAATCCGCCGAAGGCGGATTTTCAAACAGACGGGAGCCAAGACCTTATGACCAACACCCTCATCTTCGTCGATTTCGCCACCGACGATCCCGCCAAGGCCGGAGAATTCTACGCCGAAGTCTTCGGCTGGGAGAACGACGCGCGCCCCCACGGCATCTACCACCGCATGGTTCCCGGCGGCTTCTTCCAGCACAAGGACGGCAGCGACAGCCAGATCGGCAATCTCCACCTCGGCGTGTTCGATGCGAACAACGCCCGCCCGCATCCCAATCCCGAGGGCGTGGAGCCGCGCACCCTCGCCACCGAGGGCCGCAAGGCGCGCATCTGGGTGCTGATCGGCGACGACGACAGCGAAGAGCGGATCCTCGCCACCGCCGAGAAGCTGGGAGGCAAGGTGCTCTGGCGCAATCACTACTGGAAGGAGTTCAACGGCTACAACCACGCCTTCGCGGACCCCTGGGGCAACGAGATCATCCTCTGGGGCAAGGCGGGCGAAAACCCCGAGATTCCGGCCGACTACACCCGCGAATAGGCCCAGCTCCCCGGCGGCGCGACAAGTTCTTGTGCGCGCCGCCGCAAGACCGCCCGGCCCCCTTCTCCATAGCCTGCGAGCCATAGACCTTCATCCGGAGCCAGACGCACAATGAGCCGCCTTCCCATCGTTTTCTTCGGACATGGCAGCCCGATGGTGGCGCTGGAGAAAAGCCCCGTCACCCGCAGCTGGAACCAGATCGCGACAAGCATCGGCAAGCCGCGCGCGATCCTGTGCATCTCGGCCCATTGGCAGACGCGCGGCACCGCCGTCACCGCCATGGCCCAGCCGCGCACGATCCACGACTTCGGCGCCTTCCCGCAGGCCCTGTTCGACGTGCAGTACCCTGCTCCCGGCGATCCGGAACTGGCGGCGCGCGTGCGCGAACTGCTCAGCCCGATGCCGGTGAGCATGGACGCCAACTGGGGCCTCGACCACGGCACTTGGTCGGTGCTGGTCCATGCCTATCCCGAAGCGGACGTGCCGGTGATCCAACTCGGCATGGACCTGGGCAAGAGCGCGGCCGAGCACTGGCTGGTCGGCCGCATGCTGCGCCCGCTGCGCGACGAGGGCGTGCTCATCATGGGCACCGGCAACATCGTCCACAACCTGCCCGCCATGGACTGGGCCAACCCCGCCGCCGATCCCTATCCCTGGGCCGAGCAGTTCAACGCTACCATGTGCAAGGCGATCGCCTCCGACGATCCCCAGACCGTGATCGACTACGAGGCGCTGGGCGAGGCCGCCCGGCTCTCGGTGCCGAGTTCCGACCATTTCCTGCCGCTGCTCTACGTTCTGGGCGCCCGCCACGAGGACGAAGCGGCGACGTTCGAGCCCGATTTCATCCAGCACAAGTCGCTCAGCATGACGAGCGTGCGGATCGGCGCCGCGTAAACCAGCGCGCCTGTACCTCTTTCCTTCCCAACAGGAGTTCCGATGGCACTGATCAGCCTAAAGCCCGAGCCAGCAAGGGAGGCCGCCCTCCAGCCGTCGGCCCTGCACCATCTTCGGGCCACGCCGGAAACGGTGCACTGGGGCTACTTCTCGCCCGAGATCAAACCGGCGCTCTATGTGAAGAGCGGCGACCTGATCCAGGCGCAGGCCGTCACCCACCACGCGGGCGACGATCCGGACCTGATGTTCGACGACGACATCCGCCGCATCTTCACCGAGATCGACCCCGCCACCCGCGCGCCCGGCTGCCACATCATGACCGGCCCGATCTTCGTCGAGGGCGCGGAACCCGGCGACATGCTGGAAGTGCGCTACATGGCGATGCGCCCGCGCTTCAACTACGGCTCGAACCTCGCCGCCAACTGGGGCCATCTCTACGAGGAATTCGGCGAGACCGAGCGCGTGACGATCTACAAGATCGACCCCAACGCCAATACCGCCAGCGCGCTCTACGCCTATGACGTGGACGAGAAATACGTGGTCCCCGGCCGCATCACCCATTGCCCGGAATGCGACCGCTCCACCGCGCTGCCCGGCATCACCATCCCGGCCCGCCCGCACCTGGGCACCGCCGGTGTCGCGCCCGCCGTCAACGAGGCAGTGAGCACGATTCCCCCCGGCCTCCACGGCGGCAACATCGACAACTGGCGCATCGGCGCGGGCGCGACGATGTACTACCCGGTGCAGGTCAAGGGCGGCCTGTTCTCGATCGGCGACCCCCACATCAGCCAGGGTGACGGCGAGATCAGCGGCACCGCCATCGAAGCCTCGCTCGACGTGCTGTTCCAGATCGTGCTGCGCAAGGACTTCTCGTTCCCCTCGCCGCTGCTGGAGACACCGGACTGCTGGATCGTCCACGGCTTCGGCGAGAATCTCGACAAGGCGATGAAGTCCGCCTCGATCGACATGCTCCACCTGCTCACTGAGCATCAGGGCCTGTCGCACAACGACGGCTACTCGCTGATGAGCGTCGCCGCCGATTTCGGGGTGACCCAGGTGGTCGACGGCACCCAGGGCATCCACTGCCGCATCGAACGCCGCATCTTCCCCGAGAAGGGCAGCGTCCGCGATCCCGAATAAGACACCGAAACGCACCGGGTGCGAGAGCCCTCACTCCGCATCCGGTGCGTGCCCGAGAAGACAGGAACCGGAGCCCGACAATGGGTTATGAAACGATCGACGTCCGCCCCATGACCAAGCGCATCGGCGCGGAGATCTTCGGCATCGACTTGCGCCAGCCGCTCGGCAACCAGGCTTTCGCCGAGATTCACGACGCGCTGATGAAGCACCAGGTGGTGTTCTTCCGCGATCAGGACATCGATCACGAAGCCCACAAGGCCCTCGGCCGCGCCTTCGGCCAGCTTGCGATCCATTCCGGCGTCGCGGGCCTGCCCGACCATCCCGAAGTCGTCGCCATCCACGCCGACGAGAACTCGAAATTCGTCGCGGGCGAGAACTGGCATTCGGACCTCTCCGCCGATGCCGAGCCGCCGATGGGCTCGATCCTGCACATCCACACCCTGCCCGAGGAAGGCGGCGATACGCTGTTTGCCAGCATGTATGCCGCCTACGAGGCGCTGTCCCCGGCGATGAAGGCCTTCCTCGATCCGCTGACCGCCGTTCACGATGCCAATCCCGTCTACAAGGCGATCTTCCCGGACTCGACCAAGACCTATCCCTGCAATGCGCACCCGGTGATCCGCACCCACCCGGTGACCGGCCGCAAGCTGCTCTTCGTGAACTCCTCCTACACGACGAAGATCAACGAGTTGTCCGGCCCCGAGAGCAAGGCCGTGCTCGATTTCCTGTTCGACCATGTGAAAGACGCGAACTTCCACGTCCGCTTCCGCTGGCAGAAGAACTCGGTGGCCTTCTGGGACAACCGCTGCACCCAGCATTTCGCAGTCTGGGACTACTTCCCGGAAGTCCGCTCCGGCTTCCGCGTGACCGTGGCGGGCGACCGGCCGTTCTGACCGGACATAAACAATAACGGGCGGAAACTGGTCCTTGCACCGATTTGCCGTATAGTGCCGGGATGAGCGACCAACCTTCCGCCGCCCATCCTTCCCACCAGGGCAAAAGCCCGGGCCAAAGTCCCATCAGGCCTGCCACCTTCCCCTGCTTCGCCCTCGCGCCCTGGACGATCGTGGTGCCGTTCCTTGCCCTCGCGGCGATAGCACTCGGCAAGCCCGGCTCGATCCCGATGGCGGTGCTGATCGCGGTAGTGCTGGGCGCGGCGATCATGGCGGCGGTCTATCACGCCGAAGTCATCGCCCACCGGGTCGGCGAACCGTTCGGAACCCTGATCCTGGCTTTCGCGGTGACGGTGATCGAAACCTCGCTGATCGTCTCGATCATGCTGAGCGAGGGCGTCGGCGCTCAGGCGCTGGCGCGGGACACGGTGTTCGCGGCAGTGATGATCACCATCAACGGCATCGTCGGCGTTTGCCTGCTGCTGGGCGGCGGGCGACATCACGAGCAGGGCTATACCCAGTCCGGCGTCAACCACGGGCTGGCGATCCTGGCGACGCTGTCGATCCTCACGCTCGTCCTGCCCAATTTCACGACAAGCCAGACGGGGCCGTTCTACAACGACAAGCAGCTGATCTTCGTCGCCGTCGACGCGCTGATGCTCTACGCGACATTCGTCGTCGCCCAAACCATCCGCCACCGCGACCACTTCCTCTATCCCGAGGAAAACGACGGCAGCCACGAGACGGTCCCGGCGGTCAAGGCGATTGCCGCGGGCGCCATGCTGCTGGTGGCACTGGTGGCCGTGGTTATGCTGGCCAAGGCGCTTTCGCCCTCGATCGAAGCGGGCGTGGCCGCAATCGGCGCACCGCCGGCCACGGTCGGCATCATCATCGCCGCGCTGGTGCTGGCGCCGGAAAGCCTCGCGGCCCTCGGCGCCGCCCGCGCCAACCGGGTGCAGACCAGCCTCAACCTCGCGATCGGCTCGGCCCTTGCGACAATCGGCCTGACGATCCCGGCGGTGGCAATCGCCTCGCTGTGGATGGGGCTGGACCTCGAACTCGGCCTGTCGCTCAAGTCGATAGCGCTGCTCGGCCTGACCCTGCTGGTGGCGACGATGACCCTGAGCACCGGACGGACCACGCTCGTGCAGGGCATGGTCCATCTGGTGATCTTCTCGACCTACCTGTTCACGACGCTGGTGCCTTGAGGCGGGCGTCCTCATCCGGCTCCTCCGCGTCGAACGATACTTTGCTTGAAAAGCCCACGTCATCCTGAACTTGTTTCAGGATCCATTTCGCCGATCAGGCCGATGGTCTCGGCTGCGCGATGGATCCTGAAACAAGTTCAGGATGACGCTGTGTAATGGGCAAGCGGGGGCTGCCACCCCGTGCCACTCAATTGCGGTAGAGCGCGTCCAGCCGCTCGCCGTAGCGCTCTTTCAGCTTGTGGCGGCGGATCTTGAGGCTGGGGGTCATTTCCTCGTTCTCGATCCCGAACGGCTCGTCGGCGAAGGTGTACTGGCGGACTTTCTCGATCACCGAGAGGTCGGCATTCACCCGGTCGATCGCGCCGCGAATCTCGGCGCGGAAGGCGGGGAGGCCTTGCAACGCGTTGAAGTCGAACTTCTCGCCATTGGCCTTGGCCCATTCCAGCGCCCAGTCGGCATCGGGCACGATCAGGCCGACGATGTAGGGGCGGCGGTCTCCGAACACCATGGCCTGCGCGATCTCCGGCTGGAGCGTCAGCATCGACTCCACTTTCTGCGGAGAGACGTTGTCGCCCTTGTCGTTGACGATCATGTCCTTCTTGCGGTCGGTGATCATGATCCGCCCGCGATCGTCGATATGGCCGACATCCCCGGTGTGGAGCCAGCCGTCCTTGAGCACGGCCTCGGTGGCGGCGCCGTTCTGCCAGTAGCCCTCCATCACCAGCTCGCCGCGCACGAGGATTTCCCCGTCCTCGGCGATTCGCACTTCGACCCCGCGCAGCGGCGGACCGACGGTGTCGTGCTTGATCCCGGCGGCGGGGCGGTTGCAGCTGATGACCGGCCCGGCTTCGGTCTGACCGTAGCCTTGCAGGAGCGTCAGCCCCATCGCGTCGAAGAAGGCGCCGATCTCGGGATTGAGCGGCGCCCCGCCCGAGACGAGCGCCTTGATCCGGCCGCCGAACTTGGCGCGCACCTTGGGCCGTAGGGTCCGCTCGATCACCATGTCGAGCGGGTAATCCAGGAGGCGGCGGCGCCCGGCCTGTTCGCGCCCGGCGATGCCGAGGGCCAGTTCCATCAGCCGCGCGGGAATCGCGCCCTGTTTCTCGATCTGCTTCATGATGCGCGTGCGCAGCACTTCGAACAGCCGCGGGACGACGACCATGATCGTCGGGCGCACTTCCTCGATATTGGAAGCGAGCTTGTCGAGGCCCTCGGAATAATAGATCTGCCCGCCCATCGCGATCGGCAGGTACTGGCCGCCGGTATGCTCGTAGGCATGGCTGAGCGGCAGGAACGACAGGAAGATCTCGCCTTCGTCGCAGCCGAAATCGTCGAAGATGATCTGTGCGCAGCCGGCGACGTTGGTCAGGATCATGCCGTGGTGCTGGCGCACCCCGCGCGGCGCCCCGCCGGTGCCGCTGGTATAGATGATGCAGGCGAGATCGCGGCGCGTGAACGTCGCCACCCGCGCGTCCACTTCCGCCCGCGCCGCCTTGGCATCGCCTTCCAGCAGCGCAGCCCAGTCATGCACTTCGTAGGCGCCGCCCTGCATCGGCGGCAGCGTCTCCATGCCGATGACGTGGCGGCAGAGATCGGTCTGGACGATCGCCGGAAGCAGCGCCTTGCCCAGCTTCGCGGTGGAGACGATTGCCGCGCGGGCGCCCGAATTCTCCAGGATGTGGATGTGGTCGCGCGTCGTGTTGGTGGTATAGGCGGGCACGGTGACACAGCCCGCCGCCATGATCGCGAGATCGGCGAGGCACCATTCCGGCCGGTTTTCCGACACCACCATGACGCGGTCGCCCGGCTGCAGCCCCATGCGCCGCAGCGACGCCGCGATCAGGCCGACCCGGCGCGCCGCCTCCGCCCAACTCGTGGAATGCCACGTGCCGTCCCGCTTGGCCCAGAGCATCGGCGAATCGCCGAGCCTGTCGGCCTGCGTGAGGAACAGCGATACCAGGTTGGTGCACTTGTCGAAGTCGCCAAGATCCATGCCGGGCTCGTCCTCTCTTGCCATGCGGAATTGTCCGTTCTGATCAACGTCTAGGCGCGTGCGGAGGTTGCGACAAGCAAAGCCGCATCCCCGCATGCCACTATAATGTCGGGATTTGACGCTATTCGGACCCGACCGCCTCGGCGATCGAGGCGAAACCGTCGCGCTTCATCAAGGCTTCCAGCCCCTTGCAGAGCGCCCTGGCCATGCCGGGGCCTTCGTAGACCATGGCGCTGTAGACCTGCACCAGGCTGGCGCCCGCACGGATGCGCGCCCAAGCGTCCTCGGCCGTGGCGATGCCGCCGACGCCGATCAGCGGAACCGCCCCGCCGGTCGCCTTGCGGAAGTCGCGCAGGCGCTGCTGGGCGAGATCGCGCAAGGGCGCGCCGGACAGGCCGCCGGTCTCGCCGCGATGGGCCGAGCGCAGGGCCGGGCGGGAAATCGTGGTGTTCGAGACGATCAGCGCGCCGAGGCGCTTCTCGATGGCGATCCGGGCGATCGCGTCGATATCGGCCGGTTCGAGATCCGGCGCGACCTTGAGGAAGACCGGCGGGCCGCCGTCACCGTTGACTCCGCCGCAGACCTCCGCGCGGGCTTCCAGCACTGCGTCGAGCAGGCCGGTCAGCGCCGATTCGTCCTGAAGCGCGCGCAGACCCGGCGTGTTCGGGCTGGAGATGTTCACCGCCAGATAGGTCGCGAGCGGGGCCATCAGGCGCGCCATCGTCGCATAGTCGGCAATGCGATCGTCCGCGTCCTTGTTGGCGCCGATGTTGATGCCGACGACGCCCGGACGATCCTTGCGCGCCGTCAGCCCCGCCAGCGCGACTTCGGCGCCCTTGTTGTTGAAGCCCATGCGGTTGATCACCGCGCGGTCCTCGACCAGCCGAAACAGGCGCGGCTGGGGGTTGCCCGCCTGCGGCAGCGGCGTGATCGAGCCGACCTCGGCAAAACCGAAGCCGAGGCCGAGCAGGGCGTCGGGAACCTCGCCGTCCTTGTCGAACCCGGCGGCCATGCCCACGGGGTTGGGGAAAGCGATTCCCGCCACTTTCGTCGCCAGCGAGGCCGGGAACGCCGGGGCGCGGCTGGGTCCGGCCAGTTTCAGCGCCTTGAGCGCGAGGCCATGCGCCGATTCGGCGTCGAGACGGAACAGGGCGGGTCTGATCAGGGAATAGAGCACGGACCCGCGCATAGACACCTCAGGGCTGTTGCTCAAATGCTTCTTATCGGGCGCAGCGCGCGCAAAATCGCTTTTTCGGCGTCGCCGCCGGGGCACGCGTGTCGCAATTATACAATAAATCGGCGGAGGGGCGGCATACACGGGACTTGCGACCCGAAGGGCTCGTAGCGGGATGCGCACGAGTTCTTTATTACCTAACGGCGGTTCCCGATCTGATCGGGGGCCGCCTTCTTTTATCGGGAATCGCCTGAACGGCTCCGGAAGCGATTGTTTTGCGACGGCCATGCCGGTTTTGTCGCAAGAACCTCTGCTAAACGCCATTGAAACCGGAGGGGTCCTGCACTAGGTGGCACAAATCGGAAAGATTTGATCCACTTTAACCGCAAGAGACGCGAAAGCCGCCGATATGCGCCTGTCCAGCATGGCCGATTACGCCGTTGTCATCATGTCTGCCGCGACTCGGCACTCGGGCACTTGCGCGCATCATCCGCAGGATTCGCGGCTGAGCCGCATCTCGGCGGCGCAGCTTGCGGAAGATACCGGCCTGCCTGCACCCACGGTGCAGAAGCTGGTGAGCAAGCTGACCGCCGCGGGATTGCTGCAATCGACCCGCGGCGCGGGTGGAGGGCTGAAACTGGCCCGCGCGCCCGAAACGATTTCGATTGCGGATATCGTCGAGGCAGTGGAAGGGCCGATCGCGCTCACCGCCTGCCTCGAACAGGGCAAGCACGAATGTACGCTGGAAGGCGGATGCAGCGTGCGCCCGCACTGGCCGCAGGTAAACGCGGCGCTGCGCGGCGCATTGGCGCAAGTGGTCCTGACCCAGCTCGTCGAGGAAGTATGAATGACTGAGGAAACCTCCCCCGAGGGCACCATCGAGGTGCGCGAAGTCCATGGGGACGATCTGCGCCCAGCCGGGTCAGGCCCGGCTGAATCGGGTGAAGTGGAAGTGCGCGATCAGGCCGCGCGCGACGCCGCCGCGCGCGTTGCGGACTACGAGCACGGCTGGGTTGCCGACATCGAGCAGGAATACGGCCCCAAGGGCCTGTCCGAGGACACCATCCGCTTCATCTCGGCCAAGAAGGACGAGCCGGAATGGATGCTGGAATGGCGCCTGAAGGCTTATGCCAAGTGGCTGGAGATGACTCCGCCCGACTGGGCCAAGCTGAACGTGCCGCCGATCGACTACCAGGACGCCTACTACTGGGCGGCGCCCAAGAAGAAGCCTTCGCTGTCGAGCCTTGACGAGGTCGATCCCGAGATCCTCAAGGTCTACGAGAAACTGGGCATTCCGCTGGAGGAGCAGAAAGTGCTCGCCGGTGTCGAAGGCGCACGCAAGGTCGCCGTGGACGCGGTGTTCGACTCGGTTTCCGTCGCCACCACCTTCCGCAAGGAACTGGAGCAGGCGGGCGTGATCTTCCGCTCGATCTCCGAAGCCATCCGCGAATATCCCGAGCTGGTTAAGAAGTGGCTCGGCAAGGTCGTGCCGGTGCAGGACAACTACTTCGCGGCGCTGAACTGCGCGGTCTTCTCCGACGGCACTTTCGTCTACATCCCGGAGGGCGTGCGCTGCCCGATGGAGCTGAGCACCTATTTCCGCATCAACGCGGAGAACACCGGCCAGTTCGAACGCACCCTGATCGTCGCCGACAAGGGCGCCTATGTCTCCTACCTCGAAGGCTGCACCGCGCCGATGCGCGACGAGAACCAGCTTCACGCCGCCGTGGTCGAACTGGTCGCGCTGGAAGATGCCGAGATCAAGTACTCGACCGTGCAGAACTGGTATCCCGGCAATGCCGAGGGCAAGGGCGGCATCTACAACTTCGTGACCAAGCGCGGCCTCTGCCAGGGCGCCCGCTCGAAGATCTCGTGGACGCAGGTGGAAACCGGCTCCGCCATCACCTGGAAGTATCCCAGCTGCGTCCTCAATGGCGAGGATTCGGTGGGCGAGTTCTACTCGGTGGCCGTCACCAACAATTACCAGCAGGCCGATACCGGCACCAAGATGATCCACAACGGCAAGGGCAGCCGCTCGACGATCATTTCCAAAGGTATCTCGGCGGGCAAGTCGAACAACACCTATCGCGGCCTCGTCCGCGTGGCGGCGGGTGCCGAGGGCGTGCGCAACTTCACCCAGTGCGATTCGCTACTGCTGGGCAAGGAATGCGGCGCCCACACCGTGCCCTATATCGAAGTGCGCAACCCCAGCGCCCAGATCGAGCACGAAGCGACCACCAGCAAGATCAGCGACGACCAGCTGTTCTACGCCATGCAGCGCGGGCTCGATACCGAGCAGGCCGTGGCGCTGATCGTCAACGGCTTCGCCAAGGAAGTGCTGCAGCAGCTGCCGATGGAGTTCGCCGTCGAAGCGCAAAAGCTGCTGGGCATCAGCCTTGAAGGAAGCGTGGGGTAGTGCTCACGAGTTCCCCCTATCCCCGTCACCCTGAACTTGTTTCAGGGTCTATCGGGCAGCCCGGACCGAAGGCGCGCTTTACCAGCCTCCCGGTCGGTTTGCGCCTGCAAGGCTCGGCGCGATGGGAAAAATGGACCCTGAAACAAGTTCAGGGTGACGAAGAACAAAAGACACGAAGGACGAATCCATGACCGCCGCCCGCAAGACCCTCGGCATCAGCAAGGACGCCGCGCCGAAGGCCGACGCCAAGGCCAGCTTCAACGTGACCGGCCCGCGCCTCGAAACGCTCAAGGAGCGGGCCAAGGAAATGCGCCGCAACCCCAGCGAGGCGCAGAAGGCGCTCTGGGCGGAACTGTCCGGTTCGAAGCTGGGCGGCGTGAAGTTCACCCGCCAGTCGGTGGTCGGCTCGACCATCGTCGATTTCGCCTGCCCCTCGCGCTGGATCGTCGTGCAGCTCAGCGCCGAAGACTCCAACCCGGACGTCAACGAGCTGCAGGACCGCAAGCTGATCGAAGTGGGCATTCGCGTGTTGCGCTTCTCCGAGGATGAAGTGCTGGGCCGCATCGACGGCGTCGTGCGCGAGATCACCACCGAACTCAACGTGCCGTTCGACAAGCGCTCCGCGCGCCGGAAGGCCGGGACCACTGCCGCCCCTCGCTTTGACGAGGGAGCCGAAGGATGACCATGCTCAAGATCGATAACCTTCAGGCCAATGTTGCCGCAGCTGACGTAAATCGGCCCATCCTCAAGGGTCTCTCGCTGACGATCAATCCCGGCGAGATTCACGCGATCATGGGGCCGAACGGCGCCGGCAAGTCGACGCTGGGCTACACGCTCGGCGGCCGTCCCGGTTATGAAGTGACCGGCGGTTCGGTCGATTTCATGGGCCAGGACCTGCTCGACCTCGAACCGCATGAGCGCGCCGCCGCCGGTCTGTTCCTCGGCTTCCAGTACCCGGTCGAGATTCCCGGCGTTTCCTTCGTCCAGTTCCTGCGCGAAGCGGCCAATGCCCAGCGCAAGGGCCGGGGCGAGGAACCGCTTTCGGGCGGCGAATTCCTGAAGCTCGCCCGCGAAAAGGCGGGCCTGCTGCGCATGGACATGGACATGCTGAAGCGCCCGGTGAACGTCGGTTTCTCCGGCGGCGAGAAGAAGCGCGCCGAGATGGTGCAGATGGGCATCCTCGATCCCAAGCTGGCGATCCTCGACGAGACCGATTCCGGCCTCGACATCGACGCGCTGCGCATTTGCGGCGAGGGCATCAATGCGATCATGCGCGCGCCCGACAAGGCGGTGCTGCTCATCACCCACTACCAGCGCCTGCTGGACTACGTGAAGCCGGACTTCGTGCACGTTCTGGCCGCTGGCCGCATCGTCAAGACCGGCGGCCCGGACCTCGCGCTGCGGCTTGAGGAAGAGGGTTACGAAGCCGTCGTGCAGGAAACCGCCGCATGAGCGAAGTCGCTGCTCTCCCGACGCGGAAGCACGAAGACTTCCGCTATTCCGACATCGACGCGCTGGCCGGTGTCTGGCCGATCGCGCGCGAGGACATCGTCGTGGCCGATGGCGGCGACGAATCGCTCCAGATCGTCGAGGACGGTGCTGCGGCAGTGGCCCGTCATCTCGTGATCTCGCTGGGCAAGGGTGCCAAGTTCGACCTTCGCGTGCTTTCGGCTGGCCCGGTCTATGGCCGCATCGCGGTCGACGTGCGGCTGGCCGAAGGCGCCGACTTCACGCTTGGCGCAGCGCAGCTCGCCACCGGCAGCGAGACGCTGGAAGTCGTCACCGAAGTCACCCACGCCGGACTGAACGCCACGTCCAGCCAGATCGTGCGCACCGCGCTCGCGGGCCATTCGGTCGGCACCTATCTCGGCCGCATCGCGGTGGAGCGCGGGGCTGACGGCACCGATGCCGAGCAGTCGGTTCGCGCCATGCTGCTGGACCGCACGGCGACCGCCAATGCCCGCCCGGAGCTGGAAATTTACGCCGACGACGTCAAGGCGGCACATGGCTGCGCGGTGGGCGAACTCGACGCTAACGGTTTGTTCTACCTTATGAGCCGCGGCCTCACCCCGCCCGAGGCGAAGCGGCTGATGCTGCAGGCCTTCATCGCCGAAGCCTTCACCGGCGCCCCCGGCGAAGCGGAACTGAGCGAGGCTGCCATCGCCCGGCTGGAGAAGTTGGTGGGGGCTGGCCTGTGACTACCGATACGCTCGTCCTGAAGGACCAGTTCCCCGGACTTGCGGGCAACTGGCACTACCTCGACACCGGCGCGACCGCGCAGAAGCCGCAGGCAGTGATCGACGCCACCGTCAATGCGCTGGGCCGCGACTATGCGACCGTGCATCGCGGCGTCTATGCCCGCTCTGCCGAGATGACGCTGGCGTTCGAGGCGGCGCGCCGCAAGGTCGCCGCCTTCCTCGGCGGCCATGAAGACGAGATCGTCTTCACCCGCGGCGCGACCGAGGCGATCAACCTTGTCGCGCAGAGCTGGGGCGCCGAAAACCTCAAGGCGGGTGACCGCATCCTGCTTTCGGTGCTGGAGCATCACTCCAACATCGTGCCATGGCAGTTGCTGCGCGACCGCACCGGCGTGGAGATCGACGTCTGCCCGCTGACCGAAGACGGCCGGATCGACCTTGAAGCGGCCGAGCGTATCCTCACCCCCGCCCACAAGCTGGTGGCCTTTGCGCATGTCTCGAACGTGCTCGGCTCCGTGCTTCACGTGGAACATGCCGCGAAGCTGGCCCATGCCGTCGGCGCGAAGCTGCTGATCGACGGCTGCCAGGCGGCGCCGCGCATCGCCCTCGACGTGGCGGCGATGGACTGTGATTTCTACGTCTTTTCCGCGCACAAGCTCTACGGCCCCACCGGGATCGGCGCGCTCTGGGCGAGGAAGGCGCTGCTCGATGCCATGCCCCCGTGGCAGGGCGGCGGGTCGATGATCGACCGCGTCACCTTCGAGAAGACGACTTACGCCCCGGCGCCGCAGCGCTTCGAGGCAGGCACGCCGATGATCGTCGAGGCCCTTGGCCTTGCCGCCGCCATCGACTGGCTGACCGCGCAGGGCCTCGACCGCGCCGAGCGCCACGAACGCGATCTGGCCGCCCGGCTGCGCGCCGAGCTGGGCAAGCGCAACGACATCACCCTGTTCGGCCCGGCGGATTCGGTCGGCATCGTTTCTTTCGCGATGGACGGGGTGCATCCGCACGACCTCGGCACCATATTGGATGAAGAGGGCGTCGCGATCCGTGCCGGCCACCACTGTGCACAGCCGCTGATGGACCACCTTGGCGTTCCCGCCACGGCCCGTGCCAGCTTCGGCATCTATAGCGATGACAGCGATATCGAGGCGCTCATGAAGGGTATCGAGCGCACCCGGAGAATTTTTGGATGAGTGACGAGAAGCCCACATTCACGGTCGAGGAAGTCGATTCGGTAACGCCCGCGCCCCGCGCGCGGGTGGAAGACGTGCCGGTTCCCCCGGCTGAGCGCAAGCGCGACTATCTGGACGGATTTCTTGCCGAAAAGCCGCAGGGCATCGACCCCGGCCAGCCCGGCGGCGCGATCTACGACGGCGTGATCGACGCGCTGAAGGAAATCTTCGATCCCGAGATCCCGGTGAACATCTACGACCTCGGCCTGATCTACGGCGTCGAAGTCTCGCCCGAGGCTTCGGTCGCGGTGACGATGACGCTGACCACACCGCATTGCCCGGTCGCGGAATCGATGCCCGGCGAAGTCGAGATGCGCGTGGCCGCCGTGCCCGGCGTGCGCGATGCCGAGGTCAATCTCGTCTGGGATCCGCCGTGGGACATGGCCAAGATGTCCGACGAGGCGAAGCTCGAACTGGGCATGCTCTGATGGCGACGCTTGCCCCCACCCTTATCGTGCGTCTTGCCGACTATACCGACGCGGCCGATGCCGCGCGCGTGGTCGCGCTGCTCGACAGCTATGCGCGCGATCCGATGGGTGGGGGCAAGCCGTTGTCGGACGATGTGCGCGAGCGGCTGGTGCCGGGCCTTGCCGCGCACTCCGGCGCTTTCTCGCTACTGGCCTTCGCTGGTGACGAGGCGCTGGGTCTGGCCAACTGCATCACCGGATTCTCGACGTTCGCCGCGCGTCCGCTGGTGAACATCCACGACATGGCCGTGCTGCCTGAGGCACGCGGCAAAGGCGTGGGCCGGTCGCTGATGCTGGCGGTAGAGGCAGAGGCCCGCACGCGCGGCGCCTGCAAGATCACTCTCGAAGTGCTGAGCGGCAACGACACGGCCAAGGGCCTCTACGCCGCGCTCGGCTACGGCGATTACGCGCTGGACCCGCAGGTGGGAACGGCGCTGTTCTGGGAAAAGAAGCTATGACCACCGCCACTGAAGCCAAGCCTGCACGCCAGCGCCCGGCTGCCGTGCTCCTCACGCCCAATGCCGAAGCGCGCATCGCCAAGCTGATGGGTGAGGCGCCTGAAGGCACCATCGGCGTACGCCTCTCCACCCCGCGCCGGGGCTGCTCGGGGCTGGCCTATTCGGTGGACTACGTCAGCGAGGAAAAGGCCTTCGACGAGAAGATCGAGACCCCCGGCGGCCTGTTCTACATCGACGGTGCCTCGGTGCTCTACCTGATCGGCAGCACCATGGACTGGGTGGAAGACGACTTCACCGCCGGTTTCGTCTTCGCCAACCCCAATGCCAAGGGCTCGTGCGGCTGCGGCGAGAGCTTTACCGTTTAAGCGCCGGTGCCTTCGGCCTTAAGCGAGCGTAGCGAAGCAATCCAGAGTCGCGCAGAGCCGCTCTGGATTGCTTCGCTACGCTCGCAATGACGATCGCTTATTTGCGCAGCGCCGCGATGCAGGCTGCGCGATCGACATCCTGCCCGTCCGACACCCGCCGCGCGTCGATATAGGATGCGCGCGGCTCCTTCGCGGAAGTCGAGGGATAGAGGTAGATGTCCAGCAGGCAGGCCTTGCCGGTAAACTGCAGCTTGCGCGCATCGCCCTCCCAGACGTTGAGGCGCGGCTCTCCGAACATCCGCACGAGCTGGCTCTCGTTCGATCCGATCACCCCTTCCGCACCCGGAATCGCCTGAAAACTGGGATCGCGCGCGGTATGCGTGGGCTGGCGAACATTGGGAATCTGCGTCCCGCGCTTGGGCGGATGCGGCGTGCTCACCACCCCGCCGCCGGACGTGCTGGCGCACCCTGCGAGCAGCAGGGCAAGCCCGGCAGCGGCCAGAGCGCCCCTGAGGCGGATGGGCTGAATCATCGGAAGGGCGGTTGCCACGGGACGGTCGTGAGTCATGATCGCGCCCCGCATCGCCCGGCCCCGGAGCGCTGTCAACTCTCGCCGCGCTTGCGAAGCGGCGGTCCGCGCGCTACGCGCGGTACAACTTCCAGACAATCCAAGGACTCCTTTTCGCATGGCTGAACCCACCGTGCCGCCCACCTTTGACGTGATTGCCATCGGCAACGCCATCATCGACGTGATCGCCAACTGCAACGACGCCCTGATCGAGGAACTCGGCCTCTCGCGCGGCGGCATGATGCTGATCGACGCCGACCAGGCCAAGAGCCTCTACGAAGCCATGGGCCCGGCCCGCGAGATCTCGGGCGGTTCCGCCGCCAACACCCTTGCCGGCCTTGCCGCGCTGGGTGCCAAGTGCGCCTTCATCGGCCAGGTCGCCGACGACCAGTTGGGCGACGTCTTCACCCACGACATCCGTGCGGGCGGCATCGCCTTCGACGTGGCGGCCCGCCCCGGCATCCCCACCGCGCGCTGCCTGATCTTCGTGACGCCGGACGGCCAGCGCACGATGAACACCTTCCTCGGCGCCTCCCAGCACCTGCCCGCCGAAGCGCTGGACGAAAGCGCCATCGCCGATGCCGCCGTGCTCTACCTCGAAGGCTACCTCTGGGATCCCGAGGAACCGCGCGCGGCGATGCGCAAGGCCATCGAAGCCGCCCGCGGCGCCGGTCGCAAGATCGCCTTCACCCCTTCGGAATGCTTCGTGATCGACCGTCACCGCGCCGACTTCCTCGACCTGATCGAGACCGGCAAGATCGACGTGCTGTTCTGCAACGAGCACGAGATGGCCGCCCTCGTCGGCCATGACGACTTCGAAAAGGGCGTCGCCCAGCTCGCGCCGCAGATTCCAGTCCTCGTGGTCACGCGCGGCGCCGAGGGCGCGGTCGCGATCTCGGGCGACCAGCGCGCCGAAGTCGGCGCCGAGCCGATCGAGCGCGTCGTCGACACCACCGGCGCGGGCGACCTCTTCGCCGCCGGTTTCCTGTTCGGTCATGTTCGCGGCAAGAGCCTCGAAGAGTGCCTCCAGTACGGCGCGATCTGCGCCTGCGAGATCATCTCGCACTACGGCGCCCGCCCCGAGGCCGACCTCAAGGCGCTGATTTCCGAGCGCGTCGGCTGATCCAGCCGATCGCTGCAAAACAAAAAGGGCCCCGTTCGCAGGAACGGGGCCCTTTTTGCATTCCCGTCGTGCGGCTCAGTAAGTATCCGGCGGTGGCGGTGCCTGGGCGGGCATCGGCTGCGACAGATTTTGGGGCTGAGCACCCGGTTGGGCCGACTGGAAGCGCGCCAGACACTCGGCCTTGCGCTGTTCGCGCGCATCCGAATAGCTCTGCGCCATCTGTCCGGGCAAAGCGCAGTCGCGCTCCGGCCGGACCGGGACCTTGGCACGGCAGCCGTCCTCGGTAGCAAAGAGGTTGTCGGCGCAGTCGGCCAGCGCCGCCACGTCCGCATCGTGCTGCGCGCGGCAGCTCGCGGTCCAGCGCTGCTTGTAGGAGAGTTCCGCGAAGTTCAGGCAGTCCTGATATTCCTGCTGCGCGGCTTCTTGACGGCGCGACTGCTCGGCCTGCTGGCGCTGCTGCGCCTTGGCCGCGGCGTCTTCCTGCTTCTGCCGGGCTTCCTGCGCCGCCAGTTCGCGGGCTTCCTGCCGTGATGCCTGACCGGGCAGGAAAATGCCGTAGTAGAAGCCCACGCCGGCACCGGCGAAGACCGCCGCCACCGCCAGCGCGACTTTCAGGATCGAGTCCGCCTTACTGGCCATGGGCTTTCTCACGGGCCACTTCGCGCCAGCCGATGTCGCGGCGGCAGAAGCCGGTGGGGAAATCGAGCGCATCCACGGCGGCATAAGCCTTCGCCTGCGCCTCTGTGACCGAAGCCCCGCGCGCCGCCACGTTGAGCACGCGCCCGCCGCTGGCGACCAGCACGCCGTCGTTCAGCGTGGTGCCTGCGTGGAAGACCTTGGCGCCCTTCGCCTCGGCCGCCGTGATGCCGCCGATCGCGCCGCCCTTTTCGGGGGTGCCGGGGTAGCCGTTCGCCGCCATGACCACGGTCAGCGCGGTATCGCGGCTGAAATTCGGCGGCGCGATCGCAGCCAGACGATTATCGGCACAGGCATGAAGCAGTTCGACCAGATCGGATTCGAGGCGCAGCATCATCACCTGGCACTCGGGATCGCCGAAGCGGCAGTTGTATTCGATCAGCTTGGGGCCTTCGCTGGTCAGCATCACGCCGAGGAACAGCACGCCGGAATAGGGCGTGCCCTCGTTCTCAAGCTGGCGCACGGTGGGGGCGATGATGCGTTCCAGCACTTCGGCTTCCAGCATGGGGGTCAGCACCGGGGCTGGGCTATAGGCGCCCATGCCGCCGGTATTGGGACCGATATCGCCGTCGCCCACCCGCTTGTGGTCCTGCGCCGAGGCGAAGGGGACGATGGTGGAACCGTCGGTCAGCGCAAAGAAGCTGGCTTCCTCGCCTTCCATGAATTCCTCGATCACCGCCTCGGCACCGGCTTCTCCGAAGCGGCCCGAGAAGATCTCGCGCACGGCTTCCTCGGCCTCGGCCATGGTCATGGCAACGGTCACGCCCTTGCCCGCCGCCAGCCCGTCCGCCTTGATGACGACCGGCGCGCCGAACTTCGCCAGCGCGGCCATGGCATCGGCCTCACTGGAAACGCGGTCGTAACCGGCGGTGGGGATGCCCGCACGCTCGCAAAGGTCTTTGGTGAAGCCCTTCGAGCCTTCGAGCTGGGCCGCTGCCTGGCTCGGACCGAATACCGAGAAGCCCTCGGCGCGCAGGGAATCGGAAAGCCCATCCACCAGCGGCGCTTCCGGCCCGATCACCACGAGGCCGACGACATTGGCCTCGCAAAAGGCGATGACCGCAGCGTGATCGGTGACATCGAGGTCGATGCAGCTTGCCACTTCGGCAACGCCCGGATTACCGGGGGCAGCCCAGAGCGCGTCACAAAGCGGGGATTGCGCCAGCTTCCAGGCCAGCGCATGTTCGCGGCCGCCGGAGCCCAGAAGAAGGATGTTCATTTGCCCTTGCCTTTCGATGACGACGATTTCGATGACGGTCGTTCGGGTGGGCTGGTAGCGAAGCAAGCGGCCGGGGACAACGCTGCGCCGCTCTCGATCAGCGAGATTTCGAATCTTCTGAAGCGCACCGTCGAGGACCGCTTCGGCTTCGTGCGCCTGCGCGGCGAGCTTTCCGGCGTGAAGCGCGCGGCATCGGGCCACCTCTACTGCGCGCTCAAGGATGACAAGGCGGTGATCGACGGCGTCATGTGGCGCGGCGGCGCGCAGCGACTCGCCTTCCGCCCCGAAGACGGCGTGGAAGTGATCGCCACCGGCAAGCTGACTACCTATCCCGGCCGCTCGAAGTACCAGATCGTCATCGAGACGATGGAGATCGCGGGCGAAGGCGCGCTGCTGGCACTGCTCGAAAAGCTCCGCGCGCGCCTCGCCGCAGAGGGCCTCTTCGCCCCCGAGCACAAGCGCGAGCTGCCGTTCCTGCCGCAAGTAATCGGCGTCGTCACATCGCCGACCGGCGCGGTGATCCGCGACATTCTCCACCGGCTGGACGACCGCTTCCCCAGCCATGTCCTCGTCTGGCCGGTGCTGGTGCAGGGCGAAGGCGCTGCCGGGCAGGTGGCCAATGCCGTGCGCGGTTTCTCCGCGATCCAGCCCGGCGGCCCGGTGCCGCGCCCCGATCTGGTGATCGTGGCGCGCGGCGGCGGCTCGATCGAGGACTTGTGGTCGTTCAACGAGGAGATCGTCGTGCGCGCCGTGGCCGATTCGTCGATCCCGGTGATCTCGGCAGTCGGCCACGAGACCGACACCACGCTCTGCGACTATGCCGCCGACCGCCGCGCCCCCACCCCCACCGCCGCCGCCGAAATGGCAGTGCCGGTGCGGCTGGACCTCGCCGCCACGCTCGACGAACTGGCCTATCGCAAGCGCCGCTGCTCGCTTCGCCCGGTCACGCTGGGCCGCGAGCGGCTGGAAGCGCGCGTCCAGCGCCTACCCAAGCCGGAAGCCATCCTTGCCGCCAAGGCCCAGAAGCTGGACGACCTCTCCGAGCGCCTGCGCCGCGGCCTGCGCGACGAAGCCGCCGCCAAGCGCGAGCAGCTTGGCCGCACCGCCTCGCGCCTCTCGCTGCCGCTGCTGCGCCACCGCATGGAGCGCAGCGAGGAGCGACTGGCCCGCACCGGCCTGATCCCGCGCCTGCTGACCCGCCGCTGGACCATGGCCCGCGACGGCCTTGCCCCGGTTTCCCGCGTCTTGCCACAACTCGATCCCAAGCGCCCGCTGGAGCGCGGCTATGTCCTCGCCAAGGGACCGGACGGTCGCCCGCTCACCAGCCGCGAGGCGGCGGCGCGGGAAGCGCTGCTGACGCTGGAATTCCGCGACGGCGAACTGTTGGTGGCAGTGGGGTCCGAGGCCCCTGCCCCGGTCGCCAAGGCCCCCGAACCCACCCCTGAGGTGAGCGCCGCAAAGCGCCCGGCACGACCGAAGACGGACGAGACAAGGCAGGGCGATTTGTTTTGACCGCCGCGCTCTGCTAGGATTTCGCCCATGCTTATGTCTTCTGCCGACCGCCCCGCCAAGCTCACTTACGGACCCAACGGATTCCGGGTGTTGAGCGGCGGACATTTCGTGCTCTGCGCCGTTACCGGCGAGAAGATTCCGCTGGAGGAACTGCGCTACTGGAGCGCCGAGTTCCAGGAGCCTTACGCCTCGGCCGAAATCGCGACCAAGCGCCTCACCGGGAAGGCATGAACACGCGCAAGGTTCTGCCGCCCGCGCTGGTTCTGGGCGGCGCCGTCGTCGTCTCGGTTCTGGCACTTGCCGGGCTGGGCGCGCAATCGACCGCGCCCGTCGCCGCGGCTGCCGGAAACCTGACCTATAATGGCGAACTGACGCAGGGCGGCTGGATGCGCGGCAAGGCGCCTTCCGGCACGAATGCGCTGGCGCTGAACGGCCAGCCGGTGCCGATCGCGCCGGACGGTTCGTGGTTCGCCGCCTTCGACCGCGATGCGGGCACGATCGCCACGCTCACCGCGACGGTGAACGGCCGCAGGATCTCGCAACCCGTGTCGGTCTCGCCGCGTGCCTGGCAGATCGAGAACATCAACATTCCGCGCAAGCCGGGCGGCCCAACCGAAGCCTTCCTGGCGATTCGCAAACCCGAACTCGACCGCATCAATGCCGCCCGCGCCCAGAAGACCGACGCGCAGGGCTGGCGCCAGCACTTCGTCTGGCCCGCCAAGGGCCGCATTTCCGGACGCTTCGGCTCGCAGCGCATCTATCGTGGGGAGCCGGGCGCCTATCACTCGGGTCTCGACATCGCCACCGGCACCAGCGGCACGCCTTTCGTGGCACCTGCCGACGGCGTGGTGATCCTCGCCGCCGAAAAGCCCTTCACGCTCGAAGGCAACCTGCTGATGCTGGACCACGGCATGGGGCTGAACAGCGCCTTCCTGCATTGTTCGGAGATTCTGGTGAAGCAGGGCGATCACGTCCGGCAGGGGCAGGTGATCGGCAAGATCGGCATGTCCGGCCGCGCCACGGGGCCGCACCTGCACTGGTCGATCAAGTGGAACGAGGCCCGGCTCGACCCGATTCTCTTCACTGGGCCGATGAACTGAACGACCAATCGGGGCGATTCCGGGCAGTTACGCCGAAACCGGCTTGCGGCCCTCGCGGGAATGCTTATCCCGCCCCTGTGCGCCGCGCCATTGCCCTTCTCGTCCTGCTGGCCCTGCTGCCGCTCACTTGGGGGCACGCGCGGCAACAGCCGAAGTTCAAGCGCTTCGAACTTTCCTTCAGCCCGCTCCCCCTGCCGCCCGCCGCCCGCGCAAAGCCGCGCCTCGGCGCGTTCCATTTGGAGGAAGTCTGGCAGGCGCATAGCCGCACCCATTCCTTCGGTTCCTACTCCGCGCTCCTGCTCCGCTCCGGCGGGACGATGCTGGCGCTGAGCGATTCGGGCGGCTTCCTGGAGTTCAAGGCACCCGGCCAGTCGCAGGCGGAAAGCCGCATGGGCGACCTGCCGCTGTCGAAGGACGCCGACAAGGCCGCCCGCGACGTCGAATCGGCGACGCAGGACGACAAGGGCATGATCTGGCTCGGGCTGGAAGGCCGCAACGCTATCTACCGGATGAATCCGGACTACGAGATCGAGCGCAAGGCCAGTCCCGTCATCATGAGCGATTGGGGCGTGAATTCCGGCCCCGAAGCCCTGACCCGCCTGCATGACGGGCGATTCGTGACGCTGCGCGAAGGCTATCTGGGCTGGAGCGACCATCTGCATCAGGCCGCCCTGTTCCGCGGCGACCCCACCGAGCATCCAGATGGTCAAGGCTTCACGCTGGATGCCCCCAGCGGTTTCAGCCCGACCGACATGGCGCAATTGCCCGACGGTCGCCTGCTGATCCTGATGCGGCGGCTGATCTGGCCGATGCCCCAGCGCTTCGCCGGCCGCATCGCGATCGGCGACCCAAGGACGATTCGTCCGGGCGGAACCTGGAAGATCACCGAAGTCGCGCGGCTGTCCTCGGACCTGCCGATCGACAATTTCGAGGGAATCGCCATCGCGCCGCGCTCCGACGGACGGGTGACGGTCTGGCTGATCTCGGACGACAACTATTCGCCGCTCCAGCGCACGATCTTATGGAAGCTGAGCGTCGATCCGGCCGAGCTGCCTTAAACTACGCCCAGCCCCACTCTATTCGTCATTCCCGCGAAGGCGGGATCCCGCTTTTCTTGCGGTGCGGCGAGAGGTCGGAGAAGGAAGCGGGACCCCCGCCTTCGCGGGGGCGACGGGATTGCGTATTGGCAGCGTACACTAAGAGCCGATCCCAGCCTATTCACGCCTACGCCGGACATGCGAAAAGGCGCGCAAGCCAGCTTGCACGCCCTTCGCGAGACCATGTTTTCACGCTTCCCGCAGGAAGCGTGAAGGATCAGGCAGCTGCGGCCTGGGTCTTCTTCAGCTCGCGCTTCACCTTGACGGCGCGGGCGCTGAGCTTGGCATCCGAGGTCTTCAGCAGCCAGTTGTCGAGGCCACCGTTGTGCTCGACCGAGCGCAGGCCGTGGGTCGAGACGCGGAACTTGAAGCTGCGCTCAAGACCGTCCGACAGCAGCGTGACGTTCTGAAGGTTGGGAAGGAAGACGCGCTTGGTCTTGTTGTTGGCGTGGCTGACGTTGCAGCCGACCTGGCGGCCCTTGCCGGTCAGTTCGCAGATGCGGGACATGTCTCTAACTCTCGCTCGAAAAAATTCTGTGGCCGTAGAAACGGGAAGGCGCGCCCTTAGCGATTCCCGGGGGGAAGGTCAAGTTGCGCACAGCTTTTTGAAGGGGTAGCGCTTGGCCATGACCCGCTGGCCCCTCCCCGAATACATGGAACTCGCGCTCGCGCAAGCGCGGGAAGCCGCCGATTCCGGCGAAGTACCGATCGGCGCGATCGTCGTGAAGGATGGAAAGGTGATCGCCACCGGCCGCAACGGCCCGCGCGAGCGCCACGACCCCACGAGCCACGCCGAAATCGAGGCGATTCGCGCCGCCGCACGGATTCTCGGCAACGAACGGCTGGAAGGGTGCGAGCTATGGGTCACGCTGGAGCCTTGCGCGATGTGCGCGGGCGCGATCGTCCACGCGCGAATCGCCCGGCTCTATTACGGCGCCGCCGATCCGAAAGGCGGCGCGGTCGAACACGGCGCACGCGTGTTCGAGCACGACCAGTGTCTGCACAAGCCCGAGGTCTATTCGGGAATCGGCGAATCGGAAGCCGCGGAGATGCTGCGCGGCTTTTTCAGGGCGAAGCGGTGATCGGCGGTCAGCTGAAGATGCTCTCGTCGTCCGCTGCCACGTCGCCCTTGCGGGCGAACCAGGCCTTGGCGTCGGGGCGGAACAGGAACACCACCGCGACGATCTGAAGCGCTGTGATGACCACCACGGCACCCGTGCCCAACAGCCCGCGCCCGGCCAGCGCCGGAAGAGTGGGAATCGTCATGAGCACACCCGCGACGGTCAGCACTGTCAGGATCCACTTCGCCACGTTGCTGGCATTGCGGGAGATGAAGAACCACAGCAGCAGGATCAGCGCGAAGCTGAACACCTGAGCGCCGACCAAGAAGCCCAGCCCCAGACCGGAACTCGCGATCCTCGGATCGGACAACGTATCCTGCATCGAAAGGGCGGAATTTATCACCGCCAGCACCAGAGAGCCGAGATAGAAGCGGTCGAACTGAACGATGGAATTCGGACGCACGGCGATGTCCCCCTATTGCCCCATCCACCCTGACAGGGTCGACGGAACATGACGGAGTGCTGCCGTGTTCGCAACCGCTTCTAAAGCGGCGAGAAATCCAGCCCGATATCGGCGGCGGGCGCGCTTTGGGTAAGGCGGCCGACGGAAACGTAAGTCACGCCCGAGGCGGCGATCGCGCCAATGGTGGAGAGGTTCACCCCGCCCGAGGCCTCGGTCGGCACGCGGCCTGCGACCAGCGCCACGGCCTCGCGCAGCCTGTCCGGTCCCATGTTGTCGAGCAGCAGGTGATGCGCCCCGGCGGCGATGGCCGGTTCGATCTGGTCGAGGTGATCGACCTCGCAAATGATCTGCGCCACGCCCGCCGCCCTTGCGCGGGCCACCGCCGGGCCGACGCCGCCCGCGACGAGGACGTGGTTGTCCTTGATCATCGCCGCGTCCCAAAGGCCCATGCGGTGGTTGCGGGCACCGCCCATGCGGGTCGCGTACTTTTCGAGGTGGCGCAGGCCGGGAATGGTCTTGCGGGTGTCCAGAAGCGTGGCGTGCCCTGCCATGGCGTCCACATAGTCGCGAGTCATCGTCGCGATGCCGGAGAGGTGCTGGACGGTGTTGAGCGCGCTGCGCTCGCCGGTCAGCATGGCGCGGGCATTGCCGGTGAGGCGCATGAGCTTAGTGCCCGGTTGGGCGCTGGCGCCTTCCTCGACGAGGATTTCGATCTCCATCGCCGGGTCGAGCTTGCGGAAGAAGGCGGCGGCGATCGGCAGTCCGGCGACGGTGATCGCATCGCGCGAATCCATCACCCCGGAGAACCGCGCGTCAGCCTCGATCACGCTTTCGGAGGTCACGTCATGGCCGCCACCCGGCAGGCCCACGCCGAGGTCCTCGGCCAGTGTTACATCGACGAAAGTGGCGAGGTCGAAACCGGGGATCGCGAATGTGCTCATGGCCCGCGTCTTTCGCGCGATCCGTGGGCAAAGTCGAGGGCCTGTATGGGCTTCGACAAGCTCAGCCTGAGCGGGTGTGGGTTAAAGCCGAACGGCTAGGGTGAGCGGAAAGGGGTTACGCCCTGCCCCGCTCACCCTGAGCCTGTCTAAGGGATCAGTGGACGAAGCGGGCGATCACGTCGCGGTAGGAGCGGCTGACCTTAACCTGCGCACCCGAATCGAGCACCAGGAAGCATTCGCCGTTGGTGTGCGGCTTGACCTGGCGGACCTGGTTGAGATTGACGATGGTCGAACGGTGGACGCGCTGGAACACGCGCGGGTCGAGGCGGCGTTCGAGATCCTTCATCGTCTCGCGCAGGATCAGCGAGTTGTCGGCGGTGCGGATGCACATGTAGTCGCCGGCAGCTTCGATATGCTCGATCGAATCGACGTCGATGCGGAAGATCTGGCCGCGATCCTTGATATTGATGAGTTTTTCGTAGCGGTCCGCATTGGGATCGCTTTCTTCCGGAATGTGCTCGATCGCGTCGGGGGCCACTTCGGCCAGCACCGTCTTGAGCTTTTCCGCCTCGTCCGACGAGCGCTTTTCGGCTAGGCGCTGGCGCACGCGGGCGAGCGTGTCGTCAAGCTTGGTCTCGTCCACCGGCTTCATCAGGTAGTTCACCGCGTTTGCCTCGAAGGCGCGGACGGCGTGTTCCTGATAGGCGGTGACGAAAACGAAGAGCGGCGGCTCGATCTCCATCACGCCCTTGACCACCGAGAAGCCGTCGAAACCGGGCATCTGGATGTCGAGGAAGACGAGATCGGGCTTTTCCGTCTTGATCTTGCGGATGGCCTCGCGGCCGTTCGAGCAGGTATCGATGATCTCGACATCCGGATACTTCTCCAGACGAAGCTGAAGGCCCTGGATGGCGAGTTTCTCGTCGTCGACGAGGATGGTGCGAATGGTCATCAGTTACGTTCTCCGGCCCGGCTAACGCTTGTGGGCCAAATATGTTTCATCGCGCGGCGAAAACAGGCTGCCGCGGCTGCTCGATCATGTCTTCCGGGGTGGGTTGGCGTTCTGCGGGGAGTTCGATGAGCACGGCGAAACCGCCTTCGATCGGCTCGATCGTCTCAAACCGGTGATGCTCGCCATAGGCCTGGGAAAGACGGTCGCGGATATTTGCCAGGCCGACGCCAGTGGAGACCGGCTCCCCTCCATCGTAAGTCATGCCCGACAACCTGTTGTCGGTCGTCGGACTTTGCAAGCCCGGCCCGGTGTCCGAGACGGTGATGCGAAGCATCGGCCCGACGAGTTGCGTGACGATGGTGATCTCCGCCCCGGATTCCTGCGGAGTCACGGCATATTTGATCGAGTTTTCGACCAGGGGCTGGAGCAACAGCGAGGGCAGCAGGCAGGTCTCGGTTTCCGGGTCGATGTTGAAGGTGGTGCGCAGGCGTTCCTCGAATCGCATCAGTTCGATGTCGAGGTAGAGCTTCAGCGTCTCCACTTCCGTCGCCACCGTCACGCGGGCCGAGGGCTTGTTGATGAGGGTATAGCGCAGGAACGACGACAGGCGGCTGAGCATCGCATTGGCCGGCTCGGTCTGCTTGAGCAGCACCAGCGTCGAGATCGAGTTCAGCGTATTGAACAGGAAGTGCGGGTTGAGCTGGTAGCGCAGCATGGCCAGCTGGGCCTGCGTCGCCTGATTCTCCAGCCGGATCATCTGGTCGTTCTGCTCTTCCACCTGGAGGTAGAAGTTGATCGCGTAATAGAGCGCCGACCAGGCCCCCAGCAGGGTCGCATCGAGATAGAAGATGCCGAGGAACAGCTGCGTGAAGCTGGAATCGCTGTCCGTGCGGTAGAGCGAGACCACCCAGGCATCGATGAAGGCGTGAAGCCCCACCGCGAAAGGCAGGATCAGCGCCGTCACGCCCCAGGTTATCAGCGCCCGCTTGGTAATCAGCGAACGGTAGACGACCGAAAGCACCAGCGAGATCGAGAAGCCGGTGACGGTGGCGATCAGCACCAGCACCAGCGAGGACAAGGGCTGGGCATTGGCGATCGTCGACATGGTGCGAAGCAACATCGCACCGCTCCAACCGACGAACTGAAGGCGCCAGAAGGCCTTGTCCTTGTTGGCAAAGAACGGAATGGGCTGGATCGGCAGGACGCTCATGAGCGCTTCCTAGCCGAATTCTTACCGAAGCGGAAACTCTCGAAAACGGCGCGCCTCCGTTGCCATCAGCTCTTTTTGTCGCCGTCTCTCGCTTCGGCGATGGCCTGCGACAGCTGATCGACGCCGACTGCGCCCGAAATCAGCCTTTCGCCCGCCACCCAACTCGGCGTACCGCCGAATCCGAGCCTTCCGGCGATTTCCAGATTGCGCGACAGTTCCTGCTCCACCGCCGGCCCTGCCGCGACCTTGCGGGCACGCTCCATGTCGAGACCGGCCTTCTGCGCGGCGGCATCGATGCTCTGGCCATCGACCTGGCCCATGGCGAACATCGCGTCGTGGAACTGCGGGAACTTGCCCTGCTCGGCAGCGGCCAGCGCCATCTTGGCGGCGGCGGGACTTTCCGGGCCGATGATCGGCAATTCGCGCACGACGATGCGGAGGTCCGGGTTGCTCTTCAGCAGCTGCGCCACGTCCGGCAGGCTGCGGCGGCAATAGCCGCAGGCATAGTCGCTGAATTCGACCAGCGTGACCTTGCCGTTCGGATTGCCCAGCACCGCGCCGGGGAACGGCGTCTCCACGTTCTGGCGCACGCCGGAAAGCTGCTGGCTGGCCTGCTTGCGCTGGAGGTTGTCCATCGCCTGGGGCAGGATCTCGGGATGTTCGAGGATGTAATCGTGCACGACCTTCTCGACCGCGACGCGGCCGCCGAACCAGCCGCCCACGCCGACCAGAGCGACGCAACCGGCGATCACTGCGAACTTCGTGCCATTACCCATCGTCGTCGAAAATCCCGTAGTGTGTGAATCCCGCCCTTAGCCGAGCAGGGGACCGGCGGCCATAGCCGCTGGCGTTCAGCGCTTCTTGCGTTCCAGCGCGGCGCGCGCCTGCATCTCGATATCCTGTGCCCGCAGCCAGTCGGGCGAGTTGCTCGGCAGCCCCGCTTCGGCGGCATGCGCGCTGCGCAGCGCGGCGTCCATCTGGCCGGTCAGCGACTGCTGCTCGGCGCTGGCCAGACGCGCGCGGGGCATATCGCCATTGGCGGCGTAGATCGTGCCGAGCTGATACCAGGCGAAGGGATTCTCCCGGTCGCGGGCGACCGCGTTCTTCAGCACCGTCTGCGCCTCGGCGAAATGGGTGGGGTCCTCGGTGGCGATCAGGGCGTGGCCGAACAGCGTGGCGATCAGCGGCTGGTAGCCGGTCAGTTCGGTCGCCTTGCGCAGCGGCACCAGCGCTTCCGCCGCCTGCCCCGCCTCCAGCAGGATCTGGCCCTTGAGTTCGAGGAAATAGGGGTCGTTCGCATCGACCATCAGCAGGGCCTCGGTCTCGGCCCGCGCGCGGTCCAGCTGCGACTGGCGGTGATAGGCATAGGCGCGGGCATAGTGGGCGGGCACCGAATTGTCGGTCTCGGGATAGACCCGCAACACGTCGCGCGGCTCGGCCAGATAGCCGAACAGCTTGGCCTTGATCCGCACGAAGCGCTGCTGGATCTTCGGATCGTCCGGCCGGGTCCAGGCCGGGTCCTTCTCGTAGACGTCCTGAAGCGTCTGGATGCGGTCGCCGGTCAGCGGGTGGGTGGAATAGAACTCGTCCCCGCTCTGCGGCCGGTAGCCGTAGCGGAATTCGAGGTTCTGGAGCTTCTTGAAGAACTCCACCGAACCGCGACCGCTGATTCCGGCCGTGGAAAGGTACTGGGCACCGGCAGCGTCGGCGGAGGCCTCCTGCGAGCGGTTATAGGCCAGGTACTTGCCCATGGCGGCCTGCTGCCCGGCCATGATAACGCCCAGCGCCGCCTCTCCCCCGCCCGCAGCGGCGGCAGCAGCGCCAAGCAGCAGCGAGAGGATCGAGATGTTGGTGGCCGGCTGCGCGCCCTGATTCAGAACGGCATGGCCGCCGGTGACGTGACCCAGTTCGTGCGCGATCACGCCCTGCACTTCGGCAGCGGTATCGGCCTGGTTGATGAGGCCGCTGTTGACGTAGACCGCCTGCCCGCCCGCCACGAAGGCATTGACCGAAGAGTCGTTGATCAGGACGATATCGACGTGATTGGGATTGAGGCCCGCCGCCGTGATCAGCGGCTTGGCCATGTCCTTGAGCAGGGCCTCAGTCTCGGCATCGCGCAGGATCGACTGCGCGCTGGCCGGTGCGGCGGACCAGCCGAGCAGCGCCAGGATGCTCAGGAAAAGTGCGGCAATTCGCGCGAAAGGCATGCTCTTTCTTGGGGCCTCCGGGCCTGAACCGGCGCTGAAGACAACCGGGTTGCAGAAGGCTTGCCAGCCTAGCGGCGGCGCATTCTCTGGCAAGAGTGCTCGCTCAAGCTCAGGCCAGCAGGCGCCGCGCCGCGCGGTCGAGCAGGGCTTCGTCGTCCGCCACTTCGCCCAGCAATACCAGTTCGCCCGCCTCGTTGCGCCGCGCGACCAGCACGGTGAATTCGCCCGAGCGGCCAAGCTCGTCCGGATTGCGGGGCGGCAGCGCACGCAGGGCCTCTGCGGTTGCGGGCAGGCCGTCGGCCGGGCCATCCGCCCATTCGGTGAGCAGCGCGGATTCGCGCGGCAGCAGAGGACGGTCGAGCGGAGCGGGATCGTCCTGCGAAACCGGCTCGGTGGCGGCAGAGGCGCCCTGCTCCTTCCAGTTGATGACTCCGTAGATGCAATCGATCGCCACCTGATCGCGCGAGAAGGGCAGCAGGATGCCGCGATAGAGAATCGTCGCGCCGTGCCGGTTCACGAATTCCGCCTCGAACCCGACCGGGGCCTGATTCGCCAGGATCTGCATATAGTGGTCGGTGATGCGCGACAGCAGCGAGCGGCTGGGCACGTCGTCCAGCCGGTGGATCGCTCCCGCCGCGCCGCATTCCTCGGCCAGCGCCGCGCCGAGCCAGACGATCGCCGGGTTCTCCACCCCGCCCGAGAAGTCGAGCAGCACGCCGTGTGGGCCGAAATCGGGCAGGCTGGCGGGATCGAGATCGGCGGCATCGGGGAAGGCCCGGTCGCCCAGCAGGCTCGCCCAGAAATTGTAGGCGCGCACCTGCATGCGGCGCTCCGCCCCGGCTGCGGGATTTGCGCCATCCGCCGGGGACTGCAAGCCCGCGCCGTGCCTGTCGGTAATGTCGCCGCCCACCCTGTCCATCGCTATCACCGCTGATCGCCATCCCCGCTAATCGTCGTCCGCTTGTGACGACGCAGGGTGAAATAATATTTAAGCCCGGCTACTTCCGGTCACAGCAGATAGCGCATCCGGATCGTCATGCGGGTGTTTTCGGCGCCGACGTCGAAGGCGGCCTTGTCGAAGCGCGGCGGCCCCATCCGCACCGGCGCATCGCGGGAGAAGCCGAAGCCCTCGCGGGGAATCATCAGGGCGGTGTCGAGCTTGCCGTTGCCGTTCTCGTCGTGAATCAGCGAGATGGCGTAGCGTCCTTCCGGGACCCGCCCGAAATCGAGCCTTATCTCACCGCTGACCGGAACCGTCAGCTTGCGCGCCTGCGGGTCCTTGTCGCAGTTCGGAAATGTCCGCGCGTCGGTGGTGAGACAGGCGAGGATCTGCCCCTTCTGCGAGCGCAGGCCGGTGATGGAGGCGATCACGTCCGACTGCGGCCCGGTCGCGCCCAGTGTCAGCGGCGCGGCAAGCAGCAAGGTCAGGGCGCCGAAACGCCCCGGTCGGTGCCGCAGAGATGATCCCAGAACCGGAAGTAGAGGCCGTAGTTGCATCGGTATAGCTCATGATGGCGGTGATGGTGGCTGGCGGTAATCAGCCAATGCCCCAGACGCGAGTGGACGAGGCGGGTGGGAAACATCTCCCAGCCCATGTGATTGGCGATTCCCATGACCGTCATGATGGTCAGGACCAGCCCCAGCACGCCGACATGGATCGGCACGAGGAACACCAGCGCCGGCACGACGACGGCGCCGGTCACCGCTTCGAGCGGGTGAAAGCTCATCGCCGCCCAGGCCGTGGGTGGGCGGCTGGCGTGGTGGACCGCATGCATCAGGCGGAACACGCGGGGGCGGTGCATCCAGCGGTGGGTCCAGTAGAACCAGGTATCGTGCAGGAACAGGTAGAGGAACAGCGAGACCGGCATCCACCATAGCGGCCATGCCATCGGATCGCTGTAGATCAGCGTCCAGCCATGCGCCTGCCAGCCCCAGGCGACCACGCCCGCCGGAATGCCGTAGATCGCCGAGGATGCCAGCGACCAGCCGATCTCGCCGCGAATCTGGCGGTCCATGCCTTTGTACAGCCCCGGCCTCGCCCGCGCGGTGATCCACGCGAAGAGTCCCGAGGTGCCGAGATAGCGCAGGCCGACGATCGCCGTCATCGTGACGGCAGAAACGCAGAGCGCCCACAGACCGGGACCGGAAATCGAGGACATCTCGGGGGTTATGCTCCGGTATGGGCCTTATGGCCAGAGGGTCTCAATCCAGCGAGACCCGGATCGGCGGCAGCACATCCAGCCCCGCCGCGCCGGCCTCGTCGACCAGCCCTTCGGGATCGGGGTGAATCAGGATTTCGGTATCGGGAAACTCCGTCGCGAGCCGGTGCTCCAGTTCGTCCATCACCCGGTGGGCCTCGCGCACGGTCATCTCGGGATCGACCCAGACGTGAAACTGCACGAAGTCGCGATTGCCCGAGGTGCGGGTGCGCATGTCGTGGACGCCGGTAATGTCGGGATGGCGCGCGAGTACCTGGAGGAAGCGGTCCTTCTTCTCCTCCGGCCACTCGTGGTCCATCAACTGGTCGAGCACGTCCTGCGAGGCATTCCAGGCGCCCCAGCCCAGCCAGGCGGCGATGCCGAGGCCGAACAGCGGGTCCGCGCCCTTCAGCCCGGCATATTGGTCCAGCACCAGCGCCGCGATCACCGCCACGTTGAGCAGGAGGTCCGACTGGTAATGAACGCTGTCGGTCTGGATGGCGATGCTGCCGGTCTTGCGGATGACATGGCGCTGCCAGGCGACCAGCGCCAGAGTCACCACGATCGCCACGGCCGACACGGCAATGCCGCTCTCGGCACTCTCCACCCGGCTTTCGGCGAGGAATTCCTCCACCGCACGGCTGGCGATGGCCAGCGCCGAGATCGAGATCAGCACGATCTGGAACATCGCCGCGATCGCCTCGGCCTTGCCGTGACCGAAGCGGTGCTTGTCGTCCGCCGGCTGCGCGGCGATCCAGACGCCGAGCAGGGTGGCGATGCTGGCAACGAGATCGAGCGTGGTGTCGGCCAGGCTGCCGAGCATCGCCGTCGATCCGGTGGACCAGGCCGCCCAGCCCTTCAGGCCGAGCAGCAGCACCGCCACGCCGATACTGGCGAAAGCGGCGCTGCGGGTGAGATGGGCGTGTTCGTGCAAGGGCGGCCTCAGGGATAGAGCAGCGAGCTGACCCAGCCGCCGGGGGCATCGTCATGGCGCACGAAGCGGCGGCGCTCGTGGAGGCGATAGGGCCGGTCCTGCCAGAACTCGATGGCGGCGGGCACCACGCGGTAGCCGGTCCAGTGCGCGGGACGCTCGATCTCGCCCTCGCCGAAGCGGGCGCGAACGTCCTCGTAGCGCGACAGGAAAGTCTCGCGGCTGTCGAGCGGGGCGGACTGGTCGGAGGCCACCGCGCCCAGCTGCGAATCGCGGGCGCGCGAGTGGAAATAGGCGTCGGCTTCCTCGGCGGTCACCGGCGTCAGCTTGCCCTCGATGCGGATCTGGCGGCGCAGGCTCTTCCAGTGGAACAGCAGGGCGACGTGGGGATTGGCGGCGATCTCCTGCCCCTTGCGGCTATGGCCATTGGTGTAGAACACGAAGCCTTCCGGCCCAAAGTCCTTGAGCAGGACCATGCGCACCGAGGGCAGCCCGTCCGGCGTCGCGGTGGCGAGCGCCATGGCGTTCGAATCGTTAGGTTCGGTCTCGCGCGCCTCGTCGTACCAGGCCTTGAACAGGGCGAACGGATCGCCGTGGGGGATGACTTCGCGGGCCTGTTCAGCTTCCATCTGCGCTTCCTGACGAACTTTGCATGAGATTCATAGGGTCATGCCCTGATGCTACGCACCGGAAATTCCGATGCCTTGCGGGCACATGGCCGGTGCATAGACGGGCTGCCCGAAGGAGAAAAGCACCGCTTGCCGTAAGGCGCGTCCGCACCTAGCTAGGGAGCCATGGCAGCAGACCCCTATTCCACCCTTGGCGTATCGCGCACGGCGAGCGAGAAGGACATCAAGTCCGCCTATCGCAAGCTGGCGAAGGAACTTCATCCCGATACCAACAAGGACAACCCCAAGGCCGCGGATCGCTTCTCCGAAGTGACCGGCGCCTACGACCTGCTTTCCGACAAGGACAAGCGAGCGAAATTCGATCGCGGCGAGATCGATGCCGAAGGCAATCCCATGGGCTTCGGCGGATTCGGCGGCGGGGGCGGCGGATTCGGCGGTGCCGGGTTCGGCAGCGGCCCCGGCGGCCAGCGCGGCTTCTCGGGCGGGTTCGGCGGCAATGACGGCATCGACCTGGAAGACCTGTTCGGCGGCATCTTCGGCGGCGGCGGCCAGCGCGGCGGCGGTGGATTCGGCGGCATGGGTGGCGGCGCCCGCACCCGCGCGGCACCGCGCGGCGGCAATGTGAACTATCGCCTCTCCGTCCCGCTGCCCGACGCGGCGGAACTGAAGCCCCAGCGCATCACCCTGTCCGACGGCAAGACCATCGACCTCAAGCTGCCCAACGGGCTGGAAGACGGCACCCAGATGCGCCTCGCCGGCAAGGGCGAGGCTGGCCCCGGCGGCGCCGGCGATGCCATCGTCACCATCCAGATCCAGCCCCATGCCTTCTTCCGCCAGGACGGCGACGACTTGCGCGTGGACCTGCCGATCACTCTCGACGAAGCCCTGAACGGCGGCAAGGTCAAGGCGCCCACGGCGGCGGGCGCGGTGATGCTCTCGGTTCCCGCCGGGGCCAGTTCGGGCAAGGTGCTGCGCCTCAAGGGGCGCGGCATGACCCGCAAGGACGGCACGCGCGGCGACCTGCTGATCAGCCTCCAGATCGTACTGCCCGAGGGCGATGCCGACCTCGCCAAGCGGCTGGAAGGCTGGAAGGATTCGCGCGACGTGCGCGCCAAGCTGGGAATCTGACAGGAGGGGCGTGAATGGTTTTCCGTTTCGCCCTTCCGGAATTCCTGCGAAATTTGAACATCCTGCCCGCAGCGTCTATCTCGGCCCGGTGAAAGCCGCTCCGCCGCCAGAAACACCCGCCGCGATAACGCCCGAGGACCGGCGCCGCGCGGCCTTGCGCTGGCAGGAGATGCAGGACCGCTTCCCCCGGCCCGATCCCTCTAGCCGCGCCTATCTCGTGATCAAGCGCGTCCTCGCCGGGACCTGGGAAGACGGCTTCATCCACGCCGGCAACTTCGCCTACATGACGATCGTCGCGCTGTTCCCGTTCTTCATCGCCCTGGCAGCGATCTATTCGGCGCTGGGCGAGCAGGGGCAGCTGGAAAGCGCGATCGACGCAGTGCTCAATGCGCTGCCGCCGCGCGTCGAGGACGCGCTTGCCCCGGTCGCCCGCGATGCCGTGGCGGCGCGGCACGGCTGGTTGCTGTGGATCGGCGGCGTGCTCGGCCTATGGACCGCGACCAGCCTGATCGAAACCATCCGCGACATCCTCCACCGCGCCTACGGCACCACCAAGAGCCTGAAATTCTGGCGAAACCGCTTGGCATCGAGCGGATTGATCTTCGGATCGGTGCTGCTGCTGTTGCTTTCGCTGTCGTCGCAAGTGCTGATTTCGCTGATCGAGGACGTGCTGCTGACGCTGTTTCCGGCACTCAAGGCGTTCAATTACCAGATCGGCATATCCCGCGCGGTCACGGCGGGCACCTTGTTCGCCTCGCTCTACGCATTGTTTTTCCTTTTGACGCCAAGCCGTTATCAGGCAAGACCCTATCCCAAATGGCCCGGCCCGCTGTTCGTCGCGACCTGGTGGCTGGGCGCCGCCTGGCTGCTGCCGAAAGTGTTGCGCAATTTCATCGCTTACGATTTGACGTACGGAAGTCTCGCCGGAGTGATGATCGCGCTTTTCTTTTTCTGGCTTGTCGGACTAGGGATGGTCGCGGGCGCGGAACTCAACGCCGCCCTTACCGTCAGTCCCGAGGAGCAGGCGATGCTTGCCGGGGGCTCAGGCGGGAAAAGCAGCGCCGCTGCACAGAACAACGAAGTACAGGAAGAACACGAATGACCGGTCTGATGCAGGGTAAACGCGGCCTGATCATGGGCCTTGCCAATGACAAGTCCCTGGCCTGGGGCATCGCGAAGAAGCTGCACGAACAGGGCGCCGAGCTGGCCTTCTCCTATCAGGGCGATGCGCTGGCCAAGCGCGTGAAGCCGCTGGCGGAAAGCCTCGGCAGCGATTTCCTCATCGATTGCGACGTTTCGGACATGGCGGCGCTCGATGCCGCGTTCGAGACGCTGAAGGCGCGCTGGGAGACGATCGACTTCGTCGTCCACGCCATCGGCTTCTCGGACAAGAACGAACTGCGCGGCAAGTATGTCGATACCAGCCTCGACAACTTCCTGATGACGATGAACATTTCGGCCTACAGCCTCGTCGCCGTCACCAAGCGCGCCGAGCCGATGATGCGCGAAGGCGGCTCGATCCTGACGCTGACCTATTACGGCGCCGAGAAGGTCGTGCCGCACTACAACGTCATGGGCGTGGCCAAGGCAGCGCTGGAAACCTCGGTGAAGTACCTCGCCAACGATCTCGGCCCGCAGAACATCCGGGTGAACGCGATCTCGGCAGGTCCGGTGAAGACCCTGGCCGCCAGCGGGATCGGCGATTTCCGCTATATCCTCAAGTGGAACGAGCTGAACTCGCCGCTGCGCCGCAACACCACGATCGAGGACGTGGGCGGCTCGGCGCTCTACTTCCTGTCAGACCTGTCCGCAGGCGTGACCGGCGAAGTCCACCATGTCGATTCGGGCTACCACCTCGTCGGCATGAAGCAGGAAGACGCACCGGATATCGCGCTGAGCTGATCGGCGGCTTTCCGAATACAAAAAGGGCCGGGAGGAAACTCCCGGCCCTTTTTTGTGTCCTTCCAGAGCCTCCTCAGCCCCGCCCACCACGTCATCCTGAACTTGTTTCAGGATCCATCTCGCCGCCGACACCACCGGTTGTTGGGAGGAATGGATCCTGAAACAAGTTCAGGATGACGTCTGTTTGAAGGTCTTCCGTAGCGCTTTAACACCAAGGCCGCCCTCCGTTCACCGTCTCACCCCATCAAACGCGGCACCGAGACCGAGAACACATCGAAGTGCGCGTCAGGATGCTCGGCCTGCCCGTCGCGCGGGGCCTGACGAACCTGCACCACGCCGTTCTTGCCGAAGCCGTCCACCACCGGGCGCCCGGCATCGCGGCTCAGCCAGAGGCGCAGAAGGTGACGCTTGCGCTGCGGCTCCGGCCAGTCCCAGAACGTGGTGCGGGCATGGAGCGCGGCGTAGTTCGACAGCCACTGGATGTCGCCGGGGCGGAAATCCATCGCGATGGCCATGCCCTCCTCGTAGGTGATCGTGTCGAAGAGTTCGAGCACCTCGATCTGCTCCGGAGACAGCCGGGGCACGCCCTCGTATTCCTGCGCGGTGAGGATGTAGAGCGAGCCCGCGTACATCGAGAATACCCCGTCCACGAGGCTGACGATCGGCGAGGTATAAGTATCCGCAGGCGCATTGTGGTCCTGACGGCGCCAGTCCCAGTGGAACGGTTCCAGCAGCAGCGGCGCCAGATCGGGGCGGCGGCGCAGGATCTCGTTGTAGATCTCCGCGCCGGAGACGAGGCAGGACAGCCCCCCCTCCTTGGCCGGACGCAGGCACATGAGCGCGACGATATCCGAGCTGTCCGAGTGATAGACCAGCTTGTCGCGCACCTTGGAGGAGAGCGCGGTGGGATCGTCCATGGTCTTGTCGCTGGTGGCGTAGACGTGGTCGATCAAGTCGCCCATCTCGTTCTGGCGGATCGGATCGCCCATGTGCAGGCCGAGGATATAGTAGATCGCGTTGGACAGCGGATCCGAATAGAGCTGCGTACGCAGGCCGCGCACCAGCACGAAACCGCGCCCATAATCGACATCCTCGCCCCAGGATTTCACCGCATCGGCGCAGGCGACCAGCGGATATTCCTCGGCAGTGACGGTGCGCAAGTCCGGATTCTCGGCGAGGAAACGGGCGCCGAGCGTTTCCAGCTCGAAGACCTGTGCCTCGGAAAGCAGGTAGATCCACTCGTCGGTTCCGGCCAGCCGGTCGCCCCGCCAGGCGGCGGCGGTGGTGACAGGCGGGACGGCCTCCAGCGGCGCGGGAGCGGAACTGGCCATGCTTCGTGAGTCCTTCTTCTGGGTCTGTAGCTATGCGCCGGACCCTAGGCCGATTGCCGGAGGCTGACTTGGCGAGCGATGCCCGAAACCTTTTCCCCATGCGCATCCTGAACGGGAACGGAGTCCGATTGCACCGGACAGGAATAGAACATAAAAGGAACATATGTTCGATTCGAGTCGCTTCAAAAGGGCTGCAAGCCTTGTGCAGACCTCTCCGGAGGGCTGGCCGGACGCACCTTTGCAGCAGGACGGCGTGCATGAATTCTACGCAGCACAAGGACAGGACGGCAGCGCCGCACTGGCCCCTCCCGTCGCTCTCGCCCTGCTTTGCGGGGTACAGGCACGCCAGCCGGGGGAGCCCCTGCTCTGGCTGAGACTCGCCAAGGGCAAGCAGGCCCGGCAGCGCCCTTACGCGCCCGGCCTGGCCGAACTCGGCATCGATCCCGCCGCGATCGTGCTGATGCGTTTGCCCGACCTCCAGAGCCTGCTGCGCGCGGGGGTAGACTGCGTGCGGCACGGCAGCGCAGCCACGGTGGTCCTGGAAGTGGACGGCCGCGCCCCCGCCTTCGACCTGACCGCGTCGCGCCGCCTCGCGCTGGCGGCGGAGCAAAGCCGCACCATGGTCCTGATCGTGCGCAGCGGCGCCGATCCCGCCCCCAGCGCCGCCCATAGCCGCTGGCAGGTCGCCAGCGCCCCCTCGGTGCCCCTGCCCGCCGATGCACCGGGAGGGCCGGTGTTCGACGTGACACTGCTGCGCCAGCGCGGCGGGCGGGAAGGACTCAACCTGCAACTGGAATGGGATCGTGAGCAAGGCATGTTCCGCGCGCCGCTATCTCGCGGTCGTCCTGCCCTTCCTGCCGTCCGAACGGGCGATGCGGGAAGGCGCAGCGCCGCCTGACGCGGCCTTCGCCCTCATCGCCAAGCAGCGCGGGGCGCAGCGCATCATGGCGCTGTCCCCCGCCGCGCTGAAGCTCGGCCTCACGGCAGGCATGATGCTGGCCGACGCCCGCGCGCAGGAACCCGATCTCGCCGCACTGGAGCATCGCCCCGAAGCCGACCGCGCCCTGCTGCTGCGGCTGGTGGAGGCCTGCGAGCGCTATACCCCGATGGTCGCCCCGCAAGGCGACGACGCGCTGGTGCTGGACCTCACTGGCTGCTTCGACAGCCTCGCCATGGACGAGCGCGGCGTGCTGGACGATCTCGCCCACCGCCTGTCCCGGCTCGGCTTCCACCCGCTGGCCGCCTGCGCCGGGACCCCGGATGCCGCCCTCGCCCTCGCCCGCTTCGGCAAGCGATCCCTGCGCGAACTGCCGGTGGCCGCGCTGGGCCTCGGAGAGGACGCCCATCTCGCCCTGAAACGCGCCGGGCTGCGCACGATAGGCCAGCTCGCCGACCGCCCCCGCGCGCCCCTTGCCGCCCGCTTCGGCAAGGCGATGTCGGTCGCCCTCGCCCATCTGCTGGAAGAGCAGGACCGGCGCATCACCCCGCACCGCACCCTGCCCCCGATCTGGGTCGAGCAGCGCTTCGCCGAGCCGATGGCCACGGTGAAGCCCCTGCTCGGCGTGATCGCGTGGCTGGCCGGACAGGCGCGGGACCTGCTTGTAGCACGCGGACGCGGCGGGCGGCGCTACGAAGTCTCGCTGTTCCGCACCGACGGCCATGTAGCCCGGCTCGCCGTCGACAGCGGCCTGCCGCTGCGCGACCCCGCCGATGTCGTCCGACTGTTCCGCGAACGCATCGAATCGCTCGCCGACCCGCTCGATCCGGGCTTCGGCTATGACCTGCTGCGCCTGTCCGTCCCCCTGCACGAGGACCTGTCCGAGGGGCAGGAGCGGCTGGACGAGGACAAGTCCGGCAGGCCCGACCTCGCCCCCCTGCTCGACCGCCTGCAAGTGCGCTTCGGCGCCGAATGCCTCCACCGCTTCGCCCCGCGCGACGAGCACTTGCCGGAATATGCCGACCGGCTCGTCTCGGCCGCGTCTCGCCCCGAAGCCTGGCCCCAGCCGGAAGCGGGCGAGCCGCCCCTGCGCCCCTTGTTCCTGTTCGAGCCTCCCCAGCCCGTCACCGTCCTCGCCGAAGTGCCCGACGGCCCGCCGCGCCGGTTCGGCTGGCAGGGACGGCAGCACCGGGTCGTGCGACAGGAAGGTCCCGAACGCATCGCGTATCCCTGGTGGAAGACGGTCGAAGCCACAGGCCCGACGCGCGATTACTACCGGATCGAGGACGAGAACGGCTGCCGGTTCTGGCTGTTCCGCCACGGCCTCTACGGCAGCGAGAAGGCCGATCCGCGCTGGTATCTCCACGGCGTCTTCGCATGAGCGAGGGGCTGCCTCCCTACGTCGAGTTCGCGACGACGACCGCCTATTCGTTCCTGCGCGGCGCGAGCACGCCGGGCGAGATGGCGATCACGGCGATGGGACTCGGCCACCCCGGCATCGGCATTGCCGACCGTAACACCGTGTCCGGCGTCGCCCGCGCCCTCGCCGCGCTGCGCAAGCTCGCGGAAAAGGCGGAAGCCGATGGCGAGACCCTGCCCGATTTCCGCCTGATGGTCGGCGCGCGGCTGGTCTTCGCCGACGATACCCCGGAAATCCTCGCCTACCCGACCACCCGCTACGGCTGGGGCCGCCTCACTCGCCTGCTCACCACCGGAAACTTGCGCACCACCAAAGGCAACTGCGTGCTGTATTTCGGCGACCTCCTGGAATTCCTGGAGGACATGCAACTGATCGTCGCCACATCCGCCTCCGACGAAGTGCTGCACCGACTCTCGAATGCCGCCCCCGGCAAAGTCTGGCTGGGCGCGACGATGCTGCGTCAGGGCCGCGATGCCCGCCGCCTCGTGGCCTTGCACGAACAGGCAGCCATGACCGGCGTGCCACTGATCGCCATCAACGACGCGCAATACGACAAGCCGGAGAACCGCCCCCTCCACGACGTCATGACTGCGATCCGCGAAAAGACCACGGTGCAGGCCGCCGGTCGCCGCCTCGCCGCCAATGCCGAGCGGCACCTGAAACCCGCCGCCGAAATGGCCCGCCTCTTCGCCGCCGCCCCCGAAGCCATCGCCGCCACCCGGGATTTCATGGCCGGCATCGCCTTCAAGCTCGACGACCTGAGCTATACCTACCCCCACGAACCCGTCCCTTACGGCTATACCCCGCAAGGCTGGCTGACCGAACTCGTCTGGAGCCGGGCGAACGATCTCTATCCGCAAGGCATTCCCGACAAGCTGACCGGGCTGCTCGCTGGGGAACTGGAGATCATCGGCAAGCAGGACTACGCCGCCTACTTCCTCACCGTCCACGATATCGTCCAGTGGGCGCAGGGGCAGGGCATCCTCTGCCAGGGCCGGGGATCGGCGGCCAATTCCGCGGTCTGCTTCGTGCTCGGCGTCACCGCCGTCGATCCGGTAAAGCACACCCTGCTGTTCTCCCGCTTCATCTCCACCGAGCGCAAGGAACCGCCGGACATCGACGTCGACTTCGAGCACGAACGGCGCGAGGAGGTGATGCAATATATCTACAAGCGCTACGGCCGGGATCGCGCCGGAATCGCCGCCACGGTGATCCACTACCGCTCGCGCAGCGCCGCCCGCGATGTCGGCAAGGCGCTCGGCCTGAGCGAGGACGTGACCGCCCGCCTCGCCAGCACCGTCTGGGGCAGCTACGCCGCGAAATACGACCGCAACCGCTGCCTCGAAGCCGGACTTGATCCCGACAACCCGACGATCGCGCGGGTCAATCGCTTCACCGAGGCGATTCTGGAGTTCCCCCGCCACCTCTCGCAGCACGTCGGCGGCTTCGTGCTGACGCAGGACCGCCTCGACGAGACCGTCCCGATTCACCACGCGGCGATGGACGAGCGCACTTTCATCGAGTGGGACAAGGACGACATCGACACACTGGGCCTGATGAAAGTCGATATTCTGGCGCTCGGCATGCTGACCTGCATCGGCAAGGCCTTCGCGATGATCGAGACTCACATCGGCCGCCAGTACCAGTTGAACTCGGTGCCGAATGACGAGGAGGACCACAGGAACAACCCTCCCCACGTCAAAGCGGTCTACGAGATGCTTCAGAAGGGCGACAGCATCGGCGTCTTCCAGGTCGAGAGCCGCGCCCAGATGAACATGCTGCCTCGGTTGAAGCCGGTGAAATTCTACGACTTGGTGATTCAGGTCGCCATCGTGCGTCCCGGTCCGATTCAGGGCGACATGGTCCATCCCTATCTGCGTCGGCGGCAGGGCATCGAAGAACCGGAGTTCCCTTCTCCGGCTCCTCCGCACGATCCCGACGAGTTGAAGGAAGTACTCGGCGAGACCAAGGGCGTCCCGCTGTTTCAGGAACAGGCGATGAGGCTGGCGATCACCGCCGCGAACTTCTCCGATGCCGAAGCAAACCAGCTCCGCCGCGCCATGGCGACTTTCCGCAACGTCGGCACGATCGGCTCGCTCCACAGCAAGATGGTCGGCGGCATGGTCGCGCGCGGCTACAAGAAGGACTTTGCCGAACGCTGCTTCCAGCAGATAAAAGGCTTCGGCAGCTACGGCTTCCCGGAAAGCCACGCCCTCGCTTTCGCGCGGTTGGTCTGGGTCTCGGCCTATATCAAGCACCACTACCCGGCGGTCTTCGCTGCCGCCCTGCTCAATTCTCAGCCCATGGGCTTCTATGCCCCGGCCCAGATCGTCCGCTGCGCACAGGAGCACGGTGTGGACGTGCGCCCCGCCGACGCGAACCACAGCGAATGGGACTGCACCCTGGAGCGAAACACGAAAGACGAACTCGCGCTGCGCCTCGGCCTGCGCCAGATCCACGGGTTCAGCAAGATCTGGGCAAAAACGATCAAGCTGCATCGCCCCTACACCAACCTCGAAGACCTCGCTCGCCGCGCCGACCTGCCGCAGCGCGCGCTCAACCTGCTGGCCGATGCCGACGCCCTGCGCTCGATCGGCCTCGACCGGCGCGAAGGTCTCTGGGAAGCGCGGCGCACGCCCAGCGGCGAACTCCCCCTCTTCGCCGCCGCCCGCGCCCGCGAACTGGGCGAAGAGCCGCCCGCCGCCCTGCCCGCCATGCCTTTGTCGGAACAGGTCGCAGCGGATTACCAGACCACCCGCCTCTCCCTGAAAGCGCATCCGATGGACTTCCTGCGCCCGGTCTTCGCGGCGGAAGGCGTGCTGAGCTGCGCCGAACTGGCAAAAGCGAAAGCCGGAAAGCGGGTGAAAGTCGCCGGCGTGGTGCTGGTCCGCCAGCGACCGGGCGAAGGCAAGGCGATCTTCGTCACGCTGGAAGACGAAGGTGCCATCGCCAACGTGGTGATCTGGGAAAGGTTGTTCGAGACCTACCGCCGCCCGGTGATGGCGGCGCGGCTGATGATGGTCGAGGGACTGGTGCAACGCAGCCCCGAAGGCGTCGTCCACCTCATGGCCCAGCGCATCCACGACCGCACGCCGGAACTGGGCCGCCTTTCGGAAGACCATGATGCTCGCCCACAGCTCTCCGCTGCAGACGAGGTTGTTCGTCCCCAGCACCCGCGAAACGTGCGGATACTCCCCCGCTCGCGCGACTTCCATTGAGCCGACAAGCCTTGGAGAACTTCAATCATGGGAGAGGATGGTGCACCCGACAGGATTCGAACCTGTGGCCTCTGCCTTCGGAGGGCAGCGCTCTATCCAGCTGAGCTACGGGTGCAGTGCTGGGGCGACTAGCAGAGCATGAGCGGCGTTGCCAGCGCCAAATCCATCCATCGCATCATAGGCTTGGGAAAACCTTCGTCGGAATATCATCAAGGCGAACCAACCCATCCCATCCGCGGCTTGAAAGTTCCCTCTATGTTCTTATGATACCGCCATGGCCGAAGCTGATTCCCCTCTCTCATCGCCGCTGACTTCCTTCGTCGCCGCTGACGTCGCGCGGGGAATCGGGCGGCTCTTTGCCCGCAACGACATCTGGTGCCTGCCGGAAATGCCGCTGCGCTGCGGGCGGCGGGCGGACCTCATGGGCATCGATTCCAAGGGCCACGTCATCATCGTCGAGATCAAGGTTTCGCGGGCAGACCTGCTAGGCGACGGCAAGTGGCCGGACTATCTCGACTATTGCGACCGATTCTACTGGGGCCTGCCGCCCTCGCTGGACCGCGCGCCGCTGGAAACCGAGCCGTTCCTGCCCGAGCAGTGCGGCGTGATCGTCGCCGACGGCTACGATGCGGAAATCCTACGCCCTGCCCCGCTGCGCCAGCTTGCCGCCGCGCGCCGCAAAGTCGAGACCGAGCGTCTTGCCCGCGCGTCGCTGCGGCGACTCGTCACCTTGGGCGATCCGCAGACCCAGCAATGGGGCAGCGAAAGCTGAGGGGCGATCCGGAGCCGAGACTCCGGCCCGAACTCCAGATCGCGTCACAAGTCAGGCGACTTCCTTTTCGATCCATTCCGGATAGAAGCTCGGCTCGCGCTCCGACCAGCCCGAAGCGGTGGCTGCCGCTTCGCTGATCGAATGGAGCAGGATCTTGCGCCGCTCCGGCCGAATCTGCGGCAATGCCGAGGCGCCGCAGAACGCGCCGGGCAGCCAGGGCCGTGCCCAGCCGCCCAGCAGGCGCTCGTAGAGGAAGCGGAAGGCCGAGAACGATTCGATGCGGTCCTGCGCCAGATCGAAGGCGGCGACGTGGACGAGCTTGCCCATGAACACGGTGATATCGTCGAAGCCAAATTCGTCGGGCCGCATGTCGCGCAGGGCGGCGAGGTCGGCATAGGCCTCGTACTGCTTTCGGATCGAGGTGGCCTCGGCGCCGTCACGCGCCCAGAGACCCAGAGCATCCTGTCGGCCCAGCCCCACGTCGAGGCTGCGGCGGATGTAGCGCTGCTCGCAGGGCGTGAAGCTGGCGAACTCCCGCAGTTCGCTGATGGTGATGGTGGCCTTTCCCGTGTGAGTCATGGTCCTGATCCTCGTGACACGGAAGGACTATCCTCCCTGTCACTAAAACCAATTTCTGCCACATGGGTTGCTACAGCCTTAACTGCGCAAAGGTTTGTCCCCCCTAATTCCGGCAAGATTCATGCAGGATTTCAATTCGGGACAGTTTGAAAGATACCGATTCCCACACTTTTTCGAGGAAATCGGCCTTCCCCCGGTGAGGAGAAGACCGATCCGGAAAAATCGCGGTCTGCAAAATTTCAGATGAGTCCGGCGAGCGGGCTGGACGGATCGGCGTAGCGGCGCTGCGCCATACGTCCGGCGAGGTAGGCGTCGCGACCGGCCTCGACCGCCAGCTTCATCGCGCGGGCCATGCGGATCGGGTCGCGCGCTTCGGCGATGGCGGTGTTCATCAGCACGCCGTCGCAGCCCAGTTCCATCGCCACGGCGGCTTCGGAGGCCGTACCGACGCCCGCGTCGACAAGCACCGGGACCTTGGCCCCTTCCACGATCAGGCGAACCGTGACCTTGTTCTGGATGCCGAGGCCCGAACCGATCGGCGCGCCGAGCGGCATGACCGCCACGGCACCGGCTTCCTCAAGCTGCTTTGCGGCAATCGGATCGTCCACGCAGTAAACCATCGGCAGGAAGCCCTCGTTCGCGAGGATTTCCGTGGCCTTCAGGGTTTCACGCATGTCGGGATAGAGCGTGCGCGCCTCGCCCAGCACTTCCAGCTTCACCAGATCCCAGCCGCCCGCTTCGCGCGCCAGGCGCAGGGTGCGGATGGCGTCGTCGGCCGTGAAGCAACCGGCGGTATTGGGCAGGTAGGTGATCTTCTGTGGATCGATGTAGTCGGTCAACATCGGCGCCTTGGGGTCCGAGACATTGACCCGGCGCACCGCAACAGTGACGATTTCCGCGCCCGAGGCCGCAACCGCGGCCGCGTTCTGCTCGAAATCCTTGTACTTGCCGGTGCCCACGATCAGGCGCGAACGGAAGGTACGGCCAGCGACGGTCCAGGTATCAGCAGTATCGGTCAAGGTTCGCATCCTTTCGGGGAACGGGTATTTTGGAAATGTGGGCGCGGACGCGTTCAGCCGCCGCCGACGAAGTGGACGATCTCCAGCACGTCGCCATCGCACAGCGGGACATCGGCCAGGGTCGAGCGCGGGGCGATCTCGCCGTTGTGCTCGACGGCGACCTTCTTCGGATCGAGGCCAATGCCGGCAACGAGGTCGGCAATCGACGCGCCGGGCGCCACGCGGCGCGGTTCGCCGTTCACGGTGAGGGAGAGTTCAGCAGCCATAGGGCCGCAGATAGCGCCCCGAATCGATTTGGAAAGCGCCAAAACGGCACTTTTCAATGCGCGCGGTGCAGGTTCCGGATGTGCGCGAAGGCGACGAGCGCAACGCCGATAATCGTCAGGATCGATTCCGCCAGCCCGTGGCCAACGACGATCGCCGTCGCCATCAGCGCGAGACCGACGCCGCCGATCACCAGCGGCGCGATGCGGCCATGGCGCAGGACCCCGAAGCCCAGCGAGACCACGCCGACCACCAGCGCCAGCGCCAGACCGACGCGGTGGACTTCCGGCGAAAGCAGAACTTCACCGCCAAGGCCCAGGAATCCGACGAAGAACACGCCGAGCACGCAATGGATCGCACAGAGACCGCTGAGCAGAATGCCTGCACGGTCCAGCCGGTTTCGAATCGCGATGATGGCGGTACGCATGAATGTCCATGTATGTGACGTTGTAACATTCATCAAGCCCCGACTGCGCGACGAAACATTCGATCGACGTGCCCCTTGCGCATTTCGTCGCAAGATCGCAGGGATTTGCGCCATGAGAGTTTCTGACGGTCGTCCCATCCTCGGCACAGCCGACGATATCGCCCCCATGGTTCGCTGGCTGCTGTTCGTGGCCGCGCTGGTCGTCCTCATCGTCGCGGTCGGGGGGATTACCCGGCTGACCGAATCCGGGCTGTCGATCACCCAGTGGAAGCCGCTGACCGGCGCGATCCCGCCGCTGACCGACGCGCAGTGGCAGGCCGAGTTCGCCCGCTACAAGCAGATTCCCCAGTACATCGACGTCAACGGCCCGGCGGGCATGACCCTGGCACAGTACAAGTTCATCTACTTCTGGGAATGGGTCCACCGCCTGCTGGCCCGCGTGATCGGCCTGGCCTTCGCGCTGCCGCTGGCTTGGTTCTGGTACAAGCGCACGATTCCGCTGGGCTACAAACCGCGCCTGATCGCGCTGCTGGCGCTGGGCGGGCTTCAGGGCGTGGTCGGCTGGTGGATGGTCTCCTCGGGCCTCACCCCCGAGGCAGCCGACCGGGTGAACCACTTCCGCCTCGCCGCGCACCTGCTGGTGGCGCTGACGACGCTGGGCGGCCTCGTCTGGACCGCGCTCGACTTGCGCGAGCTGCGGCGCGGGCAGGCTCCGGCCCGCGTGACCCGGTTCAGCGGCGTGGTACTGGCCATGCTGTTCTTCCAGCTCTTCATGGGCGCGATGGTCGCGGGCCTGCGCGCGGGCTATGTCGCGGGCATGGGCTGGTTCAGCATGGATGCCTGGCCGCTGATGCAGGGCACGTTCTTCCCCGAAGGCGTGGAATGGGCAGGCGGCGCGCTCCACGCGCTCGTCAACGATCCCTTCCTCACGCACTTCGTCCATCGCTGGTGGGCCTGGGCCGTCGTCGCGGTGCTGGTGGTCATGGGCCGCCGACTCAAGGCCCGCCATGCCCGCCTTGCCTCGATCGCGGTGCATTCTGCCTTCGGGACCCAGGTGCTGCTCGGGATCTTCACCGTCTGGTCGGGCGTGGCGCTCTGGCTGGCCGTGGCGCACCAGCTCTGCGGGGCGCTGCTGGTCGCCGCGACCGTCTGGGGGGCGCATGGCCTCGGCCGCCGCGATCAGGTCGGTCTGGGCATGTGAGTGGGCTTGAGGTATTATTTTACCTCTATGGAAACCCGCAGTCTGCTTGACTTGCAGACCCATTTCGACGATTTGGCCGCCTTCCCGCGGTGTCGGAGATTCGTGAAAGCGAACGATTCGGCCACCGCGACCTGAACATTAGGGATAGACCAGCCATGAAGGCGCTTACGAAGGTCACCCGGTCGATCAAGCCGGCCGAGGTGGAAAAGAAGTGGCATCTGATCGATGCCGAGGGTCTGGTGGTTGGCCGTCTCGCGGTCGTCATCGCTGACCTCCTGCGCGGCAAGCACAAGCCGAGCTTCACCCCGCACGTCGATTGCGGCGACCACGTCGTCGTGATCAACGCCGAGAAGGTGAAGTTCACCGGCAAGAAGCTTGGCGACAAGACCTACTACAAGCACACCGGCTATGCCGGCGGCATCAAGGAAGTCACCGCGGACAAGGTCCTCGGTGGTCGCTTCCCCGAGCGCGTGCTTGAAAAGGCCGTTGAGCGCATGATCCCCCGTGGCCCGCTCGGCCGCGACCAGATGCGTGCCCTGCACCTCTACGCCGGCACCGAGCACCCGCACGGTGGCACCCAGCCCGAAGCACTCGACGTCGCTTCCATGAACCGCAAGAACAAGGTTGGCGCGTAATGTCCGATACCGAAACCGTACAGAGCCTGTCCGACCTGAAGGACCTGGGCGAAGTCGCCGCCGTTGAAACCTCGGAAGAGGCTTTCAAGCCCGTCGTGTCGAACGCGCCCCTGCGCGAGCAGCAGCTCGACGCCTATGGCCGCGCTTACGCCACCGGCCGCCGCAAGGACGCCGTGGCCCGCGTTTGGGTGAAGCCCGGCACCGGCAAGTTCATCATCAACGGCCGTGACCAGGAAGTGTATTTCGCACGTCCGACCCTGCGTCTCGTCATCAACCAGCCCTTCCAGGTTGCTGGCCGCGACGGCGCCTACGACGTGATCGCCACCGTCAAGGGCGGCGGTCTCTCGGGTCAGGCCGGTGCCGTGAAGCACGGTATCGCCCAGGCGCTCTCGAAGTACGAGCCTGCCCTGCGCGCGTCGGTCAAGGCCGCCGGCTTCCTTACCCGCGACCCGCGCGTCGTCGAGCGTAAGAAGTACGGCCGTGCCAAGGCACGTCGTAGCTTCCAGTTCTCGAAGCGCTAATCCGCTTACCGAGAGCTTCGGCTTTACGAAAAGGGGTCGCGGGAAACCGCGGCCCTTTTTTGTTGCCGTGTGGAGAGCAGCTTCAGCGGCGGCGACGAATGGGTTCGCAGGCCACGCCGTCGCCATCGCCGTCCATTTCGCGGCGGTAGCCCGGTTGACCGATATGGAGCGGTGCCCGTCCGGCCGCCCATGCCTCGCGGCAATTGCGGAAGTAGACTCCGCTGCTCGGTGTGGCCGCACGCGGGCCTGGCGCCGGGCGGCTGACCGACTGTACATTGTCGCGCCGATGAACCGCAGGCGCATGGTCGCGAGGGTGCGCCGCGCGATAATCGGCGGGCTTGTCGAACGTCCAGCCCCAGATACCGGCCTTTCTGGCCCGCGCACCGGCTTCGGTGTTCACATAGGCTTGCGTGAAATGCGACAGGGCGATGGCATAGCCCATGCGCACCATCGTCTCGCCCAGATCGACATCGCCGACGCGGCAGATCGCGACGACCCGGCCATAGTCGTCGGTGTCCTGCTGGGTACAAAGCACGGCCCGGCCGGATACCAGCCGGGAAAGCGCTTGTCCGGCATCCGCACCGCAAGCCCAGTTGACGCCGCCACGCGCGCAAGTCTGCGCCTTTTCCACGGCGTCGATACCGAACAGGCGAATGCGCGCGCCGGTCATGTCGAGCGTGTCGCCATCGACCGCGACGACACTCCCTGAGTAGACCTGCGCGTGAGAGGGCAGGGCCATAACCCCGGATGCAAGCAGTGTTGCCGCTATGAGAGCACTTCGCATTCGGAGGGTCCGCTTTGTCGCCCCGTTTGGGGGCCATGCAGGGCCATCTATAACCAAGATTTCTTGCCAATTGCTTCCGGTGCCAACGGCGTCGATCCACGCCCTCGCATTGCCAGATACCTCTCTATAGTAGGTATCTTTCCATGCCTTGTACCAATCTACACAAGGTATCTTGCGTTACACAGTAGCTGTCTATATACACTCCTTATCCGCAGGAGATGATTCGATGTCCGAAATCGAAGTACAGCTGAAGAAGGGGGTGCTCGGTCTTTGCGTGCTCGCCCTGCTGTCGCGGGGGGACAGTTACGCCTACGAGATCGCCAGCCGCATGGCCGCCGCGGTCGATATGGGCGAAGGGACGATCTACCCGCTCATGCGCCGCATGCAGTCGGACGGCCTCGTCGCAACTTACCTGGAGGAATCGCCCTCCGGCCCGCCGCGCAAGTACTACCGCATTACCGAAACCGGCCGCAGCCGCCTGGCCGAACAGGTCGAGGAATGGCGCGGGTTCACCGCCGCCGTCGACGGTCTGCTCGACGGTGCCGCTGACGCACCTTCAAACGCCGCACCCAAGACAGAGGAGCCGAGCCATGACGCGTAACGAGTTCATCCGTCGCCTGAAGGCCGGCCTCAAGGGCATGCCGCAGGACGTCGTCGCCGAGATCGTCGCCGACTACGAAGAGCACTTCGAAGCCGGTAGCGCCGAAGGCCGCAGCGAACAGGAAGTGGCCGCCGCCCTTGGCGATCCCGGCCGCCTCGCCCGCGAACTGCGCTTCGAGGCAGGCTTCCGCAACTGGGAAAGCGGCCGCTCGCCGGCCTCCGCCTGGAGCGCGATTCTCGCCTTCATGGGGCTGGCCACCATCGACATCCTGATCCTGCTGCCGATCGTGCTGCCGGTTCTGGGCGTGATGTTCGGCCTCTACGTCGCCACCCTGATCGCCTTCCTGGCAGGCGGTTTCATCCTGATCGCCGGGCCGTTCAGCGGCTTTCCGGGCGGGGTGCTGGTCGCCATCCTCGGCGGGCTGGGCACGATGAGCGCCGCCGTGGCGATCGCCGCGCTGCTGACTCTGGTCAGCATCTGGATCATCAACGCCATCATGTGGTTCGGCCGTTTGCACTACCGCGTGCTCGAACCCGCCATGCACTCGCAAGACTGAAAAGCACGAGAGAAAGGAACCAATTGATGTTCAGGAAGCTGCTCATCGTATTCGCCAGTGGCGTGATCCTGACGATCGTCGCCTTCAGCGCAGCCTGGGTCATCGGCGGAGACAAGTTCCGTCGCGACGTGAACGAAGGCGACATCAACTGGACCATCGGCGGCGACGACGATGCCGCCGACAGCCCCCAGATCACCCGAAACTTCGCGATCCAGCCCGGCGCCCGCCTGGCCATGGACATCCCGGTGCAGCTCGTCTTCACCAAGGGCGACAAGGCCGAGATGGTCGTCAGCGGCCCGCAGAAGCTGGTCGATCGCCTGACCTGGGAAGACGGCCGCCTGGCCGTCAAGGGTAGCTGGCACAGCCGCAAGGGCCTGAAGGTCCGAATCACCGCGCCCGAGATCGAAGGCCTGGACTTCGACGCTCCCGGCGACGTCACGCTGACCGGTCTCGACCAGGACAGCCTGACGGTGAACGGCAACGGCGCGCTCAGCCTGGCCGCCACCGGCAAGGTCCGCAAGCTGGCGGTCACCACCGACGGCGCCGGAAGCCTTGATTTCGGCAAGGTCGAGGTTCAGGACGCCACGGTCGAAGTGAACGGCGCGGGCGACCTGACGCTGGGCGCCAGCGGCAACGTCAGCGTGCAGATCAACGGCATCGGCAATGTCACGCTGGTCCGCAAGCCGGCGAACCTCAAGACCGAGATCAACGGCATCGGCAACGTCAGCCACGACTACAAGTAAGCCGAAGGAAACCGAGGCACCGCCGCGATCCTTTCGCAGGCGGTCAATATGACAAGGGCCGCACCGTTTCGACGGTGCGGCCCTTTTTTCGTCTTTCCGAAAGGACTTCGGTCAATGCACCGGCGGATCGACCGGCGGCACCGCGCCAACGGGCGCCACCGGCTCGTCCGGTTCGCGCGGGGGCAGGGCGTTCTCGGGAACCTGATCGATCTGCATGGCCGCAGTCGGCACATGTTCGAGATTGCGGGCGACCACCCGGATCTCGTCGCCGTCGATGGTGATCTCGTTGAAGCTGGGCGGCGTCGAGCGGATCCGCTTCGACAGCGTACCCGCGCCGATCATCCGCAGCGGCCCGGCCGACGTCTGGGCGGTAAGATCGAAAGCGTCGTGAATGTGCCCCGACAGCACGGCCATGACCTTGCGGCCGGCCAGCACTTCCATCGTGCGCGTGCCGTTGATCGTCAGCAGCTTGCCGTCCTTGGCGCGCCGCTCGATCAGCGGATGGTGCGCCGCGACCAGCACGCGGGTCCCGGCGGGCAGGGCATCGATGGCGGCTAGCGTCTCGGCCAGCGCCTTTTCCGTCACCCAGCCGTTCGACCAGGGAAAGCGCTGCCATTGCGCGCGGGTCGTGGTCTTGAGCGGCACAATGGCGACGCCCGGCAAGTGGAGTTCGGCCTCGACCAGATTCTCGATCGCGTGGAAGCGCTTGTACGGCGCGAAGAACCGTTCGTAGAGGTTGAAATAGGGAATGTCGTGGTTGCCGACTTCGACCGTCACGGGGATGTCCAGCCCCTTGATCCAGCGCGCCGCCGCATCGAATTCGGGATGGCGCGCGCGCATGGTCAGGTCGCCGGTGATCGCCACGGCATGGGGATTCTCCCGCTCGATGCAGGATTTCGCCCAGTCCAGCGCGCGCTGGTCTTCCAGCCCGAAATGGATGTCGCTCAAGTGAAACAGGCGGATCGGCCCGCCCGCAGGGAAGGAATTTTCAGGAACCATCACGCGTCGTTACCAGATCGACTTCGCAAGTCGCGAGGTAAAACACCTCTTCGGCCGCTCCGTCGAACGGTTCGCCGTCGATCAGCAGACCCATCGGTTCGCCGGACGGGCAGACCAGCCTGATCTGGCGATGATTTCCCAGCGAATCGTGCGGCCCGTCGCGAAAGTCGCGGTTGAGCAGGGCGATCCCCTGTCCCGCATAGTCGGCCAGCGATTCCGCGTAATAGCCGTTGGCTTCCAGCCCGTCCTCGCCCGGAGTCACGGTGATCGCCGCATACCCCTCGTCGCGGCCGCAGTCGGCTTCGGCGCAGACGACCTTGGGGCCGTTAGCCGACCAGGAAATCGCCTGGGCCGCCGTATTGACGAATTCGACCACGTTCAGCGCCCGCATCGCCTCGCGCACTTCGTTCCAGACCGTGCCGGGGCCGGCAAGAATGCCGGTCAGGCCCACGCCGTGGCGACTGGAAATCACTGTGGGACGCACCGTTTCCAGCGATCCCGCGCCAAGCCGGGCGATGATGTCCGCGGCCGGGACATCGCCGTGCAGCCGCTTGGGCAGCATGTTCATCGTGCCGCCCGGCAATACCAGCACCGATCCGCTCCAGCCCGCCGCCTCGGCGACGACCGAGTGCGTGGTGCCGTCGCCGCCGAACGTCACCAGCATGTCCACTTGCGCGGCATCGAGAACGGCGGGGGTAGGGGCCTCCTCGTCCGGAAACCGCAGAGTCCGCGCGACCGGAAAACCGGCCTCGGCCAGGCCCTGCTCGACGGCGGCGACGGAATCGTCGTCGTTGCTGCCGCTGGCTGCATTGCATACGAGCCAGACTTGCGGGCTCGGAACGGGGGGTGTTTCCGTTTGCGTCATCCCGCCAGAAACCGGCCTCGCCCGATCCGGTTCCCGATCACAGCCTTCCGCTCGCGATCAACCAGGCGGAAAGGCCGTTGAGCGCGGAGTAGAGAACGTAGACCCAGGCCCAGCCCGCCGATCCTCCGGCCACCGCGACCATCGCCGCCAGCAGCATCGCGAATTCCACGAACAGACTGAAACGGCCACCCAGCGGCTTGAAGAACCAGGGGATCTGGGAAAGCATGCGATGGCCGCTTTCCAGCACCGCCTTGTGCGCGGCGAAGTTGAAGATCCCAAGGAAGAAGACGATCGCAAGTCCCATAAGTCCAGACAAATGGTACTGCGAAACCGGAAGCGGCGCCAGCCTTTGTAATGGCCGAGAAATACGCCGCCCCGATTCGTGACATTTTCTTTTCAAGATATGAAACGCCGGGACGTCGTTCGTCGACGCGGAATGTCGTTCATCGCCCCGCGCCGGTCTTCGTCGAACTTGGACGGGTCATGGTCGAGCCTCGCGTGAAGATGCCGCGATTCGGGGGCAAACAGGATTCACCGAGCCGGACGCGACACACTCTCGACCAACGGCTCACCCTGAGGAGGAAGAGACGATGTTCAAGACCAACATGTTCGCCGCTGTCGCCGCTGCCGGATTTGCCTTCGGCGCCATTGCCGCCGCGACCACCCCCGCCCCCGCTTTCGCCAAGGAAGTCCAGGTGCGCTATTCGGACCTGAACCTTTCGACGCCGGAAGGCCAGAAGAAGCTGGACCGCCGCATCGACACCGCCGCCCGCACGGCCTGCGGCCTCGGCACCGCCACCACCGGATCGCGCCTGCGCAGCGCCGATGCCACCGAATGCTACGCCAAGGCGCGCGAAAACGTGCGCAGCCAGGTCGCCGGTGCCGTCGACAAGGCAGGTGGCGAGCATCTCGCGGTCGGCCAGTAAGGCCGCGCGGGGCGCTCTAACGAGGTCCCATAAAAATAACCCGGATACGAGACTGGCGGGCCTTAACGGCCCGCCATTTTCTTTACCGTCGGCAAATAAGTCCGGCCGATCCGCAGGGCATCGCCACTGGCGGTCTCCACCGACCAGACGCCCAGTCCCTCGTGCCGCAACCCCGTCACATGATCGCGGCGCAGGATACAGCTGCGATGGATGCGGATGAAGCGCTCGGGGTCGAGGCGCTCTTCCAGGCTGGTGATGGTCTGGAGCAACAGGTAGCTCTGCCCGCGCACGTGCAGGCGCACATAGTCGCGCTCGGCATCAATGCGCTCGACATCGGCGGCGGGCACGCGCACCAGCTCGGAGCGGTGCGGCACCCAGAATTCCTCCAGCCACTCGCTGGTCGGGCTACTGCGCTGGTCGCCGCGGCGGGACATGACCCGGCCCACGGCGCGCTCCAGCCGGTCCGGCGCGACGGGCTTGAGCACATAGTCGATGGCGTCGAGATCGAAGGCCTCCACCGCGAACTCGTCATGCGCGGTCACGAAGATCACCGCCGGGGCATCGGGCTTGCCCGAAAGCCGCCGGGCGACGGTGAGACCGTCGGTTTCCGGCATCGTCAGGTCGAGCAGGACGAGATCGGGGGTGAGGGCATCGATCAGCCGCAGCGCGGCCTGGCCGTCGCTGGCGGTGCCGATCACGGAAACGCCGTCGATCCGCGAGCAGATCACCTGCATGCGCTCGACCGCCAGCGGTTCGTCGTCGACGATCAGCGCGCGCAGCGGCGCGGCCCCGCTCAATTCAGGGGTTATTTCAGGCAAGTCCGGACTCCAGGGGCATTCTCAGGACCGTGGCGAAGCCGCCTTCGGGGCGCTTGCCGAATTCGATGGTGGCCGCCGCGCCATAGCGCGCGCGCAGCCGGTCCCGCACATTGCTGAGGCCGATTCCGAAACCGCCGCTGTTTTCCGGGCAGCCCGGACCATCGTCGGTAACGCTCACTTCCAGCATGTTCCCGTCGCGACGAGCGTGCACGGCGATCGTCACCGGCTTCTGGGTAGCCGCGACGGCATACTTCACCGAGTTCTCGACGAGCGGTTGCAGGATCATGCCCGGCACCATTGCACCAAGAACGGAATCGTCAACATCAATCGTCGTCAACAAGCGATTCGGAAAGCGCACGGCTTCTATGGCGAAATAGAGTTTCTGGAGTTCGATCTCATCGACCAGCGCAAGATCGTTGGTGGGATCGCCGGAAAGTGTTCGGCGGTAGAAGGTCGAGAGGTTCTGAATCATTTTCTCCGCATCGTCCTGCCTGCCGATCATGACCAGCGCGGAGAGCGAATTGAGCGTGTTGAACAGGAAGTGCGGATTGACCTGATAGCGCAGCGAGCGCAGCTCCGCCGCCGCCGCCGCCCGGCGATACTCACCCTCGCGCCATTCCGCCGCGCGGGCTTCCTCGGCCTTCACCAGCGCGAAATAGAGCGCCGCCCAGGCCAGGATCAGGAAGTAGCGGCCGAAGGCGGTATCGGCCATGTTCGCCCAGTCGCCGTAACTCTTGCCGAACAGCTTCTCGGTGCTGATCGTGATCGCCGAACTAGTCTCCTCGGTCGAAGCCGTGGTGGTGGTCGACGATTCGGTCGCCCCGTCGGAGGGGGGCGCCTCGGTGGAATCTGTGCGCCGCGTCACCGATGGCGGCAAGTCCACGAGAATATTGCCGGATTCGTCGCGGCTGATCCGCACTTTCCCGGCTTTGACCGCTGCCGCCTCTTCCTCGCTGCCATAGGCCTTGGTCGTTTCCATGTCGGCGAAGATCGCGCCGTTGATGAGCGTCAGCGCCACCGACAGCGGCAAGGCGCCAACCAGCACGACCACGAAACGCGCGCTGGCCGACCGCCGATCCAGCAACTGCAGCAGCGGCCAGACCGCCGCCATCAGCAGCATCGAGAGAATGCAGATCGTCAGCCGCCGGGACACGATCGCCCAGCTCATGTCGTAGTCCAGCACGACACCGCGCAGCGTGGCGACAATGAAATAGCAGGTCCAGAGTGCAGCCAGGGAAATCAGCACGAGCCGCGCGGGCACGCGCGGCCGATGGGCACCAATCGTCGTCGGGGTCGTCATCCTCAGGGGATAGCGCGAAAAAACCCCGCAGCGCCAGTTCCCTGATCGGGCCGGGACCGACATTCGTCGAACCGGCCCGCAGGAGAGCGCTGATCCGGCGGAAACGCCCCCCGGATCGGCTCTTTCTTACGCCGGAAGCAGATGCTCCTTGGCGATCTTTTCCTTCCACACGAGCGGGGCGAGCTGGTGGACGTTCTTGCCTTCGGAATCGACTGCCACGGTCACCGGCATGTCCTTGACGGTGAATTCGTAGATCGCCTCCATGCCGAGGTCGGCAAAACCGACGACCTTGGCTTCCTTGATCGCGCGGGCGACGAGGTAGGCGGCGCCGCCGACGGCCATCAGATAGGCCGACTTGTGCTTGGCGATGGACTTGGTGGCGGCAGGGCCGCGCTCCGACTTGCCGATGCTGGCGAGCAGGCCGAGATCGAGCATGGTGTCCGAGAACTTGTCCATGCGCGTCGCGGTGGTCGGACCGGCGGGGCCGACGACTTCCTCGCGCACCGGATCGACCGGGCCGACGTAGTAGATCACGCGGCCCTTGAAATCGACCGGCAGTTCCTCGCCCTTGGCGAGCATGTCGGCAATGCGCTTGTGCGCGGCATCGCGGCCCGTCAGCATCTTGCCGTTCAGCAACAGGCGGTCGCCCTGCTTCCAGCTCTGGACGATCTCGGGGGTGAGGGTGTCGAGGTCGACGCGGATGGCGCCCGCGTCAGGCGCCCATTCCACCTGCGGCCACTCGTCGAGGTTCGGCGTTTCGAGGAAGCTCGGGCCGGAACCGTCCAGCGTGAAGTGCGCGTGGCGGGTGGCGGCGCAGTTCGGGATCATCGCGACCGGCTTGCCGGCGGCATGGCACGGCCAGTCCATGATCTTGACGTCGAGGATGGTGGCCAGGCCGCCAAGGCCCTGCGCGCCGATGCCGAGCGCGTTCACCTTGTCGAAGATTTCGATGCGCAGCGCCTCGATATCGTTCTGGGGGCCGCGCTGCTTGAGCTGGGCCATGTCGATCGGCTCCATCAGGCTCTGCTTGGCGAGCTTGACGCAGTGCTCGGCGGTGCCGCCGATGCCGATGCCCAGCATGCCCGGCGGGCACCAGCCCGCGCCCATCTGCGGCAGCATCTCGATCACCCAGTCGACGATGGAATCGCTGGGATTCATCATCTTGAACTTCGACTTGTTTTCCGAGCCGCCGCCCTTGGCCGCGACGTCCACCGAGACCTTGGAGCCGGGGACCATGCTGACCGAGAGCACCGAAGGCGTGTTGTCCTTGGTGTTACGGCGGGTGAAGGCCGGGTCCGCCAGCACCGAGGCGCGCAGCTTGTTCTCGGCATTGTTGTAGGCGCGGCGCACGCCTTCATCGACCACTTCCTGCAGCGACTTCTCGGATTCGAGGCGGCAGTTCTGGCCCCATTCGATGAAGACGTTGACGATGCCGGTGTCCTGGCAGATCGGGCGATGCCCTTCCGCGCACATGCGGCTGTTGGTCAGGATCTGGGCGATGGCATCCTTGGCCGCCGGACCTTGCTCCGCCTCATAGGCATCGCCGAGAGCACGGATATAGTCCATCGGGTGGAAGTAGCTGATATACTGGAGGGCGTCGGCGACACTCTCGATGAGGTCGTCTTCGCGGATCGTGACCATCTGCGTCATGGAATTGTGCTCCCGTTTTTCGGATCGCCTGGTTTGTGGCGCTCCTTAGACGCGCTTTGGCATTTGCGCAAAAGCGCATTTTCCGCGGCGATTCTTGTGTTCTGCGCGGCAGCGGTTGCAAGTTCCGGAACGCTATCGTCAAAGCGTAACGATTGATCGACCAAGGACTTTCAAACCGCTTGGCCTCAAACGCCGCTTCGCCTAGAAGGCCGGGCATAAAGTCCGTATTTTGCGGGGGTACAGGCGCTGCGCCGTCCTTTCCCGCGCCAGCATGAGGAATAGGCCGCAATGACCCTGACCGAGGATCGGTCCGCCACCGAAGCCCGTACCGCGATGATCGTCAGCCAGCTGCGCACCAGCGGCGTCAACGAGCATTGGGTGCTCAATGCCATGGCCGCCGTCGCCCGCGAGGATTTCGTTCCCGCCGCGATGCGCGATGCCGCCTATATCGATCGTGCGATCCCGCTCGAAAACGGCCGCTTCCTGGCCGCGCCGCTGTTCCACGGCAAGTTGCTGGCCGAAGCCGCCCCGACCCAGGACGACACGGTCCTGCTCGTGGGCGAAGCCAACGGCTACCTCGCCGCGTTGCTGCGCCCGCTGGCCGGATCGCTGACGGTGGTCGATCCTGCCGAGGTTGCCGGTCTCTCCGATGAGGGCGGCTACTCGCTCGCCGTGATCGACGGCGCTGTCGAGGAACTGCCCACCGCGGTTGCGGCCAAGCTGGTCGACGGCGGCCGCGTGGTAACGGGTGTCGTCGAACGCGGCGTGACCCGGCTCGCTACCGGCGTAAAGGCTGCCGGCGCGGTTTCGCTGTTGCCGCTGATCGAAATGGGGATTCCGGCTCTGCCCGAATTCGCCGCTCCCAAAAACTGGAGCTTCTGAGCATGGCCCGGTTCGCGTTGCGTGCCGGGCTGCTCGCGGGGGGATGTCTGACACTGGCACTGGCCGGCGCTTCGGCGCGGGCTGATACCCTGCGCGATGCGCTCATAGCCGCCTACCAGACAAACCCCACCCTTGAATCGGCGCGCGCCCAGCAGCGCGCGACCGATGAAGGCGTGCCGATCGCGCGGGCGGCAGGCCTGCCCAGCCTTACCACGACGGAAACCTTCGTCCGGAACGTGAAGCAAAGCGAAAACTCGCTGACGGCACCCTCGAAGATATTCACCGCGGACGGACAGCTCGGCGTGCCGATCTATTCGGGCGGCGCGGTGAAGAACCGCATCAAGGCCGCGAAGATCCGCGTCGAGGCCGGACAGGCGGACTTGCGCGCGACGGAAGCCTCGGTTTTCTCACAAGTCGTCGCCGCTTACATGGACGTGATCCGTACCGAGGCGATCGTCGGCCTCAACCGCAAGAACGTCAGCGTGCTGGAGACCAACCTCCAGGCCACCAGCGACCGTTTCCAGATCGGCGATCTCACCCGCACCGACGTCGCCCAGTCGCAATCGCGTCTGGCCGTCGCCCAGAGCGACTTGCGCACCGCCGAAGCGAACCTCGCCTCCGCGCGGGAGACTTATATCCGCTTCGTCGGCCGCGCGCCCGAAACACTGGATGCACCGCCGCCGCTGCCGAACCTGCCGGCCACCGCCGAGGATGCCGCCGCGATCGCGCTCGATTTCAACCCCGACCTGATCGGCGCGCGCGAGCGCACCAAGGCGGCGGACAAGGACATCGACGTGGCCGGGGCAGGGCGCCTGCCCACCCTGCGCCTGTTCGGACAGGGCACGTATAACAACTACTTCAATACGCTGGCGCGCGGTGCCGTGAACGCGAACATTTCGCAGAGCGATTCATCCGCACAAGCGGGGGCGCAGCTGTCGATCCCGATCTTCCAGGGCGGTCTTCCCGCCGCCCAGCGCCGCCAGGCCCAGGCCACCGCCTCGGCCACGCTGGAACAGGAGATCGCCACCGAGCGCGACGTGATCGCCCAGGTGCGTTCGGCCTATACCTCGTGGAATGCCTCGAACGACCTGATCCGCTCCTCGCAAGTGGCGGTGGATGCCGCCGCGCTCAGCCTTGAAGGCGTCCGGGCCGAGAACTCGGTGGGCAACCGCACGATTCTCGACATTCTCAATGCCGAGCAGGAGTTGCTCAACGCGCAGGTCACGCTGGTGACGGCACGGCGCAACGCCTATGTCGCGGGCTTCACGCTGCTGGCGGCGATGGGCAAGGCCGAGGCGCGCGATCTCAATCTGGACGGCGGCACCCTTTACGATCCGCAGCTCAATTACGAACGCGTGAAGGGCAAGTTCATGGATTGGGGCAACGATCCCGCGCCCGTGGCCAAGTCCACCCGTACCGTTGACACGCCCGTGCAGGACGGGAACATTCAGCAGCAGTGATCGACTGCTCCGATTCGGAGCAGGTTTTTCGTTGTGTCCGGCCCGGTACAGCAACTGTGCCGGACAGCATCGGGCCGGACAGCGAACAGGGGCAAAGTGGCATGCGTCAGAGCGGTGAACCTTCGGTCGAGGAGATTCTCCAGTCGATCAAGCAGGTGATCGCGCGCGACAACCGTGTCGATTCCCGCAGCCCGCGCCGCGCAGCAGACGCCGTGTTCGACGAGGAAGACGACGTGCTCGACCTCGCGGAGACGACCCAACTCGCGCCCGAGGACACGGCCAGCGAGGAACCCGCGCTGCTGCAAGACGTGACCCGCAATTCCATGCGGGAATCGCTGGCGGCGCTGGCGATGCTCTCCGAACCCGGCGCGCCGCCGCAGATCGTCCGCTCGGGCGAGACCTCGCTGGAAGGCCTGACCCGCGAACTCCTGCGCCCGGCACTGGCCGAATGGCTGGACAAGAACCTGCCGCCGATGGTCGAACGCCTCGTCGCGGCTGAGATCGCAAGAATCGTCGGCAAGAAGGGCTGAGAGTATGTTTGAAAAATGCCCGTATGGGCATTTTTAAAGCGGCACCAGCCCACGCCCCCACCCTACCACCCGCAGGATACTACCGTTGGGTGGTAGGATGGGGGCGTGGGCTGGTGCCGCAAAATTCGCCTTCAGCGAATTTTCAAACGAAACTGGACCTGAGCGCTCCGCGTTCCTAACTCAGGCGCATGGCAAGACCCGACCCTGCACTGCTCGATCCCGCGCGCTATCCGTTTTCCTGTGCAATCGAACCGCGCTTCAGCGACCTCGATCTCAATCGCCACATCAACAACGTCGCCATGGCGGGGATGCTCGAAGACGGGCGCGTACGGTTCTACCGCGCCGCTGCCGGAGAAGGCGAGTTCCAGGGGCTGGCGACGATGGTGGCGAGCATCTCGATCGAATACCTCGGCGAGACTCACTACCCCGAAACCCTGACCGTCCACGGCGCCATCGAGCAGCTCGGCCGCACCAGCCAGCAGATCGTGCAAATCGTGACTCAGGGCGGTGAGCCGGTGGTTTTCTGCCGCACGGTTATCGTCATGGTCGGACCCGAAGGCCCCGCAGCCTTGCCCGAAGACTATCGCGCCCGCGCCGCCGAATGGTCGCTGCGCGCATGACCGCTTCCCACCACGAGATCGAGAAGGCCGAGGAAGCCCTCGCAAAGGCGGGCGGGGACGCGATCCAGCGCCACATCTTCATCTGCGCGGAGCCGCAGAAGGGCGAATGCTGCTCGCCGGAAAAGGGCGCCGCCGCGTGGAAATACCTGAAGAAGCGCCTCAAGCAGCTCGGCCTCGACGGAAACGGCGGGGTCGCCCGCACCAAGGCCGATTGTCTGCGAATCTGCTTCGCGGGTCCGGTCGCGGTCGTCTGGCCGGACGGGGTCTGGTATCACTCCTGCACCGACGAGGTGCTGGAACGGATCATCCAAGAGCACCTGATCGGCGGCGAGCCGGTCGAGGAATTCCGGCTGCGTCCTGCGGGAAATTGAAGACTCACAACTAGTGATCGTCGTCGAGCGGATCGACAACCGACTCGTCGTGTCCGGTGCCGCTGGAGAGGAACACCAGCCCCATCAAAGCCGAAGCCAGCAGCATCGTGAAGCCGATACCCAGCGCCGCGGCAATGTAGAAGTGCACCGAGACCATCCCGTTCGACCGATAGAGCAGGATCACCGAAGCGATCACCAGCGCCACCGTCACCGTCATCATGTAGCGCATGATCCGGCGATAGCGCGCCCAGGCATGGGCAGCCTTTTCGGGATCTTCCAGGGGCGAACGGGGTATCATCGCGCCCATTTGCGCCTTCGCGCGGGCGCCCGCAAGGGACTCGTGCAGTCGCCCCGCAGCTATGATAGTCTCCCTTGAACAAGCTCCGGAAGAGAGCGAGCGAGGAGCGGGTCGGAGACCCGATAAGGGAGATTGCAAAGATGACGATCGAACGGATCATCGCCGGCCGGGAGGCCGTGATCACCTGCCAGGCAGACTGCACCGTCAGCGAAGCCGCATCGCTTCTGGCCGAACGCCGGATCGGCGCGCTGCCGATCTTCGAGGGCGACAACCTCGTCGGGATATTCTCGGAACGCGACCTGATCTACCGCCTGCGCGAATTCGGGCCCAGCGTGCTGGGGATGCAGGTCAGCGAAGTCATGACCGCACCGCCCCTGACCGTGGACCCTTCGGCTACGGCGCTCGCCGCGCTGGCGCTGATGACGCGGCGCCGCGTCCGTCACCTGCCGGTCATCGTGGACGGCCGCATGGTCGCCTTCGTCTCGATCGGCGACATCGTGAAATATCGGCTGGAAAAGGTGGAATCGGAAGCCGCGGCGATGCGCGACTATATCCAGATGGCGTAATCGCACAGCCATCGCCCGATCTCCTGCCGCCCACCTTGCCGCAGGGGACGGGGAGGCCTACATCGCGGGCATGGACCAGCAAACCGTCACACTCAGCCCCTCGGCTGCCTCGCGCGTGGCCGCGATTGCCGAAAAGCAAGGAAAGCCGGCGATTCTTCGCCTCTCGGTCGAAGGCGGCGGCTGTTCGGGCTTCCAGTACAAGTTCGGCCTCGCCGAAGCCCCGGAAGCCGACGACACCGTGACGGAGACCGACGGCGTGCGTCTGGTGGTGGACTCGGTCAGCCTCGACCTCGTGAGCGGCTGCGTGGTGGACTACGTGGAATCGCTCGGCGGCGCCGCCTTCCGGGTCGAGAACCCGCAGGCTGCAGCCGGATGCGGATGCGGATCGAGCTTCTCCATATGAAGAAGATCGCCACGTTCAACATCAACGGCATCAAGGCCCGCCTGCCCCGTCTGCTCGAATGGCTGGAGGAGACCCGCCCTGCGGTCGCCTGCCTTCAGGAGATCAAGACCCAGGACGAAGGTTTCCCGATCGCCGAGTTCGAGAAGATCGGCTACAAGGGCATCTGGCACGGCCAGAAAGGCTTCAACGGCGTGGCCATCCTTGCGGACGGCGAGATGCCGGTCGAAGTCCAGCGCGGACTTGAAGGCGAGCCGGAAGACGAACATTCGCGCTATCTGGAAGCGGACGTCTTCGGCATGCGCGTGGTCTGCATCTACCTGCCCAACGGCAACCCGCTGCCCGGTCCCAAGTTCGACTACAAGTTGCGCTGGATGGAGCGCCTGCGCCGCCGCATGGACGCGATCAGGGCCGAGGAAGTCCCGGCGATCGTTACCGGCGACTTCAACGTGATTCCCACGGACCGGGACGTCTGGTCGCCGCCCGCCATGGCCGCCGATGCGCTGATGCAGCCGGAATCGCGCGATGCCTACTTCCGCCTGTTGGGCGATGGCTGGACCGACGCGATCGCCACCCACAACCCGCGCGGCGGCGTCTGGACGTTCTGGGACTATCAGGCCGGTGCCTGGCAGCGCGACCACGGCTTCCGCATCGACCACGCATTGCTCTCGCCGGAACTCGCCGACCGCCTCGTTTCCTGCGGCGTCGACAAGTCCTATCGCGGGCGCGAGAAGTCCAGCGACCATACGCCGGTCTGGGTGCAGTTGCGGGATTGATCCGCACCGATACGAAAAAGGGGAGCGAAACAGTGTGTTTCGCTACCCTTTTTCGTATCTGCCGCCGAGACCGCAATCTCAGCGATAGAAGATATGATTGTCCACCTGGGCAAGGCGGGTCAGGCGCCAGTTCGGTGCCACGCGCGCGGCGTGGAAGAAGAGGGCGCCCTTCACCGGGCTCTTCCAGCTCTTCTCGACGGCGATCTTGGCGATCGCCACGGCCTCGCGCCAGCCGCTCGACTGTTCGCGGACCTTCGGCATCTTCTTGCCCTGGATGAACGAGAACTGCGAAGGTTGGTAGACCACGCCGCAATAGCTTGCCGGGAAGCGGCCGGATTCGGCGCGATTGATGATCACGCGGCCGACGGCCAGCTGACCTTCGAGCGTCTCGCCGCGCGATTCGAAGTAGATTGCACTGGCAAGGCAGCGCATTTCGCTGCTGAGGCGGCCGGGAACGGCCTGCTGCGCAACAAGCTGCGCAAGCGTGTCGGCATCGACCTGGCTGTCCTGGGTACCCTCATCGTCGGTGGTGCCGGTGTCGGCACCCGTGTCAGCCGCTGCGTCCGTCGCATCTGCCCCGTCTTCCGAGGGGAGGGACTGGATGACCGGCTGCGATACGAAGATCGGGTCGAGGGTCGATTTGGCCTGGACCAGAACCGGTGCCAAAGCCGCGGCGCCCGAACCCTGTGCGCCGAATAGGGTGGTCAAAACCGTAGCGGCCAGCGCCACCGCGCTAGCCCACTGAAACTTGGTTCGCATCAAATCTTGATCAAAGGCGGTGAACCAGTCCGACGCAGGCGGGAACGGAATGCCCTTTTGAGGCGTTCACCTTCCAAACGATCCTGCCGACGATTCCCCGTCTGCGTGCTAGCCGGGTTGGCCGAAGTGCTACCCGAGCCGCTTCCGCGTCTGTGCAGTGGCCATTAACTTGCATCGTCTGCAAGTCAACCTTCTTGTTAACCAACCCCGATGAAGCGTTCGGGCTTCGCGATGTCCAGTTCGACGATCCACAAGTCCGGGTCCTGCTGCCCGCGTCGCTCGAGATAGTCGGAAAAGGCGAGTCGCTCTGCCGGATCTCCGCCGGTTTCCTGGCGTTTCGTGCAAGTCCAGACGCGGGTGCCGTCAAGCTGCGGCATGCGCTCATAGAGGCGCGGATTGTCTCCATTCTCAATCAGAACGAGCATGATCGTCCCGGCGTCGCGTTCACCTTTGCTGAGAACCGCGCCGAAACCGCCTTCCGCCTGTACCGCGCGGAGGAGTCCGGAAACTTCGAGATGGGCGGGAAGGCGAGCGTCCAAGATCAGGAACCGGCGTAGCCCGGCAGGCCGGAGAGGGCGATGCGCGAGCGCATGAAGGTTCCGGTGCCGCGCCCGACTTCCTCGCCATCCTCATCCACCAGCCGGGCTTCCGCCACCAGCACGCGGCGACGGCCGCTGACCCAGCGTCCTTCCGCCACGATCGTGCCGCCCTTGATCGGCTTGCTCAGCAGCAGGTTGAACGAGGTGGTAAGCAGGAACCGGTCGGTGACGAGGGTGTTCGCGGCGTAGAAGGCCGCGTCGTCCAGCATCTTGAAATAGATCGTACCATGCGCGGCGCCGGCGGCATGGAAACAGTCCGGCTCGACGTCGAAAGTGATGCGCGACAGGCCCTCGCCGGGAATCTCCAGACGGGAGCGGAACATCTGGTTGATCGGGGCCGAGGCATAGAGACCTTCCAGCGCCCGCCAGTGCAGTCCGGCGCCGGACACGTCCGGAGCGCCGGATTCCGATGATTCAGGCGGCATCGCGATCGATGACATTGCTGAGCAAGCTGTAGAGCGCTTCCGGGCCGGGCGCCTCGATCAGCGCGCCGTGCATTCGCTCGTCGCGCATCATGCGCGAGATCGCCGCCAGCGCGTGAAGGTGCGTGGCGCCCGCGTTCTCAGGCGAGAGCAGGCCGAACACGAGATCGATCGGCACGCCGTCGGCGGAATCGAAATCGACCGGGGTATCGAGCCGCATGACCACCGCCACCGGGCGGCCGAGGCCTGCCATGCGGGCATGGGGGATCGCGATGCGGCGACCGAACCCGGTGCTGCCCATTTCCTCGCGTTCGACGATGCGCGCCAGAACCTGTTCGCGATCGAGGTGGTAAACCTCGGCGAAAAGGTCGGCGAGTCGGCCGAGAATCACGTGCTTGCTGTCTGCGCTGGTAGTCACGACGGCGTCAGGCAACAGGGTAAAAAGACTGCTCATCTGCGTTTCTGGTTCTGGCCCGAACGGAATGCCCAGGGTTTAAACGTTCATAACCCCCGGAAAACCGGGGGTTATGTTTTCTTCTCCGAGAAGAAGTTCAGGCACCCGATCGGTACCCAAATCTGCGTCAGTGCGGTTCGACCCAGCCAATCGAACCGTCGCCGCGGCGGTAAACCATATTATGACGTCCCGTTCCAGCGTTTTTGAACAGCAGCGCCGTGGTGTTGCGGAGGTCCAGCATCATCACCGCATCCGAAACCGTGGCTTCGGGAACGTCCACGCGGGTTTCCGCGATCACGACCGGCGCATCGATTTCGAACTCTTCCTCGTGCTCGGTTTCCGGCTCTTCGAAGATCGTATAGGCGGCTTCCTCCACGGCGACGGCATGGGCGGTCTGTTCGTGGCGATCCTTGATCCGGCGCTTGTAGCGGCGAAGCTGCTTGTCGATCTTCTCGGCGGCCTGGTCGCAGGCGATATGCGCGTCCTGCGCCATGCCGGTGCCCTTGAGCACAAGGTTCTGCATCACGTGCACCACGATATCGCAGCGGAAAGCCGCTGCCGGGGCGCGACCGAACGTGACCTGGGACGACAGCGCGCGGCTGAAGTACTTGTCTACGATCGCCGTCAACCGCTCGTTGGCGTGGGTCTGGAGGGCTTCACCGGTGTCGACCTGATGGCCGGAAACGCGGATGTCCATGAGCGATTACTCCTCTGCTGTGATTCAGGCGCCCCAGAGCGGGGCATCGACCGACTTGAGAAACTCCGCATGAATGAGGAGTTCCTCCTCGGTTGCCGCGTGGGGACGCGGCTGACGGAAAGGACGATCCTTGCGAATGAGGATCTTCGATTCCGCGGTGATCTCGGCGGTTTCGGCGAGAAGTTCGAGACCGATCTGGCGACCGCCCCGAAGCTCCACGTAGACCTGCGCGAGCAGCTCGGCGTCTAGCAAGGCGCCGTGCTTGGTACGATGACTTCGATCAATTCCGTAGCGCGAGCAGAGCGCATCGAGCGTCAGCTTGGCGCCGGGGTGGCGCACTTTGGCCAGCTCCATCGTATCGACCATGCGGCCGAGATCGACGTGCGGATGGCCGCAGCGCTCCAGCTCGAAATTGATGAAGTTGAAGTCGAACTTGGCATTGTGAGCGATCATCGGCGCGTCGCCGATGAAGTCCAGGAAGTCCTGCGCGCTCTGGGCGAACAGCGGCTTGTCGGCCAGGAAGGCGTCGGACAGGCCATGCACCGCTTCCGCTTCGGCGGGCATCGTGCGCTCGGGATTGAAATAGGCGTGGTAGGCCTTGCCGGTCAGCACCCGGTTGACCATTTCGATGCAGCCGATCTCCACCATCCGGTCCCCGTTCCTGGGGTCGAAACCTGTGGTTTCGGTATCGAAGATGATCTCTCTCATCCCTCTCCATATCTGCCTGCCAGACCCACTTCGCAAGGGCCTGACCGCGATTATTCTGACTCGGCCAACGCAGCCACGATACGATTCACCTGCGCGCGGGTTTCCGCCAGCGACGTACCGGTATCGATGACGAAATCGGCCCGCGCGCGCTTTTCCGCATCGGGGACCTGGAGGCCCAGAATCTGCTCGAATTTCTCCGGCGTCATGCCCAGCCGCGCGAGGACGCGGGCGCGCTGCGCCTCGGCCGGCGCGGAAACCACCGCCACCCCGTCCAGCCCCCGGTCGCCGACTTTCTCGTAAAGCAAGGGGATGTCGAAGACGACCAGCGGGACGCCGCTGTGCTCCGCAAGGAACCGGGTCCGCGACTCAGCCACGGCCGGGTGGACGATTCCCTCGAGTCGGGCGAGCGCTTCCCGATTCCCGAAAACCGCCGCGCCCAGTTTCGCGCGGATGACCCCCTCCGGCCCGGTGGTGCCGGGGAAGGCCGCCTCGATTTCGCCGACCAGCGCGCCGCCCGGTCCCTGAAGTTCGTGAACCACGGCATCAGCATCGAAGACCGGCACGCCCCGTTCGCGAAACATCCCGGCCACCGTCGACTTGCCCATGCCGATGGAGCCGGTGAGGCCGAGAATGCGCGTCATGCCAGCAGGCGCTCGCGCAGTTCCGCGTCGAAAGCGCGCGGCGGCTTGACGCCGAAGAAGTGCGCGAAAGCGACATCGGCCTGGCCGATCAACATCGAAAGGCCGTCCACCGTCTCGAATCCGGCACGGCGCGCTTCGCGGAGGAACGGCGTTTCGAGCGGGCTGGTGACGATATCGTAGACCACGCTGCGCGGCGGAGCATGGGTGAAGTCGAAGGCGAGGGGAGGCTGGCCGGTCATGCCGAGCGGACTCGCATTGACGATCACATCGAGGCACTGCTCGCGGTCGTCGAAGGCGAAGTCGGTCGGCTCGGCGAAATGGGCGAGGTCGATGGCGTGATGGTCGTCCTGCGTCGTCACGTCATCGAGCATGGCCTGCGCCTTGGCGGGATTGCGCCCGGCGAGGACGACGACGAATCCCCGCTCTGCCAGCGCCGCGACGATCGCCCGCGAGGCCCCGCCGGTGCCGAGCACGCGGGCCATGCGGAACAGATGAGCCTGTTCGAGCAGCGGCTGCAGGGGTTCGAGGAAACCCGGCGCATCGGTGTTGTAGCCACTCAGCGTGCCGTCCGACTCGCGCACCACCGTGTTGACGGCGCCGATCTTCGCCGCGAGCGGATCGAGGCGATCGAGCAGAGGGACGATGGCCTGCTTGTGCGGCATCGTGACGTTGCAGCCGCGCCAGTCCGGATCGGCGCGGCGCTCGGCCAGATAATCGGCGAGTCGCTCGGCCGGAACCCGGTGGCGGTCATAGCGGCCGGCAAGGCCCAGCTTCTCCAGCCAAAATCCGTGGATCACCGGGGACTTGGACTGTTCGATCGGATCGCCGATGACTTCGGCATAAGGCTGATTCATGACGCGATCGCTCCCAGACGGCGCAGCGCCGCCTGCACTTTGAGCAGCGGCATGCCGAGAATGGTGAAATAGTCGCCCTCGATCTTCTCGAAAAGCTGCACACCGCGCGCCTCGATGCGAAACACGCCGACGCAGCCCGCCACTTCCGGCCATTCCGCATCCAGATATTCGGCGATGAAGGCGTCCGAAAGCGTGGTGACATGGAGCGCCGCCACGGCGTCCTCGGCCCAGAGCACCTCACCGTCGCGCACGAGCGCGGCGGCGCTGTGGAGATGCATCACCTTGCCGGAGAAGAAGCGCAGATGCTCCGCGGCGGCCTCGCGGCTCGCGGGTTTGTCGAAACGGCGACCGCCACATTCGACGAGGGAATCGCTGCCGAGCACGAGTTCGCCCGACTCTTCTGCGGAGACCGCCAGCGCCTTGGCCCGTGCCAGTTCCAGCGCGATTTCGGCAGGCGATTTGCCGAAGAGTCCGGCCTCGATGGCGCGTTCATCGACATGGGCCGGGCGGGCGCGAAACGAAATCGCGGCAGCTTCGAGCATGGCGCGCCGCGAGGCGCTTTGCGAGGCGAGGACGATCATGGTGCTGGTTTCCGGAAGAGTCAGATCGGCTTCGGACCGACCGGACCCTGAGTCCCTTCGGCCTTGCGCTCGTTGTAGAGATTGATGATCGCCGCCGCGGTTTCCTCGATGGAGCGGCGCGTCACGTCGATCACCGGCCAGGAATTGTCCGCGAACATGCGCCGCGCATATTTCAGTTCGTCCTCGACCCTGTCGCTTTTAACATAATCGGTGTCGGGCGACTGACTGAGGGAGAGCAGGCGGTTGCGGCGGATCTGGATCAGGCGCTCGGGCGCGGTGGTCAGGCCGACGACCAGCGGGCGCTTCAGCCCGAACAGCAGGGTCGGCGGCGGACTCTCGACGACAATCGGGATATTCGCGACCTTGTACCCGCGATTGGCGAGATAGATCGAGGTCGGCGTCTTGCTGGTGCGCGAGACTCCAGCCAGCACGATATCCGCTTCCTCCCAGTCCTCCCAGGCGATCCCGTCGTCGTGGGCGATGGTGAACTGAATCGCATCGACGCGGGCGAAGTAGGCATCATCCAGACGGTGCTGGCGGCCGGGGCGACCCTTGGCTTCCTGCCCGAGCAGGGCCTCCAGCGCATCGGTGACGCCGTCGAGCACCGCGATCGCGGGCAGGCCGAGCTGCTGGCAGCGCTCTTCCAGACGGCCACGGGTTTCCTCGTTCACGAGGGTGAAGAAGACGAGTCCGGGATTGGCGGCGATCTCGCCCATGATCCGGTCGAGGTGCTGCTGGGAGCGGACCATCGGCCAGAAATGCCGCAAAACGTCGGAATCATCGAACTGGGCGAGGGCCGCCTTGGCGATCATTTCCAGCGTTTCGCCGGTGGAATCCGAGAGCAGGTGAAGGTGAAAACGCGCCATTCGAGGCTTTTCCGAGAGTCTTTCGCGTGAAGAACCCCCGAGACAACCCGGCGGCCTGTGGATATGTGGCGGCATAAACCACGGGACAGTGCTGGTGACAACTCGCTTCCCGGTTTTGCTCCACATTGAACCGATTTCGTCGCGAGAGTCGTAAACATGATTCAAATCCGCCCCACACCCTGTGGGTAACAGGGATAAAGAGTCTTTGACTCAGACTCTCCGGAGAGTCGCTTCGTGAATTTGAACCTGTTCGCCGTGGAATGAATCGTGCAAGATTCAAAAGTCCCCGATATCCACAGGACCAACAGACTCCATCATCCTTCTAAGAATCTTTAATTTTTTTGATCGGACCTGAACCTCGATGCCTGGCCTTCTTCTCGAAAACCTGCTCGGAACGAACACGAGCAAGCGTCCAGTCTGGTTGATGCGCCAGGCCGGAAGATACCTTCCCGAATATCGTGCCCTGCGCGCCGAAAAGGGCGGATTCCTGGCGCTCGTCTACGACACCGATGCAGCGGCGGAGATCACCTTGCAGCCGATCCGTCGTTTCGGATTCGACGGCGCGATCCTGTTCTCCGACATCCTGATCGTGCCTTATGCGATGGGTCAGAATCTCGAGTTTCTCGCCGGTGAAGGCCCAAAACTGACTCCGCGTCTGGTCGATTCCGCGCTGGAGAATCTCGGCGCGGTTCCCGAACGGCTGACTCCGATCTACGAAACCGTGCGCAAGGTTCGCGCCGGACTCGATTCCGACAAGACAATGCTGGGTTTTGCAGGGAGCCCCTGGACCGTCGCCACCTACATGTGTGCAGGCGAGGGCAGCCGGGATCAGCATGAGACAAGGGCGATGGCCTATCGCGACCCTTCGGCTTTCGCGGAAATCATCCAGGCTATCGTGGGGGTGACTGTCGAATATCTCAGTGGCCAGATTCAGGCCGGAGCAGAGGCTGTACAGTTGTTCGATTCATGGGCGGGGTCGCTCTCACCCGCACAGTTCGAGCAATGGGTCATCGCACCGAATGCCGCCATCGTCTCGGCAGTGAAGGCGCGCCATCCCGAGACTCCGATCATCGGCTTCCCCAAGGGATCCGGCGAGAAACTTCCCGCTTACGCCCGCGAAACCGGGGTGGACGCGGTCGGAATCGATGAAACGATCGATCCCGTCTGGGCCGCGCGCGAATTGCCCGAGGGACTCCCGGTGCAGGGGAATCTCGATCCGCTGCTGCTGCTGGCGGGTGGCGAGGAACTGGAGAGTCAGGCACTGCGCGTGCTCGATGCCTTTGCGACCCGTCCGCATGTCTTCAATCTCGGCCACGGAATCGGTCAGTTCACGCCGATCGAGAACGTGGAGCGCCTGCTCGGAATCGTCCGCAACTGGTCGCGCTGATCCTTCCCGACACGGGGAGGGGGACCATCGGCAAGGCGGTGGCGGCGGGCAGGCAGTTCATGCAAGCTCACCGGCCAAACACCGCCACCTTGCTGATTCAGCGCCGGAATCGGCTTGCCCCGCGCCTGCCAAGGGTGCAGGAGGGCCGCCGCTGAACCATTAGCCTAACCGTCGAGACTCGTGGGACCCATGCAGGAAGCGCTTTCCATGCTCTATCTCTGGCTCAAGGCCGGACATGTCATCTTCGTGATCTTCTGGATGGCCGGGCTGTTCATGCTCCCGCGCTATTTCGTCTATCATCAGGAAGCGGAAGCCGGCTCGGCAGAGGAAGCGCGCTGGATCGACCGCGAGGCGAAGCTGCGCAAGATCATCCTGACGCCCTCACTGATCCTTACCTGGGTCCTCGGCATCGCCACCGCGACCGCGATGGGTGCGTGGAGCGAAGGCTGGCTCCATACCAAGCTGCTCTTCGTGCTGGCGCTCTCCGGTTACCACGGCTGGCTGGTTGGCTACGGCAAGAAGCTGGCGCGCGGCGAACGCCCGCTGACCGGCAAGAAACTGCGCCTGCTGAACGAGATTCCGGGCCTTGCCGCCGTGGTGATCGTGATCCTGGTGGTCGTGAAGCCGTTCTGAATCCTGCCCGATTCATCGCTTCGGTCCGATCCGGAGCGATGAATCCCGTTTCCGTTCAACCCGCAAGTCTGCCGCCTCGCGGATTGACTCGTTGACCGAAACCCGCGGAACGCTTATCTGAGCCTTGTTCCGGCACAGGGCGGCGAGCCCATTCTCCTGCCCGGATCCGCTTTCCCCAAGCCCTTAGATCCCGCCGGTCGACACTCAATTTCCATCCGGAATCCAGACAGATGCATCTCAAAGAACTCAAGAAGAAAACGTCGGCCGAACTGGTCGAAATGGCAGAGGAACTGGGCGTAGAAGGCGCATCGACGCTCCGCCGACAGGACCTGATGTTCGCCATCCTCAAGGAAGTGGCCGAAGACGGCGAGGAAATCATCGGGCAGGGCACCATCGAAGTGCTCACCGACGGTTTCGGCTTCCTGCGCAGCCCCGAGGCGAACTACCTGGCCGGTCCCGACGACATCTACGTCTCGCCGAACCAGGTCCGCAAATGGGGCCTCCGCACCGGCGATACCGTCGAAGGCGAAATCCGCGCCCCGCGCGACGGCGAGCGCTACTTTGCCATCACCAAGCTCATCAGCGTCAACTTCGACGATCCCGACGTGGTGCGCCACCGCGTCAACTTCGACAACCTGACGCCGCTCTATCCCGACCAGCGCCTGAAGCTCGATTGCCTCGACCCCACGGTCAAGGACAAGTCGGCCCGCGTGATCGATCTCATCTCGCCGCAGGGCAAGGGCCAGCGCGCCCTGATCGTGGCACCGCCGCGCACCGGTAAGACCGTGCTGCTGCAGAACATGGCCAAGGCCATCACCGACAACCATCCGGAAGTCTTCCTGCTCGTGCTGCTCGTCGACGAGCGTCCGGAGGAAGTCACCGACATGCAGCGCTCGGTGAAGGGCGAGGTCATCTCCTCCACCTTCGACGAACCCGCGCAGCGCCACGTGCAGGTTGCCGAAATGGTGATCGAGAAGGCCAAGCGCCTGGTCGAGCACAAGCGCGACGTCGTGATCCTGCTGGACTCGATCACCCGCCTCGGCCGCGCCTACAACACCGTCGTTCCTTCTTCGGGCAAGGTGCTGACCGGCGGTGTCGACGCCAACGCCCTGCAGCGCCCCAAGCGCTTCTTCGGCGCCGCGCGCAACATCGAGGAGGGCGGCTCGCTCTCCATCATCGCCACGGCCCTGATCGACACCGGCAGCCGCATGGACGAAGTCATCTTCGAAGAGTTCAAGGGCACCGGTAACTCGGAAATCGTCCTCGACCGCAAGGTGGCCGACAAGCGCATCTTCCCGGCTCTCGATGTCGGCAAGTCCGGTACCCGCAAGGAAGAGCTGCTGGTTCCGAAGGACCAGCTCACCAAGATGTGGGTCCTGCGCCGCATTCTCATGCAGATGGGCACCGTCGACGCGATGGAGTTCCTGCTCGACAAGATGAAGGACTCGAAGACCAACGAGGACTTCTTCTCGACCATGAATCAGTAAGCGGAGATCGGGGGCTTGAGCATTCTTCAGACCCTGGTGGCGACCTCCTCCATAGGTGGCCCCGCCGAGATCTGGCAGCACATCGTCACCGATTTTTCGAACCTTGGGACGCCGGCAGCAATGTCGGCGTTCTTGCAGGTGCTGATGATCGACGTGGTGCTGGCAGGCGACAACGCCATCGTCGTCGGTGCTCTCGCCGCCGGACTCCCGGCAGACCAGCGCAAGAAGGTCATCGCCATCGGCGTGATCGCGGCGCTGGTGCTGCGCATCGGCTTCGCGCTGATGGTGACCTGGCTGCTGGGAATCGTCGGCCTGATCTTCGCCGGCGGACTCCTGCTGCTGTGGGTCGCCTGGAAGATGTACCGCGAGATTCGCAGCGGCGAACACTCCCCCGGCTCGCCCGAGATCGAAGGCGACGAACATTCCGGCGTGAAACCCGCCAAGAGCTTCGCCGGCGCGGCGATCTCGGTGGCGGTGGCGGATATCTCGATGTCGATCGACAACGTGCTCGGCGTGGCCGGCGCAGCGCGGGAGCATCCGGGAATCCTGATCGTCGGGCTGGTCTTTGCCGTAGCCCTCATGGGCGTGGCGGCGAACTTCATCGCCCGGTACATCGAGCGCTATCGCTGGATAGCCTGGGTCGGCCTCGCAGTGATCCTCTACGTGGCGGCGAAGATGATCTACGAGGGGTGGATCGATCCGCAACTGGGGATCGTCACCTTGATCTGATGGAAGAGGGCTCGGGTTTCCGGGCCTTTTTCTTTTCAGAAAGGGGAAGTCCTGGGGGATGATCCCCCAGACCCTCGGAATGTCGATGCTGTGGGCCGCCTATCGGTAGTGCGCTCCCTGCGGCGCAGCCATTAAGTCTCCCGACGCAGCCATGGGCGCAAAGCGGTTAGGCAGCGCGCGACGCCGACAGTATCGGGGTGCAGGGGTATTAACCCCTGCTCTTCCCCTTCAATTCCTCAAGGAATCAAAACCGTAGACCCGGTGGTAGCCCGGCTCTCCAGCGCCCGATGCGCCTCGGCAGCCTGCTCCAGCTTGAAGGTCTGCCCGATGCGCGGCTTGAGAATCCCCGAGGCGATCCGGTCGAACAGCTTCTTCGCATTGATCGCAAGCTGGTCCAGCGTGGCGACGTAGTCCGCGAGAGTCGGGCGGGTGAGGTAGAGCGACCCGGCCTTCATCAGATCGAGCGGCGGCAGCGGAGGCACAGGGCCGGAGGCATTGCCGTAAGTCACCATGAATCCGCGCCTGCGCAGCGAGGCAAGCGAGGCCGACCATGAGGCCGCGCCGACTCCGTCGTAGACGACGTGGCACATCTCGCCGCCGGTGATCTCTCGCACGGCTTCGGGAAGGTCGCCGAAGTCGCAGTGGAGCGAATGCTCGCCGGGCACCTGCGCAGCCTTCTCCGCGCTGCCGGAGTGGGCGATGACGGTCACCCCCTTATCGAGCAGCCAGGGCACCAGCAGCGAGCCTACGCCGCCCGCAGCCGAGTGCACGAGCGCGACGTGGCCCTTCGCAGCGGGGAAGGTGTCTTCGGCGAGATAGCAGGCGGTCAGGCCCTTGAGCATGACGGCAGCGGCGATTTCCGGCGCGATCGCTTCGGGAATCCGCATGGCTTTGGCAGCGGCAATCAGGCGGTGGCTGGCATAGGCGCCTCCGGCATGGGTGGTGCCCACGCGCTCGCCGATGGCAAATTCGTTCACGCCGTCGCCCAGAGCGACGATCCGGCCCACGCTTTCGGAGCCGAGGCTGATCGGCAGGGGATCGGCGTAGAGGCCCTTGCGGTAGTAGGTATCGATGAAGTTGAGTCCGACCGCTTCGGTTTCGATCAGCACTTCGCCGGGACCGGGGGAGGGGACTGCGAAGTCCTCGCGCTCGATCACTTCGGGGCCGCCGTGGGTCCGGGCGATCATGCGGTATCCGGTGGTCATTGTCTGAACGTCCTTGAATCTGCGGTCATGCAAATAGGTCCGGCCCGCACCAGAAAGGCGCGGGCCGGGCTGTTCCGGATCAGCCGATATGTTCGGCGAAGAAATCGGCGGTGCGCTGGTCGGCCAGTTCGGCACCGGCTTCGTCGCGGCGGGCGCCGATCTCGGCGGCGAAGCCGTGGTCGAGGCCTGCGTAGTCCCAGAGGGTGACGCGCGGGTGGTCGTCGAGGCCGTCGTGAATCGCCTTTTGCGCGGCGGCGTCGACGAAGTGGTCGGCGGTTGGAATGTGCAGCATCAGCGGGCGGGCGATCGCATGCTTTTCGTTCAGCATCTGGTCGATCATCACGCCGTAGTAGCCGACCGAGGCGTCGATATCCGTGCGCGCGGCGACCATGTAGGCGATCTTGCCGCCCATGCAGAAGCCGACGAGGCCGACCTTGGCCACACCCTGTTCGCGGCGGATCCAGTGAATCACGGCTTCGAGATCGCGCATGCCGAGGTCGAAGTCATGGGCCATCATGTGAGCGAGCGCCTGCTGCATTTCCGCTTCGACATAGGGGCTGAGTTCGATGCCGGGCTTCTGGCGCCAGAACGAGTCGGGCGCTACGGCGAGGTAGCCCTTGGCGGCCCAGCTGTCCGCCTTGCGGCGAATGCCGGGATCGACGCCGAAGATTTCCTGCTGGACGATGATCGCGCCGCGCGGGGTGCCTTCGGGGCGGGCGACATAGGCGGGGATCAGGCCGTCGCCGTCGAGCGTCGGGATTTCGGTATTGGTCATGGAAGTCTCCTGCGGATCGACCTGGAGCCTTCCGGCCCAATCAGGCGTTTAAGGGTCAGGCGTTGATCAAGGGTAGGCACGGGCGATGGACTTTGCCACCGCCATGTGCCACCCAAGCATCAGAAATTTCAAACCGGGAGGCCGCCATGAAGGTCAATGTCGAGGTCGAATGCTCGCCTGAAGAAGCACGACGGTTCCTCGGTCTGCCCGATGTCACCAAGGCCAACGATGTCTATGTCGATGCGCTGGCCAAGGCGATGCAGGGCGTGGGCAATTTCGACCAGCTTCAGGAACTGAGCAAGCAGGTCGCGCCGATGGGCCAGTTCGGACTCAAGCTGTTCCAGCAGTTCCTCGAAAGCGGCGCCGCGATGGCGATGAGCGGAGCCATGCCTCCCAAGAAGGACTCGTGACAGCGCTGCTATAGGGGTTCACGCGAGGACGGCTCTGGAGTAGCGGCCGGTCATGCCTGACACGATCTTCGCGCTCTCCAGTGGTTCTCCTCCTGCGGCCATCGGTGTCGTCCGCGTCAGCGGGCCTGCTGCCGGTATCGCGCTCACGGCGCTTTCGGGAACGCTGCCGCAGCCGCGCCGGGCGAGTTATCGCGCCTTGCGGGACGCAGACGGCGCAGTACTCGATCAGGCGCTGGTGCTGTGGTTTCCGGGACCCAATACGGCCACCGGCGAAGATCTCGCCGAATTGCATCTGCACGGGGGCAGGGCGGTCGTTGCGGCGGTCGAGACCGCGCTGCTCGGGATTGCGGGTTTGCGCCGGGCGGAACCGGGCGAGTTCACCCGCCGCTCCTTCGCCAATGGCCGGATCGACCTTGCCGAGGCGGAAGGCCTTGCCGACTTGCTCTCCGCCGAAACCGAACTCCAGCGCCGCAGCGCGCTCGCCATGGCAGGCGGGGCCTTTTCGCGTCAGGTCGAGCAATGGCGCGACCGGGTTCTTGTCGCCTCGGCAGCGGTGGAGGCGGTGCTCGATTTCGGGGACGAGGATGACGTGTCCGACCTGCCGCCGGACTTCCTCTCGCGGCTGACCGACCTTCGCGGCGAACTCCAGACGTGGCTGTCGCGCCCGCGCGCCGAGGCACTGCGCGAGGGCTTCCGCGTGGTCCTCGCCGGGCCGCCGAATGCGGGCAAGAGCACTTTGTTCAACGCACTGGTCGAGGACGAGGCGGCGATCACCTCTCCGCTCGCCGGGACCACGCGCGACGTTCTCACACGCGCGGTGTCGATTGGCGGCGTGCCATTCCTGTTTGGTGACACGGCAGGCCTGCGTGACGAGACGGGCGACGAGATCGAGGCCATCGGGATCTCGCGCGCTCTGGCCGAACTTGGCAAGGCCGATCTCGTGCTCTGGCTCGGGCCGGAAGGCGAAGGGCCGGACGGCGCCTGGGAAGTAGCACCGCAGGCGGACGTGTTTCACGTGGAACACAAGGCCTCGCCCCGGCACCGGATTTCCGCCGTCACCGGAACGGGCCTCGATGCCTTGCGGAAGGATCTGATCGAGACCGCTGCGGCCTCCATGCCCAAGCCGGGCGAGGCGGCGCTCAACCGCAGGCAATATGCTTTGGTGGTGGAGGCCGAACGCGCACTCGGCAGCGCCGCGGCGGAACGGGACCCTCTGCTGGTTGCCGAAGCCCTGCGTCTGGTGCGCGTCGCTTTCGATGGGCTGATCGGGCGGGCGACGACGGAGGACATGCTCGATTCCTTGTTCGGCCGGTTCTGCATCGGCAAATAAGCACTGTTCCACGTGAAACATTTCGGACGACTTTGACGCAAGTCGCCGCTTCGGGTAAGCGCGTCGTCCATGCATTCCTTTGATGTGATCGTGATCGGCGGCGGCCATGCCGGCTGCGAGGCGGCGGCGGTTGCCGCCCGCATGGGCGCGCGCGTCGGGCTGGTCAGCTTCGATCTCGCCGCTGTCGGCGCGATGAGCTGCAATCCGGCCATCGGCGGCCTCGGCAAGGGCCACCTCGTGCGCGAGGTCGATGCCTTCGACGGACTCATTGCCCGCGCGGCGGACGCGGCGGCGATTCACTATCGCATGCTCAATCGCTCGAAGGGCAGCGCCGTGCAGGGGCCACGCGTCCAGGCCGACCGCAAGCTTTTCAAGGCGGCGATTCATCGTCTGCTCCAGCAGCAGGGCGACCTGACTCTGGTCGGCGGCGAAGCGGCGGCTCTGGTGATCGAGCAGGGCAGAGTGGTCGGCATCGATCTGGCCGACGGCACCCGCCTCGATGCCCGCGCCGTCGTCCTGTGTACCGGCACGTTCCTGGGCGGAACTCTGTTCCGGGGCGAGGAACGCCTGACCGGAGGCCGCATTGGCGAGGCTTCGGCGCAGCGGCTTGCGAGTCAGATGCGCGAGGCGGCTCTGCCGATGGCGCGACTCAAGACCGGTACGCCGCCGCGTCTCGACGGTCGTACCATCGATTGGGCACGGCTAGACGAGCAGCCCTCCGATGGCGAGGACTGGACGATGTCGGCGATGGCGGAGGGCCGTGATGGCCGCCGCCGCGCGGTGCCCCAGGTGTTCTGCGCGATCACCCGCACCAATCCGCGCACCCATGACGTCATTCGCGAAAACCTCCATCGCTCGCCGCTGTTTACGGGCGCGATCGGGGCTTCCGGTCCGCGCTACTGTCCGTCGATCGAGGACAAGATTCACCGCTTCGCCGATCGCGACGGGCACCAGATCTTCCTGGAGCCGGAAGGCCTCGACAACCCGCTGGTCTATCCGAACGGGGTGAGCACCTCGCTGCCTGCCGATGTGCAGCTGGCGATGCTGCGCACGATGGAAGGGCTGGAGCGGGTGGAGATGGTCGTGCCCGGCTATGCCGTCGAGTACGATCATATCGACCCCCGCGCGCTGCGCACGAGTCTTGAACTGCGCGACATGCCCGGCCTCTATTGTGCGGGCCAGATCAACGGCACGACCGGCTACGAGGAAGCCGCCGCGCAGGGACTCGTCGCGGGCATGCATGCGGCGGCAGAGGTCCTTGGCCGCGCGGCACCGGCGCTCGACCGGGCCAACAGCTACATGGCGGTGATGATCGACGATCTCACCCTGCACGGCGTGAGCGAGCCTTATCGCATGCTGACTGCCCGCGCGGAGTACCGCCTGCGCCTGCGCGCCAACAATGCCTCGACCCGGCTCACCCCGCTCGCCATCAAGATTGGTGCGGCGGGAGCGGAGCGTCGTGCCTGGTTCGAACGGCGGCTTGCCGAGCGGGCCGAAATCGATTCCGCCTTCGACACCTCGCTTTCGGGGCATGAACTGGCGCAGGCCGGTCTGCCGGTTCGCGCCGATGTCGGGCGCCTGCCCATCCGCGAGTGGCTGCGCTTCGGCGGCGTCGACATCGCCGGGTTGTCGCCCTGGATCGATGCTGCCTTGCTGGGCGATGCCGCGCTGGTCGAGGAGATGGTCGAGGATGCGGCCTATGCACCCTATCTGGAGCGGCAGGAGCGCGAACTGCGCGACTTGCGCGCCAGCGAGGCACTGCCGCTGCCGGATGATTTTCCTTATGCCGAAATTCCCGGCCTCTCACGCGAGATGGTCGAGCGGCTGAGCAAGGCCCGCCCGGCGAACCTCGCGGCGGCGGGACGGATTCCCGGAATTACCCCGGCAGCGCTGGCGGCGCTGCTGGTCCATGCCCGCAGGGAGGCGGCGTGATCACCACCGAAGACCAAGCACGCGAATGGCTGCGTGCACTGCCCGAATGCGATGATGCCGCCTGGGTTCGGCTTGAGACGCTGATCGCCATGCTGGTCGAGGAGAACCGGCAGCAGAATCTGGTCTCGGCGGCCAGCCTCGATCAGGTCTGGCTGCGGCACATCGTCGATAGTGCCCAGCTTCTGCCCTATGTTCCACGTGAAACATCGACACCCTGGCTCGACCTCGGGACAGGGGCGGGCTTCCCCGGTCTCGTCATCGCGGCGCTTCGGCCCGAGTGCGAAGTGGTCATGGTGGAGTCGCGGACCCGGCGGATCGAGTGGCTCGACCGCGCCCGTATTGCCATGGGTCTCGACAATGCCCGCGTTGCCGGTCAGCGTCTCGAACTGGTCGAGAGCTTCCCGGTCAGCGTGATTTCGGCGCGCGCTTTTGCGCCGCTTGAAAAACTTCTGACAATTTCTTCGCGTTTTTCCACAAGCGACACGGTCTGGCTGTTGCCCAAAGGGCGTTCGGCAAAGCAAGAACTGGAAGACCTTCGCAAGTGGCGGCACATGTTCCACGTGGAACAGTCCCTGACGGACCCGCAGGCAGGCATCATTGTCGGCAAGCTGGCCGACAGGAAGGGTATGACCAAGTGATCCGTATCGCTATCGCCAACCAGAAGGGCGGAGTAGGGAAGACCACGAGCGCGATCAACATCGCGACGGCCCTTGCCGCCACGGGTTGGAAAACCCTGCTGATCGATATCGACCCCCAGGGCAATGCCTCGACGGGGATCGGCGTTTCGGCATCCGAGCGCGACCGTACCTCCTACGATGTGCTCGTGGACCGGGCGCGTATCGCCGAGTGCGTGATGCCGACCCGCATTCCCAACCTCGACCTGCTGGCGGCGACCGTCGACCTGTCCGGCGCGGAAGTGGAACTGGTCAATGCCGACGATCGCGCCAATCGCCTGCGCACCGCGCTGCGCGGCGATCTCGGCTACGATGTCTGCCTGATCGACTGCCCGCCCTCGCTGGGCCTGCTGACGCTCAATGCGCTCGCGGCGGCGGATACCCTGCTGGTGCCGCTGCAATGCGAGTTCTTTGCGCTGGAAGGGCTGAGCCAGCTGCTCCAGACGGTGGAGCGGGTGCAGCAGCGCTTCAATCCCGACCTCGGGATTATCGGTATCGCGCTTACCATGTTCGATCGCCGCAACCGCCTGACCGATCAGGTCTCCGAAGACGTGCGCTCGGTCCTGGGCCAGCTCGTTTTCGAAACCACCATTCCGCGCAATGTGCGCTTGTCCGAAGCGCCGAGCCACGGCGTGCCCGCGCTGATCTACGATCATGCCTGCGCCGGCAGCCGGGCCTACATGGCCTTGGCGCGCGAACTTATCACCCGACTGCCCGAGAAGAGGAAAGCGGCATGAACGACGAATCGATCGTCCGCATCAGCGTACCCCCCGCCCTGAATGTGACTGGCGCCGCCGCTGCGGTGTCCAAACAGAAGTCGAAGGGCCTCGGTCGCGGACTGGGGGCCTTGCTGGGCGAGACTCGCCGCGAGGAACCGCTCGGCGCTCCGGGAAGCTCCGAGAGCCGTGGTCCGGCGACGCGGGCAGGGGGACTTGCCGTCCTTGCCATTGCCGACATCACCCCGCACCCGGATCAGCCGCGCCGCATTTTCGACGAGGAAGCGTTGGAGGAACTGGCCGCCTCGATCGCGCATCGCGGCGTAATTCAGCCGATCATCGTGCGACCGATGGACGGTGGCCGCTATCAGCTCGTCGCCGGTGAGCGCCGCTGGCGCGCAGCGCAGAAGGCGCAGCTTCACGAGATTCCAGCGCTCGTTCGCGAACTCACCGAACGCGAAGTCATGGCGCTGGCGCTGATCGAGAACCTCCAGCGCGAGGATCTCAATCCCATCGAAGAAGCACGGGCCTACAACCGTCTTTCCGAATTCGAGGGCATGACTCAGGCCGAGATCGCCCGCATGGTCGACAAGAGCCGCAGCCATGTCGCCAACTTCCAGCGCCTGCTCGCTCTGCCGGACGAGGTCATCTCGATGGTCGAGAAGGGTAGCCTGTCGATGGGCCACGCCCGCGCCCTGATCGGCTGCGACGGTGCCGAGGAGATCGCCGAAGCCGCAATCGCCAAGCAGATGTCGGTCCGCGAGATCGAGAAGCTTGTGCGCAAGAAGGCGCGCGGCGATGTCGCGCCGCGTCGTGCCCGCACCGCGCGCAGTGCCCATGAGGATGCCGATATCGTTGCCGTGCAGAGCCACCTCGAGGAATTCCTCGGGCTGCCGGTGAAGATCAATGCCGATGCCGATCCGAAGTCGGGCACGGTGACGATCCGCTATGCCACGCTCGATCAGCTCGATTTGATCTGCCAGCGCCTGACCGGCGGGGCGATCTAAAGCATCGTTTGCTTCGCTACGCTCGCAATGACGAGATTGGTTTCAGAAAAAACGGCGCTTGGACTTCGGTTCGGGCGCCGCTTTTATTGCGCGCTTTCGGCCTCGGTCGATGTCTCGGCAGCCACTGTCTGACGACGGGGAATTGAGCGGCGGGCAGGGCGGATGCTGGAGTCTTCGGCATAGGCGATAGGCTCGCCCGCGCTGTCGATGGCCTGGACTACCGGAATCGACACCATGCGCTGCGATTGGGCCGGGTAAACATAGGCATAGCCCGGCGCGGCATAGCCATGGATCGGCACGACGACCTGTCCCTGCCGGTAGCGGGCTAGGTAGTCGTCGAGATAAGTCTCGCATTCGCCGTGGTTGCCCTGGCCCTCGCGGACGGTTCCCGACTTCGGCCTGCTGGCGGCGACCTTCTGGTGGCAATCCGCAAGCCAGGCGTCGCGCTGCGCAGGATCGAATTCGTAGCGGATCGGCGTGCTCGCGACAGGCGCCGCGGAGTCGCTTTGCAGGTAGTCTGCACCAGCCTCGTTCTCCGCAGCCGAAACCACTGAAGCGCTGGCAAGAAAGGCCAAAGCGAGACTGGCGGTGCAGAGGGTCGAACGCATTCGCAGGGCCTTTTCACGGGTTCATGGGCATTAGCCGCGTCTGTTAACAAGACGTTTAGCATCATAACCCGCGAAAGGCCAAGCATCCGGGACCGATCGGCGGTCCCGGAGAGAGACGGTCAGATCGACGCGGCGACGATGGTCGCGAGAGCCTCGATACCGGCGGCGTCTTCGGCATCGAAACGGTCGGCGACGGGGCTGTCGAGATCGATCACCGCCACGACCTTGCCGTCCCGTAGCACCGGCACCACCAGTTCGGAGCGGCTGTCGGCATCGCAGGCGATGTGGCCGGGGAAGGCGTGGACATCCGGCACGACCTGAGACTCGCCGCTGGCTGCCGCCGTGCCGCAGACTCCGCGCCCCAAAGGAATGCGGATGCAGGCGGGCTTGCCCACGAACGGGCCGAGCACCAGCTCGTCCGCGACGTTGCGATAGAATCCCGCCCAGTTGAGGTTCGGCAGGAACTGCCAGATCAGCGCTGCCACGTTGGCCATGTTGGCGACGCCGTCGGGTTCGCCCTCGACGAGCGCCTTGGCGGCTGCGGCGAGGTCTGCGTAGAGTTCGGGCTTGGGCTGGTCGCCCTTGGGAGCAAAGTCGTACATAGATGCCCCGATACTCCAAGTCCTTGTTGCCGCATAGGCGGTAGCGTCTTATCTCAGGGCCATGCGCTCCATTCTCATCAAATCTGGCCTGGCTCTCGGTGCCGTCGTTCTCATCGGTGCTGGCACGATTGCCTGGTCCCAGTATTCCAACACCTCCGACCTGCCGTTCGACGATACGGTGGGCAAGGACCCCAAGCTGGTCGAGCCGGACCCGCAGTGGATTCCCAGCGTCAAGCTGGTCGAGACCGTGGGCTGGGCTGCCAATGAGGCACCCAAGGCCGGGGAAGGGCTGGCTGTCGCCCGCTTCGCGCAAGGCCTCGACCATCCCCGCACGATGCTTACCCTACCCAACGGCGACGTGCTGGTGGCGGAAACCAATGCACCCGCCGGGAACAAGCCCAAGGGCCTCACCGGAATGGTGATGGGCTGGATGATGGGCAAGGTTGGCGCAGGCGAACCCTCGCCCGACAAGATCGTCCTGCTGCGCGACGCCGACGGCGACGGCAAGGCGGAGCAGCGCTTCGACTTCCGCAGCGCCGACATGCATTCGCCCTCGGGCATGGCCTACCGCGACGGCAAGCTCTACATCGCCAACCACGACAAGGTCCTCGAATTCGCCTTCCAGCCCGGCGCGACCAAGCTGGACGGCAAGCCGCTGCGCACGATGATGGATCTGCCGCCCGCCGGTAACCACTGGATGCGCAACCTGCTGCTGAGCCAGGACGGCAAGCAGCTCTATGTCGCGGTGGGTTCGGCCACCAACATCGCCGACGACGGCATGGAAGCCGAGACCGGCCGCGCCGCGATCTGGGAAATCGATGTCGACACCGCGCGCCGGCGCCAGTTCGCGGCGGGCATGCGCAATCCCAACGGCCTTGGCTGGAATCCGTCGACCGGCGAAATGTGGTCGACGGTGCAGGAGCGCGACATGCTCGGCCCCGATCTCGTGCCGGACTATCTGACCAACGTGCCGGTCGGCGCGCAGTACGGTTGGCCCTGGATCTACTGGAAGACGACGTTCGACGAACGCGTGCAGTGGCCAATGCAGACCTACATGCTCGAATATACCCGCAAGCCCGAATACGCGATGGGCGCCCACGCTGGCACGCTTGGCATGGTTTTCGCGAACGGCGGCAACCGCATGGGCGCGAAGTTTGCCAACGGTGCTTTCGTGGCCCGCCACGGCTCCTGGAATCGCCGTCCGGCCGTGGGCTACGACGTGGTCTTCGTGCCCTTCGACGCCAACGGCAATCCGCAGAACGGCAAGCCGATTCCGGTACTCTCGGGATTCCTGAAGGACGGCTCGCACACGCATGGCCGCCCGACCTGGCTGGCCTGGGACAAGAGCGGCAGCCTGCTGGTCAGCGATGACACCGCAGGCGTGGTCTGGCGCGTGCAGGCACCGGGCGCTGGGCCCTCCGCCGCGATCAAGCCGGTGGAGACCGAGCACATGAAGCCGCTGAAGGAAATCAAGGACCCGACGATTCCCGGCGCCACCGGGGAACTGGAGGCCGGGTTCACCAAGGGGCCGGACAAGCTGCTGCCTACCGGGCACTGAGCAGGAGAGGGGACCTTCGGGTCCCCTTTTTTGTAGAGCAAGGGAATGATTCTGGGGCCATCGCCCCAGACCCCGTTACTGTCGATGTTGCGCGCGCAGCGGCGTAGTGCGCTCCTTGCAGCGCAGCCATTATGTCTCCCGACGCTGCCATGAGCGCACAACGGCGTTGGTCCGAATGACCTAGACGGTAATGGGGGTGCAGGGGGGCTATGCTCCCCTGCGTTATCTTTTCCTAGACTATCTTCCCGGCCCGTCCCGCAACTTCGGTAACGTATTGCCATGCCACACGCCCCGAGCGCGCCCCGCGACGGCGGGACCATTCCAGCGCGTCGTGCTCGTCGAAGCTCAGGCCGAACTGCTGCGTATAGCCCTCGATGATCGCGAGGTAGGAGGGCTGGTCGCAGTTGTGGAAGCCGATCGAGAGGCCGAAGCGGTCGGCCAGCGCGAGTCGGTCGTCCACCACGTCGCGGGCGTTGATGGGATCGTCCTGTTCCGACATCGAGCGGGAGACGATGGCGCGGCGGTTGGCGGTGACGGCGAGGCGGACGTTGTTCGGGCGGGCCTCGACGCCGCCTTCCAGCCAGGAGCGCAGCAGGCGCGGCCCGGCGCCGTCGTTTTCCTCGAAGCCGAGGTCGTCGATGAAGACCAGGAACTGGCGGTCTACCTTGCCGAGCAGGGCGAAGAGCGCGGTCACGCCGTGGAGGGCCTCCTGCGCCACTTGCACGAGAGCGATGCGGCCGGGGTGGGCGGTCTGGGCGGCGCGGATCGAGGCGCGCATCACGGCGGACTTGCCCATGCCGCGCGAACCCCAGAGCAGCATGTCGTGCGCGGCATAGCCAGCGGCGAGGCGCTCGACATTGGCGACCACGCGCTCTTTCTGGGACTCGATGCCGCGTAGCAGGTCGAGCGGCGGGGCGAGCAGTTCGGGCACGCCGCGCGCTTCGCTGCCGGTCCAGACATAAGCGGGGTGAGCCAGCCAATCGACTTGCGGCGCGGGGGCAGGCGCAAGGCGTTCGAGGGCTTCGGCAATGCGGCTGAGGACTTCGGTCTGGTCGGTCATGCTCTGGGTTCTTCGCCTGTCAGTTCTTGGGTGGCCATGGCTTCGCGCATCAGATGCGCGATAAAGCGCCGCGCGGCCATCCTTTTTCGCCTGTGGCGGGGCATTGTTCCACGTGGAACGTTGGGAGCTGGGGAGACGCTCCTCGTTAGCCCGTACGCGGTTTCTCTTGGCTTTCGAGACCTTGGGCTATAGCGGCGGAGTATGGAGCGCAATCTTGGACCCGAACTGCTGGCACCCGATCAGGACGGCGTGGCGCGCGCGGCTGCACTGCTGGGCGAGGGCAGGCTGGTCGCGGTGCCAACGGAGACCGTCTATGGTCTCATGGCGCGCGCCGACCGCGATGAATCGGTCGCGGCGATCTACCGCGCCAAGGGACGACCGAGCTTCAATCCGCTGATCGTCCATGTCGCCGACCTGACCGCCGCTCAGGAACTGGCGGTGCTGGACGCGCGCGCATTGAGTCTGGCGGAGGCGTTCTGGCCCGGCGCCCTGACCATGGTGCTGCCCTTGCGCGAAGGCGCGGCGGTGGCTCCGGCGGTGACGGCAGGGCTGCCTACCGTGGCACTGCGCTGCCCGGCCCATCCGCTGATGCGGGCCGTTATTGCAGAGTCCGGATTGGCCTTGGCTGGGCCTTCCGCCAACCGCAGCGGCGGGGTGAGTCCGACGCTGGCCGAGCACGTCGTCGCCTCGCTGGGCGCGAATGTCGATGCGGTCGTGGACGGCGGTGCCTGCGAGGCCGGTCTCGAATCCACCATCGTCGCCTTGCGCGAGGACGGGCGCTGGCAGGTCCTGCGGCCGGGACCAATTCCGCGCGAGGCGATCCGGCAGGTCCTCGGCACGGAGAACGATGCCGTGACGTCGCAGGCGATCGAGGCACCGGGGCAACTCGCCAGTCACTACGCGCCGGGCAAGCCGGTCAGGCTGAATGCCGAGACGGCGGATGCGGACGAATTTCACATTGGTTTCGGTGCGATTGCCGGGGATACCAGCCTTTCGGCGAGGGGCGATCTCATCGAAGCGGCTTCGCGGCTCTACGCCTTGCTGCATCAAGGTGCGGCGGTGAGTCAGCCGCGCATCGCCGTTGCGCCGATTCCTGGTGAGGGCGTGGGTGCGGCGATCAATGACAGGTTGAGCCGGGCGGCGGCCTGAGTTCGGGCGCTGCCTCAGCGCCGCTGCGGCGCAGCTCCGGGCATCAGGTACTGCATCTGGGCGTAATCGTCGCGGGCCTTGTTGCAGGCCTCACGGTCGCCCCGGTCGCACTGGCGCAAGTGTTTCTGATACTGACCCTGCATCTTGCCCAGCTTCTCTTCCTGCTTGCGTATCTGGCGGCCGCGCTTTTCGTCGGCTTCGGACTGGCTAGTGGTCACGGCATCCACGGCCGACCCGGCAACGCGAACCGGGGCGGTCACGATCTTGCCGGCAGTGCTGAGGCAGCCGGAGAGCAGCAGAGCCGCTGCGGGGGCGAGGAAGGGCAGGGTGCGCTTAATCATCGTGCGGGACCCTCTCACGAAGCGACTGTCACCACAATGATTATCCCGGAAAACGAAAGGGGCCGCTTCCGGTGTGGAAGCGGCCCCCTTGCGTGCGAGATGACGCTGCGTCTGATCAGACTGCTTCAGCGCTCTCGTAGTACTTCGGCGCATACTCGTTGAGGATCGAGAGGATCTTCTTCAGAGCCGCCGGTTCATCGGTCTTTTCCATGGCCGCGAGTTCGCGGGCCAGGCGCGAGGAAGCCGCTTCGAAGATCTGGCGCTCGGAGTAGCTCTGCTCCGGCTGATCGTCGGCGCGGAACAGGTCGCGAGTCACTTCGGCGATCGACACGAGGTCGCCCGAGTTGATCTTCGCTTCGTATTCCTGGGCGCGGCGCGACCACATGGTGCGCTTCACCTTCGGCTTGCCCTTGAGCGTATCGAGTGCTTCGCGCAGGGTCTTGTCCGACGACAGCTTGCGCATGCCGATCGATTCGACCTTGTTCACGGGAACGCGCAGAGTCATGCGCTCTTTTTCGAAGCGCAGCACGTAAAGGTCGAGCTGCATCCCGGCAATTTCCTGCTTCTGGAGCTCGATCACACGGCCTACGCCGTGCTTGGGATAAACGACGTAATCTCCAACATCGAAGGCATCGGCCCTGGTTGCCATGTATCGTCCTTTCACCTGCAGGATTCGCTGCCATACCTACGGTGAGAGACAACCGGGTGGTGCGACTTGAAAACGCAAAAGCGCTTTCGCCGCCCGGTCAGATACCTCTCCCAGCCGTTTGCTTTCGAACCCTGCCTCGCAATGCAAATGCTGCCGAACGGGCAGAAGGCCCGGGCAGTTGCTGGATTATATAGCATCGATGTGACAAAATTACCAGAGGCGAGCGGACGGTTAACCGTCGCTCGCCTCAAGGTCTTTCGGGGCGGGGCGAAATGGCCCGCCAAGTCCCTCATTCATTGGGGAAAGCAGGTTCCCCAAGTGAGGTTGCAGTGCAGCAATCAGTCGCCTTCGCCGGGCTCGGGCGAGAAATATTTTTCCAGCTTGCCTTCTTCGCCGCGCATCGCGTCGGCGTCTTCCGGTGCGTCCTTCTTGGTCGTGAGGTTGGGCCATTCCGCCGAATACTTGGCGTTCAGCTCCAGCCACTGTTCCAGGCCGCTCTCGGTATCGGGCAGGATCGCCTCGGCCGGGCATTCCGGTTCGCAGACGCCGCAATCGATGCATTCGCTGGGATTGATGACGAGCATGTTCTCGCCCTCGTAGAAGCAGTCCACCGGACAGACTTCGACGCAATCCATGTACTTGCACCGGATGCAATTGTCGGTGACGACATAGGTCATGGCTGCGTATTCCTCTTAGAAGGCCTCGTTTCGGTTGGCCGCTGCTATGGGAACATCTGCCCCCGCGTCAAGCACTCTATAGCAGGCTTGGGCTTCGGGGGTCGGTCCGCGGCGGTCTGGAAGGGATAGGATTTCTATCACCCGGACGCCTCCAGCTGTCGGTACGGTCAGGATATCGCCGACGGCCACCTTCTGATGGGCGCGTTCCACCCGGCGACCATTAAGCCGCATATGGCCTTCCTCGGCCATGGTCTGGGCGAGGGGCCGCGTTTTGACGAGGCGCAGGAACCAGAGAAGCTTGTCGATCCTCATGCCTGTCACGCTCCTACCGCCTATCTGCCGAGCAATTCGCCGAGTGCGGCGAAAGCGCCGTCGCTTTGCCTGGGGGCAGGGCGGGCGACTTCGGCTTCGCGTTCGCGCTGCGGCGGGCGCCAGCGCCAGCGCACCGGGGCCGGGGCGCCGTGCGCGCCGTCCGGAAGCGGGCGCGGCATCATTGCCTGGAAGCCGCCGAAGCGCAGTAGGCGGGCATAGCTGGCAGTGGTCAGGCCCATCGATACGGCGCGGGCCGGATCGAGCGAGAACGAACGCGAGGGACCCTTGTGGCCGCTGGCGGCGGAGCGCGCCTCATGCGCCTCGCGCAGGAGCTTCTCGGCCATGTCGAGACGGAGGAGTTGCTTGCCGAGGTTGCGATAGCCGGGGGCCTTGTGGCGCTTCGTGGCGTCCATCGTCGGCGGCATGGCGGCATCCGGCTCGCTGCCACCCTCACCTCTGGGAGCCTCCTTGCCGGCGATCTTCGCCAGCTGGCGCCAGAGCGCGATCGGGCCGGGGCGCAGCATGGCAGGGAGGAACAGGTCGAGCGCGCCCACGCGCACGCCCAGCTTCGCCAGCATCGTGCGGCGGGCCTTGTCGATCCGGTCCACGCCGGAACCGTCGCGGGCGATCATGCCGCCGCGCTCGACCAGAGTGATGAGCAGGGCGCGCAGATCCGGCCCGGCGTCCTCGGCGCGGCTTGCCTCGTCCAGCTTCGCGAGCGGCGCGAGCGGTTCCAGCGCCGTGACCAGCCAGGCTTCGAGCGCGGCGACCAGCGCCTTGCGGGCAGGCGCGGGAATCGCATCAAGCACGCGGTCGGGCACCAGTACCGGCGCCAGCAGCGAGCGACCGGGCGACAGTGCGGCGATCTTGCCGCCGTCCCAGCTCAGCGTGCCGTTCTCCAGCGTGAGCGGCGCCGCGCCTTCGTGCACGGCGGCGGTCAGGGCTTCGGCGCGGGACTGGAGCAGGCCGGGCAGATGGCGCTCGGCGGCGGCCAGCAGCAGCTTGCGGTCGGAAAGGCGGGCGGCAGGATCGACCTGGAAGGCGAAGCCGTGCAGCGAGCCGATGTGCTCGCCTTCCACCAGCACTTCCGCGTCTTCGAGGCGGACCGACAGCAGTCCGGCATCGGGGCCGAGTTTTTTCATGAGCACGGCGGTCCTGCGATTGATGAATCGTTCGGTGAGTTTGCCATGAAGGGCATCGGAAAGGCGAGCCTCCACGGCACGGGCGCGGGCGGCCATTTCCTCGCGGGCCAGCACCCAGTCCGGGCGCTGGGCGATATAGGCCCAGGAGCGGATCGCGGCGATGCGGCCTTGCAGGGTGTCGATGTCGCCGCCGGTCAGGTCGAGCCGGGCGATCTGCTGCGCCATGTAGTCGGCGCCGAGTTCGCCGTGGCGAAGGTCCTGCCAGAGCCGGGCGACGAAGCGCGAATGAGTCTCCACGCCCTGCTGGCGGAAATCGGGCAGGCGGCAGACTTCCCAGAAGCGGCGGACCATGGCGTGGCCGCGCAGGCTGTCCATCACCGTGCCGTCGTCGGCCAGGCGCTTGAGCACCGCGAGGTCGATCGCCTCGGGGCCGAGGACGAGGCCGTCGCGGTCCGGCGGCGTTTCGAGGTCGGAGATCAGCGTGGCCACGCTGTCGAAGCGCGGTTCGGGATCGCGCCAGAACAGTTTGGTCAGCGGCGGGAAGCGGTGTTCCTCGATCGCGTAGACTTCGTCCGGCTCGAATTCGGAATCGTGCCCGCCGGAGCCGGTGAGGGTGCCGAAAGTGCCGTCCTTCTGGTGGCGCCCGGCGCGTCCGGCGATCTGGGCCATTTCCGAAGTCGTGAGTCGGCGGTGGCGCTGGCCGTCGAACTTGGAGAGTCCGGCGAAGGCGACATGTTCGACATCGAGGTTGAGGCCCATGCCGATGGCATCGGTGGCGACGAGGTAATCCACCTCGCCCGACTGGTAGAGCGCGACCTGGGCATTGCGCGTCTGCGGGCTGAGCGCGCCCATGACCACGGCGGCGCCGCCCCGGAAACGGCGCAGCATTTCGGCGATGGCGTAGACCTGCTCGGCGGAGAAGGCGACGATCGCGCTGCGGGGCGGTATGCGCGAGAGCTTCTTCGCCCCGGCATGGCTGAGGGTGGAGAAGCGCGGCCGCGTGACCACTTCGACATCGGGAACGAGGGCCTTCACCATCGGCTCCAGCGTCGCCGAGCCGAGAATCATCGTCTCCTCCCGGCCGCGTGCATGGAGCAGGCGGTCGGTGAAGACATGGCCGCGCTCGCGGTCGGCGCCGAGCTGGGCTTCGTCGATGGCGACGAAGGCGAGGCTGCGCTCCGTCACCGGCATCGCCTCCACGGTGCAGAGCAGGTAGCGCGCTTCCTTTGGCTCGATGCGTTCCTCGCCGGTGATCAGGGCGACGCTCTTCTCGCCCTTGATCTTGCAGACGCGGTCGTAGACCTCGCGCGCGAGCAGGCGGAGCGGGAAGCCGATGGCCCCGCTGGAATGGGCGCAAAGACGCTCTATGGCGAGGTGAGTCTTGCCGGTATTCGTGGGACCGAGCACCGCCTTCACCCCGCTGGGGGCGTCCTTTCGCGACGAGGCATGCCGGTCGTGAACCATTATGGAGCCGAATGTGGCACCGCCTCCAGCCCCCCGCAAGTCTCGGCTCGTCGAAAGGAGGGTGAAAATCCCCGGAATTAGCGGGAGGTTAACCTTGAAGGCGCAGAAGCGGCCTCTCGAAGTCGGGCTTTTCCGCGGGGTCGGATGAGCCTGCGCCGCGTGGGGCGGCAGCTTTCGTACGGTGGGAAACGGGCATCTTGTTCAAGGCGCTGGATCGGAGTGGGGAAGGGACCGCGCATGTCGCGGCGCTTTCGCACGACCAGGTGCTGAAGGAGGCTGGTTCCCCTGCCGCGAAGCCTTCGCGACTGGCGCGCTGGAAGCACGGTATCGAGCGCTGGTGCCACGAGGTGGAGATCGCGCCGGACCTCGCCTGCGATATCGGCAGCCGCCGGTGGTTTCGCGGCCTCGCGACGATGCTGGGGCTGGGCGCTGCCGCTTTCGCGATGGGGCCGGATTTCTCGGCGGTCGAGGCGGCCACGCCTCTCGCAAGCCGCAGCCGCGACGAATTTCGCAGCCAGACCATCTCGCCGCTCGCGCTCGGGGCCGACAGTGGCCGTCACATGGGCGCGAGTTCGCTGGTGAGTCCGCTCGCCAATGTGCCGGATCGGCCTTCGATCCAGCTCGTCTCGACCTTGGGGCAGGGCGACAGTTTCGGGCGCATGCTGGAGCGCGTCGGCGTGGGCGGGGCGGATCTGGCGCAGATTACCCAGCTGGTGAGTCAGGCAGTGCCGGTGGACGATCTCGCCTCGGGCACACGCTTCGATATCACCATGGGCCGCCGTTCGGCTCCGGGAGCGCCGCGCGCGCTCGATTCTATGGATTTCCGCGCGCGTTTCGATCTCGACCTTTCGGTTGAGCGCGGCCCCGGCGGACTCGCGCTCGTGCGCCACCCGATTCGCGTGGACGAGACGCCGCTGCGCATTCGCGGCACGGTCGGCTCCGGCCTTTATCGCTCGGCGCGCAATGCCGGGGCGCCGGTGGGCGCGATCCAGTCGTACCTGCGCGCGATCGACAAGTATCTCAGCCTGGAAAGCGACATCGCCGCGCAGGACCAGTTCGATATCGTCGTAGCCTACAAGCGCTCGGCCAAGGGCGAGCGCGAGGTGGGCGATCTGCTCTATGCCGGGCTCGATCACGGGGGCAAGCCACGGGTCCAGTTGCTGCGCTGGGGCAAGCAGGGCGAGATGATCGCGTCCTCGGCGCTGACCCAAGCGCAGGGCGCGCCGGGCGGCATGCCGGTGGCGGGGCACATGACCTCGGCTTACGGCAAGCGCCGTCATCCGATTCTCGGCTTCGTGCGGATGCATGCGGGCATCGACTATGGTGCGCGCTACGGTTCGCCGATCTATGCAGTGGCCGACGGCGTGGTGAACTTCGCCGGGCGGCACGGCGGGCACGGCAACTATGTGCGGCTCAGCCACGGCGGCGGACTCGATACCGGCTATGGCCATATGAGCCGCATCGCCGTTTCACGTGGAACACGGGTCAGGGCGGGGCAGGTGATCGGCTATGTCGGCTCGACCGGACTCTCCACCGGACCGCACCTCCACTTCGAGGCCTATCGCGGCGGTCAGACGATCAACCCGGCGGGGCTGCGCTTCATTGCGCGTCCGCAAATCGACGGCAAGGAGAAGGACGCCTTCCGCGCCAGACTGAACGCGATGCTCGGGGTGCAGCCGGGCGAGGCGCTCGGTACGATTGCCGCGCCTGCCGAGGCTCCGGCGGCTGCCGGGCGGGAGATCGACCGTTTGGCGCCGGGAGTTGAGCAGGGCCCGCAAGCCAACTGATCTGAATCGACGTTTGAACCATCAAATGCCGTCGCCCCCGCGAAAGCGGGGGTCCCGCTTTCTTTCTCGACCTTTCGTAATACGCAAGGAAGCGGGATCCCCGCCTTCGCGGGGATGACGGGAGTGGGGGAGGCGAACGAGGAGCTGACGGGGCTTCGACAGGCTCAGCCTGAGCGGGACGGGGGAATTTCCCTTGGACAGTCCGTCACATTGAACCTACCGCACTTTTCCGGCAATCACAGCGGCCATGACCGGAGCATATCCCCACACCCGCCTGCGCCGCGCGCGCGCCACGGCATGGAGCCGCGCCATGCACCGCGAGACGGTGCTGACCCCCGCCGACCTCATCTGGCCGGTCTTCGTGACCGAGGGCGAGGGCGTCGAGCAGCCGATCGCCTCGCTGCCCGGCGTCTCGCGCTGGTCGGCAGACCTGCTGGTGGAGCGCGCGCGGGAAGCCGCCGACCTCGGCATTCCCTGCCTCGCCCTGTTCCCCGATACCCAGCCCGAGCGCCGCAGCGACGACGGTGCCGAGGCGCTCAATCCCGACAATCTGATGTGCCGCGCGCTGCGTGCCATCCGCGCGGAACTCGGCGACCGCATCGGCCTGCTGACCGACGTCGCGCTCGATCCCTACACCAACCATGGCCAGGACGGGCTGCTGGGGCCGGACGGCTACGTTCTCAATGACGAGACGATCGAAGTGCTGGTCGGCCAGTCGCTGAATCAGGCGCGCGCCGGGGCGGACATCATCGCCCCGTCGGACATGATGGATGGCCGCATCGGCGCGATCCGCGATGCGCTGGAGGACGAGGGCTTCGTCAATGTCCAGATCATGAGCTATGCCGCCAAGTACGCTTCGGCGTTCTACGGCCCGTTCCGCGACGCGGTGAACACGCGCGGACTGCTCAAGGGCGACAAGAAGACCTACCAGATGGACCCGGCCAACACCGAGGAAGCGCTGCGCGAAGTCGAACTCGATCTGGACGAGGGCGCCGACAGCGTGATGGTGAAGCCGGGCCTGCCTTATCTCGACATCGTCCGCCGGGTCAAGGAGACGTTCGAGGTTCCCGTCTTCGCCTATCAGGTCTCCGGCGAATACGCGATGATCGAGGCCGCCGTAGCGGCAGGCGCGGCGGATCGCGATGCGATGGTGCTGGAAACCCTGCTGGCCTTCAAGCGCGCGGGCTGCTCGGGCGTGCTGACCTACCACGCCGTCCACGCCGCGCGCTTGCTCCGGAATGGGTGACGTGACGGATTTCCGCCTGGAAACCGAGCGGCTGGTGCTGCGCAACTGGCGGCCGGGCGACATCGTGCGCTTCGCGGAAGTCACCAATACGCCGGAGGTCATGCGCTGGCTGGGCGGGGTGATGAATGCGGAGCGGCTGGCGGCTTCGGAAGCGCGTATGCTGGGCTTTCACGAGAGCCTCGGGCACACGTTCTGGATCGTCGAGCGCAAGGTCGACGGCGGCGATCTCTCCGGCGAAATGCTGGGCTTTTGCGGCCTCAAGACAATCGACGCGCCGGGGGCTTCTTTCCCCGGCGCGGTCGAGATCGGCTGGCGCCTGCGCAGCGATTCGCATGGCAAGGGTTATGCGAAGGAGGCCGCGACGGCTTCGCTCGATGCCGGATTCGATCGGTTCGGCGCGGAGGAAATTTTCGCCATTACCGTGATCGAAAACGCGCCGAGCTGGGGCCTGATGCGCCGCCTCGGCATGCGGCGACGCAAGGAACTCGACTACGACGATTTGCGTTTCGAGCCGCCGCTGCGCCACACCATCGTCTATTCGATCACACGCGAGGAATGGGCCGTGCAGCCGCGCTGAACCGGCGCGCGACCGGGAGAGAGATAATGAGTCAGCACCGAACCGACATCACCGTGGCGGCCATTCACGGCAAGGCGCCGCGGATTCATTCCAGCGCCTTCATCGCGCCGGGCTGCCGGATCATCGGCGATGTCGAGATCGGGCCGGACGTCAGCATCTGGTACAACTGCGTGATTCGCGCCGATGTGAACCGCGTGGTCATCGGCGCGCGGACCAATGTGCAGGACGGCTCGGTGATTCACTGCGACAGCCCCAAGCCCGCAAGCCCCGAAGGCTATCCGACCCTGATCGGCGAGGACGTGCTGATCGGGCACATGGCCATGGTGCATGGCTGCACGCTGGAAGACCGGGCCTTCGTCGGCCTCGGGGCGATCGTCATGGACGGTAGCCATATCGAGTCCGACGGCATGCTGGCGGCGGGCGCGCAACTCACCGGCAAACGCATCGGGGCGCGGCAACTCTGGATGGGGCGCCCGGCAAAGTATTTGCGCGATCTCGATGATGCCGCAATTGCGGCCAACCAGGCAGGTGTACGGGGTTACGTCGTGAATGGCCGACTCCATGCCGAAGCGCTGGGACTGAAGGACTGATGGCCAGGGTCAAGGTTGCGCTGCCGACTGCGGAGGCCGTTCGCGCCTTGCTCGACGGGGAGGGGCGCCTTGCGGTGCGCGTTACCCCCGGAGCCAAAGTGGAAACGCTGGAGATCCTCGAAGGCCGCCTCCTCGTGAAGGTCAGGGCCAAGCCGGAAGACGGCAAGGCCAACGAGGCCGTGCGCGCCCTGATCGCGGCCGCGCTGGATCTGGCGCCGTCGCGCGTCGAACTGCTGCGCGGCGCCACATCTCGCGAAAAGCTGTTCCACGTGGAACGTCCTCCCCGGCACGGGGAGGGGGACCATGCGTAGCATAGTGGAGGGGCATTGGACTGCCCCTTCATTATCCATCCTTCGACAAGCTCAGGATGAGCGGGCGTGGTTCTCTGCCGCCATATAGAGTTAACGCGCCATGTTCCGGGCCATGCGGGTCAGCACATCGATCATTGCCTGTGCCACGTTCGCCGGTTTTGGCGCGATATCGGCAATGGCGCGGGTCATCGCTTCGGCCCATTGATCGGCCGTGGTGCGATCGATGGGAAAATCCCGGTGCAGGCTCATCATGCATTTTCCGGGATTGGCCTCGAACCAGTCGCGCGGTCCTCCGGCCCAACCGGCGAGGAAGCGGGGGAGGGACTGGCGCATCGGCGCCAGATCCTCGGCATGCATCGCCCGCAGCGCCGCATAGGCCGGATCCTGCTCCATGAGGTCGTAGAAACGATTCGCAATCGCTTCGAACACGGGCGCGCCGCCGATCATGTCGTGCGGGGTGGTTGGAGCTTCGGGCGTTCTGGGCACGGGCGGAGGTCTTTCACACACAGGAAGGGAGCCTGCCTCCTAGCCCGTCTGTTCCACGTGGAACTTGATCGCGGTCAATCGCGGACCATGGCCTTGAGCGTTTCGATCCGGTCGGCTTCGTGCGCGGGCTTGTCCATGCGAATGCGGTCGATGCGCGGAAAGCGCATGGCGAGGCCGGACTTGTGCCGCTTGCTCAGGTGGACCGAATCGAAGGCGACTTCCAGCACCAGCGACTTGTCTGTCTCGCGCACCGGGCCGAAGCGGTTGACCGTGTGATTGCGGACATGCCGGTCCAGCCATTTCAGCTCCTCGTCGGTGAAGCCGAAATAGGCCTTGCCGACCGGGAGCAGTTCGGCGCCGGAATCCGGATCGCCGTCCCAGCAGCCGAAAGTGTAGTCGGAATAGAACGAGGACCGCTTGCCGCTGCCGCGCTGGGCATACATCAGCACGCAGTCGATCAGCAGCGGATCGCGCTTCCACTTGTACCAGAGGCCGGTCTTGCGTCCCGCGACATAAGGACTGTCGCGGCGCTTGAGCATGACGCCTTCGATGGCATTGTCGCGCGCGCCTTCGCGGATCGTGATCAGTTGGGCGAAGTCGGCGGCGGGAATCACGGCGCTCAGGTCGAAGTGTTCGGGGTCGAGGCGGGCGACGAGCGCTTCCAGCTTGGCCCGACGCTCGTGCCAGGGGAGGGGGCGCAAGTCCTCACCCTCGACGATCAGCGCATCGTAGAGCCGGACGAAGGCAGGGTATTCGGCCAGCATCTTCTTCGACACCAGCTTGCGGCCGAGCCTCTGCTGGAGCGCATTGAAGCTGGCCGCGCCGCCTTCCTCGCCGCCCTGGTGGACGCCGCGCACCAGCAGTTCGCCGTCGAGCACCGCATCCACCTGAAGCGCGGCGGCGATCTCGGGGAAAGTGCCGGAAATGTCGTCGCCCGAGCGGGAATAGACCCGCGTGTTCCCGGCGACGCGGACCACCTGCACGCGGATGCCGTCCCACTTCCACTCGGCGGCATAGTCGGCAAGGTCGAGCTGCGCGTCCTCCAGTGGATGGGCGAGCATGAACGGCCGGAACAGCGGCAGGTCTTCGGAACTTGGCGCCGCCGCGCCGTGCGCCGCCCAGTCGAACAGCGCGAGGTAGGGCGGTTGCTGGCCGTGCCAGTGTTCTTCCACGTCCTCCACCGAGACGTCGAAGGCCTGCGCGAAGGCGGTCTTGGCAAGGCGCGCGGAGATGCCGATCCGCATGGCGCCCGTCGCCAGCTTGAGCAGGGCATAGCGGCCTTCTGCGTCGAGGCGGTCGAGCAGGCGGGGCAGTTCGGTCATGACATTGGCGCGAGTCATGCGGGCGAGGGCGTCGACCGCTTCGCTGACGGTGGGCGGAGCTTCCGTGAGCATCTCGGGATTGGGCCAGAGCAGGCTGGCTGTCTCTGCCGAATCGCCCACATAGTCGCGGCTCAGGGTCCAGAGGATCGGGTCGATCCGCTCGCCCATCAGGTTGCGGATCGTCGAACTCTTCACGGCGGGGAAGTCGAGGCCGTCGGTCAGCGCAGCCAAGGCCCATCCGCGATCCGGGTCGGGAGTCTCGCGCAAGTAGTCGGCCAAGAGCTTGAGCTTGGCATTGCGGCTGCGGGTGTAGACCAGGGCGTCGAGGAGGGCGGCGAAGCGTTCCATTAGAGTAAAAGGAAAGTCCTGGGGGATGATCCCCCAGACCTTCTGCATGTCGACGTTGCGCTTGCCGATCCGTGGCGTGCGCCTTTCTGGGGAGGGGGGCTAGTCATCTTCGTCCTCGTATCCCACCAAGGCCAGCGCCCGTGCCTTGCGTTGGTTCAGCTGGCACCAGCGCAGCATCGCTTCCTCGCGGCCATGGGTGATCCAGGTCTCGGCCGGATTTACGTCGATCACCGTCTGGGTCAGTTCGTCCCAATCGGCGTGGTCGGAGATCACCAGCGGCAGTTCGACCATGCGTTGCCGCGCGCGTTGGCGGACCTGCATCCAGCCCGAGGCCATGGCCGTCACCGGATCGGGCAGGCGGCGGCTCCAGCGGTCGTTGAGGGCCGAGGGCGGGGCGATCACCACGCTTCCGGCGAGGTCCGCCTTCGGGGAGTCGCTTACGAGGCGCAGTTCGCCGAGATCGACGCCCAATTCTTCGTAGAGCTGGCACATGCGCTCCATCGCGCCGTGGAGATAGATCGCGTCATGATGGCCCGCGCGGCGCAGTTCCGCGATCAGGCGCTGGGCCTTGCCGAGCGCATAGGCGCCGACCAGCACGCAGCGCTCGGGATTGGCGGCGAGAGCGGCGAGCAGCTTGGCGATCTCGTGCTCGACCGGCGGGTGGCGGAACACCGGGAGTCCGAAGGTCGCCTCGGTGATGAGGACGTCGCAGGGCGTTACCTCGAAGGGCGGGCAGGTGGGATCGGGGCGGCGCTTGAAATCGCCGGTGACCACGATCCGCTCGCCCGCGTGCTCCAGCAGGATTTGCGCCGAGCCGAGGACATGCCCGGCAGGAATGAATGTGGCGGAGATGCCGCCGCGCAGGGCCAGGGTCTCGCGATAGGCGACCGGCACTGCGCCTTCGGACGTAGCGTAGCGCAGCTTCATGATCGCCAGCGTTTCCGGCGTCGCCACCGTCTCGCCATGGCCGCCGCGGGCATGGTCGGCATGGCCATGAGTCACCAGCGCGCGGTCCACGGGGCGGGAAGGGTCGATCCAGCAATCGGCGGGGACGACGTGAATTCCCCAAGGTTCGGGTCTTATCCAGGAGAAGTCGCGGGCCATGGATGAAAAATGGGGCGGGAACCGCGTGGTTCCCACCCCATTTTTTACGTCGCGATTGTTTCAAGTCGTGCCTGGGGCTTCGACAAGCTCAGCCTGAGCGGATCAAATAGGCCATCTCCTCCCGCTCGGGCTGAGCCTGCCTAAGCCCCCCGAGGCAAGAGAAAATGACCTCAATCGTCCGCGTTGGCTTCCGGTTGCGGGCCGGGCTTCTTGGACGCCTTCTTTGCCGGAGCCTTCTTGCCCTTGACCATCTTGGGAGCGGCCGGCGTGAGTTCGAAGTTCAGCCCGTCGTCCTTCACTGAGACATGCACTTCGCCGCCATGGTTCAGCTTGCCGAACAGCAGTTCCTCGGCCAGCGGCTGCTTGACCTTCTCCTGGATCACGCGGCCCATCGGACGCGCACCGTAGAGCTTGTCGTAGCCGCGATCACCCAGCCAGGTGCGCGCGTCGGAGTCGAACTGGATGTGGACGTTCTGGTCGGCCAGCTGGAGTTCCAGCTGGAGGATGAACTTGTCCACCACCCGGCTGATCGTGTCCTTGGCGAGGTAGGCGAAGGGCACGATGGCATCGAGACGGTTGCGGAATTCCGGCGTGAACATCTGCTTCACCGCCTCGTCCCCGGCATCCGCCTTGGAGGTGTCGCCGAAGCCGATCCCCTGGCGGGCCATGTCGGACGCGCCTGCATTGGTGGTCATGATGAGGACCACGTTGCGGAAGTCCACGGTCTTGCCGTGGTGGTCGGTCAGGCGGCCGTTGTCCATTACCTGCAGCAGGATGTTGAACAGGTCCGGGTGGGCCTTCTCGATTTCGTCCAGCAGCAGCACGCAGTGCGGATTCTGGTCGATGGCATCGGTGAGCAGACCGCCCTGATCGAAGCCGACATAGCCCGGAGGCGCGCCGATCAACCGGCTGACCGAGTGGCGCTCCATATATTCCGACATGTCGAAGCGCTTCAGCTCGATGCCCATGATCGAGGCGAGCTGGCGGGCGACTTCGGTCTTGCCGACGCCGGTGGGGCCGGAGAACAGGAACGAGCCGATCGGCTTGTCCGGATCGCGAAGCCCTGCGCGGCTGAGCTTCATCGCTGTCGAAAGGACGCCGATCGCCTTGTCCTGACCGAAGACTACACGCTTCAGATCGCGTTCGAGGTTTTCGAGCGCCTTCTTGTCGTCGGAGCTGACCGACTTGGGCGGGATGCGCGCCATCGTCGCGATCACCTGCTCGATTTCGCGCGCGGTGATCGTCTTCTTGCGGCGGCTGGGGGGCACCAGCATCTGCATCGCGCCCACTTCGTCGATCACGTCGATCGCCTTGTCGGGCAGCTTGCGGTCATTGATGTAGCGCGCCGACAGCTCGACCGCAGTCTTGATCGCGTCCGGCGTGTACTTGACCTTGTGGTGCTCCTCGAACGCCGTGCGCAGGCCGCGCAGGATCTTGATCGTGTCTTCCACCGTGGGTTCGTTCACGTCGATCTTCTGGAACCGGCGCAGGAGAGCGCGGTCCTTTTCGAAGTGGTTGCGGAACTCCTTGTAGGTGGTCGAGCCTATGCAGCGGATCGTGCCGCCCGACAGCGCGGGCTTCAGCAGGTTAGAGGCATCCATCGCGCCGCCGCTGGTGGCGCCGGCACCGATCACCGTGTGGATCTCGTCAATGAACAGGATCGCGTGCGGCATCTTCTCCAGTTCGGAGACGACCTGCTTCAGGCGCTCCTCGAAGTCGCCGCGATAGCGGGTGCCGGCCAGCAGGCTGCCCATGTCGAGCGAGTAGATCACCGCCTCGGCCAGGACTTCGGGCACTTCGCCCTCGACGATCTTGCGCGCGAGACCTTCGGCGATGGCGGTCTTGCCGACACCGGGATCGCCCACATAGAGCGGGTTATTCTTCGAACGGCGGCAGAGAATCTGGATCGTGCGGTCCACTTCGGGGCCGCGGCCGATCAGCGGGTCGACCTTGCCGTTCAGCGCCTTCTCGTTGAGATTGACGGTGAACTGGTCGAGCGCCGAATCCTTCTTGCTGGCGTTCTTGGCCTCGGCCTTTTCCTCGGGCGTGGGGGCGTGCTCCTCGGCACCCTTGGCGTTCTTGTCCTCCACGCGCTTGCCGCCCTTGCCGATGCCGTGGCTGATGTAGCTGACGGCGTCGAGGCGGCTCATGTCCTGCTGCTGCAGGAAGTAGACGGCATAGGAGTCACGCTCGGAGAACAGCGCGACCAGCACGTTGGCGCCGGTGACGGTGTCCTTGCCCGAGGACTGGACGTGAAGGATGGCGCGCTGGATCACGCGCTGGAACCCGGCGGTGGGGGCGGGATCGCCCTTTTCCTCGGTCTTGAGCGACTGGTATTCCTGGTCGAGATACTGACGGACCACGTCACCGAGGTCGCCAAGCTCCACGCCGCATGCCTGCATGACCTGTGCCGCATCCGGATCGTCGATCAGGGCGAGCAGCAGGTGCTCCAGCGTGGCATACTCGTGGCTGCGCTCGGAAGCGTGCGACAGGGCCGAGTGCAGTGTCTTTTCCAGGCTTTGCGCGAAACTTGGCATCTAGAAAACTTTCATCTGGAAGGGGGACTCTCCTTGCCCGAAACCGGGCGGATGAGTTTTGGGAGGGCTGGGGTTCATTTCATATATAGGGACGCTCCGGAGGGTTGCGAGGGTGGTGTGAAAGGGTTCGCTTCAGAATGGCGCCGGTCATGCTTGCTTCGGCCTGAACAATGCTTCGGCAGCCAGCATATGCGCAGCCGACTTCTGGCGATGCGCCTTGATCCGTTCGATTTCCGATTCGAGAAGCGCGACGCGTGCATCGAGTTCGTCCAGCGAAAAGCGATCCAGGCTTTCGCTGGCGAGAAGGCTGGCAGCTCCGAAGTTTCCTTCGGCTGACCGCCGCCGCGGTCGATCGTCCTCGTCCATTGCAATGCAGCATCGGACTGTACTTTGGCCCTGTCAATGGCCAGAAAATATGTTCCACTTCAAAGTGGGACTGTGGCAACAGGGCAGGCATGTCAGCTAACTTACCGAAAACCATGACCGCAATCGGCTTCGAAGCGCCCGGCGGTCCGGAGGTTCTCCAGCCCGTTACCGTGCCGGTTCCCGTGCCGGGGCCGGGCGAGGTGCTGGTGAAAGTCGCCTTCGCCGGGGTCAACCGTCCGGATGTGGTACAGCGTCAGGGCAAATATCCGCCGCCGCCCGGTGCCTCGCCGCTGCCGGGTCTGGAGGTTTCCGGGCAGGTCGTGGCCCTGGGTGAGGGCGTGACGGAGCTGGAGCCGGGCCAGAAGGTCTGCGCGCTGGTGGCCGGGGGCGGCTATGCGGAATATTGCCTCGCCAAAGTCGGGGCCTGCCTGCCGGTGCCCGAATCGCTGCCGCTGGACGAGGCGGCGGCGCTGCCGGAGACGCTCTTCACCGTCTGGCACAACGTGTTCGAGCGGGGTTGGGCGCGGGACGGGGAGACCATCCTGATTCACGGCGGCACCAGCGGCATCGGCACGATGGCGACGATGCTCTGCCGCCAGTTCGGCCTAACCGTGATCGTCACCTGCGGCTCGCCCGACAAGTGCGCCCGCGCGCTGGAGATTGGCGCCGATCATGCGATCGACTACCGGGCGAGCGACTTCGTGACGGAAGTCGCGCGGATCACCGAGGGCCGGGGCGTCGATCTAGTGCTGGACATGATCGCGGGCGACTATGTGGCGCGCAATCTCAAGTGCCTGGCGCCCGACGGCCGCCATGTCACCATTGCCGTGCAGGGCGGGGTGAAGGCGGAAGTGAACATGGCCGTGGTCATGACTCGGCGCTACACCCTGACCGGATCGACCCTGCGGCCGCGCACGGATTCGTTCAAGGCGCTGTTGGCGCAGGAGATCCGCGCCAATGCCTGGCCGCTGTTCGCGGACGGAGTGCTGCACCCGGTGATGGACGCGCGATTCCCGCTGGTCGAGGCCGCCGCCGCCCATGCTCGGATGGAAGCGGGCGATCATGTCGGCAAGATCGTTCTCGAAATCTGATCGCATTCGGCCGAATCGTGGCGGCGCTGCGTAGAACAGAGTTGCCGAAAGCAAGGCTTTTGCTTGCCGAATGGACAAAGTTTCCCTAAATCGGCTCTGTACGGCCGCTCCGCGAAGGGGCGGCCCTTATTGTTTCCGCCGGAGATAGAGACATGAGCCAGCCCACTCCGCTGATGCCGCACGCGACCGCCTCGTGGCTGGTCGACAGCACCGCGTTGACCTTCGAGCAGATCGCAGAGTTCTGCGGCCTGCACATGCTCGAAGTGCAGGCGATGGCCGACGATCTGGCATCCAGCAAGTATACCGGACGCGATCCCGTGCGTTCGGGCGAACTGACCATGGAAGAGATCGAGAAGGGCCAGGCAAACCCGGAGTACAAGCTCCGCATGCACAAGGTTCCGGTCACTTCCAACCGCACCAAGGGTCCGCGCTACACGCCGGTCTCGAAGCGTCAGGACAAGCCCGACGGCATCGCCTGGATCCTGCGCAACCACCCCGAGGTGTCGGATGCGCAGATCGGCAAGCTGATCGGCACGACCCGCAACACGATCGCCGCGATCCGCGACCGTTCGCACTGGAACATCGCCAACATCACGCCGAAGGACCCGGTCACGCTGGGCCTGTGCTCGCAGCGTGAGCTGGACTTCATCGTGTTCAAGGCCGCCAAGAAGGCTGGTATCCAGGACGAAGGCCAGAACGACGAACGTCTGACCGACGACCGTCAGGCCCTGATCGACGAGCTGCGCGCCGAGCGTGAGGCCGCCTCGCGCGCCGCCAGCGAAGCCGCGCAGGAAGCCGAAGTCGCCGCCTGGCTCGAAGCCAAGCGCGCCGCGGAGGCCGCCGAAGCCGCCGGGGAAAAGGGCGAGTAATCGCTCTTCCGGCAGCTTGACCGAACACAAAAAGGCCCGCGACAGGTGAATGTCGCGGGCCTTTTTGCTGGATGACGGAGCTAGCTTACTCGGCGGCGATGACGACTTCCGCCTCGCTGGCCGAACCCGCGTGGGGCAGGCGGGCAAGGGCCGGGGGCATCTGTCCGCCGTTGGGGCTGAGGCGGCCTTCGAGGCGCGCGCCCTGCTCGATGGTCAGCGCGTCGTAGGCGACGTCGCCGATGATCTGCGCGCTCTTGAGGATCACCACTTCGCGGGCGGCGATCGTGCCGCGCACGATCCCGGCGATTCGCACCGATTCGGCGGAGATTCCTCCGGCGATCTCGCTGTCCTCGCCCTGGACCAGGGCCTTGCAGGTGATGTCGCCGACGACGCGGCCGTCGATGTGGAGATCGGCCGAGGCTTCGACATTGCCCGTGAGCGTGATGTCGTTGCCGAGCATCGAGAAGCCCGAGGTCGGGCCGGTGCGGTGGCTGGAGAAGTTCTTGACCATGGTGTTATCGGGCTTCTTGCTGAACATTGCGGGCGGCCTCCAGGAAGGGGCGCGGATTCATCGGGCGATTGTTGACGCGCACTTCGAAGTGGAGGTGCGGGCCGGTGGAGCGGCCGGTGCTGCCCATCGCGGCGATGCGGGTGCCCCCGTCCACGTCCTGACCGACGCGAACGCCGAATCCGGAAAGGTGGCCGTAGCGGGTCATCAGGCCATTGCCATGGCTGATCTCGATGCAGTTGCCATAGCCCTGGCGCTGGCCCACGAACGTGACCTTGCCCTTGGCGGCTGCGTAGATCGGCGAGCCCATCGGGCCGGGGAAGTCGAGACCGGCATGGAACGCGGCGCCCCCGGTGAAGGGGTCGGAGCGATAGCCGTAGCTCGATGAAACATAGGCGACGTGGGCGGGCTGGACCTGCGGGATCGAGGCGAGGCCGCTTTCCAGCGCGTCCATGCGGGCAAGGCTGAGGCCGAGGCGCTTGAAGCTGGGGTCCAGCGAACCGTCGGCGGCAGTGGCGAGGCTTTCGAGCGGACCACCTGCGGCGACCTTGGAGCGGGCGCGGGCCAGCATCGGGCCGGGGTTCAGGCCAAGCTTGCGAATGGCGTCGGAGGCCTGGGCGGCGCGGCGGTCGGCGTAGTGGGTCAGGCGTTCGACGAAGGCGCTCTGGTCGGCCTCGATCCGCGCGAGCTTGTCCGCTTCGGGGAGGAGGGCGCTGATCTTCTTGGGTTCGGGTGCGGCGGTCTGGGCGTCAGCAGGGGCGGGGGCGCCGTTCTGGGCCTCCTCGGGCAGTTCGCCGATATGGGCGTCGAAGACTTTTTCGATGAACTGCTGGCGGCGGGCGAGATTGGCGACGGTATCGTCGAGGTTCTCGCGGTAGCGGCGGACCTGCCCGGCAGCGTCGGCCACGCGGGCCTCGCGGCTGGCGAGCGCGGCCTGTTCGCTCGTCGCGGAGAACTGCGAGACGGCCATCGCGCCCATCGACACGCTCCAGGCACCGAGCAGCGATACGGCCACGCCGGCAGCGGCCTTCTGCATGCGCGACGAAATGCGGATAAAGCGGACCTGCCCGTGAGATCGCATGATGAACTCGCGATCCGGGAACGCCGCCTTGAGGCGCTTGCTGAGCGCCCCGGCAGATGTGAGTTTCAAAACGACCCCGCGTAAATTTCCATAGGCCCGCAAATAATGCGTTGGCCTGACCCGGACTGGCGAGCTAGCAGGAGGCTTGCGCCAAGGCGAATCGACTGGCCGTGACTCCCTGCGGAATCCGGCTGAGTCGAAATTTGCATGCGATGAACCGAGGAACTTGTGCCGATTGTCGGCTGAGCCGTTCATCTCCCGTTTCGGGTGATTCGCCGAAAAAACACGGTTTTCAAGGGGCTTGGCGACTGCGTTCAAAACCGCGCACTGCGCTCGGCGGTGATCGGTGACAGTGCCGTGCAAGGGTGCTAGGCCGAATCCATGACCGTGCAGACCACCCCTGTCGCAGAGGCTTCCGCAGAGACTCTCACCGAGACTCCCGAAGCGCTCGTCGCCCGTCTGGCCGCCGATGGCCGCGCTGCCCAGCGCGTATTGGCCCGTCTGAGCGATGCACAGAAGGCGGAGGCGCTGCGCGCCGCCGCCGCTGCGCTGCGGGTGGCGGAACCAGTGATCCTCGCCGCCAATGCGCAGGATGTCGCGGCGGGCGAGGCCAAAGGACTGACCGGGGCCATGCTCGACCGTCTCCGGCTCGATTCCGCGCGTCTGGCCGGGATTGCCGATGCGGTGGAGCAGGTCGCGGCACTGCCCGATCCGGTCGGCGAAGTGATTTCCGAAAGCGAGCGGCCCAACGGCCTCAAGCTTTCGCGCGTGCGCATTCCGATCGGGCTGATCGGCATCATCTACGAGAGCCGCCCCAATGTGACGGCCGATGCGGCGGCGCTTTGCCTGCGTTCGGGCAATGCGGTGCTGCTGCGCGGCGGCAGCGAGGCGCTCCATTCCAACCGGGCGATCCTGTCGGCGATGGTGTCCGGCCTCGAACAGGCAGGCGTTCCCGGCGCGGCGGTCCAGCTGATGCCGACGCAGGACCGCGCCGTGGTCGGCGCGATGCTGACGGCGGCGGGCCTGATCGACATGATCGTGCCGCGCGGCGGCAAGAGCCTCGTCGCCCGCGTCCAGGCCGATGCCCGCGTGCCGGTGCTCGCCCACCTCGACGGCATCTGCCACACGTATGTTCACGCCTCGGCGGATCCGGAGATGGCGCGGGGCATAGCGCTCAACGCCAAGCTGCGCCGCACCGGCATCTGCGGGTCGATGGAGACCCTGCTGCTCGACACCCAGTTCCCGGCCTCGGCGGACGTGGTGAAGGCGCTGGCCGATGAGGGCTGCGAATTGCGCGGCGACGCCCGTGCACGGGCGCTGGACCCGCGCGTCCTGCCTGCTGGCGATGAGGACTGGGACACCGAATATCTTGACGCGGTGCTCTCGGTGGCGGTCGTCGATGGTCTCGACGCGGCGATGGACCATGTCGCGGCGCATTCCTCGCACCACACCGATGCCATCGTCGCCGCCGATCCGGCAGCGGCGGAGCGGTTCCTGGCCGAAGTCGACAGCGCGATCGTCATGGTCAATGCCTCCAGCCAGTTCGCCGACGGCGGCGAATTCGGCCTCGGAGCGGAGATCGGCATCGCCACCGGCAGACTCCACGCGCGCGGCCCGGTCGCGCTCGAAGGGCTGACGACCTACAAGTGGCTGGTGCGCGGCACCGGGCAGGAACGGCCCTGAGCGCGATTCCTACGAGCAAGAATCTTCCGGGCAAGATCGGCGCGAATCGCCCCGATCCGATTGCCGGACCGATCGTCGGCCTGCTCGGCGGCAGTTTCAATCCGGCGCATGGCGGGCACCGACGCATCAGCCTGTTCGCGGCCGAGGCGCTGGGGCTCGACGAAGTCTGGTGGCTGGTCTCGCCGGGCAATCCGCTGAAGCCGAAAGCCGGGATGGCGCCGCTTGCCGCACGGGTGCTTTCGGCGCAGCGGCAGGCCCGCAGGGCGCCGATCCGCGTCACCGCGATCGAGCGCGAGCTGGGCACGCGCTATACCGTGGACACGCTCAAGAAGCTGGTCCGGCGCTATCCGAAACGGCGCTTCGTCTGGCTCATGGGGGCCGACAATCTCGCCCAGTTCCACCAGTGGAAAGCGTGGCGCAGCATCGCCCGACTCATGCCGATTGCGGTAATCGCCCGTCCGGGGTATGATGGTGCTGCCCTCGCGAGCCCCGCGATGGTCTGGTTGGGGAGGTTCCGGAGGCCCCGTCCCAGTCTTCGTGGTCCGGAAAGGTGGAGCGCACCCGCGCTGGTGACATTGCGATTCGACCCCGATACGCGGTCGGCCACGGCGATACGTCAGGCCGATCCGGAGTGGGCCCGGAAGCTGATGAACAGGCTTTCGCAGGCTGGCTCGGAACGTGTCGAATACCGGGATTCCGGATCGCTGAGAGATAACGTCACCCACCGCCCGATACCCGGAGATTGTGCGTGAGCAGGCTGTCAGCCTCTCGTTCGCATGCCCGGAAATCCAACGATCAGATCGCGCGCGGCAAGGCTTTTGAAGCCTGGCCGGGTCGGTCGCTGAAAGGAGCAGACCCTACTTAAGATGCCACAGGCACAGATACAGCCGGCCGAAACCGGCGCCACGCCCCTCGCCACGGTGGAGTCCGACGACCCGCAATTGGCGCTCGTCCTGCAGTCCCTGGATGATGACCAGGCGCAGGACATCGTGACCATAGACCTCGCCGGCAAATCGACGATCGCCGAATTCATGGTGATCGCATCCGGCCGTTCGACCCGCCAGGTGGCGGCGATGGCCCAGAAACTCGGCGAACGCCTCAAGCACGGCGGCTTCGGCCATTCCCGTATCGAGGGCCTTCCGGCAGCCGACTGGGTGCTGGTGGATGCAGGCGGCGTGATCGTCCACCTCTTCCGTCCGGAAGTGCGCAGCTTCTACAACCTTGAGAGGATGTGGGGCTTCGACGGACCGTCCGGCGCGGCCTGAGCCGCGTCCGGAAGGCGGAAAAGAGAGGACCACCCGGCTGCCTGCGCAGCCGGGCTCCGAACGGATATCGCGGCGCGGCGTTGACGTTGCGCCCGAGATTCCCGTGTTTTCGCCATAGCCCGCGCTTTTTCCATGCTTCTTCACATCATCGCCCGCGGCAAGATCGCGCGCTCTCCCGAGGGGGAGTTGCTCGATCGCTATGCCAAGCGCCTGACCTGGCCGTTCCGGCATAGCGAACTGCCGGACGTGGGCGGCAAAGTGCCGCCGCCGGCGCAGACCCCGTTCCGCGAAGTGCTGCTCGACGAGCGCGGTAAGGCGATGAGTTCCGAGGAATTCGCTGCCCTGCTCGGGCGCTGGCGCGACGAGGGCGTGCGCGAGTGCCGCTTCCTGATCGGCGCTGCCGACGGCCATGGCGACGAGGCCCGCGCGCGGGCCGACCACTTGCTCTGCTTCGGCAAGATGACCTGGCCGCACCTGATGGCCCGCGCGATGCTGGCCGAGCAGCTCTGGCGCGCGACGGCGATTCTGGCGGGGCATCCGTACCATCGCTCGGGGTGAGTGAGGGGCGGGGTAATGCAAGACCTCTCCCATTACCGATCGTCATCCTGAACTCGTTTCAGGATCCATATCTGACCATCAGCGACGGCTTGTTCGGCGAGATGGATCCTGAACCAAGTTCAGGATGACGTGACTTTTGCTGTGCGGGTGTCGGATGGTACTCTCGGCGCAGCGGTGTTTCCGAAAACTGCGCTTTCCTCTTCCCGCCGGACTCGCGCTGTCCTAATCATCCCGGCGTGAAGCCTGCATCCCGCAATGCCCTGATAGCTGCCACCGCCGTGCTCGCGGTGGGCTTCGTCGCGCTGACGGGGCAGGGGCAGACTCAGGTCGGGGCACTGGCGATCCTCGATCCGGCGGTGGACGCCACCCAGGCGCAGCGGGACATGATCGCTTCCCGGCGCGAGAGCGACGCCGCCCGCCGCCGCGCCGAAAAGCTGGAAGCCAAGGCGCGGAGCGTCACCGAACAGGCAGAAAGGACTGCGCGTGAAACCGCCGCCGTCGCCGCGCGAATTCAGGAGACCGAGGCCGCGATCGCCGCGCAGCGTGCGCAAGTCCGGCTCATCGCGATCGAGCGCGTGGAACTGCGCGAGCGGCTGGCCGAGAAGCAGGCGCCGCTGACCCGCCTCACTGGCTCTCTTCAACGTCTGTCGCGCCGTCCGCCGTTGCTGGCCGTGCTGCGACCCGGTTCGGTGCGCGACGCGGTCTATCTGCGGGCCTTGCTCGACACGATGATGCCGCAGGTCGAACGCCGCACCCGCGGCCTGCGCGCCGAGATCGAGCGGGGCCGCGCGTTGGAGCAGCAGGCCGTGGCCTCCGGTCACCAGCTGACCCAGATGGAAGGCGAGATGCGCGAGCGGCGCAAGGCGCTGGCGATCCTCGAATCGCGCCAGCGTCTTGCCGGGCGCGAGGCCAGCGGCATTGCCGCACGCGAGGGCGAACGTGCGCTGGCGCTGGCGGAAAAGGCCCGCGACCTCGGCGATCTGGTCGACCGGATGGGCGAGCAGGGCGCCCTGCGCGAACAGCTGGCAGCGCTGCCGGGGCCGACGATGCGACCGCCGCGCCCGGAAGAGACGCGGGTGATCGAGGCCTCGCAATTCGTGCCGGTTCCCGAAGGACTGGCCAGCTACATGCTGCCCGTCACCGGCCGTCTGGTGACGGGCTTCGGCGAAGTCCTGCCCGGACAGGCGCCGTCGCGCGGGCTGTCGCTGGCGACCCGGGCGAGCGCGCAGGTCGTCGCCCCGGCGGCGGGCCGGATCGCCTTCGCCGGTCCCTACCGGGGCTATGGCCGGATCGTCATCATCGAGCACAAGGGCGGCTGGACCTCGCTGGTGACCGGGCTGACCCGGCTCGATGTCGAAGTCGGCAGGCAGGTCGTGGCCGGAGCGCCGATCGGCACGACCGGCCCCGGCGATCCCCGCATCATGGTGGAGCTGCGGCGGCAGGGTGAGGCGGTGAATCCTCTACAATATATCCGTTCGTTGTAGGTATCGCCGCCGCTTCATTCCCGCCCCGTTCATCACCGATCCTATAAGCCCGACGGAATCTCTGCGTTCTTGGCAATTGTGCAGGCCGTCCTGTAGGATTACAGTCAGGAATTCTCCCGGTCCCCGGCCGGAGCGACTTACGAAAAAGGCCCTTAAGCCCGATGAAATTCGCCCCCCTGATGCGCGCTGCCCTGCTGGTGTCGGCCGTTGCCGTCCTTCCTGCGGCGACGTCCGGTCTTGCCGCGGTGGACAGCCGCGTGAATCCCGAATTCAGCAAGCTTTTCACGATCTACGAACTGGTCAAGGCCAATTACGTCGACCAGGTCGACGACGACAAGCTCATCAAGGGCGCGATCGACGGCATGCTCGCCAGTCTCGATCCCCACTCCAACTATCTGGACGGTCCTTCGCTCCAGCGGCTGGAGACGATGATCGACGGCAACTACACCGGCCTCGGCCTCTCGGTGGTCGAGGATGACGGCGCGGTGAAGATCGTCTCGCCGTTCAAGGGCAGCCCGGCAGAAAAGGCCGGACTCAAGGCGGGCGATTACATCACCCACCTCGACGGCGTGCTCTATTACGAGCGCGACCTCGACGAGGCCGTGTCGAAGATGCGCGGCCAGGCGGGCACCTCGATCCGCCTGACGATCTACCGTCCCGGCCGCGACAAGCCCTTCGACGTCACCGTGACGCGCGGCGTGATCGAGCTGGAGCCGGTGACCTGGGAACTGAAGGACGACGTGGGCGTGATCTCGGTGAACGAGTTCTCGCGCGATGTCGGCAACTTCGTGAACAAGGGCATCGCCGACCTCAAGAAGCAGGCCGCGACCAAGGGCACCAGGCTCGACGGTCTGGTGCTCGACTTGCGCTCCAACCCCGGTGGTTCACTGGACGAGGCTGTGGCGCTTTCGGACCTCTTCCTCGACAAGGGCGTGATCGTGTCGCAGCGCGGCCGGATCGCCAGCGAGAACCAGTATTACCGCGCCGAAACCGTGTTCAAGGGCGATGTCGTGAAGGGCATGCCGATCGTCGTACTGGTCGATGCCGGTTCGGCTTCGGCCTCGGAGATCGTCGCCGGGGCGCTGCAGGACCAGCACCGCGCGGTCGTCATGGGCGAGCGGACGTTCGGCAAGGGTTCGGTGCAGTCGTTCATCCAGCTCGACAAGAACAGCGCGGTGAAGCTGACCACTGCGCGCTACTTCACGCCCTCCGGCCATTCGGTGCAGGAAGGCGGCATCCTGCCCGACATCAAGGTCCCGCAGCTTTCCGATCCCGATGCCCGTGCGCGGGCCGAGCGGGCAGTGCGCGAATCCGATCTTCGCGGCCACCTCATCAACGAGGCCTCGTTGGACGACAAGGAACTGGAGACCGACAAGGCGGACGATCCGCGCTTCAAGGCCTCGGCCGAGGACCTCAAGAAGCAGGGCATCACCGACTTCCAGTTGACTTACGCGGTCGATACGCTGCGCCGCACCGTCGGCAAGCCGGCGCTGGCCCGCTACACCGCGCCGCCCGCGACGGTGCCCGCAGCCCCCAAGACCGCGCAGAAGGACTGAGGCCGCCCGCGATGACTGTTGCTGTTGCCGCTCCCCTGCGCGCCGCCCGCGCGCTGGCGCTCGCCGTTCCCGTGGTCCTGCTTGGCGGGGCCTATGTCAGCCAGTACGTCTTCGGGCTGCACCCTTGCGAGATGTGCTGGTGGCAGCGCTATCCGCACATGTTCGCGATCGTTTTCGCGGCGCTGGCCTTCTTCTGGCGGCCGGTGCGCCCGCTGGTGGCGGTGGCGGCGCTGGCCGTCCTCACCTCGGGCCTGATCGGCGGCTATCACGCCGGGGTCGAGTACGGCTGGTGGCAGGGCATGACCGCCTGCACCTCCACGCCTTTCGCGGCGGGCGTCGATCCGATGGATGCGATCCTCAACGCACCGATTATCCGCTGCGACGTCGCGCCCTGGACGCTCGGCGGCATCTCGCTGGCGGGCTTCAACTTCCTGATCTCCACTCTGGGCAGCCTCGCCATGTTCGGTCTGGTCGCCCGCAGCCGCAAGGTTCCGTCATGACGTCATCGAAGGCCGCGCGGATGATCCGGGTCGATCAGGCCGGGGAATTCGGCGCCACGCGAATCTACGCAGGCCAGCTGGCGGTGATGGGCGCGCGGGCGCCGCATTCGACCGAGATTGCCGGGATGGCCGAGCAGGAGGCCGAGCACCAGGCCCGCTTCGATGCCATGATCGCCGAGCGCAGGGTGCGGCCGACGCTGCTCCAGCCGGTATGGTCGGCAGCGGGCTATGCGCTGGGCGCGGCGACGGCGCTGATCGGGCCGGAAGCGGCCATGGCCTGCACCGCCGCGATCGAGACCGAGATCGACCGCCACTATAGCGAGCAGATCGAGGACCTCGGCGACGAGGACCCCGAACTCGGCGCGGTGATCCGCAAGTTCCGCGACGAGGAGCGCGAGCACCGCGATGCGGCGCTGGCGGCAGGCGCGGAAAAGGCGCCTGCCTATCCGCTGCTGTTCAACGCGATCCGGCTCGGCTGCCGGGTGGCGATCAAGCTCTCGGAAAGAATCTGAAATCCGGACGTTATACTGTCGCCCAAGAAGGGCGGCATGATACCTTGAGATACTGTTCGGACCGGCAAGACCCTGTATCGGTCCTGCCAAGACCACGACCAAGCTGGAGCAATCCCATGACGCGCCTCCTAACCACTGCCGCCGTTCTCGCTTTCGGGATGGGGCTGACCATGGGCGCGCTGCCCGCCGCTGCCCAAGGCGCCCAGACGTCTTCCGTCGCGGACGATCTCGGGGACGGGGACAAGGTAAACCAGCTCATCGTCTATGGCGACGATCCCTGCCCGGCATCCAGCGGCGGCGAGATCACCGTCTGCGCGCGCAAGGCGGAATCGGAGCGGTTCCGCATTCCCGAACCGCTGCGCGGCATCGACCGTCCGCAGTCGGAAGCCTGGACCAACAAGGTGCAGGCCTACGAGACGGTGGGCGCCTTTGGCAACATGAGCTGCTCGCCGGTCGGCGCGGGCGGCGCTTCGGGCTGCACCCAGAAGCTGATCCAGCAGGCCGCCGCCGAGCGCAAGAACGGCTCCGAGGTCCGCTTCAGCGAACTGATCCAGGCCGAGCGCGAAAAGCGTCTCTCCAACATCGATACCGATGCCGCCGAGCAGCAGAAGCGCGTCGAGGAAGCCGAGAAGGCCTATTTCGAACAGCGCAAGCGCCAGGAGGCCGAGGCAGACGCCAAGGCCGATGCCACCGACGCCGCGCTGCCCCAGCCGAAGCGGTAAGGCGGTTCGGGCAGTCTCCGTCTGATTGGGTTCCGCGAAACACCTTTCGTCATTGCGAGCGTAGCGAAGCAATCCACAGCGGTTTGAGACCGACTCTGGATTGCTTCGCTACGCTCGCAATGACGAGGGGAGGGGAGGGGAAAGCCGAACGTTCTCAGGCCGGTTCGAACGCGGTGGAGAGCGACAGCGCTTCCCATTCGTCCATCTGCCTGCCGACGAAGGCGATCTGGTCGCGGGCATAATGCAGCGCGTCCTCGCCGAGGAACAGATGCAGCGGCGGCTCGGCGGAATTGAGCGCAGCCAGGATCGCATCGGCACCGCGCGCCGGATCGCCCTTTTCCGCACCGGCGCCCTCGGTCAGGCTGCGGCGGGCGAAATGGGCGCCGTCCTCGTAGTCGGCGATGTCCTTCGCGGAGACCTTGAGACCCGAGGCGGCGAAGCCGGTGCGGAAGCCGCCGGGGGCCACATTGGTTACGCGGATGCCCATCGGGGCCACTTCCTGCGCCAGCGTCTGCCCCACGCATTCGAGAGCATACTTGGTCGCCCCATAGATTCCAGTGCCCGACCACGGCGCATGGCCCGAGACCGAAGTCACGTTGACGATATGCCCGGCCCGCCGGGCGCGCATGGCAGGGAGCACCGCCTGAATCATCCGGACCGCGCCGAACAGATTGATATCGAACAGCGCCTTCGCCTCGTCGATGGAGACTTCCTCCACGGCGCCGACCAGCCCGTAACCGGCATTGTTGAGCAGGCGGTCGATCCCGCCGGTCAGGTCCTCGGCTGCGGCGACGGCGGCCTGAACCGATGCCTCTTCGGTGAGGTCCAAGGTCAGGACATGGGCGCGGCCCGGTGCCAGCGCCGTGAAGGCGGCGTCTCCGGCGCTGCGAGTGGTGCCGACCACGGTGTCTCCGCGGGCCAGCGCCGCCTGTGCCACGGCGCGGCCCAGGCCGCCGCCGATGCCGGTGATGAGCCAATTCGTCATGCTTCGTATCCCTTCGGATTGGGCGTATGGTTTCCGGGGCCGGTGCGGTTCCGGTCAAGCTCCAGACTAGGGGGAGGGCCAGCGGGCGCTCTTTGCGCTGGCAACCGCAATTGTTGCGGCAGCGCGCACGCGGGCGGGTCGTGCTTGACCTCCTCGGGAGCGCCATGCAGCCCCTGAAAAACGGAAGGGCGCGAAACAGTTGGCGCCAGATTAGGGTGACGGCTTTGGCAGTTCACATCTTCGGTTCGATCAATCTCGATATCATCACTTCGCTGGAGCATCTTCCCCGGCCGGGAGAAACGGTGCTGGCTTCGGCCACGGCCCGGCTGCCCGGTGGCAAGGGCGCGAATCAGGCGGTTGCGGCGGCGCGCATGGGGGCCGAGACCCATATGGTCGGCGCGGTGGGAGAAGGCGATGCGGGAAGCTGGATGCTCTCGCGACTCAAGGCCGACGGGATCGATGTCGGCGGCGTCGCCACGCTGCCCGGCGTCGATACCGGCACCGCCTATATCGCGGTGGATTCGCAGGGCGAGAACCAGATCATCGTCGTGCCCGGCGCCAATGCCCGCCTGCGCGATGCCCGGCCGGTCGGCGAGGGCGTGCTGTTGGCCCAGCTCGAAGTGCCGGTTGCGGCGCTGCTGCCGGTCTTCAAGAAGTCGAAGGCGATCCGCATCCTCAACGGCGCTCCGGCTGTGATCGAGGGCAAGGCGCTGTTCGAGCATGTCGACCTGCTGATCGTAAACCAGCACGAGATGGCGGCGTTCCTAGGCCTCGATGCGGTGCAGGGGAACGACGACATGGCCGCCATTGCCGCAGCCGCACGGGGCCTCCTGTGCCGCGATGGGCAGGCGGCCATCGTCACGCTCGGCGCGGCGGGCGCGCTGGCGGTATGGGCCGACCGGCACCTCCACGTTCCCTCGCTGCCGGTGATTCCGGTCGACACCATCGGCGCGGGAGACTGCTTCTGCGGCGCGCTGGCGGCCCTGCTCGACGAAGGGCGCTGTCTGGAGGAAGCCTTGCCCTATGCCACTGCCGCCGCCGCGCTCTGCACGCTGGGGCAGGGGGCCGCGCCCGCCATGCCCACGCGCGAGGCGGTGGAGGACCTCGTCGGACGTCCTGCACCGGAAAGGCTTTCGCTGGAAAGGTCCGCAACAGAACATGCGCTGCCGATCAAGAAGCCCTCGGCCGCTTCCCTAAGTTGATTTGCAGGCAATATCGCAGCGCCTGACCGTGGCCCACAAGAGGATATGATGAACCAGTTTCCCATGACGCCCTTCGGACTGCCTTCGGACAATGGCGGCAAGGACCTCGGACTGTTCCTGCCGGTAGCCAATGGCGGCTGGATCCTGTCGCGGAACAAGCCCGAACTGGATGGGTCCTATGCCTACAACCGTCAGTGCGCGGTGCTGGCGGAAGCGGCGGGGCTGGACTTCATCATGTCGATGTCGAAGTTCCGCGGCTATGGCGGCGAGACGAAGCACTGGGATTCCTCGCTCGATCCGATCGTGCTGATGGCGGCGCTCAGCGAAGTGACGCACAAAACCCGCATCGTCACCACGCTGCACACCCTGCTCCAGAATCCGGCGGTGGCGGCCAAGATGATGGCGACGCTCCAGCAGGTGAGCGGCGGCCGCGCCGGTCTCAACGTGGTGACCGGCTCCTACAAGGGCGAGTTCGCGCAGATGGGCGCCTGGCCCGAGGACGTGAATCACGACCAGCGCTACGATCTCGCCTATGAATGGGTCCGCGCGGTGAAGGCGCTGTGGAGCGAGGATTCGGTCACCCTGAAGGGCGACTATTTCACCCTCGAAGACTGCGAATCCTGGCCCAAGCCGGAACAGCGCCCGTTCCTCGTCTGCGCGGGATCGTCCGAGATCGGCATGCGGCTCACCTCGGAGGAGATGGACGCGATCTTCCTGTCCGGCGGCACGGGTGCGGAACTCGCGAAGAACAGCGATCGGGCCAAGGCGATCGCCTCCGAATATGGCCGCAACATCCGTACTTATTCGATGATGACGCTGGTGATCGATGAAAGCGATGCGGCCGCGAAAAGCCGCGCGGAGCTTTACGCCGCGGGTCTCGACGAAGGAGCACTGGCGGGCATGATGCGCGCCTACGGATTCCTCGATGCCGAGATCGGCAAGGAGAACGACTTTACCCGCAAGGCGCGCAGCTCGTTCATGTCGGCGCAGATCGTCGGCAGCGCGAAGAGCGTGACCGAGCAGCTCGGCGAGCTGCTGGAGGTTTCCGGCACCGATGGGCTGATGCTGATCTTCGACGATTACCTGAAGGCGCTTCCGGTGTTCGGCGCGGAAATCCTGCCGGTCCTGCGCGAGCGCTTCCCCGGCAGGGTCCCAGTGCCGGTGGCAAACTGATGCCGCTGCGGACAGAGGACCTTCCCCACGTCAATCCGGCGGGGCTGCCACCGATGATCGATCCGGCGACGACGGCACTGGTCGTCGTCGACATCCAGGTCGATTTCGCCGCCCCGCATGGCCTCTTGGGTCGTTACGGCGTCGATCTCGCGCCCGCCGATGCGGCGATCGACAACTGCGAGAAGCTGGTGGCGGCGGCGCGCGGTGCCGGGGCCACGGTTGCCCTGATGCGCGTCGTCACCAGCCCCGAAACGGATTCGCGCGCGCTGAAAACGCTGATGGCGCGGCGCGGCCAGCCGGGGGGCGAGGCGATCTGCCGCATCGCGGACGGCGGCGCGGACTACTATCGCATCTTCCCCGAGCCGGGCGATATCGAGATCGCCAAGCTGCTCTACGACAGCTTCCACGGCACCGATCTCGACGCCCGGCTGCGGGCGAGGGGAATCGAGACGCTGGTGATCTGCGGCCTCACCACCGATTGCTGCGTGGACCAGACCGCGCGCTCGGCCTTTCACCACGACTACGATGTGTTTCTCGTTTCCGATGCCAGCGCCGCCTACGAGCCGGGGCTTCACGAAAGCTCGCTCTCGGCGATGGAAAAGAACTGCGTGCTGCTGACCACTACCGAGGCCGTCGAAGCCGCCTGGGCCAAGGGCGCAGACTGAACCCAACGACCTGAATCCAGACCCGAATCCAGCGCCGAACCTACCAAGGAGTTGCCGTCCGATGTCCGTGAACCTGTCTCCGCGCGGATCGAAGGGCGGCGTGCTGTTCGCCTGCACGCTCGGCAATGCGGTGAGCGTGACGCCCGCCGTCCATGCCGTCTTCGGCCTGTTCCTGGTGCCGCTGACCGAGGCGTTCGGCTGGAGCCGGGCGAGCGTGTCGGGCGTGCTGGGCATCCTCGCGCTGGTCGGCGCGGTGACTTATCCGCTGATCGGGCGCCATATCGACAGGGCGGGCGCGCGCACGACGCTGCTGGTCGGCACCTTGGGCTTGGCGCTCTCGATCGCCGCACTGGCGCTGACGAGCGGCAGCCTTGTCCAGTTCTATGCGACCTTCACCGTGCTCGCGGTGTTCGGGGCGATGGCGGGAACGCCGATCTTCCAGAAAGTGATCGCCGACTGGTTCGACGAGAATCGCGGCACCGCGCTCGGCATCAGTGCGGGTGGCGGCTGCGGAATCGGTTCGGTGGTGCTGCCGGTGCTCGCCGCCGTGCTGGTGCAGACCTGGGGCTGGCGCGCGGGCTATCTCGGGATCGCCGGTTTCATGCTGGTGGTCGCGCTGCCGCTGCTTTTCGTGTTGCTGCGCGACCGTGTCGCCGTGGCCGGTGCCGGGACGGGGACCGAACGGGACGGCATGGCTCTGGGCGAGGCAGCGCATACGCCGATGTTCTGGCTGATCCTGATCGCGCTTGCGGCAGGAGCGGGCGGCACCACGGCGGTGTTCAGCCATGTCGTGCCGATCCTGTCCGACCGGGGCTTCTCGGTGGCGACGGACACGGTGGTGGTCAGCGTCTTCGCGCTCGTCACGTCGGGCTGGCAGATCGCCACCGGGCGCATCATGGACAAGATCCCGACCCCGCGCGTGGCGGTGCCGATGTACCTCATGGCGGTGCTGGGATTGATCCTGCTGGAAACCGCGCAGGGGATGCCGCTGCTGATCCTCGGCGGCGCCCTGCTGGGCGTGGGGCTGGGCGGCCAGTTCGGGGCGCTGCCCTATTTCATCGCCCGCTATTTCGGCACGAAGCATTTCGGTTCGGTGATCGGTGCGATGTATTCCGCCGTGATCGCCGCGCAGGGAACGACGCCGATCCTGCTCGACCTCGTGTTCGATGCGCGCCATTCCTATCGCCCGGCACTGGTCGGCGTCGGCGCGGCGCTGGTGGCGGGCGCACTGCTGCTCACGCTGCTGCCGCGTTACGGCCGCGAGACCGAGAGCGAAGTGCTTTTCGCGGCCGGTCACTGATTTTCACGGAGCCCAGACTTTGGCCGACATGCCCGATCCCGTTCCTGCTTTCGCCGATCCTGCGAAGGCGCCCTATGCCGTCAGCGAGGAAGAGCGCGCCGCCATTGCCGCGGCCATAGACACCGACGAGCTGGTCGAACTGGCGCTGACTCTGGGCAACATCCCCAGCCGCTCGCGCGAGGAACTGGCCGCGGCGGAATTCGTCCACGACTGGATGGCGAAGGAGGGCTTCAACCCCCGCAAGGTCGGCGCCACGCCTGAACGGCCCAATGTGATCGGCGAATATGGCGGAAGTGGGCGCGGCGCGAACCTGCTGTTCACCGCGCATCTCGACACCGAATCCCCGAGCGGCATGTGCGAGCACGACAAGTTCCGCTACCGCGAGTCCACTTTGGCCGACCCGGAATGGACCCGGTGCTGGCTCGACGAGGAAGGCCGCCTGCGCGGCTATCCGATCAGCAACGATCGCGGGCCGATGTCCTGCTTCCTGATCGCCGCCAAGGCGCTGCGCAAGGCAGGCATCGGCCTTGCCGGCAAGACCTGGCTCACCGCCTGCCCCGGCGAGATCGGCCCGGAACCGATCGAGGAATTTTCCGGCATCGGGTGGAACGGCAAGGACATCGGCGCGCATTACCTGTTCCACCACGGCGGCGTCGCGCCGGACTATGCGATCGCCGCCGAGGGCACCGACTTCGGCCTCACCTGGCAGGGCTGCGGCTATGCGCTCTACCGGGTGCGGATCTTCGGGCAGGGCGTGTTCTCGCCGATCCTTGACGCCCCAGCCGATCCGCGCCGTCACCCGAATCCGATCTATCGGCTCGGCCCGGTAATCGATGCGCTCCACGCCTGGGGCCTGAAGTTCGAGCGCGAATCCAGGATGGAGACCGCCAGCGGCGCGATCCATCCCAAGGTCCAGATCGCCTCGGTGCGCGGCGGCATGCCGATCGACTTCGGCGCGGGCACCGAAGTCTGCGCGCTCTACATCGACGTCTCGCTGAACCCGCGCCAGAAGGCCGCCGACGCTTACCATGGCATCATGGAGGCCATGCGCGGCGTCGAGGTGGAGGCTTTCGACGTGCAGCCGATGGTCGTGCGCCACGGCTTCGAGGCACGGCCTTCCGAAGTGGCGCCGCTGGTGGGTGCCGTCGATGCCGCCACCCGGCTGGCGCGCGGCGTGGCGGTGGAGCCTGCCCACCCGGTCTATTCCAGCATGTGGCGCGACCATAACGTGTTCAACATGCACCGCGTGCCCGCCGTGACCACTGGGATGCCGCGCTGGCGACCGACCCCGGCGGACATGGCCTCCAGCACGCTGGTCTATGCGCTCACCATGCTCGCCGTCTGCGGCCGGGGTACGGCGCCCACGGTGGAGACCGGGACCAGCGTGTACGGTAACGAGACGCCTTTCGAATAGGCCTTTTGCGCACCCTTGCCCGGCGCCGGTCCTGCCGATAGACCTTTGTCATAAAGGTCGACAAGGTCAGCAGAATTGGTCGCCCGCCGGGGAAGGGTGCCACCCGTTTCAAGGTGGTTCTCGCTTGCGTATCACGACGAACGTCTATCCCAAGGAACAGCGGCGCGACGCCTGGCGTTTCGCGCTCAAGCGGCTGTCGCTCACGCTGGACGAGGCGGACGACGCCACGCTCTACGGCGAACTCATCCAGTTCCGCGCCAGCACCGGGATCGATTTCATCCGCGTCACCGGCACGCCCCAGTCGTGGACCATCGACTTTCGCGACCAGCCCGCCACCTACTGGCTGGCCATGGTGCTGGACGGCAGCGCCACCGTGCGCGATGCCGGACAGGAACTGCGCCTTGCCGATGGCGAGATGATCTGCGGGCGCGGGGACAGCCCGGTCCACCTTGCCTTTTCCGGAGACAACCGCAGCCTGATCGTCCAGGTGCCGCACAGCGAACTCAGCGCCCGGCTCAAGACGCCGATCAGCGGGCCGCCGCGCAAGATCGCGACGGACAGCGGCGCGGCGCGCGTGTTCTCGGGCATGTTGCGCTCGCTGGCGGACACGATCTCGGACATCACCACGGATCAGGCACGGCCGGTGGAACTGGCCTTTCCCGAATTTCTCGTCACCAGCCTGCTCGACAATGCCCCGGCCAAGGCCATGGGCGGCGCGGCAGGCATGCGCGCGGCGCTGCTGGAGCGCATCTTCCAGACCATCGAGATCCGCCTTTCGGACCCGGACCTCAGCTACCAGCAGGTCGCCGCCGAGCACGGCATCTCGCCGCGCTATCTCCAGAAGCTGTTCGAATCGATCAACGACAGCTTCGGCCACTATGTGAAAGTGCGCAGGCTCGAACGTTGCCGACTGGACTTGCGCAGTCCGCTCCACGTCCAGAAGTCGATCTCCGATATCCTGTTCGAATGGGGCTTCAACGACAGCGCCTCGTTCAGCCGCGCCTTCCGCGAGCAATACGGCATATCCCCCCGCGAATACCGCAAGGCGCCGCCGCAGGAGCAGGAAGCGGTCGAACTGCTGCGCCGGGGCCGTCCTGCGCGCAAGGACCGCGCGAAGCCCGAGACCGTCGAGGCGGAGAGCGAGCCGGAATTGACGGCCGATGCCGAGGAGGCGGAACGGTCCGACCGGCTGATGGGACCGGCCGTGCTCGGCGATACCGGCATCTCGCGCCATCACCATCTTCCCGCCACGCCCGAGACGATTCACTGGGGCTACCTCAGCAAGGACCTGAAGCCCGCGCTCCATGTCCGTTCGGGCGACTTCGTGACGATCGAGGCGCTGACTCACCATGCCAATGACGACCACGAGCGCATGGTCGAGGGCGATCCCGGCATCGAGAGCGTCTATCGCTGGGACGAGACCGGCAAGGCGGTGGACAGGCGGGGCGCGGGACCGATGGATGCCAGCGCGCTGGGGCGGGGACCGGGCGAGGGCTTCGGCGTCCACATCTGCACCGGCCCGATTCATGTCGAGGGCGCGATGCCGGGCGACCTCGTCGAAGTGCGCATCCTCGATCTCAAGCCGCGGCCCAGCGGCAATCCGCGCTTTGCGGGCAAGTGCTTCGGCTCGAACGCGGCGACCTATTGGGGCTTCCACTACAACGACCTGCTGACCGAGCCGAAACAGCGCGAGGTGGTGACGATCTACGAAGTCGAGGCTGCGGGCGGACGCCTGCCCACGGCCCATGCGGTCTACTCCTATCGCTGGACGCCCCAGGTCGATCCCTCGGGCGTGACTCACGCGCGCTACGATTATCCCGGCGTGCCGGTCGATCCCGAGACCATCGAGCGCAATTACGACGTGCTGCGCAATGTCGAGATTCCGATCCGTCCGCACTTCGGCGTGATCGCGGTCGCCCCGGCCCATAACGGACTGGTCGATTCGGTGCCTCCGGCGAGCTACGGCGGCAATCTCGACAACTGGCGCACCGGGCCGGGCGCGCGGGTGTTCCTGCCGGTGCAGGTCCCCGGCGCGCTGCTCTCGCTGGGCGATCCCCATGCCTCGCAGGGCGACAGCGAGCTTTGCGGCACCGCCATCGAATGCTCGATGACCGGGCTGGTCCAGGTGGTCCACCACAAGGCGGCGGGGCTGATGGAGCAGCTTCGCGATGTCGATTATCCGCTGATCGAGACCGAGACGGAATGGGTCGTCATGGGCTTCAGCCATCCCGACTATCTCAAGGAACTGGGCGAGGATGCGCAGAGCGAGGTCTACAAGCAATCTTCGATCGATGCCGCCATGCGCGATGCCTTCCGCAAGGCGCGCCGGTTCCTGATGACCGCCAAGCAGTTGACCGAGGACGAGGCGATTTCGCTGCTCTCGGTGGGCGTCGATTTCGGCGTCTCGCAGATCGTCAACGGCAACTACGGCGTTCATGCCGTCATCCGGAAAGCCCTGTTCACCAGTTGAGTTTGAAAATCCGCCATGGGCGGATTTTAGCGGCACCAGCCCACGCCCCCACCCGACCTCCCACAACAGTGTATCCTGGATGGGAGGTCGGGTGGGGGCGTGGGCTGGTGCCGCACAAAAACGGGCGTACGCCCGTTTTTGCCCGACCGTCAGGTCGGACAACGACTCCACACGCAATTATCTTGCGTTTTTCCGCAGTGCACACTAAATGCCTCCCGACAACCGGCGCGTAGGGTTCTTCCCTGCCGCAATCCGTGAGCAGCGTGAGGTCCCGATGCGGACCGGCCCGGACGAGCGGTTGTCCTTTTGAACCAGCTTCCTTCTTCACGCAGGGTCGCCCGTAACGACACCTTGCTGTGTGCGCGGGCCAAGAACCTTCCGCGTGCCCCGCACCTTGTGAAAGTGACACATGTCCTATTTCTCCGAACTTGGTCTGGCCGAGCCGATCCTCCGTGCGCTCGCGGCCAAGGGCTACACCGATCCCTCGCCGATTCAGCGCCAGTCGATTCCGGCGCTGCTTGAGGGCCGTGACATTCTCGGCATCGCGCAGACCGGCACCGGCAAGACCGCCGCGTTCTCGCTGCCTTCGCTGCACCGCCTCGCCAGCGACCCCAAGCCGCGCCAGAACGCCGGCTGCCGCATGCTCGTGCTCTCGCCGACCCGCGAACTCGCGGCCCAGATCGCCGAGAACATGCGCGGCTATGCCAAGTTCCTGAACCTCTCGGTCCAGTGCATCTTCGGCGGCGTGCCCGCCGGCAAGCAGGCCCGCGCTCTGGAGCGCGGCACCGACATCCTGGTCGCCACCCCCGGCCGCCTGCTCGACCTGATCGACAGCCGCGCGCTGACCTTGCGCCATGTCGAGATCTTCGTGCTCGACGAAGCCGACCAGATGATGGACCTCGGCTTCATCGTCCCGCTGAAGCGCGTCGCCGCGCTCCTGCCCAAGCAGCGCCAGAGCCTGTTCTTCTCGGCCACCATGCCGCAGGCGATCGCCGAGCTGGGCAAGCAGTTCATCAACAACCCGGTGAAGGTCGAAGTCGCTCCGCAGTCGACCACCGCCGAGCGCGTCGAACAGTACGCCACCTTCATCAACCAGGCCGAGAAGCAGGCGCTTCTCACGCTGAGCCTGCGTGACGGTCTGGCCGAAGACGCCGCCGAGAAGGCCGAGCATGGCGCCATCGACCGCGCGCTCGTCTTCACCCGCACCAAGCATGGCGCCGACCGCGTGGTTCGCCACCTCGTCGCCGCCGGTATCCCGGCCGCCGCGATCCACGGCAACAAGAGCCAGGCCCAGCGCACCGCCGCGCTCGGCGGCTTCCGCCAGGGCACGATCCGCATCCTCGTTGCCACCGACATCGCCGCGCGCGGCATCGACGTCTCGGGCGTTTCGCACGTCTACAACTTCGAGATCCCCAACGTGGCCGAACAGTACGTCCACCGCATCGGCCGCACCGCGCGTGCGGGCGCTGACGGCGTGGCGATCAGCTACGTCGCGCCGGACGAGAAGCCCTATATCCGCGACATCGAGAAGCTGACCCGCGTCAAGCTGGCCACGCTCGGCCTGCCGGAAGACTTCCAGAAGCAGGCCGCGCGCCTCCCCGCGCCTTCGCGTCAGGCTCCGGCCGCGCCGCAGGGCAACGGTCGTTCGCGCGACGGTCAGCGTCAGGGTGAAGGCCGCCGCGACGGTCGTGGCGGCGGCAACCGCAGCCAGCAGCCGCGCGGCGATCGTCGTGACCGGCCCCAGGGCGAGCGGACGGGCGAAGGTCGCGGTGACGAGCGTCGCCGGGACGACCGTCCGCGCAGCGACGCCCCGCGTGGCGATCGCCGCGAGCACGGCGGTGAAGAGGGCGAGCGCAAGCGTCGCTTCCGTCCGCGTGGCGGCAAGACCGTCGGCACCCACAAGGGCGCGGTTCGCCGCGCAGGCTGATCGAAACAGAAGGCCGGTTTTAGAGTCGGCCTTTACAGCACAACGATCGGAACGGCCCCCATGCCACTGGCATGGGGGCCGTTCCTTTATGCCTCTCCGGCAACTCCATCGTCTCCGCCATCTTCGTCGATCCGGGAGACGAGTATCTTGTCGATCTTGAGGCCGTCCATGTCGACGACCTCGAAACGCCAACCGCGGTCGGTGAAGAACTCCCCTTCCTGCGGGACTTTCCGGAGCGCGGCGAGAATGTAGCCCGCGACGGTCGCGTATTCGCGGTCGTCGGGCAGGGGCATGCCGAGGCGGTCGGCCAGCGCGTCGGCGGGCATCGCGCCGGAAACCAGCAACGAGCCGTCGCTGCGTTCCACCACCATCGGTTCGTCGCCCTCGTCCTGATGGCCGACGAACGCGCCGGCCAGCGCCGCCAGCATGTCCGAAGTGGTGACGAGGCCTTCGAGATGGCCATATTCGTCATGGACCATCGCCATCGTCACTTCCGCCTGCTGCAACTTGCGCAAGGCATCCATGGCATCGAGCTGGTCGGGGATGACTTCGGCCTTCTTCATCATCGCGGCGATCTCCACCGGACGCCCGGCGACGAGCGCGGCGAGAACCTCGCGCACCTTGAGAATGCCGACGATATTGTCGGGCGACCCTTCCTCGGCGACCGGCAGCATCGAGTGCGGCGAGGCCTCGATCTTGGCGCGCAGGGCTTCCTCACCGGCGTTGACGTCGATCCAGTCGATCTGGTTGCGCGGCGTCATCAGTTCGCGCACCGGCCGTTCGGCCAGACGCATGACGCCGGTCATCATTGCGCGTTCCTCTTCCTCGATCACGCCGGAGCGGGTCGCCTCGGCGAAGATCATCTGCAGCTCCTCGGCGGTCAGCTGTTCCTGTCCGCCGCCGCGAATCGAGAAGAGGCGCAGGATCAGCGCCGAGGACGTGTCGAGCAGCCAGACGAAGGGCGCCATGATCCGCGCCAGCCAGGCCATCGGCCGGGCCATGACGATCGCCACAGGCTCGGCCATGCGCAGGGCAAGCTGCTTGGGCACCAGTTCGCCGACGACGAGGCTGGCGAACGTGGTGGCGATGATGACCAGCGTGAAGCCTGCCTCCCCGGCGAAGCGCACGGGTACGCCCAGCGCCGCCAGTCTTTCACCCACCGGCCCGCCAAGGCTGGCGCCCGAATAGGCACCGGCGATGATGCCGATCAGGGTGATGCCGATCTGTACCGTGCTGAGGAACTTGCCGGGATCGGCCGCCAGCTCCAGCGCGGTGCGGGCGGCGCCGCTGCCTTTGTCGGCCGAGACCCTGAGCCTGGCGGCACGCGCGGACACGATGGCCAGCTCGGACATGGAGAACAGGCCGTTGATCAGGATCAGGCCGGCGATGATGAAGAGGTCGATCCAGGGGAAAGGTGTCACAGTGACATGTCGTTAGCAGAAATTCCCGCAAGTGCGAAGGGAACCTGCGAACGCCGCTTGGACAGAACTGACGTAAGAGTCGGCTCCGGGAACAGATGCGGGCAGCAATCGTTTCGCCGGGATCAGCCATCTGCTATTCATGTCCACTAATACACAGACACCCGTGCCAAATAGACATCCGTGGAAGTGTTTCTGAACAGGAGGGAAGACCATGAAGAAATCACGCCTGATGACCTCCGCCCTTGCCGCGCTCTCGCTGGTCGCGGTCTCTGCCTGCGTCACCGATCCGAACACCGGTGAGCGCAAGGTTTCGCGCACTGCCATCGGCGGCGGCGCCGGCGCGGGTCTCGGCTACCTTCTGGGCAGCGTGATCGGCGGCAAGACTGCCCGCATCGTCGGCGCCGGTATCGGCGGCGTGGCGGGCGGCGTCGTCGGCTACCAGATGGACAAGCAGATCAAGGAACTGAAGGAAGACACCGCCGGTTCGGGCATCGACGTGACCCAGGAAGGCGACGGCATCCTGCTCAACCTGCCGGACGTCACGTTTGCGGTCAACTCCACCGAGATCAGCCCCTCGTTCCAGGCCGCGCTCGACAATGTCGCGCAGAGCATGACCAAGTATCCGGACAGCCTGATCGACGTCTACGGCCATACCGATTCGACCGGATCGGATGCCTACAACCTCGACCTGTCCAAGCGCCGCGCCGATTCGGTGGCCCGCTACCTCATCATGCGCGGCGTTTCCTCGGCGCGTATCCAGACGCAGGGCATGGGCAAGAACTATCCGGTGGCGGACAACACCACCCCCGAAGGCCGCGCCAAGAACCGCCGTGTCGAAATCAAGATCACGCCGGTCACCAAGGATGAAGCTGCCGCCGCGCGCTGATCGTAAAAAAGTGTTTCCGCTGGGAAGCGGGATCGGGAAAGGGGGCGGCCTTCAGGTCCGGCCCCTTTTTATATCACGCCGAATAGCGCTCCGCCCGGTCCGCCAGGCGTTCGACCGCCGCATTGTGGATCGCGGGCGAGCTTACCAGCACGCCGAAAGCGCGCGGATCATGCTTGTTGTAGTTGAGCGGCTTGCCGAAGGCATCGGTCACGGCGGCCCCGGCCTCGCGGGCGATCAGCCCGGCGGCGGCAATGTCCCATTCGTAGCCCCAGCGCAGGGTCGCCAGCAGGTCCGCCTCGTCGGCGGCGACCATTGCCATGCGCAGCGCAATCGAATTCGGCTGGTCCACCAGCACGAGATCGGCATCTTCCGGCGCCAGCTTCTTCGCTGGAACCCGCGCGCCTGCCAGAGTCTCGCGGTGGCTCGCCCGCAGCGGCTTTCCGTTGCGCCAGCTTCCCTTGCCCGCCTCGCCGTACCAGAATTCACCCCCGGCCTCGCGTGCACGCGCCGGGGCATGGAGCAGGCCGATCAGCGGCCGCCGCGTGTTCACCAGCGCGACCGAGACCGCCCAGCCGGTGCGCCCGGCGATGAAATCGCGCGTCCCGTCGATCGGATCGACCAGCCAGACCAGTTCATGACCCTGACGCGCCGGGGAATCCGCAGTTTCTTCCGAAAGCCATCCTGCCGAGGGTAGCAGCCCGCCCAGTTCCTGCTTGAGGAACGAATCCACGGCGATATCCGCGGTGCTCACCGGGCTGCCGGGCGTTTTTTCCCAGTGTTCACAGGGATTCCCGTCGCCCGGCCATCCGGCCATGGCGATGCGTCCGGCCTCGCGGACGATGGCTTCCAGTCTGTCGCGATCGATCATGCGCGAGTCGTTCTCGTTAATCGGGTGTTTCAATGTCCCGCGCGACCCCATTGCGCAGGGAACGGGACTTTTCAAGCGCGCAGGGATGTGCTTATGCGGCCGGGATCAAGTTCGGGGCTACCCACGCCTTTTCACGGACACTCCAGCAGAAAGCGATTTCAGCGATGAACATTCACGAATACCAGGCGAAGGAACTGCTTGCGAAGTTCGGCGTCGGCATCCCTGCCGGCATTGCTGCCCTCACTGTCGAGGAAGCGGTCGCCGCCGCCAAGCAGCTCCCCGGACCGCTCTATGTCGTGAAGGCCCAGATCCACGCCGGCGGGCGCGGCAAGGGCAAGTTCAAGGAACTCCCCGCTGACGCCAAGGGCGGCGTGCGTCTCGCCAAGTCGGTCGAGGAAGTCGAAGCTTTCGCCAAGGAAATGCTCGGCAACACCCTCGTCACCGTGCAGACCGGTGAAGCTGGCAAGCAGGTGAATCGCCTCTACGTGACCGACGGCGTCGACATCGCCGAGGAATACTACCTGTCGATGGTCGTCGACCGCGCTTCCAGCCGCGTCGCCATGATCGTGTCGACCGAAGGCGGCATGGACATCGAGGATGTTGCCCACAACACCCCCGAGAAGATCACCACCGTCACCATCGACACCGCTGCCGGCTTCCAGGCCCACCACGGCCGCGCCGTAGCCTACGCTCTGAAGCTGACCGGCGACCTCAACAAGCAGGCGCAGAAGATCGCCAAGCAGCTCTACGAAGCCTTCGTGGCTCTCGACTGCGACATGCTCGAAATTAACCCGCTGGTGGAAACCAAGGACGGCAACCTGCTGGTCCTCGACACCAAGATGAGCTTCGATTCGAACGCGCTGTACCGTCACCCCGACGTGCAGGCCCTGCGCGACGAGACCGAAGAAGATCCGGCGGAAGTCGAAGCCTCGAAGTACGACCTGGCCTACATCAAGCTCGATGGCGACATCGGCTGCATGGTCAACGGTGCCGGCCTCGCCATGGCGACGATGGACATCATCAAGCTCAACGGTTCGTTCCCGGCCAACTTCCTTGACGTTGGCGGCGGCGCCACCAAGGAAAAGGTGACCGCGGCGTTCAAGATCATCCTGCGCGATCCGAACGTGAAGGGCATCCTCGTCAACATCTTCGGCGGCATCATGAAGTGCGACGTCATCGCCGACGGCATCGTTGCCGCCGCGAAGGAAGTGAACCTTTCGGTTCCGCTCGTCGTTCGCCTCGAAGGCACCAACGTCCAGCAGGGCAAGGACATCCTGGCCAACTCGGGCCTGCCGATCGTCCCCGCCAACGACCTGGGCGATGCCGCCAAGAAGATCGTGGCAGAGGTCAAGAGCGTCGCTGCCTGATCGGCGCCGTTTCTTGGGTCTCACGCGATCCCGTATCGTATAGTGCAGCGGCGGGGGTCTTCCGGACCCCCGCCGTTCGCATTTGAAGCCTGGGCGAAGTGCGCCTTTGCGCCATCATAGTAATTCTCAGGCTGGCGTTTCTGCCGGGGCGATGCGCATTCCTGCGGATTTACGATATGGCACGTGCTGTGATCCGACCTCGGGCTCGTCTCGCCGCCGGCAGGGCTTGACCTATACGTCAATTGCCTATTAGGCGGGCCTTGAGTGGATTTAATCGAGCGGCTAAACAGGCCGCGCCTGAAACTGAAGAGGACCCGATCCAATGAAGATCCTCGTGCCCGTGAAGCGGGTGATCGACTATAACGTAAAGCCGCGCGTGAAGGCGGATGGCACGGGTGTTGACCTGGCCAACGTCAAGATGAGCATGAACCCGTTCGACGAGATCGCGGTGGAAGAAGCCATCCGCATCAAGGAAGCGGGCAAGGCTGAAGAGATCGTTGCCGTCTCGGTCGGCCCGGCCAAGGCGCAGGACACGCTGCGCACCGCGCTCGCCATGGGCGCCGACCGCGCGATCCTGATCGAGACCGATGCAGAGGTCGAGCCGTTGGCCGTCGCCAAGATCTTGAAGGCGATCGTCGCCGAAGAGAATCCGGGCCTCGTGATCCTCGGCAAGCAGGCGATCGACGACGATTCGAACCAGACCGGCCAGATGCTCGCCGCGCTGCTCGGCCGCCCGCAGGGCACGTTCGCCAGCAAGGTCGAGATCGACGGCGACCACGTTGCCGTGACCCGCGAAGTCGATGGCGGTCTGGAAACCGTGAAGCTGGCGCTGCCCGCGATCGTCACCACCGACTTGCGCCTCAACGAGCCGCGCTACGCCTCGCTGCCCAACATCATGAAGGCGAAGAAGAAGCAGCTCGATGTGAAGACCGCTGCCGACTACGGCGTCGACATTGCCCCGCGCCTCAAGACCCTCAAGGTCTCCGAGCCGCCGGTGCGCGTCGCCGGGATCAAGGTCGCCGATGTCGATGGCCTCGTCGCCAAGCTCAAGGAACTGGGAGTCGCCTGATGAAGACGCTTGTTTGGGTCGAACACGACAACGCGTCGGTCAAGGACGCGACGCTCCACACCGTCACCGCGGCTGCCAAGCTGGGTGAAGTCCACCTGCTGGTCGCCGGGTCCGGCTGCCGCGCCGCCGCCGAAGCCGCCGCGAAGATCGCCGGTGTCGCCAAGGTGCACCTGGCCGACAACGCCGCCTACGAACATGCGCTGGCCGAAAACGTCGCGCCGCTGATTGTGGACCTCATGGGCCACCACGACGCGTTCCTGGCGCCCGCCACCACCACCGGCAAGAACCTGGCTCCGCGCGTCGCCGCGCTGCTCGACGTGATGCAGCTGTCGGACATTCTCTCGGTCGAGGGCGAGAAGACCTTCACGCGTCCGATCTATGCGGGCAACGCCATCGCCACCGTCGAATCGAGCGATGCCAAGCTGGTGATCACCGTGCGCGGCACCGCCTTCGAGAAGGCCGCTGCCGAGGGCGGTTCGGCCGTGATCGAAGACGTGGCCGGAGCGGGTGACGCGGGCCTCTCCAGCTTCGTGGGCGCCGAAATCGCCAAGTCCGAGCGTCCGGAACTGACCAGCGCCAAGGTGATCGTCTCGGGCGGCCGCGCGCTGAAGGATTCGGAAACCTTCGAGCAGGTCATCATGCCGCTCGCCGACAAGCTCGGCGCGGCTGTCGGGGCTTCGCGTGCTGCGGTGGACGCGGGCTATGTGCCCAACGACTACCAGGTCGGCCAGACCGGCAAGATCGTGGCTCCGGAAGTCTACATCGCGGTCGGCATCTCGGGCGCGATCCAGCACCTTGCGGGCATGAAGGATTCGAAGACCATCATCGCCATCAACAAGGACGAGGACGCTCCGATCTTCCAGGTGGCGGACGTCGGCCTCGTCGCGGACCTGTTCACCGCTGTGCCGGAGCTTACCGGCAAGCTCTGAGCAGCGTTAAAACTGTGAAATGATGCGAACCCCGGTCCGAAACGGCCGGGGTTTTTCATTTTAGGAGCAAGACGACGATCGACGATTATTCTTGCCACGTCCGGCCCGGATCGTAATCTCCCGCGTATATTTCACCTATATGCAAGGACTTGGCATGAGCAAAACCCATTCCGTCGCGCTTGTCGCCATGGTCGCGGTCACTTTGGCGTCCGCACCCGCTATGGCCGAAACCATGGTGCTGACGGCCAGCTCGCCCTGGCAAATGGACAATGGGGCCGATTCGTGCAGCCTGAAGCGCGGTTTCGGAACAACCGACAATCCTGCACTTTTGGAAATCGAGCGCCTCGGTCCCGGCGATCGTTTCGACGCCACGATTACGGGCCGGGCTTTCGATGGTGTCACTGGCGCAACCCATCTCACCCTCAAGACGGGGCCGGACGCCGGAGAACCGATTGCCGACCGATTCACGGTGGCCGATGCTCCGATCGAAGGCGGCAAGAGCCTGACGGCTTTGATCTTCAGCAGCACGACTTTCAACGGTTTCTCACACGACGGCCAAGCGCCGACTCCGGTAACGCCGGAGCACGAGGCGGCAATCACTTCACTGATCGTGTCTTGGGGAGACAAGGCGGTCCAATTGGGGACTGGTCCGCTCGGCAAGGCCATGGCAGCCATGCGCGAATGCACGGACGGGCTGGTACGATCGTGGGGACTCGATCCGGCGCAGCAGGCGAGTCTTTCCGCCCGGCCGGTGCCGAAAAGTTCGCCGGATACCTGGATTGCCGCCAACAGCTATCCCTTCGGCGCGGATAATCGTCGCCGTCCGGGGCTAACACGGGCACGGTTGCTGGTTGATGCATCCGGGGCTGTGAGCGGATGCAAGGTGGTGGACAATTACGGCGATTCGGCTTTCGCGACGGCGGCCTGCGAACAGATGACGTCGAAGGCAGCGTTCTCTCCCGCGCTCGATCAAGCCGGGAAGCCTGTCGCATCCTACTATCAGGCAAACATCCGCTGGAAGGTCCGTCGACCGATGAAGCAGGTCGGCCAGCGCCGCCGCTGATCGCGGCACCTTCGCATGGATTGGGAGCGGGAAAGATTCCTGCCCCGATGCCGTTTATCAGGCCCCGCGCTCATACAGGTTCACGATCACCGAATTGCCGTCCTCGCCCAAATCGTGGCTGCCGTAAGGGGTGAATCCCAGCGCGGCGGCCACGCGTTCTGACCCCAGGTTGCCTTCCTCGATCATGCAGGTGATCCGGCATTGGCCGTGGACATGATCGAACCATTCCAGCGCGGCGCGCATGACTTCCTTGGCGAGGCCGATGCCCCAGTGGTCCTTGCGGACGATCCAGCCTGCCTCGGGCGCATCGTCCATGCCTTTGCCGAAGCCGCGCCAGGAGTGGAACACGCCGCAATTGGCGACGATCTCGCTCCCGCCGCGCAGGCGCACCGGGAAAGTACCGTAGCCGCGCAAGGCCCAGGACCCGGCATTGCGTTCGAGGCGTTCGTAGACGGGTTTCGCCTCGGAACTGGCGTTACCGAGGAAGCGCCGGGTCTCTTCGTCGGCGAGCAGGCGGATCAGGCCATCCAGATCGCTCGCCTGCGGCTTCCACAGTTCGAAGCGTTCGGTAATGAGCAGCGGGCCGTCCAGCGTTGCCACGCTCACAGCAGTCCATCCACGACATGGATGCAGACGCCGAACAGGCCGCCGACCAGGGTGCCGTTGATGCGGATGAACTGGAGGTCGCGGCCGACCGCGCCTTCGATGCGATCCGTCACGGTGCGGGCATCCCAACGCTTCACGGTTTCCGACACCAGCCTCACGATTTCCCCCCCATAGCGCGTCACCACGCCGACCAGCGTGCGCCGCGCGAAGCGATTGACCATGTACTGTAGGCGTGCGTCGTCGCCGAGCGCCAGCCCCAATTGCGCGAGACTTTCGCCGAGCGCGCCGGACAGCGCCTTGTCGGGATTGCGCACCGCCTTGAGCAGGGCGCTGCGGGTGCGTTCCCAGGTGCTGTCGAGCCAGGCGCCGACGGCAGGGTTTTCGAGCAGCTCGGTCTTGAGCCGCTCGACCTTGGCCTGGGTCTCGGGACGATTGCGGAGGTCGTCGGCAAGGCGGGTGAGGGCTTCGTCGATCCGGGCGCGCAAGGGATGGTCTGGCTGGACGATCACTTCGGCAAGCAGGCGATAGGCGCCGTCGAGCACGCCGTTGGCGAGCCGCTCGTCGAGGCCGGTCCAGCGCATGATCGAGTTGGCGCGCTGGTGGATCATGTCCCGGATCATCGGCTCGTTGGCCTCGATCGCCTCCCCGAGCTTGCGCAGCACGCTTTCGAGCACCGGCAGGTGGCGCCGGTCGGCGATGGCGTTGGAAAGCATCTGGCCGAGCAGGGGGGCGGCTTCGACTTTCTCGATCTGGCGGCGCAGGCCGGTCTTGACCATGCCGCCCATCTGTTCGGGATCGAGCGATTCCAGCACGTCGCCGAGCAGGTTCGCGGCACCGGCGCGGATGCGCGACTGCTCCTCGCGCGCGGGGTTGGCCAGGAAGCCTCCGGCGGCGGCAGCGAGGTTGAAGCCCCGCAAGCGGCGGGCGACGACCTGCGGAGTAAGGAAATTGTCCCGCAGGAAGGTCGCCATCGAATCGGCGATGCGGTCCTTGTTGTCGGGGATGATCGCGGTGTGCGGAATCGGCAGGCCGAGCGGGTGGCGGAACAGGGCGGTCACCGCGAACCAGTCGGCCAGACCGCCGACCATGGCCGCTTCGGTGAAGGCGATCGCATAACCCAGCGGGCCGCTCCATTGGGGATGGAGCACCGAGACGCGGCGGAGGACGACGAAGGCTGCCGCCATGAACAGCAGCAGCCCGGTCGCGAAGATCCGCATGCGTCTGGCCCGATCGTTCACGACCGGGCCAGACCGGAAAAAGTCTTGCCGTGCCACGGGGATGCTACGCTTGAAGGCCGGCAATGTTCCTCCGGTGATTACTCGGCGGCGATCGGCTGCGGTATGGCAGCCGGGCCATGCTCGCCGTGACCATGGGCGTGATGCGGCTCATAGGTCAACAGCTTGCGGCGCAGCCATGGGCCGAGGCGCTTCTCGAAGCCGTCCGCGAGGCTGAAGGCCGCCGGGACGATCACCAGGGTCAGCGCGGTCGAGAGCAGCAGGCCGCCGATCACGGTAATGCCCATGGGCGCGCGCCATGCGGAGTCGCCCGAGAGCGAGAGCGCGGTCGGCACCATGCCCGCCGTCATCGCGACGGTGGTCATGATGATCGGCTGGGCGCGCTTGTGGCCGGCGTCCATGATCGCGGTGAGCTTGTCGACGCCCTTGCTCATCTCCTCGATCGCGAAGTCGATCAGCAGGATCGAGTTCTTGGCGACGATGCCCAGCAGCATCAGGATGCCGATGTAGACCGGCATCGAGATCGGCTGGCCGACGATCACCAGTGCCAGCAGTCCGCCCAGCGGGGCCAGCAGCAACGAGGCCATGTTGACCAGCGGCGAGACGAAGCGGCGGTAGAGCAGTACCAGCACCGCGAAGACCAGGAAGATGCCGCTGATGACCGCGACGACGAAGCTGTTCACCATCTCCGCCTGCCACTTGTCCTCGCCGACGGGGGCGTTGGACACGCCGGTCGGCAGGTTCTTCATGATCGGCAGCTTCTGGATCTGCTCCATGATCGGGCCCTTGACCTGCCCCGTGCCGAGATCGGCGCCGACGAAGATGCGGCGCGACTGGTTGTAGCGCTGGATCTGGGTCGGCCCGGCGCCGAAGCGGATTTCGGCGACGCGCTTGAGCGGCACCGAGCCGCCGCTGGCGGTCATCACCGGCAGGTTCTCGATCGTCGAGTAGTCGCGGCGCGAGGCGCGGGCGAGGATCACGCGGATCGGCACCTGACGGTCGCTGAGCGAGAACTTGGCGGCGTTCTGGTCGATCTCGCCCAGGGTGGCGATGCGGATCGTCTGGCTGAGCGCGGCGGTCGTCACGCCGAGCTGGGCGGCGAGGTCGAGGCGGGGCACCACGACCAGTTCGGGGCGCTGGAGGTCGGCGGCGATGCGCGGGGCGACGACGCCCGGAATCGTGCGCATCTGGTCGGCCAGCGTCTGGGCGGTCTTCTGGAGCAGTTCGGAATCGCTGCCCGAGAGCATGACCGAAATGTCGCGGCCGCTGCCGAAGCCGCCCGACTGGGTGGCGAAGGTCACGCGGGCATCGGGGATGTCCTGAAGCTGCGGGGCCATGCGGCGCTCGAACTCGATGCTCGTCGCCTTGCGCTGGTCGGCGGGCTTGAGGGCGATGTAGAGCGATCCCTTGCCCTCGCGCGAGGCTTCCAGAATGTGCTGTACTTCCGGCTGGGCTTCCAGCAGGCGCGTCACCTTGTCGGCCACGGCGGCGGTCTGCTCGATCGTGGTGCCGGGCACCATTTCGAGATTGACGGTGCTGGTGTCGTTGTTGGTGTTCGGCTGGAACTGCGAGGGCAGGCCGGCGAGCAGGGCGAAGGTCAGCACCAGGGCATAGATGCCCGCGCAGAATGCATAGAAGCGATGGTCGCGCATCCGGGCCGTAAAGCGGTCGGAAAAGTAGCGATACCAATCGCCGAAGTGGCCCATCGCGCCCAGCACCAGCTTCAGCGCCTTGCCGAGCGCGAAGATCACCACGGGGATGGCGAGGGGGGCGACGACCGCCGCCAGCACCAGCGCGGCCTTGTCGAGGCCGGCCTTGGTCAGCACTGCCTTGGCGCCCATGAACAGCAGCGAGGCGGCGGCGAGACCTGCGCCGAGGATGGCGAGGACCGCCACGGTCGCGACGAGGTAGTACCACCAGCGTGCAGGCGTCTTGACGAGGCGGGCCTTGAGGCGGTGCGCCTCGCTGGAATCGAGCGTCCAGGCCAGGATCTTCATGTAGAAGTCCATGGCCTTGCCGCCGCCGTGCTCGGCGTGGCCGTGGGCCTTGAGGAAATAGGCAGCGACCATCGGCGTGATGAGGCGGGCGACGGCAAGGCTCATCAGCACCGCCGCCACGACGGTCAGGCCGAAGGCCTTGAAGAACTGCCCCGGAATGCCCGGCATCATGCCCACCGGCAGGAACACCGCGACGATGGAGAAAGTCGTGGCGACGACCGCGAGGCCGATCTCGTCCGCCGCGTCGATCGAGGCCTGATAGGCCGATTTGCCCATGCGCATGTGGCGCACGATGTTCTCGATCTCGACGATGGCGTCATCGACCAGCACGCCCGCGACGAGGCTGAGCGCCAGCAGCGAGAGGAAGTTCAGCGTGAAGCCGAGCAGGTCCATGAACCAGAAGGTCGGGATCGCCGAGAGCGGGATGGCGAGGGCGGAGATCATCGTCGCGCGCCAGTCGCGCAGGAACAGGTAGACGATGACGATGGCCAGCACCGCGCCTTCGACCAGCGCTTCCATCGAGCTGGTATACTGCCCCTTGGTGTAGTCCACGTCGGAGAACAGGCGGGTGATGTGGATGTTCGGGTTGTCCTTGCGGATCTTTTCCAGCGCCTTTTCGGCGCCGTCGTAGACCGCTACGTCGGAAGCCCCGAGCGCGCGGGTGAAGCCGAAGGTCACGACCTCGCGGCCGCGCAGCTTGGCGATGCGGGTCTGCTCGGAATAGCCGTCGTAGACTTTGGCGATGTCCGAGAGCTTGACCTGCCGTCCGCCGCCCAGGTTGATGCGGGTCTGCGAGAGGTGGTAGGCATCCTGGGCATTGCCGAGCACGCGCACCGACTGGCGCGATCCGGCGATTTCCGCCTGACCGCCCGCCGCGTCGGTATTCACCTGCCGCAGGACGCCGTTGATGTCGTTGGCGGTGAGGCCCAGCGCGATCAGGCGCTCGGGATCGACGACCACGCGGATTTCGCGGTCGACGCCGCCGTTGCGCTCCACCGAGGCGAGGCCCTGGATCGAGAGCAGGGTCTTGGAGATCGTGTCGTCGACGAACCAGCTGAGCTGCTCCATCGTCATGTCGTCGGCGCTGACCGCGTAATAGGCCAGATTGTCGCCGTTGGCCTCGACCTTGGTGACCATCGGTTCCAGGATGCCGTCAGGCAGCTGGCCGCGAATCTGGTCGACCGCGTTCTTGACCTGGTTGGTGGCGACGTCGGGATTGGTGCCGACCGAGAAGAACACCAGCGTGGTCGAGGTGCCTTCGGAGGCGGTCGACTGGATTTCCTCGATGCCGGGCACCGATCGCACGGCCCCCTCGACGATCTGGGTGATCTGCGTCTCGATCTCGGTCGGGGCGGCGCCCGGCTGCGAGATCATGACGTGGACGCCGGGGAATTCGACGTCCGGCATGTTGTTCACGTCCATGCGCATGAACGAGACCACGCCGGCGATCATCACGCCGATGAAGAAGACGATCGGAATGATCGGATTGCGGATCGACCAGGCCGAGATGTTGCGAAGGCTCATCGGGTTCTATCCGCTCAGTCGGCCGCTTTGGTCAGCCGGGGCTTGACCTTGTCGCCGTCGTTGAGGAACCCGCCTGCGCGCAGGACGACCTTTTCGCTGCCGTCGAGGCCCGACTTGACGGTGATGCCGCGGGCCGTGACCAGCCCGGTCTGCACCGGGCGGCGGTGGACGACGTCCTTGGCATCGACGACATAGACGAACGAGCCCTTGTCGTCGTTCTGGATCGCCGATTCCGGCAGGACCGGCGCCACCGTCTGGCCGCTGTTGATGACGGCGCTGGCGAAGCCGCCGGGACGCAGCGCGGCGTTGTAGGCAAGCGCGATGCGGGCGATGCCCTGGCGGTTGGTGGCGTCGATCACCGGGGCGACCTGCCAGACCTGGCCGGTGAAGCTCTCGTTACCGCCGGTGGGCGTCACTTTCGCTTCCACGCCGACATGCAGGCGGGCGAGGTCGTCCTCGCTGAGCTGGGCGAGCAGTTCCATCTCGCCGCCCTTGGCGAGGCGGAACAGCACGGAACTGCCGCCGCCGACCACCTGGCCAAGCTCGACATTGCGTTCGAGCACGAGTCCGGCGGCGGGAGCGACGATGTTGAGGCGGGCGGTCTGGGCCTGAAGCTGGCCGAGCGTGGCGCGGGCGACCTTGACCTGGGCCATGGCGGAATCGCGCGTCGCGGTCAGGCGGTCGACATCGGCGGCGGAGATGAAGCCGCGATCGACCAGCTTGAGCGCGCGGTCGAGATTGGCCTGGGCGAGGCGGGCATCGGCCTGGGCCACGGCGATCTGCGCCGACTGGCCGGCCTGCTGCTGCGACTGGACCGAACGGTCGATCACCGCGAGCACCTGGCCCTGCGAGACCCAGTCGCCCGGCTCGACGAGCACGGCGCGTACCTGGCCGCCTTCGCCGACCGAGCCGACCGGCATCGGGCGGCGGGCGGCCAGCGAGCCGGTGGCGGTGATCGCGCCCTCGACCGAGGCACGGCCAGGCACGACGACGCTGACGGCGGGCATCTGGATGTCGGCGGCACCGGCCTGCTTGGCCTCGCCGCCGCCGCGCAGGGCGAACCAGATGCCGGTGGCCAGCACGACAGCGGCGACGATGGCGATCGCCCACCAGCGGCGCGATCCGTCACCCTGTTCGTCTGCGCCGTCGAGCGGGTTGCCGCCCAAAGCTGCACTCGTGGCCGTCAAACCCTGGTTCTCCGTCACGTCGATCCTGCTGTCGTAATTCATCGTGTCACCGCAAAAACTGCGATTGCCCCCAATCCCGATGCCTGGCCCGGAACCGGACTTCGCGATCCCGAAGGGCGCGCCGGGTGGCCGATAGGCACGATCTGCCGCCGGAGCGCGGACACGTCGATCCACGCCGCTGCAACGGCCAATTTCCTGCCCAACGACATATACCTGCGGCGGACGGGTGGCAATCAGCAGTCGTTCTGGTGCCGACCGTGATCGACAAGCGTCGAGGGCAAGAAAACGCGCGGGGATCTTCGACAAGTTCCGAGAAAAGCGGGCGGATATACGAAAAGCGGCGACGAACCCGAGGTTCGCCGCCGCTTGTCAGTCCTTGCGGACGGAATAGGCAGTGTGCTCAATACTTCTGCTGGCGCTCGTAGAGGTCGCGGTAATGCTGGATCCGCGTGACGCGCAGCCCCTGCATGCCCGACCGGTCAACAGCGCGCTGCCAGGATGCGAATTCCTCCAGCGTCAGCTGGTAACGATCGCAGACCTCGTCGATCGACAGCAGTCCGCCGTTGACGGCTGCCACCACTTCCGCCTTCCGACGCACGACCCAGCGCGTGGTGTTCGCAGGAGGCAGTGTGTCAAGCGTCAACGGTTCGCCGAGCGGCCCGATCACCTGGGCAGGACGGATTTTCTGGTTTTCGATCATCATCACCCTCGTACGCCGGTGCTGGGATTGCCGGCGACGGAAAGGACATTGGCCTGCGCTGGCTTGCGATTGCCTGAAGCATTTGGGTTAACAGGAATTGAGACCGGCGCATACGTATGAATCACGTTGGCCGCCGGGCCCGCGAAGCTGCCGAAGCGGTGAAGCCGCGCCGAAACGGATGCATCGTCGAGAGCCGTGCGCAAGTCGTGCGCGGCAAATAACCGGGAACGCAAGGAAAACCAGTCCATTGGCAGAGGGATCGAGATGAACTCCTCGCCGGTGCGACCCGACGCATGCCCCGCTTTGCAGGTTTCATGATCATGAGCGATGTTCATACGGAACGCTTGTAGCGAGGCTTGGTCAAGGGAATGTAAAAGCCGAATTTACCTTTTGTTAATACTTGTTAACGCCATCTTGGCCATCCCGCTTAACGCATCACGGCTCGCGGTCGCCCGCCGCCCTGTGGTGAAAGGTAGGAATCCGGAGCATTCGCCTGTATGGGGCGCGCATGACCGCCCTTTCCGATCTTGAAGGACTGGTGGCCGGCCTCGACCCCGCCACGCTGTTCCAACTGCCTGCGCCGCTTTCGGCGCGCCGTATCGTCGTTGCCATGTCCGGCGGCGTCGACAGCTCGGTCGTCGCCGCGCTGGCCGCCGCGACCGGCGCCGAGACCATCGGCGTCACGCTCCAGCTCTACGACTACGGTGCCGCGACCGGCCGCAAGGGTGCCTGCTGCGCCGGCGACGATATCCGCGACGCCCGCGCCGTGGCCGACCGCCTGGGCATCGCCCACTACGTCTTCGATCACGAGAGCGCCTTCCGTGAGGAAGTCGTCGAACGCTTCGCCGACGACTACATGGCGGGCCGCACGCCGATCCCCTGCATCCGCTGCAACATGGGTCCGAAGTTCACCGACCTGCTGACGATGGCCCGCGACCTCGGTGCGGACTGCCTCGCCACCGGTCACTACGTGCGCCGCGTCGAGGGATCTGCCGGTTCCGAACTCCACCGCGCTTTCGATCCCGCGCGCGACCAGAGCTACTTCCTCTACGGCACCACCGAGGCGCAGCTCGACTTCCTGCGCTTCCCGCTCGGCGGCCTGCCGAAGAGCGAGACCCGCCGTCTTGCCGAAGCGGCAGGCCTGCGCGTCGCCGACAAGCCCGACAGCCAGGACATCTGCTTCGTGCCCGACGGCGACTATGCCAAGATCGTGCGTGCGGTCCGTCCCGAGGGCGAGGCGCCGGGCGAGATCGTCCATGCCCTGACCGGCGAAGTGCTGGGCACCCACCGCGGCATCATTCACTATACCGTGGGCCAGCGCCGCGGCCTCGAAATCGGCGGCCAGCCCGAGCCGCTCTATGTCGTGCGCATCGATGCGCCGGGGCGCCGCGTGATGGTCGGCCCGCGCAGCCTGCTGGGCGTGGCTGCCGCCATCGTCACCGAGACCAATCGCATCGGCCCGCTTCCCGATGCGCCGCTCACCGCCAAGGTCCGCTCACTGGCCAAGCCGGTGCCGATCACGCTGGAAGGCGAATTCGGTAACGGCGCGGCAGTGACGATCCGTTTCGCGAATCCCGAATATGGCGTCGCGCCCGGACAGGCGGCGGTGATCTACGCGGGCGACCGAGTGGTCGGCGGCGGCTGGATCGAGGGCACGGAAGCCGCAATTCCGCTGGACTGAGGAAGGGATACCCCTCGTTTCGTCATTGCGAGCGTAGCGAAGCAATCCAGGGCGCGTTTCGCCGCGCTGGATTGCCGCGTCGGCTTCGCCTCCTCGCAACGACGGGGTTGCGGGGCGAAGGCCGGGAACGAAGGCCGGGGACGCGGACGGGCCGCCGAGTCCCGCTCAGTTCGTCCAGGGTTCGAGCTGGCAGCCGCGATCCGGTGCGAACGTGGCGGTCTGGCTGGCGAGCAGGGGCACGCTGGCCTTGACCGTGCGGGCTTCGGCATCTTCGGAGAGCCAGATCAGCGATCCGGTACGGCCGAGACCGGCAACCGCGATCTGGCCCTTGCAACTGCCGAGGTCCTGCTGCGAGATGAAGCGGCAGGCACAGGCGGCCCGCGCACCGTAGGAGGTGCTGACCAGCGCCTCCTCGCGCAGGCCTTTCCACGAGAAGCCGAGCAACAGCGCCAGTGCCAGCAGGGCGAGCAGAATCGCATTGCGCAGCCAGCGCGAGGGCTGGCGGCTGTTCAGGTCGCGCCCACCTTCGCCACCGCCCCCGTTCGTCTCGGCGCCGCTGTCCCCGGTCCTGTATGTCGTGGCTGTTGCCATATTCCCGCGCCTCGCACATCACACCGCGCGTCATGCCGGTGCGCCGTCCCCCCCTTATCCTCGCCCTTTCTGTCCTGCCAGCCCTGGCGCTGACGGCGCTGGCAGGCTGTGGACAGGACGCGCAACAAGGGCCGCCGCCGCCCAGCGCGGAATCGCAGGCGGCGATCAAGGACGACGGCGGCGCCTCGCGTGCGGCGCTGGGCCGCGCCATCGACGGGCTTTTCGCCGAGGATCTCGGCCGTACCCAGGCCCTCGTCATCATGAAGCGCGGGTCGGTGATCGCCGAGCGCTACGGCGCGGGAATCAAGCCCGAGACGCGGCTGGAGGGCTGGGGCATGGGCGAGTGCGTCACCGCGCTGATGGTTGGCCAGCTCATCAGCGACGGGCGGCTGCGGCTGAACGAATCGGCGCCGATCCCCGACTGGCAGCGTCCGGGGGATCCGCGCGGCGAGATCACGCTCAAGCAACTGCTGCAGATGCGCTCGGGCCTGCGCCATTCCGAATCGGGAGCTTCGGCAACCGATGGGCCTGCCGGGCAGTCCGACCGCATGCGGATGCTCTATCTCGACGGGCGCGACGACATGGCCGCTTATGCCGAGGCGCAGCCGCTGGAGGCCCCGGCAGGCGCCCGCTTCGTCGAGAGCGCGGCGACTTCCGTGATTCTTTCCGATCTGGCGGCGCGGGTGTTGTCGCCCGACCGCAATCCGGATCGCCGCCGCAAGGCCGTGGGCGATTACCTGCGCACCCGCGTCTTCGCGCCGATCGGCATGGATTCGGCGGTGGCGGGCTATGACCGCGCAGGCACGATGATCGGTTCGGCGGCGGTCCATGCCTCGGCGCGCGACTGGGCGAAGCTGGGCGAGTTCCTGCGCCACACCGGCTCGATCCAGGGCGCGCAGATCCTGCCGCGCCGCTGGGTGCAGTTCATGCTCGAATCCTCGCCGCGCAATCCGGGCTATGGGGCCGGGGTCTGGCTCAACCGGAGCAAGGCGAAAAGCGGGGCAGGGGGGGAGGACGTGCTGTTCCCCGGCATGGCGCCCGCCAATGTCTTCGCCTGCGTGGGCGAGTATGGCCAGTACGTGATCGGCTCGCCCGACCAGTTGCTGACGGTGGTACGCCTCGGCGAAAGCGACCCGCAGCAGGAGCGGCTCGTCCATGACCGGCTCGGCAAGCTGCTGGCGATGTTCCCCGGCGGAATCTGAAAGAGATACGAAAAAGGCCGGAGCAGCCTATGCCGCTCCGGCCTTTTTCACGTCGATCGCGGGGAAGTTCAGCCCTCGATCGTGGTCTGCGCGTCGCGGCCGTCGCCTTCCGGAGCAGCGAGGATCGCGCGGGTCACCTGGCCCTTGGCGACCGTGTAGGTGCCGGGATCGCCAACGGTCGAGCGGATCGCCGGATCGGCAGGACCGGCCATGCTGAGAGTCGACTTCTCGATATCGCTACGCGCCTGCGGGCCGCCGAACAGGGCGTCGAGCGCCTGCTGCTGCACCGAATCGTCGGCAGGGCGAGGCTGGCCCTGCTTCGGCGGCGAGAGCGTGAAATCGGGCGGCACCACCAGCGGCGTCTGGCGCTGCACGGCGAATTCGTCGGGACCACCGTGGTTCAGCAGGCCGGTGCTTCCGCAGCCGGACACGAGCACCGCACCGGCGGCGACGAGAATCAGGGCTCCGGTCTTCTTCATGGGCATCAACTCAAATCTCCGGGGCGGCGTCGGGCGCCTTGTCATGTCCGCCATTTGTTTCGGGCTTGTCGCGCGAAAGCAGGGAGCGGGCAAGGATAATCAGGACGCCGACCGTGATGGCGACGTCGGCGATGTTGAAAATGAGGAACGGACGCCATTCGCCGAAGTGAAGATCGGCATAGTCGATCACGAAACCCATGGTGAAACGGTCGCGGATATTGCCGAGCGCGCCGCCCAGCACCATGGCGAGGGCAGCGATCTCGCCCAGCTTGCGCTCGCGCAGCATCCAGATGAGGACGAACAGCGCGATCAGGCCGGTCATTGCCACCAGCGCCCAGCGGCCCTCCGGCGAATCCGCCGTGAACAGGCCGAGCGAAACGCCGAGGTTCTTGGTCCAGCGCAAGTTGAAGAACGGGGCGATCTCGATCACGCCGACGTCGCGCAGCTTGAGCCCGGTGACGACCCAGGCCTTGAAGCCCTGGTCGATCATGAAGACGACCACGGCGATCAGGAACCCGATCAGGCGTTTCCGCCAAACGGTCATGGTGCCGCTCACGCCGGGGTCTCCAGCGCGCCGACCACGTCGTCGCAGCGGTCGCAGAGATCGCCGTCTTCCGAGACTTCGGGAAGGTGGCGCCAGCAGCGGCCGCACTTGTGGTCGGTGGAGGGGGTGACGGTCACGTCGTCTCCCTGCCCACGGGTCACTGTCGCGGTGATGAACAGTTCGGCGAGGTTGCCCTCAGGCGCCGAAGCCGGAACCGTGACCGTGGCGGCGAGGCTGGAGCCGACGATCTTCTCGCGGCGCAACGGCTCGATGGCTTCCGTCACTTTCACGCGCAGGGCGCGCAGGTCGGCCCAGCGGGTCAGGTCCACTGGGACGAAGCCTTCGAGCTTCGGCCATTCTTGAAGGTGCACGCTTTCGGCACCGGAGAAGCGGCTCTGCCAGACTTCCTCGGCGGTGAACACGGTGACCGGCGCGGCATAGCGCACCAGTGCGTGGAACAGTGTGTCCAGCACTGTGCGATAGGCGCGGCGCTTCGGGTCCGAAGGGGCGTCGCAGTAGAGGCAGTCCTTGCGGATATCGAAGAAGAAGGCCGAGAGGTCTTCGTTGCAGAAATCCAGCAAGGTGCGGACGTAGGTATTGAAGTCGAAGTTATCGACGGCGAACCGTAGCTTGGCATCGACCTCATGGAGGAGAGCGATGACGTACTGCTCAAGCTCGGGCATGTCCTCGACCGGCAGCTTCTCGTCGTCCGAGAAGCCGTCGAGCGCGCCCAGCAGGTAGCGCATGGTGTTGCGCAGCTTGCGGTATTGGTCGGCCACGCCCTTCAGGATTTCGTCACCGATGCGGTGATCCTCGGTGTAATCGACCGAGAGCGCCCAGAGGCGGATGATGTCGGCGCCGTTGGTTTCCATCACCTTGATCGGGCTGATGGTGTTGCCGAGCGACTTCGACATCTTGAAGCCCTTGGCATCCATGGTGAAGCCGTGGGTCAGGACAGCCTTGTAAGGCGCATGGCCGCGCGTGGCGCAGCTCTCGAGCAGCGAGGACTGGAACCAGCCGCGATGCTGGTCGCTGCCTTCGAGGTAGAGGTCGGCGGTGGGGCCGACGTGATCCTCGGCCGGCACCAGTTCGGGCCAGCGGCCGGATTCGAGCACGAAGGCATGGGTCGAGCCGGAATCGAACCAGACGTCGAGAATGTCGACGACGCGCTCGTAGTCATCGGCGCTGTACTTGGTGCCGAGGTATTCCTGCGCGCGCGCGTCCGACCAGGCATCGACGCCGATCTCGCGGATGGCGGCGATGATGCGGGCGTTCACTTCGGCATCGACAAGGTATTCGCCGCTCTTGCGATCGACGAACAGCGTGATCGGCACGCCCCAGGCGCGCTGGCGCGACAGTACCCAGTCCGGGCGGCCTTCGACCATGGCGCCGATGCGGTTGCGGCCCTTTTCGGGAACGAAGCGCGTCTCGGCGATGGCATCCAGCGCGGCCTGGCGCAGCGTCGGCGAGGCTTCCGCGGTCTCGTCCTGCGGATCGATGGCGCCGCCTTCGCCTTCCCAGCGGCGCTCTGCGCGGGTCTTGGAGGGCAGGTGGCCGAGCACCTTGTCCATCGGCACGAACCACTGCGGGGTGCAGCGGAAGATCACCTTGGCCTTGGAACGCCACGAGTGCGGGTAAGAGTGCTTGTAGTCGGCCGATGCCGCCAGCAGCGCGCCAACCTCACGCAGGTCCGAGCAGATCGGGCCGTCGGGGGCGTTGAACTTGGGATTGATGACCGAACCCTGGCCGCCGAGCCAGCCCCAGTCCTCGCGATACTTGCCATCGGCCTCGACCACGAACTTGGGGCCGATGCTGTTCGCCTTGCAGAGCAGGAAGTCGTCCTCGCCATGGTCGGGCGCCATGTGGACGAGGCCGGTGCCGCTCTCGGTAGTGACGAAATCGCCCGCGAGCAGCGGACGCGGCTCGGCGAAGAAGCCGCCCAGCGCGTGCATCGGGTGGCGGGCGAAGGTTCCGGCGAGTTCGGAGCCTTTGAAGACTTCCCGCGAACGACCAGCGATTTGCGCGCCAAGGTTCACCACTTCGGGGTTAACGGCGTTCGATCCGCTGAAATCGATCCGCTTCAACTGGGCGTTCAATCGCGCGAGGAAACCGCCGACCAATTCTGTCGCGATCAGAAACGGGCGGCCAAGAGTGAAGCCATTTTCGGCAGCGATACGCTCGGCATCGATGGTGCCTGCCTGGGGAACATTGGCATCCGAGGAACCAGCATCGATGCCGAGGTAAACGAGGGTGTACTCAACCTCAGGCCCATAAGCGAGCGCCTGGTTGGTCGGGATCGTCCACGGCGTGGTCGTCCAGATCACCGCATAGGCGCCGACCAGTTCCGGCACGGCGGATTCGGTGATCTCGAAAGCCACGTCGATCTGGGTCGAGACGATGTCCTCGTACTCGACCTCAGCCTCTGCCAGCGCCGTCTTCTCGACCGGGCTCCACATCACCGGCTTGGCGCCGCGGTAGAGCATGTCGTGCTCGGCGAACTTCAGCAGTTCGGTGACGATGGTCGCCTCCGCCTGGAAGTCCATCGTCAGGTAGGGCTTGTCCCAGTCGCCGTTGACGCCGAGGCGCTTCAGCTGCTCACGCTGCACGTTCACCCAGTTCTGGGCATAGGCGCGGCATTCGGCGCGGAATTCCTCGGCGGGAACCTCGTCCTTGTTCTTCTTCTTCTTGCGGTACTCTTCCTCGACCTTCCACTCGATAGGCAGGCCGTGGCAGTCCCAGCCGGGGACGTAGGGTGCGTTCTTGCCCAGCAGGGTCTGGGTGCGCACGACCATGTCCTTGAGGATGTGGTTCAGCGCGTGGCCGATGTGCATGTCGCCGTTCGCGTAGGGCGGGCCGTCATGCAGCACGAACTTCTCGCGGCCCGCGCGGGCTTCGCGGGTCTTGGCGTAAATGTCCTGTTCCTGCCAGCGCGCAAGAATACCCGGCTCCTTCTGCGGGAGCCCGGCCTTCATGGGGAAATCGGTCTTCGGCAGGAAGACGGTCGATCGATAATCGCGCTGTTCGGTCATATGCGCTGCGCACTAGAGCAAATGCGCGGCTGTTGGAAGGGTTCGCGCACATGGTGAGGTGCGGACTTGGGGTGGTCGTAGCGAAGGGAAAACCTCTCCCCACGCACTCGTCATCCTGAACTCGTTTCAGGATCCATCGCGCACCACCGACCGGACGGTGCGTGCGGAGGAATGGATCCTGAAACGAGTTCAGGATGACGTTGCGCATTTGGCGGCCGAGTGTGTCGCGAGCGGGCGTTCACCCGATATGCGATAACAGCTCCCGCGCGCGGTCGCAGTCGCGGCGCATCTGCGCGACGAGCGCGTCGAGCGAATCGAACTTGGCCTCGGGACGGAGGAAGTGGTGGAACGCCACTTCGATCTCCTGATCGTAGAGATCGCCGGAGAAGTCGAAGAAATAGGGTTCGAGCAGCTCGATCGGCGGTTCGAAGGTCGGGCGCACGCCCATGTTGGCGGCGCCGGGCAGGATGCGCCCGTCCGGCATGCGGCCGGTCACGGCGTAGATGCCGTAGCGCGGGCGCAAGTAGTTGTTCATGTTGATGTTGGCGGTGGGGAAGCCGATGGTCCGGCCCAGCTTGCCGCCGTGCTGCACGATCCCGCGCGCCGCGAAGGGGCGGGTGAGCAGGCGGGCGGCCATCTCGCACTCGCCCAGCTTCAGCGCGTCGCGGATGCGGCTGGAAGAGACCACGCCCTTGTCGTCGTGCACCGCGCCGACGGTGCGACCGATCAGCCCGAAGCGGGCGCCGACTTCGCGCAGGACCTGCGGGTTGCCGCTGCGCCCCTTGCCGAAAGTGAAATCCTCGCCGGTGACGACGCCCGCGCAGCCGAGCTGGCGGCCGAGCACCTGCTCGATCCAGTCGGCCGCTTCCATCGAGGCCATGGCGCGGTCGAAGTGGAGCACCAGCATGGCGTCGGCCCCAGCGGCCTCGAACAGGTCCTGCCGCTGGTCCAGCGTGGTCAGGCGGAAGGCGGGAGCGTCGGGCTTGAACAGGCGGACCGGGTGCGGATCGAAGGTCGCGACCACCGCCGGGCGGCCGAGTTCGCGCGCCCAGCGAATCGCTTCGCCGACCACGGCCTGATGACCCTGATGGAACCCGTCGAAATTGCCGAGCGCCAGCACGGCGCCGCGCATCGATTCGGGAAGGGTTTCGCGGTTGTCGAGACGAATCATGTCGATTGAGGCCTATAGGTCCCGGACCAGCGTGACGAAAGCGTGTGCGGGATAGTCACCGTCCGCCGGATGTTCCTCGCGTGCGGTTTCGCGCCATTCGGGGCCGGTTGCGGGCATCGCGGTATCGCCGGGGTAGTCGGCGTGGATCTCGGTCAGTTCGATGCGGTGGGCGATGCTGCGAAACAGTGCGTAGATTTCCGCGCCGCCGATCACGGCGACTTCGCCCTCACCGGCCAGGGCGAGCGCCTCTTCGACCGAATGCGCCACTTCCGCGCCTTCGGCTTGCCAAGCCGCATCGCGGGTCAGCACGATATGGCGGCGGCCGGGAAGCGGGGAGGGGAAGCTGTCGAAAGTCTTGCGGCCCATGATCATCGGTTTGCCGATGGTCATGGCCTTGAAGCGCCGGAGGTCGGCGGGCAGGCGCCAGGGCAGGGCGCCGTCGCGGCCGATCACGCCGTTGGCTGCGCGGGCATAGATAAGGAAGAGGTCCTGCGCCAAGGGCTGGTCAGTCCCGCTGGAAGGTCAGGCGGGTGACATGGCCCATCTTGCGGCCCGGACGCGCGGCGCCCTTGCCGTAGAGGTGCAGGTGGTTGGCCGGATCGCCGAGGATCGCCGCCCAGTCGTCCGCCTCGTCGCCGATCAGGTTGCGCATCTCGACGGCATCGGCGGCAAGGCCGGTATCGCCGAGCGGCAGCCCGCAGATCGCGCGGACGTGGTTCTCGAACTGGCTGGTGACGGCGCCCTCGATGGTCCAGTGCCCGGAATTGTGGACGCGCGGCGCCATCTCGTTGAAGACGGGGCCGTTTTCGGTGGCGAAGAATTCCAGCGTGAGCACGCCGACATAGTCCAGCGCTTCGGCCACTTTGGCGGCGAGTTCGCGCGCGGCGGGAACCTGTTCGAGCAGGCCCTCCGGTGCGGGCACGGTGCTGAGCGCGAGAATGCCGCCTTCATGCACGTTGTGCGCCGAATCGAAGTAGCGGATGTCGCCGTCCGCGCCGCGGCACAGGATCACCGAGAATTCGGCGAAGAAGGTGACGAAACCCTCATAGATCAGCGGCTGGGCGGGCAGGTCGAGGCCCTCGGCGTCGGCGGTCGTCATGATCCGCCACTGGCCCTTGCCGTCGTAGCCGTCGCGGCGGGTCTTGAGGATGCCGGGGGCGCCGATTGCGGCGATGGCCCGGGCAAGGTCCTCGGCGGAATCGACCGGCGCGAAGGGGGCAGGGGTGCCGCCGAGGTCGGTGACGAAGCGCTTCTCGTTCAGCCGGTCCTGCGCGGTTTCGAGCGCGCGGGCGTGGGCGAGCAGCGGCACGTCACCCAGCGCGGCGAGCGGGCCGACCGGCACGTTCTCGAACTCGTACGTGACGACTGCGCAGCCTGCCGCGAAGCGGGCCATGGCCTCGGCATCGTCCCATGCCGCGCATGTGAATTCGGCGCTGACTTCGGCGGCGATCGAATCGGCCTCGGGGGCGTAGATGTGGCAGCGGTAGCCGAGCTGGGCCGCAGCCATCGCGATCATCCGGCCGAGCTGGCCGCCGCCGAGAATGCCGATGGTTTCGCCGGGAGGGATCATCTTTGGAACTCGTTGCGTGCAGGCCCTTCGACAAGCTCAGGGCGAGCGGACTTCAATTCAATGCGGATAACACCGTTACCCGCTCATGCTGAGCCTGTCGAAGCATCATGCCCAAGCTGGCAAAACAGCCGGTCCGAAGCAATCAGACCGGCTTTTCCGCCACGCTGGCCGTCTGGTCCGCGCGGAAGGTCTTGAGCCGTTCGGCCAGCGCCGGGTCGGCGGTGGCGAGGATCGCGGCTGCGAGCAGGCCCGCATTGGCCGCGCCCGCCTCGCCGATCGCCAGGGTGCCGACCGGAATGCCGGCAGGCATCTGGACGATCGAGAGCAGGCTGTCCTGTCCCGAAAGCGCCTTCGACTGCACCGGCACGCCGAGCACGGGAAGATGCGTCATCGAGGCGATCATGCCTGGCAGGTGGGCGGCGCCCCCGGCTCCGGCAATCACCACCTTGAAGCCTTCGCCGTCCGCGCCCTTGGCGAAATCGACCAGACGTTCCGGCGTGCGGTGTGCCGAGACGATGCGGGCGTCATAGGCGACGCCCAGCTTGTCCAGCATCTCCGCTGCGCGCTGCATGGTCGGCCAGTCGGACTGGCTGCCCATGACGATGGCTACAGGAGTCCCCACCCCGCTCATCTCAACGCTCCGAGAGATAGTAGCGGTCGAGCACCGCGAGATCGTCCGCCAGTTCGTAGACGATCGGCTGGCCGGTCGGGATTTCGAGGCCGGTGATCTCGTCGTCCGAAATGCCCGAGAGGTGCTTGACCAGCGCGCGCAGGCTGTTGCCGTGGGCGGAGATCAGCACGTCGGCACCGGCCTTGAGGTGCGGCACGATCGAGCCTTCATAGTAAGGCAGGACGCGGGCGATGGTGTCCTTGAGGCTTTCGGTCTGCGGCACGGCGATCCCGGCATAGCGCGGGTCGGTGGAGAGATCGAACTCGCTGCCGATTTCCAGCACCGGCGGCGGCGTGTCGAAGCTGCGGCGCCAGATCTTGACCTGCTCGTCGCCGTGCTTCGCAGCGGTCTCGGCCTTGTTGAGGCCGGTGAGGCCGCCGTAGTGACGCTCGTTCAGGCGCCAGTCCTTGGTCTCGGGGATCCACGCGAGATCGGCGGCCTCCAATGCGAGGTGCAGGGTGCGGATCGCGCGGGTCTGGAGCGAGGTGAAGGCGACGGTGGGCGCGATGCCCTTGTCCTTCAGCAGGATGCCAGCGGCGCGGGCTTCTTCCTCACCCTTTTCGGTGAGGTTCACGTCCCACCAGCCGGTGAAGCGGTTTTCGAGATTCCATTGGCTCTGGCCGTGGCGGACGAGGATCAGGCGAGGCAAGGCGTACTCCCAGGTCTCAGCGGCGATCCCCTCGGGAAACGCCCGTTGGCAGACTGACTCTATGTCTGGCGCAGCCCCTAGCTTTCCGATGTCGGTTTGGAAAGACCGCCTGATTCGTTTTCGCCTCCGATGTGGCCGTCGTTTTCGCGTGCTGATTCGTCCATCGGTGCGGCATCGTCGCTTCCGGCCTCTACCGCGCGGGCCTGGGCCTTGCGGCGACGAAGATTTTCGCGAAGCTTCGCGGCGAGCCGTTCCTCGCGGGATTGCTGGGGTTGCGTCATGGTTCGGGCGTCTTTCACAGGGCCTTTGAAGGCCCTCGGAATGGCTTTCTGAAAAAGAATGCGCAAGTGGCGCTTGACAATCTTCGCGGTCACGGACATTAGCGCGCCCCTGCCCCGGGTCGCCGGGACAAGCGCTTTCCGGACACGGAAACTCAGGCGCTGCTGTAGCTCAGTGGTAGAGCGCGTCATTGGTAATGACGAGGTCGGGAGTTCAATCCTCCCCAGCAGCACCATTCTCCTCACATCGAGAACTGGTGATTCCGCAGGCAAGCTGCGGATGTTCCACGTGAAAACGCGCGGACTGTGACCTTTTTGCTGCACTGCAGCGCTGTCACGAAAGTGCCATCCCATTGGCACGTAACTGTCACGAACCCTGCCTAGACGCGCCGCAATTCGTCGCAAAACAGGGCTTCCACTAAATGAAAACCTCGCTCCGGATCGCAGCCGGTCTGCTCGCTTCGGCATCGTTCGCCACGATTGCTCATGCAGGCGAAGTCGCGGGCAGCGTTCATGACGCATCGGGCGTGCGTCCGCTCCAGGCGGCCTCGGTCCGCATCGTCGAGCTGAACCGCGCCGCCGAAACCGATCGCGCGGGCAACTATGTGTTCGGCGATGTCCCTGCCGGAACCTACACTCTGGAAGCGCGCTATGTCGGCGCCGAAGTGACCACGCAGAGCCTCACCGTACCGGCGACCGGCCGTATCGCGGGCAACTTCGATCTTCCGGCGATCGGCGGCGGCGACATCCTCGTCACCGGCCAGACCGCCAACCTCACCAGCGCCCTGTCGCGCCAGAAGGCCGCCGACGGCGTGGTCTCGGTGCTGACCCGCGACGCCGTGGGCCAGTTCCCCGACCAGAACGTCGCCGAATCGCTGCGCCGCCTGCCGGGCGTGAACATCCTCAACGACCAGGGCGAAGGCCGCTACGTCTCGGTTCGCGGCCTCGATCCGGATCTCAACGGCACCTCGATCAACGGCGTGCGCATGCCTGCGCCAGAATCGGACGCCCGCTCGGTCGCGCTCGACGTGGTTTCCTCCGACACCATCGAATCGGTGGAAGTGAAGAAGTCCTTCACGCCCGACATGGACGGCGACTTCATTGGCGCCTCTGTCGAGATCAAGACCACCAGCGCCTTCGATTCCAAGAAGAACCGCTACTCGCTGAGCGCCGAGGGCAGCTGGAACGACTATTCGGGCAAAGTCACGCCGAAGGGCGCCTTCGACTTCACCCAGAAGCTGGGTGACGATTTCGGCATCGCCGGCTCGGTCAGCTACTACAAGCGCAAGTTCGAGACCGACAACGTCGAGACCGGCGGCTGGAACGTCGACGACAACGGCAATGCCTGGGCCGAATCGATCGAATATCGCGACTATGACGTCGAGCGCACCCGCATCAATGCCGCGCTCTCCGCCGACTGGCGCGTTTCAGACACGACCAAGGCCTATGTCCGCGGCAACTGGGCGCAGTTCGACGATCACGAATATCGCCGCCGCACCACGCTCGACTTCGGCGATTTCGACGCTCCGAGCAGCAGCACCGATACCGGTGCGACCTTCAATTCGAGCGATGAGCGCATCACCGTCGAGCGCGACCTGAAGGACCGCTTCGAGCGCCAGCGCATCCGCAGCGTCGCCATCGGCAGCGATACCGATACCGGCACCTGGAAGTTCAACTGGCAGGCGAGCTACGCCAAGTCGAGCGAGAAGGAGACGTTCTCGATCGACCCGACACGCTTCCGCGCCCGCTTCAACAAGGGCGTTGTGGTCGCCACCGACTACGCAAACGAATACTATCCGATCTATTCGGTCACAGCCGACCCGGACAAGGCCTTCAACAATGCGTCCAAGTACGCATTCAACAAGACCGAACTCACCACCCTGTCCGACAGCCAGGACGAGGAATGGGCAATCAAGGCCGACCTCGCGCGCACTTTCGCGGGCGATAACGGCGACTTCACGGTTCAGGCCGGTGCCAAGGCGCGCTGGCGCAAGAAGTCCTACGACAAGAACATTCTCTATTATGAACTGGCGAAGGGCAAGAGCTACACGCTTGCGGACGTGCTGGGCGAACAGACCTACCGCCTGGCCGACATGGGGCCGGTGGCCAGCAAGGGCGGCGCGGCCGACTACCTGCTGGCGAACCCCGCTTCCTTCGCCGTCAACAACTACGAGAGCGCCCTGGGTTCGGCGACCGACGACTATTCGGTGCGTGAGGACATTCTGGCCGGCTACGCGATGGCGCGCTGGGACAGCTCTACCCTGCGCGTGATCGGCGGCGTTCGCATGGAGCGCACGCACAACGAACTCAACGGCAGCCTCGTCACCGACAACGGCGACGACACGATCGCCATCGATCCGCTGACCTACAAGCGCAACTACACAAACTGGCTGCCCAGCCTGACCCTGCGCTACAGCCCGCAGCAGAATCTGGTCGCCCGTCTGGCCGGTTACAAGACGATCGTGCGTCCCAAGCTCTCGCAGCTCGCCCCGCGCAACACGATCAACGAAGATCTCGAACTGGTCGTCGGCAATCCCGAGCTGAAGCCCTACCAGGCGTGGAACTTCGACGCCGGGTTCGACTACTATTTCTCGAACAACGGCGCCTTCTCGATCGGTGGCTTCTACAAGTCGATCAAGGACTACACCTACAGCTTCAACTCGAAGGAAGCCGGCGTCTACAACGGCATCGCCTATGACGAGATCACCATGCCGGTGAACGGCGACACTGCCGAGATCGCTGGTCTGGAAGCCAGCTTCAGCCAGGTCTTCTCGATGCTGCCTTCGCCGTTCGACGGGTTGCTGACGCAGATCAACTATACGTACACGTATGCTCGCGGAACGGTGGCCGACGACCGTCGCATTTCGCTGCCGAATGCCTCGAAGAACACCTTCAACGTCGTGCTCGGCTATGAAAAGGGCCCGATCAGCCTGCGTGCTGCCGGTACGTTCCGCGACAAGTACCTCGACGAAGTCGGTAACGATTTCGAGACCGACCGCACCGTCAATCAGCACTTCCAGCTGGATCTTTCGGCCAAGTACAAGCTGACCGACAACATCCGTCTCTTTGCAGACTGGGTGAACGTCAACAATGCCAAGTACTTCGCCTATCAGAACCTCGCCGGGGCCAAGCGCGTGCTCCAGTACGAGGAATACGGCTCGACCGTGAAGTTCGGCGCGCGGGTGACCTTCTGATGAAGGCCGTTTTCACGAACCTCTCCGGAATCGTGAAGCAGGGATCGGGAGCATTGCTCCCGGCCCTTCTGCTTACCGGTTGCGCGACGACGGGCGGCGCGCCTGCCGCTGTTCGTCTGCCCGCCACCGACGTTCCCGCCGAGGCGGAGACCGATCCGGTCGGCACGGCCAATGTCGATGCCGCCGACGACCCGGCGATCTGGCGCAATGCCGCAAATCCTGCGGCCAGCCTGATTCTGGGCACCGACAAGAAGGCGGGACTCTACGTCTACGGCCTCGACGGCAAGGTGCGCGATTTCGCTCCGGCAGGCGCGCTCAACAATGTGGACTTGCGCGAAGTGCGGCTGGCCGATGGTTCGGTGCGCATTCTCGTCGGCGCCAGTGACCGCACCGACCGGGCCGAGCCGCGCATCGCTTTGTTCGCGCTTGATGGTGCGAGCGGCAAGCTCGCCGCGCTCGGCGCCGAGACGTTCCTGCCCGCAGGCCATGCTCCGGCAGAGGCTTACGGTTTCTGCATGGGCAATGCGCTCGCGCGCGGCGAACTGGCGCGGGCCTATGTCGTGCTCAAGGACGGCTCGGTGGCGGAAAGCCGCCTGCTCGAGAAGGACGGGCGGATCGCGGCTGACTATGTGCGGCTGGTGAAGTTCGCCACCCAGTCCGAAGGTTGCGTGGTCGACGATGCGGGCAAGGTCCTGTTCGTGGCCGAGGAAGACGTGGGTATCTGGAAAGTCCCGCTAGCGGGCGCGAATCTGGTGGCCGAGCCTTTCGCCCGCGTCGGTGCCGAGGACGGGCTGGTGGCGGATGTCGAGGGACTGGCCGTGGCGCGTGAAAGCGGCGGACGGGCCTGGCTCGTCGCCTCCAGCCAGGGTGACAGTGCCTATGCGCTGTTCGACCTGTCCTCGGGCAAGCCTGCCGGCCGTTTCCGCATCGAGGGCGGTCCGATCGGCGGCACCAGCGATACCGACGGGATCGAGGTCATGCTTGGCGATTTCGGCCCGCAGTTTCCCGAAGGCCTGATGGTCGCGCAGGACGGCGACAATGCCCCCAGGGCGCAGAACTTCAAGATGCTGTCCTGGCGGGCGATCCGCACGGCGCTTGGGATCGAGTGAGCGTCAATGGCCCGGCTTGAGAATCCACACTCTGCTGGAGTATCAGGGCGGGTGATGACGCGCTTTTCGAATCGCCTGAATGTCTCTGTCGGCGCGGCCGTTCTGGCCGCGTTCGGCCTGCCCGGCGCGGCTTCGGCCGATGTGCTGGAAATCGGCACGAACGGCTACCAGTGGGTGGCCGGAGGTCCGGCGGGGCAGGGCCGTGACATCGTGGGCGCGGACGTGGCGGCAGTGGAGGCGGTTCCGGCGGCGCTCGAAGCCTCGCAGCTTCATCCCCAGTCGATCACCGATGCCCTCGATGCCGCCGGGCCGACCCGTTGGCGCGCGCGCGTGGCCGAACTGGCGGCCAAGTACGACATCAGCCCGGCGCTGTTCGAAGCGGTCGTCTGGCAGGAGAGCCGCTGGAACGAGGCGGCTCGCTCGCCGGTCGGCGCGCGCGGGCTGGCCCAGCTCATGCCGGGCACGGCGGCGCAGATGGGGGTGAACCCCGGCGATCCCACGGCCAATCTCGAAGGCGGCGCGCGCTACTTGCGCATGCAGCTCGATGCCTTCGGCGGCGATATCGAGAAGGCGCTGGCGGCCTACAATGCGGGGCCCGGCCGCGTGCAGAAGGCGGGCGGCATTCCCCGCATCCGCGAGACCCAGGCTTATGTCGCTTCGATCATGGCTAGGCTGACGGACCCGGTAAGGCGCTGAGTCTTTCCGGGCCTTCGTGCTTGACCGAGGGGCCTTCGACAAGCTCAGGCTGAGCGGGGTTGAGCGCTTTCAGGCCGTAACCGCTATGCCCCCAATACAACCAACACCCGCTCACCTGAGCCTGTCGAAGGGTCACCGCCACCGTTCGCCAAGAAAAAAGCGCGCCCCGAACGGAGCGCGCTTTCCTCAGATCCAATTTCCGGAAAATCTCAGCCGAGCAGCTTCTTCGCAATGGTGCGCACTTCCCCGCCCATGTCCGGACGGTCGAGGGCGATCGCGAGCGTCGCTTCGACGAAACCGACCTTCGAACCGCAGTCGAAGCGCTGGCCCGCGAACGTCACCGCATGGAACGGCTGCTGGCCGATCAGCTTGGCCATCGAATCGGTCAGCTGGATCTCGCCGCCCGCGCCCTTGCCCTGGTTGGCGAGCAGGCCCATGATCTCGGGCTGGAGGATGTAGCGGCCCGAGACGATCTTGTTCGAGGGGGCATCGGCCATCTTCGGCTTTTCGACCAGACCCTTCACTTCGGTCAGCGCACCGTTCACCGCACCCGGCGCGATGACGCCGTAGCTGGAGACTTCCTCCATCGGCACTTCGAGCACCGAGACGAGATTGCCGCCCACGTCGTTGTAGGCATCGACCATCTGCTTCATGCAGCCGGGCGAGCCGTACATCAGTTCGTCGGGCAGGAAGATCGCGAAAGGCTCGTCGCCGATGACGGCGCGGGCGCACCACACGGCATGGCCGAGGCCGAGCGGCACCTGCTGGCGCACGGTGACGAGATTGCCCGGCTGGATGCGGGTCGGCTCCAGCGGATCGAGCGACTTGCCGCGCGCGGACATCGTCGCTTCCAGTTCGTAGGCCGTATCGAAGTGCTCGACGATCGCGGTCTTGCCGCGGCCGGTGACGAAGACGAATTCCTCGATCCCTGCCTCGCGCGCCTCATCGACCGCGTATTGAATCAGCGGCCGGTCGACGACGGGAAGAAGTTCCTTCGGAATTGCCTTGGTGGCGGGAAGAAAGCGGGTTCCGAGTCCTGCGACCGGAAATACGGCTTTTCGGACGGGCTTTTTGAACTGGGTTGCAGACATGGTTAACGGTCTGGCTCCATTTGGTTACGGTGCGGTTAAAGCTGGACTTATTTCGTATAAGACCTGCTTCGCAGACGCAGCGCAACAGTCCATCCGTGTTTCTCCGAGGTGTGCTTGCTGCGCGGCCAAATCCCGCTAAATAGCGGCCCATGGACAAGATCATCATCCAAGGCGGCAAGCGCCTCTCCGGCACCATCCCCGTTTCCGGCGCGAAGAACGCCGCATTGACGCTGCTGCCTTGTGCCCTGCTGACCGAAGAACCGCTGACTTTGCGCAATCTGCCGCGCCTGGCGGACATCGACGGTTTCCAGCATCTGATGAACCAGTTCGGCATCTCGACGATGATCGCGGGCAGCCGTCCCGAAGACTTCGGCCGGGTGATGACGCTTCAGGCGACTCGCATTACCAGTTCGGTCGCGCCTTACGATCTGGTGCGCAAGATGCGCGCCTCGATCCTGGTGCTCGGCCCGATGCTGGCGCGCATGGGCGAGGCGACCGTGTCGCTGCCCGGCGGCTGCGCGATCGGCAACCGCCCGATCGACCTGCATCTCAAGGCCCTCGAAGCGCTCGGCGCCCAGATCGAGATGGCGGCGGGCTACGTCCGCGCCATCGCGCCCGACGGGGGCCTGCCGGGCGGTCGCTATTCCTTCCCGGTGGTCTCGGTCGGCGCGACCGAGAACGCGCTGATGGCGGCGGTGCTCTGCACCGGCAAGTCCACCCTGCACAATGCCGCGCGCGAACCGGAGATCGTCGACCTCTGCAACCTGCTGGTCGCCATGGGCGCGCAGATCGAGGGCATCGGCACTTCGGACCTCACCATCCACGGTGTGAACCGCCTGCACGGTGCGACCTACATGGTCATGCCGGACCGTATCGAAGCCGGTTCCTACGCCTGCGCTGCCGCCATCACCGGCGGTGAAGTCACCCTGAAGGGTGCGAAGATCGAGGACATGGAGGCCACCGTGCAGGCGCTGCGCGATGCCGGCGTCCATGTCGAGCCGACCGCCGAGGGCCTTCACGTCGCCGCCGATGGCCCGCTGAAGCCGGTCACGCTGTCGACCGCGCCTTATCCGGGGTTCGCGACCGACATGCAGGCCCAGCTCATGGCGCTGCTCTGCCGCGCCGAGGGGTCGAGCGTGCTGACCGAGACGATCTTCGAGAACCGCTACATGCACGTTCCCGAACTCAATCGCATGGGCGCGCATATCGAGACCAAGGGCCGCACCGCCGTAGTCCACGGCGTGCAGAAGCTGACCGGCGCCGAAGTCATGGCGACCGACCTGCGCGCCTCGATGAGCCTCGTCATCGCCGGTCTGGCGGCAGAGGGCGAAACGCAGGTTCACCGCCTCTACCACCTCGATCGCGGCTACGAGCGGCTTGAGGAAAAGCTGGCGCTCGTCGGCGCGCAGATCGAACGGGTCGGCGGCGAGTAAGGCAACCGATCGCTCCCGCGGTGCGTTGCTCCCTCGAAACCCCGAGAGGAGTAACGACCATGGGCTTGATCAAGTTGGCGGCAGCCGGTGCCATCGGCTACGCACTCTACAAGTACGCCAATCGCGCCAGCGAAGAAGCGGCGACTGCGGGTGGTCCGGATAGTTATCCGATTCGCGATGCTGGCCCCGAAAACATGAAAAACCAACCGCCGCGTTGGTCCAAGACCGACGAGGCGATCGATGAGAGCTTCCCGGCCAGCGATCCGCCTTCGACGTACTGATATCCTGCGCGGCATGGCCGTGTATTCGAGAGGCGGGACCGCAAGGTTTCCGCCTCTTGCCGTTGTCACCTCCGTGCCGCGACCAGCCAGACCCGGATCGCGCTGGCGAGACCGGGCGGAGTGTCCGCCTCCAGCCGTTCGGCATCGATCCGGGCGACCAGTGCGTTGATGGGCACGCCTTCGCGTGCCGCAACTTGCCGCAGCACGTCCCAGAACAGCGGTTCGAGACTGATGGAAGTCTTGTGTCCCGCGATCTCGATCGAGCGCTTGACCGGCGGATGGTAGATCGGGGTCATGGGGCCTGCCTAGCAGGGGGAGGCTCCCGCTTCCACTTCCGCGAGGTCGGCATGAATTACGGGACACGGCTGCCCCTGATTGCTATCGAGCGGAAATGCAGGGGATCATCATCTACATCGGCGCCGCACTCGCCGAAATCGGCGGTTGTTTCGCGTTCTGGGCCTGGCTGCGGATGGGCAAGTCGGCGCTCTGGCTCATCCCCGGATGCGCATCGCTGGTGCTGTTCGCCTGGCTGCTCACGCTGGTCGACAGCAGCAACGCCGGGCGCGCTTACGCGGCTTACGGCGGCGTCTACATCACCTCGGCGCTGCTGTGGCTGTGGATCGCCGAGGGCGTCCGTCCGGACCGCTGGGATCTTGGCGGTGCGACGATCTGCCTTATCGGCGCGGCGGTGATCCTGTTCGGCCCGCATCGCGCCTGAAAGCTAAGATGGAGGACCGGCGGTCGCGCCGGTCCTCCAAACCCGGTCAATACATGTGCTGGCCGCCGTTGATGCTCAGCGTCGAGCCGGTCACGAACGCGGCGTTCTCCGAGCAGAGGAAGGCGCAGCCGCGGGCGATCTCGTAAGCGCTGCCGAGACGGCCAACCGGGATCTTGGCGACGATCTTCTCCAGCACCGGCGGGGGGACCGCCGCGACCATGTCGGTATCGATGTAGCCCGGCGCGATGGCATTGACAGTGACGCCGTACTTGGCGCCTTCCTGGGCCAGGGCCTTGGTGAAGCCGTGGATGCCGGACTTGGCGGCGGCGTAGTTCACCTGGCCGTACTGTCCGGCCTGGCCGTTGATCGAGCCGATGTTGACGATGCGGCCCCAGCCGCGATCGCGCATGCCGGAGAACGTGGCCTTCGCCATGTTGAAGCAGCCGCCGAGGTTGATGCGCATCACCTCGTTCCAGTCGTCGAAGGTCATCTTGTGAAGCACGCCGTCGCGCGTGATGCCGGCGTTGTTGATAACGATATCGACCGGGCCGACTTCCTCGGTCACCCGCGCCACGCCCGCGAGCGTGGCTTCATGGTCGCCGACGTCCCATTTATAGGCGGCAATGCCGGTCTTCTCCGTAAATGCCTTGGCCTTTTCTTCATTACCTGCATAATTTGCAACTACAGTGTGGCCCCGTTCCTGGAGAGCCAATGAAACGGCCTCTCCAATACCCCTGGTTCCACCGGTAACGATTGCAACGCGCGCCATATCAAGCCTTTCGCTTAGTGAGCATCCACCAAGCGCAGGCTAGGAAATGCATTGGGGCGGGGCAAGCGATGCCTTGGGGCGATGACGGTTATTTAAGCCGAAATGATTGATAGAAATGCACTTGTGGTTGCAAAAATCAGAACTTGAACTGGGTTCCTACGTAGACGGCCTGGCTGTCCTGCCGTCCGTCCGTCAGCGGCATCAGGCGCTCGCGGTCCTGCGAGTAGCGCAGGCCCGCGGTGAGATCGAGATTGTTGGTCACGCGATAGGAGCCGCCCAGATCGACCTCGCCCGCGTCGCCCGCGAAAGTATGGGGCGCCCGGCCCGGCGCACGCTTCTCGTCGATGGAGAGGCGGGTGGTGAAGCGCGGCTCTTTCTGCTCGGCGCTGCCCGCCTGGAGGCTGAACTTCTTCAGTTCCGGCGCGTCGGCAATGCCGCGTGCCGTGGCGGGCGCCGTGGCGGCGGCAATGTCCGGGGCGAAGTTCTGATAGCCGCGCGCCACGCCGAGGTTGAATGCGGTCGGCGCGATCTTCAAGCCCCCGATGCCGGCCATGTCGTTGCGCGCGATCGGGGTGCGGTTGCGCACGATGATCGCCTGCGCCGCTTCGCGGTCGATGCGGACGGCCACGGTAACGGCCCGGTCGCGCCGGGCGGTGGGACCGGCGGGCGTGAAGGGGAAGTTCTCGCCGTCGCCCAGCGATCGCATCGCGATCGCGCGCGACAGATTTTCGGGAGAGGTCTCGGGATCGAGCGCACCGAAGGAGCGCGAGGAAGACTCGGCCTTGAACGTGGTGGTAAAGGCCAGCACGGCGCTGGGCAGGGCAAGCACGACCACGCAGCAGGTCAGCATCATGCCGGTCCTCATGCCGCCTTTCGAGATGCCCCGATTCGAGAGGGCATCATCCTGTGGGGCTGCACTTTCCCTAATCATCGTCAGCTTCCGTCATTACCCAGTCTCGGGGGCCCTGGCATCGACCTGCCAAACAGGCCCACCATCCTCGTCCGACGAGCTTAACACAGGATGATCGCCGGGGGGAGGGGCACCGGGAGGGCATCGGCATTCGTGCGCGGAAGCGCCGCTGCCCGTTCAGCAAGCGTTTAGCCCTGCCTCGCTTATGGCGGCAAGCTGATGAAGCCGCACTTGCCGCCCCGGCAGTGGCGGCTATAGAGGCGTTTCACGGCAGGCGCGCGGGAAGTCCGGCGCCTTCGCCAAGACAGGAACTGGGAATTACGATGACAGGCAGCACCCATACCGGCCTTCTCTCCGCTCGATCGCTGGCAACCGCAGGCTTCTGCGCCGTGGCGGCGCTTGCGTTGGCCGGTTGCGGCGGTGGCCGCAAGCAGGTGCAGTCCTCGATCGCGCCTTCGGCGGTGACGACCATCGGCGTGAACAGCTACCTCTGGCGCGCCAGCCTCGATTCGCTCTCGTTCATGCCGCTGCTCCAGTCGGACAGCGCCGGCGGCGTCATCGTCACCGACTGGTACGTCAATCCCAAGCAGCCGGGCGAGCGCGTCAAGGTCACGGTGATGATCCTCGACAAGGACCTGCGCGCCGATGCCCTGCGCGTGACCGCGCAGCGCGAAGTCTCGACCGGCGGCGCCTGGACGGCGGCGCCGGTGCAGGCCGCGACCGTGCAGAAGCTGGAGGACATCATCCTCACCCGCGCCCGCGATCTTCGCCGCGATTCGATCGGCGGCTGATTTTCAATTTCGCGGGCGATCCGACCCGCAGGAGACTAGATTAAGATGACCGAGCGGTTCGATCCGGCTCAGGCGGACACGCGCTGGCAGGCTGCGTGGGACGACGCGCAGTGCTTCAAGGCGGACGACACCTCGTCGAAGCCGCGCAGCTTCGTGCTTGAGATGTTCCCCTATCCCTCGGGGCGCATCCACATCGGCCACGTCCGCAACTACACGATGGGCGACGTGCTGGCGCGCTACAAGCGCATGACCGGGCACGAAGTGCTCCATCCGATGGGCTGGGACGCCTTCGGCATGCCCGCCGAGAACGCGGCCATGGAAAAGGGCGTCCATCCCGGCGGCTGGACGCGCGAGAACATTGCCAACATGAAGGCGCAGCTGAAGCGCCTGGGCTTCGCGCTCGACTGGAGCCGCGAGATCGCCACCTGCGAGCCGGATTATTACGGCCACGAGCAGGCGCTGTTCATCGATCTCTATGAGAACGGCTTGGTCTACCGCAAGGAATCGGCGGTGAACTGGGATCCGGTCGACCAGACCGTGCTCGCCAACGAGCAGGTGATCGACGGGCGCGGCTGGCGCTCGGGCGCGCTGGTGGAGAAGCGCAAGCTCTCCCAGTGGTTCCTCAAGATCACCGACTTCGCGGACGAACTGCTGGAAGGCCTCTCCACGCTCGACAAGTGGCCCGAGAAGGTCCGCACGATGCAGGAGAACTGGATCGGCAAGTCGCAGGGCCTGCAGTTCAAGTTCGAACTCGCCAGCGAAGTGGGCGGCATCGGATCGGTCGAAGTCTATTCGACCCGCCCGGACACGATCTTCGGCGCCAGCTTCGTGGCCGTCGCGGCCGATCACCCGATCGCGCAGGCGGTGGCCCAGGGCCGTCCCGAGGTCGAGGACTTCATCGCGCTGTGCAAGCAGGGCGGAACGACCGCAGCCGAACTGGAAACCGCGGAGAAGCTGGGCTTCGATACCGGCGTGAAGGCGAAGCATCCGTTCACGGGCGCCGAGCTGCCGGTCTACATCGCCAACTTCGTGCTGATGGACTACGGCACCGGCGCGGTCATGGCCGTTCCTGGCCACGACCAGCGCGACTTCGAATTCGCCACCAAGTACCAGCTGCCGATCCTGCGCGTCGTCGCGGCGAGCGAGGCCGATGCCGACAAGCCGTTCGACGGCGAGTCCGAAGCCGGTGACGGCGTCTGCGTCCATTCCGACTTCCTCAACGGCATGGCCGTGAAGGACGCCAAGGCCGCCGTCATCGCGCGCGCCGAGGCCGAAGGCTGGGGTGAGGGCAAGACCGTGTGGCGCCTGCGCGACTGGGGCGTTTCGCGCCAGCGCTACTGGGGCACGCCGATCCCGTTCATCCACTGCGAGGTCTGCGGCGTGGTGCCGGTGCCCAAGAAGCACCTGCCGGTCACGCTGCCCGAGGATGTCGATTTCTCGACCCCCGGCAACCCGCTGGTGCGTCATCCGACCTGGAAGCATGTCGATTGCCCGCAGTGCGGCCATGCCGCGCGCCGCGAGACCGACACGCTCGACACTTTCGTCGACAGCTCGTGGTACTTCCTGCGCTTCGCCAGCCAGCCCGAAGATCGCCCGTTCGATCCGGCCAAGATCGCCGAATGGCTGCCGGTGGAACAGTACATCGGCGGCATCGAGCATGCGATCCTGCACTTGCTCTACGCCCGCTTCTGGACGCGCGCGCTGGCCCGCATCGGCAAGGTCGAGGTGAAGGAGCCCTTCGCCAGCCTGTTCACGCAGGGCATGGTCACGCACGAGACCTACTTCCGCATCAACGATGCCAACGGCCAGCCGGTCTATTTCTCGCCCGGCGAGATCGACCGGACCTCGGACGGCGCGACGCTGAAGGCCGACGGTGCCGCCGTCGAAGTCGGCCGCGTCATCAAGATGTCGAAGTCGAAGAAGAACGTCGTCGACCCCGACGAGATCGTTGCGACCTACGGCGCTGACGCGATCCGCTGGTTCATGCTGTCCGACAGCCCGCCGGAGCGCGACCTGCCGTGGTCGGAAGCCGGTATCGAGGGTTGCGGCCGCTTCGTGCAGCGCCTGTGGCGCCTGTTCGCCCAGTACGACGCTGCGGCAGAGGGCAAGGACAAGGCGATCGACCGCAAGGTCCACCAGACGGTGGCGGCGGTCGCTTCGGACATCGAATCGCTCGGCTTCAACAAGGCCGTGGCGCGCATCTACGAACTGACCGGCGCGGTCGAGAAAGCGGCCCCTTCGGCCAGCCGCTCGAACGCGATCCGCACGGTTCTGCTGCTCGTCTCGCCGATGATGCCGCACCTTGCCGAAGAAGCCTTTGCGACCTTTGGCGAAGGCCTCGTGGCCCAGGCGGCATGGCCCGAAGTCGATCCGGCGCTGCTGGTCGAGGACGAAGTGACCGTGGCGGTCCAGGTGAAGGGCAAGCTGCGCGACACCCTGACCGTGGCCAAGGGCACCTCCAAGGAAGAGCTTGAAGCGCTTGCCCTTGCCAGCGAGAAAGTGCAGCGTGCACTGGATGGAGCCGAGGTGAGGAAAGTGATCGTCGTGCCCGACCGTCTGGTCAATCTCGTCGCGTGATGCGTTTCCTGCGCCTCTTCGGCCCCGCCCTGATGCCCGCTCTGATGGGTGCCGCGCTGCTGTCCGGTTGCGGCCTCAAGCCGATGTATGCGGGCGGCGGCGGCGGTGCCGTGGCACAGGGCCTCAAGGGCGTGCAGGTCGCGGCGATCGAGGGGCGTGCGGGCTGGCTGGTCCGCAACGCCATCGTCGACCAGCTGGGTGCGGACAAGGGCGGCACGGCGCCGCGCTACCGGCTCGACATTCGCCTTGATGACAAGCTCGAAGGCTTCGCGCTGCTCTCGGACGATACCATCGGCCGCGAGCGCCGGACCCTGCGCGCGCGCTATCAGCTGGTGGACCTGTCGAGCAACGAGACCGTGCTCGACGCCACCGCCGGTTCGGATGCAGGTATCGACGTCGTATCGTCCGACTATGCGACGATCGCGGGCGAACAGACCGCGCTCGAAAACATGTCGAAGGACGTGGCCACCCGCATCGTCACGGCCGTCGCGCTGCGCCTGCGCGGCGACACCAAGCAGTGAACCGGGCGCGAGTCACGGAGACGTGAAAGCCACCCAGAAGGATTTCGGCGGCCTTGCAGCCCGCGCCGCACAGCAGGCGCGGGTTTTCTTCTTCTGCGGCCCGGACGAGGCCGGAGCCAGCGATGCGGCTGCGAAGATCGTCTCCTGCCTAACCGATCCCGGTGAGCGGGTCGAGATCGCCGGATCGGACTTGCGCCGCGACCCGGTGAAGCTGGGCGACGAGGCCCGCTCCAACTCGCTGTTCGGCGGCACTTCGCGCCACATCTGGATTCGCGCCCAGGGCGACGAGGCCCACGACGCGGTCCAGATACTGCTCGAAAGCGATGTCGATGCCTGCCCGGTGCTGATCGTGGCAACCGGCGCCACCGACAAGTCGCGCACCGCCAAGCTGCTTGCCGCCCGGCCGGACGGGCTGGTGGCGATGTTCTACCCGCCCGACCTCGCCGCGGTAACCGGCGCCGTGCGGACGATGGCCAACGGCGCCGGACTCAAGATGGGCAGCGATCTCGCCCAGCGGATCGCGCGGGCCTCGGGCCTCGATACGCGGCTGGCGCGCTCGGAAGTGACCAAGCTGGCGCTCTATCTCGATGCCAGCGCCGAAACTCCGCGCGCGGTGTCGAGCGCTGATCTCGATGCCGTGGGCGCGGCGACCGAGGACGACGACTTCGGCCCGCTGGTCGACGCGGTGCTGGGTGGCAAGCGCGAGGCGATAGGCCCCGAACTCAAGCGCCTGCGCGATCAGGGCATCAATGCCGTCGGCCTGCTGCTGGCCTTCGAGCGCCGAGCGGCGCAACTGGCGAGCCTCAATTCCCGGCTGGGAAGGGGCGGCGACCCCGCAGCGCTGATCGAATCGGAAGCGGCGGCCCGCCGAATTTTCTGGAAGGACAAACCAGCCCTCGGGGTGCAATTGCGTATCTGGCGTGGTAATCGTCTCGAACGCTTGGTGGCCCGTCTTATTGCGATGCACCAATCGCTGCTGGCCAATAGCCAGGACGCTGACCTTCTGCTGGCCGAAGGGTTAGTCGAAATAGCCAGAATTTCTACGTTCGATGGCAAACAACGGATAAAAAGAACAGCTTAACTGAATCGGCTTTCCTGCACGGATGGAATGATCATAAGTGCATTCGTCTACCGCAGTGCAGCACGGACATCGAATCCGTGGCTGTGGCGATAGACGGAAGAGGGGATCCGGGGGGCATGAGTTCGACAATCGGGAGTGTTGAACGCATGAATGCGCCATTTGCAGTTACGACCCAAGCCGTTCAGCGCTCCGAGGCAGACGAACTTCTCGTCGCACCTTCGCTCGAACGCCGACGGCTTCAATGTTATCTTGCCTTGCTCGTGGGGGACCTCGTGGCCCTTCTGGCGGGCTTCGCGCTTGCGGGCTGGCTTTACGACAGCGGCCAGGGAATGGAGATGGCACTCGTCTACGGACAAGTGCTGCTGCCGATCTTCCTGACGCTGGCGTTGTACAACGCCGCCTATTCCACCGACGCCCTGCGCGACGGCTGGCGGGGCATTTTCCGTGCGGAAGTCTCGATGGTGGTGGCGGTCGTCGTCGTCGTCTTCGTACAGTTCCTCATGAAGTCCTCGGCGGAGCTGTCTCGCGGTGCCTTCAGCGGCGGCGTGATCTGCGCCATGGCGCTGATCGCCTGGTCGCGGCTCCAGCTTCGCAGTTTCGTGAACTGGCGCTGCGGCGCCAATGTCATCAACGAACTTGTCATCGATGACGGCGGACCCCAGCTGCGCATGCCCGGCGCGATTCGCGTCTCGGCAGCGGCCATGGGGCTGCGTCCCAATCTCAAGGACCCCGATTCGCTCGACCGCGTCGGCCTCGTCCTGCGCAATATCGACCGGGTGGTGGTGAGCTGCCCCGCCGATCGCCGCGCCGAATGGGCGATGGTGCTCAAGGGCGCCAATGTCGACGGCGAAGTGCTGGACGACGAAGTGGCGCGCCTCGGCGCCCAGGGCGCGCGCGTGACCGGCCAGCACGGGCTGCTGCTCGTTTCCGCCGGGCCGCTGGGGATCCGCGAACGCGCGATCAAGCGCATCTTCGACGTCGCCTTTTCCGGCGGCGCGATCCTCGCGCTCTCGCCGCTGCTGCTGGTCGTGGCCCTTGCGGTCAAGCTGCAGGACGGGGGGCCGGTGTTCTTCGTCCAGCGCCGCATGGGCCGGGGCAACACCTTCTTCAACATGTACAAGTTCCGCAGCATGACGCAGGCCCTCTGCGACAGCAACGGCAACGTCTCGGCCTCGAAGGGAGACCAGCGCATCACCCGCGTCGGCCGCTTCATTCGCGGCACCAGCATCGACGAGCTGCCGCAGCTGTTCAACGTGCTGCTGGGCGACATGAGCCTGGTCGGCCCGCGTCCCCACGCCACCGGCTCGCTGGCGGGCGACAAGCTGTTCTGGGAAGTCGACCGTCGCTACTGGCAGCGCCACAGCCTTAAGCCGGGCCTGAGCGGCCTCGCCCAGGTGCGCGGCTATCGCGGCGCCACCGACCAGGAATCGGACCTCATCAACCGCCTCCAGTCCGATCTGGAGTACCTCGAAGGCTGGACCATCATGCGCGACCTGCACATCATGTTCCTGACCGCACGGGTGCTGGTCCACGACAAGGCATTCTGATCGAGGCGGAGCCTTTCCCGAAGGCCGCCCAGAACGAAAAAGGCCGGTTACGACAGGGTGTCGTAACCGGCCTTTTTCGTTTCCTTCCGGAGCCTCTCCGGGATCAGTTCTTCTTCTTGGGTACGTTGAACGTGCCCTTTACCCGCCCGCCGGAGGCCGAGGAGACGCCGCTCTTGAGGTCCATCACGAAACGGCCGCCGCGCAAGGTATCGCCGGTGCCGCGCTTGAGTGTGGCATTGCCGACCATCGTCACGATGCGCTGGTTGAGGTCGTAGATCGCGGTGTCGCCGGTCGCCACCTGATCCTGGCGGGTGACGACGACATTGCCGCTGGCGGTAATCCGCTGCACCTGCGTCTGGTCGCCCTTGATAAAGTCGATCACGGTGCGGGCACCGCGCAGGCGCAGGTCGGCCTGGGTGATATCGACATTGCCGGTCAGCACGACGCGGTTCTGCTTGTCCTGAAGCTCGATGCGGTCGGCACCGAAATCGACGGGCGCGTCGGAATTGTGGCCGGAGATCGCCTGGGCGCCAAGCTGCTGCCCGGCGACGAACAGGGCGAGCCCGGCCACCGGCACCGCGAGAGCGATGCGGAACTTGCGGGATTCAAACAAGCGGCGGGTCATTGCGGCATCCTCAGCTTGCCGGGCGTGATGCGCATCCGGGCATGGCCTTCGAGTGTAACGGTGCGGGTGTCGAGATCGGCGTGCATCGCATCGGCCTTGAACGTGCCCGAGGGCACGGTGCCCTGGACGCCGCCCGATGCGACCGCCGTCTTCTGCTTGATGTCGACGTCGACCTTGCTGGTGGTCATCGTATAGCCGTCGGACGACTTGAAGTTGACCGGGCCATCGACCGCCATCGTGTCCTTGTCGAAATTGTAGGCGCCGCGCGGCGCCACGATATCGGCGGGGCCGTCGCGCAGGGCCATCTGGGCGACCAGCTTCTGCATTTCGACGATGGGAATATCCGGCGAACGCTGGACGGCGGTGCCTGCCGTCACCACGAAGTCGCGGCCCTCGTTGTCTTGTCCGCGATAGGCGGCATCCGCCACGGCGATACGCTCGCCGGTGGTCGCCACCTTGTTGCGGTCCAGCAGGAAGCTGATCTCTCCGCGCGGGGAGAGCGGGACCAGGATCATGACGGCCGCGATCAGGCCGATGCCCGCAGGCAGGGCCTTGGCAAGGAAGGCCACCATGCGATCGTGCGAGCCGCCGGGCGCGGCGAAGTGCCGGCGGCGATTGCGGATCTGGTTGGCTTCGACCGACATGCGTGGCTAGGCTCCGATCACGCGGCTTCGTGGCTGAAGATGTCGTGATCCGGCCAACCGGCAAGGTCGAGCCGGGCGCGGGCGGGCAGGAAGTCGAAGCAGGACTGGGCAATCTCGGTGCGATTCTCGCGGGCGAGGCGCACGACGAGAATCTGGTGCATCGCGTGGAGGTAGCGCACGTCCGAGGCGGCGTATTCCTTCTGCGGCTCGGTCAGTTCGGCCGCGCCCCAGTCGCTCGACTGCTGCTGCTTCGACACTTCCTTGCCGAGCAGTTCGCGCACGAGATCCTTGAGGCCGTGGCGGTCGGTATACGTGCGGGTCAGCTTGCTGGCGATCTTGGTGCAGAACACCGGCGCGGCGGTGACGCCGAGGTAGTGCTCGATCGCGGCGAGATCGAACCGCGCGAAGTGATAGAGCTTCAGCCGGGCCGGATCGGCCAGCACCGCCTTCAGGTTCGGCGCGGCGAAGTCGCTGCCGGGCGCAAAGCGGACGAGATGCTCGTCGCCCTGTCCGTCGGAAATCTGGACTACGCAAAGGCGGTCGCGCGGGGTGATCAGGCCCATCGTCTCGGTGTCGACGGCAACGGGTCCCGGCGCAAGCACGCCTTCGGGGAGATCTTCTTCGTGGAGATAGACAGCCATAGTCCGAAAATGCTTAGGGACTGGGCCTGAGTTTCGCAAATGGTTTAGGCGGGAGTACGGCGCGAATGGAGGTCTCGGGATCGCTTCAGGGCGTGCCGCCATCCTGGCAACCGGCACTGGGGGCCGTGCTCGATTCGCCGCAATTGCGCCAACTCGGCGGCTGGCTCAAGGCCGAGGAAGCCGCGGGCAAGCGGATCTATCCGCCGCGCGGCAGCCGTCTGCGCGCGCTGGAGTTGACACCGCTCGATTCTGTACGCGTCGTCATCCTCGGGCAGGACCCTTATCACGGGCCGGGGCAGGCGCATGGCCTGTCGTTCTCGGTGCCGGAAGGCGTCAAAGTGCCGCCATCGCTGGTCAACATCTACAAGGAACTGGCGACCGACTGCGGCGTGACCGCGCCGGGGCATGGCAATCTCGAACACTGGGCACGGCAGGGGGTGCTCCTGCTCAACAATGCGCTGACGGTCGAGGAAGCGCAGGCGGGTTCGCACCAGAACAAGGGGTGGGAAGCCATCACCGATGCGGCGGTCGCGGCGGTCGCGGCCAAGGCGGAGCCTTGCGTGTTCCTGCTCTGGGGCAGTCACGCTCAGAAAAAAGCGATGCGGGTGCCGGGCCTGGCTTCGAGCCACCATATGGTGCTGACCGCGCCTCACCCCAGCCCGCTGTCGGCCCATCGCGGCTTCCTGGGTTGCCGTCATTTCAGCAAGGCCAACGCGTTTTTGGCGGCGCATGGGCGCGGGACGATCGACTGGTAAGGTCGTCGTCCCGGATCAGGTCCGGGACGACGTCAGGCTGAAACGCCCATCGAGATTGTGCGGAAAGCGATCGCGCGGACGGGCTTCGACAAGCTCAGCCACAGCGGGTGAGGGGTGTCGCCTTTCCACCCAGATCAAGAAGATACCCTTCCAGAACCGCTCAGGCTGAGCCTGTCGAAGCCCGTCCGCGCCCAATCGAAAAAAGGGGCGCACCTTGCGGTACGCCCCTTCCTCAAACGGTAATGCGAAAGATCAGCGCGGCAGTTCGGAACTGCCCATGAGCGCCTCGTCCACCGCGCGGGCGCACTGGCGGCCTTCGCGGATGGCCCAGACCACCAGCGACTGACCGCGGCGCATGTCACCGCACGAATAGATCGCCGGATCGCTGGTGCGGTAGTCGGTCATGGTGGCCTTGACGTTGCCGCGCGCGTCCAGCTCGACGCCCGACTGGTCGAGCATGCCGGCCTTGCGCGGGCCGACGAAGCCCATGGCGAGCAGGATGAGGTCGGCCTGGAGCGTGAACTCGCTGCCCGCCACTTCCTGCATCTTGCCGTCCTTCCACTCGACGCGGACGCATTCGAGGGCGCGCACGTCATTGTCGCCGATGACGCGCTTGGTCAGCACCGCCCAGTCGCGCTCGACGCCTTCCTCGTGGCTCGACGAGGTGCGTAGCTTGAGCGGCCAGTTCGGCCAGGACATCGCCTTGTTCTCGTGCAGCGGCGGCTTGGGCATGATTTCCAGCTGGGTGACCGAAGCCGCGCCCTGGCGGTTCGAGGTGCCGACGCAGTCGGAACCGGTGTCGCCGCCGCCGATGACGATGACGTGCTTGCCGGTGGCCGAAAGCGTGCCGCGCGGAGCGGCGCGAAGCTCGTCGTCACCCGCGTTGCGCTTGTTCTGCTGGGTGAGGAACTCCATCGCGAAGCGCACGCCGGGCAGTTCGAAGCCTGGAATGTTCAGCGGACGGGGATCCTCGGCGCCGCCTGCGAAGACGACGGTGTCGAAGTTTTCCTTCAGCGAGGTGACCGAGACGGTCACGCCGACTTCGGTGGAGGTGCGGAATTCGATGCCCTCGGCCATCATCTGCACGAGACGACGGTTGATGAGGTGCTTTTCCATCTTGAAGTCGGGGATGCCGTAGCGGAGCAGGCCGCCGACGCGGTCGCTCTTCTCGAACACCGTCACCGAATGGCCGGCGCGGGCGAGCTGCTGCGCGCAGGCCATGCCCGCCGGGCCGGAGCCGACGACGGCGACCGACTTGCCGGTCTTCTTCGCGGCGGGCTTTGGCGTGATCCAGCCTTCCTGCCAGCCCTTGTCGACGATCGCGCACTCGATCGACTTGATGGTGACGGGCTGGTCCACGATGTTCAGCGTGCAGGCCGCCTCGCACGGGGCGGGGCAGATGCGGCCGGTGAACTCGGGGAAGTTGTTGGTCGAGTGGAGGACTTCCAGCGCGTTGCGGAAGTCGTCCTCATAGACCAGGTGGTTCCAGTCCGGGATGATGTTGTTGACCGGACAGCCGGTGTGGCAGTGCGGCACGCCGCAGTTCATGCAACGCGAGGCCTGGTCCTTAAGCGCCTGCGGCGCCAGCGGGACGACGAACTCGTTGTAGTTCTTGAGGCGCGCCTTGGCGTCGCCATAAGTGCGGTCCTGGCGGTCCAGTTCGAGGAAGCCGGTTTCCTTGCCCATCTTACTAATTCCCGATCTTATTCTGCTGCGACCGAAGCGGCTTCGAGGCGCTCGGCCTCCTGCTGGCGCAGAGCCTTCGCGTAGTCGCGAGGCATCACCTTGACGAACTTGCCCAGCGCGTTCGACCAGTCGTCGAGCAGTGCGCGGGCCCGCTTCGAGCCGGTGTGCAGGTGGTGGCGTTCGAGCAGGATGCGCAGGCGCTCCGCATCGTGGCGCAGCATGTCGCCCATGCCCAGGTCGCGGACCGAGACGGTGCGCTGCTGGGGACGGCCGGTGCCTTCGTCCTCGTCGGCTTCCGGCGAGATTCGGATGAGATCGACCATTGCCGGGTTCACCAGCCTGTCGAACTCGCCGTCCTCGTCGTAGACGTAGGCGATGCCGCCGGACATGCCTGCCGCGAAGTTGCGGCCGGTCTTGCCGAGCACCGTCACGACGCCGCCGGTCATGTATTCGCAGCCGTGGTCGCCGCAGCCTTCGACGACCGCGATCGCGCCCGAGTTGCGGACCGCGAAGCGCTCGCCGCCGACGCCGTTGAAGAACGCCTCGCCGGAGATCGCGCCGTAGAGCACGGTATTGCCGACGATGATGTTCTTCAGCGGATCGCGGTTCACATGGCCGGGCTGGCGCACGATCACGCGGCCGCCGGACAGGCCCTTGCCGACATAGTCGTTGGCGTCGCCGGTCAGGTCGAGCGTGACGCCGTGGGCGAGCCAGGCGGCGAAGCTCTGGCCGGCGACACCGGTGAGCTTCACGTTGATGGTGTTGTCGGGCAGGCCGTCATGGCCGTAGCGACGGGCCACTTCGCCCGACAGCATCGCGCCGACCGTGCGGTTGACGTTGATGACGCTCTTTTCGATGCGGACGGGCTGGCGATTGTCCAGCGCATCGGCGGCGCCTGCGATCAGCGCGTTGTCGAGCGCGTTTTCGAGGCCGTGGTCCTGTGCTTCGCTCCAGCCCAGCGAGGGGCTGTCGCCCAGCGGCGTCTGGTAGAGGACCTTGGAGAGGTCCACGCCCTTGGCCTTCCAGTGCGAGACCGCCTTCTTCATGTCGAGCTTGTCCACCCGGCCGACCATTTCGGCGATCGTGCGGAAGCCCAGCTGCGCCATGATCGCGCGCAGTTCCTCGGCGACGAAGAAGAAGTAGTTGACCACATGCTCGGGCTGGCCGGTGAAGCGGGCGCGCAGGACGGGGTCCTGGGTGGCGACGCCGACCGGGCAGGTGTTGAGGTGGCACTTGCGCATCATGATGCAGCCCGCCGCGATCAGCGGGGCAGTGGCGAAGCCGAACTCTTCCGCGCCGAGCAGCGCGGCCACGGCAACGTCGCGGCCGGTGCGCAGCCCGCCGTCGGCCTGGACCACCACGCGGCTGCGCAAGTTGTTGAGCAGCAGGGTCTGCTGGGTTTCGGCGAGGCCGATTTCCCAGGGCGAACCCGCATGGGTCAGCGAGGTCAGCGGCGAAGCGCCGGTGCCGCCTTCGTAGCCCGAGATCGTGATGTGGTCCGCGCGCGCCTTGGAAACGCCCGCGGCGACCGTGCCTACGCCCACTTCGGACACCAGCTTCACCGAGACGCGGCTGGTCGGGTTCACGTTCTTGAGATCGTGAATGAGCTGCGCGATGTCTTCGATCGAGTAGATGTCGTGGTGCGGCGGCGGCGAGATCAGGCCGACGCCTGGCGTCGAGTGACGGGTGGCGCCGATGGTCTTGTCCACCTTGTCACCCGGCAGCTGGCCGCCTTCGCCGGGCTTCGCGCCCTGGGCCATCTTGATCTGGATGTCGTCGGCATTGACGAGGTACTCGGTGGTCACGCCGAAGCGGCCCGAGGCGACCTGCTTGATCGACGAGCGCATGGTGTCGCCGTTGGGCAGGGGCTTGAAGCGCGAGGGATCCTCGCCGCCTTCGCCGGTGTTCGACTTGCCGCCGATGCGGTTCATCGCCAGTGCCAGCGTGGTGTGCGCCTCCCACGAGATCGAGCCGTAGCTCATCGCGCCGGTGGCGAAGCGCTTCACGATCTCGCTGGCGGGTTCCACCTCGGAGATGTGGATCGCCTGGCTGGGGGCGAATTCCATGAGGCCGCGGATGGTGAGCATCCGGGTCGACTGATCGTTGATGGTGCGGGCGAATTCCTCGTACTTGGCGGGGATATTGCCGCGAACCGCGTGCTGGAGCGCGCCGATGTTCTCGGAGGTCCAGGCATGTTCCTCGCCGCGCACGCGCGCGCCGTAGATGCCGCCGACGTCGAGCATGTTGGCGTAGATCGGGTTGTCGCCGTAGGCCGCGTTGTGGCGCTGCACGGTTTCCGCCGCGATTTCCGCCAGGCCCGCGCCCTCGATCGAGGTGGCGGTTCCGGTGAAGTACTTGTCCACGAACGCGGTCGAAAGGCCGACGGCATCGAAGATCTGGGCGCCGCAGTACGACTGGTAGGTCGAGATGCCCATCTTGGACATGACCTTACGGATGCCCTTGCCGATGGCGTAGACGTAGTTCTTCGCTGCCTGCTCCGCCGTCACCGGCAGGTTCTTGCGAACGCGCACGGCTTCGATGGTTTCGAGCGCCAGATAAGGATTGATCGCTTCCGCGCCGTAGCCTGCCAGAGCGCAGAAGTGATGCACTTCGCGCGCTTCGCCGGTTTCCACGACGAGGCCGGTCTGCATGCGCAGGCCCTGGCGGACGAGGTGGTGGTGGACGGCGGCCGTTGCCAGCAGCGCCGGCATCGGGATGCGGTCCGGGCCCTGGGCGCGGTCGGACAGGACGAGGATGTTCTTGTCCGCCAGCACCGCTTCGGTCGCGGCCCAGCACATTTCCTTGATCGCCATCTCCAGCCCTTCGACGCCCGAAGCGGCATCCCAGGTCATGTCGATGGTCTCGGTGCGGAAGGCGCCGTCGAGCGCGGCTTCCACCGAGCGGATCTTGGCGAGGCCAAGGTCGGTCAGGATCGGCTGGCTGACTTCGAGGCGCTTGTGGCTGCCCGCGTCATGGCCGAGCAGGTTCGGGCGCGGGCCGATCATGGTGACCAGGCTCATCACCAGTTCCTCGCGGATCGGGTCGATCGGCGGGTTGGTGACCTGCGCGAAGTTCTGCTTGAAGTAGTCGTAGAGCAGGCGCGCCTTGTTCGACAGCACCGGGATCGGCGTGTCGGTGCCCATCGAGCCGAGCGGGTCGTCGGCATTGACGGCCATCGGTTCGAGGAAGCGGCTGACGTCTTCCTGGGTATAGCCGAACGCCTGCTGGCGATCGAGCAGGGTGCCGGTCGGCTGGGGCAGCTCGGCCAGTTCGGGTTCGATCACGTCGAGATCGGCCAGCTTGTACTGCGCCTGCTCAAGCCACTTTTCGTAGGGCTCTTCGTTGGCGAGCTGGGTCTTGATCTCTTCGTCTTCGATGATGCGGCCCTGCTCGAAGTCGATCAGGAGCATCTTGCCGGGCTGGAGGCGCCACTTGCGGACGATGTTGTCTTCCTTGATCGGAAGCACGCCCGATTCCGACGCCATGACGCAGATGTCGTCATCGGTGACGAGGAAGCGCGCGGGGCGCAGCCCGTTGCGGTCGAGCGTGGCGCCGATCTGGCGGCCGTCGGTGAAGGCCACGGCGGCCGGGCCGTCCCACGGCTCCATCAGGGCGGCGTGGTATTCGTAGAACGCGCGGCGTTCCGGCGTCATCAGTGCGTTGCCCGCCCATGCCTCGGGGATGAGCATCATCATCGCGTGGACGAGCGGATAGCCGCCGGCCAGCAGCAGCTCGAGCGCATTGTCGAGGCAGGCGGTGTCCGACTGGCCGTGCGGGATCAGCGGCCACATCTTGTCGAGATCGGCGCCGAGCAGTTCCGATTCCATGGTGCGGCGGCGCGCGTTCATCCAGTTCACGTTGCCGCGAACGGTGTTGATCTCGCCGTTGTGGGCCATGAAGCGGAACGGGTGCGCCAGCTTCCAGCTCGGGAACGTGTTGGTCGAGAAGCGCTGGTGGACGAGGCCGAGCGCCGAGACGAACTCGGGATTGCGCAGGTCGTCGTAGAACGAGCCGACCTGGGTCGCCAGCAGCAGGCCCTTGTAGACGATCGTGCGGCTGGAGAAGCTCGGCATGTAGAGCTCGGTCAGGCCGGGCAGGTCGTGCTTTTCGGCCATGGCCTTGAGCGGGTTCTGCGTCTGCTTGCGGATCGCCAGGATCTTGCGCTCGAAAGCGTCCTGATCGGCGCAGTTCTCGCCGCGGCCGACGAAGCACTGGCGGATCACCGGCATCGATTCGATCACGGTCTTGCCCAGGCCGTCGAGCGTGACGGGCACGTCGCGCCAGCCGATCAGGTGCTGGCCTTCCTTGGCGATGAACTTCTCGAAGGTCTGCGTGATCAGGTCACGGCTGGCGGCGTCCTGCGGCAGGAAGCACATGGCGACGGCATAGTCGCCGGCCTTGGGCAGTTCGACGCCGGTGGCGGCGGCCCAGCTGCGGAACAGGGTGTCGGGAAGCTGCGTCAGGATTCCTGCGCCGTCGCCCAGCAGGGGGTCGGCACCCACCGCACCGCGGTGGTCAATATTTTTCAGGATTTCCAGCGCCTGAGTAATGATTGCATGCGTTTTCTGGCCTTTGATATGGGCTACGAAACCCACACCACAAGCATCGTGTTCATTACGCGCATCATAAAGGCCCTGGGGCTTAGGAAATCCCATCGATAAAAACCCATCCTGTCATTTTTTGCCGGGGACCTTTCGTCGCGCCCGCTGCGCACGAATCGTGCGGCAGCAAGGTGCGTCATGGTGGTCCCAAGCGCCCCCATGACGATTACGGGACGCTTTTGCAATGGCGAAGGCAGGGGGTTGCGCAAAATTTAGTGCGTGTGCGCGGTAAAAAAGGGAATTTTGTTATGCGAGAATGGGTCTCAATTGCGTGAAACGCATTCTCGCAAGGCAAGGAGCCGGTTTCAGGCGGCCCCGCTCATCCGCTGGAGCGTGGCCAGTGCAGCGCGCAGGGCCTTCTCGGTTTCGCCGGGATCGGGGCGGGCAGGCGGATCGAACGGGCGGGCGCCGCTTCCTTCCGGGATGGCTGCCGAAGCGTCATCGGCGACCTCGGTTGCCCGGTCATCATCGCCGAGCCGGACGAAGCTCTGCCGGGGTGCCTGACGCGAGAGGTTGAGGAGCGAGGAATAGCCCTTGGCAAGGACGGTTTCTTCCTCGTCATCCTCCGGCGTTTCATCGTAGTCGAAGCCCTTGGAAAGCGTGTCGAAGGCTGCGTACTGGCCGCGATCCTCGGCTTCGTTCTCCGGTTCGCCTGCGATCTCTTCCCCCGACAGGACGGGCGCCTGCGGCAGGATCGCAACCGGATTGGTCAGCGCCAGACTGATGTGGCGGGGCGGGACATAGCCGGGCAGGGCATCGTCGTCTTCGTCATGGCCGAAGGCGTCGAAGCCGATAGGGCGTAAGGCAGCGGGAATGGGGGTAGCGGAAATCGGAGTCGGAATTTCCGCCTTCACCGAAGGGCCGCTATCCTGCCGATCGAAGTCCTGCACGTCCGGCACCGATCGCAGCGGAGCCACAAAGGGCGATACCGAAGCGAGGCGCGGAAGCGGGGAGTCAGCCAGGCTCTCGGCGGGAAGAACGACGGCTTCGGCGCTTGGCTGTGCGGGGGCGGCAGAGGTAGCCGTTTCATCCAAAACGGGCTGATCTTCCGATACGTCGTCGGCCGCGGCAGAAGCGGCGGCACGGAGGCGGCGCTGCCGCTCCATGGCCAGCGCGAGACGTTCCAGCAGTTCGACTTGCGACAGGTCTTCGAGGTCCGCCCCGGCAATCCGTTCCGCGGCCTGAAGACGTTCCTCGGATGCGACGTTCTCTTCAAGGGGATCGGCCCCCCTATCCGTCCCCACGCCCGTCGCCGTGCCCGCAACCGGGCCGGAGAAGAGCGGCTGGATTTCCGGTGCCTCGGCCGGTTCGCCCATTGCGCGCGAGTAGGCTTCGAACAGGCGATTGCTCAGGGCTTCGGGTGCCGGTGCGGGCGTTGACGGCTCGGAAACCTCTTCGTGCGCGGCACCCCAGCGGGCGGGGGAGAAGCTGTGCAGGTCCTGGCGTGGTTCCAGCCATTCGGGAATGCGGCCGAAGGGGCCGTGTTCGTCCGTTTCGGCGGAAACGATGGTCTGGGGAGCAGCTTCCTCTGCCGCGGCAGACCACTCGGCCGCAACCGCCTCCGGCGTTTCGAGGCTGCCTGACACTTCCATGTCGCTTTCGCCGAGATTCGGCTGGCGATAGGATTCCTCGCTGGAAAGCTCCGGGTCGGCAGGGCCGGGGACGTCGATGCCTTCGAGGTCGGACAGATTGAGGATCGGCGGCTGCTCCGCTTCGGGGGCGGCCGCTTCCGGTTCGTTCAGCGGCGGCGCGTCCTCGGCGAGGAGCGCGAGAGCACGGCGCCGACGGGGCAGAGGGTGCGACAGGACGGGAGAAACGCGCTCGTCCGTGGCTTCTGCTTCCGAATCGCTTTCCGGCTCGAGTGCAGCTTCTTCAGCTTCGAGGCCGGTGAAGGGCATGCGAGCGGGAGCGTCCTCGGCAGTCTGGGCGACGCGGCGCCCGGCGACGAGGCCGACCACTCCGCCAAGGCCGGTGAGCGTCAGCGCGAAGAGGATGCGGGCGGTGGCGCCGAGCGGCGGCGCCGCCATCGGCAGGATCTTGGCGAGACCCGTGGCCGAGACGATCCGCTCGATCAGCGCCGGGCTGACCATCAGCGATCCAAGCCCGAACAGCGCCGCGAACCATAGGGCGACGATCGCCGGAAACAGTGGGTGGCGGCTGATCGGTTGGGCTTTCGTGCCCTCTTGCCGGCTCTCTGGTTTCGCCACGTTCATTAACCCCGTTCTCAGTTCCGCAGGATGGTAATTCGCCAGATCAGGCAGCGGTTTCCAGTCTTTTTCGTGCTTCGAGAGGTGCCACCATTTGGTAAACGTCTCGATAATGCCGGGCATTGACCGCCCAGTCGTGCCGCTCGCGCACATGGCGGCGGCCCGCTTCGCGATAGGCTTCCCACGATTCGCGCGCTTCCAGCAAGTCCGCAAGCGCGGCGGCACAGGCGGCGGGATCGTCAGGCTTGAACAGCGTGCCCGTTGTTCCGTGAGTCACGAGTTCGCGGTGCCCGCCGACGTCGCTGGCGGCGACCAGCTTGCCTTGCGCCATGGCTTCCAGCGGCTTGAGCGGAGTCACGAGGTCGGTCAACCGGCTCTTCTTGCGTGGATAGGCCATGACGTCGGCCAAGGCGTAATAGCGTTCGACTTCGTGGTGCGGCACGCGGCCGATGAAGCGGATCGCCTCGGCGGCCGGGGAGGCCTGGGCCTGGGCACGCAGGGCCTCTTCGCGCGGGCCGCCGCCGACCAGCAGCAGCCGCGCCCGGGGCTGGCGTTCCAGCAGCAGGGGCATGGCGGCGATCAGGTCGTCGAGGCCCTCGTAATCGTAGAAGCTGCCGATAAAGCCGATGACCGGGTGTGCGATTCCGTCCGTTTCGAAGCCGAGTTCGCGGGCCAGTGCCGGATCGCGCGCGGGCGGGGTGCCGAAGAGGTCGAGATCGACGCCGTTGGGCATCTTCGAGATCTTGCCCGGCGGAACCCCGCGCGCGACGAGGTCTTCGCGCAGTCCATCGCAGATCGTCACCACGGCATCGGCGCGGGCGACGACGCGGTTTTCCAGCGCCCGGGTCAGCCGGTACTTAAGCGAGCCTTCGCTGCCGGTGCCGTTGCCCACCGCCGCATCTTCCCAGAAGGCGCGGATTTCGTAGACGAGCGGAATGCCGTGGCGGCGGGCGACGCGCGCTGCCGCCGCGCCGCAGAGCGAGGGCGAATGGGCATGGAGCACGTCCGGCCGCCATTCACGCACCAGCCGGTCGATCGATTCGGCGAACAGGGCGATCTCGCGCCATTCGCGCAGGCCCACCGGGCCGCTGACGGTTCCCTCGGTGCGGTGGAACGTCAGCCCGTCCGCTTCCTCCACCTGAGGCCCTTCCGCCTTGTGGCGTATCCCGGTAATGCCACGGACTTCGAAGCCCATGGCTTCCTGCGCCTTCAGGATCGCGCGGGTCCGGAAGGTATAGCCGCTGTGCATCGGCAGCGAATGGTCGAGGACGTGGAGAACACGGGTCATGGGACGGAAACCTATGTCTGCAAGGCTTAACGCCGCGTCAACCCGGCGCTGGTAGGCCCGGCGCGATGGTCGACATCCTTGCCCTTGCCGTGAGCCACGGACTGCTGGCGCTGGCCGCCTGGCGCCTGCTGCTGCGGCCGGACCTCGATGTCGAGACGCCGGGGGAAGGCGCCGCGCCCGAACAGCAACCCTCGAAGCGCGGCGGGCCGGTGCGGCGCGAGATGCGCTGGCCGAGTCAGGGGGAAGGTTCCGGCGATGCTTGACCTTGCGCTGACCGGCTTCGTCGCCTGCTTCCTGCTGATCGGCTTCCGGCGCCCGTTCCTCTGGGTGCTGTGCTATCTCTATGTCGATATCGTCAGCCCGCAGATCATTTCCTGGGGCATCCTGTCCCATCTGCCGATCTCGCTCATGGCTTTCGCCGCGGCGTTCTTGGGCTGGGTGGCGCTCGACGACAAGCGCGATTCGCGCTTCACCTTGCGGCAGGGCATCCTCGCGGCGCTGCTGCTCTATTGCGGCTACACGACCTGGGCGGCGGTCTATCCCGCCGCTGCAGCGGAGAAATGGGCCTGGGTGTGGAAGGCGCTGGTCTTCGCGATCTTCCTGCCCTTCACCTTGCGCACGCGGCTGCGGATCGAGGCGGTGGCGCTGGTCATGGTGCTGGCGGCGAGCGCGCTCATCATCGATGGCGGGCTCAAGACCGCGGGCGGCGGGGGCGGCTATGGCACCTTGCGGATCTTCGTGGAGAACAACACCGGCCTCTACGAAGGCTCGATTCTCTCGGCGGTGGCGATCTCGATCATCCCGATCGTGCTCTGGCTGGTGAAGTACGGCACGGTGTTTCCGGCGGACTGGCGGGTTTACCTGTTCGCCGCCGCGCTGATCTTCGCCTGTTCGCTGATCCCGGTAGGGACGCAGGCGCGGACCGGACTCGTGTGCCTCGGCGTGCTTTGCCTGTTCTACCTGCGGACCGCGAAGCACAAGGTGCTGATTGCGGGCGGCATGGCGCTGGCGCTCATGGTCGCGGTGCCGTTCCTGCCGCAGGCCTTCCTGGCGCGGATGGGCACGATCGAGAATCACGAGGCCGACCAGTCCGCCAGCACGCGCCTCGGCGTCTGGAAATGGACCTGGGGCTATGTGAAGGAGCACCCGATGGGCGGCGGCTTCGTGGTCAACCAGTCGAGCCGGGTCGAGTACGATACCGTCGCCAAGGTCACCGTGGACGGCAGCACCGAGATCCGGCGCACCCATGTCGTGGAGGAAGGCCGGGCCTTCCATTCCAGCTACTTCGAGATGCTGGGCGAGCAGGGCTTCCCCGGTTTCGGCCTCTGGATCCTGCTCCAGTTGACCGGGCTGATTCAGATGGAGCAGATCCGCCGCCGCTGGAAGCGGCGCACCGGGCCGGACGAGGCCTGGGTGGCGCCGCTGGCGGTGGCGCTGCAGCTGGCGCAAGTGGTCTATCTGATCGGATCGCTGTTCGTGGGCATCGCCTTCCAGCCGTTCATCCTGATGCTGATCGGCCTGCAATGCGGCTTGTGGAGCTACCTCAAGCGAACCGATGTGCAGCAGGCTCAAGTCCCGATTCGCACGATCCGGCCGGTGGTCGGCATGGTCTGACGGGTGGTCGGGGCCAGATTTTTTAAGGTCTGGAAGCACCGTACAAGGAGAAATATTCCTAACCGGCGCGGATTCCCTATGGTTTTGAAAAATCACGGGCAATCGTGTTTACGGCAAATTAACCTTTAACCTTCATCCGTCCTATGGTTAATACAAGGAAATATCCGTTTCGGCTGGGGTTTTGAGCCGAAACGGGGGGCGAAAGGTAATTTCCGATGCGTGTCCTGCTGATCGAGGATGAACCCACCACCGCGCGGGCCATCGAGCTCATGCTGACGGCCGAAGGGTTCAATGTCTACTCCACGGATCTGGGCGAAGAAGGCCTCGATCTCGGTAAACTCTACGATTACGACATCATTCTGCTCGATCTGAACCTGCCCGACATGCACGGGTACGACGTGCTGAAGAAGCTGCGCGTCGCCAAGGTGCAGACGCCGGTGCTGATCCTCTCGGGCATCTCCGAAATGGATTCGAAGGTTCGCTCGTTCGGCTTCGGCGCCGACGACTACGTGACCAAGCCCTTCCACCGCGAAGAGCTGATCGCGCGCATCCACGCCGTTGTTCGCCGTTCGAAGGGCCATTCGCAGTCGGTCATCCGCACCGGCAAGCTGGTGGTGAACCTCGACGCCAAGACCGTCGAGGTCGACGGCGCCCGCGTGCACCTGACCGGCAAGGAATATGCGATGCTGGAGCTGCTCTCGCTGCGCAAGGGCACCACGCTGACCAAGGAAATGTTCCTCAACCACCTCTACGGCGGCATGGACGAGCCGGAACTGAAGATCATCGACGTCTTCATCTGCAAGCTGCGCAAGAAGCTGGCCCACGCCTGCGGCGGCGCCAACTACATCGAGACGGTCTGGGGTCGCGGCTACGTGCTGCGCGATCCGGACGAGTTGCAGGAAGTCGCGTAACTCTACCCCTTGCGCGTGTAAGCAACGTGCATGGAGCGGCCTGTCCTTCGGGGCGGGCCGTTTCGTTTTGGGTTACAGTCCTTTTCCTCCGTCATTGCGAGCGTAGCGAAGCAATCCAGAGCGGCATGAGACCGACTCTGGATTGCTTCGCTACGCTCGCAATGACGAAGGGTGGAAGCGGGGGCAAACCCGGATAGCCAATTACAGCTGCTCGGGGAAATTGATGCGTGTCGGGCCTTGGTGGTGGCTCCCACGTTGACGTTGCCGGGCAACGGTGTCAGTGCCCCGCGCCATGACCGCTCACAAATCCGGCGATCCGACCACGCTGAACCGCCTCTACGGCCGTGCCAAGGGCAAGCCCCTGCGCGCAGGCCAGCAGGGACTGGTCGATACCCTGCTGCCGCGAATCGCGGTTCCTCTCGAAGGCCCGGTCACGTCCGAGCTGCTGTTCGGCGACGATCGCCCGATGCATTTCGAGATCGGCTTCGGCGGCGGCGAACATATGGCAGGCCGGGCCGACATGCTGCCGAACCACGGCTTCATCGGCGCCGAGCCTTTCATCAACGGTGTTGCGCAGGCCCTGACCCATGTGGCTGGAGACAACGGTGCGAGCACGCCGCTCGGCAACGTGCGCATCCATCACGGCGACGCGCTGGAAGTGCTCTCGCGCATTCCCGACGGTTCGCTCTCGTTCCTCTATCTTCTGCATCCGGACCCCTGGCCCAAGGCGCGCCACGCCAAGCGGCGTATGATGAACGACGGCCCGGTCGACATGTTCGCGGCCAAGCTGAAGCCCGGCGGCGAGTTCCGCTTCGGCACCGACCATGCGGTCTACGTGCGCCATGCGCTGATGGTGATGCAGCGCCACACGGACCAGTTCGAGTGGCTGTGCGAGAAGCCGCAGGATTTCCAGGTCCGTCCGGGCGGCTGGCCGGAAACGCGCTACGAGAACAAGGCGCGCACCGTCTACGGGCATGAAGTCTGGTATTTCCGCTATCGGCGGAAGTGATCGGGGCGGGGCGATTTTCGCCCCGTTTTTTCCGATAGCTCACCGTCATCCTGAACTTGTTTCAGGATCCATCTGTCGATCTTGCCCTGTCGCCAGATTGGCGAAATCCCGCGTGTTCCGGCAATCGGAAGCGCCACGGGAGAGATGGATCCTGAAACAAGTTCAGGATGACGCGGTGAGTGGGGAGAGGTTGGCGCGGGCTCTCGCCGGGAGACATCTCGAACGTCGAAATGCGCGCACCACGAAGCTGCGCGCACGACGAAAAAGGCATGGGGTGCAGGGGTATTAACCCCTGCATTTCCCCTTTTCCCTTCTTACCCGGCAACCCCCGCCGCCGCGAGCACGGCCAGCGTGAGCACGTCCGGCGCCAGCGCCGTCATCGGCACGATCTGCACCGGCTTCTCCGCGCCCAGCAGCATCGGCCCGATCGAGGTCGTGCCGCCGATTTCCTTGAGCAGCTTGGCCGAGATATTGGCCGACTGAAGTCCCGGCATGATCAGCACGTTCGCCGGTGCCGACAGGCGGCTGAACGGGTAGAGCTTCATGATCTTGGGGTTCAGCGCCGCGTCGGGGGCCATTTCGCCTTCGTATTCGAAGTCCGGCTGTTCCTCGTCGAGGATGCGGATCGCCTCGCGGGTGGCGTCGAGCCACTTGCCCGAGGGATTGCCGAAGGTCGAGTAGCTGAGGAAGGCGACGCGCGGCTCGTGGCCCAGGCGGCGGGCAACGGCGGCGGTTTCCTTGGCGATCACCGCGAGCTGCTCGGCGGTCGGGCGCTCGTTGATGGTGGTGTCGGCCATGAACACCGTGTGGTTCTTGCCGACCAGCAGGTGGATGCCGAAGGGCAGCTTGCCCTCGGCCGGGTCGAGCACGCGGCGCACTTCCTTGATCGACTGCGCGAAAGGCCGGGTCATGCCGGTCACCATCGCATCACCGACGCCCAGCTTGAGCAGGCCGGAGGCGAAGATGTTGCGATCGGTATTGACCATGCGCTGCACGTCGCGCTGGAGGAAGCCGCGGCGCTTGAGGCGCTCGTAGAGCATCTCCACCATCGGCGCGACGTGATCCGAGACCATCGAGTTCTCGATATGGTAGCTCTCGGGATCGGCGACGCCGAGTTCCGCCATCTTGTCGAGGATGACCTGGGTACGGCCGACCAGGATCGGTTCGCCGTAGCCGAAATCGCGGTACTGGATCGCGGCGCGCAGCACGACTTCGTTGTCCGCTTCCGCGAAGATCATGCGCTTGGGATTGGCGCGGACCTGTTCGTAGACGCGAGTGAGCACCGAAGTGGTGGGGTTGAGGCGGGCCTTGAGCTGGTCGCGGTAGGCTGCGAAGTCCTCGATCGGGCGGGTGGCGACGCCGGAATCCATCGCCGCCTTGGCGACGGCCATCGACACCACTTCCATCAGGCGCGGATCGAACGGCGCCGGGATGATGTAGTCGCGGCCGAACTGCTGGGATTCGCCGTAGGCGGCGGCAACGTCTTCATGGACCTGCTCGCGCGCCAGTTCGGCGATGGCGGTGGCGGCGGCGATCTTCATCTCTTCGTTGATCGCGGTCGCCGAAACGTCGAGCGCGCCGCGGAAGATGAAGGGGAAGCCCAGCACGTTGTTGACCTGGTTCGGATAGTCCGAACGGCCGGTGGCGACGATGGCGTCGGGACGCACGGCCTTGGCTTCGGGCGGAGTGATTTCCGGGTCCGGGTTGGCCATCGCGAAGATGATCGGCTCGGGCGCCATGGACTTGACCATCTCGGGCGTGATCGCGCCCTTGGCCGAGAGGCCGAGAACGACGTCCGCGCCGACGAGGGCTTCGGCCAGCGTGCGCCGGTCGGTCTTGACCGCGTGGGCCGACTTGAACTGGTCGACGCGCTCGCGGCCCGGATAGATCACGCCCTTGGTGTCGCAGACCAGCACGTTCTCGTGGCGCACGCCCATCGACTTGATGAGGGCGGTGCAGGCCAGCGCCGAGGCACCGGCGCCGTTCACCACGACCTTGATCTCGTTCAGCTTGCGGCCGGTGATGAGGCAGGCATTGATGAGACCGGCGGCGGCGATGATCGCGGTGCCGTGCTGGTCGTCATGCATGACCGGGATGTTCATCCGCTCGCGCAGGGCCTGCTCGATGATGAAGCATTCGGGGGCCTTGATGTCTTCAAGGTTGATGCCGCCGAAGCTGGGTTCGAGCATGGCGATGGCTTCTATCAGCGCGTCGGTGTCTTCGCTGGCCAGTTCGATGTCGATGGAATCGACGTCGGCGAAGCGCTTGAAGAGCACGGCCTTGCCCTCCATCACCGGCTTCGAAGCGAGGGCGCCGAGGTTGCCCATGCCGAGGATCGCGGTGCCGTTCGAGATCACCGCGACGAGGTTGCCCTTGGCGGTATAGTCATAGGCGGTGGCGGGGTCGTCGGCGATCGCCTGGACGGGAACGGCCACACCCGGTGAATAGGCAAGCGAGAGGTCGCGTTGCGTCGCCATCGGCTTTGACGCAACAATCTCGATCTTACCGGGGCGCATGGTGCTGTGATAGAACAGAGCTTCACGCTCCGTGAATTGGATCTTCGATTTTTCGGACAAGCGATTTCTCCCGATTTGGGAGAGGACCTAACGAATGTTCTCGCCACGCGATAGGGGAAAGGCGCCTTGTCCGCGCTTCCCAAAAAGGGCCGTGCGGGGCTAACGCTCCGGACCATGAGCGGACATTCTGACAAGGCGGGCGTGACCCCGATGATGGCCCAGTACCTTGCCTTGCGCGAGGTCGCCGGGGACTGCCTGCTGTTCTACCGGATGGGCGATTTCTTCGAATTGTTCTTCGAAGATGCAAAAACCGCAAGTCAAGTGCTCGACATTGCACTTACCACGCGCGGCGAGCACGGCGGCCAGCCGATCCCGATGTGCGGGGTGCCGGTCCATGCGGCGGAGGGCTATCTCGCGCGTCTCATCAAGGCCGGTTGCCGCGTGGCGATTGCCGAACAGACCGAAACGCCCGCAGAAGCGAAGAAACGGGGCGGTTCCAAGGCGCTGGTGACGCGCGATATCGTCCGCTTCGTGACGGCCGGTACGCTGACCGAAGAGTCGCTGCTGGAGCCGCGCCGCGCCAATGTGCTGGCGGCGGCCTGCGATCTGCGCGGCGTGGTCGGCATTGCCGCCTGCGATATTTCCACCGGGCGGATGGAGCTGGAAGAGTGCCCGCCCGAACGGCTGGGCGCGGCGCTGGCGCGGCTCGGCGCGCGCGAACTGGTCGTGCCGGAGGGCTGGGAACTGGCACCCGATGGCGCGATCCCGCGCTCGGCCCATGAGTTCTCCTCCGACGGCGGCGACGAGCGGTTAAAATTTGTCCATGGCGTCGCGACGCTCGACGGTTTCGGGACTTTCACGCGCGCCATGCTGGCGGCGGCGGGCGGGTTGATCGCCTATCTCGACCATGTCGGACGCGGCAAGCTGCCGCTGATGTTGCCGCCGGTGGCGCGCGCAGGCGATGCGGCGCTGGCGATGGACGAGGCGACGCGGGCCAGTCTCGAAATCCTTGAATCGTCGCAGGGTGGACGCAAGGGCAGTCTGGTCGAGGCGATCGACCGCTGCGTCACCGGCGCCGGTGCGCGTCAGCTCGCGGAAGATCTCTCGGCCCCGCTGACCGACCGCCATGCAATTGCCGAGCGGCTCGAAATGGTCGAGTGGCTGCACGACGATCACCTGCTGCGAGAAGACATGCGCGCGGCGCTGCGGGCGCTGCCCGATGTTGGCCGTGCGCTGGGCAGGGTGGTGGCGGGGCGTGGCAGCCCGCGCGATCTCGGCCAGCTTCGTGACGGTCTTTCCGGTGCACGCCGGATCGGCGAGCGGCTGGTGCAGATGGACGGGTTGCCGGTGCTGCTGGAGCGGTTGATGCCGGAACTCGGCGGCCATGCCCAACTGGTCGATCACTTCGCGCAGGCGTTGGTGGAAACCCCGCCGACCGAGCGCGGGCAGGGCGGCTATATCGCCAGCGGCTACGACGCCGGGCTGGACGAGTTGCGCGTCACTTCGGGCAATGCCCGCCGCGCAATTGCCGCGCTGGAAGCGAAGTACCGCGAGCAGACCGGCGTTGCCGCGCTGAAGATCAAGCACAACAACGTGCTCGGCTACTTCATCGAAGTGCCGCAGCGCCATGCCGACAAGCTGCTGGAGCCGGACAGCGGCTTCTCGCACCGCCAGACGATGGCCGGGGCCATGCGCTTCAACGCGCTCGCCTTGCATGAGGAGGCGAGCCGCATCACCGAGGCGGGCGCCCATGCGCTCGCTGCCGAGGAGGCGCATTTCGAGGAGTTGGTGGCCGAGGCCGTCGCCGCCCGTCACGCGATTGCCCGTACCGCCGCCGCGCTCGCCCGGTTCGACGTCGCGGCCGGACAGGCCGAACGCGCGGCCGAAGGCGGCTGGACACGGCCCGAAGTGGTGGACGGCCTCTCGCTCGATATCGAAGGCGGCCGCCATCCGGTGGTCGAGGCGGCGCTGAAGGTGCAGGGCGAGCGCTTCGTCGCCAACGATTGCCGCCTCGCCAGCCATGACCGGCTCTGGCTGATCGGCGGCCCCAACATGGGCGGTAAGTCGACCTTCCTGCGCCAGAACGCGCTGATAGTGCTGCTCGCGCAGGCAGGCGGTTTCGTGCCCGCCAGGTCGGCGCGGATCGGCATGGTGGACCGCCTGTTCAGCCGCGTTGGCGCCTCGGACAACCTCGCGCGCGGGCGTTCAACCTTCATGGTCGAGATGGTGGAAACCGCCGCCATCCTCGCGCAGGCGACCGACCGCAGCTTCGTCATCCTCGACGAAGTGGGGCGCGGCACTTCGACCTATGACGGTCTGGCGCTCGCCTGGGCGGTGGCGGAAGCCGTCCACGAGACCAACCGCTGCCGCTGCCTCTTCGCCACGCACTATCACGAGATGGCGCGGCTGGGGGAAACCTGCGAGGCGCTGTCGCTCCATCACGTCCGCGCGCGGGAGTGGAAGGGCGATCTGGTGCTGCTGCACGAACTGGCCGAGGGACCGGCGGATCGCAGCTACGGCCTTGCCGTCGCGCGCCTTGCCGGGGTGCCGCCCAAGGTCATCAGCCGCGCCAAGTCGGTGCTGGAAAAGCTGGAGAAGGGGCGCGCCGAAACCGGCGGTCTTGCTGCCGGTCTGGGCGACTTGCCGTTGTTCGCGGCGGCGCAAGAAGCGCAGGAGGAACAGTGCGATGTCCTGCGCGACAAGCTGCGCGGGATGGACGTGGATGCCCTTTCACCGCGCGACGCGCTGGAAATCCTCTACGATCTCAAGCGTGAGGCGGGCACGGAGTCTCAACGGGTCCGCCCTAAACTCGGCGCATGTTCGGGCCGAAAATCAGGAATGTCTTCAGGAGCCGCTGGCATGCGCTGTTCTGGTCGGCCGGGGTCCTGCTGACGGCCTATTGCTCGGTGCCTTCGCCGGATGAGGCGGGGCGGGACGATGCTGCCCAAGTTGCCGCGAAACCTGCGCACAAGAACCCCTGGGCGAAGGACTCTGCGGCGAACTGAGGGCGAACTGACATCGCCCACGACATTTCAAAAACCGTTCCGTCGCCCCCGCGACGGCGGGGGCCCCGCTGCCTTCGCGCTACGTCTCAAGAACAAGCGGGGTCCCCGCCTTCGCGGCGACGACGGGAGATGAGACTGCGAGTCCGGTTCAGATCTGAACCCGGCCTCTGCCGTCAGCTATCGTCGTCCGCAAAGTCCGCATCGGCGGCGTTTTCCCGGCCGTAGCGGTCTTCGAGATCGTCCATCGTCTCTTCGCCGCGATAGGCGGACATGTCGATCACGCCGCTCGAATCCATCTGGTTCATGTGATCGACGAGGTCCTCGATATCGTCCTCATCGGCGATGCCGCCCTTGACCTTCTCGGTCTCTTCCAGCCCGAAACTGCTGGAGGAACGGCCCTGAGCCTGCTCGGCGATCGTCTGGGCCTGGGTGTCTTCGTCATCCTGTTCGGAATTGAACGTTTCGGGGGCACTGACGTCGGGGCGTTCGCTCATGGCGGGTCTCCTTTGCCGGATTAACGGTCTGGCAGAGTGCCCGGTTCCGGAGGCCCGAGGAATGATCCGAAGGTAGGGGGTGGGCCCCACCCCTTACCTCCGATCGTTCAGCGGGACGGCACCGGCACTTCGCCGGAGTAATCGTAGAAGCCCCGGCCCGACTTGCGGCCATACCAGCCCGCCTCGACGTACTTCTGGAGCAGCGGCGCGGGGCGGTACTTGGGATCGCCGGTGGTGGCGAGGAACACTTTCATGATCTCGTAGAGCGTATCGAGGCCCACGAAGTCGGCCAGCGTCAGCGGCCCCATCGGATGGTTCGCACCGAGGCGCATGCCCGCATCGATATCCTCCACCGAGGCAAGACCTTCGCCCAGCACGAAGATCGCCTCGTTGAGCATCGGGCAGAGAATCCGGTTGACCACGAAGCCCGGCGCATCTCCGGCGAGAACCACGGTCTTGCCCAGCGCCTCGCCGAAGGCCTTCATGCGGGCAGTGGTGTCCTCGGAAGTGGCAAGGCCGGGGATCACTTCCACAAGGCCCATCACCGGCACCGGATTGAAGAAATGGAGCCCGCAGAACCGCGCGGCATCGGGCGATGCGGCGGCCATGCGGGTGATCGGGATCGAACTGGTGTTGGAAGCAAGAATGGCATTGGCGCCGAGCACTTCGCCCACGGCCGTGAAGATCTTGAGCTTGATATCCTCGCGCTCGGTGGCGGCTTCGATGATGAGGTCGCAGTCGCCCATGCCGGAATAGTCGCCCGCCGGGGTGATGCGGGGCAGCAGGGCGTCGACCTCGGCCTGGGGGATCTTTTCCTTGGCCACCAGCCGGGCGAGGCCCTTGGCGATGCCCGCCTTGCCCTGCTCGGCATTTTCGATCGCAATATCGGACAGGATCACTTCCATGCCCTTGCTCGCCACGGTCTGGGCGATGCCTGAGCCCATGATTCCCGCGCCGATGATTCCGACTTTCCGCACTGCCAAACTCCTCTGATGATCCCGTTGTGTCGGAACGATTATCACCGGCGCTCAGGGAAGGAACCTAGCGATAGATCTAACGATTCTGGCCGGGCACCCAAAGCACGTCGTCGGCGCCGTTGGCATTTACCGCTCGGGCGAGGACGAAGAGATAGTCGCTGAGCCGGTTGAGATAGCCCAGCGCCGCCGGATTGGCGGGCGCTTCGGCGGCCATGGCGACGGCGGCGCGCTCGGCCTTGCGGGCGGAGGCACGGGCCACATGGACCCGCGCGGCGGCCTCGCTGCCGCCGGGCAGGATGAAGCTGCGCAGCGGTTGGAGATGGGCGTTGATCGCATCGATCTCGCCTTCCAGCCACGTCACTTGCGAGGGCACGATGCGCAGGGTCATCTCGCCGGGGGTGAAATCCTCACCGGGCGTAGCGAGATCGGCGCCGAGGTCGAACAGGTCGTTCTGAATGCGGGTGAGCACGGCGCCATGCGCTGTTTCGGTGAGCGCGCAGACGGCAAGGCCGATGGCGCAATTGGTTTCGTCTACCGCGCCGATCGCTTCCATGCGCGCGGCATGTTTGGGCAGGCGGGAGCCGTCGACGAGGCCCGTGGTGCCGTCGTCACCCGTGCGGGTGTAGATCTTGTTGAGCTTTACCAAGCTCTTATCGAGCCATGGCCAGCAGGATGGCGCAGACGATGACCGCCGCTGCCTGATACTTGATGCGGTTGAACATCATCTTGTTCTGGAGAAGCTGGTTCGCGGTCGGCTCGGTCGAGGCCGGATCGCGGTTCAGGTCTTCCTTCGCACCCTGCATGAAGGCGACGATGCCGCGCACGAGGCTGACGACGACCAGGATCATCAGGATAATGATGATCGGAATGAGAAGCGTGCTCATGCCGACAGGTCTACGCCCGACGAAAGCGAAATGCCAGCGGGGAAGCGGGCCTGCCGGAGCGCCGCGACGATGGCCTTGCCGTCCTCGCCCGCCCGCCGCCGGTCGCCGAGCGAAGGCGATCCGCGCCGCTTGGCCAGCTTGCGCCCGTCAGGCTCGACCAGCAGCGGGTGATGATGCCAGACCGGCACCGGCAGGCCGAGCAGGGCCTGCAGCAGGCGGTGGACATGGCTGGCCGGAAACAGGTCCATCCCGCGAGTGACGAGAGTGATTCCGTCCGCCGCATCGTCGAGCGTTGCGGCGAGGTGGTAGCTGGCGGGCAGGTCCTTCCTGAGGAGCACGACATCGCCGAAAATCTCCGGGGTGGCGCGCTGCGGCCCGGCGCGTTCGTCGATCCATTCGAGCGGGCCGGTCATGTCCAGCGCGCGCGTGACGTCGAGCCGCCATGCGGCGCCTTCCGGATCGACTTCTCGGTGGCGGCAGGTGCCGGGATAGACCGGGCCGTCTGGTCCCATTTGCGTGGCGGCGGCGGCGATTTCGGCGCGGGTGCAGCGGCAGGGATAGAGCAGGTCCATGGCCTTGAGGCGCTCGCCCGCCTCGGCATAGCTGGCGAGGCGCCTCGACTGGAACCGGGTTTCGCTGTCCCAGTTCAGGCCCAGCCATGCGAGGTCGAGGAAGAACTCCTCGACGAATTCGGCGCGGCTGCGCTCGCCGTCGATATCCTCGATCCGCAGGAGGAATTCGCCGTTCCGCGCGCGGGCGAGATCGTGCGCGACCAGTGCCGCATAGGCATGGCCGAGGTGGAGCGGGCCATTGGGGCTGGGGGCAAAGCGGGTGCGGATCATCGGCTCATGCTCCTAGCCCGGCGGAGGCTGGCGGCAAGTGGTATAAGTCTGTGGATAAGGGCTGCGCAAAATCGGGAGAAGCTGTCAGGGGATTGGGGGCTGGCTGTGGAATCGTTGTGGTGAACCTGTGGATTGTTGTATGGCGCCAACCCGATCCCGGCTTGACGCCGACTCGCGTAGATGCTGCAACGAAACACATGCACTGCCATGAAACCGCAATCAGGGCCTGCGACAGGAGGCCATGCTCAAGTCGGAGCTGATCGAGCGCGCGGCCCGGTTCCGCAGCGCGGAGGATGACCCCTCCCGAAGTCTTTCCGACTGTCCTGCTCTAGTGCTCAATGCGGACTACACGCCGCTTTCCTACTACCCCCTCAGCCTCTGGCCCTGGCAGACCGCGGTAAAGGCGATCTGTCTTGAAAGGGTGGACATCATTTCCAGCTACGACCGGGTGGTCCATTCGCCCAGCTGGTCGATGCAGATCCCTTCGGTGATTGCGCTCAGGCAATATGTCCGGCCTTCCGAATTCCCCGCCTTCACCCGCTTCAATCTATTCCTCCGCGACCGGTTCAGCTGCCAGTATTGCGGCTCCCCCCATCAGCTGACCTTCGACCACGTCGTCCCGCGCCGTCTCGGCGGCAGGACCAGCTGGGAAAACATTCTCACCGCCTGCGCCCCCTGCAACCTCAAGAAGGGCGGCCGCACCCCCAAGCAGGCGAACATGCCGCCGCTGGTGGCGCCGATCCGGCCGACCAGCTGGCAACTCCAGGAACGCGGCCGGGCCTTCCCGCCGAACTATCTCCATGAAACCTGGCGCGACTGGCTCTACTGGGACATCGAACTGGAAGCCTGATCGGGCGCGCTTCACTATCGAATAGAGCCTCCGTCATCCTGAACTTGTTTCAGGATCCATCCCTCGGTTGGCGCCGGAGCGTGGTATGGCGCACCGCGCCGTCGGTTTGCTGATCGGGCGGCCGAGCTTTCGGCGAGATGGACCCTGAAACGAGTTCAGGGTGACGGTGGAGGTGAGGTTAGGACAAACCCGGAGCCGTTCCGGTTCCGTCGGCGATGGCAATTTGCCGCCCGCGCGGTTAGAGCGTGCGAGAGGGCGCCGCGTAAGCGGCCTTGCGGACGTCATCCGGCATTAACGAGACAGTCTCCAAGGGGAGGTCATGAGCAGACAATTCTTCGGCACCGACGGCATTCGCGGCCGCACCAACCAGGGCGCGATGACCGCCGCCATCGCCATGAAAGTCGGCCAGGCGGCCGGCACCCGTTTCCTGCGCGGCACCCATCGCCACCGCGTGGTCATCGGCAAGGACACCCGCCTGTCGGGCTACATGCTGGAAAACGCGATGGTCGCGGGCTTTACCAGCGTCGGCATGGACGTGGTGCTGCTCGGCCCGATGCCGACCCCCGCGGTCGCGCTGCTGACCCGCGAACTGCGCGCCGACGTCGGCGTGATGATCTCGGCCAGCCACAACCCCTACGAGGATAACGGCATCAAGCTGTTCGGCCCCGACGGCTTCAAGCTGTCCGACGAGGACGAGATGGCGATCGAGGCCCTGCTTTCGCAGGACATCCCGCTCGCCGCCTCCGAAGACATCGGCCGCGCCCGCCGCATCGACGACGCGGGTGGACGCTACATCCACGCGGTCAAGCGCTCGCTGCCCGAGGCCGTGCGCCTCGACGGCCTCAAGATCGCGCTCGATTGTGCCAACGGCGCCGCCTACCAGGTTGCGCCCTCCGCCCTGTGGGAACTCGGTGCCGAGATCGTTGCCGTGGGCGTTTCGCCCAACGGTCGCAACATCAACGCCAAGTGCGGGTCCACCCATGTCGAGCTGCTGCAGGAAACCGTGGTCTCCTCCGGCGCCGACATCGGCATCGCCCTCGACGGCGACGCCGACCGCCTGATCGTCGTGGACGAGAAGGGCAAGACCGTCGACGGCGACCAGATCATGGCGCTGATCGGCACCCAGCTGGCCGCGCGCGGCGCCCTGCGCGGCGGCGGCGTGGTGGCCACGGTCATGTCGAACCTCGGCCTCGAACGCTATCTTCAAGGGCAGGGGCTGACCCTCGAACGGACCAAAGTAGGCGACCGCCACGTCCTCGAACGCATGCGCGCGGGCGGCTTCAACGTCGGCGGCGAGCAGTCGGGCCACATGATCCTGCTCGATCACGCCACGACCGGAGACGGCACCGTGGCCGCGCTCCAGGTGCTGGCCGCGCTCGTCCAGTCGGGCAAGCGGGCGAGCGAACTGCTCCACCTCTTCGACCCGGTGCCGCAGCTTCTGCGCAACGTGCGCTTCTCGGGCGGAAAGCCGTTGGAGGCAGAAGGCGTCAAGGCCGCCATCGCCGATGCCGAAGCCGCGCTCAACGGCAGCGGACGCCTCGTCATCCGTGCCTCCGGCACCGAGCCGCTGATCCGCGTCATGGCGGAAGGCGACGATGCCGGACAGGTGGAGGCCGCCGTGGCCTCGATCTGCGCCGCCGTGGAAGAGGCCGCCGCCTGATCCTTCGACAAGCTCAGGATGAGCGGAGATTTCTGAATGCTTGAAATGCGCCCCGACTGCGAACGCTGCGGCACCGACCTTCCCGCCGATGCCCCCGGCGCGTTCATCTGCAGCTTCGAATGCACCTACTGCGCGGAATGCGCGGACGATCTCGACGAGCTTTGCCCCAATTGCGGCGGCGAATTGCTCGACCGGCCGACGCGGGCGAAGCGGCACTTCGATTCCGCGCCGCCTTCCAAGGAGCGCAGGTTCAAGGGGTAGAGAAGGAAAAGCAGGGGAGCATAGCCCCCCTGCACCCCCATTACCGTCGAGGTCGGGTGCCACCTATCAGTTGTGCGCTCATGGCGGCGTCGGGAGACGTAATGGCTGCGCCGCAGGGAGCGCACACCGGATAGGCGGCGCGCGAGGTCGACATTCCGAGGGTCTGGGGGATCTCCTGAGTTTATCGAAGGGCCCCAGGACTTCCCTTTTCTCTACTCTCGACACCGCCCCCACCAAACGGCAAGGGAGCGCCATGATCACACCGCCCCGCATCCTCTCCATCGCCGGTTCCGACAGTTCGGGCGGCGCCGGTATTCAGGCCGATATCAAGACCATCGTGATGCTGGGCGGCTATGCCATGACCGCGATCACCGCGATCACCGCGCAGAATACCTGCGGGGTGACGGACGTGGTGGCGCTGTCACCGGAGATGGTGGCGGCGCAGATCGACGCCTGCGTCGGCGACATCGGCGTGGACGCGGTGAAGATTGGCATGCTCGGCAGCCCGGAGATCGCCCATGTCGTGGCGGATCGGCTGGGCGGGTTGGACGTGCCGGTTGTGTTCGATCCGGTGATGATTTCGACGAGCGGCTCGGTTCTGGCCGATGCGGCGACGGTCGAGGCGTTCGAGCGGCTGATGGCGGTCGCCACGCTGACGACGCCGAACGTGCCGGAACTGGCGGCGTTGGGCGGGGATGGCGCGATGGCGGCGCGGGGCGTGGCCTATATCGCCAAGGGCGGCGATGCCGAGGGGCCGATCGTGGAGGACAGGTTGCTGCGTCCGGGCGAATTGCCGCTGTCGTGGACGGCCCCGCGCATCGAGACGCGCCACACGCACGGCACCGGGTGCACGTTCTCCAGCGCCATCGCGACGTTCATGGGGCAGGGCGCCGGGCTGGAAGCGGCCATCGTCGGTGCGCGCGATTATGTGCGCGCGGCACTGCTCAATGCTCCGGGCTTCGGTGCGGGGCATGGCCCGCTGGGGCACCACGTCCGGGGGTAGAAGGGCCAAACCTCACCCAAAACACACGTCATCCTGAACTCGTTTCAGGATCCATCGCGCAACCGAGACCATCGGCCTGATCGGCGAAATGGATCCTGAAACGAGTTCAGGATGACGGTGTGTCATGTGATGGCAGGGCAGGGGAACGGGCCGTAGCCCACTCCCCAAGCCTTCAGCAGCAGTCCAGATCGTAGAACTTCTGCACGACCTTCCAGCCTTCATCGGCAGTTTCGCACCAGTGGAACAGCTTGAGGTCGGCAGCGTTGATGACGCCTTCTTCGGCCAGTGCCTCGAAGTTGACGACGCGTTCCCAGAATTCCTTGCCGTAGAGGAGGATCGGCAGCGGTTTCATCTTGCCGGTCTGGATCAGCGTCAGCAGTTCGAAGAACTCGTCGAAAGTGCCGAAGCCGCCGGGGAACACCGCCACTGCACGGGCGCGCAGCAGGAAGTGCATCTTGCGCAGCGCGAAGTAGTGGAACTGGAACGAGAGTCGCGGCGTCACGTAGGGGTTGGGCGCCTGCTCGTGCGGCAGGACGATGTTCAGGCCCAGCGATTCCGCACCCACTTCGCGTGCACCGCGGTTGGCCGCCTCCATGATCGAGGGGCCGCCGCCCGAGCAGACCACGAACTGGCGCATGCCCTTTTCCACCACCGAGCACTGGCTGGCGAGGCGGGCGAGCTTGCGGGCTTCCTCATAGTACTTTGCCTTGGCGACGAGGCGTTCGGCGACCTTCTTTTCCTGATCCGTCTTGGCGCGGGCGAGCACTTCGTCGCACTGGTCGGGCGAGGGGATGCGGGCGGAGCCGTACATCACCATGGTCGAGCCGATATTGGCTTCTTCCAGCAGCATCTCGGTCTTGAGCAGTTCGAGCTGGAAGCGGACCGGGCGCAGTTCGTCGCGCAGCAGGAATTCGGTGTCCTGGAAGGCGAGGCGGTAGGCCGGGTTCTGGGTCTGGATGGTGCCTTCCTGCGCATCGGCGAAGGTGGCTTCCTGCTCCGCCTTGTAGAAGCGGCGGTTGGTGACTTTCTTGTCTTCTTGTTCGGTCATCTGCATTCCATGGCCGCTGAAAGGCGCGGCGTCGAGAGCTAAGGATTTAAGTGTCTTATGGTTGCGCGCAAGTGCGGCCTTCGCCTAGCCTTTCTTCATGTCGAAACAGATACTGACACGGCGCTCCGTTCTGGCGGGGGTCGGCACCGCCATGGCGGCGAGCTTGCTGCCCGCGATTCCGGCTTTTTCCGCACCCGCCCCCAAGCTGGTGAAACCGCCGCGCCTGCGTGAGGGCGATGTGCTGGGGCTGGTCGCTCCGGCGCGCTTCGTGGGCGATCGGTTCGGGCTGGATGCGATCATGGCGACGGTCCGGGCCATGGGGCTGGAGCCGAAACCGGCGGCGCACCTGCTCGACCGCGAAGGGTACATGGCCGGTTCGGATAAGGCGCGGGCGGCCGATCTCATGGCGATGTTCGGCGATTCGAAGGTGCGGGGAATCATGTCGGTGGCGGGCGGCTGGGGCTGCGCGCGGCTGCTGCCGCTGCTCGATTTCGAGCGGATCGCGGCGAATCCCAAGCTCTTCGTGGGCTTCAGCGACAACACCGCGCTCCACCTCGCTTTCGCGGCGCGGACCGGGGTGGCGAGCATCCACGGCCCGAACGCTTCAGCCTCGTGGCCGCCTGCGGCCTGGGATTCCTTCCATGCCCTGGCTTTCGAGGGCGCAACGCCGACCTGGCGGGTACCCGAGGGCGCCGGCGCCAATCTCGCCGGGCGCGGCAAGGACTTGCGCACCTTCCACGGCGGCCGGGCGCGGGGGCGGCTGCTGGGCGGCAATCTCTCGGTGCTTTCAGGGCTGGTCGGCACGCCCTATCTGCCCGAATTCACCGGGGCCGTGCTGTTCATCGAGGACACCAACGAATCCGAGTACCGGATCGACCGCATGCTCACCCAGCTCGCTCTGGCGGGCGTGTTCGACAAAGTGGCGGGGGTGGTCTTCGGCCAGTGCACCGGGTGTCGCAATCCGGACGGCGGCTATTCGAACTTCACGATCTACGAAGTGCTCGACCGCCAGTTTTCGGGTCTCAAGGTGCCTGCATTCCAGGGCCTCCAGATCGGCCATATCGCCGCGCAGCTGAGCGTTCCGGTCGGCTTGCCGGTGGAAATCGATGCCGACGCCGGCACCATGCGCCTGCTGGAACCGGCGGTAAGCTGACCTTGAGCCACAGGGAAGCGGCTGTTATCGCGGGAGGACTATGGCCAACTGCGACCTGTGCGTCGTCCGGAACCGGGCGATCTGTTCATCCCTCGACGCGAAAGAGCTGGAGGCGCTCAACGCGATCGGGCGCACCCGCACGATCCAGCCCGGCGAATCGCTGATCTGGGAAGGCGAGGATTCGGTCCTCGTCGCCAATGTGATCGACGGCGTGCTCAAGCTATCGACCAATACCGAGGACGGGCGCGAGCAGATCGTCGGCGTGGTCTATCCGTCCGACTTCATCGGGCGGCCCTTCGGCGGCACCACCGGCCACGGCGCCACGGCGCTGACCGAGGCCACGGTCTGCGTCTTCTCCCGCCGCGATTTCGACGCTTTCGCGCGCGAGCATCCGGCGCTGGAGCACAAGCTGTTGGAGCGTACGCTGGCCGAACTCGACCGCACGCGCCGCTGGATGCTGCTGCTGGGCCGCAAGTCGGCCTCGGAGAAGCTGGCCAGTTTCCTGCTCGAAATGGAGGAGCGGCTCCAGCCGCCGGGCTGCGCGTGGAATTTCGAGGATGCGGGGCCGCGCCGCATAACCTTGCCGTTCTCGCGCCAGCAGATCGCCGATGTGCTGGGCTTGACCATCGAGACGGTGAGCCGCCAGTTCACCCGCCTCAAGAACGACCGCGTGATCGACCTGCCCTCGCGGCGGGACGTGACGATCCTCGATCACCCGGCACTGGTGGCCGAGGCGGGTTGAGAGGGATTCCACAGCACCTCGTCATTGCGAGGAGGCGAAGCCGACGCGACAATCCAGCGCGGCGCAAAGCCGCCCTGGATTGCTTCGCTACGCTCGCAATGACGAACGGGAGACGTCGGAGATGAACAGGGAAGGTCAGAAGCGGTAGGACACGCCCGCGCTCAGCACCCAGGGATCGAGGTCGTGTCGCGTCTTCAGCGCCAGATCGTCGCCCGCGTAGAACGAGGCGGTCGGCTTCACCCAATACTTCTTGGCGTCGAGCGAAAGGCCCAGGCCCTTGTCGTTGATGGCGATGTCCATGCCCGCCTGAAGCGCGAAGCCCAGCTTGTTCGACATCTTCACTCTGTCCACGCCGAGCGCACGGGCGGTCTCGCCGGGCTTTTCGTCGAACACGAAGAACCAGGCCGGACCGGCGCCGACATAGGGCTTGAACGGGGTGCCGGTGTCGAGGTGCGCCTTGGCGGTCGCCGTCGCGGGCAGGATCAGGACGTGATCGACAAGGCCCGCACCCGCGATGTCGCCGGTTCCGCTCACATGGTGCTGGGTGAAGCAGCAGATCGTCTCGACCGAGAAGGTCTTGGTGAAGAAGTATTCCACCGCCAGCGTCGGCACCACGTTGTCGTTCGCCTTGGTGCCGACGGCGTCCAGCGTCGCCAGGGTGCCGCCCAGCGTCGTGCCGGCGTCGATCGACTTGATCTTGTCGATCTTGCCGTCGGGCAGCACCGCGCTGCCGAGGACCTTGACCTGCCACTTGCCGTCCGGGCTTCCGGCCATGGCCGGGGCGGCGAGAGCGGTGGCGGCGGCACTGGCAACCAGAGCGGTGGCCGCGAGCATGGTCATCTTGCGCATGTTCGGTCTTTCCTGCGCCGCCGGGGCCGCACCGTGCGGGCCCCCCTCTTGAGCGGCAGCAGCGCCGCTTTGGTCCCACCGCGCCGACAAGGATTTGATCGCGCGCAAAAATCGGCGAAATTCTGCGGTTTTTAGCCGATTGATCGCCCATTGATCAGGCGCAATGACGCCGCGCAGACAATGCGCGAGTCCTGCCAGCCATGTGGACCTATCATCCCGATCTGCTCGCGGTGCCCGTGCCCCGCTACACCAGCTTCCCCACGGCGGCGGAGTTCGATGACAGCGTCGGCGCCCCGGCTTTCACCGCGGCGCTGGAGCAGGCGAGCGGCGATGTCTCGCTCTATGTGCACATCCCGTTCTGCGAGAAGATCTGCTGGTACTGCGGCTGCAACACCGGCGTCGCCAACCGCACGAGCCGGGTTTCCGGCTATCTCGACGCGCTCCACCGCGAGATCGGCCTCGTCGCCGAGCGCCTGCCGCGCGGCGCAAGAGTCACGCGGATCGCATTCGGCGGCGGCAGCCCGAACGGCATCCCGGCGGTCGACTTCGTGCGGCTGGTCGATGCGCTGTCGCTGCAGTTTTCCGCCTCCAGCCCGGTGCTGTCGATCGAACTGGACCCGCGCACGATGGGCAGCGACTGGGCGGCGGTGATCGACGCGGTGGGCATCACCCGCGCCAGCCTCGGCGTCCAGACTTTCGCGCCTTCGCTCCAGCAGGCGATCGGCCGCGTCCAGCCCGCCCGGATGATCGAGGAAACGACGGCGATGCTGCGCGGGGCTGGCGTCGATTCGCTGAACTTCGACCTGATGTACGGGTTGCCCGGACAGACCATGGCCGATCTCGACGATTCGCTGGCCCACACGGTCGCGCTGGGGGCGGACCGCATCGCGCTGTTCGGCTATGCTCACGTCCCTCACCTGATCCCGCGCCAGCGCAAGATCGACGCCCATGCCCTGCCCGATGCTGCCGAGCGCTTCGCGATGGCGGCGCATGGTCATGCCCTGCTGGTCGATGCGGGCTATGTGCCGATCGGCTTCGATCATTTCGCCCGGCCCGGCGATGCCCTGGCCCGGGCTATGTTGTCAGGCCGTCTGCGCCGCAATTTCCAGGGCTTCACCGAGGATGCGGCGCCGGTGCTGCTGGGGCTGGGCGCTTCCTCGATCAGCGGCTTTCCCGAACTGCTGGTCCAGAACGAGAAGAACACCGGCCGCTACCGCATGATGCTCTCGCAGGACCGGCTGACGGCCCATCGCGGCATCCGGCGCCAGGCCGAGGATCGGCGGCGCGGTGCAGTGATCGAGGCGCTGCTGTGCCGGGGCCGGGCGCGAATCGCACCGGACCTGCAATACGAGGCCTGGCCGCTGCTGCTGCCCTTTTTCGACGCGGGCCTGTGCTACCGCGACGGCGAGGATCTGGTGATCCTGCCCGGCGGTTTGCCTTACGCGCGTTCGATCGCAGCGCGCTTCGATCCCTATCGCAAGGATTCGCTGCGGCGGTTCAGCTCGGCGGTGTGAGCGTCAGGCGTGGATATCGAACTCCATGCCGAAGAGATTGCCATTCACCCAGCGCACGATCCCCCAAAGCTCGCGTCCGTCCTCCATCCTTGCGCGAAGCACATCGTTGCAGGCGGGTGGCATGCCTGCCGCTGCCGCGCTCATGCCGCGCGAGGAAAGATCGCGGACCATGACCTCGATCGCATGCCCGCTCGAATCGGTCAGCGTCATGTGCGCGCACCGTTTACGTCTGCGTTCGCGGGGAATCGGCGTCGGGGTGAAGTGGGGCGGATCCATGTCGGCCAGAACGGCAGTTTGCCGGACGTTTTAAGTCTCATGCTTGACCGCGATCAATGCCGCTTTCCGCTGCGGCTGCGATGAGGGGCTGGCCGGTCGTGCACCGCCAAGGCGAACCTTGCGGGCGGTGCGAGCCGCTTCTCCCCGACTTCGGGCGGCCCTGACGGGTCGCCCATTTTTCGTGGTGCACTCCGTTTGGGAGCATCGATTCGCGAAGGCAATGACAGGAATCCCTGCTTAGCCGATTCGCGATGTGATTCGCCTGTGACGGGTGATTCGCGAAAAGCCGGATTAACCGTGCTCGAGCGCAAGGCAGACCGGAGTAACCCAGTCGCTTTGCTGGGAAGACGGTGTTTTCAGCGATTTAGGGAGAATTGGATGCCCCGCGAGGATTCGAACCTCGATAGACGGAATCAGAATCCGTAGTCTTACCATTAGACGACGGGGCATCGGGAGGCGCCCCTCTAGTAGGGCTTCTGATTCGCGTCAAGCACCCTTTTTGCAGTCAGGGTTGCTCCATGGCGCGGGGAGCGTTAGCATCGCCTCAGGTATCCGCCAGAAACGGCGGTAGACATATTTTTTGAACGAGATTTACGACCATGGCGGAGCATGATCCGCCGGCAGCAAGAGTCGAAGTGTCGGGCCGTCCGGGAAGACGGCGCAAGGCGAGGAGGGGCAAGTCACGCTCGTCCGGACCCGACACGGCCAAGGCGAAGGCGCGTCCACCGGGCAGCGCCGCCGAGGCAGGCGGAGCGCCGCGCGAAGAGAAGAATTCCGACGCGCCGTCGTCGCCCCGCCAGTCGCCGTCGCGACCGGGAAGACCGCGTCAGAAGAAACCCCGAAAGGCACCGCCCCGGCAGGCCAAGCGCAGTCGTGCGGCCAATTCCGGCAAAGTGGCTGCGACGCCGCAGGCCGAGCCGCTTGCCGACAAGGTTTCCGCACCGCGTCTCGTCCCCCTCGCAGGGGGTGAGATGGCGGGCGGCTTGGCGTCGCGACCGTCCTATCGGCAGTCCTATGCCGCGATCGATCTCGGCACCAACAACTGCCGTCTGCTGATCGCGCGGCCTTCGGGCGAGAACTTCACGGTGATCGACGCCTTCAGCCGCGTCGTGCGGCTGGGCGAGGGGCTGGCCCAGTCCGGCCGACTGTCCGATGCAGCGATGGAGCGCACTCTGGCCGCGCTGCGGGTCTGTGCCGACAAGCTCATGCGCCGCAACGTCTACCTCGCCCGCTCGGTGGCGACCGAGGCCTGCCGCCGCGCCGAGAACGGGCCGGAATTCATCGAGCGCGTGCGCGAGGAAACCGGCATCGCGCTCGACATCATCAGCGCCCGCGAGGAAGCGCGGCTGGCCGTGCTCGGCTGCCACGTGCTGCTGGAGGACGGCGTCGGCCCGGCGATGATCTTCGACATCGGCGGCGGTTCCACCGAACTGGTCCTGATCGAGAGCACCGACACCGTGCCGCGCATTCTCGACTGGCAATCGGTGCCCTGGGGCGTCGTCTCGCTCACCGAAAGCTGCGGCCCCGAGGGCAATACGCTGGAGGAGCGCCTTGAACGCTACCGGATCATGCACGGCCTCGTGTCGGACAGTTTCGCCGACTTCGCCAAGCGCGTCGCCCCGGCGCGGGAGAGTGCGGGGCAGACCGGCCCGCTGCGGCTACTCGGCACCAGCGGCACGGTGACGACCCTGGCCAGCCTCCATCTCGAATTGCCGCAATACGACCGGCGCATGGTGGACGGGTTGATCGTTCCCGCCGAATCGATGCGCGACATCAGTTCGCGGCTGTCCTCGATGTCGATCGAGGAGCGGCGCGAGGTGAACTGCATCGGGCGCGAGCGGGCCGATCTGGTCGTGGCGGGCTGCGCGATCCTCGAATCGATTCTCGACCTCTGGCCCGCCGCCCGTCTCGGGGTGGCTGATCGCGGCATTCGCGAAGGCATCCTGCGCAGCCTCATCGCCTCGCATTCCAGCGGCAAGCCGTTTACCGGCGGCCGAAATCCGGCTTTGGCCGGGCAACATCATCAATTGGAGAACCGGCCATGAGCCGTTCCGGACGCGACCCCAACGAGCGGCTTCGCACGGGCAAGAAGCGCACGACCAGTTCGGCGCGCTGGCTGACCCGCCAGATCAACGACCCTTACGTCAAGCAGGCCAAGGCCGACGGCTATCGTAGCCGCGCGGCCTACAAGCTGATCGAGCTGGACGAGAAGTTCGACTTGTTCAAGGGCGTGACCCGTGCCGTCGACCTCGGCATCGCGCCGGGCGGCTGGAGCCAGGTGCTGCGCCTCAAGTGCCCCAAGGCGAAAGTGGTCGGCATCGATCTGCTGCCCACCGACCCGATCGAGGGCGTGACCATCTTCGAGATGGACTTCATGGCCGACGAAGCCCCCGCCGCGCTGGAAGGTGCGCTGGACGGTGCGCCGGACCTCGTGCTGTCGGACATGGCCGCCAATACCGTGGGCCACAAGCAGACCGACCACTTGCGCACCATGGGCCTGGTGGAGACGGCGGCGGACTTCGCGATCCAGTATCTCGCGCCCGGCGGTACGTTCGTGGCCAAGGTCTTCGCGGGCGGCACCGACACCGAACTGCTCGGCATCCTGAAAAAGCGCTTCACCAGCGTCAAGCATGCCAAGCCCCCGGCGAGCCGCAAGGGATCCTCGGAATGGTACGTGATCGCCAAGGGCTTCAAGGGGCCGGTGGGCGAAGACGCGGGCTGAAGCGTTGGGCGCCGCCCGTTAACGCGCCCACTTTTCCGTCATTGCGAGCATCGCGAAGCAATCCAGAGCGGATTGAGACCGGTTCTGGATTGCTTCGCGATGCTCGCAATGACGAACTGAAAGTTACTGTGCGGAGGCTTCGCTCGCTTCGGCCGCGGGCGCTTTACCCTCTTCGGCGGGAGCCGCAGCGGCGTCAGCCGCTGGAGCCGCACCGGCCGCAGGCGCGGCGGGCAGCGGCAGGTTCGAACCCTGCTGGTTCAGGTACGCGATCACGTTGGCGCGATCCTCTCCCTTGGCCAGACCGGCGAAGGTCATCTTGGTGCCGGGGGCGAAGGCCTTGGGATTCTTCAGCCAGTCGTTCAGCTTGTCGAAGTCCCACTTGCCGCCGACTTTCTTGAGCGCGTCGGAGAACGCGAAGCCGCCCACGCCCTGGCCGATGCTCTCACCGACGACGCCGTGGAGGTTGGGGCCGATGCCGTTGGCGCCGCCCTGGTTGACCGTGTGGCACGACGCGCACTTGGCGAAAGTCGCCTGCCCCTTCGCCGGATCGGCGCTGGCCAGCAGAGTGGCGATCGGCACGTCTCCGCCCGCTTCGCTTTCCTGTTCCACACCCTCGATGGCGTAACCCATCTTTTCGGGACGGTGCGGCTTGTCAGCGTTGAAGTAATGAGAGCTTACGGTGGTCAGACCAAGACCGACGATACCGGCGAACAAAGCCCAGCCGGCAATGGTGTTGAAACGATCATCCATTTCTTGTTTGCCCTTGCCCCTTAGCCCTAATGCCCCACAAGTGGAGTGCCACCACGGGTAGAGTTTTTTATCATCCTCTTTGGGCTGAGGGTCTAGAGTTGCCAGCAAGTTAGTGCAAGAGCCATTGCGGACATCGCCATTGCGGCCTAACGCGCGGGCGCTATGCATTCCTATCCCGAACCCGCTCTCGACCTGGTGGCCCGCATGACGGAGGCCGCCGCTGCCGATCCCTCGCGCGCTGCCGCCTTTCAGGGCGCGCCCGGATGCAACTCGCACCGCGCGGCGCTCGAACACGACCCCGACTGCCTGCCGCTGCCGTGCTTTTCGTTCGAGGATGCGCTGGACGCGGTGAAGGACGGGCGCGCCGACCGGGCGATCATCCCGATCGAGAATTCCCAGCACGGCCGCGTGGCGGATATCCATTTCCTGCTGCCGGAAAGCGGGCTGTCGATCGTCGGCGAGCATTTCATGGGCATCGAACATGCCTTGATGGCGCTGGGCGAGGGGCCGTTCTCGGCGGCTTACAGCCATCCGCAGGCGCTCGGCCAGTCGCGGCACTACTTGCGGGCACGGGGCATCGTGCCGATGGCCTATGCCGACACCGCCGGTGCCGCCGCCTTCGTGCGCGAGCAGGGCGATGCCGAGGCCTGCGCGATCGCGCCCAAGCTCGCCGCCGAGCTCTATGGCCTCAGGATCATCGAGGAAAACGTCGAGGACGCGGCGGACAACACCACCCGTTTCGTGGTCCTCTCGCGCGAACCCCTCGATCCTTTCGCGCTCAAGGGCGAGCAGGCGATGACGACCTTCATCTTCGAGGTGAAGAACATTCCCGCCGCGCTCTACAAGGCGCTTGGCGGCTTCGCGACCAACGGCGTCAACATGACCAAGCTGGAGAGCTACCAGATCGGCGCCAGCTTCGCGGCGACGACCTTCTATGCCGATATCGAGGGCGCCCCCGGCGAATCGCGGATCGACATGGCGCTTCAGGAATTGGCCTTCCATTGCAAGTACGTGCGCCCGCTCGGCACCTACCGGCAGGCCCGGTCGCGCGGATAACTCATCCCGGTTCCACAACGGGTTGCGCTGCTGACTCCCCCATGCCAATCATCCCCCCGATATGGCTGAAGGGGGTCCCATGGCGGGTGCGGCCGCAACCCGAAGTGCCGCGAGCGACTGGGAAGCCGTGCGCGATTGGCAAGCAGTGCGGGGGGCGACCGATATCCAGTACGCGCCGATCGCGCCGGTAAAGCCGGTCCATGCCGAGGCACCCGAATGGCTTCAGGCGCTGGGGCACCTGCTGGAAGCGATCTTCGCGCCGATCGGGCGACTGCTCGGCCTGTCCTGGCCGATTTTCTCGAATGTGCTGATCGCCCTGGCGATTGTTCTCGCGCTTTTCGTGCTGTGGCGGATCTTCGGCCCGGCCATCGCGGCCTTGCGCAATCGCGCCGAGGCGGAAGACTCGGAACACTGGGTTCCCGCCGAGGCCGAGGCGCTGGCCCTGCTGGAGGATGCCGACCGCCTCGCCCGCGAAGGCCGGTTTGCCGAGGCGACCCATCTCCTGCTGCGCCGCAGTGTCGGGCAGATTCGCGATGCCCGGCCGGACTGGCTCCACCCCGCCAGCACCGCCCGTGAGATCTCGGTGCTGCCGATGCTGCCCGACAGCGGGCGCGAGGCTTTCGCGACGATCGCCACCCGTGTCGAACGCAGCCGCTTCGCCCTGCGCGATCTCGACTCCGGAGACTGGACTGCCGCGCGCGAGGCCTATGCCCGCTTCGCCCGCATCGAGTTGCGCGCATGAGCGGCGCGAATCCGGCCAGCGCGAATCCGGCCAGCGCGAATCCGGCCAGCGCGAATCCGGCAAGTGTGGCCGTGGGCGCCAATCCCTTCTCGCGATGGGCGGTGCTGGCGCTGGTGCTGATCGGCTCGGCGTTGTTCGTGGCGCTTTTGTGGATGATCGGCACCGGGACCGGGTTCGGCTCGACCAACAACGGGCAGGCCCATGCCGAAGGGCGGGGGCTCAACGGCTATGCTGCCATGGCCGCCTATCTCGAAAAGCGTGGTCATCCGATTGTCCGCGCGCGCAATGCCGGGCTGCTCGACAAGCCGGGCCTGCTGGTGCTGACCCCGCCTGCCGGGGCCGACGGCAAGGATATCGAGAAGATCGTCTCGAAGCGGCGCTACATCGGCCCGACCCTGGTGATCGCGCCCAAGTGGCTGGCGATTCCTGCCAGTAGCGAACAGAAGGGCGCGAAGTCCGGCTGGGTCAATGTCGAGGGTACTTATCCGCTCCAGTGGAAGGGCTTTCTCGACGATGTGACGCTGGTTCAGGGCGATGTCGATGCCAATGGCCAGCCCGCGCACTGGCAGGGCTTCGGTCTCGGCGGGACTTTGCCCAGCCGCAAGTACCTGCAATCGGCCAAGGGCGATACGCTGGTCCCGCTCGTCGCGGAGCAGGATGGACGGATTCTCGCTGCCTTCATCGACGACGGCGGCAGTTATCCGGCGCTTGAGGACGCCGCACTCGGCTCCATGCAGAGCGATCCCGAGGACCACGAACTCTATCCGCTGGTGGTGATTTTCGAACCCGACCTGCTCGACAACTGGGGCATGGCGGATCGCCGTTCCGCGCAACTGATCGATGCACTGGTTACTGCGAGCGAAGTCGAACCGGGCGGCCCGATCACGTTCGACCTCACGCTGAACGGCTTCGGCCGCGCGCAGAACCTGCTGACGCTGGCCTTCACCCCGCCATTCCTCGCGGCCACGCTCTGCCTGCTGCTGGCCGCGCTGGTCTTGGGATGGCGGGCGTTTCTGCGCTTCGGGCCGCCGCTCGCCGCCGAGCGGGCGATCGCTTTCGGCAAGGGCGCGCTGGTGGCCAATGCCGCCGGGCTGGTGCGCCGCTCGCGCCGTCTCCATCTGATCGGCGGGCCTTATGCCGACCATGCCCGCGACCGGCTCGTCCATGCCCTCGCATTGCCGCGCACGCTGCCGCCCGAGGAAGCCGATGCCGCGATCGACCGCGCGCTCGCCTCGCGGAAGGCCGATGCCGAACCTTTTTCCGCGATTGCCGCGCGCCTCCGGCGGACGCGGCGACCGCATGACCTCGTCAAGGCTGCGCGCGATCTTCACGCGCTCGAAAGGATGCTGACTCGATGAACGATGTTCCAACCCCCGACTTCGCCGTCGATCTGGCATCGGTCGCTACTTTGGCCGAAAGCATCCGTGCGCAGATCGCCAAGGCGGTGGTCGGCCAGAACGAGACGGTGGAGCACCTGCTGATCGCCCTGCTGGCGCGCGGGCATGTGCTGCTCGAAGGGCCTCCGGGCACCGCCAAGACCTTCCTCGCACAGTGCTTCGCGGCGACCCTCGGGCTGGACTTCGGCCGCATCCAGTTCACGCCTGACCTGATGCCGGGCGATATCCTCGGCTCCAACCTGTTCAACTTCCAGACCAGCCAGTTCACCCTGACTCACGGCCCGATCTTCTGCGACCTGCTGCTGGCCGACGAAATCAACCGCACCCCGCCCAAGACCCAGGCCGCCTTGCTCGAAGCCATGCAGGAGCGCCGGGTTACGCTGGACGGCACCGCCCATCCGCTGCCGCCGCAGTTCATGGTGGTGGCGACGCAGAACCCGATCGAGAGCCAGGGCGTCTATCCGCTGCCGGAAGCGCAGCTCGACCGCTTCCTGTTCAAGGTGGACGTGCATTACCCCAGCTTCGAGGAGGAACTGCGCATCGTCTCCCGCTTCGGCGAGAATCGCGGCGCGCCCAGCCCGGCGGACTGCGGCGTGGAAGCCGTGGCCAGCCATGCCGTGATCGAGGCCGCCGCGCGCAGCGTCGCGCAAGTGACGCTGGCGGAGAGCGTGACCGACTACGTGGTGCGCCTCGTGCGCGCCACCCGCGAGAGTCCGGACCTTGCCAGCGGCGCCAGCCCGCGCGCGGCGGTGCTGCTGGCCGGTGCCGCCCGCGCCCGCGCCGCGCTGGAAGGCCGCGACTACGTGGTGCCGGACGATGTGAAGGCGCTGGCCGGATCGGTGCTGCGCCATCGCCTGCTGCTCAGCCCGGCCGCCGAGATCGAGGGCAAGCAGGTCGAGGCGTTGGTGGCCCAGCTCGTCGAGCAGACCGAGGCACCTAGATAAGCGTCATGAGCCTGCGCTTCGCCCCTCTGGTTCCCACCGCGCGCGCGGCCGGGCTGCTGGCGCTGGCCGCGCCGGTCGCGCTGGTGATCGGCGCGACCCGGCCCGAGGCCTGGATCGCGGCGCCGGTCTTCGGGCTGCTGGTGCTGGCGCTGATCGTCGTCGATGCGCTGCTGGCGGGACGACTGGGCGATCTCAACGTTGCGATGCCGGGCGATGTCGAAGTGGGGGCGCCGTTCGAAGTGACCGCCACGCTGGCTCTCTCGGGCACGCGCGCCTCGCGCGTCGAGCTGGCGCTGGAATGCGATCCGCGTCTTGCGCCGGGTGGCCGCGCGAGCCTGCCGCTGGCGCTTGGCGACAAGGGTTGGCGCGGCGCGCTGACCTTGCGGGCCTCGCGGCGCGGCACCGGGCGGATCGCGGGAACCTGGCTGCGCTGGACCGGGCCGCTGGGCCTTGGCGCGCGGCAGTTCCGGGGCGATCTCGGCAAGGAGGTGCGGGTCTGGCCGAACATTGCCGCGGTGCGCTCGCCCGCCTTGCAGACGTTCCTCAAGGACGCGCAGTTCGGCCTGATCGCCCGCCGCATCCGGGGCGAGGGCACCCAGTTCGAATCGCTGGCCGAGTACCAGCCGGGCATGGACCGCCGCCGGATCGACTGGAAAAGCTCGGCCCGCCACGTCCACCTCTATGCCAAGGAATACGAGACCGAGCGCAACAACCAGATCGTCTTCGCCTTCGATTGCGGCCAGACAATGTGCGAGCCGATCCAGGGCATGCCCCGGCTCGACCGCGCGGTTTCGGCGGCGCTGGCGACGAGCTATGTCGCGCTGAAGGGCGGGGACCGGGTCTCGCTGTTCGGCTTCGCGGCGCGGCCCGAAGTGACGACGCCGTTCGTCACTGCCTCGCGCGATTTCTTCCGCCTGCAACGCGCGGCGGCGGGGCTGGAATACCGCTCGGAGGAGCCGAACTTCACGCTCGCACTGGCGACTCTGGCGGCGCGTCTGCAACGCCGTTCGCTGATCGTGGTGTTCTCCGACTTCACCGATCCCACGAGCGCGCAATTGATGATCGAATCGATCGGCCGACTGGTCTCGCGCCATGTCGTGCTGTTCGTGACGATGGCCGACGACGAGCTGGAGGCGATCTCCGGTGCCGCGCCGGACGATCTCGAAACCCTGTCCATGGCGGTTTCCGCCGACACCCTGCTGCGCCAGCGCGCGCTGGTGACGAAGAAGCTGCAACAGCTCGGCGTCGACGTGGTGGAGGCGCCCTATCACACGATCGGCACCCGCCTGATCGACGCCTATCTCGAAATCAAGCGATCGGGAGCGATCGGATGAACGCTGCCAGCCTTCCTAATTCCGTCTCCGCCATCGAGAGCGCCGCGCTGCGCTCCGACCGCTTCCGTCTGGAGCGCGAGGCCGACTGGCAGCGGCTGGAAGCGATCGTCACCCGCATGGAGAAAGGCCGGTTGCGCCGTCTGTCCGACGAGGACCTGCTGGCGCTGCCCGGCCTCTACCGCACGGTGGCCTCCAGCCTGTCGATCGCCCGCGAGACCTCGCTCGACGCGGCGACGCTGGCCTATCTCGAAGTGCTGGTGCAGCGGGCGTGGTTCGTTGTCTACGGCCCGCGCACCTCGCTGTGGGACTGGTTGCGCGGCTTCCTCGGCGGCGGCTGGAGCGCGGCGGTCCGGGCGATCTGGATCGACCTGACGGTGGCGCTGGCGGTCATGATCGCGGGCGTCGCGGTGGGCTGGCTGCTCGTGGCGCACGACGTGAACTGGTATCACGCGCTGGTCGGCGGCGACATGGCGGGCAGCCGGGTGCCCGGCGCCACGCCGCAGGCCTTGCGCGGGACCCTGTTCGGCGAGGCTGACCGGCCCGGCATGAGCGTCTTCGCCGCCCAGCTGTTCAGCAACAATGCGCAAGTCTCGATCCTCGCCTTCGCGCTCGGCTTCGCATTCGGACTGCCTTCGCTGATGCTGCTGGTCCAGAATATGGCCTCGCTGGGGGCGATGCTCTGGCTCTACAGCGGCGCCGGGCTGCTCGTCGATTTCGCGGGTTGGCTGGCGGTCCACGGCACGACCGAGCTTTTCGCGATCCTGCTTGCCGGGGGCGCCGGGCTGCATATCGGCCGGGCCCTGGCCTTTCCGGGCAACCGGCCGATCCTTCAGGCCGCGTCGGAGGCGGGCCGCCGTTCGGCGCTGGTGATGACCGGCGTGGTGCTGATGCTGATCGTCGCCGCGCTGCTCGAAGGCTTCGCGCGGCAGATGGTGGACCAGACGTTCGGGCGCTTCGTCATCGGCGGCTTCATGCTCTCGCTGTGGTGCGCCTATTTCTTCGCCTTTCGCGGGAATCTCGGAAAAGTGAGGGCGGCATGAGGCGGAGGCACCGCTCGCGCGACCGGGTGCTGACGACGCCCGAGGGGATCTCGGTGCCCGTCACCGTCGGCAGCCGTGGCTCGCGCGTCGGGGCGCTGCTGCTTGATCTCACGTTCATATCGCTGCTGATCGGGCTGACCACGATGGCGCTGATCCTGATGGCGGGGGGCGTGGCGGCTTTCGAGCACCAGATCGGACAGCAGAATGCGCTCGGCCATGCGCTGCAGTTCCTGGTGATCGTCTGGATCGTCATCATGTTCCTGTTCCGGAACGCCTATTTTCTGTTCTTCGAACTCGGCCCGCGCGGCGCGACGCCGGGCAAGCGGATCTCCGGCATCCGCATCGCTGCCCGCGACGGCGGCCGCCTCACCGCCGAGATGGTGATCGCCCGCAACCTGCTACGCGATGTCGAACTGTTCCTGCCGATCATCTTCATTGTGCAGGCGGGTGCCGACAGCGGCATGGGCTGGCTGGCGGCGGCGGGCTGGTTCGCGATCTTCCTGCTGTTCCCGCTGTTCAACCGCGACGCCCTGCGCGCGGGCGACGTGATCGCCGGGACCTGGGTGGTGGAGCGCCCGCGCCGCAAGCTGGAGGCCGCGCTTTCGGTCAGCCGCGAGCGGGCGGCGGAGTCTCGCGGCGAGCACCATGCCGAAGCGCCCGCCCGGCGCGGCTACCGCTTCGAGGAAGCCGAACTGGCGGTTTACGGCGAATACGAATTGCAGGCGCTCGAACGGGTGCTGCGCGACGACCGCGCGCAGTCGCTGGAGAGCGTCTACCAGACCATCGCCCACAAGATCGGCCGCAGCGACGGCTGGAACGACGAGCGCGCTTTCCTCGAAGACTATTACACCCAATTGCGCGCACGGCTGGAAGCGGGCATGCGCATGGGCCGCCGCAAGGCGAACAAGTTTTCCGGGACCCCGCAATGACCCTCAGCCTCACGATCGTCGAGGACGATCTGACCGACCGCCGGGTGCTCGACCTGCTGCAGTTCCATCTCGATGAGATGCGCCAGTGGTCGCCGCCCGAGAGCATCCATGCGATGCCCGCCGAGCGTCTGCGCCAGCCGGACGTGACGTTCTTCTCGGCCTGGGACGGCGAGCGCGTCGTCGGTTGCGGGGCGATCAAGCATCTGGATGACGGGCATGGCGAACTCAAGTCGATGCGCGCCGCGCCCGACTATCGCGGCGGGGGCGTGGGCAAGGCGATCCTGCTGCGTCTGATCGAGGAAGCCCGCGCGCGCGGCTATACCCGCGTCAGCCTCGAAACCGGGCGGCCTGAGCCGTTTCACGCCGCCCACGGCCTCTACCGTGCACAGGGTTTCGTGGAATGCCCGCCTTTCGGCAGCTACGAGCACGATCCCTTCTCTATGTGCATGACCAAGGAACTGTGATGAACCTGCGTTTCGCTGCCCCCGCCGATGCCGCCGCGCTGGCCGATCTCGGCACCCGCAGTTTCGTCGCCAAGTTCGGGTACATGTATACGCCCGAGGACCTGCGCAATTTCCTCGCGGAATCGCATGGCGAAGAGAAGGTGGCCAAGGAGATCGCCGATCCCACCATGCGGGTACTGCTTGCCGAGAAAGAGGGCAGGCTGCTGGGGTTCTGCAAGCTCGTGCTGGCCTGCGGCTGGCCGGAGCATGCGCGAGGGCAGGCGGTGATCGAACTCAAGCAACTCTACACCGATCCGGAAACCACCGGACGCGGGATCGGTTCGGCGCTGATGGACCGGGCGATGGAGATCGCCCGCGAGCAGGCCGCCGACGAGGTGCAGCTCTCCGTGTGGAGCGGCAACGAAGGCGCGCAGAAGTTCTACGCCCGCTACGGCTTTGGCAAAGTCGCGGATATCTACTTCATGGTCGGCGACCAGCGGGACGACGAGTTTCTCTACGCCCGGATGATGTGACGGGCGCCGGGCTTGCGGGTGCCTCTAGCGTCGCTGGCGGCGCTCCATCGGCAGTGTCGGCTTGTGCGAATCCGATAGCGCCTTTGCCTCGGCTTTAGGCAGGCCGAGGTCGGTCAGCGCCCATTCCAGCGCCTGTTCCTTGGGTACGGCCACATCCGGCGCCACGCCGTCGCCCTCCCAGTCCTTGCCGGTGGCAGGATCGTAAGTCCGCCCGACCGGCAGGAACACCGCCAGCCCGCCGGGCAGATCGACCTGTCCACCGAAATGGTTGGCCCCGGCGGTCGGCTCCCCCACCAGCGTCGCGCGGTGCGTGATCTTCATGGCGAGGGCGAAATGCTCGGCAGCGGAAGCGGTGCGGGGGCCGGTGAGCAGATAGACTTTGGCCCCGCGCAGCCGGGGGTCGGCGTTCGGCGTGACCCAGTGCTCGCGCCGGACCATGCGGTCGTCGGGCACGGGCTTCAACGAGGGCGTGTCGCCCAGCGGCGAGCCGAGCTCCTGCTCGGCGGCGCGCGGGCTTTCCATCGTCACCAGCCGCGTCGGCTTGGCGAAGAGCCAGGGCAGCATGACGTCCATCTGCTGCAAGCCGCCACCGTGATGGGTGCGCAAGTCGAAGATCAGCGCCCTTGCGGTGGCGTGATCGGCCATGAAGGCGGCCATGGCCTGCGTCGTCGCCGTGTCGTCGGGGAATTCGTTGATGCGGATATAGGCCACGCCCGGCGTGATCCAGCCGGACTGTTCGAGCTTCGGAATCGGTGCGCGGGCCGGGCCTTGGGCAGCGCCTTGCGACGGGGCTTCTGGTTCGACCGCCCAGACGCGCAAGTGTCCGTCCGGCGCGGTGGCCTGGAGGTCGGCAGTCATCGCCTTGGCGGCGTCGTCCTTCGATAGCTGGGTGTAGCGCCCTGCACCGACCGCCGCGCGCAGGCTGGCGGCGTAGCGGGCGCCTTGTTCCGGTGTGATGAACATGCGTTCCAGCAGGTCCGCGAGCTTGCAGGCGGCGGCATCGTTGCCGTCCGGCGCCACGGCGGGGCAGGGCGGCGGTGCGGAAGATGGAGCGGCTACAGCGGTTCCGGCAAGGATGGCGGAGGCGAGGGACAGGCTCAGCAGGATGCTCTTCATGGCGGACTTTCGGATGTCTTCTCTGCACGCCAGAATGACGTCATCGCGGGCAAAACGGCAAATGCGCCCGCCGGGGCGTTTCGTGCCTTCGTCGAAAGCCGAAAGGCTGATGCCCTTTACGCGCAATCGTGCTTCAAACCGTCACCGCAAAGGCCTATAGGGGCGGCATGTCATCCGTACGTCCCTGGCGCGATATCGAGCGCCGCAAGAGCCGCCAGATCATGGTCGGCAATGTGCCCGTCGGCGGCGATGCCCCGATCACGGTGCAGACCATGACCAACACCCTCACGTCCGACGCCAAGGCGACGATCGACCAGATCCGCCGCTGCGAGGATGCCGGGGCGGACCTGATCCGCGTCTCCTGCCCCGACGTGGAGAGCACCGCGGCGATGAAGGAGATCGTCCGCGCTGCCCGCGTGCCGCTGATCGCCGACATCCATTTCCACTACAAGCGCGCCCTCGAGGCCGCCGATGCCGGTGCCGCCTGTCTGCGCATCAATCCGGGCAATATCGGCTCCAACGACCGCGTTGCCGAAGTCGTCCGCGCCGCCAAGGCCAACGGTTGCGCGATCCGCATCGGCGTCAATGCCGGCAGCCTCGAAAAGGACCTGCTGGAGAAGTATGGCGAGCCGTGCCCCGAAGCGCTCGTCGAATCGGCGATGGATCACATCAAGCTGCTCCAGGATCACGACTTCCACGAATACAAGGTGGCGGTGAAGGCCAGCGACGTGTTCCTCGCCGTCGCCGCCTATCAGGGGCTGGCCGAAGCGGTGGACTGCCCTCTGCATCTCGGCATCACCGAGGCGGGCGGGCTGATCGGCGGCACCGTGAAGTCCTCGATCGGCATGGGCATGCTGCTGTGGTCCGGCATCGGCGATACCCTGCGCGTCTCGCTCTCGGCCGAGCCGGAAGAGGAAGTGCGCGTCGGTTTCGAAATGCTCAAGGCGCTCGGCCTGCGCACGCGCGGCGTTCGCGTTGTATCCTGCCCCTCCTGCGCGCGTCAGGGTTTCGACGTGATCCGCACGGTCGAGGCGCTGGAGGATCGTCTCCAGCACATCAAGACTCCGCTCTCGCTCTCGGTGCTCGGCTGCGTCGTCAACGGCCCCGGCGAGGCGCGCGAGACCGATATCGGCCTGACCGGCGGCGGCAACGGCAAGCACATGGTCTATCTTTCCGGCGTGAGCGACCACGTCGTCCAGTCCGAGGACATGCTCGACCATATCGTCAAGCTGGTCGAGGCCAAGGCTGCCGAAATCGAAGCGGCGAACGAGGCGCAGGCTCAGGCGGCCGAATGATTCTCGCCGAATGAATTTAAGCCAGCGACTGGGCGGGGAGGCACGGGCTTTCCTCGCTTCGCTGCGTGACGGCGTCATGCTGTGGAAGCTGGCGCCGATCGTTCCCGCGCTCGCGGTGCTGCCGGAGTTCGCGCAGCATGTCGTCGAGATCCGTCTCGGCATGTTCGTGAGCCACGATGCCTTTGCGGCGTTCGGTTCCGCTCCGGCGCGGATGTCGCTGGGGTCGATCAAGGTGGCGGGGTTGGTGCTTTCGATCCTGCTGGCCGCACGCCTCTGGGCCAACCGCGCGGAAGGTGCGCGGTTCTGGAGCCTTGCCGGGATCGGCTGGACGCAGGTGCTGCTCGGTTTCCTCGTGCAGGTGCTGTGCTCGATCCCCGGTCTCTTCGACTTGCGCCTGCCGCCTGCGGGGGAACTAGCGCTTTCGGCGTTTCTCTTTCTCGTCAGCCTGCCGGGTATGGTTCTGATGATCGGCGGTCTGCTGGGTGACCGGACCAGCGGCTTGAAGGATGCCTACCGGAACGGCTGGGGCCAGGCTCTCCGCATGGTGCTCTTTACCGGGCCGGTCTTTGCCGTGCTTCAGCCAGTCCATCACTGGAACCATGTCATTGCGCTGGGTAAGCCCCTGGCGGTGGTCTGGGGCCTGATGATCTGGGATGCCGTATTGGTCGGCCTGATCGCGACGCTGGTGGGGACCGGGCTTTATTACGGTTATCGTGCCGGGCGCCTGCCAGAAGCCTGATCCCAATCCGTCACCCGCGAGCGTAGCGAAGCAATCCAGAGTCGGTCTCGCGCCGCTCTGGATTGCTTCGCTACGCTCGCGGGTGACGAGAGGAGGGGAAGCGGCGCAGCCATTCCCAACTCCGTTCGCCATGAGCGCACCGAGCGACAGGGCAGGGCGCAAGCCGGACAGTACCGGGGGTGCAGGGGGGCTATGCTCCCCTGCTTTTCACTTAAACCTTCAGACGAACCCGCCGAACCCCGCAAGGCTGGACCAGACTGCGAACGCAGCCATGGCGATGACCGAGGCCATCGCGGCCGGTACGAACTTGGACTCGGGGTTGCCCATCTGAAACCAGCCTTGCGGGAAGAACGGAAGGTGACGCTTCTATGCCTGTGGCAGCGCGGGCAGGCCATGTCGCCGGTCGAGCAGCGTAAGCCGCCCATCGAAGCGGAAAGCAAAAGGCCCCGCCGGATCGCTCCGGCGGGGCCTTTCGTGTGCCTGTCAGGCGGGAGGTCTAAGGCTTATGCCTCGCCTTCCTCATCACCCTTGATCAGGTAATCGCCGGCATCGGCGTCCAGGCCATGGGTTTCACCTTCGACCGCGGCGAGCGGATCGTTGCCGATCGCGGCTTCCGGGCCCTGGGCCAGTTCGGCTGCGTGCTCTTCTTCCGCCGTGTTGGCGGCGATCAGGGCTTCCTGCATGCGGCGGTAGGACGCGCGCAGGGCAGCGTCGCGGCTGGAGGCCGCCACGCGGACGCGGTTCATGCCGGCGCCGGTACCCGCCGGGATGAGGCGGCCGACGATGACGTTTTCCTTGAGGCCGATGAGCGAGTCCTTCTTGCCCTCGACAGCCGCCTGCGTGAGCACGCGGGTGGTCTCCTGGAACGACGCCGCCGAGATGAACGAGCGGGTCTGCAGCGACGCCTTGGTGATGCCGAGAAGTACCGGCTTGCCTTCCGCGGGCTGCTTGCCCTCGGGAAGCTTGCTGTTGATCTCGAACATTTCCTCGTAGTCGACCTGTTCGCCCGGCAGCAGGGTGGTGTCGCCACCGGCCGTGATCTCGACCTTCTGCAGCATCTGACGAACGATCGTCTCGATGTGCTTGTCGTTGATCTTCACGCCCTGCAAGCGGTAGACTTCCTGGATTTCCGCGACGAGGTATTCTGCCAGAGCCTCGACGCCGAGGACTTCCAGAATGTCGTGCGGATCGGGCGAACCGGAGATCAGGTTGTCGCCCTTCTTGACGAAGTCGCCTTCCTGCACGTCGATCACGCGGCTCTTCGGGATCAGGTACTCGACCGGATCACCCTCTTCCGGGATGATCGCGATCTTGCGCTTGGCCTTGTAGTCGCGAACGAACTCGATGCGGCCGGAGACCTTGGCGATGATCGAGTTGTCCTTCGGCTTGCGGGCCTCGAACAGTTCGGCAACGCGCGGCAGACCGCCGGTGATGTCGCGGGTCTTGGCGGCTTCGCGCGAAGCACGGGCGATGATGTCGCCGGCTTCGACGGTCTGGCCGTCCTCGACCGAGAGCGTGGTACCCGGCGCCATCATGTAGCGCGCGGTTTCACCCGAAGAGTCGTCCAGAAGCGTGATGCGCGGACGCAGGTCTTCCTTCTTCTTCGCGCTGCGCGACGAACGGTCTTCGGTCACGACGCGGCTGGTCATGCCGGTCGCATCGTCGACCTGCTCGGTCAGCGTGCGGGTGTCGATCAGGTCCTGATACTTCACCACGCCCGAGGTTTCGGTGATGATCGGCAGCGAGAACGGATCCCACTCGGCCAGGCGTTCGCCTTCCTTCACCGAAGCGCCGTCCGTGTGGAGCAGCACCGTACCGTAAGGCACGCGGTGCATTGCGCGCTCGCGGCCTTCGCTGTCGTAGACCACGATCTCGCCGTTGCGGGCGAGCGACAGGCGGCGACCGCGCTTGTCGACGATCGTCGGGATGTCGCGATACTCGACCTTACCGTCAGCAATCGATTCCAGATGGCTGGTTTCGTTGAGCTGCGCGGCGCCGCCGATGTGGAAGGTACGCATGGTGAGCTGGGTGCCCGGTTCACCGATCGACTGTGCGGCGATAACGCCGACGGCTTCACCGATGTTGACCGGAGTACCACGGGCGAGGTCACGACCGTAGCACTTGCCGCAGACGCCCGACTGGGCTTCGCAGACCAGCGGCGAGCGGATGCGGGCAGCCTGCAGGCCGGTCGCCTCGATCGCAGCCACGGCGGCTTCGTCGAGGAGCTGGCCCTTGGCGGCGATGACAGCGCCTTCCTTGTTGACGATGTCCTCGGCCAGGGTGCGGCCCAGGATACGTTCGGCAAGCGAGGCGATGGTCGAACCGCCCTGAATGATCGAACGCATTTCCAGCGCGCGCTCGGTGCCGCAATCCTCGATCACGACGACGCAGTCCTGCGACACGTCGACCAGACGGCGGGTCAGGTAACCCGAGTTCGCCGTCTTCAGTGCGGTGTCGGCCAGACCCTTACGGGCGCCGTGGGTCGAGTTGAAGTATTCAAGAACGGTCAGACCTTCCTTGAAGTTCGAGATGATCGGGGTTTCGATGATCTCGCCCGACGGCTTGGCCATGAGGCCGCGCATACCGCCCAGCTGCTTCATCTGCGCCGGCGAACCACGCGCACCGGAGTGGCTCATCATGTAGATCGAGTTGATCTGGGCCATGCGGCCCGTCTCGGGATCGATCGGCTGTGCCTTCAGGTCTTCCATCATGGCGTTCGCCACCTGGTCGCCGCAACGGCTCCAGGCGTCGATCACCTTGTTGTACTTTTCCTGCTGGGTGATGAAGCCGTCCTGGTACTGC